>NZ_JBLVPZ010000001.1:0-1162889 GCF_048286555.1 Flavobacterium cryophilum | reverse complement strand
TGCGCGGTATTCCTGTGATGTGTTGCATCATTAAATATACAACTTTTCTTCCTTTTATTTTACATTAAGTGTTATATTTGAAAGAAATAAACGGAAGTTTTTTCACAGACTGACGTTGGCAGCAAGCTAAAACGAAATCCGCAGAATTGAATCAATAATAAATCTATGGCAAAAAAGACCAAAAATAAAGAATATATTCCATGGGAAATAACCACAAATCGATTTGTTGGCATAATGGATATTATGGGTTTTAAAGATTTAGTCGCAAGGAATGATCACGAAACTGTATATGAAATGATGAAAAAAGTTTCTTATGCAATGAGAGTTAATCAATCAGTGTTTTCAGTTGATTCTGAATCTGAAAATTTTGATATTAACATTATAATGATGACGTACTCAGACAGTATAATGATTTATTCACGAGATGATTCCGAAAGTAGCCAGGAGAATTTTATCGCCAGTATTTCTGCATTGTCTGAAGATTTATTCAAGGATGGAATTCCACATAAAGGTGGCGTTGCGTTTGGAAAAATGACGTTGGACTTTGAAAATTCAATTTTCTTTGGTCAACCTTTGATTGATGCCTACTTACTTCAGGAAGAATTAAATTTATACGGGATTGTAGCACATCCAACTGCGGAATTCAAAAATGAATTTTATGAAGGTGAGACTGTTATAGAATATAATTGTCCTTTCAAAATTGGATATGCAAAACATTATACAATTTTACCAGGTACTTTTTTTGCAGACCCATTTACGATTGAAGAATTTGAAATTTTGTATAAGTCCGTTTCTGCCTTAAGAATAAACACTTCAGGTGGTTTGAGAAAATATATTGACAATACACTTTCATACTTAACATATTCAAAAGATATATATCTTAAAAAAATAGAAGATTTTGAAAAGTCATTAGAAGAAGAAAATCCGAAAACAAATGGTTTGCCTTTTTAAAAATAGCCAGCTGCCAACACACGCTACAAGCAATTTGGGCATTTGATTTAATGGAAAAATTGGTTTGTATTTGGAAGATTTGGCAAATCCGAAAATAGGGCTTAATTTAGTCCCAAACCCGCTGTAGTAGCGGTACGTCAGGCTGTGAAAAAACCTCCTTTTTCTATTAAAACCTTCAAATTTCACGATACTACAATTCAAATAAAGCCTTCTGAGAAGGCTCTTTTTTTAGGTTGCAAATTTCATTGGATAAAAATTGTACGTTGTATTCAGCTTTAAATACCCCGTTTTTAGCAAAAACAAGACTTTTGCCTTGTAGGGTGGGTTCCATTTTTTGAATTTGCCAATAAGATCGGGAACCCCGAGCATATTGATACTGCGTTTGATGTTGGATTATACACAAAGCAGAAATAGAACAATTTTCTTTTTTTTATGCTTTTGAGAAACGAGAGATTTTAAAAATTAACTAACTGAATAACAAGTATATAGAAAATAAAAATAGTACTTTTTTATTTTTTATCGGACAGTAATGTTTACTTTTACATAACGGTAAATATTCTTTTAATGTATAGACAAAAAAATGAAAAAATTAATTTTAGTAAGCGCAGCAGTCTGCCTTTATCTTGGTTCTTTCACCCGGACAACAACTTCAAATGATGGATAAATCACACAAGGATTGTGTGATGATGGAAGACGGAAAAATGATGATGAATCCGACAATTTTAAAAAAAAACCTTTTAAGTAATTGGAAAATTTGATGTCATATTGTTAAAACTACTGTAATTACTTAATTGTCTGTTTTTAAAATAATTAAAACGGTTTGTTTAAAAGTAAAACACGAAATTATATCGTTTTTACTATTTAAAATTAAATTCAGTATTAACAATTAAAAAAATTCAATTATGAGAACAAACATTCAATTAATCGCATTAGCTGCATTAGTAGCTTTAACATTTTCTTCCTGCCAAAACGACGAAGACAGTATGAGTTCACCACAATCGTCACAAAAAGGCACACCCGACTTCTCCGAAAACGGAGCAAACCCGGATGAAGATTTTATGTCTGGTGCACAAGCACGAAACTCGCAATCAGGCTATATCTACACAGAAAGCAACGCAACTGCTCTAAACGAAATTCTCTGCTATAAGCAACATGGCAATGGTTCACTAACCCTTGTATCCACAGTTGCATCAGGAGGAATTGGTAGTGGTACCAATCTAGGTTCACAAGGAGCATTAGCAATTAGCAATAATCACCAATGGCTTTTTGCATGCAATGCAGGCGATAACACCATATCATCATTTTCAATTGCAAAAAACGGAAGTTTAACGCTTATGCAAACTATTGGTTCAGGGGGAATTAAGCCTGTGAGTCTAGCTTTATATCAAGATAGGCTTTACGTAGCTAACCAAACCAGTGCAAACATTTCGGGATTTAGCATTGGTGCGGAAGGTACAATTACAGTAATTGGCGGCAGCAACCGACAACTTAGTGCGTCAACAGCTGACCCAGGGCAAATTTCGTTTAGTCTTAATGGTAATTATTTGTATGTTACCGAAAGAGGAACCAATGTAATAGCCACCTATCCGGTAAGTGTTACAGGATCTGCTGGAGCAGGTTCATTTTTGGCATCGGCCGGAGTAACTCCTTTTGGCTTTGATTATGCCCGGGGCGATTATATGATTGTCGCCAATGCAGCAGGAGATATTCCAAACCTGAGTTCAGTTTCGTCTTACAGCGGTGTTAATACAGCCAATCTTTCGGCAGTAAATGGTGCAGTGCCCAATAACCAGGCAGCAGCCTGCTGGATGGTAACTACTAAACATGGAAGGTTTGCATTCACTACTAATTTTGTGAGTAATACCATTTCCTCCTATTACGTGGCTCCTTGGGGAAGTGTGTATTTGGCGCATCAAGCTGCTGCTCCTGCAAGCGCGCCCCGCGATATAATTATTGCATCCAACAACTATTATGTGTATTCGATAAACACGGGCGACAATACTATTGGCGGATATACGAGAGCTGTTTTGGGCGATTTGAACGTACTTAATTCGACCACAGGTTTGCCCGATCATGCGGCAGGATTAGTTGCCTGGTAAATTTCCTTTGTAATTGTATAAAATAAACTTAAACCGGAAGAATGTAATTCATTTTCATTCTTCTGGTTTATATAATTCAAATTTTTCTTCCTTTAAAAACTTTTGGCAAAACTCAATAAAATTGTTTGTTTGTAATTGGGTTTCAATGGGGTATCCAATAAATCTCCTTTCAAAATCGCCCGCTGTGTCAGGTATATATTTTTGATTATCCTGATTTTTGAGATAAACATTCTATCCATTAAGACATTGATATCGGTTTTTGAAAAATAATCCGAGGAAAAACCCAAACGATATTGCATTTCGAGCCGTTTCTTGTATGTCCTGTCGTACCAAACATTAAGTTCTGCTCCCAATTACAGAAGTGCTGTTTTTAACATTTAAGTTAGCATTGATTTACTACTTTTGCTCAATGTATATGAAAAATCATGCAAGGTAATAAATTCGTCAGAGGCTCTTTGAATACGGTCACTTCCTGAAATTTCGAATTTTTGAACGGCGAGAGTCCAGTAAAATTCAGTAGTCATTGCAAACCGGCTTCCTTCTTTGTAATAATCCAATCCCAAATCTAAAGTGGCGGTCGCCGAAAAGCTTTTTTTATATAACACAATCGTTAGCGCAGTTTTGCAAACTGTGTCCACAATGAGCAAATAAAATAAATAACACAAAAATCATGAATACATTAAAATTAGGATGGATAGGCCTTGGCAATATGGGAAATCCGATGGTAATGAACCTACTCAAAGCAGGTTTTGAAGTATCCGTTTTCAATCGCACCAAAGAGAAAGAAGCGCCATTAATGGCTGCAGGAGCAAAATCAGCAAGCAGTTTGCAAGATCTTATGGAAACCTGTGACGTAGTTTTGACCATGTTGTCCAATGACGCGGCCGTAAAAGAAGTTCTTGAGGGACCAACAGGTTTGCTGTCTAAAACTAATCAGGGAAAAACCATCATCAATATGAGCACGGTTGCTCCGGAAACCTCGCGTTATTTGAATACCATTTGTAACCACAATCAAGTGCATTTCATTGATGCTCCTGTTTCTGGAAGTGTAAAACCGGCACAAGACGGCTCTTTGATTATACTGGTGGGCGCTTCGACTACAGACTATGAAGTGGCTAAGCCAATATTTGATGTTTTGGGTAAAATTGCCATTCACGTAGGAGATCCTGGTGTGGCAAGTTCAGCTAAATTAGCCATCAATTATTTATTAGGGCTGAATCTTCAAGGATTAGCCGAAACGGTTTTATTTGCCGAGAAAAATGGCGTAAGCAAAGAAGATATGCTCAACATTATCAATCAAGGCGCCTGCAGTAACGGAATTACAAATATCAAAACACCTTCCATTTTGAACGATTCTTATCCGGCAGCATTTGCGTTAAAACATCTGGTTAAAGATTTAAGACTGGCCAAAGAAGCCGGTCTTGATTCCCCACTGATTCATCCTTTGTATGACAGTTATGCTGCCGCAGAAGAAGAGGGATTAGGCGATCAGGATGTTATGGCGATTATCAGCAGTTTAAAAAGCAAGTAATATTTGAATGTTATCAAAGAAATAATCTGCAAATAGAATAACAAATCATATTTGGGAGTATTTCCAATAAATCAAATCTACTACTTGTTTGCGCCACACCAATTACTATAAAGACACGCGTAATCTTTCTAAAAACAAGAAAAGCTAAACCCATCAAGATTTAGCTTTTCTTATGTAATCCAATCCGAAAATAATATTATTTTGTTTTCAGTGGTGGCAAGTCAAATGCAGCTGATTCATGCTCAAAACCATTGCGATGTGAACCATCACAAAAAGGTTTGTTCACTGATAATCCGCAACGGCAAAGACCCAAAGCTGTTCTTCCTTCTAACCCGTATGTTTTTCCTTCGCAATCTGTTATTTCGAAATCGCCTTCTATTTTTATAGAACCATTGCGATTGATTGTTAATTTCGTCTTATTCATAATTCTTTTTACTTTTTTAGAGTTCAAAGATTATAAAATATTTCATGATTTTTTTGTAATGCAACGCTTTTTTATGAATTCAACTCGTAATTTACATTAATTCTACTTTGCAGTTTCACTTCATTCACCTCATGTTATCTAGCATTTTTTTTTCTTTTATTCCATTCAATCCCATGGTAATTATTGTCTCACGATAAAATTCAAGATTAGCCGTAATATTAAAGTATATCTTAAGTAGCTCTATATAATATTACATTCTAAAGTGTATATTTGCCTGTTACGCACATAGTTTATCGATGTGTTAATTATTTTATTTTGCGTCAGAAAGAATAAAGCAAACCTTTTCAATCTTAAATTCAATACTATATAATATTTTAAAAGCATGAGTATATTAAAAAAAGTAAATGTATACCGAAGGATTTTAACACATAGCTTAACCAAAAATATCGGCAGTTCCCAGAAAAATCAAGTTATAGATTTAACTCAGAAAATAGAAATCAAAAGGGTTTTAATTTCCAGACCCAATCATAGATTAGGAAATTTATTGCTAATTACACCTCTGGTTCAAGAAGTTACAGCCACCTTTCCTGAATGCAAAATTGATTTGTTTGTAAAAGGAGGGTTGGCCCCAATTGTTTTTCAAAACTACGAAAACATCAATTACATCATTGAACTTCCCAAAAAGCCCTTTAAAAACCTAATCGCTTATTTTCAAGTTTGGATAAAAATCAAAAGGCAACACTATGACATCGTAGTGAATGTTGATAAAAATTCTTCATCCGGACGATTATCTGCTCAGTTTGCAAATGCAAAATATAAGTTTTTTGGCGAAAACAACGATACAATTCAATTAAAACACCCCGATTACGAGCACATTGCAAAGTATCCGGTATATGAATTCAGGAGTTTTTTAACGAAATTAGGATTTCAAGAAAAGGAAAACCCAGTTCCGCCACTTGACCTAAAATTAAGTGCTGCTGAACTGGCCGAAGGCAAAAAAATACTAGACAAGATAGTTCCTAATGACAAAAAAACTATTTCTATTTTCACTTTTGCTACGGATGACAAATGCTATTCTGAAGCTTGGTGGGAAGAATTTTATGAGCAATTAAAAACAACATTCGAAGACTACAATATTATAGAAGTTTTACCAGTAGAGAATATTTCACAAATAGGCTTTAAAGCACCAACTTTTTATAGTAAAGATATCAGAGAGATCGGCTCTGTAATTGCCAATACTGAAATTTTCATTGGTGCTGATAGTGGCATCATGCATTTGGCCAGTTCCACATTAACACCAACAGTGGGACTGTTTTCGCGTGCGAATATAAACACATACAAACCTTACAGCAACCATAGTACCGCGATAAATACGGCTATCGCAGACAAAGAGCATTGGATTAAAATAATAAGTAACATTCTTGATAAAAATTAATTTTAAATATACAACAGCAAATACTATTTTAGTAAATTGAAAACTAAAATATAAATCAAACTACCCATGAAAAAAATAATCGCATTCCTAATTGTATTTGTATTCGCTGGAACACTTTGTGCCCAAAACACCAATCCCTTTGCTTTGAAGTTAGATCACATGGCACTTTCAGTAAAAGACTTGGATCGTTCCGTTGATTTCTATACAAATGTTTTGAATCTTACTGAAATTACCAATCTGACAAGAAAAGAAGGCATTCGCTGGGTCTCATTGGGCGAAGGCAAAGAATTACATTTAGTATCCACTATTAAAGGCCCTGTTACGATTAACAAAGCGGTACATCTTGCGTTTAAGTCCGCTAATTTTGATGCACTTATTGAAGCACTTAAAGCGTTACACATTACGTATTCAGACTGGCCGGGAAAACTGAATACGATAACCGTTAGAGCAGACGGAATCAAACAAATATACATACAGGATCCAGATGGATATTGGATTGAGATAAATAGTTTAGAACTGTAAGAGTACGATTAATACTTTCACCCCAGCATCAGGAATATACAGTAGATATTACGTAAAAAAAATAGTAACCATCTCATTATCAAATGTGTGAAAATTGAAACATTTATGCTAAATTGTGTAATGTCTACTTCTTATTTATTGCTCAACTTTGTAAAAATAAATGTACAGCTCTTTTTATACAAATAAAATTTACGATCATGAGTGATATAACAAGCAAACATACCAGTGAAGGAATTGAAAAACTTAAAACTCTGGTTGACGAAATAAACACCTGCCTTTTTTGTACCAATCTGAAAACGAATGATGGCGCCACAACCCGACCAATGGCTGCGGTAAAAGTGTCCGAAGAAGGAAATATTTGGTTTTTTAGTGAAAAAGATAGTGACAAAAATAAAGAAATAGAACAAAACACCGCTGTACAATTATTTTTTGCACATTCAGGAATTGGGAGTTATATGGTCGTTAATGGAGAGGCAGAAATCACTACAGATCGTGAGATGATTGAAAAATTATGGACTCCGGTCGTAAATATATGGTTCAAAGAAGGCAAGTCGGATCCCAATGTTTCTCTTATTAAAGTAATACCATCCAGTGCTTACTATTGGGATACTGATGGTAATAAAATGATAAATTTTCTAAAAATGGCTGCATCCGTTGTAACAGGTACAAATTTACTTAGCGGCAATGAAGGAGAAATCACGATTTAAAAAAGCAGTAAAAACCTTAATAGATATCGCGTCCTTTTAAATAAAATGTTTTGCCTCTATTACTGCAAAACTCTATTTATTTGAGAGAAATTATTCTCGTAGTATTTTTCTTTCATTGAAGAAATTATAACTCCATTACTCGATGAAGAGTGAATGAATTTTATTTCTCCTTCACAGACTTCGACTACCATACCGACATGGTTAATTTGGCTTCTGCCATTAGTTTTAAAGAATATTAAATCCCCTTTTTGTGCTTCTTCAGTATTTATTTTAGTTCCCATCCCTGCTTGTGCTCTCGAGGTTCTTGGCAATTTTATGTCAAATGCCTCAAAAGTATTACACATTAAACCGGAACAGTCAAATCCTGCTTTTGAAGTTCCTCCAGTTCGGTATCTGGTTCCTATGTTTTCTGATGCGTGTTCTATCAATTGGTCTAGAAAATCATGACTAAAAGTAGGCTTTAATGTCTTATTAAAATCAATTTTAGTGTTTTCAATACTTGTAGCATTATCGCTTTCAGCGCTAACAACAACATTATTTTCTACCTGTACCGTATTCGCACGGATGTTCAATTTGTTCCCTACACGAAGTCGCTTTTTGACTTCTGGATTTTGTTTTTCTAATTCTTCAACTGTAATTCCGTATTGTTTAGCGATACCATATTTCGTTTCTTTAGGCAACACTTCACGAACAATAACCTCTGAAGCTGCGCTTACCATTTGCTTTGGTTGAACAACAATTGCAACATCTGATTTTGGTAAATCGATTATTGCTTTAGAAACTACCGCCGCTGCTATTTTGGGTGTCAATGGAAGGGATTCTGCACTCTCAACAGCTTCTTCGATTGGTAAATCTTTGTTTTCTTGCGTAACAGCTGCGACTTCATTTACTGGAATTGCATTTCCAGGAATAATTATTTTTTGACCTATTCTAAGTGCTTTAGTTCCTAAAGTTGGATTGGCTATGTCTAATTCTTTAACTGTGGTACCGTATTTTCTTGCGATAGAATATTTTGATTCTTTTGGCAATACTTCTATTGTGGTCTGTTCTATTATGGATTTTTTAGTTTCGATTACTTGGGAAGTAGCTACTAAATGTGGTTTTTGAGAAACCTTTATTACTCGAGAGGCGACAGCTACTTCAGTTGAAGATGGGTTTGCTGGAACTCTAATTTTTTGACCTATTTTCAATCCTGTAGATCCTAATATGGGATTGAGTTCATTTAATTCTTTAAGAGAGATTCCGTATTGTTTCGCAATTCCGTAAAGTGTTTCTTTGGAAAGTACTTCGTGTTCTTTTGCGGGGTACTGTACTGCAACATTGGATTTAATAATTGTATTTTTTGTAACTGTTACAGGAATTAATAAAATGGAATTGAGTTTTAAGAGATTTTTTGCGTTTGGATTTAATTTAAAAATAGAACTTTGTTTGACATCGTATTTTTCAGCGATGCTAGAAATTGTTTCTCCTTTTACTACGGTATGTTTTGTAGTATGTTCCTGCGAAAAAAGAACAAAATTATTCAATAAAAACAATGTAACAATTAATCTTAAACTCATATTCAATTATTTCAAATTACTTACCCCCTATTTATTGTATGCAGCGATTTCGGGATATAATTATTAAATTTCGCTACAGCTTGCTTTTTTATTTTTCTATTTAAAAAATGCAAAAAAACAGTTTCTATTTTAAAAAAAGAGACTTAAGATGATCTTTTTAAATGCTCGTTGATTTTTTATTTCAAATGCAAAAGCAGCTGAAATAGTAACGCCGTACAATCCTATTGTATTGCTGCGCTTAAACAATAAATTGTAAAAAGAATGATTCTAGAATTAATCAGAAAAACTCCTTTTAAAATTTAATTTTTCAAAAGAGCTAATATAAACGTTTTAATCAAAAAACAGGAAGCTTTTTTACATTTTAACGTTCAAAAAGTCAAATTCCGCCTGGTTTATTAAATTTTGTTCTAGTTTTTACTTTAAAATTCTTCTCTTTTTTTTAAAAAAATTTGTTCCAATTCACGAAATAGGTTTTGAAACTTGGGTTGCTGATTTATAGCCCTGATGTGAGTGGAAAGCCTTTTGAAGCGGAATTGCTAATTTTCCTGATAAAAAAGAGCGACTAAAAGAAGCTCCTTTTTTATCTTGGAAAAAAGCAATTCCGCAAAAAAGCTTGAAACGGTCAGCAGGAAATAGCTTCAAAAATAAATTAAGAATGAATCAAAAAAAACTCCTAAGTTTCCTTAGGAGTTTTGCATATAAAATTATTCAAATGCTTATGCTTTTCCAGCAGCAGCAATTAAGTTTAATGCTGAACCTGCAACGAACCAACCAATTTGTCCTTCGTTATAGGTATGGTTTGCCAAGATGACATCTTTAGTTCCGTCCGCGTGAACGAATTCCAGCGTTAACGGTTTTCCTGGAGCAAAATCGACTAAATCGGTGAAGTTGATAGTATCATCTTCTTGAATTTTATCGTAATCCGCTTCGGTAGCAAATGTCAATCCTAAAAGACCTTGTTTTTTAAGGTTTGTTTCGTGGATACGAGCAAATGATTTCACTAATACTGCTTTCACACCTAAGAAACGAGGCTCCATAGCTGCATGTTCACGAGAAGATCCTTCACCATAGTTATGATCTCCTACAACAATTGAAGGAACGCCAGCTGCTTTGTAAGCACGTGCTACAGCAGGAACTGCATCATAAGTACCGGTCAATTGATTTTTAACAGCATTTGGTTTTTCGTTAAATGCATTGATTGCACCAATCAACATATTATTAGAAATATTATCTAAATGCCCACGGAAACGCAACCACGGTCCAGCCATAGAGATGTGATCTGTCGTACATTTTCCGAAAGCTTTGATAAGCAATTTAGCACCTGTGATGTTTTTCCCATCCCAAGGTAAGAACGGAGCTAATAATTGTAATCTTTCTGACGTTTCGCTTACTGCGATTTGAACACCTGAACCATCTTCGGCTGGCGCTTGAAAACCTGGGTCTTCAGCATCAAAACCTTTTGGAGGCAATTCGTTACCTGTTGGGGCGTCTAATTTCACTTCCTCTCCATCTTCATTGATTAAAGTATCAGTCAATGGATTGAAACCTAAATCTCCAGCAATTGCTAAAGCGGTTACTAATTCCGGTGAACCTACAAAAGCCAAAGTGTTTGGATTTCCATCGGCACGTTTTGAGAAATTACGGTTGAAAGAGTGAACGATTGTGTTGCGTTCTTCTTTTTCAGCTCCTTCTCTGTCCCACATTCCGATACATGGTCCGCAAGCATTTGCAAAAACAGTAGCGCCCATTTTATCAAAAATATCGATAAATCCGTCACGTTCTATTGTATAACGCACTACTTCAGAACCTGGAGTAATGGTAAATTGAGATTTTATTTTTAAGTTTTTATCAGTAACTTGTTTTGCCAACGATGCTGCGCGAGCAATATCTTCGTAAGAAGAGTTCGTACAAGAACCAATCAAAGCTACTTCAATTTTTAAAGGCCAGTTGTTTTTGATTGCTTCCTCTTTCATTTTAGAAATTGGCGTCGCTAAATCCGGAGTATAAGGACCGTTTAAATGTGGCTCTAATTCGTCTAAGTTGATTTCGATTACTTGGTCAAAATACAATTCTGGATTTGCATAAACTTCAGCATCACCAGTTAAATATGGAGCAATTTTATCCGCTGCATCAGCAACATCAGCTCTATTTGTTGAACGTAAATACCGTCCCATTGAATCATCATAACCAAAAGTAGATGTAGTAGCACCAATTTCGGCACCCATATTACAGATAGTTCCTTTTCCAGTACACGACATAGAAGTCGCACCTTCACCAAAATATTCAACGATCGCACCTGTTCCCCCTTTTACAGTAAGAATTCCTGCTACTTTAAGGATAACGTCTTTTGGAGCTGTCCAACCGGAAAGTTTTCCCGTCAATTTTATCCCAATTAATTTAGGGAATTTTAATTCCCAAGCCATTCCTGACATAACATCAACAGCATCAGCACCACCAACACCAATTGCTACCATTCCTAAACCACCTGCATTTACAGTGTGAGAATCAGTACCAATCATCATTCCGCCTGGGAAAGCATAATTTTCCAGAACTACTTGGTGAATAATCCCTGCTCCAGGTTTCCAAAAACCAATTCCGTATTTATTAGAAACCGAAGAAAGAAATTCAAATACTTCATTACTTTGTGTTTTTGCTCTGGCCAAATCAGTTACAGCATTAACTTTCGCTTGAATCAAGTGATCACAGTGTACTGTTGTTGGAACAGCTACTTTAGATTTACCTGCATGCATAAATTGCAACAATGCCATTTGAGCTGTTGCGTCTTGACAAGCAACTCTGTCTGGAGCAAAATCAACATAGTCAGCACCTCTTGTAAAGGCTACAGCTGGAGTTCCGTCCCAAAGGTGATTGTACAAAATTTTCTCTGTCAAAGTAAGTGGGCGACCAACTATCTCACGTGCTTTATCAACACGAGTAGTCATGTTGTCATACACTTTTTTAATCATTTCAATATCAAAAGCCATAATATATAGGAATTGTTTGTTAATTGTAGTGCAAATTTAAGAATTAAAGATGGAATTAAAAAAATTTAACGGAAGTAGGTTTTTTAAAAATTATTATTACTAAAAAATTAATTACATTGAGTATAACTAAAGAAATCATATTTTTTTAACAAAAAACACTGTAATTAACAAAATAAGATCTTTTTTTTGACAAAGTCGAAATTTTACATTTGAAACACGACCATAAAACATGCTAATTTCAACGAAGAACCTTTCTAAATTAGTCTTTTCAATTAAATTAATTTCGCAATTATCATTTCTTCGGTAATTCCTTCAGCATCCGCTTTGTAATTTTTAATAATTCTATGACGCAAAATCCCGGTGGCCACGGCTTTTACATCTTCAATATCCGGAGAAAATTTCCCATTAAAAGCAGCATTGGCTTTGGCGGCTAAAATTAAATTTTGCGATGCTCTTGGTCCAGCTCCCCAATCCAAATAATTTTTCACAAACTCATTGGACAACGGATTATCAGGCCTTGTCTTACTAACCAATGTCACTGCATATTCAATTACATTATCAGCAACAGGTATTCTACGGACTAATTGCTGAAAATCAATTATTTCTTGTGCAGTAAATAAAGGGTTTACAGTATTTTTTATATCAGAAGTTGTTTGTTTGACAACTTGCACTTCTTCTGAAAAAGAAGGATATTCCAGTTTTATGGCAAACATAAAACGGTCTAATTGCGCTTCGGGCAAAGGATATGTTCCTTCCTGCTCAATAGGATTTTGAGTTGCCAAAACAAAATAAGGTAAATCTAATTTATAGTTTTCACCAGCAATCGTAACGGAACGTTCCTGCATCGCTTCCAGCAAAGCTGCCTGCGTTTTTGGAGGGGTTCTGTTGATCTCATCTGCCAGAATAATATTCGAAAAAATAGGCCCTTTTATAAATTTAAAATGACGGTTTTCATCCAGGATTTCGCTTCCAAGTATATCTGAAGGCATCAAATCGGGAGTAAACTGAATTCTTTTAAAATCAAGTCCCAATGCTTGGGCGAGCGTATTTACCATCAATGTTTTGGCCAGTCCAGGAACTCCAACTAATAATGCATGACCTCCAGAAAATATACAAAGCAAAATTTGATCTACCACATCATTTTGGCCAACAATGATTTTTGCTATCTCTTTTTTTAACTCATTCCTTTTTTGAACTAAGTTGTGTATTGCTGCTACGTCTGACATGTGATAAGTATTTAAAATTAAAAAGAGTTAGCATTATGAAATCATAAAACTAACTCTTTTTATTTATTTATTGAAAATTTTTTATCCCTAATTCCAATTGGGTAAATGTGAGGATACTATTTTTTAAGCCAATTGTTTGTAAAATCACAATCTCTATATTCTCCAATGATTTTAATGTACGTTTCTTTAATCTTTTCATCAAACCATTTCCCAATAGTAGAGATTTGTTTGCTTTTTAAAGCCAAGTCTTTTATCTTGATGTAATCCTTAGAATAATCCGCCGTATGTTCCCCTATTCTATTCGTAACGGTAATTAACTTGAAGGTTTTCTTTCCCTCTTCACCTTGTTCTAATAATGGAGCAGAAACTTCATCCTCTTTTAAATTAGAAACTTGCGTGTAAAAGCTAGGATCCATTTTTGTCAACTCAAAACGAGTATCTTGTGTTTTTGGATTAATCAAAGCGCCACCATTGGCTCTAGTTTCTTTCTCATCAGATAATGTTCTTGCTGCATCCGCAAAAGTAATTTCTTTATCTTCGATTCTTTTTTTAATCAAAGTGATTTTTTCTTTGGCTTCGTTTAAAGCTTCTTCAGTTACCTTGGGTGTCAATAATATATGGCGTAATTCTATTTCTTGTCCTTTAATTTTTTCTACATAAATGATATGATAACCAAAAATTGTTTCAAATGGCGCCGAAATTTCTCCCTCTGCAAGACTGAAAGCTACATCTTTAAATTCCTTTACAAAAGGTGTTTTGCGATTCATTTTGTAGAAACCTCCATTTGACCTTGAGGCGGTATCCTGGGTATACAAAACTGCTTTAGTAGAAAAACTCGAACCTTCTTCTATTTCCTTTTTAAAAACATTCAGTTTATCTATTACTTTTTGTTTGTCGGCATCCGAAACTTTAGGAGTAATGACAATTTGCGATACTTCCAACTCCACACCAAAAAAAGGAAGATCTGCTGTAGGTATTGTTTTGAAATAATTACGAACTTCTTCCGGAGTAATTTCTACACCATCAACAATTTTCTTTTGCATTTCTAAACTCAACTTACCTTCTTTCAAAATATCGGAGAAATATGTTCTAAACTCTTCTTCAGAATCCTTTTTATAATATTTCACCACTTTTTCCAAAGATCCTATTTGCTCAATCATATAGTTCAATCGATCTTCCATCATACCTTTAACTTCAGCATCAGTAACTACAATACTATCTTGAATGGCTTGATGGGCATATAATTTATCTTCCAATAATTTTCCAAGCATTTGACATCTTGTAATGTCTTTTACAGAACCTCCTCCAGAAGAAATTTCTAGATACGACTTATCGATATCGGAATCCAGTATAATATAATCCCCTACCGTAGCAATGACACCATCAATTTTTTGTTTTCCAGTTGACTGGATTTTTGTAATCGGAGCAACCACTGAGTCCTTAATAATTTCTTGCGCACTTGTTATAACGCTTGTAAAAAGCAAAAGGAAAAAAGTAAGTGCAATTTTATTATTAATGAATTTCATTTGTAATTTATTTATTGGCATTATTATAATTTCTATTTAAAATAAAACATCCTTATTTCACTGTCTTTAAACCTATTTCTAAAGTCCAGAATAATTTTGGCAAATATACACTTTAAGAATCAAGAAGCGAACTGAATTTATATTACAATTTCTTACTATTCTTTAAATTTAAAACGAACAAAAATAACAATTCAATTACATAATACAAGTTTCCTACCTACTATTAACAAAAAATTATTAACGCACTTATTTATTGAGATCTATAGCTTCTAAATCATAAAGAAACGATTCATTAAAAGTGGGAAAAAATTAAAATATTCAGTGTAGCATATTCAATTGTAGCAGTATCTCTCCATTTTCGTTTTTCAAACATCCTGTTTTTTTTTAAGGTACGTTTTTCTCTTGCCAATGTTTTATTGGTCACAAATGGAGCTATAATTAAAAATCCATCCGTAAAGGATAAAAAGTACGGAATCTGTGTTTAAATCAGTCATTTAAAATATTCTGTTCAAAAAGTTGTGAACACTATAACGTTTTCGTAATAAATTAAATAAAATTCTCAAGCTCCTCATGTAAGAATTTTTATAAATTAGCTTCACGTGATTCTTATTAAAATATGGAACTTAAAATAAATTTATAACTATTTATTCTTTTTAAATAAATGAGGATCGATTTCTAATCTTGGAAAAAAACCGATAAATAAAAATTAAATTTCTCCAAATCCTATTGCATTCTATTATTAAATTGTTAACCCAAAATCTATTACTTAACCTAATTTATTGCTTTTATGAAAAAACAAAATTTTAAAACCTATTTATTATCAGCCCTATTAGTTGGCCTGTATTCGTGTAATTCGAATGACGATCTGGTATCCGATTCAGCTGCTGCAGTTTCACAGTTTAAAGTGATCAACGTTACACATCACGACGGACATCCGTTCAGTACTGGAAAATCTACTAATTCCACCACTGGAAGGTATGTTGCAAATCCCGGCGGTGGCGTTATGATGCAAGCTTTCTATTGGGACGTTCCTGCTGGAGGAAACTGGTGGAATACCGTTAACACTAAAATAACTGCTTGGTCAAATGCAGGCATTGGTTCCGTCTGGCTTCCACCAGTATCAAAAGCACAAAACGGACCATTTTCTATGGGATATGATCCCACAGATTATTTCGATTTTGGAAATTACAATCAAAATGGTACTGTAGAAACCAGATTTGGTTCGCGCACAGAATTAGAAAGTCTGATAACAAAAGTGCATGCCGAGAATATGCAAGTATATGCTGATATGGTATTAAATCATAATAGTGGCGGGCAGTTAGAAAACAATCCTTTTACAGGAACGCAAACGTACACTAACTTTACGGGTGTCGCTTCGGGCAAATTCCCTAGAACCAGTGCTGATTTTTATAAAAATTCATACGGAAATAATGACGAAGGTGCATTTGGCGGTTTTCCTGACTTAGCTCATGTGGTTCCAAATGTACAAGACTGGCTTTGGAAAAGAACAGACGGAGTAGGTAAATATTATAAAAATACTATGAAGTTTGATGGCTGGAGATTTGATTACGTGAAAGGTTTTGCTCCTTGGGTTGTCAAAGACTGGAATGCAAACGTTGGTGGCTTTTCCGTTGGTGAATTATGGGATTCTAACGTAAACATCCTTAACGATTGGGCTAACAATGCCAATAGTTCTGTTTTTGATTTTGCCTGTTATTATAAAATGAACGATGCATTTGACGGAAATAATCTAAATCTTTTGAATGATGACATGATGTGGAAAAGAAATCCGTACAAAGCGGTTACTTTTGTTTCCAATCATGATACGGATGAAATTTCGAAAAAAGAGTTAGCTTATGCTTATATTTTAACGCACGAAGGATATCCGACTATTTTCTACAGAGATTATGAAGAATGGCTGAATAAAACCAAAATGGACAATCTTATTTGGATTCATAACAATAAAGGAACAGGAACTACTTCTATTTTATACACCGATACTGATGAATATATTGCCCGAAGAAATGGTTATAACGGAAATCCTGGTTTAGTGGTTTACATAAACAACTCATCAACTTGGCAAGAAAGATGGATCCCGACGAATTGGGTTAATGCACAAATTAAAGATTTCACAGGAAATTCAACCTGGTTACCAACAACCCAAGGTGATAAATGGGTAAAAATTCAGTGTCCACCAAATGGATATTCAGTTTGGTCAATCAATATGTAACACCCAAATTTCTTAAAGGCTGTCTGAAAAGGCAGCCTTTAATTCAATAAGGTCTTAAATCTTTGCATTCTACTATTGATTGAAAACCACAAAAATCGCAGCTTCAAAATTCAACGACTCCATTTAGAGTATACAATTTTTTTTATTGGCATTTATAAATAGTACTTTTGCAAACTATTTATATAAATATGGGCTTTTTAGAAGAAATACAACGCAGAAGAACTTTCGGGATAATCTCACATCCTGATGCCGGAAAAACAACACTTACTGAGAAACTCCTCCTATTTGGTGGTGCTATACAAGAAGCTGGTGCCGTAAAGAATAATAAAATTAAAAAAGGTGCTACGAGTGATTTTATGGAAATTGAACGCCAGAGAGGAATTTCAGTTTCTACTTCGGTATTAGCATTTAATTATAATGACAAAAAAATAAACATTCTCGATACCCCTGGACACAAGGATTTTGCCGAGGATACTTTTAGAACTTTAACCGCAGTTGACAGCGTAATTGTTGTAATTGACGTTGCCAAAGGAGTTGAGGAACAAACGGAGAAATTAGTAGCCGTTTGCAGAATGCGAAAAATTCCAATTATCGTATTTATTAATAAATTAGACCGAGAAGGAAAAGACGCTTTTGACTTGATGGATGAAGTGGAACAAAAACTGGGTTTAACCGTTACGCCATTAAGCTTCCCGATAGGAATGGGTTATGATTTTCAAGGAATTTATAATTTATGGGAACAAAACATCAATTTATTTAGTGGAGATAGCCGAAAAAATATTGAAGAAACAATTGCTTTCTCCGACGTTAAAAATTCAGAATTAGAGAAAATAATTGGTCAAAAACCAGCAGCAACTTTACGGGAAGAATTAGAATTAATCGACGAAGTATATCCAAAATTTGATCGTCAGGATTATTTGGACGGAAAATTACAACCTGTCTTTTTTGGTTCAGCTTTAAATAATTTTGGCGTACGAGAACTGTTGGACTGTTTTGTACAAATTGCTCCTTCGCCACGACCAAAAGACTCCGAAACACGATTAGTTGATCCGAAAGAAGACAAAATGACTGGATTTGTTTTTAAAATCCACGCCAATATGGATCCAAAACACAGAGACCGTCTGGCTTTTATAAAAATTGTTTCTGGTACGTTTGAAAGAAACAAACCGTATTATCACGTTCGCCAAAAAAAGAATTTAAAATTCTCCAGTCCAAATGCTTTCTTTGCTGAAAAGAAAGAAATCGTAGATATCTCTTATCCCGGCGATATAGTAGGTTTACACGACACTGGAAATTTCAAAATTGGAGATACGTTGACAGAAGGTGAAATCATGAGTTTCAAAGGAATTCCAAGTTTCTCTCCGGAACATTTTAGATACATAAATAATGCTGATCCCATGAAGGCCAAACAACTGGACAAAGGAATTGATCAGTTGATGGACGAAGGTGTTGCGCAATTATTCACTTTGGAAATGAACAACAGAAAAATCATTGGAACAGTTGGAGCACTTCAATATGAGGTGATTCAATATCGTTTAGAACATGAATATGGCGCCAAATGTACCTACGAAAACTTCCCAGTTCACAAAGCCTGTTGGGTAAAACCAAACGATCTAAAAAGTGAAGAATTTAAAGAATTTAGAAGAATCAAACAAAAATTCTTAGCGCATGATAAGTACGGGCAATTAGTCTTTTTAGCCGATTCTGATTTTACAATTCAAATGACACAAAATAAATATCCGAATGTGAAATTATATTTTACTTCTGAATTTGAATAAAACAGATATTTTAAAAAATCACAAAAAAAACGCTAATTTAATAATTAGCGTTTTTTTTGTTTATCGTTAAAATAAATATAATCTTAAGCAATCATACTGTCAGAATCTACCGCTTTCTTTAAAAAAGCTTTAATTAACAATCGGTTTGGCGCCGAACCAGAAGTTATAACTTGAATTTTAGGATTTGTACTTTCTTTAAAAATTACATCTTTTTGACCTTGCTTTGTCCCCATAAACCACATTATGAAGTTTAAACTATTTGAAGAAGAATTTATAGCAACCTTTTCTTTTTTTGAATTGCTATAGACTTTTACATTGTTAACATGCACTAACTTTTGAGCAGATTGGCCAAATACAGATGCATTAAACAGTACTGTAAAAACAAACATTAATAAGAGATTAGAAAACCCTTTGCTGCCAGCTTTAAAAGAAATATATTTCATAACAATTCGTTTTTATGATCGATAGAGTTTGCTTCACTATCTCGAGAACGAAAATATACCATTTACATACCAGCAAAAAATATTTCCGATGAAGCGCATTAATAATCGTTAAAACACAAACATTTCGTAAAGGCATGAATTTAATAGTTTCATAATTTCAATTTATCAAATAGCAGTATTGCTTGATTTTTTTTCTAAAATTCAAAATTTCAAGAACCATGATAGAAAAATAAAGAAGCGGTCCTGAGAGACATCTTAAAATTAAAAAGTGAATAGTAATTCATAAGAGGCTGTAAAATTGGCTATAAATAAAAAAGGCTCCATTTCTGGAGCCTTTAAAGTATTATGCTTGTCCTGCTGGACCAAAATTAAGCGGTATTGGAGCTTGTTCAGTGTCTTTAATTTCGCCATGAGCGACTTCAAAACGGTGAATGTTTTCTCCTATTGCCTTCAATAATCTTTTAGCGTGTTGTGGTGTCAAAACAATTCTTGACTTCACTTTAGCTTTAGGAATACCAGGCATGATGCTTACAAAATCTAAAACAAACTCTGACGAGGAGTGATTTATTATTGCTAAGTTGGAATAAATTCCTTCCGCAATTTTTTCATCTAGCTCAATATTTATTTGCTCTTGTTGTTGATTAGAATTACTCATATTTTAATAAATATATTCTTCTTTGTTAGCCATCATATCGTTATAATCTTCTTTTGAACCTACAATTGTATGATCATATTCTCTCATACCTGTACCGGCAGGGATTCTATGTCCTACAATTACATTTTCTTTCAATCCTTCTAAGTAATCGATTTTACCTGCAACAGCAGCTTCGTTCAGTACCTTAGTAGTTTCTTGGAAAGATGCAGCAGAAATAAACGATTTAGTTTGAAGCGATGCTCTAGTAATACCTTGTAAAACTGGTGTTGCTGTTGCGGTAACAACATCACGAGCTACAACAAGATTTTTATCTGTGCGTTTCAATAAAGAGTTTTCATCACGCAACTCACGAGGCGTAATAATTTGACCTTCTTTTAAAGCACTAGAATCTCCAGCATCTTCAACTACTTTCATACCATATAATTTATCATTTTGAACGATAAAATCCTTAGTGTGAATCAATTGATCTTCTAAGAATAAAGTATCACCCGGATCTTGTACTCTTACTTTACGCATCATTTGACGTATTACTACTTCAAAGTGTTTGTCGTTAATTTTCACCCCTTGTAAACGGTATACTTCTTGAATTTCATTAACCAGATACTGTTGAACAGCTGCTGGCCCTTGGATTCGTAAAATATCGTCTGGAGTAATTGCACCATCAGATAGAGGCACCCCTGCTCTTACAAAGTCATTTTCTTGAACTAGTATTTGACTTGATAATTTAACCAAGTATTTTCTAATGTCACCAAATTTAGATTCGATAACAATCTCACGGTTACCTCTTTTAATTTTCCCAAAAGAAACAACACCATCGATTTCAGAAACAACAGCTGGGTTTGAAGGATTACGAGCTTCTAACAACTCTGTAATTCTAGGTAAACCTCCTGTAATATCTCCTGATTTAGAAGAACGACGTGGAATTTTCACCAATACTTTACCTGCTTTAATTTTCTCACCGTTTTCAACCATCAAGTGGGCTCCAACTGGTAAGTTATAAGAACGAATCAATTCATTGTCTTTACCGTAAACCAATAAAGTTGGAATTAATTTTTTAGCTCTAGATTCAGAAATTACTTTTTCTTGGAAACCCGTTTGCTCATCAATTTCAACCATGAATGATTGACCTTGCTCTAATTCTTCGTAAGCAATTTTACCGGTAAATTCAGAAACGATAACTCCATTATATGGATCCCATTTACAAATCACATCTCCTTTAGCAACAGATTGACCATCTTTTACGAAGATACTTGAACCGTAAGGAATATTATTGGTACTTAATAAGATACCTGTTCTTTCGTCAATTAATTTCAATTCCGTAGAACGAGATACAACGATATCAACTGCATTGCCTTCGCTATCTTCACCTTTAACCGTTTTTAGATCTTCGATTTCAAGTTTACCATTAAATTTGGTAACGATGCTTGATTCTTCAGAAATACCACCTGCAACCCCACCAACGTGGAATGTACGTAATGTCAACTGTGTACCAGGTTCTCCAATAGATTGTGCTGCAATAACACCAACTGCTTCTCCTCTTTGTGTCATTTTACCCGTAGCTAAATTTCTACCGTAACATTTTGCACAAATACCTTTTAACGCTTCACAAGTTAATGGTGAACGAACTTCTACTTTCTCGATTGGAGAAGCGTCAATTGCCTTCATTATAACTTCTGTGATTTGTTGTCCACCTTGAATTAAAACTTCATTGTTTAAAGGATTAATTACGTCTTGTAAAACAACACGTCCTAAAATTCTTTCTCCTAATGATTCAACAATTTCTTCATTTTTCTTCAATGCTGAAACTTCAACACCTCTAAGTGTACCACAATCTTCAATGTTAACAATAACATCTTGAGAAACATCGTGCAATCTTCTCGTTAAATATCCTGCATCCGCAGTTTTCAATGCTGTATCTGCAAGACCTTTACGTGCACCGTGAGTAGAAATAAAGTACTCAAGGATAGAAAGACCTTCTTTAAAGTTAGAAAGAATCGGGTTTTCAATAATTTCACCACCACCAGCAGTAGATTTTTTAGGCTTAGCCATCAAACCACGCATACCAGTTAACTGACGAATTTGTTCTTTGGAACCCCTTGCTCCAGAATCAAGCATCATGTACACTGAGTTGAAACCTTGTTGGTCTTCTCTAATGTTTTTCATTGCTAACTCTGTCAATTGAGCATTTGCTGAAGTCCATACATCAATAACTTGGTTGTAACGTTCGTTATTGGTAATAAGACCCATATTGTAATTAACTGAGATACCTTGAACTTGTTCTCTGGCGTCTGCAATTAATTTAGGTTTTTGATCTGGAATTCTAATATCTCCGAGAGAGAATGACAAACCACCTTTGAAGGCAAATTTGTATCCCATATCTTTCATATTATCCAAGAAGGCCGCTGTTGTAGGTACATCAGTTGAACTTAAAACATGCCCAATAATGTCTCTAAGGTTTTTCTTAGTCAATACATCATTGATATATCCAGCTGCTTCCGGTACTACTTCATTAAATAATACACGACCCGCAGTTGTTTTAATAATTTGGTAAACTAAGTCACCGGCTTCATTAAAATGTTTGGCTCTAATTTTCACAGCAGCATTCAATTCTAATCTGCCTTCGTTCAAAGCAATATTTACTTCTTCGGCAGAATAAAAAGTGATTCCTTCACCTAAAATTTTAAGCTCTGGAGTAGATAAACGTTCTTTGGTCATATAATATAGACCCAAAACCATATCCTGAGAAGGTACCGTAATTGGAGCACCATTTGCAGGATTCAAGATATTGTGAGAACCCAACATTAATAGTTGCGCTTCTAAAATAGCCTCAGGTCCTAATGGCAAGTGAACTGCCATTTGATCCCCATCAAAATCCGCATTAAATGCCGTACAAACTAAAGGGTGCAATTGGATTGCTTTTCCTTCAATTAATTTTGGTTGGAATGCTTGAATACCTAATCTGTGCAAAGTAGGAGCACGATTCAGTAATATTGGGTGACCTTTGATAACATTTTCAAGGATATCCCAAACTACAGGCTCTTTCTTATCTATTATTTTTTTAGCTGATTTAACCGTTTTCACAATACCTCTTTCTATCAATTTACGGATAACGAAAGGTTTGTACAATTCAGCTGCCATATCTTTTGGGATACCACATTCAGACAATTTCAATTCAGGTCCAACAACAATTACCGAACGAGCAGAATAATCCACACGTTTTCCAAGTAAATTTTGACGGAAACGTCCTTGTTTACCTTTAAGGGAATCAGATAATGATTTTAAAGGTCTGTTAGATTCTGTTTTTACTGCAGATGCTTTACGCGTATTATCGAAAAGTGAATCTACAGATTCCTGCAACATACGTTTTTCGTTTCTTAAGATAACTTCTGGAGCTTTAATCTCCATTAATCTTTTCAAACGGTTGTTACGTATAATTACACGACGGTATAAATCATTTAAATCAGAAGTTGCAAAACGACCTCCATCAAGTGGCACAAGCGGACGTAATTCTGGTGGAATGACCGGTACCACTTTCATAATCATCCATTCTGGACGATTCTCACGATTCAAGTTAGACTCACGGAAAGATTCTACAACTTGTAATCTTTTTAATGCTTCAGTTTTACGTTGTTTAGACGTTTCATTGTTAGCATTATGTCTCAATTGGTACGACAGTTGATCTAAATCAATTCTTGCCAATAAATCCATAATACATTCTGCTCCCATTTTGGCAACAAATTTATTTGGATCAAAATCATCAAGATACTGATTGTCAGCAGGAAGCGTGTCTAAAATATTTAAATATTCTTCTTCTGTCAAAAAGTCTAATCTTTGTACAGATTCCCCTTCTGCATTTTTAGCGATACCTGCTTGGATCACTACGTATCTTTCGTAGTAAATAATCATATCTAATTTCTTAGATGGAAGTCCAAGGATATAACCGATTTTATTTGGAAGAGAACGGAAATACCAGATATGAGCAATTGGCACAACAAGATTGATGTGACCTACTCTGTCTCTACGTACTTTTTTCTCCGTTACTTCTACACCACAACGGTCACAGATGATTCCTTTGTAACGTATTCTTTTATACTTACCACAAGCACATTCAAAATCTTTTACTGGTCCGAAAATACGTTCACAGAAAAGACCATCACGCTCAGGTTTGTGCGTTCTATAGTTGATAGTTTCAGGTTTCAATACTTCACCTCTTGATTCTTTCAAGATCGATTCAGGAGAAGCAAGTCCTATGGAGATTTTATTAAACCTTTTTACAGGGTTTTTATCTTTATTATTATTATTATTTCTATTATTCATCATAGTTTTTACTATTGATTTATTTGCAATTAAAAATTGATTTTATTTTAGTCTAAAGTCAAATGTCATAAAGTTTTTAAAGTCACGAATGACTTTAGACTTTGGACTTTGAAACTTTCGACTTAAACACTACCTCGAATTACTTCTCTAAACTTCAAATAAAAAAATTTTTGAAGTGCTAATTACAAAACCTATGAGGTTTTAATAAAAAATCGGAACGGTTTACGGGTCTAAATCCTAAAAACTCTTATAAATGAGTAATCAGTTTTCAGGTCTCGCTACCTGAAAACTGAATACTGCAAACTTTTTTCTATTCTTCTAATCGAATGTCAAGTCCAAGACCTTTCAATTCATGCATTAATACATTGAATGATTCTGGTAATCCTGGTTCTGGCATAGATTCACCCTTAACGATTGCTTCGTAAGTTTTAGCTCTACCGATAACATCATCAGACTTCACAGTCAAGATTTCTCTAAGAGTACTTGATGCTCCATAAGCTTCAAGTGCCCAAACCTCCATCTCTCCAAAACGTTGCCCTCCAAATTGAGCTTTACCTCCAAGTGGTTGTTGCGTAATCAACGAGTATGGACCTATAGAACGTGCGTGCATTTTATCGTCAACCATGTGTCCAAGTTTCAACATGTATATAACTCCTACTGTTGCTGCTTGATGGAAACGTTCTCCTGTACCACCATCATATAAATGTGTATGTCCAAAACGTGGTATTCCAGCTTCATCAGTCAATTCATTGATTTGATCTAAAGTTGCTCCGTCAAAAATTGGTGTAGCAAATTTTCTACCCAAGTTTTGTCCCGCCCAACCAAGAACCGTTTCATAAATTTGACCAATGTTCATACGTGAAGGTACACCTAATGGGTTCAACACAATATCAACTGGAGTTCCGTCTTCAAGGAAAGGCATATCTTCATGACGAACGATACGGGCAACAATACCTTTGTTACCGTGACGTCCCGCCATTTTATCCCCAACTTTCAACTTACGTTTTTTGGCAATATATACTTTCGCTAATTTCAAGATTCCTGCTGGCAATTCATCTCCAACAGTGATAGTGAATTTCTCTCTACGTAAAGCACCTTGTAAATCGTTCAATTTAATTTTATAGTTATGAATTAGATCATTCACCATTTTATTAGTTGCATCATCAGCAACCCATTGACCTTTACTTAAGTGAGCAAAATCTTCAACAGCATAAAGCATTTTTTGCGTGTATTTTTTACCTTTTGGTAAAACTTCTTCACCCAAATCATTCATTACCCCTTGAGATGTTTTTCCGTTTACGATCAAGAAAAGTTTTTCGACTAATTTGTCTTTTAATTCAACAAATTTAACTTCAAACTCCATTTCAAGTGCTCCTAAAGCATCTTTATCTTGAGTACGTTTACGTTTATCTTTTACTGCTCTTGCGAACAATTTTTTGTCTAAAACAACACCATGTAAAGAAGGAGAGGCTTTTAATGAAGCGTCTTTTACATCACCTGCTTTGTCCCCGAAGATTGCACGAAGCAATTTCTCTTCCGGAGTAGGATCTGATTCCCCTTTTGGAGTAATTTTTCCGATAAGAATGTCACCAGGCTTAACCTCGGCACCAATTCTAATCATACCATTTTCATCTAAATCTTTAGTAGCTTCTTCAGAAACGTTCGGTATATCGTTCGTCAATTCTTCGTTACCTAATTTAGTATCTCTAACTTCTAATGAATAATCATCCACGTGAATAGAGGTAAAAATATCGTCACGAACTACTTTTTCAGAAATAACAATCGCATCCTCGAAGTTGTACCCTTTCCATGGCATAAAGGCAACTTTAAGGTTACGACCTAAAGCTAATTCACCATTTTGAGTCGCATATCCTTCAGATAATACTTGTCCAGGAACCACTCTATCCCCTTTTCTTACGATAGGTTTAAGGTTGATACTTGTACCTTGATTGGTTTTTCTAAATTTAATTAGATTGTATGTTTTTTCATCTGGCTCAAAACTCACCATTCTTTCTTCCTCAGAACGGTCGTATTTGATAGTTATGATATTTGCATCTACATACTCTATAACTCCATCTCCTTCAGCATTAATTAATACTCTTGAATCAGAAGCTACTTGACGCTCTAAACCAGTTCCAACAATTGGAGCTTCAGGACGAATTAATGGTACGGCCTGACGCATCATGTTAGATCCCATCAAGGCTCTATTCGCATCATCATGTTCTAAGAAAGGAATCAAAGACGCTGAAATAGAAGCAATTTGATTTGGAGCAACATCAGTATAATCTACTTTTGTTGGTTCAATTACTGGGAAATCACCTTCTTGACGTGCAATTACGTCTTCGGCAGTAATTTTTCCGGTAGCATCCATTTGAATGTTTGCCTGAGCAATCATCATTCCTTCTTCTTCTTCTGCGCTTAAGTAAACCGGAGTAGATACTAAATCTACAGTTCCGTTAGTTACTTTACGGTACGGTGTTTCGATGAAACCCATTCCGTTTACTTTGGCATAAACACCAAGAGATGAAATCAAACCAATGTTTGGTCCCTCTGGAGTCTCAATTGGACATAAACGTCCGTAATGCGTATAGTGAACGTCACGTACCTCAAAACCTGCTCTTTCTCTCGAAAGTCCACCTGGTCCTAGTGCAGATAATCTTCTCTTGTGCGTAATCTCGGCAAGTGGATTCGTTTGATCCATAAACTGAGACAACTGGTTCGTTCCAAAGAAAGAATTGATAACAGATGATAATGTTTTAGCATTAATCAAATCTATTGGTGTAAACACCTCGTTATCTCTAACGTTCATTCTCTCACGAATAGTTCTAGCCATACGCGCTAAACCAACACCGAATTGTTGAGACAATTGTTCTCCAACTGTTCTAACACGACGGTTTGATAAGTGATCAATATCATCAATCTCTGCTTTAGAGTTGATCAATTCAATCAAATATTTCACGATAGTTATGATATCTTCTTTGGTCAAGACTTGCTTTTCCATTGGAGTATCCAACCCTAATTTTTTATTTATTCTATAACGACCTACTTCACCTAAGTTGTAACGTTGATCAGAGAAAAATAATTTATCGATAATACCACGAGCCGTTTCTTCATCAGGCGGTTCAGCATTACGCAATTGTCTATAGATGTGTTCAACAGCCTCTTTTTCAGAGTTTGTTGGATCTTTTTGCAACGTGTTATGGATGATCGCATAATCACCTTGATTAGCATCTTCCTTATGAAGCAAAATAGATTTAACGTTAGAATCAATGATTTCTTCTACATTATCTTTATCGATAATGGTATCTCTATCAAGGATTATTTCGTTACGTTCGATAGAAACTACTTCACCAGTATCTTCATCTACAAAATCTTCATGCCATGTATTTAATACACGAGCAGCTAATTTTCTACCGATATATTTTTTAAGTCCTGTTTTAGAAACTTTAATTTCCTCTGCAAGATCGAAAATCTCTAGGATATCCTTGTCTCTTTCGAATCCAATTGCACGGAATAAAGTAGTTACAGGTAATTTTTTCTTTCTGTCAATATAAGCATACATTACGCTGTTTATATCTGTAGAGAATTCTATCCAAGAACCTTTAAAAGGAATTACTCTGGCAGAATACAATTTTGTTCCATTTGCATGGAATGATTGACCAAAGAAAACACCAGGAGATCTGTGTAATTGAGAAACAACTACACGCTCAGCACCATTAATAACAAAGGTACCGCTCGGTGTCATGTAAGGAATTGTACCAAGATAAACATCTTGAACAATAGTTTCAAAATCTTCATGTTCTGGATCTGTACAATATAGTTTTAACCTTGCTTTTAAAGGCACACTATAGGTAAGACCTCTTTCTATACATTCTTGAATTGTATAACGTGGTGGATCTACAAAATAATCAAGGAATTCCAATACAAAGTTATTTCTTGTATCAGTAATTGGGAAATTTTCCATGAAGGTATTGTAAAGCCCTTCGTCACCTCTTTCGTCAGATTTAGTTTCTAATTGAAAAAAATCTTTGAACGATTTAACCTGAACATCTAGAAAATCTGGATAATCAGGAATATTTTTTGTTGAGGCAAAATTCAATCTTTCAGTCTGATTTGTTATCATCAATGGACAAAATTTTGATTAAAAAAGTAATTTTTTTGTACAAATATTGAACTATTTATACTTTTCTTTTACAACCATTACATCTTTAAAAACCAATCTAAGATAACTACTTTCTTATTATCTGTTAATTTTTTTTCCTCGTAATGGGTAAAATGAATTTGTTTTAAAAGACTATTATGTAATTATACAAGGTAGACTTTTGTTATACGAAAAATGGTTTAGGTCATTGGGCGACTAAACCCAAGACCTAAACCTAATTCTTTAAACTGAGTTTAACTATTTTAGCTCAACAACAGCTCCAGCTTCTTCTAAAGATTTTTTAAGACCTTCAGCCTCATCTTTAGAAACACCTTCTTTAACATTACTTGGAGCGCTATCAACTACATCTTTAGCTTCTTTCAAACCTAAACCTGTAAGTTCTTTTACCATTTTCACAACAGCTAATTTAGAAGGACCTGCTTCTTTTAATACTACTGTAAATTCAGTTTGAACTTCTTCAGCAGCAGCTTCTCCACCACCTGAAACTACTACAGCTGCAGCAGCTGGTTCGATTCCGTATTCATCTTTTAATATTGTTGCTAATTCGTTAACTTCTTTTACCGTCAGGTTAACTAATTGTTCTGCGAATTGTTTCAAATCTGCCATTTTTTCTATCGTTTTAAAATGATTTGTAAAAATATAATTTATTTATTGTGCGCTTTTTAATATAAAACTTTGACTATAAAGTCCGTTTTATTATGCTTCCACTTCTTCGGTAACTTCTTCGCTTTTTGCAAATTGGTTTTGAAGAGCAGAAATAACTCTCTGTGCTGGTGACTGCAATAATCCAATAAGTTCGCCGATAAGCTCTTCTTTAGATTTAATAGTTGCTAATGCATCTAATTGATCGTCCCCAATATAAACTTCAGCATTTATATAAGCTCCCTTTAAAATAGGTTTAGCTGATTTTTTTCTGAAATCCTTGATTATCTTACCAGGAGCGTTTGCTATGTCAGCAATGAATATAGCACTATTACCTGTTAAAACTGAAGGCAATTCTCCATAATCATTAGCCGATGCTTCCATTGCTTTTGCAAGCAAAGTGTTTTTTACCACTTCTAATTTAATACCTGCTTTAAAGCAAGCTCTTCTCAAGTTTGAAGTTGCTTCTGCATTCATTCCAGAAATATCAGATACATAAACAATGTTTGTACCAGCTAACTGTGCAGTTAAAACTTCAATCGCGATTGATTTTTCTTCTCTAGTCATACTAAAAATTTTTAACCACCAATTATACTGCTTTTGGGTCCAAAGCAATTGCAGGACTCATAGTGCTAGTTAGGTAAATACTTTTAATGTAAGTTCCTTTAGCCGCAGTTGGTTTAAGTTTGATTAATGTTTGAATAATTTCGTGAGCATTGTCAACAATTTGTTCCGTTCCGAAAGAAACTTTACCAATTCCTGCATGCACTATACCAGTTTTATCAACTTTAAAGTCAATTTTACCAGCTTTTACCTCTTGAACAGCTTTTGCAACATCCATAGTTACAGTACCTGTTTTAGGGTTAGGCATTAAACCTCTAGGTCCTAAAATACGACCTAATGGACCTAATTTACCCATAACAGAAGGCATTGTGATAATTACATCAACATCTGTCCAACCGTCTTTAATTTTTTGCAAGTAATCGTCAAGACCCACATAGTCTGCACCAGCCGCTAAAGCTTCCGCTTCTTTATCTGGAGTAACTAATGCTAATACTTTAACATCTTTACCAGTTCCATGAGGTAATGTTACCACACCTCTTACCATTTGATTCGCTTTTCTTGGATCTACACCCAATCGAACTGCGATATCAACAGACTCATCAAATTTTGCAGAAGCAATTACTTTTATTAATGCAGCTGCATCTTTTAAAGAGTATAATTTGTTCTTTTCAATTTTTGAAGCAGCCTCTTTTTGCTTTTTTGTCAATTTTGCCATGTCTTTCTCTTAATTAAAAAGGAGAATCTCCTGATACAGTTATACCCATAGATCTAGCTGTTCCAGCGATCATGCTCATAGCAGATTCGATTGTGAATGCATTTAAATCTACCATTTTATCTTCAGCTATTGCTTTGATAACATCCCAAGTAACGCTAGCTACTTTTTTACGATTTGGTTCACCAGATCCTGACTTTAGCTTTGCAGCTTCCAATAACTGGACTGCCGCTGGAGGAGTTTTTACAACAAAATCAAATGATTTGTCTTTATACACAGTAATTTGCACTGGGCATATTTTGCCGGGTTTATCTTGAGTTCTAGCATTAAATTGCTTACAGAATTCCATGATGTTTACCCCAGCAGCTCCTAAAGCAGGTCCAACCGGTGGCGACGGGTTCGCAGCACCTCCCTTAACTTGTAGTTTAACTACCTTACTAATTTCTTTAGCCATTTTTTAAAAAATTTAACACTACAATCATTGGAAGCGATTGTAATGGATATTATAGATGTAACAAAAAATTATACTTTTTCAACTTGCATAAAACTAAGCTCTAATGGTGTTTTTCTTCCGAAAATCTTAACCATCACCTCTAGTTTACGCTTTTCTTCATTGATTTTTTCAACAGTTCCGTTAAAACCATTAAAAGGTCCATCAACAACCTTGATAGTCTCACCAATGTTAAAAGGAATAGAACGAGTATCTGTACTTACAGCCAACTCATCTACTTTACCTAACATTCTGTTTACTTCAGAAATTCTCAATGGTACAGGCTCTCCACCTTTTATTTCGCCTAAAAAACCAATAACACTCGTTATAGATTTGATAATATGCGGTATCTCTCCGATAAGATTGGCTTCAATCATAACATAACCAGGAAAATAAACTTTGTCTTTGATTATTTTTTTTCCCTCTTTTACGGTAACTACTTTTTCAGTAGGCACTAAAACTTGCGAAACATAATCTCCCATTCCTAGTCGTGCAATTTCGGTTTCAATATAAGCTTTCACTTTATTTTCTTGCCCGCTTACCGCCCTAACAACATACCACTTCTTAATATTATTATCTGCCATAACAAAAAAATTATGCTTTTATCCAGTTAAAAAATCCAGCCAAAGCTTTTGCGAAAATTTCATCTACTCCCCAAGTTGCCAAAGCGAATAATACTGAAAAAACAGCAACAACAATCGTTAGACGTTGTACCTCAGGCCAAGCTGGCCAAGTCACATTTGACCTTAATTCCTCAAATGCTTCTGATATGTAATTAACAACTTTTGTCATTATGATTTATTTTTTGCACGGGCGGAGGGATTCGAACCCCCATCAACGGTTTTGGAGACCGCTATTCTACCCTTGAACTACGCCCGTAGAATAAAAAAATAGTGTCATCGCTGAACGACACTATTTTTTAAATTTATTTTTAGTAGATTATCCTACAATTTCAGTTACTTGACCCGCACCTACTGTTCTACCACCTTCACGGATAGCAAAACGTAAACCAACGCTCATAGCGATTGGGCTTAACAAAGCAACGTTAATAGTTAAGTTGTCTCCTGGCATTACCATCTCTACACCTTCTGGCAAAGTAATAACTCCTGTTACGTCAGTTGTACGAACGTAGAACTGTGGACGGTAGTTATTATGGAATGGCGTATGACGACCACCTTCTTCTTTTTTCAAGATATACACCTCTGCTTTGAAAGTAGCATGTGGTTTAACTGAACCTGGCTTAATGATAACCATTCCTCTTTTGATAGATTCTTTATCAACACCACGCAATAATAAACCAACGTTATCTCCTGCTTCACCTCTATCAAGGATTTTACGGAACATCTCAACTCCTGTAATAGTAGAAGTCAATTTTTCAGCTCCCATTCCAATGATTTCAACAGCATCTCCTGTATTAGCAATACCAGTTTCGATACGACCTGTAGCAACAGTTCCACGACCAGTAATTGTAAATACATCTTCAACTGGCATCAAAAATGGTTTTGCTGTATCACGAACAGGCTCTTCAATCCATGAATCACAAGCAGCCATTAATTCAATGATTTTTGGTACCCAAGCTGGATCATTATTCAATCCTCCAAGAGCTGACCCTTGAATAACTGGACAATTATCTCCATCATATTCATAGAAAGACAATAAGTCTCTAATTTCCATTTCTACAAGTTCCAATAATTCCTCATCATCAACCATATCCACTTTATTCATGAATACGACCATTCTAGGAATACCTACTTGACGACCTAAAAGGATGTGCTCACGTGTTTGTGGCATTGGTCCATCTGTAGCAGCTACAACAAGGATAGCACCGTCCATTTGAGCAGCACCAGTAACCATGTTTTTTACGTAATCCGCGTGACCTGGACAGTCAACGTGTGCGTAGTGACGATTCGCAGTTTCGTACTCAACGTGAGATGTATTAATTGTAATACCTCTTTCTTTTTCTTCAGGAGCATTATCAATTTGATCAAATGATTTTGCTTGACAGTAACCCGCATCAGATAACACTTTTGTGATTGCTGCTGTTAATGTCGTTTTTCCGTGATCCACGTGCCCAATTGTACCAATGTTTAAGTGGGGCTTGTTACGGTTAAAGGTTTCCTTTGCCATTTTACTTAATTTTTAATCTTAGTTATATATTAATTTCTATTTCCTACTTACTTGAGCCAACTACGGGAATTGAACCCGTGACCTCTTCCTTACCAAGGAAGCACTCTACCCCTGAGCTAAGTCGGCAGAGAATTAATTTTAAATGTTGAATTTTAAATTCGCTTAAACTTATAATTTAATATTTAAAACATTCATCGTGGGGAGAGCAGGATTCGAACCTGCGAAGTTCACACAGCAGATTTACAGTCTGCCCTCGTTGGCCGCTTGAGTATCTCCCCTACTTCCTTTATCGTCAAACCTTCACGGTCTTGAGCCGGCGGAGGGACTCGAACCCACGACCTGCTGATTACAAATCAGCTGCTCTAGCCAACTGAGCTACGCTGGCGAATCAATAAAAAAAGTCCGCTATTTCTAACGGACTGCAAATGTATAGATTTTATCTCTCAAACAAAACATTTTTTTAAAAAAATTCATATTAAATGTGCGAACTTATTTTTTCTTTCCGTTTAACTAACATTCTTTGCAAAGATTCTGCCGAAAGTTCAACTGCCTCTTCAAAAGTTTTACATTGCTTTTTTACCAAAAAATCATCTCCAGGAACATTAATCTTTAACTCTGCAATTTTATTTTCTTTATCACTTGTCTTTTCAACTTTCAAAAAAACATCTGCTGATACAACTTTGTCATAATACTTTTCCAACTTGTCCATTCTTTCTTGAACAAAATCTACTAGCTTTTTGTCAACAGTAAAGTTAACTGCATGAACACATACCTTCATAATCAATTTTTTTAATAGTTAAACATTTTTCAAAATCACTTCCGGCCTCGTGGATGCGCCTCTTTATACACACTTTTCAATTCTGCTAAACTATTGTGCGTATACACTTGGGTTGATGCCAAACTTGAATGTCCTAATAATTCCTTAACTGAATTTAAATCCGCTCCATTGTTTAACAAATGCGTTGCAAAACTATGCCTCAATATATGAGGACTCTTTTTTACTTTTTCCGAGACAGTACTAAAGTAAGAATTTATTAATCGATACACAAAAGAATCATTTAATTTTAACCCTTTTTTTGTGAGAAATAAATATTCACAATCCATAACCGAATCCAGGCACAATCGCTCATTTAAATACAACGAGAATTGCGCTAAAATTATTGGCAAAACAGGAAGTATTCTTTCCTTGTTTCTTTTACCAAGCACCTTAATGGTAGTACCAGACAAATTAACATCGCCTAACTTCAAATGAATCAATTCAGTCCTTCGTATTCCCGTGGTATAAAACAAGTCGATGATAAGCTTGTTACGTATTTCTTCAAAACCCACTGGATTTTGCATGTGATCTAGCACATTTAAAACTTCTTTTTCCGAAAATGGGATTTGGAGCGTTTTGGTAGTTTTTAACGCTCTGTGCTTTAACAACGGACTCACTTCTATTTGCTTAATTTTTAATAGAAATTTGTAAAATGCTTTTAAAGAAGCTATTTTTCTATTGACAGATACGTTCGAAATGGCATCGTCTACAAGAGCAACTATCCAAGATCGGATTTGGCCGTAATTTGCATGCTCAATGCTTTCTTGATTAAATTGATTTTTATTGAATGATTCGAAGAAACTAATATCATTCAGATAAGCATTTACAGTATGTGGCGAATATTTCTTCTCCAATAGCAGGTAATCCCGAAATGCATTTTTGTTATTCATAAAAAAAACCGTTAGCATCAAATTTATAAAATTTAGATGACTAACGGTACTTTATTTAATAGATATTGATTAACTCTCTAAGTTATCTCTCATATTTTGGATATAAGCCGCTTTTTGAATTTTGATTCTATTTGTTACTGAAGGCTTAATAAAAGCAGTACGTGCTCTTAGTTGACGAACAGTTCCTGTTTTATCAAATTTTCTTTTGTAACGTTTTAACGCTCTATCAATATTTTCTCCGTCTTTAATTGGTATAATTAACATAATATAGACACCCCCTTTCTTTAAGTGTGCAAAAGTAAACAATATTTTGAATTTTGAGTTACGAATTGCAAATTTATTTCGAGTGTGCTTGTAAAACATCAATTCCATATCATAATACCATTTTCATTTGATGTCATTCTATTTACAGCAATCTTTTCCATAGCGATGTACCAGTACAGGATTTCTACCACTATCTTTGATACAAAAAAAAGAGTCAAAAAATAAATTGACTCTTTTTTCACTTTATGAAAATCCACTTTGTTAAACCTAAAGCATCACGTTAAGAAAAACTGATGCGCTCTGGACATAATCGTATCAAGGCCAACCTACTTTACTGCTGGCTCATAATTTTTATTATCAATGATCATTTTTCCTAAAATCTCTTTAAGAATTTCTGAAGTTCCTCCGCCTATTGGTCCTAGACGACTGTCTCTAAACAAACGAGCCAGTGGATACTCCTCCATATAACCATAACCACCTAACATTTGCAAACAGCTATAAATAGCCTCATCTGCAACTTTTGTCGACTTCAGTTTAGCCATAGTCGCCTCTTTTACAACATATTCTCCTTTGTTTAAACGAGCGACTGCCGCATAATTAAACACCTTACAATGTTCTACCTCTGTTGCATGCTCAACAAGCGTATGTCTCAATGCCTGATACTTACTGATTTTTTTTCCGAAAGTTTCTCTATGCGACATGTAATCTATCGCATAATCTATCGCATATTCTCCTCTAGCATGTGCGTTGATCGCCATGATTAAACGCTCCAAAGAAAAATGCTGCATGATATAAGGAAATCCCTTTCCCTCTTCACCCATTAAGTTTTCTACTGGAATCTCTACGTTATCAAAGGCGATTTCAGCTGTATCGGATGCTCTCCAACCTAATTTATCCAGCTTGACAGCTGATATACCTTTTAAACCAGTATCCATTAAAAAGATGCTAATCCCTTTATTACCCAGTTCAGGATTAGTTTTTGCTGCAACAATATAATAGTCTGCATACACACCGTTTGTAATAAATGTTTTAGAACCATTAATAATATATTTATCTCCTTTTTTCACGGCATTAGTGCGCATCCCCGCAACATCACTACCCGCAGAAGGCTCTGAAATACATAAAGCGCCTATTTTCTTTCCAGCAATACTTGGCGCTAAGTAGTCTTGCTTTATTCTTTCGTCACCCTCTACATTCAAATGGGTCATCGCTAAATATGCATGAGCCCACATTGCAGCAGCAAAACCGGACGACTTAATTTTTTGTAATTCTTCCAGAAAAATAACAGTATAAAATAAATCTAGATCTAGACCGCCATAAGCCTCTGGATACGCAAGACCAAAGTACCCCATCTCGCCAAATTTCTCCCAAATAAAACGATCTATCGTACCTGTTTTTTCCCACTTTTCAACATGAGGAACAACTTCTTTCTTCAAAAAATCTTTTAAACTTTCTCTAAATGCTTGGTGTTCTTCCGTAAAATAAATTGAATTCATATATTATATATTTTTTTAACAAATAGTATTAATTGAAACCATAATGATGCAGTGATGTTTCAGTTTTCGTTTTTTTAACGGTCAAAACAGTAGTAAATAAAAAAGTAACGCATCTATTTTAAAATGTATTACGATAACTATCCACAGCTGTAGGCTTGATACTTCTAATGAAAGTCCAAATATAAGCCAATTATTTTTGCTTTATCAACAGGAAATCCCTTAATTTTTGTTAAATCCTCAATATCCTTAATATTTCCGTACATACTCCTGTACGTTACTATTTCCTTAGCCAGCGTGTATCTGAAATAATGAAACTGTGAAAGCTCCTTCAACGAAGCGTTATTGATCTCTATTTTTTTAAATCGTGGTACTTCCGAAACTTTAAAATGCGTTATTAAATTTTCAACCACTTCGGGAGATAATCCCCAAATATCCTTCATTTGATCCATAGAAACAAATCCACCTAAACTTTCTTTTTGTTTTAAAATTCGCAAAGAAATCGACTCACCTATTCCGTAGATTTTAATCAAATCCTCCTTAGTCGCCAGATTTATATCGATTAAAACAATTTTTTCTTTTTTGGCGAAAGCCTCATATGGCCGCTTTTTAAATTCTTTAAATTCTTTCTTATTATTTACCCAATCTGGAAATTTAAAATACGGACTTATCATATTCAACAATGAATCCGAAATTTTGGTTACATTTTGAAACTCTTTAGCTGAATTAACGTATTTATTATTTTTTCTAAAAACCAACAAGCGATCAATCTCCTCTACTGACATTCCTAATTTGTATCCTTTATAATCCGTTATGAAATTAGGATTAAAAAGATAAATTTTAGGCAACTTTCTGCTATCCTCTATTTTCATGGAATCAACTTTAGATTGCAGGGAAAGCCATTTTTGCTTATCCGGATATTCTTTGGTTTCAAAACTAAAGTCTGCAAAAAGATAAATCATTTGCAAAAGAATTATGATTGCGAATAACACGAAAATACCCGTGCGTTGCTCTCGCGTGAAATTGAAGAAAGTTTGGACTGTTTTAAAATTCATTTAAAATATCAGGATTAGTATCGTACATAAAGTTTCCTAAATTTATAAATTAAATCCTGACCTAGTACTTTCTGACAAAAAATAGTTGAAAGAAATAAACTTATTTCAAAATAAAGTAAAACTTCGCGCCGCTACAATTAAAAAAAGTTTTTTCTTAGGCTAAACTCCAAATAAAGATAGTGAAATTACTTTTTTGCAACTTAAAATTCAATTATTGTTTTTATTTTTTATAAAAAACAATACATTTGGGGCTTAATAACAAACAAAACCATATAACCCATGTCAATTTGGAAAACTAAACCCCTTTCGGTATTGCTAAATGAAGCATCAGAATCTGAAAAAGGATTAAAAAGAACTTTGTCTGCACGTTCATTAGTAGCACTTGGAGTTGGAGCAATTATTGGAGCAGGATTATTTTCTTTAACAGGAATCGCAGCCGCAGATAATGCAGGCCCTGCAGTAACTCTATCCTTCATCTTAGCAGGCGTAGGTTGTGCCTTTGCTGGATTGTGCTACGCTGAATTTGCATCTATGATCCCAGTAGCAGGAAGCGCTTACACATACTCTTATGCCACAATGGGAGAATTTGTTGCGTGGATTATTGGATGGGATTTAGTTCTTGAATATGCTCTTGGAGCCGCAACCGTAGCAGTGAGCTGGTCTCAATACGTAGATAAATTCCTCGGCAATTATGGACTCCATATTCCCCAAGAGATCCTCCATGGGCCATGGGATGAGAAACCAGGATTCATTAATTTACCCGCCATATTAATTATTTTTGCCCTCTCTCTACTATTAATTAGAGGTACAAAAGAATCTGCTTTATTAAATAATATTTTGGTTATCCTAAAAGTAACTGTTGTTATTGTATTCATTGGTATAGGATGGGGTTTTATGGATGGAGCGAATCATACTCCATTTATTCCTGTAAATGAAGGTGAAGCCCTTTTGAGCTCAGGAAAAATGACATTTTTAAATTTCTTTAGTAGCGATTACTTTGGTCATTATGGTTGGAGTGGTATTCTAAGGGGTGCAGGAGTTGTGTTTTTTGCATTTATAGGATTTGACGCTGTTTCTACAGCTGCACAAGAGGCAAAAGATCCACAAAAAGGTATGCCAATTGGTATATTAGGATCGCTGATAATTTGTACCGTTTTATATGTTCTGTTTGCTTTTGTTTTAACTGGTTTAGAAAACTACCTTAACTTTAAAGGTGACGCAAGCCCTGTAACTACAGCGTTTGCTAAGACAGGTTACACGTTTTTAAACTCAGCATTAACAATTGCGATTATTGCAGGATATACCTCTGTAATGTTAGTGATGTTGATGGGGCAAAGTAGGGTTTTCTACAGTATGAGTATTGATGGATTATTACCTAAATTTTTCAGTACATTACATGCAACAAATAGAACACCATACAAAACAAACCTCCTTTTCATGGTTTTTGTTAGTATATTTGCTGGATTTGTTCCTGTGTCAGACCTAGGTCATATGGTAAGTATAGGAACATTATTTGCGTTTGCTCTTGTATGTATTGGAGTTGTTGTAATGAGAAAAACTAATCCCGATGCAGTAAGAGGTTTTAGAGTACCATTTGTACCAGTATTTCCTATTCTAGGAGTTATCATCTGTCTAATCTTGATGGCTGGCTTACCAATTGAAAGTTGGGAAAGACTTGCAATTTGGATGATTATTGGAGTTGTTATATATTTCGCCTACGGAAAGAAAAAAAGTAAGTTAAACAATCCTGACAAATAAATTTTTAGCATAAATAAAAAAGGGATTATAGCGTATTGAAGTACGCTATAATCCCTTTTTTTATTTACATTAATTTACAAATCAAAGACAGAAGTCCGTTTTGCCCGAATTAAATCCTTCAAACGCATCCAAAAAGCTAACGTGAGATATACCGCAAACCATAATCCAACGGTAACAAAAGACAAATAGATAAAAAAAAGTCGCACACTACTGGCACGCATTCCCAAAGTATCAGCTAAACGCGACGAAACATGGAAACCGTGTTTCTCAAAAAAAAACTTAAGTTTTATAATTGCTGACATTTTATGAATTATTAGTTATATACAAAATTACAAATTATCCAATTGACGGCGTTGCTAAACCACTAATTGTTTTTTCAACAATTCTATTCCAACACTACACTCTAAACATTTACTTTTGTTACAATATTCATTCTTGAGTTGGAGTAATGACTGCGTCTCAAAAGCACTTTTTGAAACAATCCCGAAAGAATTAAACTTATCAATAATAGCATTTTTTTCTGGTGCAACTTCATTTAACAAACGTATTAAATCCTCCGAAATTTCTTTTCCGTGGCTTTTTGCAAAAGCAAATTGAATGGGAATAATAGTATTTATAACAATCAAATCAATGAAAGATTTAGATAGCGGTTTCTTTTTTTTCGGACTTTCTTTATCAAACTGATAATGGTTTTGCCAATATTCCGAAGCCGTAATTTGGAACAACTCGTAAGTGCTTTTTAATGAATTTAAGCTACTTATTTTTGAAAATAAATTCTGATGACAATAGTACAAATTAGCTAATTGCGAGAGTCGTACTGTTGGGAAATTATCAGGACGATGCTTAAAAAACTGAACTGGTTCTAAACAAGTTTTCTCCATTTGATACTTATGCAACAAGTAGAAATACCTGAATTTTAAATCCTTGAAGTAGTTATCTTCTTTTTCAGAATCCAATAATCCTGCAGCACCAAAAATCAATGCTTCCAAATTTTCCGCTACAAAACATTCTTTTCTAATTATTGAAAAAGGAATAGACCGCGCCATTTTATAAAAGAGCTCACCATTTGTATTTAAACCAAAATTTTTAGCTAACAAACAAAACAAAACTCCTTCCCAATCTTGATTGGTTTTCTCCAATAAATCAAATATGGGTTGAGATTTTCTTTCCAAACGTTCAAAAAACAAACGCTCTTGCCAGTTTTGCAAAGTAAACGCATCTAGATCTTTTAGTTGTTTTTCGCAAAAAATCCATGATTTTGGGGCCATCAAAGACTGATAGTTTTCTACAGTCGCTTTATCAACGTATTTTTTTAATTCTAAAACTGGAATTTCAGAATTGTCACTTCTAAAAACTGCTCCGTCATGTTCCCAAACTACATGCAAAATTACGTTTTCATATCCCGCATCTTGCTCGTGATGGTGCACATACCAATCAGAAGATTTTAAATGAATTTCTACATTTCCAGCCCATTTTTGAATACCAATGACTATCTGAGCATTAAAAAAATCAGGACCAGCTAATTCAAGATATTGACCCACAGTAACAATTGTGACATTCTCGTTGTTAACCGTTTTTAAATTTAGAATGTCAAACTTCTTAAACTTCCAGAGGTAATGGAGAAAATCTTCTTTCATTTTTTTTCAGATAATAGAGATACACTTGGAGATAACAGCCATCTAAAATAAGGAAAAAAAACTAAAATGAAAGAAATTTATCTCAACATATATAATTTGGCACAGGCTCGAGCATCGGATAATGCTTCGTGATGATTTAAAGCTATGTGCATTTCTCGGCAACAATCACTTAACTTAGTTGGCTTTAATCCTTTGGCTTTATATATTTTTACCGTGCATTCCCAACGTGATGCAATATTCAAATCAGCATAATCTAAACCATAAAGCGCCATTGACTTTGCCAAAACATTTCTGTCAAAGCTTTCGTTATGAGCCACGACTACTCTGTTTTTAAGGCGTTTTTGTATTTCAGGATACACTTGTGCGAATGATTTTGCATTCACCGTATCTCGCGGATATATCCCATGAACTTGAATTGTAAAGGGAGAATATAAATTATTTGGCGGTTTAATTAAACTAACAAACTCATCTACAATTATTCCGTTTTCTACGGTAACAATTCCTACTGAACACGGATGGAATGCCGTTGCTGTTTCAAAATCTATGGCAGTGAAGTTCATATTATAAGTGTGTTATAAATCTAAAAAGCCACAAATTTAACGAAATAAAGTCGTCAAATTCATGGCTGTTATAATTTTAATATTTTGGATAATAAATTTTTACTTTATCGATCCAATAATATCATATTTGGTAATAATATGGTGATTTCCATTCTCTAATTCGATCAAAACAGCTGCATTTTCTTTTGTAAATAATCGAGATACTTCTTCAATAGGAGTTCCAAATTTTACTATTGGAAATGGTTTCCCCATAACTTCTTTTATAGGCTTGTCAGCAACATTTTTATCGGCAACATAGCTTTGAAACAAATCACTTTCATCAACAGAACCTACAAAACCTGTTACATCCATCACCGGAATTTGAGAAATTTTGTATTTACGCATTCTTTCTATTGCATGTGAAACGAGTTCTTCCGTGCGAACGACGATTAATGGTTTATCAATATGATCTTTGATAACATCTTCGGCTTTTGTAATTTCTTCATCGAGAAAACCACGTTCACGCATCCAGTCATCGTTGAACATTTTACCTACATAGCGGCTTCCTGAATCATGAAAAAGAACCACAACCACATCTTCCGGTTTAAAATGTTCTTTTAGTTGTAACAATCCTTTTATCGCTGCTCCAGCTGAATTACCTACAAATATGCCTTCTTCGAGTGCAATTTTACGGGTATAAACTGCTGCATCTTTATCCGTTACTTTTGTAAATCCATCGATCAACGAGAAATCTACATTTTTAGGAAGAATATCTTCTCCAATTCCTTCTGTTATGTACGAATAGATTTCGTTTTCATCAAAAATTCCCGTTTCATGGTACTTTTTAAATACAGAACCATACGTATCAATTCCCCAAATTTTAATATTTGGATTTTTCTCTTTCAAATATTTAGCCACACCCGAAATCGTTCCGCCAGTTCCTACTCCAACCACAAAATGAGTAATTTTACCACCCGTTTGCTCCCAAATTTCTGGTCCCGTTTGCTCGTAATGCGCTATCGTATTCGAAGGATTATCGTATTGATTCACATACCAGGAATTAGGCGTTTCTTCTGCTAATCGTCTAGATACAGAATAATACGAACGCGGATCTGTTGGTTCAACATCCGTAGGACAAACGATTACTTTGGCGCCGACTGCACGAAGAATATCCATCTTTTCTTTGGACTGTTTATCTGAAATCACACAAACGAGCTTATATCCTTTTACTATAGCAACTAATGCCAATCCCATACCTGTATTCCCGGAAGTTCCTTCTATAATGGTGCCTCCTGGTTTTAATCTACCGTCTGCTTCGGCATCTTCAATCATTTTAACAGCCATTCTATCCTTTACTGAATTTCCCGGATTGAAAGTTTCCACCTTAGCAAGAACTAAAGCGTCTACTTCCGCAGTTACTTTATTCAGTTTTACTAATGGTGTATTTCCTATTGTTCCTAATATATTTTCTGCGTAGCGCATTTTGTTATGAATTTAAGATTTTGATTTGTTGTAAATAGCAGTACAAAGATAGTATTTTGTTACAAAAATATTCTGATTTGCGAAAATTTGCGTTAGTGATAGTAGCGGCATCCTTTCCTTGCTTCCTTTAAGCGAGGAAAGATATAGCGAATAGCACGGCAAACGCCCAAAAAAGAGCATTAAAAAGGCAACACTATTTGGCTCAATTTAATTAAAGAAGTTCCAAATTAATCCGAATCGAATCGTGAAATCACGCGATGGATTGTTAGGTGAGGAATAAAAATTATTACCTGTAAGAGAAGAGTTGAAATGCTCTGCTTTGAAATATATCCGAGTTCTTTGAATTTTTGCGTTTATAAAAAAATCAAAGTTTGGATGATTTCCAAATTGCTTGTCATTTTGCACAAAAAACTCACCAATAACCGGATTGTAATCGCTTCCATAATAGCTAGTGAAATAGTTCAGGACTATTCCTGTTTGCAAAAACAAAGCGCGTTTAAATAAATAATTAGAGTAATAAAACGTATTTCTTGTTACAATTTCAGGAACGTTTAAAATGGCCTCCTGCTGCACTACTTTTTGATATAATATAGTGTTATCTAAAGCAAAATTTCCAAATTTCAATTCTCTACTTACTTTTACCGATACGTAATTTATTGTCCCTTCATATTGCGAGGGAGCCACGATTTGTGTTTTAGCTGCTATTTGTGCTAAACTAGACACATCATTAAAATACAAATGATCTTTTAAAACTGAAAATTGCATTTCTGCATTTACCCACGGAGTACTTGCATTAGCACTGATTGAATTTATTTTTTCGTTTTTAAAATCATTTGACCAGTTGTACTGAACGTAACTACTTTGATGCAGATTGTAATTACTGTTAGGCAATTTATTTATATTTTGATACTGAAATGAGAATTGTGTTGCATCATTATGTACGTATTCTAATTTAGCATCTAGATTTGACAAAGACTGCGCCGTAACCGATCTTGAGTATAAAAATTTACCATTCCATTTCTTTTTTCGGTATTCATACTGACCACCAACACTATTAATTTCCTGGCTAAAGGAATTTGGAATCAACTTTTGATTGTCAAAAATCAAAATCTGATCGTAATAATAGTTCGTTCTAAAATCATCTGCGAAAAACAGGAATTTACCTAAAGTCGTATTCTCATAGACCAGCCCTACTCTATTATACATTTTGTTGTATCGGGTTTGGTCATTTATACCACTATTTTTGAAAGACTCCCCAAATCGATATACAACTGCGCCTCCTACTGTTGACGGAACAGTAGCTTGATTGTATTCAAAAAATTTATTTTCATAATTAAACTGGTGCGTTACATACAAGTTATTAGCACCTTTTTTTGCATTTATTCGAAAATTATGATCTACGAATATTCTTTTTCCTTTTAGAAATGATTTCGCATCAGAAAAGTAAACTTCAAATCTTTGTCGATTATTATAGTTTGGATCTTCACTTTCGAAATCATCGATCGTGGTTATTCCTCCATTTTCTTCATTTAGAATATCTTGAAACGTGTAATGGGCTTTGGCAAAATACCGCCTATTTTTGCTATTATAACTGGTGGTAAACCTAAAATTGCCTGTGCTGGATAACTGGTTGATATATTCGCCTTCTGACCGTAAGCCTTTGTATGCCATAGAAAAATTAAGATTTTCAGCTATATTCAAGGTTATAAAGGCATCTACAGACTGCCCTTTTCTTACAGTTGTTTTAAAGTATAACTCCGTAACAGGGGTAGCTACAGAACTATATCTTATTTGGTTGGCCTCTAAAAAATTGAAATGTTTTGCTTTAAAACCAAATTCTGGATAAGGCGAAAAATCAGTCAAACTATATTGCAACGTATTGTAAGTTTGTCCGTCATTTGCAAAAGGCAAAAGCCCGAAAATATCTTTTCGCAAATAATTGTGACTGTATTCTTTTTGAATGGTTAAAGATGTATCAATGTACGTTGTATCGTTATCGATTGAAATAAAACGATACATATCAATGGTGGCAATTTTTTCGGTTTTCTTTGTAATAGAATCAGAACTGTTGTATTTACTATCATTCCTCAAATTTCCAATCTCTTTTTTTTGAGAAAATAATAGAATCGGGAATGCTATAAAACAAAACAAAAATAATATTCTCATTTGACAGGATCTAATTAGTCGATTTTAAAAACAATTTTAATCAAGCAAAGGTATATTATTAAGAGTTATGATTAAAAAAAGAAATAACAAATCAAATAATCAAATTAACTTCAATATGCTTTACTATTAAACATGCACAAGACTAAATAAAAATAAAAGTTTATTTCCAATAAGAAGAATGTAGTTGATTACTGTTTTTTTTTATTATTAAACAGCTTATATTATATAAGGGACTATTGTCAATCATAAATTATTATTTCAATAATCTATTTTTTAAAACCATTCTCATAGGTATCTAAGAACTTTGTTCTGCACTCATCCTGTTTCAGAATTTAATTTTTATAATCTATCTGACAAATAACTATTTAAACATAAACAACCTATATGTAATCTTATGAATTGATATTCTAAATTCAATCTGCTACTAGTGAAACTGAATTAAAGAGAATTAGAGTTGGTACATATTGCACTTTACATACTTGTTTTTGCAAAATAAAGCTATTTCTTTATCAGCGGTCAATAGTGATAAACTAAAATACAACCTAATTATTCACAAAAAAAAAGAGTGTTTTGTTAGCCACAAAACACTCTTTTTACTTATAGAAAAAACTCTTTACGGGTTTATTTCAAAATTAGTTACTTCAGTACATCCAAAAGCTCCACTACCAGACGCGTGCTTAATAATTGAACAGTCTAATTTATAACTACCCTCATAAACACCATCAGTTTGTCCATCACAATAAACATCTTCCATGATGAGAGTATACTTCCCGTTAGGTAAATTAATATTATGCGTATAAACTTTTCCTCTACTAGCAACAGATCCAGCAGGTCCATAGGTTCCAGGAGGTATTGACGCAACTACTACTCCAGCAGCATTTCTAATTTTCCAAGAAGTTTCTTCTGCATATTGATCAGTAGTTACAGTTAGAACCACATTATTACATACAACTTTTTTATTATAATTTATTGTAGCAACATTGTTAAAAGCCGAGCCACCAGCTGGCGCTACTAACTTTACAAGCAGTGCATATGCAATACCATCTTGCAAAGAATTAGTATTTAAAGTAACATCTAAAGTTCCCGCATAAGATCCCGCAGGAATATTTGCTACACCTATTGCATAAGAAGCGGCTGCGCCAGTAGACTTTTCATCTGCTACCGCTTGAAATGTTCTAGCGACATCAGAAATAGTTGTAACGCTTACTGGTATAGTTACTTTTGTTCCCTCAGCAGGAACAGTAATGTTATAACTTCTTGTAGTAAATTGAACACCTTCTTGGCCATTTACATTATCAAATACTACACTCTCGCTTTCACAACCTGCAATAACCCCTATAAAAAGGGCAATTACAGTTATTTTTAATAAATATTTTTTCATATTACTATAGTTAAATTAGTTAGTATAACCAGGGTTTTGTTGATCTTTAATACCTGTATTAGCACTAAGTTCACCAACAGGAATAGGCAATGTAAATCTATAATCAGTATTTGGTATAGTACAAGCATTATAAATACTACAGTCCGCTGGATGTCTATCAATAGAAACACCCGCTCTAACACCCAAACGTTTTAAATCTAAGTATCTGTGTCCTTCAAAACTCAACTCTATTCTACGTTGTTTCAAGATTTCCGCAAATGCTGCTTGTGCGGTAGTTGGAGTAGCAATAACTGGAGCAGTTCCCGCAACAAATCTAGCATTAGTAACCGCTTGCAATTGAACTGCAACACCTGCAAAATTTCCAGCATCAGCAAGAGCTTCCGCTTTTAAGAAATACATTTCTGAAGTTCTAAAAATCTTAATATCATTCAATTGAACAATTCCACCTGAACCAGGATATTTACCAATAACTATTCTATTTCCAGCAGGATCTGAAGAAGGGCTTAAAAAAGCACGTCTTCTGATATCATTTGGATTATTAAGTAAATTGTATAAACTAGTACTCATTTCATAAAAAGGAGAACCATTTACAGTACTATTAACAGATGCCCATATTGCATTTATCAATCTATTTCCAGGAACACGCTCTAGTTTAAAAATAACTTCATTCTGAGTAGCTGTAGGTATAGCTACATCAGTCCAAATATTTAAATATAGCGATGTAGCTTCTGTCGCAAGAGTAGCTGATCTCGGAGTCAAAGGATAAGCAGCTATTAATTGATCTGCCAAAGCAGTTACTTCAGCATACTTACCTCTGTATGCAGCCATTCTCGCTCTGAAAGCTTTCACAAAATCAGTTGAAACAAAAGTACGAGAAGTATTAGCAGCATTTGTAGATAATGAAGAAACAAAATTCAAGTCTTCATTGATTAATGCAAAAACTTCACCATTCGTATTTCTTGGCAATTGGTCAGTTACAAGCGGGACAAAATCCAGTTTAATAACACCAAGGGCGCTGTCATCAGCGATATTTGTTGTGAAATGGCTTAACAATACAAAATGCCCCCAAGCTCTTAATATGTGTGCTTGTGCCAATATGTTTTTGTATGCGGCTTCATTAGCAGCAGTTGGAGTAACAAGCGCAGCTCCAGCGATAACTCTATTCGCTCTATTTATTAAAGAATAGTTAGAATACCATATTGCCGCAGGATCACCTGAGGCCGCTGTTAGATTAAAAACATATTCACCACCATTCAATCCTTGACCTCCATTGGCAAAACCAATAGCAACTTCATCTGTAAAAACAGTGCTAAAAGCTATAGGGTTCTCACCAGCAACAGCAGCATACACCCCATTAAGACCCAATTGCAAATCATCTACGGTCTGAAAAGTAACATCTGGACCTAATTCACCAGGCTGAATAATATCAATCGCATCTTCACATGAAGAGAAAAATGACACGATCAATGCTAATAAAATAAAATTAATTTTTTTCATATCTTTTTATATTAAAATTCTAATTGTAATCCTACCGAAAAGATTTTCGGGGTAGGGTATTGGTATTGGTCAGCAGTACGTGGGCTTTCAGCATCCCATCCTCTCCACTTAGAGAATGTAACTAAGTTTTCTCCCTGAACAAAAGCTTTCACAGTTTTGAAAGGTGTTTTGTCAAGTAATTTTTTAGGAACATCATATCCAAAGGAAGCAAATCTTAATCTAACATAAGAAGCATCAACTAAATAACGATCTGAATTATTTTGCGCAGCATAATTAGCAGCTCTCAAAGCAGGAATGTCAGTAACTCTATTATCAACCGTCCAAGCATTTAATAAGTCAGCAGAAACATTAAATACTCCTACATTGTTTGTAGGATTCTGTAATCCTTGTAAATCAAAATCAATTCTGTACACTTCAGCAGCATAAGAAAAATTAGTTGTTACGAAAAAACCTTTATAGCTTGAATCAAAACCAAATCCTCCTTGATACAAAGGAATTCTAGACTTACCAGTAAGAACTCTATCAATTGTAGGATTAGGATTTTCTGTGATTTCTCCAGCAGCATTTAGGAAAAGTAAATTACCATTAGCTGGATTAACTCCTTGATATCTTGTAAGAAAAAATTCATCAATAGTAACTCCTTCTTTTATAACGGTAAATCCATTATCAATTAGTCCTGTTGTACCTGCAATATCAAGAATCGTATTTTTATTGTAAGAACCATTAAAGTTTAAAGTTAGGTTAAAACCACTGGCACTTTTAATTAAGTCGTAATTCAAAGTCGCTTCCACTCCTTTATTTTCTAATGCTCCAAAATTCGCATTTATACTACCTGTAGCATTAACCGCTGATAAAGGTACTGGAATGAACAAATCTGTCGTTTTCTTTCTATAAACATCAAACGAACCACTCAATCTACCTTTAAAGACTTCAAAGTCAAGACCTACATTTGCTTGGGCAGTTGTTTCCCAACGTAAATCTGGCACAGCCAACTGAGAAAGTATAAAAGACTGAGTTCCATTATAACCAACACCAGTAGTATATAACTCTCTAGTATTATTTAAAGCTAAGTATGTTCCATTTAAAACGTCTTGATTTCCTGATGTTCCATAAGACCCTCTTAGTTTAAGAATATTAATTACAGAACCTTGCATGAAAGCTTCTTTGTCTATATTCCAACGGCCACTTAATGAGTAAAAAGTACCCCATTTGTTATCTCCTGCAAATCTAGAAGAAGCATCTCTACGAACAGTAGCTCCAAAACCATATTTGCTGTCATAATCATAATCAGCAGTGCCAAAATAAGAGAACAAACCTGTTTCTTGTTTAAAAGCACCTACAGCTGGCACAAATCTATCGTTGGTTGGGCCATCTAGAATGTATCCTGTACCAGCACCTGGAGAGGTAGTTTTAGGATTTAAACCTCTTTGTCTAAAACTAAAACCATTTCTGTGTGCTTTGATGTATTCAACATACGCCCCTGCATTTACAGTGTGCTTTTCATTAAAAGTACGATTATAAATCAAACGAGTATTTGAAGTTATAGCTGCATCTCTTTCAAACAATTGATCTTCAAATTCAGGTGCAGTTGCAGCTGCAGCAAAAAGGAGTGAATTAAAAGCCGTTGGACTTTGCCAAGTATATAAATTTTGTTGTGTATAGTCTAATGCTATAGATGTACCAAGACTTAAATCTTTAGTGATTTTATAACCCCCTTCAAGATTAATTAACCCTTTTAATTCATCTATTCGGTTTTCAAAAGTTTTTAATTTATCAACCAAAAATAATGGAGTCAATAATAACGTTCCTCCTTGTGCTTGATAATCTAACAATAATTGCTGACTAGTGCTGTAATCTTTCGGTGAAATATATGGAGCACTATTATTAGCTCCAAGTACATAATTTTGATTTACTCCGCCAGTACCAATAGCGTTAGCTTCATTTCTTCTAGAAAAATTGATAGATGTAGTAGTAGAATAAGTTAATTTTTCATTGTTAGATTTACCACTTATATTACTTCTGAAACTAAATCTTTTCAAATCAGACCCTTTCAAGATACCTTGTTGGTCAAAATACCCAAGAGATGTAAATGAAGTCATATTTTTTCCACCAGCAGACAAACTAACCACTTGATTTTGAGTAACCCCGGTTCTAAAGAAATAATCATTCCAGTTTGTGTTTATAGCACCCGCTATTTGAGCATCTGTCATTGGGCCACCGTTTGGACCATTAGTAAAACCTCTACCTCTACCAAACGTTCTCTCGGTAGCTAGTAATTGCTGAGAATTCATCAGGTTATACTCTGTTTTTTGTAAAGTTGAAAAACCTGTAGTTGATGAATATTTAACGCTAAGCGCTGAATCATAGTTACCTTTTTTGGTTTTAACAATAATTACACCATTTGCACCTCTATTACCATAAATAGAAGTTGCACCAGCATCTTTAAGAACTGAAACTGATTCAATATCATCTGGATTGATACTTCTAAAGTTATCAGAATTCAAAGGAATACCATCAATAACGAATAATGGCTCAACTTTACCGTTGATAGAACCTGTACCTCTAATAATAATTTGGCTATTTCCACCTGGCTGTCCTGTTCCTGATGTAATATTCAAACCAGAAACTTGCGCCTGTAAAGTTTGAATAAAAGAGGCATTAGGTCTCCCCTCAATAGTTTTAGAACTAACAGTTACCGAGGCAACGTTAGACTTTGCTTTTGTTTTTGTTACGTTGTAACCTTCAACTATAACATTTTCCAATACAGTAGTATCATCTTCAAGCTGAACATTAATTCTGTTTTGGGCTCCTACTACAACCGTAACAGTTTTTGACCCTACAATAGAAATTACTAATCTTTCTCCAACGGAGGCTTTAATGGCAAATTCACCATTAAAATCGGTTTGCACTCCACGGCTTGTACCTTGTACAACAACATTTACCCCAGGCATAGTCATCTGATCAGCTTTGGAAGTAACAGTCCCCGAAACAGTTTTCTCTTGCGCAAAGGAAAACTGAATAAAAAACGCTAAACATAACGTAAGAATCCAAGTAAACTTTGATTTCATAAATATTTTTTTTGAGTTAGTTAAAAAGCAAAACTATTAATTAATTCCTAATTAACAAATATTTAATAGTTAATATTCTTAATATTTAGATAAAAAAGATATTTTGTTAAAAACAAAACTTTTGACACAGTAAATGGTTATTCCGATTTTAGAATGGAAAAATCAATAAAAATAAAAAAATTTAGTTTTCTAAGGTTTAATTTTTTAATATTTTCCAAATTGATTGCTTTTTACCTTGCTTAATTTTAAAAATGTAAAGCCCTTTTTTCAAGGAGCTTACAGTTATTGCATTTACAAAATTAGTATTTAAATGATCAATTTTTTTATAAAGTTGTCTAATTCCCGAAACATCATACACCTCTAAATACATTTCGTCAGAAAGATCAGACTTAACAGATATGTTAACAACATCATTCATTGGATTTGGCCATACATTCGATGATTCAAAATCGGATTCATAATTTGATAATGTATTTTCATCTACACCTGAAACTATTAAAGAAAAATCTTGGCTATTTCCCACCAAGCTCCCTTTATGGTTAACTGTTATTGTATAAAAATCATTAGTAGGATTGTTAATTTCAATTTTTTCAACATTATCAACACTGTTATCCGCTTTAATAGCTGGCTGACTCCTTACACCATTTAATCTCCATGGAAAAAAAACTTCAGAACCTTTTGTAATTCTAATATCCAAATCATTTACCAAAACAGGAGTTGTTAAGTCAACAGTACCAGTATTAACAATACCTGAACGATCTGTCCAAGAAATAGTTGCCACCACTGGCTCAGTCCCTTTAGCTTTAATGACTTTAGTAAAAACAGAGCCCTGTACTAAAGGAGATGTTCTAGAATCAAATTCCTGAATTAAAACTTTGTTATTCATCTGAAATGCATCAGAAATTAATAGAGCAGCTTTTTCAGCATTTAGCAAGCCCCAACCAAATCTTGGATCTGGTCCATCTGAATCACCTGCTTCATCAGCACTGTGAATCATTAACCCCCTTAATGTAGCAGATCGCATAAAATCACCTTTGATATTTCTAAAATGCTCTTGCAATAACAGTAAAGTCCCTGTAACTCCGGGAGCAGCCATTGAAGTTCCAGATATCGTCCCATATCCTTTATTACCGGCTGCATTGGTTGTTGAAAACACATTAACACCTTTTGTAGAAATATCTGGTTTTATTCTATTATCATCTGTTGGTCCCCAACTACTAAAATTAGACATGACTACACTGCTTGTATTAACATAGCCATTAACACCCAAACCTTCCACAGCCGCAACAACAATTGCATTTTTTGAAGTACTAAAATCGGTAAGCAAATCATACCCTTCTTTTGTAGCGTTGATGTTAGGCACTTTATTTCTATCATTTCCAGCAGCTATAACCGGTTGATAATAAGGCGCATCAAAAGCTATTTGATCTAAATCTCTCGAGTCGCTCCTGTAAGCTCCAAAAATATATTCTGGAAAACTTGTGTTAGTTGCAAGAAGTCCATAAGAATGATTAGATAGTAACAAACCATTATTCGTTGCCAGTTCAGCCATCTCCTCCAAATCTCTTGTCCAATTACTTATATAAGCGTATGCTTGATAAGCTATACCTCTGCCCAAACCACCAGTAGAATTTACCCCAGAACTAATGATTGTTCCTGTTACATGGCTTGAATGATACGAAGTGGGATTGGTATTATTATCATAAACAAAAGCTCTTCCTCCAAAATCCTCATGCGCGATAGTAGCATTATCCTGATCCCAGACTCCAACAAATAATCCATTGCCTGTTAGATTTAAACCTAATCCACCATTGGGACGTAATTTATTGGCTCTGGATGTAAATGCTGAACCTTCGTTTCTGGTAACACGATATAATGGAAATCCGTTTTCAGTAACTTCTTTTATCTCTGAATAGGTTCCATCAGGACTTGAAAACGTAACTGGCCATCCGTTTTGTTTAGCAAGAACAATTGCTTTCTCGTAATTTTTGATTTGATTTTTCCCAAACTGCGTTTTCAGTTTTTTAAGATTTGAAACATTCGTCTGACTTAAAATGACACGTTTTTCTTTGTCAGTTTGTGAATACAAAAAATTCGAAAAAATCAATACAAACAACAATAGTATTTTAAAAGTATTTTTTTTCATGATTTAAAATTAAATGAATTTTTTTGTTTCCAAAATTAAAATAAAAATTAACATAAATATGGTAAAAATAGCTTCAGACGCTATTTTTTACTCTATAAATTACTTTTAAAGAAACGATTTGGACATGCTAACTTAGCCATCACAGAAAGTTAAGAAATAATCTTAATTTTAACCTATGAAATAAGTCCGCGAAATCTACGACAAAGCTTTCTAAGAAAAAGCCGTCCAATTGAGTTATGAGAGAACAAACGTATCAGAACTGGCCAGAGAGCTGGAAGTAACAGCACCACAGTTGTATAAATGGCGCAAAGAGTTCGAGGAGTTTGGAGAGGGAAGTTTTCCTGGAAAAGGGAATTTAAAATTAAGTCCTGAACAAGAAAAAATTCACGAATTGGAGAAAAGACTCAAAGATGCCGAGTTAGAGCGAGATATATTAAAAAAAGCAATTGGCATTTTTTCCAAGAGCGGTCGATGATTTATAGTTTCATTAAAAACAATGAACAAGTATTCCCGGTTGAAAAAATGTGCAAAGTTCTATAAGTGAGTAGTGGAAGTTATTACCGATGGAAAAAACAAACAATCACTGCAAGACAGCAACGAAAAATCGCCATAAAAGAAAAGATAACATTGATTTATTTTGAATCCAAACAAAGATACGGAAGTCCTAGAATAACATTAGAACTTTGGAGATTGGTTATAAAATTTCAAGACCCGAGAGCTTTGCTCGAACAGGCGAAGCAATTAGTGCAGCAAAATATATGAAACAGCTAGGCTTACGAAGTAAATTAAGCAAGAAATTCAAAGTAACGACCAACTCAAATCATAATTATTTAATCGTTGAAAATATATTAAACAGAGAGTTTATTGTAAAAATGCCTTCAAAAGCTTGGGTTTCTGATATCACCTATATTCAAACCAAAGAGGGATTTGTATACCTGACAACTATTATGGATTTATACGACCGAAAAATTATAGGTGGGAGTTTGAGCGATGGAATGAGTACAGATGACCCGAGCGATAGCGAACAGGCGAAGCAAACTACGCTTAGAGCTTGGAAAATGGCGATTAAAAACCGAAATATTGAGGAAGGTTTGATTTTTCATTCCGACAGAGGTGTTCAATATGCAAGCAAAAAGTTTGTAAATGTTCTTGATTCCTATAAAAAAATAAACCGTAGTATGAGCCGCAAAGGAAATTGTTGGGACAAAACAGTAGCAAACTATTAAAAATCAGTAGAACTACGGCAAGTAATTTATAAAAAAAGTTAGAATCAGTATGGCAACTAGCGCTTCAGAACCAATGATTGGTTAAGTTTTTGTTGATGAATTTATTTTGGAGGTAAAGAAGATCAGAAGCAAGGAAGGAGAAATGATTCAAAAAAAAAAATATAATCGCCGTTGAAGCAAATGATACTGACGCAATCGAAAGAGTATATTTTGACCAACCTGAAGATTATTTGTGTAAAGAAATACGTAAAATATTTAATAAAAATATTTCTAAATCTGCGACAATAAAAACGGACAAATGGACTAATGATAATCCATTAAAAAAAGAGTTTGATTTAAAACATATCAATAATGACAAATGAAAATTTACAAAAGAATTACATACTATTATTCATCAAGTAAAATCTTAGTTGAAAAGTACTTTTCCTTTGCTTCATACAACACATATTTAGAAGTATTTAGACGAGTTTAGTTGCCGAATTAATAGGTCAATTTACAAGGAAAACACATTTAACCTACTTATTAACAGAATGATATACACTCAAAAAAATTTACATTAAGACATTCCAATAAGTAATTAGATGAACGCCTAAAAATAAACAAATAAATTATACCATAGACTGGAACGTTATCATATTAAACTTCTTTTATAATAGCTAATGAAAGGACTAACTTGTTTACTCAATCAACCGAATTCAACTAAACTAACAACAATGCTTTAATTACAAAAAAAATCTCCCACAATCAAAGTGATTGGGAAGATTTTCTCTATTTAAATTGTAAATGTAATTTACCAACCAGGATTTTGCTGAGCAGCTAAAATTGGATTGGTTGTTGTTACTAATAATGGAATTGGCCATAAGAATCTAAAATCGCTTCCTGGAATAGCCGCATTTGTTCTTGGACCTGTATATGGCGTTCCTAATGTAAAAGAACCCGCAGGAGGATTACCATTTGCTAATTTTGCAGGAATTCCGTCTATCGGGAATAAATTATCGCCTTGTAATCTGTGAATATCTGACCATCTTCTTCCTTCACAAATAAATTCAATTCTACGTTCTTTTAGAATTGCACCAACCAAATTTGTTGCAGTAAGAAAATTTGCTGCAGTGTAAGCTTGAGTAGCAGGAACCGCTAATGATCTATTTCTAACTCTATTCAACTGTGCTAAAGCAGATGTTACATCTGGCGAAATTTTTCTAGCATTGGCTTCTGCCATATTCAAAAGCACTTCTGCAAAACGAATTATTGGAGCTGGATCAGTTGAATTTGTAATATCAGTATATTTGTTTGTTAAAACATTACCGGCATTAATTGTTGTCATCACACCATTTTCTCTTCTTTTGTCATCATTTAACCAAATTGGATCTCTCCAAATGATTGGACTAATACAAATTAAAGCTCTATTTTTATACATTGACGCAAGAGCACCATTGACACCAGGGTTTTGACCAGCTGTAGCGCCGTGTTGAATTGAAAAAATAGTCTCAACATTAGTACCTAGAGTAAAGGCCGCCGCTGGAGTTGGAGCTAAAGAAAGTGCCGATAATTTTGAACCTTCAACTATTACATTATCCCAATCTCTTTTTTGTAAATACACTCGTGTTTTGAAAGCAATAGCAGCATTTTTTGTTGCACGAAATTTATTTGTACCTGTAAGATTAGTTTCAGCAAAATCCAAATCAGCTAAGACTTTTGTATAACACTCCGCAACTGTATTTCTTCCTTGCGCTTTTTCGCTTTCTACTTCCGCATCAGTATCAACACCTACCTCTCTGTATGGTAAACCTGGGTGAGTTGCACCAGCCGTAAAATTGTAAGGCCTTGCAAAATAATTTAACATTTCAAAATGTGTTATTCCTCTTAAAAACCTTGCCTCCGCTATATAACTATTTCCAAGCTGAGCTGTAATAACATTTTTACTTACAGCATCAGTTACACCTTCAATAATTAGATTACATCTGTTAATTAATCGGTAACCATCCACAAAATAATAGGTGTTGTTTGCCGTACCAGCATCGTATGTACCTGTATATGTTAACTGATAAAATCCGGCTAAATTAATTACATCTTCTCCTCTATTATCACCTTGCTGAACAAAAGCCGCACCCCAGATATAACCTCGACCACTATTCGGATTGTTTGCTGTATTATTAAAAATACCAACCGAAGCCGCGTTATACATACCGTTCATTGAAGCCGTTATCAAAGTAGGTGTTGTGAATGCGACATCAGACGCTACCGCATTTATAGGGGTTAGTTCCAATATTTTCTCATCTGAACAAGAAAACAATCCCATTACTAGCATTACACTAGTTACTATTTTTATGTATTTTTTCATCTTTTTATAAATTTACGTTAATACCAATTGAAAAAATTCTTGCTCTTGGTGTACCGTTTAAATCAACCCCAGAAGTTTCTAATTCCGGATCTAATCCTTTGTATTTCGTTATTAAAAATAAATTTTGAACCTGAGCTGACAATCTCACTCCTTCAACACTTATTTTTTCGGTTAACATTTTTGGAAATGAATACCCTAAACTTATGTTATCTAAGCTGATAAAGTCTGCATCTTCTACAAAACGAGTTGTTAGATTACTTGCTTGGTTAATAAATGGATTTTGGTTTGCAACTAATCTAGGTGTTACACCATCACCCGGGTTAGTTATACTTTGCCATCTACCACGAATTTCTGTGCTATTATTACTTAGACCTAAATTAAGTAAATCTCTCCTAGTACCATTAAAAACTTTGTTTCCACCACTGAAACGAATCAAGAAGCTAAAATCAAAATCCTTGTAGCTCATTCTAGAATTAAATCCACCAAAATAAGTAGGAAGTGAATTTCCCTGAATCTTTTTATCGGCTTGTGTTAAAGACGATGCAACGGATACATTTGTGGGATCGGCTGGATTAAATACTTTGTAATTAGCTGTTGCTATATTTCCTTGTACCAAGCTACCATCAGCTTTATAATAGACCGGATTACCGTTTGCAGCATTTACACCCCAATATGTAAATCCATAAAGTGAATTTAATGATTCACCTTCCCGAATAATGATATTTGGTTGAATATTTATATCTCCGGAACTTCCACCAATGATATCTGCACCATTATTTGGCAAATTGTAAACTTTATTTTTCTGCAAAGTTAAATTTGCATTGACATTCCACTTGAAATCTTTAGTGTTTATAACTCTATAATCTACTCCAAATTCATACCCTTTATTTAATACATTTGCAGCATTTCTATCTATTGCATTTCCTGGAACACCTAATGAAGGATCTATCGGAAATTGAAGCACTACATCTTCAGAAGTGTTTTTGAAATAATCAAAGTTTAACGTTAAACGGTTGTTGAATAGAGCTAGATCTATTCCATAATCAATTTTGGTACTAGTTTCCCACTTCAAATTTCTATTTGCAAAAGTTGTAAATGCGATACCATTATTTGGACCATAAAATGAAGGAGAATATGTACTCAAATAAGGATAATTACTCCTACCCACATTTGTGTTACCCGTTAAAGAGTAGGATCCTCTGATTTTGAATTGTGAAATGACACTTTTAAAATCTTCCATAAAACTTTCATTCGCAATATTCCAACCTCCAGAAACACCAGGGAAACTTTGGTAACGAATGTCTGAATTAAATTTCGATAGTCCATCACGTCTTATAGTACCTTGAACAAAATATCTTTCTTTAAAATTATAACTTGCTCTTCCAATATAAGAAATAATACCTTCTTCGTTGACACCACCCCCTGATTCTTGTGTACCAAAAGCCCCTGTTACCACATTTTGATTAAAAAATGGATCAGTTATATTTGTACCAGTAGCAAAAAAACTTTCATTCTTTTCTTTTTGAGCCTCGTAAACAGCGGTTAAAGATAAGTTATGATCGTCACTAAATGTTTTATTATATGACAAAACATTTTGAACATTCCAACGAGTTAAAGTGTTATTATTGTTACTCAAACGTCCATTTGTCCCACGACCATCACCATGTAATGGATTCCAATATAAAAATCCATTTGTTGAAGCGTTATCAACTCCAATTTGGAAACGATAATTTAAACCTTTAAGGATATCAGCGGACAAAAAAGCACTAGATATAATCCTAGTTACTTCAGATTCAAATTTGTTATTTGCTAACACATAGCTAATATTAGACAGATTATCCGTGGCTTGTGTAAGATTTGTACCTTGACCAATATTTCCAGATGCATTAAGGTTAAAACCTGTTGGGTTTGTTGCATCAAAAGGAGAAGTATTTGGCAACTGTCTTATTGCACTAAAGATATTTCCTGAAATAGAGTTCCTTCCTGTATTCAATCCTTCCGTATTAGTTTTAGTGACCCCAATGTTAGCACCAGCTGTTAGCCATGAAGAAATTTCATGTTCTAGATTTGACCTAAGAGAATAACGATCTAAACTGTTCGACTTCGCAATACCATCTTGAGTGGAATAACCTAAAGACATGAAATATCTAGTCTTGTCAGAACCCCCACTAAAAGATAGAGAATGATCTGTTTGAACAGCACCTTTATTCAAAACCTCACTTTGCCAATCAGTGTCAAAATTACTACCAGCTGCCCAAGCTGCTTGTCCAGCATTTATTCTTTTTTCGTTGTTAATTACTAAAAAGTCAGCAGTTTTAAGCAAATCAAATGTTTTTGTTGCTGAGGCAAATCCAGTGACATTACTGTAAGATACTTTCATCGTGCCTTTCTTACCTCTTTTAGTAGTAATTAAAATCACACCATTTGCAGCTCTAGAACCATAAATTGCAGTCGCAGCACCATCTTTCAAGACTTCAAAAGACTCTATATCGTTAGGGTTAATATCGGCCAAACCATTGGTGTCAGCAGAACCTCCAATATCTCCAGAGTAAATTGGCAAACCATCCACTACATACAAAGGTTGAGTACCACTATTAATGGTAGCTACACCTCTAATTCTAACCCTCGGCGCTACACCCAAAATCCCGTTCTGTGTAGTAACTTGAACACCTGCAGCTCTTCCTGCCAATTGACTTTCAAAACTAGGTGTGATTAAACCTTTTATAGCTTCTCCACTAATTGAGGAAATAGAACTAGTAAGATCTTTCTTTTTCTGAACACCATAACCTACAACAATCACCTCTTCTAAAGTGTTATCCTCTTGTAGCATTTTTATGTTAACAGTTGAAGAGGTTCCGACATTTGCAGTAATGTTTTTCATTCCTATAAATGAGAATACTAAAACTTCTCCAGCGCTCGCTTTAATTGCATATTTTCCTTCAAAATCTGTTTGTGTGCTTCGATTTGTGCCTTTAACCACAACGTTAGCTCCTGGTATTGGTCCTGTTTCATCAACAACAACCCCGGTAACAGTTTTTTCCTGAGCAAACGAAAACTGCATCGATAACGCTAAAAATAGCGTGATAATCCATTTGTACTTTAATCTCATATTAATTTATTGAATTAGTTAGTTGACAAAAATCATAATTATTTCTTAAAGAAACAAACTTATTTCACAAATAACTGAATTAATATTTGTTAAAGTTTTTACTCAAAAAAATAGATTACCTCTTATATTTTGAGACTATACACTTATTATATATTGATAGTGCTATAAAAAATTATATTTTTGTCAAAATTAATTTTAATGTTAAGACCTTTTTTTTTAACACCATATTTAGAAACAGGAACTGACGAAGCGGGTCGTGGTTGTTTGGCAGGTCCTGTTACGGCAGCCGCTGTAATATTACCTGTGAATTTCCAAAATGAGTTTTTAAATGACAGTAAACAATTATCTGAAAAAACAAGAGAAAAATTAAGACCCATTATTGAGCAGCAAGCCATTTCATTTGCAGTAACACATCTGGAACCGTTAATAATCGATCAAATTAATATTCTGAACGCCGCTATTAAGGCCATGCAGGAAAGTATTTTGAAATTATATCCAAGACCGGAATCTATTATTGTAGATGGAAACAGTCCTTTGATCCCCAAAGGAGGAATTAAAAATCGCGGAGGCAAGATTTTTACCGATGCTGAAATTGAAATATTAATTTCGATTCCAAATGCCAGTATTATAAAGGGAGATGCTAAATTCTTGAGTATTGCAGCCGCTTCAGTATTAGCGAAGACACATAGAGATGAGTACATGAACCGTATTCACGAGGAATTCCCAATGTACAATTGGAAACAAAACAAAGGATATCCTACCAAAGAACACCGAGAAGCAATTCGAATTTATGGGGTTACAAAATACCACCGAATGACATTTCGTTTGTTGCCAGAACAACAGTTAAAATTAAATTTATGATTTAGATTAAAGATTGCTGATTTCAGATTTCTGAAAAATTGCGTCAAAAAGAATGGAGAAATGTTTCAGGATTTTTGCTTTTACATCGGCTTCATCCACTTTTTCGACTCCAAGTTCTACGTTTAAAGAAGTTACGGCTTTACCGCGAATCCCGCACGGAATAATATTATCAAAATAACCCAAATCAGCATTTACGTTAAGTGCAAATCCATGCATGGTTACCCAACGGGAAGCACGAACGCCCATAGCGCAGATTTTTCTGGCAAATGGAGTTCCTACACCCAACCAAACTCCGGTTTCCCCTTCGCTTCTTCCACAAACAATTCCGTATTCTTGAAGGGTAAGAATAATGGCTTCTTCTAGAAAACGCAGGTATTTATGAATATCTGTAAAGAAATTTTCTAAGTCTATAATTGGATAGCCCACAATCTGTCCCGGTCCATGATACGTAATATCACCACCACGATTGATTTTATAAAAAGTAGCTCCTTTGGATTCCAGTTGTTTTTCTGATAACAATAAATTACTCAAATTACCACTTTTACCCAAAGTGTAAACATGAGGATGCTCCACAAAAAGAAAGAAATTGGGAGTTTCCAAATTAGTTTCTTCTCTCCTATTTTTAATTTTTAAGTCAACTACCTCTTTAAACAATTCTTCTTGGTATTCCCAAGTTTCTTTATAATCTTTAGTTCCTAAATCTTGTAGAATTACTTTTTTGTTCATTTTTTCTTAAGAAATACCAGTGGTTTTAAGCCACAAAGATACAAAGGTTTGAAACAAGAACGTTGATTAAGAAATTTTGAATTTTTAAATTTTAAAAAATCAAATAGTCTGCGGAGAAACAATTGATGACAATAATCTTCACTTTATAAAAGTATTAGAAAATAGTCACCAATTTTATTCCGCATCCCGACGGATTAATTCACAGAGGAAACTTCCGTTCAAGGTTGTATTAAAAAAAAACTACATGGTTTCTTATTTTATGATTTTGACCATTTCTGGTTTTAATATTACTTTTGTCCATCCATTGTCACGTGCATCAAAATGTTTATAAGCATCAGGAGCCTCTTCTAATGAAAGTTCATGCGAGACAATTAATGATGGTTTTGCTTTACCTGCAGAAATCAATGTAGAAAGTTGGCGGTTATACGATTTTACATTCGCCTGTCCCGTGGCAATTCGTTGCCCTTTCATCCAAAATTGACCAAAATCAAAATCCATGTGTCCTTCTTTTTGTAACTCTTCTTTAGATTTCGGGTCTTTTGGCACAAAAACCCCTACGACTCCGATGCAACCTGTTGCTTTTACGGCTTGTACGAGTTCGTTCATCGTTATATTAGAATGCTCTGTGCCATGTTTATCACAACATTGGTAGCCAACACATTCGCAACCTCTATCGGCGCCCATCCCTTTGGTAAGTTCCAGCACCTGTTCCACAGCGGAACCTTTCGAAAAATCAATAGCAATAGCACCCAATTCTTCAGCAAGCTTCAACCGGTCGGGATGATTATCAACCACCATTATTTGGCTAGCGCCTTTTATACTTGCTGAATGTGCCGCCATGAGTCCGACTGGACCTGCGCCATAAATAACTACTGAATCGCCCGGTTGTACACATGCCAATTCAGTGGCATGATATCCAGTCGGGAAAATATCAGATAACATTACATAGTCATTTTCCTTTTCAACAGCGTCTTCAGGTAATTTGAGACAATTAAAATCTCCATGAGGAACGCGCAAATATTCGGCCTGCCCGCCACTGAAAGGGCCCATTCCGGCAAAACCATAGGCAGCACCCGCCATTCCTGGGTTCATTGTAAGACAAAAACCCGTTAAACCACTTTCACAATTTCGGCAATGACCGCATCCAATATTGAATGGAAGACAAACCATATCTCCCACCTTAATTTGCGTTACGGCTTTGCCCACTTCCACAACTCTACCCATATTTTCATGCCCAAATATCCTTCCGGATTCCATATCCGTTCGACCTTGATACATATGGAGGTCAGATCCACAAATATTAGTTGCGGTAATTTTAACCAAAACGTCCGTCGATTGCTCAATCGTGGCATCTGGCATTTCTGTGACCCTTACATCGCGCGGGCCGTAATAAACAATTGCTTTCATACTATCTTTATTTAAATCGTTTTACTTATTGATTAAGGTATTTATTCCTTGTAATTTCAATACATTTTTGGAATTTAATAAAGATTTAAAGATATAGTTATTTTTTTAAGTACTTAAATATCAAATAGTTAATATAGTGTTATAGTTTAGGGAAGCGAAAATAGGCTAACAATTAAAATGGGATTTTGTAATGGTTCCTTTCCTATAAAAAAGTACAGTAATAATGTTACTCTAAAAGCACTTCTAACGAAGTGATTTCGGGACTTTGTAAACAATCAGCTAAAGAAAATTGTAGTTCCATTGATTTGCAGTCTTCACTTATTTTTGCTTTTGGATTTGAAACCGACTTTATTTTTCTGGGAAAATAATATTTTAAAACATAGTCTTGCGTAATTTTGAATTTAGAAACTTGTGTTTTGAATCCTTCAATCTTATCCTGCTGTTTTTTTAATTCAACTGCATCTGAAATTTTTACTATCCTATTAAAAACACTTCCGTTAAAAGTGTAGTTTACACTGTAATAATGTTCTTCGGCAACCAATGCATAATTGTTTTCTATATCATCTGCGTATTCTTCGGTTTTGTTTAAATCCGCAACTTCCTCTATTTTATTAAAATTTTGACTGATTGTTGTACGAAATTCTTTTTCAAAAGAACTTTTCTTGGTATGTACTTTTACTGCGGAAAATTTTTGAAAAATGACTTTTTCAAACGCCGGCAACCTGGAAAAAGTTTCTGAATGTTTCGTTATCAAATCTTTAAAAACATAAGTAGAATCCTTAAAAACTTCTTCTTTGGAATAATTTTCACCCATTAATTGCATATAACTACGTTCATCACGGAGTGTCATGATTTCAATTTTACCGGTCCCGTCCTGATTAAGATTAATGGTTTCAGTTACTTGGCAGCTTGTAAGGAATACCGTCAAAAATAATATAATGCATTTTTTCATTGGATTTTTTTGGAAATAATTTGATTTCAAATATAGATGATTTGTACTATTTTTCAGGGGTTTTTGAAAAATAAAAGTTGTTGAATAGCCCCGATAGCAGCGGCATCCTTTTTTTCTTGTTTTTTTCGAACAAGAAAAAAAGATAGAGCGAATAGCGGGACCAATCGTCTTGAAAAAAAAATATTTTGCTCCAAAAAACGGTACATTTTATACTTTAAATTTTAAAACTTAAATAGTATCTTTGCGCTCTTAAATTTAGATTAAAATGGCCTTATCCGAACAAGAAACTCTACGTAGAGAAGCACTTACAGAATTACGCAATTTGGGCATTGAGCCTTATCCTGCCGCTGAATTTACCACAACCGCATATTCCAGCGAAATCCTTACCGATTTTGAGAAGTACGACGGAAAGGAAGTTGTTTTAGCAGGACGTTTGATGGGGAAGCGTATCATGGGAAAGGCGTCATTTGCGGAATTAAAAGATGCCGAAGGACGGATTCAAATTTATGTTTCCAGAGATGACATTTCGACTGATGAAGAGAAGACAATGTACAATGTAGTTTTCAAAAAACTATTGGATATTGGTGATTTTATTGGTGTACGCGGAACGGTTTTCAAAACGCAAGTAGGAGAAATTTCCATTCACGTTTATGGATTGACGGTTTTGGCGAAAGCCTTGAAACCTCTTCCTGTAGTTAAAACTGATGCCGACGGAAAAATGCATGATGCTTTTGCCGATCCGGAACAGAGATACCGCCGCCGTTATGTGGATTTAACCGTAAACGACCACGTTAAAGAAACGTTTATCAAAAGAACAAAATTGTTCAACGCCATGCGTTCCTTCTTTAATGAAAAAGGGTACCTTGAGGTGGAAACCCCGGTTTTACAACCGATTGCCGGTGGTGCTGCAGCGCGTCCTTTTATCACGCATCACAACTCTCTTGATATGCCATTGTACATGCGTATTGCAAATGAATTGTACTTAAAAAGATTGATTGTTGGTGGATTTGACGGGGTGTATGAGTTTTCCAAAAACTTTCGTAACGAAGGAATGGACCGAACCCATAACCCAGAGTTTACCGCCATGGAAATATATGTAGCCTACAAAGACTACAACTGGATGATGAAATTCACCGAAAACTTGTTGGAACATTGCGCCATTAGTGTGAACGGAACTTCAGAAGCGACTTTTGGAGAACACACTGTGAACTTTAAAGCGCCTTATGCTAGAGTTACAATGACAGATTCTATCAAACAATTTACAGGTTTTGATATTTCAGGAAAAAGTGAAGTTGAATTATTTGATGCAGCAACAGGGATGGGTATTATTGTGGATGCAACCATGGGTAAAGGGAAATTGATTGATGAGATTTTTGGCGCTAAATGCGAAGGAAATTATATTCAACCCACTTTTATTACTGATTATCCAAAAGAAATGTCTCCATTGTGTAAGCAACACCGCGACAATCCTGAATTGACAGAGCGTTTTGAATTAATGGTTTGTGGTAAAGAAGTTGCAAATGCGTATTCTGAGTTGAATGACCCGATCGACCAAAGAGAACGTTTTGAAGAACAACTGAGATTGTCAGAAAAAGGAGATGATGAAGCCACAGGAACTATCGACGAAGATTTTCTAAGAGCTTTAGAATATGGAATGCCACCAACTTCCGGATTAGGAATTGGAATGGACCGTTTGATGATGTTCTTGACGAATAATGCTTCTATTCAAGAAGTATTATTGTTCCCTCAAATGCGACCAGAAAAAAAACAGGTTAAAATTGAATTGGAAGAGGATGAGAAATTAATTGTCTCGTTATTACAAGGAAGTGAAAACCAAATGGAATTTGGTCTTTTGAAAATCAAATCAGAATTGAGCGGTAAAAAATGGGACAAAGCAATGAAAAATTTATCTTCTTTAGGATTGACCGAAGTTGTCGTGAATGGTGATAGTAAAGCCTGTCGATTAATAGAATAAGTTTATTCTATAAAATATATTTATAAAAAAGGAGCTTCAATTGAAGCTCCTTTCTTTTATAAAACTGCCCCATCCAACTTTGATTATGCTCTTCTTTTGAGAAAATAATTTGGGATTTTGAAATTTGACAGCATGATCCATATCAGTTTTAGATTTAAATTTCATGACTTACAAACAAGTTAAATAAGTCATAAATTTCTTATATTAATATTTTTTAATTATATATTTACTCGAATACATAAATTATCAAATATGAAAAAAATTACTTTGGCTGTAGTGGCATTATTTACATTTGGTTTTGCTAATGGACAAGCGAAAGAGGGGCAAGTTTCAAAAGGAAAATGGCTCATCGAAGTGAATACTGGTTTTGGGGATCATGTAGGTAATACATCTTTGTCCCTAACCACTTCGGATGGCGTAACCGCATATAACATTGGCGCTGAAGGCGGGTATTTTATTAAAGATAATTTGGCTGTCAAACTTGGATTAGGATATGGCGACAACGGCATCGATGCTATCGAGACACCTATTGCTTACAAAATTGGAGCTAAATATTATTTTAAGAAAATGATTCCGATTGAGCTATCTTACAACGGCATTGGTATCGGTTCTACAGATGCGAATCCTACTGATCTTGGTCTTCAAGCTGGCTATGCTTTGTTCTTGGGTAAAAATGTAAGTATTGAACCTGGATTCCGATATAATAAGGCTCTACATAACGAATTTTATGACGATAAATTCCAATTTAATATTGGTTTTGCCTTGCATTTTTAATTTTCACTTAAAATAAAGATTAAGCTATATTGTCCAAAAAACAACTGAGCTTCTAAGCCAGAAATTTGTGATCTAAATGCATACTTTGCAAAAAACCTGTGGGTTATCAGATATAAAAAAAGGAGCTGTAATTGAAGCTCCTTTATCTATTTTACAAACTGTAATTCAAATTGATACTCCAACGATAATTAGCTTCTAAATTGCCGCCGGTAAGATTTTGATTGATGGGTAACATAAAGTGAAAAAATTAAACTGCATAAAAACTAATAAATGTCATGCTTTAGCAGTAAGAAAAGCTGCTTTTTTGAAGTCACTTATACAAAAATAGCTGCTACAAATATTTATTTACTATCAAACCCAAACGATAAATTTTTGTTAATGATTAAACTTTTCACACGCATCCTTGTCTTATACCCATAAAACTTAAAACAATACAAATGAAAAAATTATTTATCATTGCATTATTAGTTGTCGGCATGGCAAGCTTTGCTCAAGAAAGAAAAGCAAGATCCGAGCGTGCCCAAATGGAGCAACTGACGCCAGAGCAAAGAAATCAATTGCACTTGAAAAAGATGACTTTGGAGTTAGATTTGAATGCCTCACAACAAAACGAAATGAGTAAAATCATCGCTGAACAAAGTGCCAAAAGAGAAACTAAAAAAGCGGAGAGAAAAGAAACTAACGAGTCGGTTAAGAAACAACTTACTTCTGACGCGCTTTTTGCAAAAAAAAGCATGATGTTAGACGAGCAAATTGTAATGAAGAAAAGAATGAAAAAAATTCTTACTTCTGAACAATATGAAAAATGGGATGACATGAAAGGGAAGAGACATAACGAAATGAAAAAACGAACAATGCATCACAAAGAACGAACAGCAGCTCTGGGTGATAAAAAATAACCCCTTCACTTGAAATATTTCATCTTATTTCATAAGTAAAGCCCCTAGTAGGGGCTTTATTATTATTAAAACGTTTTAGAAACTTTATCTATTGCTCGAACGGTAAAGTCTAAATCATCATACGTTAATGCATCGGAAATAAACCAGGTTTCGTATGCTGATGGAGCGATATAAATCCCCTCTTGCAATAATCCATGAAAGAACTTTTTAAACGTTTCGTTATCGCCGTTTGCCGCTGTTTGAAAATCAACAACCGGAGTAGCAGCAAAATGAACTGAAATCATTGATCCAATGCTATTGATTGTAAATGTGACATCATTTGCTTGCAGCACTTTATCGATTCCTGCTGCCAAATAAGCTGTTTTCTCTTCTAATCTTTGAAAAACAGCACGATCAGTATCTAAAGCTTGTAACATTGCTAATCCCGCAGCCATCGCCAATGGATTTCCTGACAATGTTCCAGCCTGATAAACAGGTCCTAATGGAGCCAGATAATTCATAATTTCTGCACGAGCAGCAAAAGCACCAACTGGCAATCCTCCACCGATTACTTTCCCGAAACAAACAATATCAGCCGTTATATTAAATAATTCCTGAACCCCACCTCTCGCGAGTCTGAATCCCGTCATAACCTCATCAAAAATCAGTAAAATTCCATTGTCAGTACACAATTGGCGTAAGCCTTCCAAAAAGCCTTTGTTTGGAGGAATACAACCCATATTCCCTGCTACTGGCTCAACGATTATGGCAGCAATTTCATTTATGTTCGCTTCAATTAACGCTTTTACATTCTCTAAATCATTGTATTTTGCAAGCAAAGTATCCTTGGCTGTTCCTGCAGTAACTCCGGGACTGTTTGGTGATCCAAAGGTAATCGCTCCACTTCCCGCTTGGATTAAAAACGAATCAGAATGACCGTGATAACATCCAGCAAATTTTATTATTTTATCTCTTTTGGTAAATCCACGCGCTAGCCTTACTGCGCTCATACACGCCTCAGTCCCGGAGTTTACAAATCTAATCTTATCTATATTTGGAACCATCGCAACGGCTAAAGCAGCAATTTGTGTTTCCAGCTCTGTAGGCATCCCAAACGAGGTTCCTAACTTCGCTTTCGCAATCACGGATTGCACTACCGGTTCGTAAGCATGTCCTAAAATCATTGGCCCCCAAGAATTGATATAATCAATTAAACGGTTTCCATCTTCATCATATAAATAAGCACCTTTGGCACTTTTTACAAAAATTGGAGTTCCACCCACTGCTTTAAAAGCTCTTACTGGCGAATTTACACCTCCCGGAATTACTTTTTCTGCTTCAGCAAAAAGCTGACTGCTTCTTTTATACAACATTTATGAATTGTGAATTATAGTTATCTTTTACTTATTTTACCATCAATCTCTGTCCAATAGAAAGTGTATTGTCAGAAAGATTATTTTTTTGTTTTAAATCCTCAATCCTCAATTCGAATTTTTTCGAAATAGAATATAGCGTATCTCCTTTTTCAACTACATAAGAAGCCATACTATTAATCACCAAATTTTTGTACGCTACAGTTGATTCCTCCACCATTTGTTTTTCATTAGAAACATAATTTACATCCAAAACCTGACTGTCATATTGATCCAAATGGTACCGTTCAATGTAAGAGATTAATTTATCGGGATATTTTGGATCTGTGGCGTATCCCGCAGCTCTAAGTCCTCTGGCCCACGCTTTATAATCATCTTTTGAAAACCCAAAAAGTTTGGCATACCTGCTTCTTCCTGTTAAAAATAGCGCATGGTCATTAAAAGATTCCGATGGATTATCATATTTTCTGAAGCATTCTTGTGGGGAGTCATCATCATGTTGTACTGTTTCACCAGTCCAACCTTCATGGCATTTTATTCCAAAATGATTGTTGGCATTCATGGCTAAATTGCCTCTTCCAGCACCCGATTCTAGAATTCCCTGCGCTAATATAATACTTGCAGGAATTCCGTAACTCCTCATATTTCCCATTGCAGCATCCTTGTACTGAGAGATATATAGGCTAACAATGTCATTCGTAACCACCGTTTTTGACGTTGAAACAATTATTTCCGTTTCATTCTTTTTGTATGCTGGTTTAACTGTTTTTGACGTCAGCGGTTTTGTTGTCTTGGCGGCTGTAGAACTCGTTTTTTTTATTGTTCTGACTACTACAGTTTTTGATTTTAAAGGTGCTTTTTTTGTAGTTACAATAACTGGCTTTGCGGCATTACACCCTATTAAAGTGATTATCGTAAAAATAAGTAGGATTTTTTTAAACATTGATATCTATTGTTGGTAATTGTTTATTTCTTAATTTTATATTCATTCCCTGAATTCCCTGAATTCCTCCCGTATGAATCAGTAAAATTTTAGAGTTAGCAGGAAAATAATTTTTCTGTATTAGATCTATAACGCCAAAAACCATCTTTCCTGTATAAATGGGATCCAAAGGAATTTTATTTTGTGAATAAAACTGATTAATAAAATCGATTAGGACAGCGTTAACCTTGCCATATCCACCAAAATGATACTCCGTAATTAACGTCCAATTTTCATTTTGCACAAAATTACGAATTTCCTCTTTCAAAAAATCACCTTTTAAAGCGGGAAATCCTAAAGCTTTTTGGTGCGGCAAAACACTGTTGATAATTCCCGAAATGGTCCCGCCGGTTCCTACTGAACAACAAATGTAATCAAATTCAGCATCTTCTAGAGTTATTATCTCCTGACAACCTTTGATGGCTAGTGCATTTGTTCCTCCTTCAGGTATTAGATAAAAAACACCAAATTGCTGTTCTAAATGCGCTAAAAATGAAGCTTCGCTTTTGAATCGATAGTCCGCTCTTGAAATAAATTGCAGTTGCATTCCGCAATCTTGAGCAAATGACAACGTTGGGTTTTCTACTATTTTACCCCCTAATTCCTCTCCCCGAATAATTCCGATCGTTTTAAATCCGTTTTCCTTTCCCGCAAAAGCTACTGCTGCAATATGATTTGAAAAAGCTCCTCCAAAAGTAAGCAGCGTTTTGTACTGCTCCTTTTTTGCTTGCAGCAAATTGTATTTCAGCTTTCTGAATTTATTTCCCGAAACAAAAGGATGAATCAAATCTTCCCGTTTGATGGTTACTGAAATGGAATTTGGAAACGAAGTTATTATGTGTTGATTCAAGCTAAGTGATTTTGGCACAAAGGTAAAATTTTATAGACTAAAAATGCAACCTGTATGATTGCATGTCATTATATTACTATTAGTTCCTATCTTCTGATGATTATTTTCTGACCAACTTCCATTTTATCTTTCATTGCTATTTTAACGATATATACTCCATCACTAAGTCCTGAAGTGGAAAAACTATACGACGAATTTGATCCCAAATCTTTTTTATTAAAAATTGATTTTCCAGCCACATCGTACAAATTGCAAGTAGCAAGATCCAATAATAATGGATTACTAATGATTAAGTTCTTGGTTTCATTATTTTGATAAACTACGAAATTTTGACGTGCAATCTCCTCAACACCTAAAGTCGAATTGTTTTTAAACGTAATTTCAAACTGTGAGTTGTTCACTCCTCCCGGTAACGTCAATTCATAGAAATCATTTTTGATATCATGGTACACATCTGTCGTTTTATCATGCAAATAGACGACGCTAGCACTTGTGAAATTTAGCATTTCATTCACTGTAATCTTAAAATTCGCTTGATTTGTATTTTTAAAACCGATTGGGATTTTTTTATCAATATCAAAATTTATTGCATTTATGAGGTATTCTTCATTATTTATCACAAAGTAAACATCGGCCGGACTATCATCACTGGAAGATATGGCATCCATCGCACGATCAATCCCGTCAGTAGCTTCCGGTACAAATGCCAAAACAATTTGACGAACTCCCTGATTGTTCAGTAAAGTATTAAATCGTATTTGCGGCGTTGGTGCAGTACTTACCATTTTGTAATCAAATCCAGATACTGATGGAATATCAGCCATGTAAGCTGAAGTAGTTTTCGTTTTACTTAAATCTATATTTTTTGCAAATTGAGAATAATTTAAAGCATCTTCTTTAATGAAAGCCCTATAGTTATTTTTCATCTCCACCGTTCCGTTGGCAAGTCCATCGATCATGAAACCTTGTCCGATTGGAGAAAAACGTCTTTGATAATTTCCTCCGGTACCTGAAGCAGCTCCCTCATTTCCAGAACCATCATAAGAATAGAATGTTGCAGCAACATAAATACCTATTCCTCCTCGTGAAATTGGAGAAAAAGTTCCATAACCTCCTTTATAATCGGCAATAAAGTGAGAATTAACTGTTTTATCTTGTTCCCAGAAATAAGCAATTCCGGTACAATTTGTTTGTTCAATTAAAAAAGCAGACAAATCTATTGCTGATGGATATGGATTCCCTGTCAGTGAAAATTGCCCAGCGGCCACTGAAACAGCAATTGTCCCATCATTAGGTTTACCTCTAAAATCGTAGCGTTGTTTGCTTCCGGGATTATTTTGAACTCCATTTATGGTTATTGTATTTGTCCCTGATGTCCCTTTCATCGTAAATCCTTCTCCAGCATTTATAGTAGAATTTGTTCCAACCTGATTCCAATCGGAATAACTAGATGCAGATGTTAACTTATAAATCCAATAGGGTGCAATTGCAAATGGACTGGCGGTACCGTCATAATTATTCATTGCCAATGGAGTCGAATTATTGCTGTTTGTCAAGTCTACAATATCTTTTAATTGCGTAATTCCAAAAGCAGAATTTCCTGCAGTCGCAGTGCTGCCGCCAACGGGTGAACACCAATAATTGAATTGAAAATTGTTAGTAGTTCCTTCTTGAAAAACAGATAAACTTCCAAGACCTTTATTAGTACTTGTCGCCATAGAACCTTGAACTAACTGCGCATCTTTCCGCAAATAGAAATTACTGTTGGCAGCATTTAACTCAAGTTGCTGCTTTACATACACCACTTCGTTAGTCGCAAATACATAACTATTCGGGCTAACATACATTTGGGCGTTTGCACTGTTTTGTAAAAACAATCCAATAACAGTCATAAGTGTTCGTTTAAGTAATTTTGAGTTCATAAGCTTGATTATTATATAGTCTGTATAAATAAAGTAACCCGTTCGGTATACTTAGTTTGTGATGAAAATTTTCGTCGGTTCGATTGATTTTCGATAGAAAACAATATCTGGAACTAGGAAACTATTATTAAACCGCGTTATTGATACCTTTTTTGTTCCGTTTTACTCCACAAAAAACCCCCGAATTAAAGTTTTGAATAATTGCAACCAACGGGCAAATTATATTCTCTTTCAGAAAATTACATATGAGATAATGATCCATTACTCTAAAAAATAAAATATTTTCGAGCTAAAAAAAAGTCTAAAAACACATTCCTGATCACCTTATTTTAGCGAATAATAACTGTTTTGCGTTATTTTTAATTAAAGTTAAAAAAAAACAATATAGGAATTAGCACAAATGCCGATAAAAAGTATAAATACTCGATTAAACGTTTCTTTTTTTATATTAAACATATAATTTCTTACAACAATAAATTGCTTAAAAATAATGGAGCAAGCTAAAATTTCTACTTGAATACCGACTTAACATACTGTAAGTTAATACTGTATATTTATTTAGACTTGAAAAGAATGAAGTGATAAAGGACTTCGAAAGTAGAATACCATTAACCCGCTACGTGTACTTAATTTTTGTTGAAATTTTTGACAGCTCGATTATTATTCATCAGAAAAACGCGACAAGAATTAGGGAATAAGTGTCAAAAACGGTTTTCGACACATTGTTTGTTTCGTTGTGTTGCAAAAAAACACTCGAACTAAGGTTTATGATAATTACTCCCACCGCATTATTATACTACTAATTTTTTAAGTTCACATATTTTAGGAATTGAAAAGAAGGTCTGTTGTTCAAGTATTCAAAACTTGATTCGTTCGCATAAGCTTCTCTTTCAAAACTAATATTTCTATAGGCCAAGTTTACGTTTTTATATTGGACCAATCGAAAACAATACTCTACCAAATACCAAATAAAAAAAGGAAGTAGTAATAATTCTGTCTGCTGTCGCAGATGGATTTTTTCGTGATTGACAAAAATTCTATTAAATGCATCGCTATCATATTTTACAAATACAAAAGGAAAGATTGCCAATCCACGATATCCCTTAGGAATTAAATATTTAGCAACAATTAGAAACATTCGCTATAAAATTTATAAATTTGTAATAATAAAATGGCTGTTTTTAATGAAAAACTCAATCGTTTGCGTTGAAATTCGGCAATTCAAATAAATTTTACAATAGAATATCCCAAATATGATTGACCAAAGTAATGAAAATAAATTGACAGAAGGAGAAGATTTCTATTACACACCCGAAGGCTATAAATGTTTTACAGAAAAACATCATTTACAACGCGGTTATTGTTGTAAAAGTGGCTGTCGTCATTGCCCGTACGGTTTTGATAAAAAAACAGGAACCAATAAAAAGTAATCACATTTTAGTATTCAAAACACCTAAAGCAAGAGAACGCCAGGATTAAAAAACAAAAATAAAAATGGATATTTGTTTACAGAAATACAGAATCAAAATTCATAAATCCTACCACAGGTCGGATATTCGTTATCCTTAATTGTTTCATTCACAAGAAGCCAATCTTCTGTACTGAATAAAAAAATAAATTAACGAATAAAAATCGAGAATGACTTTTCAAGAACAAATACAACACGGAATTCCATCGGTTTTACCAAAACCAAAATTATACGAAATAGATATCAATCACGCACCAAAGCGTAAAGAAATCCTTTCGAAAGAAGAAAAAAAACTCGCGTTACGCAATGCATTACGTTATTTTGAGCCGCACCATCACGTCGAATTAATCAAAGAATTTTTGGAAGAATTAGAAACTTACGGGCGTATTTATATGTACCGTTTGCGTCCGGATTACAAGATGCAGGCGCGACCAATTGCCGAATACCCTGGAAAATGTGAACAAGCAAAAGCAATTATGCTGATGATTCAAAACAACTTGGATTATGCCGTAGCACAACATCCGCATGAATTGATCACGTATGGCGGAAATGGAGCCGTTTTCCAAAACTGGGCACAGTATCTATTAACCATGCAATATTTATCGGAAATGACCGACGAGCAAACATTGACAATGTATTCAGGACATCCAATGGGACTATTCCCTTCCCACAAAGAAGCGCCCAGAGTTGTTGTAACAAACGGAATGGTGATCCCTAATTACTCTAAATCGGACGATGGGGAGAAAATGAATGCATTAGGCGTTTCTCAATACGGACAAATGACAGCAGGAAGTTATATGTACATTGGTCCGCAAGGGATTGTACACGGAACAACCATTACGGTTTTGAATGCTTTTCGTAAAATAAAACGCAGCCCAAAAGGGGGTTTATTTGTTACTTCTGGTTTGGGAGGCATGAGCGGCGCACAACCTAAGGCTGGTAATATTGCGGGTTGCATCACCGTATGTGCCGAAGTAAACTCAAAAATCACACACATTCGTCACAACCAGGGCTGGATTAATGAAGTGATTGAAAATATTGACGAATTAGTAAAAAGAGTCGCCTTGGCGCAAGCCAATAAAGAAACCATTTCCATCGGCTATTTAGGAAATATAGTTGATGTTTGGGAAAAATTTGACGTAGAAAATATCCATATCGATTTAGGATCCGATCAAACTTCTTTACACAATCCATGGGCGGGAGGCTATTATCCTGCTGACATTTCTTTTGAGCAAGCGAATGTAATGATGGCAGAAAAACCTGAGTTATTTAAAATAAAAGTGCAAGAAACATTACGTCGTCATACCACAGCGATCAATAAACACACTACCAAAGGAACGTATTTTTTTGATTATGGAAATGCTTTTTTATTGGAAGCTTCCCGTGCCGGTGCTGATGTAATGGCGGAGAATCATATCGATTTCAGATATCCGAGTTATGTACAAGATATTATGGGACCGATGTGTTTTGATTATGGCTTTGGTCCTTTTCGATGGGTTTGTGCCTCGGGAAAACCGGAAGATTTGGCCAAAACAGATTTACTTGCCTGCCGAGTTCTAGAAGAAATGGCTAAAACAGCACCAGCCGAAATTCAGCAACAAATGCAGGATAATATTCACTGGATAAAAGGTGCACAAGAAAATAAATTAGTCGTAGGTTCCCAAGCGCGAATCCTTTATGCTGATGCCGAGGGACGTGTAAAAATTGCTGAAGCTTTTAACCAGGCTATTGCCAAAGGCGATGTAGGAATTATAATTTTAGGCAGGGATCATCATGATGTTTCCGGGACTGATTCTCCGTACAGAGAAACGTCTAATATTTATGATGGCTCCCGTTTTACTGCCGATATGGCGATACAAAACGTCATTGGAGACAGCTTTCGAGGAGCAACATGGGTATCCATTCATAATGGCGGCGGCGTAGGCTGGGGTGAGGTTATTAATGGTGGATTTGGTATGGTTCTTGATGGATCTAAAGAAGCTTCAAAACGTTTAGAATCAATGCTTTTCTGGGATGTCAACAATGGAATTTCCAGAAGAAGCTGGGCTAGGAATGACGGAGCACTCTTTGCAATTAAAAGGGCGATGGAGACGCAACCTTTATTAAAAGTAACCATCCCTAATATAGTCGCCGACAATTTGTTGGATTTTTAAAAATTTGGGCGTATCTTTAGGAAACATATAGTAATCAAATAATCGCATCATGAAAGCAAGTAAACTCCTTCCCGTATTTTTACTTTTCGCAATTGCCTCTTGCAGCTCCGTAAAAGTATATTCAGATTACGATAACAATGTAGATTTTAATCAGTACAAAACATATGCTTTTCATAAAAAAGGAATTGACCGAGTTGAAATTTCAGAATTGGATAAGAAAAGAATACTGAATGCTATCGACCGAGAACTAACCAACAAAGGAATGACCAAAAGTGAAAATCCAGATTTGCTGATTAATATACTTACAAAAGAAAGAGAAAAAATTGACGTAAACCAATATAACGCCGGATGGGGCTATGGCTGGGGTTGGGGATGGAATCCTTACTTATGGGGAGGACGTAGTACGTATGTTTCGTCATCCACCGAAGGAACATTGTATATTGATTTAATTGATGCCAAGAAAAAAGAATTGGTTTGGCAAGGAGAGGGTGTTGGTTATCTGAATGAAAACCGCAGTGAAAAAGAAAAACGAATTAATGAATTTGTCGCAAAAATACTTGAGCAATTTCCGCCTAAAGCCAAATAGTTTACCATTACATTTCAACATAAAAGCCTACCTTTGCGTAGGCTTTTTTTATCCCCAATCATGGCACAATCTAACGACATTACTACATTCGAAGATATCAAATTACTAGTTGATACTTTTTATTTTAAAATTCAAAAAGACGAATTTATTGGACCCATTTTCAACGAAAAAATAGGCAACCGCTGGCCCGAACATCTGGAAAAAATGTATCGCTTTTGGCAAACCATTTTACTGGAAGTTCATTCCTATTCCGGAAGCCCATTTCCGCCGCACAAACAACTACCTGTTGCCAAAGAACATTTTGACCGCTGGATGCAAATTTTCACCGAAACTACCGATAGTTTATTTACAGGTCCATTAGCCGACGAAGCAAAACTTCGCGCTAAAAGTATGGCTGAAATGTTTAATTATAAAATTGACTACTTCCGCAATCTTGAGAAAAACCAAACAAATAATTCGTAGTCATTACTATTTTTTTTAGTCCATACTGCATTACCGCTCTCCAATAGCAACAAAAAATTTATGCGTAAATTATTATTTCTTATTCTCATACAAACTATTCTACTTTCTTGTTCCAATTTAAAACAAACGACTAGAAACAAAACAGCTCCAAGTTTAAAACTAATCAGTTCCATTGAAATTCCTTTTAATAAAACGTTTCAGAAGACAAAAGTGGGCGGATTGTCTGGAATCGATTATGATGCAAAAAATGATTTGTATTATTTGATAAGTGACGATCGATCGGTGTTTAACGATTCCAGATTTTATACTGTAAAAATTCGTTTGTTCGACAGTAAAGTAGAAGGTATCGATTTTCAAAGCGTTTCTGTCTTAAAAAATGAAAACGGAAAAGTGTATGGCAATTGGAATACCACGCCAACAACCTCAGCAGACCCGGAAGACATTCGATTTAATCCAACAACGAACACTTTGGTATGGAGTAGCGAAGGCGCACGTGTAATTACAGCAGACAAGGAAGTTTTACAAAATCCTTTCGTGAATTTCATGGATTTAAAAGGTGATTTTCTAGGAAATATAACCTTCCCGGAAAATTTAGCAATGCAGAAACTAGAAAAAGGTCCTAGAAATAACGGCACATTAGAAGGGATAACTTTTGACAAAAAGTATAAAAATATCTATACTAATATAGAAGAACCTTTATTTGATGATGGCAACCAAGCCAACACCAGCAAAGGCGGTTTAATTCGGTTGTATCAATTTAATGCCAAAACAAAAAAGAATACTGCCCAATACGGCTACCAATTAGAGCCTATTGCTCGTGAACCCAGTCCGAAAGGCGCTTTTGGTGTAAATGGCGTTTCGGCTATTCTGTATTACGGTAAAAATCAGTTGCTGGTTGTGGAACGTTCCTATTCTACCGGTACGCAAGCCTGCACGGTAAAAGTATTTTTATGTGATTTGAAAAAAGCAACTAACGTTAAAAATCACGCTTCCTTACAAAACCAAAAATTGGAACTAGCTTCTAAAAAACTAATACTGAACATGGATGATTTGGGAATTTTTATTGATAATATCGAAGGACTTACTTTTGGACCAAAATTGGCTAATGGCAATCCATCTATAATTTTTGTTTCAGATAATAATTTTTCAGATCAACAAAGAACTCAGGTGTTAATGTTTGAAGTGGTGAAGTAGCCTATTTGCTTATATACAATATTCAAAAGTGAACATCAAAAATCGTAATCGTGATATTACTCTTCTTTAATATTTTTTTAATTTATCAGGATTTTGTTTTCCGTTAAAAACCTCTAAAATTAGTATTCCCTTTTTAGTTCGCTCATATATAATTTTGTAAGACCAAATACTTATATGACGGAATTTTTCTTTATTAATGATAGGATCAATTGCATAATCATATCGATCATCGAGTAACGACTATGCCAAATCAATTATCTTATTTAAGACTTTCTCGGCATTATGTGGACTGTCCTTAGAAATGTGATTATAAATTTCAGAAAGCGATTTTCTAGCTTCGTGAGACCAAATTACATTCATTTTTTTTGGGATAAAATGTGTTCCCGAACCTGTTCAGAAGTATACGTTTCTGCTCCATCAGCAACTGATTCGCTAATAGATTCAATGTGTTCTATATACTGGGATTTAGTTAAAGATTTGCCATCAAGACTATCTGCAACAGTAGGATTTCCATTTAAAACGGCATCTATTTGTTCTAATATTTTTTTGTCTTGAATGTCTATTAGTTTTTTAATAATCTGATTTTTATATGCATCGATATTCATTTCCCATTTATTTAATAAAGTAAATATACGAATTTTAAAACGCATCACTAAATAGAAATTACTCTTTCATGGAACGGTTTATTTTAAAAAATAGCAAAACTAACCAGTAATAAAAAACGTAAAAATTTGAAGAGGACTTTCTCATAAACCGCAAATCCCTAGCCCCGAGTGAAATGAAAAGCTTTTTGCGAACGCCGTTTTGGTTTTTCTAGTTTATAAAAAGCGACCAAGGGAAGCTCTTTTATGAACTTTAGAAAAACAAACGGGTTTGCAAAAACTTGCAGTGAAAAGCGGGAAATAGCTCTTGAAATTTGTACTTTTGTTGTAGAACTACAACGTTTTCGATATGAACTCAACTATAGAAAGCAATCCGTTACTAGACCGATTGCCAAAGCACTTAAAGCAATTCGTTAAGCCTCAGGATTATAACGATTATACGCCCATAAATCAAGCGGTTTGGCGTTATGTGATGCGCAAAAATGTAGATTACTTATCAAAAGTGGCGCATAGCTCCTACTTAGAAGGATTAAAAAAAACAGGAATCGAGATTGATAACATTCCGAGTATGTACGGTATGAATCGTATATTGACAGAAATAGGTTGGGCTGCAGTAGCCGTTGACGGATTTATTCCACCAAATGCTTTTATGGAATTTCAGGCGTATAATGTCCTTGTAATTGCTTCTGACATACGCCAACTCGAACATATAGAATACACGCCTGCACCGGATATTATTCACGAAGGTGCCGGCCACGCGCCTATTATTGCCAATCCGGAATATGCGGAATACCTGCGTCGTTTTGGAGAAATAGGTTGCAAAGCGATTTCTTCGCATAAAGATTATCAAATGTACGAAGCTATCCGACTGCTTTCTATCCTAAAAGAAGCCGAAGATACGCCGCAAGCCGATATCGATGCGGCCGAAAAAGCAGTGGAAGATTTGCAGAATAACATGGGTGAATTATCAGAAATGGCACAAATAAGAAATCTGCATTGGTGGACTGTGGAATATGGTTTGATAGGCACTATCGACAATCCAAAAATTTATGGGGCTGGACTATTGTCATCTATTGGTGAAAGTGCGTGGTGCATGACGGATAATGTACAAAAAATCCCTTACGACATATCAGCAGCCAACCAGAGTTTTGATATTACAAAACTGCAACCACAACTTTACGTCACTCCAGATTTTGCTTATTTGAGCTTGGTTTTAGAAGAATTTGCCAATAAAATGGCGTTGCGCACCGGCGGATTATCGGGAATCAATAAGCTGATCCATTCGAATGCTTTAGGAACAATTGAACTGAGCACTGGAATTCAGATTGCAGGCGTTTTCACCACTGTTATTGAAGAAGAAGGAAAACCCGTTTATATCCAAACAACAGGAAAAACGGCATTATCATACCGAGAAAAAGAATTAGTGGGTCATGGAACGGCTAAACATGCAGAAGGTTTTGGAAGTCCTATTGGAAAACTCAAAGGAATAAATCTCGCAATTGAAGACATGAGTCCAAGAGATTTAAGCGCTTATTCCATTACCGAAAGTAAAAGTGTAGTACTGGAATTTGAAGGTGATATTACCGTAAAAGGAGAAATTATCACTGGATCCAGAAACCTTCACGGAGAGATTATTTTAATCAGTTTAGAGAATTGTACAGTGACGCATGGAGAAACTATTTTATTTCAACCGGAATGGGGAATTTACGACATGGCTGTTGGTAAAAAAGTGCTTTCGGCTTTTTCAGGCCCCGCTGATGTCAATAGCTACGATTTTATTTCGCATGTTCCAAGTAGTAAAACTATCAAATCAATACACACCGCAGAACGTGAGGATTTAGAGGTCTTATACCAAACAATTCGAAACATAAGAGAAACCAAGGATACAAAAATTTCTTTGTCGCCGATTTTTAATACATTATGTGCCAATCATCCAAACGATTGGTTACTGACTATTGAAATTGCAGAACTTTTGAAGGATCGAAATGAACCGCACTTATTACAGGAAGTACTGGTTTATCTCGATCAATTGAAAGTAAAGAGACCCAAAGTAGCACATTTGATTGCTGGTGGTTTGGATTTGATCTTTGACCAAGAGAAAGCTTAAAAAAAACTAACCGCAGATTCACAGATTTTAGACAACTCTAATAATTTGCGAATCTGCGGTTCATTTTTTTTATAATTTAATTTTTTGTCCAAAATCTTTCTCGCTTTCGATAACTTTTCCTTCGTACTGCAATTTCCAACCCATAGTATTGGTCAAAATTAATATTTTAGATAATTCGCTAATTAAGCGGTTTTGCGCATTCGTTTTCAGTGACGATTTTTCAATTTTCTTGGCTAAATTTGCTTTTACAGATTTATTAATTTTATTATAATCATCTCCCGTAAATGGATTCAATTTACTTTGTTCGACGTTGTAAAACTGAATATCAGGGCTGATTTTTATTTCTTCTTTGGGAATACTAATAATAGTGATTGTTTTATTTTTTTCATCAATATCGTATTTCATTTTGTGCAAATCATACGCAACAGTCACATCGGCATTGACGATCACTAATGCTTTTTTCTCGAATGAAAGCATATCCAATAAGTATTTCTGCTGATTCTTATAGGTAATCACTTCCGAGAAATGACCTTCGGTAACTACTAATTTTCCAACGTTTAGAATTTGTTGTTGAATAAGATTTGTGTTGTACTCGATATCTTCATCGTCGTTTTTCTTAAAATCGCAGTATTTGAATAATAAAAATATTCCGGCGATTACTCCTACTCCAATAAGTATTCTTCTAAGCATAATTAAAATTTCATAAATGAATATCGATTCTCTAATTTAGTGATTTTTTCGTTAAGTTTGGTCTTAAATTTTAAATGACTAGTAGAATCTGAATTAAAAGGCCTGTGCGAAAGGCTTTTTTGAATACCTTCCACGTCACCCATCACATCAAAAGCAGTTTCAGAAATCGTTGTTTCCTTAAAACGTTTCCAAATATAATCGATTGCCACTGGATTGGGATGTAACATATCTTCGGTATAAAAACGGTAATCTCGAAGTTCATCCATCATGATTTCGTAGCTGGGAAAGTAACTTACAGTCGGAAATCGAAAGTCAAAAGTCTTATGAAGTGCACTAATTATATTAGCTTTACTCCACTGATTTTCGACAAAACCGTCTTTAATGTGACGTATTGGCGAAACCGTGAAAATAATGTTACAATTACTATTTACAGAATGAATTAACTTCACTGTATTTCCTATACTTTCCTCTATTTCTTCAATAGAAAGTAATTCTTTCTGAAATAGCTTTTGTGGCACTTTATGACAATTCGCCACAATAGAATCACTTTCTATATTTCGATAGACCCACGATGTTCCATAGGTGATAATAAAATGTGTTGATTCGGTTAATTGTCGATTTGTTGATATAATTATTGCATTTAAAGACGCTAACAATTCCTCTTTATTTGAATTACTCAAATCTGAATGCACGTCAAAACAATGCCAACGTTCATTGTGAAAAAAAATGTCATTTTCAGTATATTGCTTTCCAGAAACAGCAAAATCAATCAGTTTTTCAATTGCCAATGGATGAAATAAAATACCAACTGGATTACAGCTATTTTGAAACTTAAAATAGTCTAGTTTCTCCGCCATATTTACCGCAAAACAAGAACCCAAAGACACAATTTTAGAATTGTAATCCATAGGATAATTACTTTTAGGAATGGGAATTTGGGTTCTAAATTGCATTGCTATTTATTTGCTGCAAATTTCAATAATTTTAGCGAATTAAACGAAGTTTAACTCTTTTTTCGTTTGCACAAAAAAACCCTTTCAGAGTTTTAAACTTTGAAAGGGTTTATGAATCTATAATCTCAAAAATTTATTCATAAAAATATTGAAAAGTTACATCGTGAATATTGTTTCCATTAAAGATATAATACTCTGTCATCTCAATTGGGTATCCAGTAGTATTATAAGTATATTGATTAAATTTAGGAGAAAAGCCAGAAATATTAGATTTCAAAACATTATTAAACTTATGCAAATGATATTGTAAAGCTGAGGCAGTATAAAGAGGTGGAATTTCCTGAAACATAATTTTATTTAAACCTAAAATACCCTTTTTAGGGTTCGATTTTGTGTCATATTCAAAACTGCCAAAAAGAAAACTAGCATCCAAAAACTCTGATTTGATAATATTTTTATTTGCATCAAAAGAAAACTTACCTTCCCATATTTTAGTTTCTATATTATCCCTAGAATCACTAGAGTACATTTTGCAAGTAACCGCATTAGCTTCTAATTTACTATATACTAATCTCAAAATACCTTTAAACGTATCAAAATATTGTTCTCTCGTCGAAGAAATTAAATCTTCGTTACTATCGTACAAAAAATCTGTTTTTAAAACAAGTTTATCCTGAGCAATACTATTTTTTACTTTTATACTGGTGATTAAATTACCCGTATAGGTGTATTCAGTTTTATACTTATACAAAAAACCTACATTCCCAACTACCGAAAGATCTTTTTTTGCTATAACTTCACTTACGATTTTGTTTCCGTTGTAAACAAAATCAGTCGTACTCATTTCTTTTCCATTCTTATCTAGTTCAATAATTTTTTTGACAAGTACTGATGGTGGCATTATCGGCATATCACTTTTACTACTATCGCTTGAACACGATGATAATACTAATATCAAAACACTTAAGATTAAAGTTGTTTTTTTCATATTATAATTTTTAATAAATTAAACGATAAAAAAACAACTTAGCACTACTAATTATATAAAAAAAATCAAATATCTTATTAAGTGGATATTTAAGTTTTGATTTACACCTGGTATTATTAGTGCGCATTTCGTACACTAGTAGAAGTATTCTGTTTTCAAATATCCTGTATTTTCATTTTCCGAAATCTGTTCTGTTGGATAATTATCAGAATCATATTTAAAAGAACTTTTATAAAAATTAGCGGACGATAATACTTGATCTCCATTTGTAGTAGTTGCAATTACAGTATTGATCAAACTGTTATTTGACGAAATACCCTTCATATGATCTAATAATCTTTTATATCCTAAAATAGGATACAACGGATTATTCTTAGAATCATAGTCAAAACTGATACTGTATTTTGACAAAACACCAGCCGCTGTGTTGTCTAATATTCTTTCCTCTTTAATAAAATTTTCATTTTCAAAATATAATGTTCCGTGAAATTCTTTTACTTTCTGATTCGCCGAAACAATCGTGAATCTTTCATAAGACACCGTTTTATCTGAATTATGAATGTAGTTTATTCGGTAATTACCCAAAGATTCAACTTCGACTAATTTACTTTCAACATAACTGTATTCAATAGTTTCCACAAGCTGATTTGTTTTATTTAGCGTTACACTTTTGGTAATTAAACCATCCGTATAGGTATAGTCAGTATGCTTCTGAACGCCATCAACACTTACAATTTTAGTACCGTTATAAGTAAACAAAGTTGTCGCTACAACTCCATCTGCTGAAGTAGCTACTACCTTTTTTAGTAATTTTCGGCTTCCGTCGGTGTCATTTGAACACGAACAAAGTGCCAATACAAAAATTGATAATACCCAAAATATGTTTTTTGTCTTTTTCATTATAGTAAATAAATCGTATTCGCCTTTATCTAAGCTATAGGCGCTACATCATTCAAACGTAAAAAAATAAAACAAAAGCTACAATATTCATCGTTACAAACCCTATATTTCGGTTAAACTACTATTTACAAATCTCCTAATTACGCTATGTGAAGACCTCATAAATAGCCTTTTAAACAAAAAAAAACCTTTTAGAACTTAAGTCCTAAAAGGTTTTTATTATAAAAAATAAATTTATTCTACTTTACAAACTCAATTGCTTTTTCCAAAGCTTGTTGAATTCCAGCTACATTCTTTCCTCCTGCTGTCGCAAAAAATGGTTGTCCGCCACCGCCACCTTCTATAAATTTACCCAATTCACGAACTACTTGTCCTGCATTTAGGTTTTTGTCCGCAACTAATTCTTTAGAAATATAACAGGTCAACATTGGTTTTTCTTCGTCGGCTGTAGCCAAAACAAGAAATAGATTATTTCCTAAATGCCCTAATTCGTAGGCCAAATCTTTTGCTCCTTCCGGACTCAAATCCACTTGTTTTGCCAAGAATTGAACACCGTTTATTTCCTGTATTTCAGCAATTAAACTCGCTTTCAAATTTTTCACTTTATCTTTTACCAAAGCCTCAATTTGTTTGGTCAATTTCGTATTTTCTTCTTGCATCGATTGAACGGCTTTCAAGATGTCCTGAGGATTTTTCAAGGCAGATTTTACTTCGTTCAATGTATTTTCATACGAAGCAAAATGTGCTTTTACCGCCTCACTCGTTATGGCTTCGATACGACGAATTCCCGCTGCAACCGCACCTTCTGAAACGATTTTGAAATGCCAGATTTCAGCCGTGTTTTTTACGTGAATTCCACCACATAATTCCATGCTGTCGCCAAATTTTATGGCGCGAACCTCATCACCATATTTCTCTCCAAACAAAGCCATTGCACCTTCTGAAACTGCTTGCGCAAAAGGAATGTTTCTTCTTTCAATTAATGGCAATTGCTCTTGAATTCTTTCGTTTACAAAATCCTCTACTTGTTGCAATTCGGCTTCTGTCATTTTAGCAAAATGAGAAAAGTCAAAACGCAAATAGTTTGGATTTACCAAGGAACCTTTTTGTTCTACGTGTGTTCCAAGAATACTTCTCAGCCCTTGATGCATTAAGTGCGTAGCCGAGTGATTTCTAGAAGACAAACCTCTCAAATCCTGATTTACTTTGGCTGTAAAACTAGCATTTATATTTTCCGGTATTTTTTTGGCAAAATGCAAAATCAGATTATTTTCTTTTTTAGTATCGATGATTTCGATAATTTCATTTGCCGAAACTAAAATTCCTTTATCTCCCACTTGTCCTCCTCCTTCTGGATAAAATGGCGTGTTATCCAAAACGATTTGGTACAAAACACCGTCTTTTTTACTGTCCACTTTACGGATACGAGTGATTTTCACGTCATTTTCTGATTGATCATACCCAACAAATGTTTCTACATTTCTTGGAATTAACACGGACCAGTCTTCGGTCGAAACTTCTGATGCGGCACGCGAACGATTTTTTTGTTCTTGCATCGCAACGTTAAAACCTGCTTCATCCAGTTCGAATCCTTTTTCTCTAAGAATCAATGCCGTTAAATCAATTGGAAACCCGAAAGTATCGTATAATTCAAATGCTTTTGTTCCAGGAACTATTGCACCTTTAGTTTCCGTAACCACATTTTCCAGTAATTGTAATCCTTGGTCCAACGTTCTTAAGAAAGAAGCTTCTTCTTCCCGAATCACATTGGTAACCAATTGTTGTTGCGATTTTATTTCCGGAAAAAACTCCCCCATTTGATTGGCCAGAACAGCAACCAATTGATTGATAAAAGGCTCTTTGATATCCAAGAACGTAAATCCGTAACGAATTGCACGACGCAAAATTCTACGAATTACATATCCTGCACCTGTGTTTGATGGCAGTTGCCCGTCAGCAATAGCAAAAGCTACGGCACGAACGTGATCAACCACTACACGAATAGCAATATTTGTTTTGTTTTGCTCTTGAGATTCTTCACTATCGTTCAGAATGACATCATTGGTCGTGTATTTTAATCCTGTAATTTGTTCTACTTTTTCAATAAGTGGCGTAAAAACATCCGTGTCATAATTAGATGTTTTTCCTTGTAATGCCATGCATAAGCGCTCAAATCCCATTCCGGTATCAACGTGCTTGGCAGGCAATTTTTCCAGAGAACCATCGGCTTTACGGTTGAACTCCATGAATACATTGTTCCAAATTTCCACAACCTGCGGATGGTCATTGTTCACCAAACTCTTTCCGGAAACCAAAGCTTTCTCTGCTGCGGAACGAATGTCAACGTGGATTTCTGAACACGGTCCGCAAGGTCCTTGGTCCCCCATTTCCCAGAAGTTGTCCTTTTTGTTTCCAAGAATGATTCGATTTTCGTCAATTAATTCCTTCCAAATGTCCCAAGCTTCCTGATCGAAGGGTACATTTTCTTCTGGATTTCCTTCAAAAACAGAAACGTATAAGTTTTCTTTTGGAATTTTGTACACTTCTGTCAAAAGTTCCCACGCCCATTTGATGGCATCTTTTTTGAAATAATCACCAAAAGACCAGTTCCCAAGCATTTCGAACATGGTGTGATGATAGGTATCAAAACCAACATCTTCTAAGTCGTTGTGTTTTCCTGAAACACGAAGACATTTTTGAGTATCGGCAATCCTAGTACTTTTTGGCGTTCCATTACCCAGAAAATATTCTTTGAACTGTGCCATTCCTGAGTTATTGAACATCAGTGTTGGATCGTCCTTAAGAACTATGGGTGCCGATGGAACGATTAAGTGTCCTTTAGATGCGAAAAAATCCAGAAATTGTTTGCGTACTTCTTGTGATGTCATTTTTATAATTTAAATATTTAAAGATTCAAAAATTTAAAGATTATTTAGAATTGAGATTTTCAATCTTAAAATGATTATATCTTTTAATTTCTTTTGCCCCAGATAAAAGTGAAAAGCTTCGAGATTTATACATCTATTTTTTCTTGAGATGGCAGAGCGACCGGAGGAAGCTCCTGCTGGCTCATTAGAAAAAAAGATTTATAAACGAGAACTTGCAACGAATAGCTGGAATAGGCACATTATTTTATTTATTATTGAAAAAAGGGTGTAACAAATGAAACATTTATTAAATTTGTTCGTCTAACCTTTTACAGTCTGCAAAAATAGGGTATTTTAAAATATGTCGAAAGTAAAATATTATTACGATTCCGAAAATCTAGCCTACAGAAAAATAAAAACACGAAAAAGAAAAAAATTCGGTGTTATTATCCTGTTTTTATTAGCATCAGTATTATTTGGTTTTTTAAGTTTTATTGTTTTACTGAACACCCCTTATTTTGAAACACCAAAAGACCGTTTGCAAGCGCGTGAAATTGAAAATTTGAGATTGAATTATGCGCTGTTAAACAAAAAAATGGACGAGGTAAATAGTGTTGTTGAAGCTATCGAGGATCGAGATAATAATTTGTATCGTGTGTATTTTAACAAAGCGGCGATTCCTGATTCGATTCGGAAAGCAGGATTTTCAGATATAAACAGGTATAAAGCATTAGAGGGGTATAACAATTCGCAATTAGTGCTGAACACCACAAAAAGGATTGATGTCCTTAGAAATGAATTAGCTATTCAATCAAAATCATTGGATGTAATATTGAGATTGGCAGAAGCCAAAGGTGATTTTTTGTCAGCCATTCCTGCCATTCAGCCAGTACGAAATGAGAATTTAAAACAAATTGCATCTGGTTTTGGCTATAGAACGGATCCTTTTACAAAAGCTAGAAAAATGCATGAAGGCATGGATTTTACAGCTAAAAAAGGATCTCCTATTTATGCCACTGGCGACGGAGTAGTAGCAAAAGCAGACAATTCCGCCTCAGGATATGGAAATCATATTGTTATTCGGCATGGATTTGGATACGAAACTTTATACGCGCATTTGAGCAAATATAAAGCTAGAGCGGGACAACGTGTAAAACGAGGAGATGTCATAGGATATGTGGGCAGCACGGGAAGATCAGAAGGACCACATTTACATTATGAGGTGCACAAGGACAAAAAAGTGGTGAATCCGCTAAATTTTTATTACGGGAATATTTCGGCAGTGGAGTATGTTGTCATCGCAAAATTGGCCAATCAGGAGAATCAATCGTTAGATTAATGCTTTAACAAAGTGTTCAGTATTCAGTCTTAACAGTCTATAAAAGAAGTGTTCAGGGAAAAGATTAAAATAAAAAAACATGCACATTGAACTTTCTAAAGATAAAAGATATTACAGCATTGGAGAAGTAGCCAAAGCATTTGACGTGAATGCATCGCTGATTCGTTTTTGGGACAATGAATTTGATATTCTGAAACCAAAAAAGAATGCCAAAGGGAATCGAATGTTTACTCCGGAGGATATTACTAATTTACAATTGATCTATCATTTAGTAAAAGAAAGAGGTTTTACGCTGGAAGGCGCCAAAACACATTTGAAAGAAGGACAAAAGAAAACATTGGATAAGTTTGAAATTATTCGAAAATTAGAAACAATACGCACACAATTAACAAATATCAAAAACGAATTGTAGTCAGTAGGATTACTCATCAATCAGAATTTTTAAAAAATTAAACAATAAACTTAAATTAAATAAACATGAGAAGATTTTTGCCTTGGATTATCGGAGCAGTTGTGCTGTTTGTCATTTACAGCTGGGTTAAAGGAATTAATAATACCGCCGTAACTTTAAACCAAAATGTAGAACAGTCTTGGGGTGATGTACAAACAGCGTATCAAAGAAGAAATGACCTTATTGGGAATTTAGTAAATACGGTAAAAGGTGCCGCTGATTTTGAAAAAAGCACTTTGACAGCAGTTATCGAAGCGCGGTCTAAAGCTACTTCTGTAAAAATTGATCCAGCAAATATTACTCCGGAACAGTTAGCGGAATTTAACAAAGCACAAAGTGGCGTGAGCAGTTCATTGTCTCGTTTATTAGTAACTGTCGAAGCGTATCCTGAGTTGAAAGCCAATCAAAATTTCTTAAAATTACAAGATGAATTAGCCAGTACTGAAAATCAAATTTTAACGTCAAGAACTCGTTTCAACGAAGCGGTTAAACCTTATAATTCTCATATTAAAACGTTCCCAAATAGCTTATTTGCTGGCTTGTTTGGATTTAGAGACAAAGCATACTTTAATGCGGTTGAAGGTGCAGATAAACCCGTTGAAGTACAATTCTAAAGATTAGAATAGTAGACTTCTTAAATTTTCAGAAGTCAAAATAGATTAAATTTAAGAAACAAACTTTAAAAATTAATGATTTTTGATTGCAGATTCAACATTTCTAAAAGCAAAAATCGCTATTCTTAACTCAAAAATATTTCAATGTCAAAAGTAGAAGATTTTTTAAGCAAAGAAGATGAACAAGAAATTGTTGAAGCTATTCGTATGGCTGAAAAAAACACTTCTGGCGAGATTAGAGTTCATATTGAAAAAACAACTTCCATGGATGCGTATGATCGCGCCATGGAAGTTTTTCATGAACTGAAAATGGATGAAACCGAACTTCAAAATGGTGTTTTGATTTACTTAGCTGTAGAAGACAGACATTTTGTAATTTGTGGTGACAAAGGCATTAATGATGTTGTTCAAGATGATTTTTGGAATTGTACCCGAGATATTATGGTAGCAGAGTTCAAAAAAGGAGATTTCAAACAAGGTCTTATTGACGGAATTACCAGAGCCGGAGCGCAATTACAGAAATATTTCCCTTGGCTGGAAGGCGACACAAATGAATTATCAAACGAAATATCTAGAGGATAATGCTATTACAAAAAAAGAATACTACAATTTTCCTAAAGCTGTTTGTTTGTTTGTTATTCACACAAATTGGCTTTGCACAATTCACCATTCCTGAAAAACCAACTTTACAGACTTCTGTTTATGATTATGCGAATGTTTTAAGCGCAACAGAAAAAGCACAATTAGAAGAAAAACTGATTAGATATTCTGATTCTACCACCACCCAAATTGTGATTGTTACAATAGAAACTCTTAAAGGGGAAGACATTGGTATTCTTACACCAAAATGGGGACAAACTTGGGGAATTGGAGGAACAGCAAAAAATGACAATGGAGTTCTTATTTTATTGGCTAAAGCCGAAAGAAAAATATGGATCTCCGCAGGTTATGGTCTTGAAGATCGATTGACTGCCGGTATTGGTGGAGAAATTACCCGAAATATTATTATTCCTGAATTTAAAGCGGGAAGTTATTACAAAGGACTTGATAAAGGAACGGATGCTTTATTTGATGTCTTTAAAGGAAAATATAAAGGCGAGCGTGTAAAAAAAACCAAAGATAAAGGATTTCCCATTTTACCATTAATTGTTATTGTCATTATTATACTGGTGCTGATATCTCGAAACAAAGGTAGTGGTGGAAATTCTGGTAACAGCGGCAGTGGCGTAGGCTCAAGTCTACTTGATATCATTATTCTAAGCAGCCTTGGACGAAACATAGGCGGAGGTGGTTTTGGCGGAGGTTCATCTGGTGGCGGATTTGGAGGAGGCGGTTTCGGCGGAGGTTTTGGCGGCGGAGGTTTTTCTGGTGGTGGATCTGGTGGAGGTTGGTAGTATTCAATTTCCATCTTGATAAAACAAATTCCGAAATTCAAAAATTTAAGACACTTTTAAATATTTGCAGCGTCTTAAATTTATTCAAAAAACATAAATCAATTATAGTAAATGCTTTCACATAAAGCCAAATATGCTCTAAAAGCACTCTTATACTTAGCGCAACAAGAGGAAACCCATGTATCTCGAACTATCGAAATTGCCGAGGCAGCCTCTATACCAAAAAAATTTTTGGAACAGATTCTATTGGATCTAAAACGCGGCCATTTTGTGGGCAGTAAACAAGGGAAATTTGGTGGTTACTATATTTTAAAATCTAAAAACGATATTACTTTAGCCGATATTCATAGACTTTTTGATGGCGCAATTGCCTTGCTTCCTTGTGCATCACTGAATTTTTATGAACGCTGTTCTGATTGCGCCGATGAATCGGAATGCCTGTTAAGAGATGGATTGATAACCATTAGAGAAGAAACTTTAAAAGCTATGGAAGGCATTACTATTGCCTCATTAGTAAAAAAATAAAAAAATATTATTTAAACCCTACTAATTTTATAGAATTAATTATATATTTGTTGTAATGTAATATATAAGTAACAATCCAAATCTGCGCCTATGAAAACGTACGAAAGTAAGTTTGCTTTTTTAAAAGAGCAATCCCGCAAAAACAACCAAATCATAATTAAAAAAAAGAGTTTCCAAATAGTGTGCATGTATTAGTTTAAAAAAATTTAAATTAAACTCTACTAAATACATATAATTTATATAATTATGAAAACCATCTATACAAAAGCGATTACAACTTTAATATTATTGTTGACATTCACCTCCTTTAAAGCACAAAGTGTTGTACAAGGAGTGGTAACAAATAACCAAAACATACCTTTGCAAGGTGCAAATATTCTATTGAAAGGCACAAAATACAACACTACTACAGATTCAAGTGGTAGCTTTACTATTGAAACCCCGCAAAAACTTCCTTTCTCACTTCTTATACAAAATGCTGGTTATCAATTTAAAGAAATCAATATTCCAGAACCAACATCGGTAGTCTTACAAATAATTCTTTCTGAAGAAAATCAACTTATTGAAGTGGTGATCACCTCCAGACGTCGTATTGAAAAAGCACAAAATGTTCCCATCCCCATATCTGTTATAAGTGGCAAACAAGCCGAAGAAGCCCGTGCTTTCAACGTCAATCGTCTGAAGGAACTGGTACCGTCAGTTCAGCTTTATTCGTCAAATCCCAGAAATACAACCATAAATATTCGTGGGTTGGGTTCCACTTTTGGACTTACCAATGACGGAATCGATCCAGGTGTCGGTTTTTACGTTGACGGTGTTTATTATGCCCGTCCCGCAGCAACAACGCTAGACTTTATTGACATCGACCGAATTGAGGTATTGCGCGGACCACAAGGCACCTTGTTTGGCAAAAGCACTACTGCCGGTGCCTTTAACGTAACCACTCGAAAACCCAGCTTTACTTCCGCCGCTACCCTTGAAGTTAGCTACGGAAATTACGGATTCCTTCAAGCCAAGAGTTCAATCACTGGCGCATTAACCACAAAAATTGCAGGAAGGTTATCATTTTCAGGCACGCAACGTGACGGTTTAATAGAGAATGCCGCTACAGGAAAATCTGTTAATGACCTTAATAATCAAGGTGTTCGTGGACAATTGCTGTATCGCCCAAGTGAAAACACAGAAATTTTATTAGCAGCAGACTTTTCGCGTCAGCGTCCCGTAGGATATGCGCAAGTAATTGCAGGAGTGGCTCCTACTAAACGAGCTCCATACCGCCAATTTGAACAGATCATAACCGACCTAAATTACAAACTACCTAGTCGAAATGCATTCGACCGTAAAATTGACACGGATACGCCATGGCATTCAGGACAAGATTTAGGTGGAATATCGCTAAATGCGGAAACTAAAATTGGAGAAGCAACACTTACATCGACCTCCGCCTGGCGTTATTGGAATTGGGATCCATCTAACGATAGGGATTTTACCGGTCTTCAAGTACTCAAACTCTCTCAAGCTACCTCAAAACACCAACAGTGGTCGCAAGAAGTTCGGTATGCTGGAGATTTTTTTCGAAAATTAAGTGGCGTCATTGGCGTATTCGCTATTGGACAAGAACTTAAAGCAGATCCTGTCCAGATCGAAGAAGCTGGATCGGCTCAATGGCGCTTTTCACAAGATACCCCTAATGATTCCAATGGTTACTCATTATGGCAGACACCCGGCCTTCTAAATGGATACGGAATCAAAACACGGAACACACTTAATACGTTTAGTGGGGCAGTATTTGGTCAATTGGACTGGGAAATTACTGAAAGCCTTCACGTATTGCCTGGTCTACGGTATAATTATGACAAAAAAAAATTGGATTACAGTAGAGAAACATATGGTGGTCTTCAAACCACCGATCCAGCTTTACTTGCTTTAAAAAAGAAGGTTTATTCTAATCAAGCTTTTAAAGTGGCTGCAGATGACACCAACTTTTCAGGAACTTTAACTTTGGCGTTCAAAGCCTCTAATCGTGTCCACACTTTTGCAACGTATGCGAGAAGCTACAAGCCCGTAGGAGTAAATGTGGGTGGCATACCTACTGATGTCAATGGTCCGATAGTAGCGCTTGCTGAGATAAAACCTGAAGAAGTAAATCATCTTGAAGTGGGAATGAAAACTACACCGTTTAACAATACGATAATCAATTTCACACTTTATAATACAGATATCAAAAATTTTCAGACCCTGGTTCAAAGTCCTGACTTGAGTCTAAACCGTGGCTATCTTGCTAACGCAGAAAAGGTACGTGTGCGCGGAGCTGAGCTTGATACTGGTGTTACTATCAACCAATATCTGTCATTAAACGGTGCAGTATCCTACACTGATGGAACATACGTTACTTTCAAGAACGCCCCACTTCCACTGGAAGAAACGGGATTAAAAGATGCCAATAATAACGCCGTGTTTGCTAAGGATATTTCGGGCGCAGCTCTTCCTGGCATCTCAAAATGGGCAGGTTCTTTGGGCGCTGAAATTGCTGACTCGGGGCAACTGTTCGGAAATGTAGGGAAGTTATACTTTGCTTTAGACACATACTATCGTTCCTCGTTTTCTTCCAGCGCATCGCCTTCAAAATATCTGGTAGTTGATTCCTATGCCCTGCTTAACGGTCGTATTGGTTTCCGAGCTTCGCATGGGCTATCAATTTACATTTGGGGCCGTAACCTTTTAAATAAGGATTACTATGAACAATTATTACCTGCTGGAGGTAATGCGGGACAATACGCTGGTGTATTAGGAGACCAAAGAACGTATGGAATTACATTGAAATATTCATTATAATAGTTTCAAAGTGATACAATCCCATAAAAAAGCGGTTGTGAGTTACAACCGCTTTTTTTAATTTTATCTCATATTATCTCCCCTACCTTCTCTCCAATTTCCACCTCTTGGAAGCTTCTTCATTCCTGAAAAATCTTGAATTTTATAGGTTACAGAAAACATTGCATAACGCTTTAAAACTGTATTTTCTTCATCGCGAATTGTGGTAGCAGAAATGGTTCTTGTGGAACTCTGATTCTGATTGAGGACATCATACACTTTTACTTTAGCAATCATGTTTTTATTTAAAAAACTATAAGACAAACTGGTGTTCCAGAGATAAAAATCTTTCTTGAAACTACGTGCAATATTAGAATTGTAGGTATACCCAAAATCATTTCCGAAAACCCAGTTTGTTGGCCAATAACTGGTCGTCTGCAGATTAATTCGGTGTACCACATTAGAACTTCCATTGGTTACATAATTTGAATATTTCGATTCATTATAATATAAACTATACGATGGCGCTATAGTCAACACTTCCCCATAATCATAATTTAAATATACCCTTGGTGTAATCCCCAATGATTTTGCACTATACAAAACGCCATTGGTAAACCCTTTATCCAAAGAATAACTCCCATTCAAACCAATCCCATATCGTAGCGCATGTGCTTCTCTTTTTATGGATTGACTCCAATTTCCTCCTATAGCAGTAGCGTATGTTCCTGAAATATTTTCATAAGTGGTGGTTCTTTTTCTACTGGCATCGTATACCGAAATGGAAACTACCTCATTATTATTATAATCTCCCCTTACAAACAAACTATACCCCGAACGGGTACGAAAATCAAAATTCCTGAAATTGATATTGGCACTATGTTTTTCGTTTGGATTCAAATTAGGATTTCCTATTATCGTATTCAAAGGATTAGCCAGATTTTCTACTGCCAGCAATTGACTTGACGAAGGCAGACTATTGGAATAATCATATCGCAAAGTAATAAATTTTGAACGATCCAACTTGTATCTAATTTGGGCTCTACCATAAGGCAACACATATTTTTTATTCAAATCAGTTACTTTATTTAGGTATAGCGAATGATTATCAAAATCAATAATGGAAGTACTAGAATTCAAATTAAAAGTGAATTTATTTTTTTCGAAAGTGATACCCACTTTTGGACTAATGGAATTTTGTCTGGAAGTGATAAAATTAGTCAAAGACTCATTTAGAACAGAATACAATTGAGAATTATCCTCAAAATCGAAGGTTTTCAAATCTTTCACCTCCTTCCTCCAATCAAAATCGGCACCAAAACGAATGCGTATAGAATCGGTTATCGGCTCTGTATATTCAATATCAGCTGAGTACGAATCATAGGTGTTTTCATTTTTACTCTTTTGATTTCTCTCATCATCAGATTGCCCATCTTGATAAAAAACAGTTTTAGACTCCGTTAAAGCATCTGAGCCACTATTAGTATTATTATTATTGAAAACAAAACTTAGATTACGAGACTTTTTTTGGAACGCTTTATTAAAATTTATCGTGTTACCAAAATTAGTCGATTTATTTTCTCGATACGATTTTGATATGCTTTCGTTTAAAAGTCCTTCGTCTTCATCTCTGGAGAAACTTTCAGCACTAGAATTACTATTAGAATTTGACAGATTCACTTTTGGAATAACTACAAGTCTCGTTGTTGGATTAATTTTATATTCAAACTCCAAATTTGCTTTATTTACAGTATTCTCATCCCTTGATTTCGACTCGGATTCAGTGGAGAAGTTATCCGTAGGCAAGAAATTGGTTTGTTTCGACTTATTTTCATTTTCGGTAACTGTATTCGAAAAAGAATAATTTGCAGTAGCATCAAAGCCTTTGTACCATTCATCGGTATAATTGAATCCGGCCAAATTAGACTGAGTAATTCCTTTACCGCTTCCCGAAGCACTATTGCCTCCTCTAGTGTTTCTCCCTCCACCCATACTATCAAATACCTCATCCATCGAAAAACCGGTAGAATTAATGTTGTTAAAAGAAGCTAAAACACTTATTTTTTGTTTGTTATTAAAAAAGTTCATTACCATACTGGCTTCGTACCGATCATCCGTACCATATCCTCCTAAGAATTTCCCAAAAAACCCTTTGTTTTTCTTTTCCTCTATAGTCAAATTGATACTCGAAAAATCTGACGTTGATTCTTGTTTAGACAATTCTTCTTTTTTGGTTTTGAAATCGGAAACCTGAATTTTACTGATGATTTCGGCTGGCAGGTTTTTCAAAGCCATTGCTCCGTCTCTATCAAAAAAAGTTTTTCCGTTTACTAAAAACTGGGTCACCTCTTTACCGTTAACCGTAATTTTTCCATCACTATCAACTTCAAAACCGGGCAATTGCTTTAACAAGGTTTCTACATTAGAATCTGGTCGTACCTTAAAAGAGTTGGCATTAAACTCTAATGTATCTTTTTTTATACGAATTGGAGGCGCTTCACTTTTTATAACTACACCAGCTAATGCATTTACATTTTCTAATAAATAAACTTTCCCAAAATCTTTATTCTCAGTAATTTCTTTTTGTTCCTCAACTTCGGTTTGATATCCCATATAAGAAATCTTCAAGAAAACAGGTTTTTCATATTTTTTGGTAGTAATTTTAAAAAACCCATTTTTATCGGTAGTCGTGTATTCTAATACTACGGAATCTTTTACCGTGGAAAAATAAACCGTTGCAGCCTCTAAAGGAATCTGGGTAGTAACGTCAAGGACTGTTCCTTTAAGAATGAACTCCTCTTGAGCATTGGCAGAAAAACATAAAAGTAAAAAAACCAAAAAAAAGTGAAATTTAGACATGCAAAAATTTATTTAAATAATTTAGATAAGACAATAAAAAAAATAAAAGGTTTAATCTACACTTAATTTTTAATGCGTTTATGTAAATTTGCCAAAATTGAAATAATAATCCGTGAAAACCATTCGAATCATTTTCTTTTTATCTGTATCCGTTTTCTGCCAAGCGCAAACGGAGAAAAACATAGATCATCAAAGCATTCTTTGGACACGCTATTACAATCAATTGTTATTAAATGAAAAATGGTCTTTACATACAGAATTTGACAATAGGCTTTTTTTAAAACCAGTACAGGAAAATCTATACGTAATACGAGTGCAAACCCGATATAAAATAAATGAACATTTGGAAACAGGAATTGGTTTTGCTCATTTCTCAGTTGCTACACAAAACCCCCAACTCTCTTATGATTTCAATATACCTGAATATAGGGGACAGCAAGATCTTACATGGAAATTTAATGTAAGCAAAATTACAGTGAACCAGCGATTTCAGGTAGAAGAACGATTTATTCATAATGCCAATCAAGAATCCTTATTACCTGGCACTACATTTTCCTGGAGATTCAGATACAGACTTCAGGGTGATTACATTTTTTGGAAAAAAGAAAATCAATATTTGAAAACTATTCTTTCGGATGAGATAATGTTCAATGCCGGAAATGCAATCGCTAAAAACACCTTTGATCAAAATAGAATTTATGCTGCGTTGCAATACGGCATAAATAAAAATATTGCATTAGAATTGGGCTATTTAAACAGTTATCAACGACGAGCCAATGGAATTGATTATTTTAACAGAGATATTGTCCGATTCAGTATTTTCCATAAAATAAAAATCCAAAAAAAAGTTTAAATCAGCGTTACCTTTTTAAAATTGAAAAGAATAATAAATAATTTATTTTATTTTATTCGCTGATTATCAGCATATTAACTTAATATTTGCAATTCCTTGTGTATCTTTAATAAAAAGATATAGCCATGAAAAATTTTGCAATTAAACTCGTTTGGTTTACTACCATTTATGTATTTGTATTTGCCGGTTTATGTCAAACTTACCTTCCTTTACCGGTAATAATGACCGTATATTGCGTTGGAATACCGTTAATCCTTTTCATGGTGTACACCGTACTAAACGATGATTATACAACGTCCAAAACATTTAAAGATTGGTACGAGGATCAGCCCATGGAAACTTTGGAAGATAAAGAAGACCAGTAGTACAATTATTCTTGACACTTGTTTTAACCAAAAAAAAATCCCGATTTCTCGGGATTTTCACTATTTCTCTCTGATATAAATATCGATTGGCACTCCTGAAAAGTCCCAGTTCTCTCTAATTTTATTTTCCAGATAACGTTTATAAGGTTCTTTTACATATTGTGGCATGTTGGCAAAAAACACAAACTGAGGTGTTGGTGTCGGCAATTGCATGCAATACTTAATTTTCACATATTTCCCTTTTGTTGCTGGCGGTGGATACGCCTCTATCACTTTCAACATAAATTCATTGAATTTTGAAGTCGCAATACGTTGTTGTCTGTTTTCAAAAACTTTCACTGTTGCTTCCAATGCTTTGAGCAAACGTTGTTTTGTTAATGCCGAAACAAAAAGAATAGGCACATCAGTAAATGGCATCAATTCTTCTCTAATTTTAGCTTCGTAATCACGAGTCGACATCGTTTCTTTTTCCACTAGATCCCATTTATTCACTAAGATTACAACTCCTTTACGGTTTTTCTCCGCCAACCAAAAAATACTTTGATCTTGACCTTCAAATCCACGAGTCGCATCTATAATCAAGATACAAATATCAGCATGCTCAATCGCACGCACCGAACGCATTACCGAGTAAAACTCTAAATCTTCCTTCACTTTTGCTTTACGACGAATTCCTGCGGTATCCACTAAGTTGAATTCGAAACCAAAACGGTCAAATTTGGTATCAATCGAATCACGGGTTGTTCCAGCAATATCAGTAACAATATATCTGTCCTTACCAATTAAAGCATTGATAAAGCTTGATTTTCCAGCATTAGGCCGACCTACAACCGCAAAACGAGGCAATACCACTTCTTCTTGAGTTGGCTCTGGTTTCACTGGAAAAGCATCAATCAATGCATCCAATAAATCTCCAGTTCCGCTTCCTGAAATACTGGCAAACGTATAATATTCTCCTAAACCAAGGTTGTAAAACTCGATCGCATCTTTCTCACGCATCGAATTATCCACCTTATTTACGGCAAGCAAAACCGGTTTTGTCACCTTACGCAACAATCTCGCAACAGCATCATCCATTGGAGTAATACCTTCTTCTACATCAACCACAAAAATGATAACATCCGCCTCATCGATTGCAAGTTCCACTTGTTTACGGATTTCTCCTTCAAAAACATCATCAGAACCACGCACGTATCCGCCGGTATCAATTACAGAAAACTCTTTTCCGTTCCACTCGCTTTTACCATAGTTTCTATCTCGGGTCACCCCCGATACTGAATCTACAATAGCTTCTCTTCTTTGTATCAGCCTATTAAAAAGGGTTGATTTCCCTACATTAGGTCTTCCTACTATCGCAACAATATTATTCATAATATAAATTCAAATATTTTGCAAAGCTAGTGTTTAAAACCATGAATATCAATTTTTTTGATATATTAGCAAACCCTTATCTTTTTAATACTTACAAGTTTACTGCTATGGATGCTAATACTGAGCTCAGACTTCGCTTACGGTTTTATAAAGATGTTCCGCAAAACATAGATGCTTTGCGAGTTAAATTTGTCAATTACAACCAAATCAAGTCCAACGATTACTTCTTTAAAATTCGCGGCTACCACATTTGGTTAAACATAAAAGGCCCAAAAAAAGCGTATTGGTCTCCCCATTTACATATAGAAATGGAATCAAAAGACCAAAACGAGACTCATGTCAGAGCATTATTTGGCCCTGACCCAACTTTATGGACACTTTTTATGTTCTTCCATTTTATTATTGCGGGAATCTTTTTGATTTTTTCGGGAATTGGTTATTCAGATTATATCCTGAAAAATCCCGTAACATTCGATTTAGTAGTAATGGGATTAATGGTTTTCGTCTGGTTTTTACTCTATATTATAGCCAAACAAATCCGAAGTAACGGCCACAACCAAATGAATGATCTGGAAAACTTATTTCTGGAAATTATAGAATCTTAGTTATATCTGGAGCAATTCCAGCTCTCCGCTATATCTTTTATGCCGTCCCGATGTTTCGGGACTGCATAAAAGGATGCCGCTGCTATCTGGGCTAAAAAAAAATCAATATCAGAAATTGAATTCCAATATTGATTTTTGAAAAAAACGGACCAGAAAAATTATTGGTTATACCCAAAACGCTTTAACATATTCGCGTTGCTTCTCCAGTTTTTATTCACTTTCACCACTAACTCAATATGAATTTGCTTTCCAAAGAATTTCTCTAAATCGACACGCGCTTCCATTCCTACTTTCTTCAAAGCAGCACCTTTGTGACCTATAATAATTCCCTTTTGGGTTTCACGCTCCACCATAATCAAAGAACGGATTCTAATGATATTTTCATCCTCAAAAAACTCTTCGGTTACAATTTCTACGGCATAAGGAATTTCTTTGCTGTAATTCAATAAGATTTTCTCGCGTATAGTTTCATTTACAAAGAAACGTTCCGGTTTATCTGTCAGTTGATCTTTTGGATAATACGCAGGAGATTCTGGTAATAATGAAATGATTCTTCCAAAAACTTCCGGCACATTAAAATTCTTTAAGGCTGAAATTGGAAAAATTTCGGCATTAGGAACTTTTGCAGTCCAGAAAGCCACTTGTTCTTCCAACTGCGCCTGATTTGAATTGTCAATTTTATTCAATAACAGCAGGACAGGGATTTTGGCATGGATTATTTTATTAAAAAACGCTTCATCTTTCAACTCTTGTTCTCCAATTTCCACCATGTAAATCAAAACATCAGCATCTTCAAAAGCTGACTTTACAAAATTCATCATTGATTCCTGCATTTCGTATGCCGGTTTTATGATCCCAGGAGTATCCGACAAGATCATTTGAAAATCTTCCCCATTTACAATTCCAAGAATCCTATGACGTGTTGTTTGTGCTTTTGATGTGATTATTGACAATCTTTCTCCAACAAAGGCATTCATTAATGTTGATTTCCCAACATTTGGATTCCCTATGATGTTAACAAAACCTGCTTTGTGTGACATTTCTATTATAATTTGTTTGCAAAGGTAGACATATCAAGTCAATAGACGAAATAAAACATTTTTTAAAATTTTCGTTGGAAATACGGAAATTCGTCGTACATTTGCACCCGAAACAACGCGGGATAGAGCAGTAGGCAGCTCGTCGGGCTCATAACCCGAAGGTCACAGGTTCGAGTCCTGTTCCCGCTACTAATTTATTGAAATTACCGTACATCGCGGGATAGAGCAGTAGGCAGCTCGTCGGGCTCATAACCCGAAGGTCACAGGTTCGAGTCCTGTTCCCGCTACTAGAAAGCTTCAGAGAAATCTGAAGCTTTTTTAATTTAAAACCCTTTTTGAAATAATTGTTCTTTAAAATTTGTGAAATTTTTTAAATTTAGATAATCGGTAAAAACCTACTACATTTAAAAGCCAAAATAGTATCAATAATTCCTTCGGACTTACATATTTATTTTCTTTATCGCTATGCGGATTCTTTTTGCACAAATTGGACTAAAAACTTCCTTATTTTAAATGTGATACATTAAGCGGCTAAAAAAATATTACATAATATTATCACTTCGGAAACTAATCTAAATAAAAAACCTGTAAAGCAAGCTTCACAGGTTCAGACCAACTACGTTTATTAAAACAACTAAATATAAATTAATCCTCAGATGCAAACGCTGTATTTTTACCAGTATTTACTTCTAACAAAACCGCTACTCCCTTATCATTTATCATTGTCATGTTCAGTGTATCTAATATTGCCAAATCTTTAGATATTAAACCCTTAAACCTATTGTAAGAAATATTCATTTCTTTTAATTTATCTAATTTCTCAAGTTCTAAAGGTACTTGACCATTCATTTTGTTATCAAATAAACTAAGATTTTCAAGTGATGTCATGTTTACCACTTCACTACTTAATCCTCCCGAAAGTTTATTACTGTTTAAGAGTAATATTTTTAACGCTTTTAAATCATATAAAGAATTTGGAATTTGTCCTTCTATTTCATTGTTAAATAAAGAAAGCGTTTCTAATTGATTCAAAGCTCCAATTTGCATTGGTAATTCACCTGAAATTGTATTCATAAACAATTCTAAATCTTTCAGATTACTCATTTCACAAATAGAAGAAGGAATTGTACCTGATATTTTATTGAAAGAAAGATTCAATATTTTCATTTCTTTTAATTTTCCGATAGCGGAAGGGATTGTACCTGATAGTTGATTTTTATGTAAATCCAATTCTTGCAAACTTACCAGGCTTGAAATTTCTTCCGGAATTTCACCAACTAAATTGTTATTGTTTAAAGTAATAGAAATTACTTTACCGTCTTGAACCTTAACTCCATACCAAGTAGAAATTGGCAAAGCTAAATCCCATTTTACGGTCCACTTGTCTCCGTTTGTAGCCTGATACAGTTTTATCAACGCATCTTTCTCGGATTGAGACACATCTGCCAACATTGGCAATGAAAACAAAAGGGTTAAAAATAGAGTAGTTATTTTTTTCATACCGTTAGATTTAATTCTTTATTACACATAAAACTACATACTCCAAAGCTAATCAGCAAATAAAATCGACGAAATACACGGTTTTATAATTTTATAGCGTTATATCTTACAAGAAAGATGGATTTTCTTAATTAAATATTAATTTATTAAATTTGATTAACTAATCTTTAAATCTAATTTTATGGAAATCAATTTTTTAGCACTTTTTGTTGCAGCACTGTCTACACTTGTAGTAGGATTTGTGTGGTACAATCCAAAAGTTTTTGGAACAATCTGGATGAATGAATCTGGCATGACGGAAGAAAAAATGAAAGGAGGAAGTATGCTCTTAACATTTGGAATCTCATTATTATATGCTTTTTTTATAAGCTTCGTTCTACAGATGCTAACAATACATCAATTTGGTGCATTAGGAATGGTGGGAGGAGATCCAAGCGTAGCAAAACCTTCTTACCAAGCTTTTATGGCAGATTATGGATCCTCATTTAGAACTTTCAAGCACGGCGCATTACACGGTTTTATGACTGGGCTTTTTTTAGTATTACCCGTTATAGGAACGAATGCCTTATACGAAAGAAGAAGTTTCAAATACACGCTCGTTACCGGTGGTTTTTGGATCGTATGCTTTATGATAATGGGAGGGATTATTTGCGCTTGGAAATAATTATAAAAAATAAAAATAAATTTCGTCTTTAAATAATAACACGACGAAATTTATTTTTTTTATTGGATTCCGTCAATAGCTTTGGCTAAATCTAAATCTTTATCAGTAACTCCTTTCGCATCATGGGTTGTCAGCCTAATTGTTACCTTATTATATACATTGAATAATTCCGGGTGGTGATTCCTTTTCTCGGCCATCACACCTACTTGCACTATAAAACCCAATGCTTGGGTAAAATCTGAAAAAACAAACTTTTTCTCCATTCCATTATTAGCAAATTGCCAGTCTTTAAGTAGTTTCAACTCTGGTTGAATGGTCTCTTTTGAATAGGTTTTCATAATCTTCTTTTTAATTCATATAAAGTTAGTTAATTTCGAGATATTGAGAAATACTTTAACTTTATTAACTAATTTTGAAAAAAATTATTTTTCAATTTGAATACACTTTATTCCTTTAAAATTTATAGCGCCACAGCACATCTTCCGTCAAACTGGGATGATTTAGCAGTTTCATCCATATTTTTATCCAAAAAATACTTGGAGATTTTAGAAAAATCATCTCCGGAAAACATGATGTGTCATTTTATTGGACTATTCGAAAATGAAAATTTAGTTGGCATTGCTCTTTCTCAATTTTTAGATTTAAATCAATTAAAATCCTTTGGAGATCGCGATAAATGTATTAAAACCATTGTTCGGAATTTAGTCTTCAGGAAATTTGGCTCTCATGTTCTCGTAATTGGAAACAATATGTTGACCGGGCAAAATTCTTTTGCATTTTCCGAATCTATTGATAATAAGAAAGCATTGCAAACCTTGCATACAGCTACAATAGCATTAAAAAAAATGTTTCATTGTAAAGGTAAAAAGATTCATATTACTACCTACAAAGATTTTCACAAAGAAGACATTGAGAATTTTGCCATTCCGGAATTCAAAAATGATTATCAGTTTTCGACACAACCAAATATGGTTTTTCACATTAATGAAAACTGGAAATCAGAACAAGATTACATCGACTCGCTTTCAAAAAAATACAGAGATCAATATAAAAGAGCTCGGAAAAAAGCAGATTCTATTGAGAAAAGAAAAATGCATTTGGAGGACATCATAGCTTTGGAAGATTCTATTTATGATTTGTACCTTCATGTAGCCCAAAATGCTCCTTTCAATACTTTTTTTCTGCCAAAAACCCATTTTAGAATTTTTAAAGAAATCTTTAAAGAAAAATTTCTTTTTTATGGCTACTTTATTGATGACAAATTAATTGGATTTAATACTTTGATAAAAAATGGTTCCGTAATGGACACTTACTTTTTAGGATATGACGAAAGTATTCAACGCGAGAAAATGCTGTATTTAAATATGTTATATGATATGATAGCGTATTCAATAAATAAAGGTTTTAAGGAAATTGTACTTGCTAGAACCGCATTGGAAATCAAAAGTTCGGTGGGTGCAAAACCTATAAAAATGTATGGATTTATAGCGCACAGCAATCAAATACTCAATTCGTACATGCCAAAAATATTTAGATATTTAGAACCCGAAACTAATTGGCACGAACGAAACCCTTTTAAATAATGTCACTATTTATATTTGGAATAGCCACTTTCATTTGTTTGGGCAAAATTTCAATATTCAGTTCTATCTCTGTCCCACAATATTCCCCATCGATTTGAAAACTAACCGGAACATTTGTTGTAACAACCGCTTTATCGGTAGATATTATCTCAACATCTTCTGAATCTACAGGCATATTGCCTGAAATAATTTTCCCAAGCACAACTAAATCTAAATTTTTCAAAATAACTAATTCAAACTTTCCGTCATCCATTACGCCATTTGGATTAATAGAAACTCCTGTGCCGTACTTTTGAGAATTCGCAATTACAATCATTCTTGCTGTACATTCAATCGTTTCAAAATCGCCTTTTATGGTCGCTGTAAATGGTTCATCCAAATCAATTAAAGTATTGACTGTTTGTATCGCATACCCCCATTTACCCCTGATACTACTATTTTCATAGTTCTTGATCATTTCCGCATTTACGCCCAAGTCGCTTAAATGAATACTTTTTTTTCCATTGATAGAAATCATGTCTATTTCAATGTAGTCGTTATGAAATGCAATTTCTAAGTTTTCTTCGATGGTAGTTGGCAAATTTAAATCGACCGCTAAACCATTGGCAGACCCAGCCGGTAAAATCCCTATAATAACATCATGACTTTCCATCGCCTCAGCAACCATTTTTATTGTTCCGTCACCTCCAGCAACAATTATTCGCTCCGGATTATAGGTTTGAAAGAGCACTTTTATATTCTCAATATCAGAAGCTCCCGAGGTATTATAAATCACCAGATTTAAATTCTCGTTTCCGGCAAATATCGTTGTTGCATCGATTAATTCTGATTTGTCAACATCTCCAGAGATTGGATTTACAATCAACATAATATTATTTTTCAAACTTTTTCTTCTTTTATTGATTAAAAATAATTAATTTCAACAACACTCAAAAGTACTACAATAAATGAAACCAATTTTAAAATTATATCGCGGTTATGCTAATGAACAAGAATTGATTGTGATGGGGCACGTTTTTATACCTTCCACAATTGAGGAATATAATTTTCAAAAAAAGAATCTAAAAAACGCTACTTCGGTAATTAAAATGTTTCAAATAAAAACACAAGCAAACGCCGATGTATATTTAGAACACAACAATGCCAAAATTCATACCAAAACATTAATCGATGGTTATTTTAAATTCTGTGTCCCATTAGATCAAAAAACTAATTATGGCTGGATTGATTATGAAGTAAGTATCGTTTACAAAAATCAATTCGTAAAAACCCGAGACAGTTACATTCGACCTCACAAAGGAAATTTGGGAATTATATCTGATATCGATGACACTTTTTTAGTTTCACACACGTTTAATCCTTTAAAAAAATTATATGTTTTATTATTTAAAAATGTAAACAAAAGAAAAATATATGAAGATGTAGTCACACATTATCAGGCTTTAAGTACCGCCGGAAGGGAAAATAAAGAAGAATTTAATGCTTTTTTCTATGTTTCCAGCAGTGAATGGAATCTGTATCGTTTTATTACAAAATTCACCGAAATTCATAAACTTCCAAAAGCAGTTTTATTATTGAAGGATATTAAAACGAGTCTCACTGATTTTTTCTTTACCGGCAGCGGCAATCACAATCATAAGTTTGACAAAATAAAACACATATTAGAATTCTATCCTAATTTAGAATATGTACTTCTTGGAGATGACTCTCAGCACGATCCATTTCTCTACGAGGCCATTTGTAAAATTTTTCCAGTAACCGTAAAAGCGGTTTATATAAGGCAAACCAGGACAAGCAAAAAAGAGAAGGTGACGAAGGTTTTGAAAAATTTAGAAACCCTGAACGTTGCTGTTTGTTATTTCCAAAATAGCAGTGAAGCCATTGCACACTCAAAAATGATTGGGATTATTGTATAAAAAAAGAGTTCCAAACTGGAACTCTCTCTTCTTTATAAATGCTCTATTTCGTCTTGAACTACTTCCCAATCTAACAGTAATTTCTCCAACTCTGCTTTCTTTTTATTGTAAGCTATGAAAAACTTCGCGTCTTCAATATGTTTGTCATAATTAGAAGCGAGCATTTTATCATCTTGCTGAATATCTTTTTCTAATTGCTTAATTTGACTCTCCACTTTGCTTAATTTATTTTGCAGTGCTTTTCCTTTTTTCTGATCTTCGTAGGAAGCTTTATTGCTTTCTTTAGGTGCGGCTGCTTTTTCAGCATCTTTTTTCTCTACTTCACGCATATTCTCCATATTACGTTGCTCCAAGAAATAATTGATATCGCCTAAATATTCTTTAATTTTTTGATCTTTAAACTCATATACTAAATTTGACATTCCCTGCAAGAAATCCCTATCATGAGAAACTAACAATAAAGTACCGCCAAATTTTTGAAGAGCGGCTTTCAAAACATTTTTAGATTTGATATCCAAGTGATTCGTAGGCTCATCCATCAATAAAACATTAATGGGTTGCAACAATAGTTTACACAACGCCAAACGATTTCTTTCGCCCCCAGAGAGGACTTTTACCTTTTTCTCTACATCATCGCCACGAAACAAGAAAGAGCCCAGCATATCGCGTACTTTCATTCGGTTCGTATCTGCAGCGGCATCTTCCATTGTTTGCAACAATGTGATTTCACCGTCCAGATATTCCGCTTGATTTTGGGCAAAATAACCCAATTGTACATTATGACCTAGCTTGATGTTTCCTTTATATTCGAATTCGTCAACAATAGCCTTAATAAAAGTCGATTTTCCCTGTCCATTTTGTCCAACAAATGCAATTTTACTTCCACGCTCCACTAACAGATTGATATCTTTCAAAATTGTTTTATCACCGTAGCTTTTGGTTACATTTTCGGCTTCTATAACTACCCGTCCCGGTTCTTTTGAAACTGGAAAAGTAATGTTCATCACAGAATTGTCATCTTCATCAACTTCAATTCGTTCTACTTTATCTAATTTTTTGATTAATGATTGTGCCATTGACGCTTTGGAAGCTTTGGCACGAAATTTTTCAATCAATTTTTCTGTTTCTTCAATTTTCTTGGCTTGGTTTTTTTGCGTCGCCAATTGCTTCTCCCGTATTTCATGTCTCAGTTCTAAGTACTGCGAATACGGTTTATTGAAATCATATGCTTTACCCAAGGAAATTTCGATAGTTCGGTTTGTTACATTGTCCAAAAACATTTTATCGTGTGAAACAATCACTACCACTCCGGGATAATTACGGAGGAAACTTTCTAACCAAATGATACTTTCTATATCCAAGTGATTCGTAGGCTCATCCAGCAACAAAACATCATTGGCCTGCAATAATAATTTCGCTAATTCAATACGCATTCTCCATCCACCAGAGAAAGTTTCCGTTTGATTATCGAAAACATCTCTTTTAAATCCTAAGCCTAGTAAAATCTTCTCTGTATCTCCTACATAATTATAACCGCCTAATAATTCAAAACGATGCGTATAATCGGATAAGTCTTCTATAATCTGGCTGTATTCATCACTTTCATAATCAGTCCTTGTAACTAATAAGTGATTAATCTCTTCAAGTTTTTTCTCCACAATTTTAATCTCGGTAAAAGCTTCGTATGCTTCTTCAAGCACTGTTCTTCCTTGTTCAAAATCGATATCCTGACGCAGGAATCCCATACGAAGATCTTTCTCTTGAGAAATAACACCTGAATCAGGAGCAAAATCTTTTGCCAACATTTTAAGCATGGTAGATTTTCCGGCTCCGTTCTTCCCAACAAGACCCACACGGTCACCGGCACCCAATCGAAAAGTAACTTCTTCAAATAAATAAGTACCACCAAACGAAACGGATAAATTGTGTATATTAAGCATGTATTGTTATTTTATTCCTTTTCGAATTTGCAAATTTGTATCCCGAATTGCCGGGAGTAAAAAAGGAAAAATTAAATTTTTTGCAAATGTTTAGAATTACGCTATTACCAAAACACCTAACTAATTATTAATCTGTTATTTATATTTTTATAATTCGATTGTAATTCAACAGTATGCCTGTTTTTTTATTAAATTTTTGCTGAATTCAACACTAAATTCGAAAGTAAAACATCCATATTTATCATTGTAATTTTCAAAATGCAAAAGTATGGTAAATAATATTAGATTCGATAAGTTTAAAAAAGAAATTGATGGTCAGGTTTGAGGTGAAATCTCGATTACATTTTTCACCAAATTCAATTACTAAGGTGATTAGCACGGGTAAAAGAATTAAACGTGCTCACTTTAATAGTATTTCGTTAAAGCTTTTTTGGAGCTGAGGTTAACGAATACCGTTCATTTGAATCTATTTTAACAATTATATTGCATCATTATCAATAAACCTTGAATTAAATTAGTTTATTATAATTGTTTATTTATTTTATTCAGTTATTATTCAACAATAATTCGGTTTTATTAAGAATATGACAATAAATCTCTTGTACACGCTATAATATCTGGTCAAAAATCACTATATTTGCAGCACCTAAAATGATAGAACTTGACTATCACATCGAATGCTTACCTATTCAACTGTAAATTCGACAGCAACAACAAGTTAATCTTCACACATACCTGTATTACAGCACATTAAAAAATTAATTATTTATGCAAATGTTTAAAAAAGGATCCAAATTAAATAGCATTTTAACAGGAACTTGCCCTAAATGTCAGAATGAGAGTATGTATTCGGATGAAAATCCGTTACATTTCAGTAAAATTTTAAAAATGCATGAACATTGTAGCCATTGTGGCTTAAAATATCAAATTGAACCATCTTTTTTTTATGGTGCAATGTATGTGAGTTACGGACTAAATGTCGCTACTGGAATAGCAGCCTTTGTAATTTCATTTATTTTATTTGGCTCCAGCCTAAAAGTTGCATTTATTACCATAATTGCATCGATAATCGTTTTATTTCCATTTGTCTTGCGGTGGTCCAGAAACATCTATATCAATATGTTTGTTTCCTATGATCCAAAAACAAAACTAAAATAAAATTATTTCTTTGCTCTAGTTAGAAATCTAGTAATGTCAATTTCTTTGTTTAGTGGAACTTGATGTTCTATATTCTCAAATAACGCTTTTGCCATTGCAGGTCCTAACATAACTCCTCTAGTTCCCAATCCATTTAAAATATGTATTGCTTGCTGGTTTTGATGCGTTCCCACTAATGGTCTTCTATCTTTAACTGTTGGTCGAACGCCAGCAAAATGCTCAACAATTTCAAAATCACATGTAATAATTTCTTTTATTCTCGCCATTAACTCCGTTTTACCTTCCTCTGTAGGTACATCTGTTTTATCTTTCCAATTGTATGTTGCTCCAACTTTGAATAAATCATTCCCAAGTGGCAAAATAAACACACTCGTGTTTACAATTACGTCTAAATCTAATTCAGGTGCTTTAATAATGAAAAGCTCGCCTTTAGTCCCGTCTAAGGGTAAACTATTAAAATAGGGATTTGCATGCATACCAAAACCTTCCGCAAAAATGATATGTTTAGCGTGAATATCTTTATAACGAATGCCATCAGACACTGTTTGCAAAGCACTATAATCGAAGGATTCTTTTTGAAACCAATTGTTATTTTTCAGATAGTCCCTGTATTTATTTAAAAGCAAAGCGGTGTCCACATAACCAGTTTGTAAAACTTCGCCATATCCGTAAGGAGAATCAATCCCGACATATTTTTTAGAAATTAATGTTGTCGACAAAAAAGGAGCAAGCGTTACTTTATCTGAAGCAGCAAACCAATTGTTTTGTTCTTCAACGGAAAAGAATTTTCTTAAAATAGGAGTTTTAAAATCGACCTTGCAATTTAGTTTTTCTTCTAAAATAGCAAAAAATTCATTCATCAACGCCAATTGTTCTTGTGCTTGCCACACTTCGCTAAAACGCTTTAAAATAACAGGATTGTACAAACCTCCAGCAATTTTAGATGAATTTTGGGAGTCATTGTCCAATACCAAAATAGATTTATCATGGCGCAAAGCAACCTCTGCGAATGATATCCCTGCTAAACCTGATCCTACAATTAAATAATCAATCATTTGAAATTATACCTTTTAAATAAGTGCAAAGTAACCAAATTAAAACAAAAAAACTCTTACCATTACAGTAAGAGTTTTATATAATCTTTTAAAATTGGTATCAATAATTCCACATATCGGATTCAAAATTACGAATTTTCTCTTTTACTCTTTCCGATTCTAATAATTGATTCTGCGCATTATCTTTCATGTATTCGTCAATGCTTCTATCACCGTATACATTTTCTTCTTTGTAAATAACACTATTAAAACGCCTGGAGTTTAATATTTGATCGAATGAAACTGGCATTGCTGAATTTTTATCATTGAAAGCTTTTGCTTCATGTAAAACTTCTCGTGCTGCTGGGAAGAATACCCAGAACAATTCAATATAATCTTTTTGATCACTGTTCATCGTGTAAACATCAGGAGTTACAGGACAAATTCCCAATAAACGATACTTCAATTCGCTTTGACGTTTGTCAAAATACCAGTATCCTTTAATTTTATATTGGGTTACATCTTGAGCAGATAAGTCTTGTCGTAAAATATACTCATCAGATATTTGATTTCCTGCATTAATCTGTTCTCGACCTGCATCAGTAGTGTCAATTCGAGTCAATGAAGCTTGAATATCTTGCATTGATTTTTTGGTATTGAAATAACTATCGGTATACACCTCAGTAATTTCACCATTCTTCATAGCTTTGGTAAGCACATCATATAACGATCTTCTATCGGATCCAATATTTGCAGTATCAACGGGAAAATACAAAGCAAAATTAATTTTTTCACTTAAGTCAATAATTTCCCATGTAGTCTTACCCATTAAAACATCCCTATCATGCACATAACCATACTCTAATGGTTTGTCATTATCTGAAATGAGCTGTGCTGCAGTTTTAAGCCCTATTTGGTCAGGAGTTTTTGCATTAAGCAAATTAGACTGTCCAAAGGAAGCGAAACTCCCCGTGATAGAGACAATAGCGATTAAAAAATTTCTTACGTTCATCATGGTATCATAATAAGATATTGAAGTAGGTCAAATATAAACTTACTTTTTATTTATTGTATTTCAAAAATTACGGGAGCAGTTCTTGGCAATAAATAGCTACCTGCACCTACAAGTTTTGTTTTTATTTCAGAAATAGTAACTTGATCCCCTCTAACTGCTTTTGAAAGTACAGCATTACACTGTGCATTCAATTTATTGCCTTGAACAACAACAGTAGGCTGACCTGTTACTTTTAAATTAAATCCGACAACATTCAAACCAACTTCAAAGTCGAAATCCACTAATTTTGCTCCAATTGTAGCAATTTGTAAATTTGATTTAGGTCCTTTTACCACACCCATTTCTCCTCTAATAGTTCCAGTTGGACCAGGAATACCTTTTATTCTAAAGGTTTTTCTATCCGTAACTTTAGAACCATCAGGAAGTGTTCCTGTTACATTGATAACAGTTTCTGTTCCTGATCCCGGACTCATGTTATATTTTCCACCACCCGCAGAACTTAATCCTGGAGCACTTGCCGACACTTTATCTGCAGAAACACCCGCAAAAGAAATAGTCATCGGGTTTACAACACCTCTGTAAACTACATTCATTTTATCCGCAGAAATAGTAGCTGATTTTGGTCTAGCAACAACTACGTATTTATCTTTGATAGGTAAGCTTACCACTTTCCCGTTTTCATCAAAATTAAAAGACCCTCCGATAGCATGTTCACCTATATTACCCGCTCCAAAAGAGAATTTAGCTTGACCAGCTTGCGCTTGCACACTAGATCCATTGACAATAACCGATTTTGCTTTTAATGATGGATCAAATTTTCCTAAAATAATTTTTCCTGTTACTGCTTCTCCTTGAAAGAAAACTGATTTATCAAGAACTACAATCGGTTGATAGGCCGTAAGTGATGCAGCTGCAACTAAATCCGATTGGAACATTCCGGTCATTACGTCGCTCTCCGTTGCTTTGATATCTGCTTGTAATTGCGATAATTTAGTAATTGTAGCAATAAGCGGATACCCTTTATAATTATAATCTATCCAATCTAATTTAGCACCTGCTTTTTCAGAATAAATTGGTTTTGTAGCAAATCTTGCTTCTATTTTTTTCATTTCAGATTCAGCAATTGAACTTCCACCAATGGCTTTTATTTGAGAAGAAAAATTATTGATTTTATCTAAAAACTCTTTCCCTTGTTTAGAAACTTTATCTCCGGTAAAGAACATTCTATCAATTAAATCCCCTTTATCCATTTCCTCATAGGGCAAATTTCCTTCGGCATCTCTTACAAATTTTTGGGTAACAGTTGTCTTGATGTTTTCTATGTAGTCGTTAAACTCTTTAGACAAAGCTCTAATTTTTTCGACTTTTGCTTTTTTATCCCCAAACTGCCCTGGCTGATCTACAGCTTTTTGAGCTAACTGTTGAAATGAACTTTCATTTCTGGTATCCGTTATAGAGTTAGACTCTACTATTTTAATATTTAAAATCCCAAAAGCTGATAAAACCTCTTTGGACATATTTAAAGCTAACATTGCGATAAAAACCAAGTACATTAGGTTAATCATCTTCTGTCTAGGGGTTAGTTTTCCTCCTGCCATATTTTCTACTAATTAGTTTGTTGTTTTTTTATAGTTTGAAACTAATTATCCTTTATTACCCATTGCAGATAGCATACCGCCGTAAACATTGTTTAATGATGCAATATTTGTAGTCATAGATTGCATTTGCTCCTTTAATTTCACAGCGTTTTCAGCAATTTCTTTATTTGCTTCAGCATTTCTTGAAGCGCTTTCCAATTGTACTTTGTAGAGACTATTCAAAGATTCCATCTGTGCCGCAGCCATAGACAATTCTTCACTGTATTTTTTGGTTGCCGTAATAGAATCTACCGTTGGAGCAATTCCTTTAGCTGCTGATTCAAAGTTCTTTATACTAGTACCTAAACTGGCCATTAATTCTCCATCAATTTTAGCGTCTTTCAACATTGCATCCAATTTTTGAGACAATAATCCTTGCGCATCTGATGGCGTTTCCACTTTTTTCTTTGGTTCTCCTTTTACTCCATTTGCTAATTCAGGATAAACTAATGTCCAATCTAACTCATCATCAACTGGTTCAAAAGCAGAAAGAGCAAAAATTAAAGCTTCCACTATAAGACCTATTGTAAGCATTAAATTCCCTGTTATAATTCCAAATTCAATATGTGTAATTTTGAATAACGCTCCAATAATTACAACCGCAGCTCCCATACCGTATGCGAAATTCATTTGTTTTTTACTTAGTAAAGCCATGATAGTTTTTTTTTTAAAATTTAGTAGATATAGATTTGATTTTGTTATAATTATTTCTTTTTCCCGGTTCCAGTAGTTTGAAGGCCCATATAATCTTGAACCGTTCTAAAACCAATATAACTTCTTGCAGAATCTGCATATTCATGATCACGAGTACTTACTTGAAGAAAATAAGCAACGTCTTTCCATGAACCACCTCGAACTACTTTTCTTTGATTTCTATAATCCTGAACATTCGGATTCATAGAAGAAACATATTCGTAAGCATTTGGATCATAGGAAGAATCTGTCCATTCCGAAACGTTCCCAGCCATATTATAAAGATTATAACCATTTGGCTCATAGGATTTTGCTTCTACTGTATACAAAGCTTCATCTGCCGCATAATCCCCTCTGTTAGGTTTAAAGTTAGCAAGAAAACAACCTCTGTCATTTTTAGTATAAGGACCACCCCAAGGATAAGTAGCGGATTCTAAACCTCCTCTTGCTGAATATTCCCATTCAGCCTCTGTTGGCAATCTGAAAGAGTTTATCAGATCGTGGCCTTTCTTTTTAGATTTTATGTAGGTATTTTTATTTAATGTTCTCCAAGCACAAAATGCTTTTGCCTGAGTCCATCTAACTCCTACAACCGGATAGTCTCCGTACGCTTTATGCCAAAAATAATCATTATGCATAGGCTCATTATAGGAGTACGCATAATCTTTAATCCAAACCGTTGTATCAGGATATACTTTTACTTCTTCTGTTCTGATGAAGTTTTTTCTATTTCCTACTTTAGCTTTTGCAGCTGCCTGAATATCCATCCAGGAGTACCGAAATTTCAATTTATTTACGTCAATAGTTCTTAATCCATTGTATGAAGCTTCGATCGGCAAGTACATAGAATCCATCACTTCAGTATATTCAGCATCTGGATACAGCTTAGTATCTTTGATAAGTTTCACTTTTTTGTTCAATTTTCTACCTGCATAAGGATCGTCAGCGGTACCTACACTATAATAATTATCATACATGTATTTATCATACGCCGTCATTTTTTCAGGATCTGAATCATTAAAAGCAAAATCACCAATGCTTCCAGCATTTTTACCTTTAGCAGCCCCTGCATCAGCAGTTTGCCCGCTCATATCAGCCATAATCGCTAATCGAACTCTCATTGTAGAGTCTTTTACCCATTCTACAAACTGACGGTACTCACTGTTAGTAATTTCCGTCTCGTCCATGTAAAATGAACGAACAGTAACGGTTTTAGTAGGTGCATCTTCCACATTAGCTAAATCAGCATCTGATTTACCCATAATAAAAGCACCACCAGGAATTAAAGCCATTCCATACGGTTTTTCAGGATGCCATTTGCCTCCATTAATACCAACTAATTCTCCTTTATCGCTTGATTTACCACAGCCGATCAAAAGGGCTAAAATTGACGTATATGCAATGAACTTCTTCATATAAATTTTGTTATCTATTCATTATTTTTAAGTGTGTAAACCTATTTATTATTTATTTATAAAACAATATTTTTTGCCGTGAAATTAATTGACGCTCAAAAATAATGTTAAATAAAATACAAAAAAAATATTTTATCGATAAAATACCAAAATAACCGATAAAATACATCTAAACTGCATTTTTCATGTATTACATTACGGTAAAACTACCATAAAACACATTAATTTTCAAACGTTTTTTAAGGATTGAATCGTGAATCTAGTTACATTATTTACACAATATTTTTACGTTGTGCTTTCCACCATCTTTCCGGTAATTCTTGGTTGCAAGCCAATAAATACTCCTCGTAGGAACATGGTAATAACGTATTTCTTTTTAGTTTATTATTACCATTTGAAATAAAAGGGATTTCGATCCACCAGCGATCCGTTTTATCACTTTTAAAAAAAATTAATTCCTCCTCTTCCAATGGCACTATATATTTCAAATAATTTTCCTTACTTCCAAAAGGATACTCATTAGAGCGATAATGAAACCCTTCTATAAAATACCAAATTATCTGCGCTATAAGCACCGATTCTTGTATTGAGTTATTATGGTTGAATATTCCAAATGACGATACTTTATCACTTATTCCTGCATATCGTGACAAAGCGCAAATTTCTTTTCCATTAAATCCATTTGGCGCGAACGAAATAAAATTTCCCGAATCAGATGATTTGACTGAATGTAAATCAATACTTACTAAATCAGCATCTCTAAAAACTGGCTCCGAAATAGAAATGTTATTGGAAACCTCTCCTAGCCTATACGCATCAAAAAATAGTTTTTCAATTAAATCTATTTCTTCCTGCGAATTAAAATACGTCTGATACCCAATATTACAATAGTTAAAAAGATTATTGGGTTCGTCTACAATTATTTTTGTCAAATAAGACGATGCCGAAACTGCTTCCTCGTCCTTACCAAAATCAAATTTATTATCTATCGAAACTAAATTAACCATTTGTTCCAAATCATCGTAAGCTCTATAGAGCGCGTACGTCAAATCTTGAGAACCACCAATAACTATAGGAGTAATTTTTTTCTTAATTAAACTTGCAACAACTTTTTTTAATGCAAAATAAGTGTCTTCACTAGAATTCCCAGCAAGAATATCGCCTAAATCAGCAATAGAAGCATCCCAGTTTCCAGGAAACAATCCGTAAAGCTCTTTTCTAAGTGGTATTAAATCCACATCTGAAACGGCTTTTTTATCTCCTCGATTTTCTACAACGCCTATGACAGCAATTTTAATCTTATTTAAATCTGGAAACTGTTTATCAGTATGCAACACTATTTTACTTCCTAATTGCTGAGAAGTCAATCCGTTTATATAAGTAAGAATTTCGTTATCGACTGGTTTTAGAAAATCAAATTCCATTATATTTATATTTTTTCCGCTCCCCAACCCTCTTTAAGAGAGAGGGAGACAAGATTGGAATTAGTTATTATTTTTTTTTCACAACAGCTTTCTTTGCTGGAGCTTTTTTGACCGGTGCTTTTTTGGCAGCTGCTTTTTTGGCTGGCGTTTTCTTGGCAACCATTTCCTGAACTTCTGCTAAGGTCAATTTTGCAGCATCAACATCTTTACTCAATTCAATTTTGATTTTACCTTTAGTAATAACGGAGCGTCCCCAACGGGCTTTTTCAACCAAAATTCCTTCTTCTTCCCAATTATGCAAAACCTTATCAATATTCTTTTGCAATTTATCTTCAATCAAGGCTTCGATATCCGATTGAGATAGGTTATCAAAGTTATACTTTTTACTTACATTAATAAACAAACCGTTCCATTTAATGAAAGGACCAAAACGGCCTGTTCCTTTTTGCACACCTTCCCCTTTATAAATAGCTATCGGAGCATCGGCAACTGCTTTCTCATCAATTAATTCCTGAGCTCTTTCAAAATCTACATCTAAGGGATTTTCTCCTTTTGGCAAAGAAACAAAAGCAGCGCCATGACGAATGTATGGGCCATATCGTCCATTACTTACCTCAACTTCTTCTCCTTTATATTCTCCGAGATTTTTTGGCAACAAAAACAATTTCAACGTTTCCTCCAAAGTAATGTTTCCAATATTTTGATCGGTCATCAAACTGGCAAATTTTTTCTCGTCATCATCTGCAGCTCCAATTTGAGCCATCGGACCAAATTTACCCAAACGAACTGAAACTGGTTTTCCCGTTTTTGGATCTGTTCCCAAAATTCTTTCACCGCTTTCTCTTTCTGCATTGGCCTCTACGTCTTTTACCGTCGGGTGAAATTTATCGTAGAACTCTTGCATCATTTTTGTCCAAACAATATTTCCTTCAGCAATTTCATCAAAATCCTGTTCGACTTTTGCCGTGAAATTATAATCTAAAATATTTCCGAAATTCTTTACCAAGAAATCGGTAACAATAGTTCCAATATCTGTAGGAACTAATTTTCCTTTATCAGAACCTGTATTTTCTTTCAACAACTTCTCCCCTACTTTCCCGGACTGTAAAGTCAATTGTTTATAATTACGTTCTTGTCCATCAAGATTTCCTTTCTCTACATAATTTCTGTTGATAATGGTAGAAATTGTTGGCGCATAAGTCGAAGGACGACCAATGCCCAATTCTTCTAATTTTTTTACCAATGAAGCTTCGGTATATCGTGCAGGCGCTCTAGAGTACCTTTCAGTCGCTGAAATATAATTGTTTTGTAACTTTTCATTGACTTTCATAGCTGGCAACATCCCTTCCTGCTCTTCTTCATCGTCATCATGACCTTCAAGATACACTTTCAAAAAACCTTCAAAAAGCAATACTTCTCCAGAAGCTGTGAATATTTCACCGTGATTATTTGCTTCAATTTTCACGTTAGTACGTTCTAATTGCGCATCACTCATTTGCGAAGCCAATGTTCTTTTCCAAATCAAATCGTACAATCGTGCTTGATCTCGATCGATATCTACGGTATGACGAGACATATCCGTAGGCCGAATTGCTTCGTGCGCTTCCTGTGCGCCTTTGCTTTTATTGACAAAAGTTCGCGGTTTCGAGAATTCTTTTCCGTAGGATTTGATAATTTCAGCCTGAGCAGCTTCCATCGCATCTTTAGATAAATTCACACTGTCCGTTCTCATATATGTAATAAGTCCAGCTTCATACAAACGTTGTGCAAGTTGCATGGTAATCCCAACAGGTAAATACAATTTACGTGCAGCTTCTTGTTGCAAGGTCGAAGTCGTAAATGGACCAGTTGGAGTTTTCTTGGTAGGTTTTGTTTCTAAATCCGAAACCTTATATGTAGAACCTATATTTTTATTTAAAAAATCTTCGGCTTCTTTTTTAGTATTGAAATTTTTAGGCAGTTTGGCTTTAAATGTTTTGCCAGATTCAGTAGTGAATTCAGCTACAACAGAATATGATGCAATTGCATTAAAGTTTTGAATTTCTCTTTCGCGCTCTACAATTAAACGAACGGATACTGATTGTACACGACCCGCAGAAAGCCCGCCTTTTATTTTTCTCCAAAGTACTGGAGACAATTCATAACCAACTAATCTGTCCAAAACACGACGGGCTTGTTGTGCATTGACTAAATTATAATCGATTTCACGTGGATTATCAATCGCTTTTAGAATGGCAGTTTTAGTTATTTCATGGAAAACAATTCGCTTGGTTTTCTTTTTGTCTAGTTTTAATTCTTCGGCTAAATGCCAAGAAATAGCTTCCCCCTCACGATCTTCATCGCTTGCTAACCAAACCATTTCGGCATTCTTGGCTAAAGTTTTTAATTTGCTTACCAACGCTTTCTTATCAGCAGAAACTTCATATTTGGGTTTGAAACCATTTTCTACATCTACACCAATTTCTTTAGAGGGCAAGTCAGCAATATGTCCGTAACTTGACTCGACCTGAAAATCACTTCCTAGAAATTTTTCGATTGTTTTTGCCTTCGCAGGTGATTCCACTATAACTAAATTCTTTGCCATATTCCAATTGTTTATGTCGGCAAAAGTATATGATTTTTTTAAATTTTAAGTTTTTTAAATTTTAAAAGTAAATTTTCTCGTTGAAATACAGCTTTGGATTACTACCAACTCGCTAAAATATCAATCAATTAAACAAATAAAAATTATTGTATTATTTTCTCAAAATTCCATACTTATTCCTTAGCACCCACATTTTATTTTCAAAAAAAAATTTAATAGGATTTGATTGAAACTAGGGATTAAACTGATTGCCTAATTTTAAATTTGTCTTAACCTAATAATTATTTTAAAGCTAAAATTTAAAGCAATAAAAAAAAGGGAAGCATTTTGCAATACATTCCCCTTTTTAAAACTGTTAAATTTAACGGTATATTTCTTGTCCTTTATTTTCACGCCACGACTGTTCTATCATCGTAGCATCCTCATCATTACGAGGATGAACTCCCATAATAATATGCCCATCTTTTACTCCAGATTCATATAATTTAGCGCGTTCTTCGGGAACTCCTGAACCCACTAAGGCTCCAATTACTCCACCTGCAATTCCGCCCGCACCCGCACCCGCTAAACCGGCTGCTAAAGGCCCGGCCACAAGCAACCCTAAGCCAGGTATAACTAAACTAGTGCCTAGTGCTGCTACCACTCCTACAATTGCGCCCACGGTACCTCCGATAGCAGATCCTTTTCCTGCTCCTTCTGCTGCTTTAGTACCAATTTCCGTTTCTTGAGCATCATCGGCAAAATGTTTCTTACGAGTATCATCAGACATAATTAAGTTTATATCATCCTTACTATACCCTCTTTCATGAAGTGAATTGTAAGCTTTCTCGGTGCTTTCGCGATCTGAAAACATTCCTGTTAACATTTTTCGTTCCGAATTAGTTCCTTCAGCTCGGTTTTGATCTCTTTCAGTGTCCATAGTTTTTAATTTAAGATTAGAATTATTTGATTAGAATTAAATAATAGGTGCAATTAGTTTTAATTATAATAAATACGATTAATTTTTGTTTTTTGTTCGAATAATCACATCGATAACAAGAAAATGTACAGGTGGAAACCGTTCACATAGATGTTGATATCTTATATCCAAAAAATACGGTAAGTACTACTTCTTCCAATTAATTACATCCGTAAAATTATTATAAATTTAATTTATAAATATCTGATTTTTAGTTTTTTAATAAAAATTTAACGGTCTAATATAATTTGTATCGTAATCTTTAGAAACCTATTTAAATTATCAAATAATTGATTTTTATAGAAATAAAACAACCACTTAGTAAATAGAATTTATACTACGATTAAAATTAATTTTACCTTTCTAGTAAATAATCCATAGATTAATCCGAGCTGTAACTGCCAGATCATTATAAAAAACGAAACTATTACTGCCCTCAGAAAAACCAATCATAACAGCTCAGTTGTTTTTTTTTAACATAAAAGAAAACAACAATCGCTTTAAAGGAATTAGCGCAACCCAATATCAACAAACTCGAAAAAATTAACAACTAGGATTTTGGACTGGTATTAAAAACTAATTATGATATTAAAGGCACCGCTAAAGAAATCTTACCCTCTTTTTAATGTAATTATGTAAAAAACAAAATAGTGTTAATTCTTAATCTGACATCTTGTCATATTTATTTGAATTCCCTTATCTTTGCACTTTGAAAATACATAATGGAAAAGATTATTGAAGAAAGCAAACAGGGCGAAAGTCTTGTTTTACAAAATAAACCCGAGAATACAAAGAAACTTTTTATTGAAAGTTATGGCTGCGCAATGAATTTTTCAGACAGTGAAATCGTTGCTTCCATTCTATCGGGAAACGGATACAATACAACGCAAATTTTGGAAGAAGCCGATTTGGTTTTGGTCAATACCTGTTCTATTCGGGACAAAGCAGAGCAGACGATTCGCAAACGTTTAGAAAAATACAATGCCGTCAAACGTATTAATCCGAAAATGAAAGTAGGCGTTTTAGGCTGTATGGCCGAGCGTTTGAAAAGTCAATTCTTGGAAGAAGAAAAAATTGTAGATCTTGTTGTGGGTCCTGATGCGTATAAAGATTTACCAAACCTTTTACAAGAAGTGGAAGAAGGCCGTGATGCGATTAATGTGATTTTGTCGAAAGACGAAACCTATGGCGATATATCTCCAGTGCGATTAATGAGTAACGGAATTACCGCTTTAGTTTCAATTACTCGTGGTTGTGATAATATGTGCACGTTTTGCGTGGTACCTTTTACCCGCGGGAGAGAACGAAGTAGAGAACCTCAGAGCATCATGACCGAAATTCAGGATTTGTGGGATAAAGGGTTTAAAGAAATTACGCTTTTGGGACAAAACGTGGATAGTTTCCTTTGGTACGGTGGCGGATTGAAGAAAGATTTTGAAAATGCTACTGAAATGCAAAAAGCAACTGCTGTTGACTTTGACCAATTACTGGATATGGTGGCGGTTGGTTTCCCAAAAATGAGAATCCGATTTTCAACCTCTAATCCGCAGGACATGCATGAAAGTGTGTTACATGTAATTGCGAAACATCCTAATATTTGCAAGCATATTCACTTACCAGTTCAATCAGGAAGCAATAGAATTTTAGCGGCAATGAACCGTTTACATACGCGTGAGGAATACATGACATTGATTGATAAAATCAGAACAATTATTCCAAATGGTTCAATTTCACAGGATATGATTAGTGGTTTTCCAACAGAAACCGAACAAGATCATAACGATACCTTAAGTTTAATGGAATATGTGAAATATAATTTTGGTTATATGTATTCGTATTCAGAACGTCCCGGAACCTTAGCTGGCCGAAAAATGGAAGATGATGTAACCGAAGAAACGAAAGCAAGAAGATTGCAGGAAATTGTCGATTTACAACAAAAACACGCTTGGTTCCGCAGTGAAGAATTCATAGGACAAACCGTTGAAGTTTTGGTAGAGAAAGTTTCAAAAAAATCAACCGAAGAATTTTCAGGTAGAAATTCACAAAGCATTACGGTGGTTTTTCCAAAAGAAGATTATAAAATCGGTGCTTTTGTTTTAGTTAAAATTGAAAGCTGCACCAGCGGAACTTTAAAAGGAACAGCAGTTGGTTTGAGTGAAATGAATTAAAAAATTAGCCACAGATTAAAAAAATTTTCACAGATTTCTTTTTAATTCTTTAATCTTTCTGATCTGCTATAAAAAATTAAAACGTTGTGATGGAAGGATACAGAGAACAAGAAACGTATAAAATTATAGGAATTTGTATGGAAGTACATAGAATTCTTGGTCCAGGATTCTTAGAAATTGTTTACAAAGATGCTTTAGAAATAGAATTCAAGCTAAACAATATTTCTTACGAAAGAGAAAAAGAATTTTCAATTAATTATAAAGGTGAGATTTTGCGTAGTAAATTTAATGCCGATTTTATTGTATGTGAAGATATTGTATTAGAGATAAAAGCTGTAAAAGAATTCTGCAACGAACATATTGCACAAATTTTAAACTATTTGAAATTAGCAGATTCAAAAGTTGGATTATTAGTTAATTTTCAAAATAAATCTTTACAATATAAAAGATATGCTTTGTAAATAAAATTAAGTAAATCTGTGAAAATCTTTTTAATCTGTGGCAAAAAAAATAAAGTATGGAATCAATTCAAAACATAAAACAACGATTTGAGATTATCGGGAACGATCAAAAGCTCAATCGTGCGATAGAAAAAGCCATACAGGTAGCTCCTACTGACATTACGGTGTTAGTTGCAGGAGAAAGCGGTGTGGGAAAAGAAAATATTCCTAGAATTATTCACTCGCTTTCGCACAGAAAACATGGGAAATATATTGCCGTAAACTGTGGAGCCATTCCGGAAGGAACGATTGACAGTGAACTTTTCGGGCATGAAAAAGGGGCTTTTACCGGTGCGACTAATACTCGTGAAGGTTATTTTGAAGTCGCTGACGGCGGAACTATTTTTCTAGATGAAGTAGGTGAATTGCCGCTTACCACTCAAGTTCGTTTGTTGCGTGTTTTAGAAAATGGCGAATTTATAAAAGTGGGTTCCTCGCAAGTACAGAAAACAGATGTGAGAATTGTGGCGGCTACAAATGTCAATTTATTTGAGGCTATTGAAAAAGGGAAATTTCGCGAGGATTTATATTACCGATTAAGTACGGTGGATATTACTTTACCGCCTTTGCGCGATCGAAAAGATGATATTCATTTGTTATTCCGGAAATTCGTGGCTGATTTTGCCCATAAATATAAAATGCCTCCGTTAAAACTGGAAGAAAACGCTATTCAATTATTACAAAAATTCCGTTGGAGTGGTAATATCAGACAATTGCGAAATGTGGCCGAACAAATATCTGTTTTGGAAACAAATCGGGATATTTCCGGTGCGACTTTGCAATCGTATCTACCGGTTTTGGGCAACAATTTACCATCGGTCATAAAAGATAAGAAAAGCGAAAGTGATTTTAGTACTGAAAGAGAAATTTTGTACAAAGTACTTTTTGATATGAAAAGTGATTTGAATGATTTGAAAAAATTAACGTTGGAATTGATTCAAAATGGCGTGTCCAAAGTACAGGAAACCAATCAGCATTTAATAAAAAAAATATATGGTTCCAAAGAAAATGACAGCGAAATAGATTTTGAAGAAGAACCAAGGTCAACATTAATCACTGCTAAAAACAATGAAGATGTATATCAGGAAAATGATGAGAATTACCTTTTTGCAGAAACAATCGAAGAAGAAGAAACTTTACGTCTAGAACAAAAAGAAATCGAAATGATTAAAAAATCATTAGAGAAAAATAAAGGAAAACGAAAAGCTGCCGCGGATGAATTAGGCATTTCTGAAAGGACTTTATATCGAAAAATTAAGCAATTTGACTTGTAGTTTTTACCTCAAATTACTCAGAGACAAATGCTATAATTCAAAATGAATATCTTTAACCCACGCGTTAGCGAACCGGGGAAGCAATTTTTAAAACATAAAATGAAACATATTAAACTTATTCTTCTTTCAATAATCATAATGAGCATCAACAGTTGCTCGGTTTATAACTTTACAGGAACCGGTAAAATTGATGCTAAAACATTTCAGGTTGGTTTTTTTCAGAATAACGCTGAATTGATTGAGCCTGGTATTGACAGAACATTTACATTAGAACTACAGGATTTAATTCAGAATCAAACCAATTTGAACTTGGTTAAAAATGATGCGGATCTCACTTACGAAGGCGAAATTGTAGATTACAGAATAAGTCCGATGACAGCAACTGCAGATCAGCAGGCATCTCAAAATCGTTTGACAATTAGAGTCAACGTTCGGTTTACCAATAAAAATAAAGAAACGGATGATTTTGAAAAACCATTTACGTTCTTCTATGACTATCCCGCGCAACAGCAATTGACAGGAGCGACTTTAAACAATGCTTTGAAAGAAATTTTTGAAAGAATAACACAAGACATCTTTAATGAGTCTTTGGCAAAATGGTAACTGAAGTAGTATTCCACTGGCAGTTTTTAGTATTCATTTAAATACACTAAAAATTGAACACTGATCACTAAACATTGAACTCTTAAAAGATGAACGTAACCGATTATACTTACTTGATTAATAAACCTAATGCGATCCATGAAAAGCAAACGGAAGCTTTGGAAAACGTACTCACGGAGTTTCCTTATTTTCAAAGCGCCAGAGCAATTCAATTAAAAGGGCTTTACAATCAAAACAGTTTTAAATACAATACTGCCTTAAAAATCACCGCAGCACATTCAACGGACCGATCTATTTTATTTGATTTCATTACATCAGATACATTCACTTCGATTCAAAAAGATCTTTATGATAAAAAAGCATTAGAAATTCTTGATATAACAGTTGTTGACAGTGAAATTATTATTAGTGCAGAAAAAACTGAATCCAAAATAAATTCTTTAGAAAAATCGATATTGACATCGATAAGAAAAGCTTCAGTACTCGAAGTTGATAATGCTTCAAAAATCACCGAAGAAAAACTGGCAATTGGCAAACCGTTAGATTTTTCTGTACGTGAACAACATTCCTTTCAAGAATGGTTACAACTTTCCCGCACTGAACCTATAATAAGAGAAAAAGAAAGTCCCAGTAACTTAATGCCGCTTATAGTAAACGAAGGTAAAAGAAAGAAATTAGAATTAATAGATAAATTTATTGAAGCAAGTCCAAAGATTTCTCCAGTAAGACACGGAGTTGCTGCCACTGTTCAATTTGACCTAAATGCTGCTGACAATTCGTTCTTGATGACGGAAACTTTAGCCAGAGTCTATTTGGAGCAAAAAAAATATCAAAAAGCGATTCAAGCTTATGAAATATTAATTTTGAAATATCCAGAAAAAAGTAGTTTCTTTGCAGACCGCATATCGGATATTAAGATTTTACAACATAATAATAATTAAACAATGAGTACATTTTCAATTTTTTTAGTTTTAATAACTATAGTTTGTTTTCTATTAATCGTAGTTATCATGGTTCAAAACCCTAAAGGCGGAGGATTATCATCTACATTAGGTGGTTCTCAAATGTTAGGTGGAGTACAAAAAACAACTGATTTTTTAGACAAAAGTACTTGGACATTAGCAACTATACTAATTGCACTTATATTACTTTCTAGCTTAAGCTTTACGGGAACATTAAGTGATACTGACTCTAAAATCATTGAAAACACAGGAAATGCAACGCCTGCTGTAACCACACCAGTTGCTCCTGCACAAAACACACCTGCTGCAACAAATCCAGCAGAATAAATTAGTACACCATATTCTAAATGCCAGCCTGTCAAAGCTGGCATTTTTTATAAGAAATTATGTCAGTTTTATTAGGCTGGCATAATTTCTGAAATATAGTTAACCGTAATAAAAACAACTAATATAAAAAATATAAAATTATGGCTTTAAACATTAAACCTCTTTCAGACCGAGTTCTTATCGAACCCGTTGCAGCGGAAACAAAAACTGCTTCAGGTATTTTTATTCCAGATACAGCTAAAGAAAAACCACAAAAAGGAACTGTTGTTGCTGTTGGAAACGGAACAAAAGAACACACAATGACTGTGAAAATTGGCGATTCAGTACTGTACGGAAAATATGCAGGAACTGAATTGAAACTGGAAGGTAAAGATTACCTGATCATGCGTGAAGATGATATTTTAGCGATTATCTAAATAGTATTCAATCTGAAAAATTAAGTATCGAGACAATTTGACTCGATAGCTTTGCTGGAACTGGTAAAGCAAACTTAAAACAAATTAAATTAATAATGAGGATGCGATTGCTTCGTACCTCGCAATGACAATAAAAATGGCAAAAGATATAAAATTTGATATTGAAGCACGTGACGGATTAAAACGTGGTGTAGATGCATTGGCTAATGCAGTAAAAGTAACTCTAGGACCAAAAGGTCGTAATGTAATTATTGGAAAAGCGTTTGGAGGACCAACTGTTACTAAAGATGGTGTTACCGTTGCAAAAGAAATTGAATTAAAGGATCCATTGGAAAACATGGGTGCTCAAATGGTGAAAGAAGTTGCGTCTAAAACGAATGATTTAGCTGGAGACGGAACTACAACTGCGACTGTTTTGGCACAAGCTATTGTAAAAGAAGGATTGAAAAACGTCGCTGCGGGAGCAAATCCTATGGACTTGAAACGTGGTATCGACAAAGCGGTTGAAGCTATTGTTGCTGACTTAGCAAAACAAGCAAAAGTAGTGGGAAGCGATTCTGAAAAAATCAAACAAATTGCTTCAATTTCAGCTAATAACGACGAAGTAATAGGTGAGTTAATCGCTGCTGCTTTCGCAAAAGTTGGAAAAGAAGGTGTAATTACTGTCGAAGAAGCTAAAGGAACTGATACGTATGTTGATGTTGTGGAAGGTATGCAATTTGACAGAGGATATCTTTCTCCTTATTTTGTTACTAATTCAGAAAAAATGGAAGTAGAATTGGAAAATCCTTACATCCTTTTATATGATAAAAAAGTATCTTCTTTAAAAGAATTATTACCAGTTTTGGAGCCAGTTGCTCAATCTGGAAAACCATTATTAATTATTGCTGAAGATGTCGATGGTGAAGCATTATCTACATTGGTGGTAAATAAATTACGTGGAGCTCTAAAAATCGCTGCTGTAAAAGCGCCTGGTTTTGGAGACAGAAGAAAAGCAATGTTGGAAGATATCGCTATCCTAACTGGAGGAACTGTAATTTCAGAAGAAAGAGGATACACTTTAGAGAATACAACTATCGAAATGTTAGGAACTGCTAAAAAAGTGACTATCGACAAAGACAATACAACGATTGTAAGTGGAGCTGGTGAAGCTGATATGATCAAAAATCGTGTCAACCAAATTAAAGGTCAAATGGAAGCTACGACTTCTGATTATGACAAAGAAAAGCTGCAAGAACGTTTGGCTAAATTAGCTGGCGGAGTTGCTGTACTTTATGTTGGTGCTGCTTCTGAAGTAGAAATGAAAGAGAAAAAAGACAGAGTTGATGATGCACTTCACGCAACTCGCGCTGCTGTTGAAGAAGGAATTGTTGCTGGTGGTGGTGTTGCTTTATTGAGAGCTAAAAATGCACTTAGCGCTATTAAAGCTGATAATGCTGATGAAGCAACCGGAATTCAAATTGTTTCTCGTGCAATAGAGTCTCCATTAAGAACTATTGTTGAAAATGCAGGTCTTGAAGGTTCTGTTGTTGTTGCAAAAGTTGCTGAAGGAACAGGTGATTTTGGATACAACGCAAAAACGGATGAATATGTTGACATGCTTAAAGCAGGAATTATTGATCCTAAAAAAGTAACGCGTGTAGCATTAGAAAACGCAGCTTCGGTTGCTGGAATGATATTAACTACTGAATGTGCTCTGATAGATATCAAAGAAGATAACGGTGGAAACCCAATGGGTGGAGGTATGCCAGGAATGATGTAATCCATCAATCCACAATACAAAAAAACCGTCTCATTTGCATGAGACGGTTTTTTTATGACATATTATTATTTATTCTTTCGTTTTTGATTTTCTACTAAATTTATAGATTACAGGTAAAACAGTAATTCCAACTAAAATTAATACAATTAACTCGATATGTTCTTTTAAATCAATCTGATAATTTTCAAGTAAAAAACCATACAAATAATGTCCCGCAAAAATCAATGTGAAAGACCAAATAAATGAGCTTAAAACATTATAAAACATAAATTTTTGTTTATCCATGGACACAATTCCAGCTACTATAGGAGCAAATGTTCTTAGTATTGGAAGGAACCTTGCAAAGATGATTGCTTTACCTCCATATTTTTCAAAAAAGTCTTTTGATTGAACCAAGTACTTTTTCTTAAACCAAAAACTATCTTCCTTGTTGTATAAATAGTAGCCACTTTTCGAGCCAAACCAATATCCTACAATATTTCCTAATATCCCAGACAAAGCTACAAGTGTTGATAAAAGAACAACATTTATAAAATCATTATCAATAAATAATATGTTCTCTATTAATTCCCGACTGTAAATCCCCGCCAAAAACAACAAACTATCTCCTGGCAAAAAGAAACCCGCAAAAAGACCTGTTTCTGCAAAAATAATAAACAATACTATAAAAATTCCCAGCTTAATCCCATTAACATCAAAATGAATATAAAAAAGTGGGTCAATTAAATTCTTCCAATCAAAATCGTTCATTCTTAGGTTTTTTATGCTAAAATTATTCGTGCGTGAAAGTACGGATAATATATCTGAACCACAATTTATGGTACTATTTTAAAGTTTTATTAACTATTTTAATTAACCGAAGTAACTTAACATTGCGAATGACCAAAAGTTGTTTTTTCCAAATTTTAGCTTTATGGAAAACCTGCTTTTTATTATTAACAACCCTAACTTCATTTAAAAAACATAAAAATCCAACATAAAAAAACCAAAGCTTTCACTTTGGTTTTCTGTAAAATTATTTTCTCTCATATTGACAGCAAGAATGCAAATTTTCATAATCTCCGTGTAACACCTTGAATTCACCTGTATAAGTTTACCAAAACTAAATTTGACAATATCCCTAGAATATTTGATGAATATATACTTTTCATTCCTTTAATACACACTACTTATTTAGTTTTTGATAATAAAATCCCGGAACAAATAACAAGACAAAAATAGGCTGAATCAAAAACCTACGAACGTAAAATAAAAACCAATTACTGTCCTCATTCACGTAGTTGACAATATAGAAAAAAACGACAATTAAAATCATGAAGAAAACGCAATACAAGATAATGGCAAATTTTATCATCAGTACGTCTTTGAATAGCACATATATAATACCCAGTGAAATAGCGGCATTCAATGTATAACGGAACAACAGTCCTAAAAATAATTGGGCTGAATTGAAAGTTGGTAATCTTGACTTGGTGAAATCTTTTTTGAAGAAATCTAAAAAAGGGTCATAAAACAACTGATTTTCAAAACCGCGAACCAGCATTAATAATGCCACCAAAAAAAGGAATTGGACCACTTTAAGTTTATTACTTAATATCTTTTGACGCATATCTTGAAAATTTTCGGACCCAAATTAACCACAAAACAAAAACGACACCGTAAATAAACAACGGAAAAAGGACTCCATGTAAAAAGGACTCTTGTTTTGGAAAATAAAAAATAAGAGCACTTAAAGCAGCAATTCTCAAAACATTCAACCCATAAATAAGGAGGCTTCCGCCAAAAATAAAAAGCACGGTCGCTTTTAATTTTCCCGAAAAAGCAATTACAAATGAAATAAACAAAATAATCACACTAACAGCATTACAACCTTCTACAATTCGCGCAACATATTTCTGGTTATAAAATAACTTTATAAAAGGATGCGCACCACTCTCTTCAATGTAAGATCCTGTATTGAAAAGCTGTAGCACCTGCTGGGTATTTTCACTCACCATTCGTGTAATCGGATCTATTTTATTACCTTCAAAACCATCAAGAAAACGCTGATATAAAAAAGTTAGCACAATGTAACTCAAAAAAAAAGTTGCCAAAAAAAGCAAAAACGGTTTGTAGAGAATAAAATATTTTTTCAAAATTTATTTTTTAACAAATTTATGTAATTTTTGAAACTCGCTTTAAATACTTTTGCATAAATAAAAATTAAAATCATGACATTTCAAGAATTACAACCAAAAGTAACCGAAATCATTTTAAAAACAACGTTGTCAAGAGACGAAAAATTGTTGTCTATTTGTGAGCTTCTACGCGATGCTATAGACTACTATAATTGGGTTGGATTTTATTTTGCAAATCACGAAACTAAAACATTGCATTTAGGACCTTATGTAGGAGCAGAAACAGATCATACAATTATCCCTTTCGGAAAAGGAATTTGCGGACAAGTAGCCGTTTCTAATGAAAATTTTATAGTACCGGACGTTGCAGCACAAGACAATTATCTTGCCTGTAGTTTTACCGTAAAATCAGAAATCGTAGTACCCCTTTTTGTAAATGGCGAAAATATAGGACAAATTGATATTGACAGTCATGTCATAGATCCATTCACTGAAGAGGATGAAAAGTTTTTGGAATTTGTTAATAAGGAAATTGCGAAGTTGTATTAAGATTTAAAATAATTCATATTTCATAATTCATATTTCATAATTATTTTTTACTTTTGCAGCCGTCTTACAATAGCTGTATGGCATACATAAAAATCATTAAACAAATATTGGAATGTATTTAACTAAAGAGATTAAAGAAGAAATCTTCGCTAAACACGGAGAAAAAACAAACACTGGAAAATCAGAAGCTCAAATTGCTTTGTTCACTTTCAGAATTAGCCATTTAACAGAGCACTTGAAAAAAAATCGTCATGATTATAACACAGAGCGCTCATTAGTATTGCTAGTAGGGAAAAGAAGATCTTTGTTGGATTACTTGAAGAAAACAGAAATCAACAGATACCGTGAAATTATCAAAGTATTGAATATCAGAAAATAATCAATATAAAAGAGGTGCGAAAGTGCCTCTTTTTGTTTTTATATACAATAATAAAAAAGTTTGGTTTTTCATTGGGTTTTAGGCATTAACTACGCAAAACAACAACTACAACACAACTAAAACCCATTGTTTAATCTAAAGAGAATTAAAATTATGATTCCACAATTATTTGTAGAAAACATCGATTTAGGAGATGGCAGAAGCATCTCAATCGAGACAGGACGTTTAGCCAAACAAGCTGACGGTGCTGTAGTAGTAAGAATAGGCAAAACTGTTATTTTAGGAACAGTAGTATCTTCAAGAAAAGCAACTCCAGGTATCGACTTTTTACCACTTACGGTAGATTATCGTGAAAAATTTGCTGCAGCAGGACGTTTTCCTGGTGGTTTTTTCAAAAGAGAAGCTCGTCCAAGCGATAACGAAGTTTTAACAATGAGATTAGTTGACCGTGTATTGCGTCCACTTTTCCCAGATGATTATCATGCTGAAGTACAAGTAATGATTCAATTAATGTCTCATGATGACGACGTTATGCCTGACGCATTAGCAGGATTAGCCGCTTCGGCAGCATTAGCATTATCTGACATTCCTTTCGAAACTTTAATTTCTGAAGCTCGTGTAGGTCGTATTGACGGTAAATTTATTATCAATCCAAGTCGTGCACAATTAGAGTTATCTGATATCGACATGATGATTGGTGCTTCAACAGATTCTATCGCAATGGTAGAAGGTGAAATGAAAGAAATTTCAGAAGCAGAAATGGTTGAAGCTATTAAATTTGCTCACGAACACATCAAAGTTCAAATTGCAGCCCAAGAAAGATTGGTAGCAGCATTTGGAAAAAAAGAAGTTCGTACCTACGAAACTGAAAAATCTGACGATGCTATTTACACTAGAGTAAAAGCAGCTGCTTATGATAAAATTTATGATATTGCAAAAATCGGATCTTCTAAACAAGAGCGAACTGCTGCATTTGCAGAAGTAAAAGAAGAAGTAAAAGCTTCCTTTACAGAAGAAGAATTAGCAGAAAACGGAGACTTAGTAGGGAAATATTTCTACAAAGTCAACAAAGAAGCCGTTCGTAATGTAACACTAGATTTAGGAACACGTCTTGACGGAAGAAAAACTACTGAGATCAGACCTATCTGGTGTGAAATAGATTATTTACCATCGGTTCACGGTTCGGCATTGTTTACACGTGGAGAAACTCAAGCTTTGGCAACAGCTACTTTAGGAACATCCAGAGAAGCAAACCAAATTGATTCACCATCTCAACAAGGAGAAGAAAAATTCTATTTGCATTATAATTTCCCCCCATTTTCTACAGGAGAAGCTCGTCCTTTAAGAGGAACTTCCAGAAGAGAAGTTGGTCACGGAAACTTAGCACAACGTGCTTTGAAAAACATGATTCCTTCAGATTGTCCTTATACAATTCGTGTCGTTTCTGAAGTATTAGAATCTAATGGTTCTTCTTCTATGGCAACAGTCTGCGCTGGAACATTATCATTAATGGATGCTGGAATTCAAATGATACGTCCCGTTTCTGGAATTGCTATGGGATTGATTACTGATGGTGATCGTTTCGCAGTATTATCAGACATTCTTGGTGATGAAGATCACTTGGGTGATATGGACTTCAAGGTTACTGGAACCTCAGAAGGTATTACAGCTTGTCAAATGGACATCAAAATTGACGGATTGAAGTACGAGATTATGGAAGCTGCTTTGGCGCAAGCCAGAGATGGTCGTTTGCACATTCTTGGAATTCTAATAGATACTTTAGCAGCTCCAAAAGCAGATGTTAAAACCTATGCCCCAAAAATTATCACAAGAACAATTCCTGGTAACTTTATTGGCGCGTTGATTGGACCTGGTGGAAAAGTAATTCAAGAGCTACAAAAAGCTACAGGAACAACTATCGTAATCAACGAAGTTAACGAACAAGGAGTGATCGAAATTCTTGGAACAGATCCTGCTGGAATTGAAGCGGTATTGGCCAAAATTGAGTCCATTACTTTCAAACCACAAATGAACGAAGCATACGAAGTAAAAGTGATCAAAATGCTTGATTTTGGAGCAGTTGTCGAATACACTGCCGTTCCTGGAAACGAAGTTTTGTTACACGTATCTGAGTTAGCTTGGGAACGCACTGAAAATGTTTCAGACGTGGTAAACATGGGCGATGTCTTTATGGTGAAATACCTAGGACTGGATCCAAAAACCAGAAAAGAAAAAGTGTCCAGAAAAGCACTTTTACCAAGACCTCCACGTGAGGAAAGAAAAGAGTAATCAATCTTAGTTTACTAAAGGTTTATTTATAGAAAATCCCGTTTCATGTATTTGAAACGGGATTTTTGTTTATATTTAAATTATTCTAGAAACTATTGTAACTTTTTTGGGACTTCATACGTATAACTATTTGTACACTTAAAAATTGAGGAGACAAAAAAACATGAGACAACTAAAAATCACCAAGCAGGTAACCAATCGTGAAACTGCTTCATTAGACAAGTATTTACAAGAAATTGGAAAAGTTGACCTTATTACCGCTGACGAAGAGGTAGAATTAGCACAAAAAATTAAAGCCGGTGACCAGAAAGCATTAGAGAAATTGACAAAAGCCAATTTACGTTTCGTAGTCTCGGTAGCAAAACAATATCAAAATCAAGGGTTAACCCTTCCCGATTTGATTAACGAAGGAAATCTAGGATTGATAAAAGCAGCCCAACGTTTTGATGAAACACGTGGTTTCAAATTCATTTCGTATGCCGTATGGTGGATTCGTCAATCTATTTTACAAGCATTAGCTGAACAATCCCGTATCGTTCGTTTGCCGTTGAATAAAATTGGTTCTATCAATAAAATCAACAAAATGTACGCTTTATTAGAACAATCTAACGAACGTCCACCATCTGCTGAGGAAATTGCAAAAGAACTTGACATGACTGTAAATGACGTAAAAGAGAGCATGAAAAACTCTGGTCGTCACTTATCAATGGATGCGCCACTTGTAGAAGGCGAAGATTCTAACCTTTATGACGTTTTACGTTCCGGTGAATCACCAAATCCAGACAGAGAATTAATCCACGAATCCTTGCGTACCGAAATCGAGCGTTCTCTAGAAACATTGACTCCGAGAGAAGCTGATGTAGTTCGTTTGTACTTTGGTCTTGGCGATCAACACCCAATGACATTAGAGGAAATTGGAGAAACTTTCGACTTAACTCGTGAGCGTGTACGTCAAATTAAAGAAAAAGCAATCCGCAGATTAAAACACACTTCAAGAAGTAAAATTCTAAAAACATATTTAGGATAAAACAGTCCAATACCATAAAGTCAAAAGTCATAAAGTTCAGTAACATTATGACTTTTGACTTTCGGATTTCGACTAATAAGTAACGACGGTCTGATTAACTGTTCGTTTTTTGATTGATGATTGAAACTCCGGCTGATTACCGGAGTTTTATTTTTTAATCTGAATTTTTTCACTTCTTACTTTTCACTTTTCACTAATATGGCGTAACCCTCCGTAAAAACTTCGGGTCGGGCTTTCGGCTTTATCTCTCCGTTACACTTCGAGGATACCGCCTCTATCCCTTACGCGATTTACGGATAGCTCGCGAGTAGTCCCTTCCTTAAAAAACTTTCTGAAATTGCTGCAAAAAAAACTACTTTTGCACAAACGACACAAACTGTAAAGCTGCAGTGTAGCTCCACATAATAATTACACAATGAAGAATACACTTATTGCACCATCAGTGCTTGCTGCCGATTTTGGCAATCTACAACGCGACATCGAAATGATCAACAACAGCGAAGCCGATTGGTTTCATATTGATATCATGGATGGCGTTTTTGTTCCAAACATTTCTTATGGAATGCCAGTACTGGAAGCAATTAACCGACATGCAAAAAAAACAATTGACGTCCACTTGATGATTGTAGATCCGGACCGTTACATTAAAACTTTTGCCGAGTTAGGCGCTAATATTCTAAGTGTACACTATGAAGCTTGTACGCACCTGCATCGAACACTACAAGCCATCAAAGCCGAAGGAATGAAAGCTGGAGTTGCTATCAATCCACATACTAATATTGACTTATTGGAAGACATAATAAATGATATCGATTTAGTGTGTATCATGAGTGTGAATCCAGGTTTTGGGGGGCAATCATTTATAGAAAATACCTATGCTAAAATTGAAAAGCTAAAAGCTTTAATTACTAAAAAAGGAGCAACTACAATTATAGAAGTTGACGGTGGCGTGACCAATAAAAACGCAAAACAATTAGTGGAAGCCGGCGCTGATGTTCTGGTAGCTGGAAGCTTTATTTTTAAAGCAGAAAATCCAACGCAAACCATACAAGATTTAAAGAGATTAGCAAACTTCTAGAAAAAAAATGGCGCTTTATGTGCCATTTTTTATTTTAAATTTTCTTCTTTAAAATTAATCATTCTTGAAATGTGCGCATACAGTTCCGGATGGTTTGTTTTAAAAATACGTGGTGTTTCAAAAAAATGTTCCAGAATTACCGATAAAAATTCGAATTGATTTTCATAAGCATACAATCTAAAATACTTTTTTTGAGTCAACTCGTTATTTAAAATTGGATCGTTGTAATATTTTATAACTTCATTAAATTCATCAAAAAAGATAATGGCACTTGAATCATTACTTTTTAAGCCGTGAAAATGCAATACATGAGAGAACTCATGCAAACCCAGATTAACATTATCATTTGATGTTAAATGTCCCAATAAAAAATCGTCCCATGAAAAAACGATTGCTTTCATTTTAGGATTAAATTCTCCTTTGTGACATGCTTTATTCACCGTAGAAAAATAACTTGATGGATAAATTATTATTTTATTGAATACATTAACCAGATAATTTCTCATCCCAAAAGTTAGCATCACAAACGTTCCCGCAATCAACATTTGCATTTGTTCGGTGATAACTGTTTCCTTGGCTATTAACTCATACTTGGCAATAAACTCATTTATTCGATGCTCAAAATACTTTTTCCTTTTATCAGAAAGCCTATTGTAAAAAGGAAAATCATTTACTAAAATTTGGCGTTGGCTAGATTTTAATTTTTTAGAGTAAAGATACCAATGAATATAAAGGGGTTTATTAAACAGTAAAATATAAGCGGGCTCCACTATTCTAAAAATAAAAAGCAGGAGAAATAAGGTTCCAAAAAGTACTGAAATGAAAATTTGTACTGACATACTTTATAACTGCTTTAAAACAAAAAATGCTTCAAAATAATTTCAAGAAAACTTGATTTTTTGAAGCATGTTTGTATGTATTTGTGACCGCGACAGGGTTTCTTCAAATCTCGCTATGTACTGTAAAATAGGCATTGTCTAGTTTTATTGGGTAGTTTATGAGATGTGGGATAATTATTATTTGTTTTTTTAATTTCTTTTTCGTGCCAAAACATTTCTAATACTTGATATTTTCTTCTCGATTAATTCCAGTTCTCTTATAACATCTTCCTCTTTTATACCGTAATCTTCACTTGGTTCTGAAACCATTGTGCTATTTTTTTTTACATCACTAAAAATATACTGTAAGTCAATTTCTGGAAACTTTTTAATCAGGATTATAATGAAATCCGCATTTATCTTATCAGAACCTCTTAAGTATCTGCTAATCATTGCTGGACTGTAGCCTAAAGCTTCCGCTATCTCTTTCTGTTTTAGTCCTTTATTTTTAAAGAATAAATGCAGTTTGTCGTAATACATATATTTAGAATGATTATAAATTATTACCAATTGTAGATTTTTTCAGCAAAAAATCAACTATGAGTATATTTTTTATTTATTTTTGTGTCAGAAATAACAAGTACATGTCAAAAATAAGCAAAAATAAAGAACTAAACGATATGCAGATACATATCGACAAGGCGTATGATATTATTACAGCGCATTTGCCCACTAATTATGTTTTATCTGTAATAGAAAAATTGAAAACCAAGGGGATTACAAACATCTCTTCTTCAACGATTAGAAACGTAAAAAACAAAACAAACCTAAGACATGATGTTCTTCTTGCGCTAGTCGAAGTGGCTCAAGAAAATGAACAAACAATTATCGATCTGAAAAACCGAACCACTTAAAAATAATCCCATGACACACAACCCAAGCAATTTAATAGCTATTGTTTCAAATAATACATTTTATCCCGGAATGGTATGTTCTGCCACCGAGTTCTTCCTTGATGAAAATGAAATAAAGATTATTCAAAACTCGAAAATCCTTCCTTTTTGCGAAATTTCCTTTGCAACACAACAAATTTTGAAAGAAGCCATCAATGATGATGTAGATGCGAAACTAGCCTTACACGATATGCACCCTTCTTCCAGCATCAAACGCTTAGAGCAATTTGCAAAATGTCGTTTTGGCGGATTGGATTTTCAAGGCGATATCAAAGACGGCCAACTGCAAGATGGTGAATACTGGCCATGTCCTAATCATGGAAATTGTCCGCATGAAGGAACACTTTGTAAGCTTCCTGTATTTAACGAACAAAGGCTTACCAAGCAAGATGTTCAATTGCTGCAGCTTACTGCCACCAATAAAACAAATGAAGCCATAGGCGATGCAATGAAGATGCCAATGGGTTCTTTACACAAAGCCAAAAGAATATTATGGATGAATCTGGGGATTCAGACTAAACAAGAGGGAGTTATGATCTCCTTTTTCTTGAACCTTATTCGGTTGTAAGACCGATGTACGTTCTTACCCAGCCTGTGTGTGCACTTACACACGAAACCACGCTGTAGTGGCGCGGTTTTTTTAACGAAACCAATACTTGAATATATATGAATCAAGAATTAGTTGCCTCAAAAATGGATTTGCTTTTTGAACAAATCAATAACCTAGAAAACTCAGGATTTTTTACAGAAAAAGAAATGGACAGATTTGCAAGTCCACTCCGTTCAGAATTAAACCTTCTTCAAACTCAAAAAAAAGCATTGGAAAATGAAATTTTTGGAAAAACCCAAAGGATTTTAGGCGTATCTCCTGCTGATTTATCAGATTTAGTTAAAACATTTAGAGAGTGTTTTAACCATTCGTCCATTCCTAACCCACACGGAATGTCTGACCAAGAATCACACTTTATCAATAAGATATACTTCGTTGGATACATCCTGCACAAATACAAAGACGAGCTATATAATCCTTCGACCATTCCTAACCATTACGGAATTTCTGACCAAGAATATCACGATGCCAAAGCAAAACATAACACCTTTTTTGCTCCATTAAAAACATTGGAAATAAAAGTTATTGACGCTGAAATATTAACCCCAAACCATCAGGAGGCCTAACCTATGAGCTACGTAAAATATTCCGACATTCTTGACGCCACAAACGGTGGTCTTGAAATTATAATTTCTTATTATCAAAACGCTCAAAAAGTAACAACCAAAACCACTAAACAATTTAAGATTAGAGAATCAGAGAATACTGCTTCTGCTGCTTTAAAAGAAGGTAAAAACGGAGTATGGAGAGTTACTGATTATGGTGGGGACAGTATTGGCAGAAATGGGATTGAAGTTTGCATGTTGGAGGAAGACAAATCATTTGAAGAAGCTTGCGCTATTCTTGGTTCACGTTATAATATTAAAGGTGCTGAAAAGCAAGTGTACAAACCAATAATAAAGCAACGTTCTCTTTCTGCAGAAGAAATTCCCGACACTAAACATATTGTTTACAAAGAATTTACAGCTACGGAACTGGCACTTATTGGACCTCGTGTGAATAAACAACATTGTGCGGATTTCAAGTTGCGTTCTTGTGAATCAATTACCTATTTAAAAACCAACCAAGCCACAATCGTTACTGCTACGGATGAATATCCTATTTCAGTTTTTGACTTTGGAACATGGCAAAAAATATACCAACCAAATGCTGAAGATAAAGGGTTCAGATTTAGCTATGCAGGAGCAAAACCTGCCCGTCATGTATTTGGTTTAGATTTAATTGAAAAGGAATTCAAAGCAAATAAAAAGGCACAGGAAGACGCGGAGGGTGATTATTCTGTAACAGATGAATCCGATAATGGGGATGATGAAAGAAAAGTGACCAAAAAGAATGATCCACGATTAGATGCTGTATTTATTGTCAGCGGTGGTTCTGATGGGATTAACCTTCGAAGCTTCGGTAAATTTCCTATTTGGTTCAACTCTGAAACGGACCATTTAGAGTGGGACGAATTTAAACAATTAAAAGTTTGGGCAAAAGAGATTTACTACGTTGCTGACCTAGATAATACTGGTATAAAACAAGCAATTGGAATGGGCTTGAAATTTTTGGATATCAAATTGCTTTGGTTGCCACAAACGCTAAAACAATACAAAGACAAGCGCGGGAATCCTTGCAAAGATGTGAAGGATTATGTAGAGAAAATGTACCGTAAGGATAATGCTAATGCATTTACTACTGGATTAGACAAACTCGTTCACAACGCATTGCCTATGCAGTTCTGGACGGAATACTTTCACAATAAAAAAACGAATTACAACCTTTCCAATACTCGATTATATCACTTTCTATCCTTGATGGGTTTTGGCCGTTACGAAAACAAGAACGTGAAAGATGGGTATATCTACATCAAAAAAGAAGGTAGTATTGTAAAAATCTTGCGTCCGGATCAAATACAGAATTATGTTCATGGATTTTTGCAGGAACGCCAGATGCATCCTGATTTACGTGATTATGTGTATAATTCTCCAAAGGTTGGCGCTAACTCGATGTCTAATTTACCAACGATAAAAATTGATTTCACCGATGCTGACAGGCACACGCAGTATTTATTTTTCACTAAGAAAGTTTGGAAGGTAACCGCTACGGAAATCCTTGAATACAAGCAAGGCGAAGTCGATAAGTTTGTTTGGGAGGAAAAGATTATTGATTTCAACATCAAGAAAGAAGAGCCACATTTCAATATTTCAACTGATGCCGATGGGAATCTTGACATTGATGTTATCAAGAAAGACAATCCGTTTTTCAATTATCTCATAAACACTTCCCGTGTGCATTGGCGTAAGGATTTGGAAGAATCTTTCGAAGGTAAAAAACCATCGTTAGAAGAAGAATATTTCAAAGCCAACCAGTTCAATATTGCGGGTCCTAATTTGAGTGAAGACGAAGTTTACGAGCAAAAATTACACCTGATTAATAAGATGTACTCCATTGGATACATCCTGCACAAATACAAAGACGAGAGCCGCGCGTGGTGTGTTTTTGCCATGGACAATAAGATTTCTGACAATGGCGAAAGTCATGGAGGTAGCGGAAAATCATTAGGATATAGCTACCTAGACAACTTTTTGAGACGTTTCTATATTGAGGGAAGAAATCAAAAAAACGTGGAATCGGAATTTGTATATCACGGTGTTGACGAAGACACAGATTTTATCTTGATCGATGATGCTTCACAATATTTAAAGTTCGAAAATTACTTCTCGGCCATCACAGGATCGTTGAAGGTGAATCCAAAAAACGGAACTCCTTTTGAAATCGCTTTCAGCAAAGCACCCAAGTTTGTGATCTCTTCCAATTTTACCGTAAGAGACCCCGACCCTTCCACGGTACGACGATTATTGTTTACGGTATTCTCTGATTATTACCACTACAATAAGGATGGCGAATACAAGCAAGTGCGCCAGGTATCAGATGATTTTGCAGGGCGAAACTTATTCAAAGATTTCACCGAAGCCGAATGGAATGCCTACTACAACTTTTGCATTCAATGCATCCAGTTTTATTTAGGACACCCAACTAAAGTAGATCCTCCGATGGATAATGTGACCAAAAGAAGTTTACAGGCCGAAATGGGTGATGCATTTATGGGATGGGCCGAAGCGTTTTTTGAAACCATGTCTCCAAACGAAACCACTTTTAGCGAAGAACCCAAATACTTGGATAATTATTTTTCGAAACAGGCTGCATTCGAAAATTACCAAATCGCGAACAAAGGAAGCAAGTGGTTGGTGACCAAATTCAAAAAAGCCATGATCGCTTATTCCAAATTGAACGGATATATATTTAATCCAAAGGAATTACAAAATGATAAAGGGCGCATTATCCAGAAGATAGATGGGAAATCACAGGAAGCCTTTTTTATCAGAACCATTGAAACCCCGGACGCTTTCAAACAAGCGGAGAACGTAACAGAATACCAAACTGAAGAAGAAATTTTTAACTAAGAATAATAAAATAAAAACAAATGGCAAATTTAAAAAATGTTAAAGCATTAGTCAAAATATTAGCTAATGCATTAGAATTATCAGAACAAATCAGAGAAGAATTAGACTCTAAAAAAGATTGGCTTGATGAAAAATCAGACAAGTATAAAGAGAGTGAAAAAGGTGAAGAATGGGAGTATTACTTAACCGAAGTTGAAAACTTGCTAGACAATTTAGATCAAATTGAATTAGAATCTTTTGAAGAATAATAAATCATTTAAATAAAAAAAAACATGTCAAAATTTATAAAGCATACAGACAGAAAAGGCACTGATATTATTGAAGGCGAAGTAAAGCCCGGGAATGTATTTTCCATTAAGCGCTTTATATGTAAAGTACAGGAACAGGAAACTGAAAAAGAAACGCAAGAAATAGCTGATATGCTAGTAAAAGTTTTATCTAATTTAAAAAAATAACTAATAAATAATTAAACATGAATCAAGTTTTAGGAAAAGTAGTAAGAGTATTAGAAGTAAAATTGTCAGGAGCCAATGATTTCAAAACACAGAAAGTTCATGTAGTTACTGACGAGCAATATCCACAAACGGTGGAGATTGAATTCAAACAAGGAAATTGTGCGTTACTGGATGGATTAGCACCAGAACAAAAATTAAAAATAGATGTCAACCTGAAGGGTCGGGAATGGAAAAATCCAGAAGGTGTTGTTTCTGTTTTCTATACGATTGAAGGTTGGAAAATCGAAAAACTAGCGTAGATGTACAGCGATCAAGAACTGGAACTGATATTCAATAACTGCTTCAATTTTGAAGAAATCATTAGAGCATTGACCGCATTGCTTTTTTTAAAGGGCGATGGAGATATTACAATCCTTCAAGAGAATTTTATCCGCGAGAAATCACAGCAACGAGTTCGGGAAATTTAAAAATATCCATATGAAACTATTAGAAGTTCGCACAGCAATAAGAAGAGCCACAAAGGAAGATTTGTTTACCGGCGATTTGTATAACATGCAATCGAAACAAGGCGTAAAGGACAATGTAACGGTTTTTTATTTAGACCAAAAAACAAAAGCCATTTACGGACCACGCACCATCTTTGATTACAGTGACTTTACTGATCTGTTTATTAGGATGCAACTGGGTTTAGTTGGGATTATTACCCACATGCCAAACGTGGTGACTAATGAGTTCCTGTTTGACTTAGTGCTGCGCGAAGCTTCAATAGACGACCTCAAAGATACTCCGCGACACATCAAGATGAATCGCTTGTATTATACCTATGCTAACCAGAAACTATTGGGACCGTTTTATATTGACAACTCGATAACGAGTTTGTATCTCGAAAATTTAGTTGCCAAAAACCAAATTTTTGTCCCAAACGAAAGACAGCATTTTAGAATAAAAGAATTTAAAAAAACCGCTTAAAACAACAAGCCATGACAAAAGAAAAATACAATTTGTATTCAGAAACGCGCCAATTAATAGAAAAAGAAGATCTCCGAGTAACCAAAGTATTTTGGTTTATGATTGGATTTTTAGCAGCTATGACACTAACCATTATAATATTTTTTTAAAATGCAAAATAAAACTACCAAATTTCATCCCATATTGTTTTCTACGCCAATGGTTCAGGCGATAATGAACGGAACAAAAACGCAGACCAGGAGAGTTATAAAATATCCTTTGCAATTAAAAGGATGGCTTGTATCTATAGGCGAAGGCAAAGAGCCACCTCCGATAGAATTTTGTCAATATGAAGTGGGCGATGTGCTTTGGGTAAGAGAAACTATTGAATATTTTTCAGCAGATTATAATCCTCATGATAAATCATTGAACAAAACATCATCAGTAGAAATAAACTACAAAGCAACAAACAATCAAGGATTAAATAAAGTTAATGTTACTGGAATACTTGCTCTAAAAGCATTAATTGACATTGAACAGTGCAAGAAGCAAGGGAAATTACATAAATGGAAACCTTCCATATTCATGCCAAAAGAAGCATGTAGAACTTTCCTTAAAATAAAATCCATTCGTGCAGAACGTTTGCAAGATATCAGTGAGGTTGATGCAAAAGCCGAAGGTGCTCATTTTTTGTATTACAAAAACGGTTCTATGATTCAAGAAAACTTTAAAAATTGGGATAATTACTACAAAGATAAAGCTTCTTATAAAGATGGTTTTTATTTCATTTGGCACTACATCAACGGTGTGGAATCTTGGAAAGCAAACCCTTTCGTTTGGGTGTATGAGTTTGAAAAAATCGAAAAACCTTTAGATTTTATATAATGGCCGAAGAAATAAAAATAAAAGCAACGTTAGTTCATGTAGTTGGTTCCAAAAGAAACTGGATCAATTCCTTTCCCGGAGCAATACCGGAATTGCCAATGGCAGAAAAGTACATTTGGATTGATGCCAAAGGAAATTCAGCCACTTGTGGAGAAGATTTTGCCACCGCCGAAGACAATGACAGCTACCCGATAAAAGTGTACCTAATGGAGCGAATTTCGCATACTAAAAAGAACGGATATATTGAGAAACTATTAAAACATATTGGAGTATGATGTTAGCAATTGAACTTTCGCAAAAAATGAAAAAATGCAGAGACACTGCCAAACGATTTTTTGCAGCTGAATTTCCCGAAAAAATCAAGTTTTACACTGAAAAATTAGAAGCCGTGATGAAATCAAAAAGTATTGATGAAATTTCTGCTTTATTAGAAATCAGTAAAACCGAGACCTATCAAAATGATGGAATGATGCAAATGATGTTTTTAGCTGCAACTGTAGAATTAATCGAATCAAGTGATAAAAAAGAAGCATCATGATACTGACGAGAATGGGAAATAAAAGGAGACTAATGACGAAAATAAGTAAATATTTCCCAGTTCATCGTATGCGAGTAGAATTATTTTTCGGTGCTGGCGGTTCATACTTTTATCTACCAAAACCGAAATATTCAATTTTAAACGATCTAGATGATGATGTCACTAATTTATATTTAATGGTGCAAAATCGAAAAGCTGACTTGATCAAACAAATTGAAATATTGCCGATATCGGAAAGTCTGATAAAGCACTGGAAGAAAAATCAAGAATCAGATCCGCTTAAAAAAGCAGTTCGGTTTTTATTCCTTTCGAATTTCACTTATTTAGGAAAAGGCGATACCCTTCGAGTTGGACTGGATAATGCTAAAGAAAGCATCTTGAAAAATATGGATGCAACATTTGATCACTTACGAAACAGTAAAATATTATCCAGAGATTTTAGAGAAGTGCTTCCCTGTATATCATTTTCAAAAGGTCTGAACGATAAAGAATCTTGTTTCATTTTTTTAGATCCGGTTTACCTAGATACTGAATCAACTTACAGGGTTCCAAAATGGACAAAACATGACACTTTAGATTGTCTCGAGCTAATGAAAACATGTGGTATAAAATCGGCAATGTCAGAGTTCAACCATCCATATGTTATTGCTGAAGCAAAAAAAAGAGGTTTGAATATTATAACTATCGGCGAGAGATCAAATATCAAAAATAGAAAGATTGAAATTCTAATTACAAATTATTCTATTGATCAAGTTTCAATGGATTTAAAATAACCCAAATGACAAACCCAACCATATACTGGATAGATCTCTTTTGCGGAGCAGGAGGAACAACCACAGGAATCCATTTAGCCGAAGCCAATGCAATCGTATTGGCTTGCGTTAATCACGATGCCAAAGCCATTGCAGCTCACGAAGCTAATCATCCCAAAGCAATACATTTTACCGAAGATATTAGGGATTTTGCAGTCGTGTTGAAAATTAAGAAACTCGTTGACGAAATCAGAGCAAAAGACCCAAACTGTAAAATCAATATTTGGGCTTCCCTCGAATGTACCAATTATAGCAAAGCCAAAGGCGGTCAACCTCGTAACGCGGACAGTCGCACACTTGCTGAACATTTGTTCATGTACATTGACGAATTGAATCCGGATTATCTATACATTGAAAACGTGCGGGAATTTATGGCGTGGGGTCCACTGGATGTATTTTGCAAACCCGTGAGTAAGGATAAAGGCAAAGACTATTTAAAATGGGTAAACAATATCAAGAAAAGAGGATTCAATTTTGATTATCGTTTATTGAATGCAGCTGATTTTGGAGCGTACACTTCCCGTGAGCGCTTCTTTGGTCAGTTTGCCAAAAAAGGAATGCCCATCAACTGGCCACAGGCTACCCACAGCAAAAAAGTAAACAGCACTCCTGGTCTATTTGAAAAACCAAGAACAAAATGGAAGGCCGTTCGTGAAGTTTTGCTTTTGGATATCGAAGGAGAAAGTATTTTCAACAGAAAAAAACCTTTGGTAGATAATACACTGGAACGCATTTATGCAGGATTAGTAAAATTCAGTTCCGAAGTAAATTTCACCTACAGAAATAATGGAGGAAGCGTGAATCCAGAGGAAAAATCGAAATCATTGGACAGACCAATGGGAACTATACTTTCCGGTAACGTTCACAATATTGTAAAAACCATTTTCACAGCTGCATATAATTCGGGGAACGATGCGCAACGATGCAAGTCACCGGAGGAACCTATCGGAACGCTAACCACACAAAACAGTCATGCGGTGGTTTCTTCCATTCATTTGAATACGTATTACGGCAAAAGCGGTTTGCATTCGCTAGACAGTGTATGTCCTACGCTTACGACAAAAGACAGGGTTGCTGTAGTCAATTCACATTTCATCGAACAACAGTATGGAAATTCACTTCCTGCTTCGATTGAAGTGCCAGCGGGAACCATAACGAATAATCCAAAATTAGCTTTGGTACATGTTCAAAAATGGTTGCTTAATCCGCAGTTTTCGAGCAAAGGAAGTTCTATCGAACAGCCTTGCTTCACGCTCATTGCCCGCATGGATAAGAAACCGCCCTACATTGTAAGTACGGAAACGGGCGAAGGATCTATTATCATTTATGAAGATGATAATCCCGTTATGGTAAAAATTAAGGAATTCATGGCTGAGCATGGGATAATCGATATCAAAATGCGAATGCTCCTCGTAGATGAAATGTTACGTATTCAAGGTTTTCCGGAAGGTTACAAACTGCAAGGAACACAAACCGATCAGAAGAAGTTTATAGGTAACTCAGTTGTGCCACTGGTTGCGCAAAAACTGGTCGAAGCAAATTATGACGGTATTGTGGAATGGATATTAGCGGCTTAATCATGGAAGAATCACCATTTAAAGGGTCAAATTTAGAGACAACAATAAACAATACTAAGAACGTAGCCCATCTTTATAACTTGACGGATTCCGCCTTTAAAAAGCAACCTGAGTCTAAGTTCTGGAAGGAGGCATTTGAATTAATTAGTAAAAAACATCAAAAAAAATGAATCAAGCAGAAACCACATTAAAAATAGCAGCTGAAGAAATAAAAGAAGTTTTACGCAAACACAACTTAGCAGCTGCAGTTGCTTTGCATTCGCCCGGACATGGTGAATATTTTGTACACTTGAATCCTTCCTATTCCTGTGCGTACATGTACCAGGATAATGAGGTTCGGTTTTACAGTAAAGCAGCGGATTATAAAACCCCAACGGAACAATTGGAGAAACAAGCTGATACCGCCAACATGTTGAAACTCTTAACTGACACCACGGCTTTCAATTTTGGGTGTTTGGATCATCTTTCCAAAGAATTTGATGAATTAACCGGTGCTAAGCATTATTAACTTTTAAAGACAAAAAAATGGAAGATATAAAAGAATTATTAGGAGAATTTATTGACTGGGCTAAAGATTGCGGTCATGAAGTATGGTATGTTTTTGATAACACGGAAAAAGCAATTGAGGAATTTTTAAAGCAACGGGAAGAGTAACAGTAAATAAAAATTAGATTATCATGAAAATCACAACAGAACTTCTTAATTGTGGGAAATGCCCCAATGGGAACGTAAAAGTAATAGTTAAAACAACTAGAAACGGTTCAGAAATGAGTGTTAAAAAATGCGACAGCTGTAAGTATCAATATGGAATTAAACAAATATCGAATAGCGATGCTGCGGGTCGTTTGCTTCGTGTTTCTACAGAATGAGGCATAACGCCCGGCTAGGCGCCAGTATGACCATCGGGAGTATTGCGCTTAGCCAACGTTAAAATTTTAAAACACTACCCCATGAAATAACAAAAAACCCCTCAAGCGATTGTATAAATAACTTTATGCTTTCTGTAGACGAAATCGCTATAAACCCACCAGTGAACAATAGTAACTGGTGGGTTTTTTGCATAGTTATTATAGCGGTTTTTAGGCCGTTTCTCACAGCAATTTACAATAAAGTTACTTTTCCTTGCAATTTATGCAAAGTAGGCGCATTCCTACCCCATTTTCCCCCTTGCCCCCTATATTATAAAAACATCAAAAAAAATGTAACTTTGTAACCATTGCCGAAAGATGCCGAAAACAAAGGGATTATAGGTTACATTTTACTTTTATTATTGTAACTACAGTTACAAAAAAAATGTAACTATAAAAGAGGTTACATTTTTACAATATCAATAATGGCTTTGGTTACATTTTCAATGTAACTGCTGAAACCCCTATTTTATTGGTACTCACACACTATTAAACTGCTCGGTTACAAGTTTACATTTTTATATCGCCTTTTACAGATTCTCCGGAGAACTTGTCACAATTTATTTAAAACAAAAAATATACTTTTAGTAAACTTTTGTATGTAAAAAATTTACTATTAATATATTTTTGATTATATTTATAAAAAATAAAATCGATGGAAATCCTTGATAGAGTTGCTGTTAATCCGAATATTTGTGGTGTAGAACTCGCTTTTAGGGGCGAAGTGACCGCCGCCAATATTCCTGATTGGCAACCCTTTTTTAATTCCACAATGTTTGCCGTAGATTTTGCCAAAACGTACGTGGGTTTAGGCTCGGTTTCTTTTGGTGAAGAAAGCGAACGCAGCTTAGCCGGAACCTCATACAAACAAAGTGTTACGATTCGTTTTCCGGCGAATGACAAAAACCGAGCAGAACGTATTGAACTGATGCATAAAGTGAAGTTCGTTAAGTTAAAATTAACTGATGGACGTGATCTGGTCATCGGCCGAAACGATTATGTTCAAAATGCCCGACCAAAAATAAAAACCGAAACCAACATCAAGACTGCCGAAGCGAAGTTCCAGACGATTGCTATCTCTCCGGCTGGTTTTGTTTCAAATGTTCATTCCGTAGGCCTGCCTACCCTAATCCCTATATCACTATACTTATGAGTGCTAACTTACCTCTTATTTGGGCTGACAAGAAAAACAGTCCTTTACTCGCTGATTTCATTGCTAAATATGGCGCTGAATATTGCATGACCGCCGAAGAAATAAACCAATTGCGCAATGCCGTGAATGAAATGGCTGTGATCCAGCAATCTACATTCTTGGGCGCGGCTGAACCTGCCTTTACTCCTGCCGGAACTGGCACAGCGTATTGGCTTGCAATTAAACCAGGAACGTATGCAAATTATGGCGGATTTGTTGTTGCTGCTAATGAAATTGCGTTTATTATACGGGATGCTGCAGGTGCTTTTAGCATCACCAAATCTTCTTTAGTTATTCCTGACAGTAAGATAAAAACCTGGATAGCTCAATCTTACTCTTCTGGAGATCAGGTAAATTATCAAGGCAAAGATTGGACGGCAAATTCCGCTACGGTGTCAGGCGATGTTCCTGCTACTTCTACTAAATGGGATGACCGATTGAGTGGTTATATTTCAGGCGAACCACTATTTGATATAGCAAAAACTGTCAATTTATTTAATAAAGCAACGGTTTCGGCAGGGGTTTATAGCGACACTTATACTAATTTCACACCGTCAACAGTAGAGGGAACTTCGGATTTTATGGCAGTAACTCCAAACACTGCTTATAAAAGAGTTGGTACGCCTGAATATTACATTTATTATTTTGACACTAATAAACAATTTTTGTCATCGGTGCTTTATGCCAATATCGTTACGACTCCTGCTAACGCTTACTTTGTAAAAATACATTACAGAACAGGAGATATAAACGGAATTATGTTTACGTTGAGTTCTGTGAATACGAGTTCTTATATTCCTTTTACTTTACCGTCTATAAAAGTTAAAAATGTTTTTTTAAATACGGCTGAAATTATTGTTTCTCCTGTGGTTTATTTAAACGATCCGTTGGAACAAAAAATGACAGCGCTTGAAAGTCAGACAACTAATGGTAGTGGTCTTGGTTGGTTATTGGAAAGAAACCAATTTAAAGGGCAGTTTAACTTTTTTTCTGCTTGGATTTTGTGTTCTACAATCGGAGAAACAGTAACAATGAAAATATATAAAACTACGGACGGAATCGCTCAATGGAATCCAACCTCGTCAAACACAGCTTTGATAGCAACTAAAGAATTCACCAATTTTAATGCTAATTCTGGTATCCAGTTTGAGTGCTTTTTTGACAACGTTATTGAATATCCTGATGACAAAGACTTATACATTTATTTTGAAAATGTAAATAAAAAGTTAAGAATGTTCAGAAATGAAAATTCTTATACAGGAGTAGCTTCAACGCTTTTAGAATTGAGAAATCCGCAGACTAATTACTTCTTAGATGCAACAGGATATACGACTCAGCTTCCTATTTTAGCTTTGGTTAATAAAATGGAATACCAAACTAATAAAAAATTGACAGTAGATTTGTCTAATAAAATTGTAATCCCTGATGTGATTTATGCGGTGGTAGGTAAAGAATTGAATATCTACAAAAATTCCATTTTAGATATTCCGAACCAAATAGATAGTTTTGAAATTATTTTGACAAACATTACTTTAGGTTGGACTTCTAACAGTGATAGTTCAGGGATAACAATAAATGACCGTTCTTTGAAATTCAAACCTACAACAGCAGGGCAGTCGCATATAATCAGATGCAATGTTTTAGACTATAAAAGGCAGGTTGTGGGAACGAAAGATTTTCAAATAAAAACGGTTTCAAAAACAGCAGGAACAGGCACAAAGAATATCGTAATGGCGGGCGATTCCTTAACCGAAGGTGGTACAGGAGAAAGTGCTTTAAAACTTTACAACGCAATTATTTCTGATGGTGGTTTCACGCCTGTTATGGTTGGAACAAAAGTAAACGGTTTTAATTCGGCAGTCAAACACGAGGGTTATTCAGGGCAGACTTTTGGATTTTTTACGGGTTCCATCTCCCCTTTTTATGTAGGTGGCCAAATTAATTACCAAGCGTACGCTACTGCTAAAGGGGTGGCTTCAATTGATATATTTCATATTCAATGTGGTATTAACGATGTTTTAAGCGGTATCTTTTTTAACGGAGCAACACTTATACCTGATATAATCACGAATTTAACTTCAATCGTTGATAAAGTGCTTAGTGCTGACAAAGGTTTTCCAAACTGCAAAATCATCATCGGTTTAGAGCCTTACGGAGCAAACGGAGAGAACTTTGTATCATCGAGAAACACCAACGAATTGAAACGTAAAATGATGTTGTTAAACAACGCAATTTCCGCCAAGTTTTATCAGGACGAAACGGGATTCAAATATCACGCAAATGTTTGGGTGGCTCCAAATTCTCTAACAATTGACAGAGATTACGGCTATCCGTATTCTATGGTAAAAGTTTGCGAGTTTGCCGATGTTTCACAAACTGAAAAACAATTTGCAGACACCGTTCACCCTAACGGATACGGAAATGAGCAAATAGCAAATAGTGTTTATTCAATGATTAGAAGAGTTTTGCAGTAATAAAACCCAACCATGTCCATAGTCCCAATCCTTATCCGGCCACACTTAGTACCATTCTTTTTTAAAGAAAGCGATGGTAAAGAAGTGGCGTATGGCAATAAGAGAGTCAAAGCCGTAATATACTCTCCTATGGTATCTACTGTTGGGCGAATCATACGGTTGCTGATGGTGAAGGCGGAACGGCATTTGAACGTGGATAATTTTAATTTATTCCTAACCATTTCAGATGATGGAAACGGAAAGAAATACGAAGGACAGTTCTACAAGCACGAGAGCGGGCGGAACTCCTTCCTGATGCTCCCCAAGGAAGCCAATGACGATATAAATGACTTGCTCGAAGATATGTTCCGGATGTCCTACGTATCGTATATGAATGGCTGTATTGAAAATAATGGTGAAGCAGTAGTAGTTTCGGCAATTGATAAGTTTATAGATAAATATGATCTGTTGGAATTTGGTTTTTCTAACGATACCCTGCGGCAATTGTATTACCGCGAAAAAAAAAACAGTAAGATAATCTCTCGGTTCCAGACCAAGAAGTCAGCCAAGATTATGAATTACGAAATTGCTTAGAAAGCCTGCCTGAAAAGTCAGGCTTTTTTCTTGTCACAGTATTTTTTGTAAGTAAAATATACTTTTGAATCAAACCTACATGCTCTATGAAAATCCTTGACTTTTTCCGAGAACTCCCCAAGCTATTTGACTGGTATTTTCAGTTGTCACCTTCGAAAAGAGTTCAATTGAATTATATCATAGTTATTGTTTTTATAATCACATTATCCTACTACAATGATAAGCAACATAGAGAAAATTATACTGTGCTTTCTAATCGAAATGATACTATTAATAATTATCGCGCCAGAGACTTTAAAGAGCATAATGCAAAATTGGAATTCTATACGGACAAATTCAATCATCTTCTGGAACTCTTACTTCAACAGGAAAAAGAACGGAAACAAATAAAAAATGAATCATGAAAACACCACTCTACATTTTAGGAATAGTGGCGTTTAGCGCATTGATGCTTTCGCCAAAACAACTGCCTGATTATCCTCCAAAAATAATAGTACAAAGCAAAAAAGTAGCGGCATATAAAGAACAAAAAATTAATACGCTGATTAGTCAAATTGAATGCACGCTAGTTTTAGACAGTATTCAGATAGAAAAACAATCTCATGAGCAATAGAGCCAAAAATATAAAATACATAGTAGTTCATTGCCAAGCGGGACACGGAACCCTGAAAAGCATGCAGGATTTCTGGAAAAAAACCTTGGGATGGAAATCACCAGGATACGCCACATGGATAGATTATGACGGAACTCCTCATAGACTGGAAGAGTACAACAATCCCACAAATGGAGTTGCCGGTTTTAATTCGCAATCACTACATCTTAGTTACCGTGGTGGTGTGCTGCATGAAAATGTCAAAGTGGCAAAAGATACCCGCACGCAAGCACAGCGAGACGGTATCCTGCAAGAAATCATATTAATGATGAATTGGCTTTCGACTAATGGAAACGACTTGCAAAACGTAATGATTGTGGGGCATTATCATTTTTCCAATGATAAAAACAAAAACGGAGCCATAGAGTCATGGGAACGTATCAAAGAGTGTCCCTCATTTGATGCCTACACAGAATATGAGGATTTGATGTTGAAAGAAAATGTTATGTATCATAAATTGAAACTCCCTAAAAATAGATAATCCGCTACCTGTTCTTTCCCAGAACTGGGTGACTGTATAAACATAATAATAATAAAAAATATTGTATGAATAATCAAAGACGAAATCACATTTTGTTATGGGTAATAGCTATCCTATTTGGAATTGCAAATTCCTCCTGCTCCTCCAAAAAGAAAACAACTGAAAGCGATCTACAGGAAATCAAGATTGAAAATTCCCAAAAATCCGAAAATTCCCAAAATTCCGAAACGAATGTGAAGGTTGATATCAAGACGAAAGTTGATGATAAAACCAAAACGGTTTCTGTAAAAAAAACGTACTCGCCTGTAGATGCTACCAAGCCTGCAAGCGTTATAGATCCTCAAGGCAAAAAACACGATTTGAATAATGCCAGTCTTACGGAGGAAACGACCACAGAACTGAAGGATCAGAAAATCGATAATTCCGATAATTCCCAGAAATTCCATAAAAAGGAATCTGCAGGAAAAGTAGAAACAAAAGATAGCGCCGCTGCCAAAATTGAGGTTGTAAAAAACACTTTGGATAAATCAGGTTTTACTTTTTGGACTTGGTTTTGGATGATAGGTATCGTCATCATTGGGATTGTTTTGGATTACTTAAACTATCACTTTAAGTGGTTTAAACGTGTCACAGCGTTATTCTCTAAATAAATTCACCTTCGTAAAAAATTAGAAGTCATGAAAGTAAATAACTCTTTAATGGATTTGATGCGTGGCGAATTCTTAATGTCCCTGCAGGGCGTTAATGCTTACGCAGGTATTTTTCATAAAATAATTACTGGGGAAGAAATTTCATTTGAAAAAACGACAAAAGCAATTTTATCCATATTCGATGATAACGGAAAGCCTGTTTATCCCAACTCTAACGGAATGCTCGATGCTCCGGCAGGATCAGTAGCCGTTGTTGATATGATAGGTCCTATTATGAAATACGGGGACTGGTGGAGTTATGGCGGTTTAGAAATAGTCAATGCGCTTCGTGCTGCTGATAATAATCCAAACATCATTGGAACTGTTTTTAATGTGGATTCTCCAGGGGGAGCCGTTTCGGCAATTGGTGCTTTTAAAGAATTTGGAAAAACCAAAAAGAAACCCATTGTAGGATTAGCAGATCAATGCGCTTCGTTAGGATATTGGGCCATGTGTGCCATATCCGACTATAAAATGGCTGACAATAATGTTTCGGCCGCTTTTGGATCTGTTGGAATCGTGATGTCTTATGTGGATACCAGAAAGTACCTTGAAAGTTTTGGTTATGTATTTCATGATGTATATCCAGATGAAAGTGCGCATAAAAACGAAGCTTGGAACCTAATGCTTAAAGGAGATTATGAATTGATCAAGAAAGAACATCTTTCGCCTCTGGCTATAAAATTTCAAGATGATGTACGAGCCGCCTGTACTAATTTAAAAGAAGAAATTGGCGTATTGACCGGAAAGACCTTTGGCGCAGACCAAGCCCTTGAGTACGGAATGATAGATGCTATAGGCAGCCAAGACCAAGCCATACAAAGGCTTCATGTTACGAGTGAATTGAACCACTATAAATAATTTTTAACCTAAAACAAAAACTCCTATGAAATGGAAACTTATGGCTCAAACAGTCGCTTTCTTCAGCGCACTATTGGGCGTGAAAGAACTCCCGATTAATGCCGAAGGGCAGGAAATTAATTTGGATGCCGCACAACGACAAAAGATTGTCGATACGCTTGGCGAAAAAGATGCAGCAGCTGCAATCAACGGAATTAACGGTGAGATAAAAGCGATGTCTGACAACAACCTACAGTTGAAAGCTGTACAAGATGAAATTGCTGCTTTAGTGGCGGAATCTAATCTTACTGCAGAAGAACTGGCAACAATTGCAAAAGATGACAAAGGGGATTCTGAAACCTTAGCATTAATTAAAGCGATTGGAGCAAAACAAAAACAGCAAGAAGGTATCATTGCTAAATTAATCGCTGAGCCAGAAGGGGATAAACCTTTCGCAGTAGTAACAGGAGGAAAAATGACAAAAGCAACGCATTCCGCAACACATTTATTTGCTACGACTAATGCATTTGATGCGTTTGAAGGTCGCCCTTGGAATCAAAGAGCAGCAGCGCAAGTAATTACTGCTACTGATTTTACAAGTCAGCCGACTATTCAGAAATTGAATGACGATTTAGATTTGTATTTCCGTCAGAATCCTGAGGCGATTAAGTCTTTGCACCGTGATACTTTTGGCTTGCCAACATTCTGGTTAAAAAGAACGAAAGTAGATGACAAAGTATCTGATGGTTCCATCGCTACTGCTGAAATCTCTCAAGGTAGAAAATTGCCTTGGTTGCCTAAAAACAAACAAACGATTCAAGCGGAAGAAGGACAAATTTTTCCAATCCAAATTGATATCGAGTATGTTGGTTACTTCTTGCAAAGAATTGAAGCTTCATGGTTGAACTTCATGAATAAAGAAGGTTCTCAGCCGTACAAAGATTCATTCGTGAAATTCTTAGTAGGAGAACTGGACAAAAAAGCAAGAGTGGAAGATCGTATTGCTACAATAAAAGGGGTTTATGTTGCCACTCCGGAAGATGCTACTGTTGCCGGTAGATCCATCAACCGTCAGAATGGTTTATTGTACATTGCTCAGCAAGCGCGTGATGTTACTAAAAAATACCGTGCTTTTGACCTTGGTATGCCTACCACTGCAAACATTGTGGATTATGTAGATAGTCTTATAAAAGCATTGCCACAAGACGTGAGAGAGCAACAAGGATTGGTTTTATACCTATCTGATGAGTGGTTGAGAGCCTACAAACGCAGAAGCGAAACTTTGTATGGTGTAAACCAAGATTATAAAGGGTATCCTGAAACGCCAAAAGATTACCCGAACGTTAAGTTTGAGAGAATTATCGACATGGCAGGTTCTGACTTTATGTTCATGACTTTTGATGATAATATTGAAATCCTTGAAAATGTACCTGCAGAAAAATCAATGTACCACTTTGAGTACTTGAAACGTATGATTTATATCTGGGCTGATTATAAAATGGGTGTTCGTTTCATTCATATTGGTAATACCGTTGAAGCGGGTGATCCATTAGAATTTGCGGTACAAACGGTTTGGTCTAATACAGTTCCAGTTTTCCCTACTGATTTCTATGTTCCTGTGAACGATGATGAAACTGGAAAAGTAAAAGCGGTTTTCAAAAACTTATATGTGACTAAAGGGTTTCATACTGATATAACAGAATTTACCGGAACTACTCCTGGTACTGTTTTGAAAATAAAAGGAGACACTACTTTACTAGCGGTTAAGAATGTAGTTGATGGTGTGAAAATTTCCTTAATTGGTGATGTTGCTTTCAATTTGAAATCAGGCGGAACATTGACTTTATATGTAAATGCTGACGGTACAGTAAAAGAATTATCAAGAACTGCTGCGCCAGATACTACGGTAATTCCTGATGCCACTTTTAATACAGCAACGGTAGATGCTAATGAAGGAGTTGTTTTTAAATTTAACGGAGCAGCATCAACAGCAATTACAAGCGTGATTAATGGTGTAGAAGGAAAATCTATCAAGATATTTGGAACTGATGCCTTAGGTGTTGATGTTACTTTATCTGATGTTGGAAACATCAATGTAGCTTCTGCAGCGACATTGGGTGATAGTAACGATTTCATTCAACTTACATTAGTGGATGGAACTTGGATTGAGACTGAAAGAAGTATAACAGCTTAGTATAAATAAGCGTAATAATTTACAGATATGTATATTCAACAAATAAAGAAAACGGCCTCGGGTTCTGCAGCTGCAAAAACGCCTAATGTATTGATTGTTGCAGTAAAGGATATTGCAACATGGCCTCCCCGAAATTCTAAGAAGGTTTTGATGGAAGGAGCCTTCACCTTAAAACCAAATCCTAAAATAGCGGAAATCTATTTGACTTCTTCTAAAACTAAAGCGCCGTACGAAAGTGATGGTGACGAAGATGCAATTTCCTTGAAACAGAAGTTTGAAGGAGAACATCCGGGAAGTCAATTAGAAATAAATGAGTTTGTTGCTGAATGGTTAGGAGAGCCATGTATTGTGATTCACGGAAGCTGTCAGGACGCGTTTAGAAAAGTGGTAGGAACTGCTTGTGCTCCGGTTCAATTGAAACCTGCAGGACAGGATGATAATGACGGTCGTAAACACATGCTAGTTTTTGAGCAATTTGCCAAAACAGAATGGTTACCTGGTCATTTTACTGGTCCACTTCCAAGTGTAGATCCTTTTACTGTAGTTTCTTCTACAGCTGTAGCTTTAAACGTTACAAATGGGTTTGCATATCAATTGCCTAGTTTAGCAATCACGGCTTCAATAGCGATTGCCACAAACACGCTTGAGCATGGTGATGTTATCACGCTGATAGGTGGTGGTGGTGTTGCTCCTGCTACATTAGCAAGTGGGGTGACCGATAAATCAGCCTTATTAGTTTCAGGTACTACTTGGACTGGATTAGCGGGTGCTGTAATTCACTTAAAAGTATTCAAAGCCGGTGCGGTAACTATTTTCACAGAGATATCTAGAGGATAGTATTTTTTGGTTAGTATTTTGGATGAAAAGCCACTGCAATTGCAGTGGCTTTTTTCATGTCACAGTGTTTTTGATAGGTAATTACCAATTTTACAATCAATCCAAATCCTCTCCCCGTCCCTCTCCAAAGGAAAGGGTGCCAGAGTGGAAAAACTAAACTAAAAATAGTCATGAAACAAAAAGTAATCGAGTTCCTGCAGAACTTACCCAAAGAGAAATACAATCAGTTTAATGAAGCCTTTGAATTATACCGAAAATCCGAAGGGAAAAACTTTGGTGTGGAAAGGTCTGTCAATGCTGCGGGATTCTCAGAACGTGGTTTGGAAAACCTATTGTATGATTTGCAAAAATTACATGGGATTACTGATGTGGAGAAAGTGGCGTCAGTTGTCGAAAGTCAAATGTCGAAAGTCGAAAGTACAGAAGGTGCTTTTCAAACTAAATATTTCTATTCTAAATCAGCATTTGAAATGACTGAGGAAGAATTAATTGCGTGGGGAATTGAAAGAGAATTATCTACTGGTGATTTAACAGAAATTCTAACTTTAGCAATAAACAGTAATTATGATACAATTTCAGAGGGTTTAATTAAAGCTCTAGAAAAAATTGAATCGGATAAATTATTGATTACTAATTTAAATAATGTTCCTAACGATTTGCAGAATGTGCCTAATGATTTGCAGAATGTTCCTAACAATCTACAAAATGTAAATATTACAGGAATAGAAGGAACTCGTCCTGATGATTCGCATCCTGGTACTCCAATCATTGATATTGATGTTAATGACAATGGTGTCGTGAACATCGATGGGAAGCTTGGTGTTGATTTTGGAATTTTGAAGCAAGAAAACGAAAACTTAACAGCGGAAAAGGAAGATTTACAGGATGAAAAAGACGAATTAGAGGAGGAAAACGAAGTTTTGAAGGATGAACTTGAAACCTTGAAAAGCTTGCCTAAAATAGATGCAAAATCTATTCGTGTTGAATTTCCTTTCTTGAACGAAAAGGATTGTCCGGATGAATTCAAAATATTGATAGCTGATAAAATTACATCTTGGAATTTATATTTGAAAAATCATGCTGATTTACAAAGAATAGAATCGGGGGAAGTTCACATGCAAGATAATTTAAAAGCAGAAATAGCGGCTTCAGCTATTCAGTCTTTTGATGAAAATCAAAAAATATACGATGAACTGAACGCCTATCAAACTACCGGTAAAGTCTTGGGATTGCATCCAATATTCAAAAGATTGCAACTGACTCGCGAAGTGGAAGCGATGACACCTGCTCAGTTAAATAATTACAAGGGTTCTTCTGCAAAATATTTTAGTGACAACAGAAACTCTTTGGCGAAAGCCGAGAAAGCCAAAAACACGGAGAAAATCGAATTGATTACAAATCGGGTTGCGGAACGTGAAGTAAAATTAGCCTTAGTGAATAAGAAATTAGGAATCAATCCTAAGTAAAATGGGGTTGTTTGATTATAAGGAACTCCTCCCCCCGCCCATTTCAAAGGAAGATGTGCCAGTGGAGGATAAACATACTGAATTATTTACATCAAAATATTTGGCAGCGCATTATCAGAAGGTGTCTTCGTTAGAGAATGACCTGATGCGGGTCCCCACTCCGGAAGAGTTTTTCTTTTTGCAAAGTGATACGGCTTTTAATGCGTTTACCTTTATTCCGCTTGTGGCTAAAGTATATCCTATCAAGGAATTGCACGCTTCGACTTACAGCATCAGTAGAAAGGTTATTGATGCATTAATTGAAATGCATGACAAGGGACAAATTGAGCGTATCACGCTACTCGTTAGCGACAGTATGATCAAGCGAAATCCTCTTGTGATTGATAACCTGATGGCCATGGCAAAGAGTCGGCCAAATGTAACCGTACTGTATGCATGGGTACATGCAAAAGTTTGTTTACTGCTGACGCACGATCATTATTATGTGATTGAAGGCTCGGGGAACTGGAGCGAGAACGCGCATTATGAACAGTACGTGTTTGCCAATAGCAAGGGGTTATATGATTTTAGAATGAAGTTGTTTACGGATTCGAAACTTAAGAAATATTGATTATGTCAGATATAAAAAAAGCTATAGAATATTTACAAACTAGATCTATAGAAACTAAAAAAGGGAATTTTACAGTAATAAAAAGGCAAGTGGAAGTCATATCTATGTGTGATGTAAGAGCCATTTTAGAAATGGTTGAAGATAAGTCTCTTGATAAATTTCTTTCGAACGTTGAAAAACAGGGATTTGCAATTAAAAAAGCTGAATTATGAAAAAAATATTCTTTGGATTTATAAGAGCCTGTGTAGTGCTTGCATTGATACTGTTGGCGGCTTCGGTTTTGATATCGTTGGTTTCAGTTGTGGGCATTTTTATAGGTGTACTGGTGTTGTGCTTTTTTGTGTTGACCATTCCGGTGCTGTTGTACAATTTGGTAATGAAATCTAAAAAAGTATAGCTATGAAAAAAATAGGGATTGCCTTGATCACACTTTCATTGATACTTGGAATTATTACTGATTATTTGCCAAAATCAATGCCTATTGAACCAATAGTAGCGTTGTCTTTTGGATATTTTTTACTGGGTATTTATCTTTTAATTCTAACCAAAAATGAATCTACTTGAACTCAAATTTTCGGAAGAGGAATATACTCATATTCATAATTTATCAGGGTGTAATTATTCGCCGGAGAAAATTGCGCTTTATCTTGATGTAGATAAAAAGGCATTTTTGGAATTGTGGTACCAGAAAGAAAGTTTGGTTAGGCAAGCGTACGAGCGAGGGAAATTAGTATCTGATTTCAACATTAGCAATAAACAAAAGGAATTAGCCGAAGCAGGGAATATTACTGCAGCGCAAATCTTTATAGGATTGCGAAAAGATACGGAAGTGGAGACTATTAGAAACAGAATACTTTTTGGAGATGACTATTGATCAAGTTAACATAAATGACATTTACGCTTTTATGGATTCCGGTAATCCTAAAAATGCTCCTGCTCATATTGTAGATTACTTAGAACTATTGGATATGGTTCGGGGTATGTTTCTACGGATGGACTTATATGGCAGTAAAGAAGCCATCATAAAGCATTTGATGGTTGCCCCAAAATACAAACTATCCCGATACAAAGCTGCACAAGTTTGTGACGAGGCGCAGGAATATTTTTATCGGGATTCTAAAATCTCTAAAGACGCATGGCGTAACATTTACGCAGAGAAAATGGAGAAGATGATCAACTTTGCGATGCTCACAGTCAAAGATGTAAGTGATGCCCAAAAAGTAATCAAAATGTGTCTTGATGCATCGGTATTACGTGGAGTGAATGATCCTGACAAAGAGGAACTTCCTGCTGAAATTTTTCAAGCGCCGTTTGTCGTTTACACATGGGACACTGACGCGCTTGATATGCCTAAAGTAAACCGTCAGAAACTAGCTGAAATGATTGATAAGTTCCCTGAAATCACTGAGAAAGAAAGAATAAGAATTAAACAAGAAGCCTTAATCCCCGGATTTAAGTTAAAAATATTCCCAGATGAGCAGGAAAACCCACGTAAGTCTTGATGATACTGATGTACAAGGTCGTTATGCCAGTTGGCTGAAAACATTAATTTTCTTGATTGCTCCCAAACATTTGAGATTAATAGCGGGTCGTGCTACAGCAAAAACGGCTGATATTATTGCCGAAAGGTCACAGAATGTTATCTATGACATGCCAAAAAGCTATCAGGTATTAGTTTCGGATACGTATGTCAACTGCTTAAAAAATATTGTCCCTACGCTACTCGAGGGATGGAATCGTAAAGGATGGAAAGAAGGAATCCACTATGTTACGGACAAACGACCTCCTGCGCATTTTAAACTTCCCTACAAGCCGGTAGAAATTTACAAGCATACTATTTCGGTGTTTAACGGCTGTTTTATAAATCTGGGTTCGCTTGATCAACCAGGAGGATTAGCGGGTGGTTCGTACCAGCATATGTATGGCGATGAAGCGCGTTTACTGAAATTTGCCAAGTTAAAAAAACTGACTCCTGCTATTCGTGGAGAATATACCATGTTTGGCCACTCGGTGTATTATCGTGGTACCACTTTTACTACGGATATGCCAAACATCATTGATGGTGATGAAGATTGGATTATGCAGGATGAAAAGAACATGGATTTAGACCAGGTAAAACTGGCTCTTGAAGTGGGATTGGTGCTGAATGAGATTAAGCGGGAAATCCTTTCTTACAAACAAATTGGCGATTATGCAGCCATTGAAAAACTGAAAGGTAATTTAGTTCGCTGGACAGAAAGATGGATTCGGGTTCGCAAGGATTTGACTTTCTTTTATGTGGTTTCTTCTCTTGTCAACGTTGATATTTTGACCGAAGGCTATTTTGCCGATAGTTTAAAAGCATTGGGAATTGAGGAATTTAAAAGTGCGATTCTTTCTTTGAAAATCAATTTAAAGAAAGGCGAAAAATTTTATGGAAATCTTGGCGAGCATCATTTTTATGATGATGGCGTGATTTCGTCTTACTACGACAAATTTTCTTTGACGGAGGTGATTGAGGAAAGCAGCTTGGCATTGCGATACATCGACCACAATGCGAAGATGGAAGGCGGTATGGATTTTGGCGATATGTGTAGTTTAGTGACGGCACAGCCTAGAGGGAACTACTTATATTGCCTTAAAGAATTCTATACATTGGCTCCGGAGAATGAAGTTCAAATGGGTAAAAAATTTCGTAAATTTTATGAATATCATAAGGTGAAAATTATTGATTTGTACTATGACCGCTCCGGAAATCAAAATGCATCTACCAAACGTGACTGGGCGAATGCGGTCAAAAATGCGATTGAATGGGAAAACGGTTCTTCTACTGGTTGGACTGTCAATTTAATGTCCGAAGGTCAAGGGACTATTTACCAAGACCAAGAGTTTGCATTTGCCAAAGCCTTGATGGGAGAAACGGCCGAGGGTTTACTAAAACTTAAAATTGATAAGTTCCAGTGCAAATGCCTGAAAAGTTCCTTAGAACTCACTAAAATCAAATTGAAATCTTTTACCACTACTGGTTCCCGAACTTTGTTTAAAGATAAATCTTCGGAAAGTTTGCCGATTTTATTACGACCGATGTATTCTACGAATTTCTCGGATGCTTTCAAATATTTGATTTATCGCAGGGCTTTTGTGGATATGGTGAATACGCATAGCCAGTTTACGGGTATGGACCCGAGTGTGGGGGATTAAATTTGTGTATATTTGAAGTCACCTGCAAATGACTTCGAGTCTATAATTTGGCAAGTAGGGAAACCTTCTGAAAAATAACGTTTAAGTAAGAAGGTTTCAATGGCTGATTTAAAATTAACCTGTAAATGAAATGTTTATGCAATTAGGAAACAATAAAACAGATTATGGCGTTGCAATAAGTAAAATTGCTGCAAGTATAATTTTTCCGGAATTAGGTTTTTTAGGTGAAATAATTGGAAATGTAATTCCAAATCAAAGAATTGATAGAATAGCTAAATACGTGAAGCAGCTTGACGAAAGATTATCGTTAATTCCTGTAGAAAAATTAAATAAATTAATAAAAAACGAAGAATTTATAGATTTAATTGAAGAGAGTTTTTATATATCCTCTAGAGTAATGTCTGACGAAAGACGAGAGTATATCATTAACATAATTGCTAATGGAATTGAGTCGGAAGAGCTTAAAATGATTCAATATAAACAGTTACTAAAACTGATAAATGAGTTAAATGATATTGAAATAATATGGTTACGATTTTATTTACATCCAACTATGGGTGGAGATGAAGAATTCAGAGAAAAACACAAAGTTGTTTTCGATGAGAAAAAGAAATATTCACATAAAAATGAAAAAGAATTTATTGATTACATTGTCCAAGACAGCTATATAGAACATTTAGAAAGACTGGGGTTAATTGATCGTCAGATAAAAATGGATAGAGAAAAAGAACTTCCAAAATTCAATAGAAATACGGGAAAACCTGAAACTAGTTATGTTAGTATAACAACTTTAGGAAAGCTTTTATTGAAAAAAATAGGGCTCGGTGATGAAATAGAAATATATAGAAAACCAACTCCAATAAACATAATATAAAAACGATAGTTTTTAGAAAAAAAAATTTAAGTCAAACCTCCGCCCACTTGGGCGGAATTTTTTTATAAATTTGAATTATGAAAGAAAATGATAAAAATAACATGATATCAAGATTAGGTAAAGTAATTGATTTAATTGCTTTTTACAGTCCACTGATTTACTTTTTAACTTTGTCATTCTTGTATTTTTATCAGGACAAACAACCTAGTAACTACAGTATTTTAATAATGATATTTATGATTTATGTAAATATAAAAAAGAGAAAAATCTAAGTCAAATCTCCGCCCGCTTGGGCGGAATTTTTTTTATAACAGAAAAGCCACTTAATTAATGGCTTTTTGTTTGGAATACGTTTAAAAGTTCATGCGCTATGGCAGTTTTTAGTTCGGTGTAATATTTTCGGGTGTCTTCCTGTTTTTGTATCGCTACATCAAGCAGCTGCAATGTTTTGAGTTTTTTTAGTGTTGTTTCTTCATGTTGTACCGGATTAGTAAAAAGCGGTTGTATTATTTTCTTGTATTCGTGCAAACTCAAAAAAGGAATCACGGAACCACGTAAATAATTTTTTAAAAATTTAGAATTGTAAACCATAAAACAAATTTCGAAAGCGTTTTTTGTTTCGGTGTCCATTTCCCAACTGTTGGGAATGGGTTTTTTGAGTGGTCGCCCTGCGTGCAAGCCATGAGATTGTATATAAAAAACGGTTTCTTTCTTGGGTTTATCGGGGTTGTATCGGTGAATGGTCATAAATTCATCCGTGTAATTATCAGCATATTTTGAGATACTGAAACGGTTACTTTCTCCCCTACTTCAAAACCTGCCTTTTTCATCCATTCGCCCGAAATAGTCAATTTTGGTTTTATGGTGGGTTTCTTCCAAAGGTTTTTCACATATTGAGAAGAAACGGTAAGTTTTCGAATGTTAAAAAATGTATCCATGATAATCGCTTTTTGTAGGTTGGTTATCCTGGATAAATAAATCTGTTATCGCTTGTACTTTATTAAAGGCTTTTTTAGCTTGTGCTTTGTAGTATTTGAAGTCTTCAAAATTAAAAAGGAAGGAATACCCTTTGGCGTGGAGTGTTTCTTTTACTTGTTCAGACAATTTAAAAGATGTATTTTTGTGGCTGTTAGATTGTATCGGCGTCATGGCTTGTATATAATTTAGTGGTTTTTAAAATCCTCTACTCTTCGACCAGTAGAGGATTTTTGTTTTTAGTTTAGATTTCGAAGTTTAAGACCTCGTTTTCTGCTTCTGCTAGTAGAATGTTTAATTCGGTTTCCATCGCATCCCGAACCTTTTTAATCACGTTAGAATTACTCACTTCAAACTCAAAACCTGCGGAGTTTTTAAGAACAATTTTTGCATTTGTTTTGTCATTCCCTGCATCAAACATTTTCAAGTCGTTGGATTTTTATTTAAGGTGTTTGAACCTTTTAGAATGCGCCTCAAAATGTTGTATTCTCCCAATTCTTTCCTCTGCGGTTGGTGGTGATTTTGGAGCAAACTTTTCAATCAATGCGGTTACGGTTGCTTTCTCGTCTTTTACGGGTGTTTCTACTTTTGCCAATGTTGGTAATGGTTTAACTACTAAAACCTGTCCTACCTCTTTTTTTACTGTGTTCATTTTGTTGTTATTTATCTGATTACTAATACTTAAAGATACAAAAAAGCGTATTTATACGCAATTATTAAGAGGTAATAAATAGGGTTTTCAGCCCTAAAAACTAAATAAAGAATGATTATAAATAGGAAAATTTACCTTTTAAAAAGTTCATAACAAAGGCGTTACAAAAAAAACAAAAACCGTAAGAAATTGAAAATCAGCAAATTAACACTAATCAAAAAGGGTTAATTCTGCTTTTTCTCTTTCGAAATACCGTCCCGCTCAAAAACGGTTTTCTCGTTACCTCCGACCCGAAAGGGCAGAGATATGACAGATGGCGACGCCCCACCGCCCACCGTTTACGCTCCGCAGGTAACCTAACCCCTTGCTATTGTTCATGTCACACTGTATTACCTATGGTAATAGTATCATTGTATAACATTAATAAAAGGTAATTACATGTCACCGACCATCAAGTTGTACGATGCACTGAAAAGAATGCGAAAACTTACTGAATTAGGTATTCCATTCACGTTTAGTTTCCTATCATTCAATGAGACAAACGGTACTACTGATGGGTTCAAGGATGTCACAAACGCACAGTTAAGAAAGGGCTACCGTGATGACCAAAGCAAGAAGGCTGACATCTTAATAGGATATGTGAATGCACATGACGGCAAGCGTTGGTTCTACCTACCATTATTAATGAAGTTTAACGGATATACAGTAACACCATGAGCATGAACATAGAGTATGTAGGCAGAGACGCAATAGTAGATACGCCTGACGTAGCATTCACGTACCAAGTGAGCGAGACACCTCGTGACTTCTACCAATTGAAGGGAAAGAGCAACGATCTTGACTGGAACAATAAGCACAACTACATTGGTGATTACTTGGTTTATCCTTTTGGTGCTAACAATGATCTTCCAGATATAATCAAGCACACTGTTCAAACAAACTATATCGCTCCTGGTATTTTAAAAAAGAAGACACAATTGATTTGGGGATTAGGTCCTCAATTATACAGCGAAGACATCACTGATAGCGTACTAACGCGTAAGTGGGTAATGGATAAAGCCATCATGGACTGGTTGAAGTCATGGAATTTTGAGGAGTATTTAATCAAGGCCTGTACTGACTTCCAACATATAGAGGGAATATTCTCCCGTTATGAGTTAACCAAGGGTTCGCGTGTAGGTAAACCATTTATATCTAGAATAAATCATTTATTCCCGGACAGAACACGTTTGGCTACAGCCAAGAGCAGCAAGAACAGGGAAGCTACTCATGCAATGCTATCTGATTATTCATTTAACGCTGTTAATTCGCTAAGCGAGTACAAAGTGTATCCTCTATTTGATTTCACAGATCCTTTTGCTAATCCAAATTCGGTATTGTATTCCAATATGTATAGTTTTTGTACCGATTATTATACCGTACCAGATTTATATGGTTCGCTTGAATGGTTGAATCGCTCTACCTCAGTGCCGTTAATATTCAAAGCATTATCAAAGAATTCGATAAATTTAAAATACCATATTGTTTCGCCTCAGGCTTTTTGGGATAAAAAACGGACTGAAATGGTAACAAATTGCAATCAGCGTTCAATTCCTTTTAAAGAATCAATGTTGTTGGATTTTCAAAAACAATTCCTTGAAAAAATATCAGTTGTGTTATCGGGGGATGAAAACACCGGGAAATACCTGCATACCACAAAAAGCTTCACGGTTGAAGGAACAAATTTAATTGAGCACGGATGGGAAATAAAAGTAATCGACCAAAATATTAAGGATTTTGTTCAGGCGCAAATATCAATATCAGAACGTGCGGATCACGCTTTATCAGCAGGTTTAAATTTACATTCGGCTTTGGGTAATGTTTCCGAAAGTGGGAAAAGTGATAGCGGTTCTGAACAAATTTATGCGTTAAAAACATTCCTTCAAACAGGAATTGATATTCCCGAAATGATCATTATGAAGGCAATAAATTATGCTATCAAAGTCAACTTCCCAACATCTGAATTAAAACTTGGATTCTATCATCAGCCAGCTGAAAAAGAGCAGGATATCGCACCTAAAAACAGAATAATAAACCAATAGTCATGAAAATATTATTCAATACCACAACGACTGCAGGAAATACGGAACTTAAAGAATTACTAGGATTTATTGATGCCGATTTAAAGCTAAAAAATCTTATCCCGGATATTATCACTGCCACAAACGATGTGATTGATTTAGTAGGAATCGAAGTTTATAAAAAAGCTATTGAAGCGTATGCTGATGGAACCATAGCCGAGAACGATAAAGCCTTCGTTTATGCGATTAGGTATCCAATAGCCGTAAATGCCTATCGTTTGCACGCTCCATCGAATGATTTAGCGCACACTAATAACGGTCGAAAGATGCGTCAGGACGAGGGCGAAAAACTACCGTTTCAATGGATGATTGATAGTGACAATGCAGCACTCGAAAAAAGATATTACCGATCATTAGATGACTTAATTAAATTTTTGGATCGCTCCAAAGTTGATTTCGAATTAACAACCACATTATACTCCATCTGGACCAATAGCGAAGCCTTCAAAGCAACTCATAATCTATTCATTAGAACAGTAAAAGACTTTGACGATATCTTCCCAATCAATTCCAGACTGTTACTATTAAAATTAGCCCCAGGCATTTCGGATTGCGAGCAATATGAAATTCGTCCCCGCGTGAGTGTCGAAAAAATTACCGCATTGAAACTGGCGCTAAAAGAGAGTACGCCAATAACCGATGCAACGGACATAGAGTTGATTCGCTTAATCCGTAAAGCATCGGTAGCGTATTCGTTTGCATGGGCAATGCCCCGCCTATCCGTACAATTATATCCGGAAGGTGTCCTGCAACATGTAACCAGTGATCGAGCCACAACACGAGGAGCAAAACCATCGTTGAAAAACGAAACGCAAGAAGCCGCTCAAGCATGGAGATTGGATTTTGACAGAGCCATCAAAGCAATAGAAACGCTTTTAGAACCGCCACCAGTAGTTGACGAAACCACTAATGTCACTCCTGATATTATATACGGTGACAATTATTTTTCAGCTTAATTAATAAAACCATCCAAAACCTTTATCAATGAAATACTTATTTAACAAAATTGCCTTTTTACTTAACTACCTGAGAAACTTTAGAACCATAAATCAGTTCAAGAAAATCAACAATAAGCTCTACAAAACCATTGAAGATCGTGAAGTGGATAGGATTATTTTGAAAGGGCGAATTATTAAGATGGTACGGGATTATATAACCATTAATACATCTTCTGAATTTATTCCGCCGTGGTATAAAACTAATGCTGAAATTAGAGAAGAAGTGATTCATAAATATGGAGAAGAAATGGAGCAGCTTGGAATTAAATTATACCACAACTTAAAACTATCTGCATAGATGCATACCATCGAACTTCCTGATGCCAAAATAAAACGCTACATCCCCAGCGATTTATCTGAATGTGACCAACAGCAGTATATTGATATGTGCGAACTCATCTTTCATTTTCAGAATGATGCTATCAATTACGATGAATTTCGCACCCATGCCGTTTATAAATTGATGAATATGATTCCAAAAACAATAAAGGAATTAGAAAATCAAACTGAGGAACAGAAGGCAATACAAGCCGAAAAGTTTGCAAACATTTATATGATCTCGGAACTAATCGATGAATTTTTTGATACTGACGATAATGGTGTGAAAATTATCAAGCAATATTATACTAATAATCCGGTACCTAGTTTCAAACCACTCATGATAACCTATTACGGTCCAGCAGATCAGTTTCGCGATATGACCTTTGGAGAATATCGGGACGGATTACGGCTTTTTCACGATTTCCACGCTACCGGTGATATGCATATTCTAACCTTATTGACAGCGTTGTTTTACAGACCTAAAAAGTCTTTTCATTGCATCAAAAAGCGATTAGCATCATATGACGGAAACATTAGGGAGCGGTATAATTCGAACACTTTGGACGAAAGAGCCAAAGGATTAAAGACTGTGCCAATAGGTTTTATTTACGGATTTTATCTGCTGTTTGCGAGCTTTCAAAAATACCTTATTGATGCCAAAATACTCTGGGGCGGTCAGGAAATAGATTTTTCTATTTTATTCGAAAGCAGTAAAACTGAGGAATCGTCCAACAATGATGTACCAGGAATAGGCATGGATAGTATTGCGTTCTCGATGGCCGAAAGTGGCACGTTTGGAAACATAAAAGAAGTCGATAATACTAATTTTTGGGAAATAATGGTACGTATGTATGACCTACGAAGAACAGATCTCGAACGAATAAAACACGAAGCCAATGCTACCACTAAATAGATTACTAGAATATCAAGCAGAATTATGTGAAGCCTTGCGCGATTCAACTAACAATAAGCTTTTCAATTTCACCGATATGATTATCGATGATAGCGAACTTGCTAAACTATTGAAAGAACGCGAAAGTGGAGACAATACCTTTCTGATTTCAGTAATGCCGGATTACACTATGAAAGGCGAGCAAGACACTGAGAAATGGGAAAACATCCTGCAATTCTTTATCCTGGACAAAACCGATTATTCAGATAATGATCGCGATGATTTTCTAAATATTTTTGTTCAAACACAAATCAAGGCAAAAGCCTTTGTGTATAAATTATTGGAAGATAAAGCGAATGTAGATGGTGTTTTCTGCGGATTTCTTTCTTGGTTAAAAGAAGATTCCATCAGTGTGCGCCCTGTCTGGAAAATGAACGGATGCAACGGCTGGACGGTAACAATAAATTTGGATAGCGCTTTATAATTGCGTATATTTACGCAAAACATAAAGCCATGACACCCGCACAAATTGAATTATTATTTAAGGAAGTTATTCAAACAAAAGCCATTTACAACCAACTCGAAGGCATCACAAGAAACACCGTTTTCAACTGGCTCAATGATCGTTCTCAACCCACCATTGGCGATATGCTTAATGTGTTGTACCAGTTAAAGAAGATTGAAATAATCCAATCATAAATAGGTTTTTATGAAAACATATACATCAATTTTATATTTCAATACTGGTTTACACGAACGAATAAATGTTGGCTTAATTATGTTTAATGAGCTTTATTGCATAGTTGAACTTAAACAATCTAAAATGAATTTTGTGAAGCATTTTAAACCTGAATCCTTTGATTTATTCGAGCATGCAGTTACATCTTTTAAAGACTATTTTTCTAAAGAAATGCCGACTCACGCACAAATAAAAAGACTCTCAAATTATAAAAATGGAGTTTTTAAATTGGAAACTCCCAATTTTATAGCTATTGATTTTACTGGGGAAAACTTTAATAAATTTTTCGATAAGCATATTTAATTACTCTCATCTATTTGTGTGAATTATTGGTAATGAAAATAAATAATATTTTAATTTATGGACTTAATTCAATCCAGAGAAAACCTGTCAGACCAAATCCTTGAAGGGCGATTTATCCGCCGTGTGCTGCAAGACACCGCTAAGGATATTGATCAAGCCCAACATTCCTATATTTCAGGGCGTGGGTTTGAGAACAGCGACTGGAACTCTGGAAGAAGCTTCACAGTAAATCAAAATGAATTAGGATATACTCACTTAAAGAAACATCGATTTGTGGATATGAAAACCCGCACTAGCAGTAAAGGCAAAACACGCAAGAAATCCCACCCAATACACAATAAGATTATTTGGGGCCATTACAACAATGTAATCAAGGAATTGCATTTTGGTTTTACCAATGCCATTAAAGAAGAACTTAGAAATTTAGAAGAGTAATCCCTCCACTGCGAGGGATTTATTTTTTTACGGTTTCCCATAAAAAACGCTACTTTTTACGGTTTCCCGTAAAGAAATAATTTCATTCATAAATATATTTGAGATTAATTATAAAAATTAATTATGAAAAATGTTACCCCAAAAAAAAACTGTCATTGGATCCATCACTAATTTTCTATCCAGTGATTTATTGCATGAAGAAATCCAGCAAATGCCCATCGATATTCAGGAAGTATTTGATTTATTACTAGATACTGAATATGGCAATGATTTACAAACACGACGTAAAATGCTCCGTTTTAAAGAACTCACCACTACTTTTGCCAAAGCACTAGCACCATTTAGCGAGGATGAGATACAAGAATCCTGTGAAAACTATAAAAACCAACACAAAATAAACGTAACTTAACCTACTAAATCCCTCCTAATCGAGGGATTTTCTTATATTTATAGCCTAACCTTAAATTTTAAACTATGAAAAAAATTATTTTATTGTTGTTATTTATGCCATTTATTGGGTTTGCTCAAAATGTGAATCAACCACAATTTTTCAATGTAAATTTAGATAAGGCACCAAAAAACATTCTAAATAAATTTTCTATAAATGAAGATAAGTTTACAAACATTACTACTATTGCATTAAAAAAAAATGATTCTAGAAGATTACAATTTTATTTAAATATAAATCAAGGAAAAGCTTCTTTTTTCATGCAAACTTCCTATTATGGTAAGGAATGGATTTTCTTAAATTCTATTATATTTTTAGTTGATAATGAAAGAATTGAATACCAGCTTAATAATGTAAAAAGAGAAGTTATATATGGATCTGGAATATCTGAGATAACAGGAATTTATGTTGATGAAAATATATTTAAAGCATTGGAAAAAATATCTAACACTACTTCAGATGTTGAAGTGAGATATGTTGGAGAAAAAAACAATTTTGATTTTAGAATAAACAAATACATGAAGGAAATGCTAAAGGAAACCTTAGACTTTTATAAATTAATTAAATTGTAATGAGTAACTTTCACTACAACCGACTTCGTGATCCTAATTGGTGGTACTTCTGCATAATAGTGCTTGCAATAGTAATAATCATATCCTACTTTATTGAGTAGGATATTTTTTGATGTGCATTTGCACATCGTATATATAAATAATATATCTTTGCTTTGCTGAATACAAAAAAACAGAAACTTATGTTTCACCCAGAAAAGTTAAATAATCCACCCACAACATCGAAGTCCGGAGTAAGACCGGATATCTTCAAAGTTTCTTTGTGTTCAGCAGTCTTTGTTGTGGGCTTTTTAATATCTCAAAATCATGCTGAACACAGAGAACGAAACATCTTACCATGATGTAATGCCCGCCGTAGCCAAATTTGTTGGCGAAAGAACTAGTGAAGGATTTGTAGAAGATTTTCCAGATGACATGCAAGAAATTGCTGATTTGTTCCTGCAAACAGAATTTGCCAACGATTTACACATGCGAGAAAAACTAATTCGTTGCCTAAATCTCATTCGGGAATTTGGGAAAACCATGCAGCCATTTTCTACGGAGCAAGTCTATGAAGCCTGTAAAGAGCAAGGATATGTCTAGTGTAATAGCCATAAAAATATTCTACGCCAAGGGCATTAGAGTATCGCTAAAAAACAAAACCTTTCAAGAAGCCATGATCTTGATTTGGAAATCACCTGCTTTCAGTGATTATGAACCACTCAAAATCATCTTTGCCAGCACCGGTAAAACATTGTATGCTGATAAGGCACAATTTCATTCGTTCCTAGAAGGAAATATCACGATGCAGGAACTTATAGAACTAACCCAATGCGAGGAATTGTATCGTAATACTAAGGATTTTCAAGGCGAAGGCAATTTCACGATAGATGCCGAAAGTTTATGGAAGCTGGAAAACAAAACATTAGTACTCGTAGATGATGACAATGTTTTTACCACCAAATATGAAGTATCAATTTTTGAAATAGCCGAATAACTAAAAGCCACATAATTGTGGCTTTTTTTATTTGCAAATGTTAAAGTTTCAATTTAGTCTAATTAAAGTATTGCTTGTCAAGTATTTAATATATATTTGCAAGAAATAAACTACAAAAAATAATTATTTATGAGTACACAATTAATTTCTACAATCAACAATCAAAAAATTGTAATTGTAATCGATGAAGAAGGACAAAAATTTGTTCCAATAAAACCAATTTGCGAAGCACTTGGGGTAAACTATACTTCGCAATTAGAAAAGTTAGAAAACGATGATTTATTAGATTCAACTATCCCCCTGAGGGGGACAGTTGGTGCAGATGGAAAAACGAGGGAAATGAAATGTATTCCTCTTGAATTTGTCTTTGGCTGGGTGTTTTCAATTTCTTCTAAAAACGTAAAAGATGAAGTTCGAGAATCATTAATTCAATATAAGAAAATTTGCCATAGAGCACTATTTGATTATTTTACCGAACATTCATCATTCATAGAAGAAAAAGAAAAAAAGTTGAATGAATATGTAGACAAAGAAGCTGAAGCACGAAACCATTTTAAGAACGCTGAAAAACTTTTAAAAGAAATTCGAACCGAGCGCGATGTTTTCAGAAAAACAACTTTCGAAGAATGGAAAGCTAACAATAATCAACTGATGATGGATTTCAAAGAATAACCACTCTAAGCCCCGTAATTACGGGGCTTTTTCGTGTCACATCATTACCCCTTTTTTAATGCCAATTTTACTGAAAATCAGTATCTAATGGCAAAGACTATATCCGACGAGCAAATGAAATTAACCATGATAATCAATGGTAATTCCGCTCAAAAAGAACTTTTTGATTTAGAAAAAAGTACCCGTTCGCTTAATGAACAAAACAAATCGTTACTGCTCCAAAAGAAATTACTCGAGAAACAAGGTCAAAAAGATACGGATCAGTATAAATTACTGACCGCTACGATGAAACAAAATACTGCGGAAGTTTTAGCCAATAAAAACCGCATGTCTGAACTTCAAAAAGAAATAGGACTTACTGGCTTAACGATGGGACAATTGCAATCCAAAGCTACCATGTTGCGCAATACATTGCGAAATCTGATACCAGGTTCTGACGATTATGTACGTTATCAGGCTGAACTGACACAAGTCAATAGTCGATTAGGTGAATTATCAGGCCGTTCCAGAACTGCCCAGTCTTCCATTAGTTCCCTTGCTGACGGATTCAATCGTTACCAAGCTTTAGCCCTTTCTTTTATTGCAACAATAACTGGGGTGGTACTTTCCATTCAAAAAATAATTGATTACAACGGTAAATTATCCGATGCTCAAGCTGATGTAATGAAGACTACCCGAATGACAAAAGAGGAAGTCGATGAATTGACTAAATCTTTTGGACTACTTAAAACCCGTTCGCAACGTATTGATTTATTAAGTATTGCTAAGGTTGCTGGAGAATTAAACATTGCTAAGTCAGAGGTTGGGGCTTTCGTAAAAGTTATGGATAAGGCAGGAGTAGCTCTTGGAGATTCATTTGAAGGTGGTGCCGAAGAAGTCGCAACTAAATTGGGTAAAATAAAAAACTTATATGACGAATTGAAAGATGCTAAAGTGGAACTGGCTTTTGAAAGTGTAGGTTCCGCTTTGAATGATTTGGGTGCAGATGGTAATGCAACTGCTGCTAATATTTCAGACTTCGTGACCAGAGTAGGTACATTATCCGCTGGTTTAAAACCATCAATAACGGAAGCATTAGGACTTGGAGCCGCATTCGAAGAAACTGGTATAAATGCTGAAATTGCAGGAAATAATTACGGAAAATTGCTCCGTATTGCAGCGCGTGACACGCCTAAGTTTGCTCAATTTATGAAAATGACAAACGAGGAAGCTACTAAATTAATAAATACGGACCCTACAGAATTCTTCCTGAAGTTTACTGAAGCATTTGGCAAGGTAAAAGATGCAACTAAACAGGCTTCACTTCTGGATTCACTAAAATTAAATGACAATGAAGTAGGAATGATTATTAGTTCCGCAGCAAAAAATACTGATTTATTCAGACAAAAAATAGATTTGGCAAATGAATCACTTAACAAAGGAACCTCCTTGACAGAAGAATTCAATATTAAAAACTCAAATCTTGCTGCAACTTTAGAAAAAATAAAGAAAACTACAACAGGATGGTTTTCTTCGGACACTTTTGTTTCTTGGTTAACTACTGCAGTAACATCTTTAGCGAATTTAATCGGTGCGTCAGATGACGCCGATGGTTCAGCTCAACGATTGAGAGATAGGTTTATCTTCATGATAAAAATAATCGCTATAGTAGTAACTTCATATCTATCGTACAATGCAGCAGTAAAACTTACCGCATTATGGACAAATGGCTTAGCTACTGCAACCCAGATTTTAAACGCGATTCAAAATAGAGGTGCTGTAATGACGGGGATTCTTCGAAGCGCTCAATTATTATTAGCGGCTTCATATTACACCATTACTGGTAATACCGTAAGGGCAACTGCTGCAATGCGATTATTTAATGCTTCGGCTAGTGCTAATCCTTTGGGTTTAGTTCTAGTAGCTGTTATGGCTGTTGTTGCCGCAATGGTTTTATTTAGCAAAGAAACTTCTAAAGCTAGTAAGGTTTCTCAAATGCAAGCGGATATTCAAAATGAAGTTGTTAAAAGTATCTCTAAAGAAAAAAACGAAGTAGAAGCTTTAGTCAAAGTAATACATGACGAAACGGTATCTAAGGACAAAAAATTAGCGGCAATAAAAAGGTTGAACGAGATTGCACCAGAATACCTTAAAGGATTAACCTTAGAAAACATTAAAACTTTAGAAGGAAAAAAATTATTAGACCGTTATATTGATTCACTTTATAAAAAAGCAAGAGCCACCGCAGTTGTTAATAAAATGGAACAGCTAGAACAGCAGAAATTGGACGTTCAAAGTAAAACAGCTGGAGATTATCGTGAAGACAGTACATTCGGTTTTTTAGGCAGTAGTGAAATGGATTCGTTTACTTCAAGAAAAGACTTTGAGCAGTATGTTAGAGGTAAATTTAAGGGTGTAACCAAAGAGAATTTTAATAGGATTGTAAATAAATACATGTCGGATTTTGGTTTTGATGAAAAAGACAAACAAATCCAAGATATTGAAGCACAACAAAATGCTTTAAAACCTGAATACGAAAAAAACTTAGTAGATAGTTTAGTAACAAAAGTTGAGACTACTACTCCAGATGATACGCCTGAGAATATTACAGGCGCTGGTTCAGGAAGTGGTACTAAGAGAAATCCAAATTCTTCACAAGCGGAGATTGCCCGTAAAAACCTTGAAGAAGCTACCAAAAATAATGAGGAGTTATTAAACCTCGATCGTCAATATCAGGATGATAAATTGGCATTAATGGCTGAAGGTGCTGAAAAAGAATTACTAATTGAACAGCAAAGATACCTTCGTGAAATTGCGGATTTAGAAAAAAAGAAAGTGCATACCGGAGAATTGGCAAAACTAAATGAAGATATCGCTAAAGCTAAAGAGTCAGGCGATAAAGCGGAACTGAACCGATTAGAAGGTTTACGTAAAGGTTGGGACGCCAAAAATCAGGCTTTTGATGATAAAATTAATGTCATTAAAGAAAATAAATTAAATCTCCACAACGTTCGTATTGGCATTATTCAAGAAAAAGGTACTAAGGAAAGTTTAGAAAAAAGAAAAGAAGCGTATGATCTCGCTAAAACGCTCCGTGAAACAAAATTCAATGAGGAGTTAGCGAAACTTGGAACCAATGAACTTGCCAAGGAAAAACTGCGCAAAAGTTTTGCATTATCAGAATTGGCTGAAGAAGAAAAATTCCTTAAAGAACTTGTTGATCAATTCAACCTTATAGTAGGTAAAGGCAACTTTGGTAAAATGGATATGTCCTTGCTTACCCCAGAGCAAGTGGAAAGTTTTACCCAAGAAGCTGCCAAAGTTGGTTTGACATTATCGGAACTGATTGCCAAGAAAAACGAACTCACCGGCAAACAAGCGGGTGCTGATGCAGCTGCATTAAGATTAGGTGGTAAAAACACTGATATATTTGGTTTTACTCCTGAAAACTGGGTGCAGTTCTCTGATAATTTAGCCAATGGAAAATTGGGAATTAACGAAATGGTTTTTGCAGTTGGAGCCTTAACCGATGCTTATGCAAAATACAATGAATTTTTGAGTGCCAATGAAAATGCTCAATTAAAAAAATATACTACTGCATCAGATGCCAAGAAAAACAAGCTAAAAAAGCAATTGGATTCTGGTATGATTTCTCAGGGTCATTACAATAAAAGCGTTGAGAAAATTGATTCGGATTTAGATAACAAAAAAGCCGACTTAGAATACAAGCAAGCCAAACGACAAAGATTGATTTCTGCAGCAAGTATCATCCAGTCAACCGCGCAAGCTATTATTGGTATTTGGGCACAATTTCCAAAAGCGGATTTTGGTATCACTGCAGGTATTATGTCGGGCGTTGTGGGCGCATTAGGTGCACTGCAATTAGCCACGGTTTTAAGAACTCCCTTACCCGCCAAAGGATACGAAAGCGGTCTTTATCCTGAATACGTAAAACGCGAACAAGATGGTAAAATGTTCAAATCAAGTTACCAGGGAAAAACCCGTTCAGGATTAGTGAGCAATACCAGTCATTTCCTTGTGGCTGAGAATGGTCCCGAAATGGTAATCGACAATAAAGCTTGGACGCAAATGAATCCTGACGTCAAAGAGGCACTCGTACGTGACTTGAGGGGAATCAAAGGATTTGAGCAAGGATACTACAATCAGGATATGAAACGATATGAAGTTCCGGCTACATCATCCGCTCCTTCCTCCTCTTCTTCTGGTAATGATCAAATGATGCAAATGATGATGGCGCTAGTTGCAGAGAATACATCGGTATTGAAAGACTTGCGCGATAAAGGCGTTACGGGTAAATTTTTTAAAAATGATTTGCAATCAGCCAAAAACATTCAAGACAGTATTAACGATTATAACGATTTGAGAAACAAATCTAAAAAATAAAACCATGGCATATTCAAGCATAACCATAGATTTCCTCACGGTACCAAACTTTAATGAAGTACTTAATATAAGCGAAAATAAACTTGGGTTAAATTTAAATGAAGTTTTCAAAGATGCAAGAACTACTGCGGGAACGGTCAAAATACCTCCGTTTTATGAGTATGACGGAATTCATCCAGAACGTTACATAGGATATATTTCCAACCACTATAAATCTTCCTTTGATCTAGATTTTAATGCCACTAATTTATTTACGATTACCGCCACTAATGGCCCTGTAAATGAAGGAACCGGTCAAGTTATAATTACGGCTAATTATAGTGATGCCGTTTTTGTTCTGGGTACTTCAACTGCAAATGTTACAGTAACCATAAACAATCAAACCTTCACTCCGCCACCTGCTGGAGTAATTACGTTCAGTCCTACAGCATTAAATTTCAGACACGAACAAAATACAGCGTTTGAGGAATTTGGTATAGCTATGAGTGGCGATTTATGGAAAGTGGTGGGAAAACCTAATTTTGTTCTTTCCTCTACAACTGCAGGTGTTACGATGGCAATCGTTACGGATGGAACTGGAACGTATCAAACGGTTACGGGTTCTGGAAATGCCATTGTTTCAATAACACCAACCGCTTATTATGATGGATCAGGAACGTTTCTCCCTGCGGACTTAGCAGGAAGTTTTGCGGTCCTAAAAAATAATGCTGCTTATGGAACGATTGCATTTACGATGGAAGTAACTCGGATTTCTGACTTCCTGACTAATCCTTATTTGGCTACAGCCAAAGCCTTTACATTAGATCCAAAATTCTTTGAGTTTCGCTCCACAAATCTGGACACGTATTTTCAATTTGATTCCACAATAAAGACCTACGATTTCTTTACAAATGCCGTTAATGAATATTTAATACCACTAAAAATTGTTTTGTTTAAAGGATATGCGAAAGAAAATTTAGGACAAATCATCCATCGCTTGATGCGAAAGTTTACTGATGTAAATGATTCGCTATTGCAGTACAAGCAAGCCACTTTAAAAATCACTTGCAGCGAAATAAATATTGCAGATACAACGGTAGTGCGTTCCGGAACGATGGCTGATATTCCTATTATTGCAGGATTAAGTAGGGGGATTACTAATGTAGGCTTTTTGGATTTTAATCCCGCACCGAACCGAGTGACAAAAAACAGCTTTGCCTATTTGAATATTTTAATACCTGCAGGTAGCTATGAATTACGAACATTCAAAAATGGAATCCTATTAAATAGTTTAGCTTTGCCCGCTTCAACTGGCGTGGTACTTTGTAAAAAAGTATTGTTTTCGGATTTTGAAAAAGGGGATTTGATACAATACGTGATCGATGTGGTTGGGCAAACAAATGCTTTGGCTCCAAAAAAAACCTACATTCTTTTCCCGGATAATAATTATTCGAATATGATTGTTTGGGAAAATGAATTCTTGGTTCAGTCGGCCATGGAATGCACCGGTTCTGCATCGATAGATCCCGAAGGTGAATTTCAATCCCAAACTGTTTTTATTGATTTAGTGGAGCGACTGGAACATTTATCATCTTCTAAAATGGTGAAATTATATATCAATACCGGATGGCTTTTATTTTCAGATATTGATACAGTTGAAAGCCTTATGCGTTCCAAAAGAGCGTGGTTGTTGCAAGGTAATACTACAATATCGCTGCGACCAATTAGTAAAAAACTACCAAAAAAGGATTTAGAAGAAGAATTGATTTCCTATCCACTTGAATTTCAAATAAACCAAAAGTATAATGAGGAAACTTATTCACTCTAAATTTGAACTGGATTTAACGCCGTTCAAAGTATCAGATACCGAAGAAAACAATTGGTTTTCCGATTCGTTTTTTACCAAATATTCCTTCCCTTTCAATATTGATTTGACTGAGGATTTGGATATTGCGTTCGATTTCATTTCGTTTTACAATTCTATTCCGGAAACGTATTTCGAACTGCTTTATGTTCATAACAATAAAATTGAAAAGGCAGTTTTTGAGATAGAATCGCACCAGGATAAATTAAGTTGCACGGTGCGTTTTGGATTCGAACAATTACCAAGTTTTGATAAGAAGCTATCGGAATTATCACTTGATAAATTTGACTTACCCGAAGGAACTACAATCTATGCACATGCCGAGACGATAATCCTGCAAACATTTCCTGCGGTAAATTATAATTTCCCGCAAATTCACGTGGATAAATACGATGCTACCGATGCGCTTTGGAATGGCTTTGAAGGAATCATTAACAATCGTGTGTCCGGCGCATTCCTTACAAATACTGTGGATACCGTTGCCGATGTCACATATAATAGAAATGTGATGCAACCGCTACCCTATTGGATTCATATTCTGCAGCGCGGAATGATTGATGGTGGTTATACTTTGTCGGGAAAAATTTTGAATGATCCACGGCTAAAAAAAGCTTGTCTTTTTGGTGATGTAGATTATTTTGGAAAACCAACATTTCAGCCAGCTATTACCGTTCTAAAAATGTCAGCGGACTATTCAGAAATCAATTATAATAATGGTCCGCGGGTAAAAGCGTTGCAATTCAATTCATTAACACTTCTAGCAAATCCGGGGAAATATAATATATCCGGCACTTTTAATTTAGTGACGTTTCCTAAGAAATTCTCCTATTTTTATATCAAATATCGAGGAGAAATTATTTATAAATATGAAGCCAATGGAACTCTTTTTGATCGCGTTAGGTACATAGGTGTCGATTTAGATTTTGAAACCATTGCGGATTTAAACCCAAACGAATTGCTGATAGAAAGCTATCAGGCATTTTCAGAAGAAGTTGTAATATTTGATTTAACCATATCATGTTTGCGGTTGAATGACAGTACAGGTGCTGCAGTTCCTACAGTGGCAAATGAAAATAAAATTGATTTAACCAGGGCGGTTCCTGATATCAACTTTGTAGATTTTATCAAAGTGGTAAAAAACTGGTTCAATTATGATTTGAATATCATTGACAAACTGGCCATAATGAATCCTATTGAGGATGAAATAGATTATCAACATGTAGAAGATTTGCAGTTTACAGAGGTTAAAAAACCGCTTAGAAAATTCAGTCAGGGTACCTCATTTCTTTTGAAATTTGCTGACATTGAGAATAAGGACTTCAATTTTTTACCGGTGTTTCATTCCAAAGAATCAGTAGTGAATTCTAATTACGTTACAAATGATAAAACCACTCCTATTGAAATCAATGCATTGCCGTTGCCATTGTTGACTCGAAAAGGAAAGCAAACCGCATTCGCCTTAGAACAAAATGATTCGAAAGTCTATCTGGTACCATACGCAGGATTGTATAATGGAAATAATTTGGCGCAACCCATTGAAGAATATCTTCTTCCTGCTGTGCATCTGCAATATTGGAAGAAGTTTTTTAATTTTAGAATCAATTCCCACGGTTTTACTTGGAATTTCAAGGCTTGGAACGAACAAATTTTAAACTTAAAGGCAAAGACAAAAATCTTCGCCTATAAAAAGTTTCACATTATAAAAACCATTAACAAGACAGAAATCAGACCCAATCAATATGAAGTGGAAATTGAAACGGAGGGGTTGGAATAAAAAAAACCACTATTTAAGTGGCTTTGTTTTTAAAATATCATTCATGTTATGAATCTGCTTATCAGTAATACTTTCCACAATATGAGAATAAATCATTGTCTGTTTGATATCGGTATGACCGAGTAGTTTTTGAAGATGTTCAATTCTTCCTTTACAAATTAGAAAATTTGTTGCAAAAGTATGTCTACCCACATGGAAGGTTACTTTTTTTGTAATTCCTACAGATTTTACAATTATCTTTAATTCTTGATTAATATGTTGATCACTAAATTCTCCTGAAAATAATTTATCTGTCCCTATGAAGGATAATGCTGGCTCATTAAGTTGAATCCTTTGCAGTTTATCTGTTTTCTTAGCAAAAAATACCAAGTTATGTCCTATAATATTCTCAGTTGTTATTCGTTGAACATCAGAAATTCGTAATCCTGTAAAGCAAGAAAATAAGAATCGACCAAGAATAGCTTTCAAACTTTCGTTTATAAATCCCGAATTATAATATTCATTCAGATTGTAAATTTCGTGTGGCATTAAAAAGGTGCGATTACTACTCACTCTGATTGTTTGTACCTTTTTATAATTTAAATTAGTAACAATTCCTTTATCATTTGCAATATGTAGATATTTTTTAAAATTCTTAACCACCGTGTGAATAGTATGGGATTGATTTTTTTCTACTTTTTTAAAGTGATTAATCATTGTATTGAAAAAATCATTAGTAATCTCATAAAACAATATAGATGATTTATATTTTTTCACTTTCCTCAGACTAGACATTTGTTGTTTATAAGTAGATTCTTGTACAATTAGTTTTTGCGTAGCCATCTCTAACTCCCAAAACTTTATAAAATCAATCCTTGATGTTGGATTTTCATACTCATACATCAGCTTTTCAATACTGAGAACTTCCCCGCCAAGTCTATAAGCAATTTCAATTTTATTGATATCTCCTAAAGCTTTTTCTATAATTAAATTATAGTCCTTGAAAAATGTAGCTTTCGATTTTACTCTTTGTTTTTTCTTATCAAAATCAATTACCCCAACTGAAACATGTAAAGGAATTCTTTTACGCTCCCCGTTTAGGAAAATTTGAATGAATAAAGCACAAGTTCCATCTGCTCGAATATAATCGTCTTTGATTATAATTTTCGAAGTCAACTTCCCACTAAAATTCATTGGGTAGGTTTGTGGGAAGTAAAGGGTGTTTTTTAACGCTGTAGCCATTAATTAAAAATTTAAAGATTGCCCTAAAATCGGGTAAGGCGAGAGCATTACACCGTTTTGATGTAACACTCTCGCCTTTAATATTCTTAGTTTGTGACCGCGACAGGGTTCGAACCTGCAACCCTCAGAGTCGAAATCTGATATTCTATCCAGTTGAACTACGCAGCCATTATTTTATTACTTTGGTCTTTAAAAATTCTCTTCCACTTCCTGTTTTGAAATATTTTACACGAAGCACTGCTTCATCTCTAGTTCCAAATGTTTCCAAATAAACCAATTTCCATGGTTTATAACCTTTGGTAGATTTTGTCTTACCTGAATTATGTTCTGCTATTCGCTTGGCTACATCACTTGTCTGACCTTTATAAAGTCTGCCATCAATTTCACTCTCTAAAATGTATACGAAATATTCCATTTACTCTCGAAATCTGATATTCCCTGCCTGCCGGCAGGCAGGTATCCAGTTGCCTGCCTGCCGGCAGGCAGGAACTACGCAGCCATTTGATTTTAGATTGTTGATTAACGATGTAAAACCGTTTTACTCAAATCATAAAATTTATGTCAATAGTTTTTTAACTAATGTAGAAATCGTTTTACCTTCGGCTGTTCCTCCTAATTGTGCTGCCGCTAATCCCATCACTTTTCCCATGGAAGCGATTCCTGACGCACCCGTTTCTGCAATAATTTTTGCAATAACAGCTTCTATTTCTGCTTCCCCTAATTGTGCCGGTAAGAATTTTTCAATTACTGCGATTTGAGCTAACTCTGGTTCCGCTAAATCCAACCGATTTTGTTCTGTAAAAATTCTGGCACTTTCTTTACGGGTTTTTACTAATCTTTGAAGCAATTTAACTTCATCATCTTCAGTTATTTCTTCTTTAGATCCTGTGGCTGTTTGTGCCAATAGGATTTCAGATTTAATAGCTCTTAAAGCTTCTAACGCAACTGTATCTTTAGCTCTCATGGCGGTTTTAATTTCGTCCATGATGTGTATTGATAAACTCATAATACTGTTTAATTTTAAATTTGCATCTCAATTTAAAAATTGAATAGTGCAAACTGATTACTTTTTTAATGCCCCAGATGGTAGCGCAAAGCCTTTTAAGAAAAAATGAATTTTTTCATCCGCTTAAAAAGCGACTTTAGAAGCTCTTTTAAGGGCGTAGAAAAAACATTTTTGACAAAAAGCTTGAACGACAGCTGGATTAAGGCCCTGCAAATTTAAAGAAATTTACTGTAATTAACAATAGATTATTTTGATGCTTGAACTGCCAAAAAAATAACCCGAAAATTAAATGAATTTTCGGGCTACCTCATTTTGGTTTGAGTTAGTTAATCTACGTTGTCATGTAAATACGAGTTATTAGAACGCAACTGTAAATCGTTGTTGCTATCTGTTCCCACAGAAATTCTCGAATTTGTATTATTGGTTTGATTGTTTGAAATATCTATTCCCAATCTTTTGTAAGCTGGTTCTTTTTCATATTCGTCAATTTTAGAAACATTGTTATGAAACTTATAATTGAATTCTTTTAATTTTTTTCTTCTTTCATCAGCTCTCATTTTCAATGATTCCTCAATTGTCATTTCGGTAGCAGAAATAACATCAAAGTCAACTGGTGTGTTTACTGACTTGTCCACTTGTTTCATTGTGATATTCAATTCCGCAGGAACAACAACTTCAGGAGTTTTAGCAACTGGTTTAGCCATGAAATCATGCTCTGGCTCCATAAACTCTTCAAGCGAGTATTTGATAATTCCATTGTCACTCAATTCTGTTACGGGCACAAATTGAACTGCTTCATTTACTTTGATATCACGAGTTTCATTTGTCAATTCGAACATCACTTTGCTTTCTTCGGCTTGCGCTACAGGTTCCGCTTTAAAAAGAGGCAGATCAAAAGAAAACGTAGTTTGTTCTTGTCTTTCGATAATTTTTGGTTGTACTGCTTTTACTACTGCTACTGGAGATGAAATTGTATAATCAATATCAGTAATAGGAGAAACAATTTCGAAAGTCACGTCTAAATTTTTAATAAACTCAGACATTACCAAGAGCTCTTCCTTATCAATAGTCGCCTTGGTTGTTACTGGATTTGGAGCAACAACGGTAGGCTCTACTAAATCAAAAACTATTCTTTCGTTAGAATTAGAAGCTGGAGATTCTGTATTTAAATCGAAAGCTGCAACTGTTCTATTACTAAGATTATGAACACTTCTTTGTTCATCTTCTAATGTATGTATAATTTTTTTCGGCTCTGTATTTACAATTTCGTTTTGTTGTTCAATGTCAAAACCTGTAGCGATTATCGTCACTGCAATGGCATCTCCAAGTGATTCGTCTTCACCAACTCCCATGATAATATTAGCATTATGACCTGCTTCAACTTGAATATGATCATTGATTTCTCCAATTTCGTCAATTGTAATTTCATTAGTTCCAGAAACGATAAGCAACAATACGTTTTTGGCACCAGTAATTTTATTATCATTTAACAACGGAGAATCTAACGCCGCTACAATAGCTTCTTTAGCTCTATTCTCACCAGAAGAAACAGAAGATCCCATAATAGCCGTTCCGCTATTAAACAACACTGTTTTAGCATCTCTTAAATCTATATTTTGAGTATAGTGATGCGTAATTACTTCAGCAATACCTCTTGAGGCTGTCGCCAAAACTTCGTCTGCTTTTGAGAATCCTGCTTTGAAACCAAGATTTCCATATACTTCTCTTAATTTATTATTATTGATAACAATTAAAGAATCGACTTGCTTGCGTAATTTATCTATACCAATTAAGGCTTGTTCCTGACGCACTTTCCCTTCAAATAAGAAAGGTAATGTCACAATTCCTACTGTAAGAATATCTCTTTCTTTAGCCAACTGTGCGATTACTGGCGCAGCTCCGGTTCCGGTTCCGCCACCCATTCCGGCAGTTATAAACACCATTTTAGTATTGCGATCCAACATTTTTTCAATATCGGCAATACTTTCAATAGCGGATTGCTGCCCAACATCTGGATTTGCTCCAGCTCCAAGTCCTTCAGTTAAATGTACTCCTAACTGAATTTTATTAGGCACAGAACTGCTTTGTAAGGCCTGAGAATCCGTATTACATACGATGAAATCTACGCCTTTAATCCCTTGTTTAAACATGTGGTTTATGGCGTTACTTCCACCTCCACCTACACCAATAACTTTTATTACATTTGATTGGTTCTTTGGTAAATCAAATGAAATACTTCCAAATTCTGAGTTGCTCATCATTTTATTTGGTTTTTGATATTTATTATTATTTTTTGATTTTCAATTCTTTTTACTTGGGGCAAAAAGGAAAAAAACAATATTTTTTATTACTTTAAAATTATTCTGCATTATCTAAGAAATCCTTAATCTTATCCACATAACGGTCAAAGAAATTTCTTTGAATTCTGTTTACGGTCGAATTATGTTTCTCGTTTGAGTTTTGCTCTTCTTCGTCTTCCTCTTTCTCGAGGACTTCATTTACAACCTGATTTTGAACAATTGCTTGTCTATATGTTGCAACTTTAGGTTGTTCAATGGCATCCATTCGTACTGCACTCTGTGTTTTATTCTCTATGCTTTTCATTACTAATCCCACTGCAGTTGCATACAAAGGACTTGAAATCTCCTCATCTGAATTCCCGGCCAAATGTTCGTTTGGATATCCTATTCTCGTATCCATTCCAGTAATATATTCTACTAACTGTTTGATGTGTTTCAATTGTGCACCACCACCGGTAAGGACAATTCCTGCAATCAATTTTTTACGAGGATCTTCATGTCCATACGCTTTCACTTCGGTGAAAACCTGATCTATTATTTCAACAACACGAGCATGGATTATTTTAGACAGATTTTTCAAAGAAATCTCTTTTGGTTCTCTACCTCTTAATCCCGGAATAGAAACGATCTCATTGTCTCTATTTTCTCCTGGCCAAGCTGATCCAAATTTAACTTTTAATAATTCAGCCTGCTTTTCAATGATTGAACATCCTTCCTTAATGTCATCAGTAATCACATTTCCTCCAAAAGGAATAACCGCTGTGTGTCGAATAATACCATCTTTGAAAATAGCCAAATCGGTTGTTCCACCACCTATATCAATAAGCGCAACTCCGGCTTCTTTTTCTTCCTGACTCAAAACCGCATCTGCTGAAGCCAATGGTTCCAAGGTTAATCCTGACAATTCAATTCCTGAACTCTGGATACATCTGCCTACATTACGAATCGATGAAGCTTGTCCAACAACCACATGAAAACTAGACTCTAATCTTCCACCATACATGCCGATAGGCTCTTTTATTTCAGATTGTCCGTCAATTTTAAATTCTTGTGGCAAAACATGTATTATTTCTTCGCCAGGTAACATCGCCAGTTTATTCACTTGATCAATCAAAAGCTGAATGTCATTCCCTCCAATTACTTCTTCAGGATTACTTCTGCTAATGTAATCTGTATGTTGAATACTACGGATATGTTGCCCCGCGATTCCTACTACCACATCTTTAATTTTATAGCCTGAATTATTTTCCGCTTCTTGAATCGCTTGCTGTATTGATTGTATGGTTTGCGTAATGTTATTAACAACACCTCTAGCCACACCCAAACTTTTAGATTTCCCTACACCTAAAATTTCTAGTTTTCCATATTCATTCTTTTTGCCTATCATGGCAACTATTTTAGTTGTCCCAATATCTAGACCTACTGCAATATTCTCTTTTTCCATTATCTATTATTTAGTGCAACTACTTGTTCCGTAAATCGGAGGTCAATTTTTTTATATTTATACAACGAACTATCTAAAACCGCTTTTTGAAAAAAAGCTTTATAATTCTTGAATTTACGCTCTACATTAATCATTTTGCCGAAATCAATTTGATAATCAAAATTTCTATTGAGCATTTTTAAGCTTCCATTCGGCATAATTTGAATTCCAATGATGTTTTTTTTCAAAAACGCATCGTTATAGATTACGCGACATAAATCGGATAAATTTTCGTTATTTTTTTTATTAATTCCCCCTGAAACAAGTGGAACTCTAGCTGTAAAATTAGTTGACAATGGCATTCTATTCCCCTTGTAATCAATATAAAATGAACCGCTACTGCCAAAAACTCTAGCAATCGGAGTTTTTTGTTTCACCACTGCTTTTAACACTCCATCAATACTTACAAATACATCTGATTTTTCAATCATTTCTTGCGCATCGAGAGTTGCTTCCAGCTTATTCAAATCTAAATTAACTTTTTGAATGCTTGATGCATCTTGTTTATTTTCTATTAACAATTTATTAACCGTTTCTTGCTTTACAAAAGGAGCGTTATCTCCTACGAAAATAACAGTTGATTTTGTTAATTTTCTGTTTTCATTACGATTTGACGTAAACGAAAACAGAAAAATTACTAATACAAACATTAGTATTAATCGAATATTTGTCCAGTTAAAGAGTTTCATCTATCGCTTTTTTAATTGATGGTACTAATTCTCCAATGTCTCCAGCTCCAATTGTCACAATAATAGTTGCATCACTAGCCAAAATTGCTGCGATTAAATCGTCTTTTGTTACATTTTTTTTATCACTATTAGTCATTTTTTCCATCAACCATTTCGAACTAATTCCTTCCATTGGTAATTCACGGGCCGGATAAATATCCAGCAAAATTACAGCATCAAAAGCTGACAAACTTTTGGCAAAATCATCTGCAAAATCTCTGGTTCTACTAAACAAATGTGGTTGAAAAACTGCCAAAACTTTTTGGTTTGGATACAATTCTCGAACTGCCTGATGCACTGCATTTATCTCCGTTGGATGATGTGCGTAATCATCGATATAGACCTTAGCTTCTGTTTTTATTTGGTATGAAAATCTTCTTTTTATTCCTTGGAATGAAGCTATGGCTTTTGCAATGGCATCGGTTGGGGTGCCGAATAATTTTGCCATTGCGATAGCCATTAATGCATTCATTAAATTATGTCTTCCCGGCAAACCAAAATGCAAATCTTTGATTATTTCCGTAGGCGTATGGACATCAAAAACATAGCTGCCATTTGCGATTCTAACGTTAAAAGCTTTGAAAACTGCGTCTTCGTTTACAGCACAAGTCACGCCTTCAATTGGCAATTCTTTTGTTATAAAAAGATTGTTTTTATCTTCTATTTTAGAGGCAAATTCAAGGAATGATTCCTCAATTGCTTCACTGGTTCCATAAATATCTAAATGATCCGCGTCCATTGAGGTTATACAAGCAATATTGGGATGCAAATGCAAGAATGAACGATCAAATTCATCGGCCTCAACAACCGTGACTGTTTTTCCTCTTCCTATTAAATTCGAATTATAATTCTCTACAATTCCACCAATAAAAGCAGTAACATCGGCACCACTTTCATTCAAAATATGTCCTAAAATACCTGATGTTGTTGTTTTCCCGTGTGTTCCAGCAACTGCAAAACAAAAAGTATCTTTGGTAATTATTCCTAAGACCTCTGCTCTTTTTTTTACTTGAAAATCTCTCTCTAAAAAATAATTCCACTCCGAGTGCGTTTTAGGAACAGCCGGGGTAATAATAACCAACGTGTTTTCTACGTAATAATCTTTAGGAATCGCATCAATATTGTCTTCAAAATGAATTGAAATTCCACTTTCCATCAATTCATTGGTAAGTGTCGACGGCGTTTTATCATAACCGGAGACGTTCTTGCCCAGGTTCTTGAAATAACGGGCCAAATTACTCATACCAATGCCTCCAATTCCGATAAAATAGACGTTATGTATTTGATTTAAGTTCATTTTATTTTGAGTCTTTGGTACATTATCTTTTTTTACTTCTATCTAATTAGCTTTACAATTTCATCAACAATTTGTCTTGTTGCTTCTGGCAAAGCCAATAATTTAATGTTTTCACTCAGTTGATTTTGCTTTCCTTGATCTTTTAGCAAGACTTCAAAAACAAGACCAAATTGCGAATCAAGCTCCGATTCTTTGAGCATTAATGCCCCTTTTTTATCGACTATCGCTTGCGCATTTTTAGTTTGATGATCTTCAGCTACATTAGGTGACGGAATAAAAATCACTGGTTTCCCCACAATACATAATTCCGAAACGGATGATGCACCAGCGCGAGAAATCACAATATCTGCTGCTGCGTAAACTAAATCCATTCGTTCAATAAAAGCAACTACCTGAACATTTGCTGAATTGTATTTATTATAATCTCCTAAATACAACTTTCCGCATTGCCAGATCACCTGAACATTTTGAGAAAGCATAGTAGCTAACTCTTTTTCAATTAATTGGTTTACTCTTCGTGCTCCAAGGCTTCCTCCCAGAACCAATACTGTTTTTTTATTTGGATCTAAATTGAAAAATCGAATGGATTCTTCTCTTTTACTTTGGATGTCTATTAAATCCTGACGCACTGGATTTCCCGTTAAAATCATTTTTTCTTTCGGAAAAAATCGTTCTAGATTTTCATAAGCAACACATATTTTATTTGCTTTTTTACTCAACAATTTATTGGTTATTCCAGGAAAGGAATTTTGTTCTTGAATGATTGTAGGTATCCCTGCAAATATTGCTACTTGCAGTAACGGTCCACTTGCAAAACCACCTGTCCCAATAACCACATCTGGCTGGAATTGCTTTATTATTGTCCTTGATTTTAGTAAACTTGAAAGCAACTTAATTGGAAAAAGAACATTGTCAAATGTCAATCTACGTTGCAAACCTGAAATCCAAAGTCCTTTAATTTTGTAACCTGCCTGAGGTACTTTTTGCATTTCCATTTTGTCATTGGCACCAACAAAAAGAAATTCGGCAGTAGGAAAACGAAATTTTAATTCATTTGCAATAGCAATTGCAGGATAGATATGTCCTCCCGTTCCGCCACCGCTTAATATGAATTTATAGTGTTTCATTTGTATTAATTTCTAATTTTCTAAAACTGCTTATTTATTTAAAACCGCCTGCATCGGATTTTTAGCTTTATCTTCAATCGAATAATTCTCAGCTAGTTTCTCTTCTTCTACTAATTCCCTGTCAATTAATTTTTGAAGTGCTTCTTCTCTTCTGGCAGCATCTTTGGATTCCTGTGCAATTTCTTCTTCTTTTTTCGTTACGCTAATGATGATTCCAAGTGCAAAGCACGTCATCCAGATCGAGCTTCCTCCACTACTTATTAAGGGCAATGTTTGTCCCGTAACTGGTAATAATTCAACTGCGACCGCCATATTAACCATGGCCTGAAATATCATGGGAAAACCTAATCCCACAACTACTAATTTCCCAAATAATGTATTGGCTTTGTGCGACGCTATTACAAATCGAAACAACAATAATAAATACAACGTCAATACTCCTAAACCGCCTATTAGTCCATATTCTTCGACGATTATGGCAAAAATAAAATCGGAGGAGGATTGCGGTAAAAAATTCTTTTGAACACTTTTCCCTGGGCCGAGTCCATATATTTTACCTGAAGCGATGGCAATTTTAGCTTTCTCTATTTGATAATCATCTTCATCGGGTTTATCACTGGTAAAATTATCAATACGACTGATCCAAGTATCCACACGGTTAGGAAAAGCATCTGGAAAAGCCTTAGCAGTAAGGATAAAAAAGGCAAGGAATACTATTCCTGACCCAATCACAATTCCTATGTATCGCAACGGATATTTTCCAATAAAAACCAACATCAGCACCATGGAGAAAATTAATGCTGTTGTAGAGAAATTAGCTGGAAGAATCAAAATTAACGTAATAAATACCGGAACCCAAAGCTCCCAAAACGAAGCCTTAAAATCAATAGGAACTTCTCTGGTTTTAGACAAATAACGCGCTACAAATATAAACAACACCATAGCTGCCAATGTTGAAGTTTGAAAAGTAACCCCTATAAATGGCACCTGAATCCAGCGGCTCGCGTTAGCACCGGCAATTACGGTTCCCTTTATCAAGGTGTACGCTAGTAATACCCAAACGACACACAGCGCTCCTTTTGAAACAGCCTTAAAATAATGATACGGTATTTTATGTACCATAAAAATTATAGTAAAGCCAATACCGATATGCATGATATGTTTAACCAAATAGCCTAATGTATTTCCGTTTCCCTGGCCGATATAGGCCAAATTACTACTAGCGCTAAAAACAGGCATAAAAGAAAACAAGGCCAGTAAGGCCACGAATGACCAAATCCCTTTATCTCCTTTTAAATTGCTGACTAGTTGTTTCATTCTTTCTTTTTGTTTAAAGGTTTCTTCGTTTAAGGTTAACCATATTAAAACGAAGAAACTCTTTTATAAATTCTTTACTGCTTGTTTGAATTGTTTTCCTCTGTCTTCGTAACTTTCGAATAAATCGAAACTGGCACAAGCAGGCGACAATAAAACAGCATCTCCTTTTTCTGATAATCGTTGCGCCATTTTCACAGCATCATTCATAGTAGAAACTTCAATCATCATATCAACAACATTTCCAAAAACATCAATAATTTTTTTGTTATCTATGCCAAGACAAATAATAGCTTTCACCTTTTCACGAACTAGTGACATCAGTTCATTGTAATCATTTCCTTTGTCAACACCTCCCACTATCCAAACTGTGGGTGAATTCATGCTGTCTAATGCAAAAAAAGTAGCGTTTACATTGGTTGCTTTTGAATCATTGATATATTGTACATTTTGAATCTTCAATACTTTTTCAAGACGGTGTTCTACTCCCTGAAAATTAGACAAACTTTCACGTATTGTAGATTTTCTAATCTGCATCAATTTTGCCACAGAGGTTGCTGCCATTGCGTTTTTCATGTTATGTTTTCCTTCTAAGGCAATGTATTCTGTGTCCATTGTAAACTCTTCTTGATTAATCGAAATTTCCATTTTGTTGTTTTTTATATAAGCTCCTTCGCTGAAAGTTTTTGTCAATGAAAAAGGAATTAATTTGGCTTTTGTTGTATGTGTTTTGAGCCATCCTGCAATGGCTTCATCATCGGCATCATAAATGAGGTAATCTTCCTCGGTTTGATTCATCGTTATTCTAAACTTTGAAGCAATATAATTTTCATATTTGTAATCATATCGATCTAAATGGTCCGGACTTATATTAGTAATTATAGCAATATGCGGCTTAAACTTTAATATTCCATCCAATTGAAAACTACTCAACTCGAGTACATAGGAATCATATTTATTGTCGGCAATTTGCCAGGCAAAACTCTTTCCAATATTCCCTCCCAGTCCAATATTTAATCCTGCTGATTTCAGCAAATGATGCGTAAGCATTGTCGTAGTTGTTTTCCCATTACTACCGGTAATCCCTATAATGGTTGCCTCTGTAAAAGGCGCTGCAAACTCAATTTCAGATACTATCGAAATACCTTTTTCCCTAAGCTGTTTTACAATGGGAGATTTATCCGGAATCCCAGGGCTTTTCATGACCACATCAGCATTCATAATCAAATCTTCGGTATGCTTTTCTTCCTCCCAAGCTATTTCATTAATGATCAGAACCTCTTTGTAATTGCCTTTTATTTTTCCGAAATCGGATACAAAAACTTCATATCCTTTTTTCTTACCCAAAATAGCGGTCCCAACACCACTTTCTCCTCCACCTAAGATTACTAACCTCATACTATCTTAATTTTAAAGTAACAATGGATAATATGGCCAGCATTACGGCAACAATCCAGAATCGAGTTACTATTTTACTTTCGTGGTAGCCTTTCTTCTGATAATGATGATGCAGCGGGGACATTAGAAATATTCTTCGGCCTTCGCCAAAGCGTTTCTTGGTATACTTAAAATAACTTACCTGTAAAACCACCGATAAATTTTCGACAAGAAAAATCCCGCACAATAATGGAATCAGCATTTCTTTTCGAACGGCAATTGCCAAAACAGCAATAATTCCGCCTATTGTCAAACTCCCTGTATCACCCATAAAAACAGATGCAGGATAGGAGTTATACCAAAGAAATCCAATCAGCGATCCTACAAATGCCGCTATAAAAACGGTCATTTCCCCAGAATTAGGGATATACATAATATTTAAATAATTGGAGAAAATTATATTCCCGGAAACGAACGTAAATATTCCTAACGCCAGAACCGAAACAGCAGAAGTTCCTGCGGCGAGTCCATCAATACCATCCGTTAAATTAGCACCATTACTAACGGCCGTTATAATAAAAATAACCACCGGAATAAAAATTAACCAAGCCCATTTTTCATATCCTTCGCCAGTCCAAGCTAATAACTCCGCGTAATCAAATTCATTATTTTTAAAAAAAGGAATTGTTGTTGCCGTAGATTTTTCTTCCATTGGCGCTGGCAAAATCACCGTTTCTGTTGGCGCTCTAAAAATATCCGATTTTCCTGTATCCGTACGTACAGTAACTGCAGGACTAAAATAAAGTACTGTCCCAACTATTAACCCCAAGCCCACTTGTCCTACAACTTTAAAAATGCCCTTTAATCCTTCCTTGTCTTTATTGAAAATTTTAATATAATCATCTATAAAACCAATTATTCCCATCCAAAGTGTGGTCACAATCAATAAAACGATATAAATATTATGCAATTTTGCAAACAGTATTACTGGAACCAAAGTAGCAAATATGATGATTAGCCCACCCATAGTTGGTGTTCCTGCTTTTTCATTTTGACCTGCTAAACCAAGTTCACGAACCGTTTCCCCTACTTGTTGTCTTTGCAAAAAACGAATTATTCTTTTACCATAAATGGTAGACAATAACAAAGAAAGCATTAATGCTAACGCCGATCTAAAGGTTATATACTGAAAAACACCAGTTCCAGGAACATCTAATATTTTGTCTAAATATTCAAATAAGTAATACAGCATATTTTTCTATTTATGGAGTTGGTCTAATATTTCTTTAACTGTTTTCATGTCGTCAAAATCACTGCGAATGCCATTTACTTCCTGATACGTCTCATGCCCTTTCCCAGCAATTAAAATAATATCATTAGGCTGAGCCAATTGACATGCGGCTTTTATGGCTTGTTTCCTATTGGTTATGGTCAACATTTTTTTATAATTCTGAGAGGCAACACCTACTTCCATTTCAGCAATAATAACTTCCGGATCTTCGTTTCTTGGATTATCCGAAGTGAAAATTGCTTTGTCACTCAAATCAGTTGCTATTCCGGCCATAACTGGTCGTTTGGTTTTATCTCTATTCCCACCACAACCCACGACCGTAATTAATTGTTCGTTTTTTGTACGAATGTCATTGATTGTTTTTAGCACATTTTCTAATGCATCTGGCGTATGTGCATAATCAACAATTGCCGTAATATTAGAAGCGGAAACAATAAATTGAAAACGCCCCGAAACGCTTTCTAAATCTGACAGTAACCGAAGTACTTCCAAACTTTCCATTCCAAGTTCAATCGCAGTACCATAAATAGCTAGTAAATTATAGGCATTAAATGTCCCTATCAATTTCACCCAAACTTCATTTCCATTTATTTTTAACAACAAACCTGACAATTGATTTTCCAGGATTTGGGCTTTATAATCGGCATACGATTTTAAAGCATAGGTTAATTTTTTTGCCGAAGTATTCTGCAACATCACCGGTCCATTTTTATCATCAATATTTACTAATGCAAAAGCTGTTTTAGGCAAATTATCGAAAAATGATTTTTTCACATCTCTGTATTCTGCAAAAGTTGGATGGTAATCCAAATGATCATGAGACAAATTGGTAAAAATACCGCCAACAAAATGCAATGCTTCGGTTCTCTTTTGATGAATTCCATGCGAACTCACTTCCATAAAACAATATTCAACACCGTTTTCCACCATTTGCTTTAAGTAATGATTTATAGTAATTGAATCTGGAGTGGTGTGCGTCGCTTTATATTCGTCTTCGTTAATTAAAATTTTCACTGTAGAAAGCAATCCAACTTTAAAACCTGCTTTTTTAAATAATTGATACAACAAAGAAGCAATGGTCGTTTTACCGTTTGTTCCCGTGATTCCAACCAATTTTAAGTTTTGAGACGGATCTCCAAAATAATTTGCAGCCATAAATGCTAAGGCCGAATTCGTATCTTTTACCTGAACATAGGTAATTCCTTTAACAATACTTTCTGGAAACGTATCGCATATAACCGCTACAGCACCTTGCTCAATTGCTTTCTCTATAAAATCATGCCCGTCAGAAATGGAGCCACGAATAGCAATAAAAACATCATTGGACTCAATTTTTCTTGAATCGAAATCCATTTTTTTAATAGTAATATCCGTCAAACCTTTCACGGCTTCGATAGCTACTTTATATAATATGTCTTTTAATACACTCATGATAATTCCAATAGTATAGTTGTGTTTTTAACAATATTCTCCCCCGCAGCAAGCGATTGTTTTTTCACTTTACCAACTCCTGTAGCCCTCACTTTTACACCTAAATTCTCCAGTAAAGCCACGGCATCCATTCCAGACATTCCTTTCACATTTGGAATTAATTGCAACTTCTTTTCTAATTTATCAAAGTAGGAATTATAATTATTCTCTTGTCGTGCTATCTTTTTATCCAGATTTTTAATCTCATTTGTCGAAGGCGCGTCTGTAAAAATCTTTTGCGCGATTCTCTTAAAAACGGGTCCAGCCACATCCGCACCGTAATAATTATTCAGCGCTGTACTTGGTTTATGCACCACAACTATACAAGAATACATTGGTTTGTCTGCCGGGAAGTAGCCCACAAAAGACGACGCATAATATTTTCCAGCTCCTCCAGCCTTTCCGTAATTCACCGCCGCTGTTCCTGTTTTTCCTGCCATCGAAAAATCCTTAGAATATAATTTCGAAGCCGTTCCTTTTTTGACAACATTTTCCAGAACTGCTCGTAATTTGGAAATAGTTTCTGGCGAGCAAATCCTTGGATTCAAAACTTCTTTCTCATATTTTTTGATAGTTCTGTTCCATTCCTTAATTTCAGAAACAAACTGGGGCTTTACCATTTCACCATCATTGGCGACCGCGTTATAAAAAGCTAATGTTTGCATTGGCGTAATAGAAACTCCATATCCAAAAGCCATCCACGGAAGTGAAATATTCGACCAATTTTTATCACTTGGCTGCGGAATATAAGGCACTCCTTCTCCTTTTATCGAAAGTCCTAAAGTTTTATTTAATCCAAAATTATTAAGATGATTTACAAATTTTGAAGGCTCGTTTTTATACGCATTATAAACTGCCTGAACCAAAACCGTATTAGACGAAAGTTCAAAACCTCTTGCCAGAGAAATTTTTCCATAGCCACCTTTATGGGAATCGTTTACTTTTTTTCCTGAATAAACCACAACTCCACCTTTACTATCGTAAACAGTACTGGTGTCCGCTTTTTTATCTTCAAGAAGCGCCATCAAATCCGCTAATTTGTAAGTGGAACCAGGCTCGTGTGATTCGGCAACTGCATAGTTTGTGGTTTCATAGTAGGTTCCGTCTGTTGCTCTTCCTAAATTAGAAATTGCTTTTACGTGACCCGTTTTCGTTTCCATAACAACTACACAACCGTGATCTGCTTCATATAATTCTAACTGTTTTAACAAGGCGTGATGTGCGATATCCTGAACATAAACATCAATTGTAGATATTACATCATAGCCATCCTGAGGATCAACTTCATTGATATCACGAATTGGTTTCCACTGTCCTTTTGCAATTTTTTGCTTTAAAATTTTTCCGTCTTTACCGTTCAAATATTTTCTAAAGGCCCATTCAATTCCTTTTCCATCTAATGATTCACCATGAGAAGTTCTTTCATAACCAACGGTTCGCTCGGCAATTTTACCTATTGGATGTTCTCTTACTGTTTCCTGTTCAATTATAATTCCTCCCTTGTACGCCCCTAATTTAAATAAAGGGAAACCTTTAATTTTAAAATACTCTGTGTAACTCAATTTGCGAGCAATCAAATAATACCTGTTCTTATTCGCTCTCGCTTTTCGTAATTCATTTTCAAAATAATTAGATGACTTTCCTAAAACCGTGGCTAACGAATCTGATAATGACTTAATATTTTTCTCGAATGCCTCCGTTTTTGGCGCAACGGCATCAAAACGTATTTCATAATTAGGAATGGAAGTAGCTAAAAGACTTCCATCAGCAGAGTAGATATTTCCTTTATTTGCAGGAATCACAAAATTTTTAACGGTTCTTTCCTTGGCTAATTTTCGGTAATAATCACCCTCCACCCACTGAATATTTGTCAACTTTACAGCAATCGCAATTGCCATCAAAAAGATAGCAAATGCAACCAGATAGATTCTGTACGATATGTATTTATCTTCTACTGCCATAATTTTTTGAAAAAGCTTTTTTCTTCTTCTTTTTTAACTTTAATTTTAACTGGAGGAACTGTAGACGGAAAAATTTCTTTTTCTATCATTTTTTCAGAAACAGTCGATTCCATTTTTAATTTCATTAATTCGGAGCGTCTGTCCACAAATTCTGAACGCAACTCTTTAACTTTATTTGTCAACTCGGCAATCTGAAATACTTTCTGTTCAAATCGCTGTGTATTAGCAATCATCACAATAGCCAAAAGAATTACAAAAACAATAAACCGCCAGTTTTTTACCGCATCGTCATCGATAAGAAATCTAGCTTTTAATAGGCTGTAAACTCCATTTTTCATAACTAATTATCTCTTTTCAGCTATTCTTAATTTAGCACTTCGTGCTCTATTATTCGCCTTTATTTCAGTATTATCGGGTACAATTAATTTTCCAACTGTTTTAAATGGTACTGAAAAATTACCAAAAAAGTCACGTTCCGGTTCGCCTTCAAACATTCCGTTTTTCATAAATCTTTTCACCAATCGGTCTTCTAATGAATGGTATGAAATCACACTTAACCTTCCGCCGGGATTCAATACTTCTAAGGATTGTTCCAAAAATTCTTTCAAAACATCCATTTCCTGATTCACTTCAATTCGAATAGCCTGATAGATCTGAGCCAATATTTTATTTCTAACTCTTTCTGGTAAATATTTTGCCAAAACTGCTTTTAATTCATCCGTTGTTTTAATCAGTTGCTCCTCTCGGGCTTCTATAATTGTTTTTGCCAAGGCAGGCGCATTTTTTAATTCCCCATAATCCAGGAACACCCTTCTTAAATTTGCTTCGTCATATTCATTGACAACTCGGTAGGCATTTAAATCATTTTTCTGACTCATTCTCATATCTAAATCTGCATCGAATCGAGTTGAAAACCCTCTTTCCGGAACATCAAATTGATGAGACGAAACCCCTAAATCAGCCAAAATCCCGTCTACACTTTTCACCCCATAAAAACGCAAAAACCGTTTTATAAATCGGAAATTCTCATTGATAAGCGTAAATTTTTCATCGGGTAAGGCATTCGCCAAAGCGTCTTCATCCTGATCAAAAGCAAATAACTTTCCGTTTGGTCCGAGTCTTTTCAAAATTTCTTTTGAATGCCCTCCACCACCAAAAGTTACATCTACATAAATACCGTCTGGCTTAATATTTAAACCATCTACTGATGCCTGAAGCAAAACCGGATTATGATATTCCATTGTCGTCGTCATTTATATTTCCCATTACTTCTTCTGCTAAATCCGCAAAATCAACATCTTTGCCATTTATTGATTTTTCATACAAATCTTTATCCCAAATCTCAACAATATTTACGGCTGATGAGAATACCACTTCTTTGGCAATACTCGCATACATTACTAAATCTTTAGGTACTAATAATCGCCCTAAAGCATCGATTTCAACCACTTTAACCCCGGCAGTAAACCTGCGGATAAAGTCATTATTTTTCTTTACGAACCGATTCAGTTTATTGATTTTTTGCATCATTACATCCCATTCATTCATAGGATACAACTCTAGACAGGGCTGAAAAACGGAACGCTTCAAAACAAAACCGTTTTGAAGTGAAGAAGCCAATTGCTTTTTTAAAGGTGCCGGCAACAGCAACCTCCCTTTAGCATCGACTTTACATTCATATGTTCCAATAATTGTATCCAAGCAAAAAATATTAAATGATGTAGAGCAAAAATATAAAAAATAATACCACTATTTACCACTATCTACCACTTTGTTGATAAGTTTAACTATTATTGAGAAAAAACCGTTACTTTTTGGACTGTCAGAATGTTAGCTGTCAAAAATTTTATTTGTAAGAAAGGTAATGTTATTAAAAAAAGGCCGTACGATAGGTTGAAATTTCAATTTAAAATGGCAGAAATACGTTTGAAATTATTGAATTTTAAAACCTAAAAACAGACGAAAGGGAGCTCCTTAATTCCATCAACGCACATAATTTTACAATTAAAAATTGTTGTAAAAATTCATTTTTATTTATTAAATCCTATATTTGTCAAAATTGAAAATCCGCATTCAAAAAAAATGGAAAAACACTATAAAAAAGAAGGTAGATATAGCTATTATGAAGCTGGTGAAGGAACTCCCATTGTTATCTTACATGGGCTTATGGGTGGACTTAGCAACTTTGATGCTGTTGCAAGTTACTTTTCTACAAAAGGATATAAAATAATCATCCCAGATTTACCTATTTACACTCAAAACATTTTAAAAACGAATGTGAAAAGTTTTGCAAAATATGTAAAAGATTTCATCACGTTCAAAGGCTTAGACAGAGTAATTCTATTAGGAAATTCATTAGGCGGTCATATTGCTTTGTATCACACGAAAATGTATCCTGAAAAAGTGGCGGGACTTGTAATTACCGGAAGTTCTGGACTTTACGAAAGCGCAATGGGTGATAGCTATCCCAAAAGAGGGGATTATGAATACATCAAGAAAAAAGCTGAAGATGTATTTTATGATCCAAAAGTAGCCACCAAAGAACTTATTGATGAAGTTTACGAATCCGTCAATGACCGAATAAAATTGATAAAAACATTGACAATTGCCAAAAGTGCCATTCGTCATAATATGGCAAAAGATTTACCAAAAATGCACGTTCAAACGTGTATAATTTGGGGAAAAAACGACAAAGTTACGCCTCCGGATGTTGCAGAAGAATTCAATAAATTGTTGCCTAATTCTACCTTATTCTGGATCGATAAATGTGGTCACGCTGCTATGATGGAGCATCCTGATGAATTTAATCGTTTATTAGAAGGTTGGTTAACGCACACACATTTATCCGTACATTAATCCTAAAAAGGAGAATTTTACACTTAGAAAAAATGAAAATTAATACCGCCGAATTCGTTATCAGCAACTCCGATGTAACCAAATGTCCGAAAGACTTTTTGCCGGAATACGCTTTTATTGGCCGATCAAATGTTGGGAAGTCCTCGTTGATAAACATGCTGACGAATCAAAAAAAACTAGCTAAAACGTCCGGAAGGCCAGGGAAAACGCAATTAATTAATCATTTTTTAATTAATAACAATTGGTTTCTTGTCGATTTGCCAGGATACGGTTATGCTAAAGTTTCTAAAAAAACAAAATCAATTTTTCAGGAATTTATCACTGATTATTTTGAAACTAGGGAGCAACTCGTTTGTGCATTCGTTTTGATTGACATTCGTCATGAAGCGCAAACCATAGACATTGAATTTATGTCGTACATGGGAGAAAGCGAAATCCCTTTTTGCATCGTTTTCACCAAAGCTGATAAAATCAGTAAAGTAAAAATTGACTCGCACGTTGCCGCTTACAAAAAGAAAATGTTTGCTAACAATTGGGCCGAAATGCCTCATTATTTTGTTACTTCAGCAACTGAATCTACTGGAAAAGAAGAATTATTAAGCTACATTGACGAAGTAAATCAAGAAGTATTCAAAAACAACAATCAGTTTTAAAAACTTTACTTTTTGCTAAAAATAAAATCCCAAAACTAAATATAGTTTTGGGATTTTATTTTAGCCGTAGCATCTGCGTTATTTTGTTAGCTCCAGTTTCTCGGCAAAATAATCACAAAAATCCTTCATAGTATCTGCCATTTTTTCGTCATCTGTAGCCCGTTTAAATGTTTCGGACATTGCTACTAAAGTTTGGTGAAAGAAAATTTTCATTTCGTCAACCGGCATTTCTTTAGTCCATAAGTCAATTCGCATGCTTTCTTTTGTCTTGCTATCCCAGATCGATAACATTATTGCTTTTGCCTCTTCTAGTTCTACCCCACCGTCTTTGGCGGACCACATTAATTTTTCCGGAACACGGTTTTCATCTAATTCTATTAGAAACTTAATTTCTGATGTATTTTTATTTGACATTACTTTTTGGGTTTGTATTTTGATTTCACAAATATTTCTTTTGCATCGGTTTTTAATAAATTCACTAACGGCACGTCATTATTTTTTGCATAAGAGCGTACCATTTGCCATCCTATCCAGGCACCGACCTTTCCTGGAGATTCATTGTCAATTTCCAAATAAAATTTAGAAAATGGAGCCGGATTAATAAACCGGGAAATTAACTTTTGATCATTACTGTAAAGCATTTCTTTTTCAATAAAATAACGCCACATATAACTTTCATTTTCTTGACACCATGTTATTTGTTTTGGTGTATATCCCATTTTTTCGGCATCGGTATAATCCGGCAAAAGTAAGTCTTTTAAATACAATTGCTTTCCGTAATAAATCATTTGACTTAACAAATTTTTATCTGATACAGGAGGTATTTGGCGTTCTGAAAAACTCGTTACGATATCGGGGGCTATTTGTCTTTCGTCAAAATTTTGTGTTAAATAATTGGGGAATTGATAAAATTTATGGTTTTCCCCTAAATACAGTTCAAGTGAAATAATAACCAAACTGTCCGCATAAATAGCCTTGTTTTTATAATCCATTTCAGAGATTATAGTAATTACTTTCGGTGTTTTTGCTGTAGGAAAATAATATTTAATGTGTTTAAAAAGTGTTTCTAACTCCAATTTTACGGGTTCAAAATCGCCATATTTTTTTTGAACTTCTGTGTACAATTCTCTCCATAACGGATCTTGCATTTTATTCAACCAAACACTATTATCATTTTCTGGAGGAAAAAAAAACGGAAATTGTTTTTTTACGTTTTCTAAATCCTGTGGTTGTGTTTCAAAAAATATTTTATCAAAGCGCACAACTTTTAGTTTTAAAGGAATTGCCGTAACAGCACTTTCTACTTTATTCTTCTTGTCACAAGACAAAATAAAGAGACAAAAGACTACAAGAAACAGATATTTTTTCATATATATTAATTAAATTTGTTGCCAAAGAATCCATGGAAACGAATGCGCAATAACTTGATTTTGCAAATATACATTCCTGATTTTTAAAACGTAAACTATTATGACTAAAAAAAGCACATTACAAGTTGAAAAAGTGAATACCCATATTGTAAATTGGTTAAAAACATATGCTGAAAATGCAAAAGTAAATGGCTTTGTAATTGGGATTTCCGGTGGAGTAGATTCGGCAGTTACCTCAACACTATGTGCACAAACAGGTTTAAAAGTTTTATGTGTTGAAATGCCCATCCATCAAGCACAAAGTCATGTAACTCGTGGACGAGAACATATTGAACAATTAAAAAAAAGGTTTCCTAATGTCTCTAGTATTGAAACTGATTTGAGCTCCATTTTTGAAACTTTTAAGACCGTAGTGCCTGCTGTTTCCGATACAGATAAGCTCCATTTATCGCTTGCCAATACTAGAGCACGGTTGAGAATGACAACGCTTTATTACTTTGCCGGCATTCATAGTTTATTAGTAGCGGGAACTGGAAATAAAGTAGAGGATTTTGGCGTGGGTTTCTACACAAAATATGGTGATGGCGGAGTTGATTTGAGCCCGATCGCTGATTTGATGAAGTCTGAAGTCTTTCAATTGGGAAGTTATTTAAAAATCCCCGATTCAATTTTAAATGCATCGCCTACTGACGGATTATTTGGTGATGAAAGAACAGATGAAGATCAATTAGGAGCCAGTTATGACGAATTGGAATGGGCAATGACACAAGATGAACTTCAACAGGATCCCGATGCTTTTTCAGTTAGAGAAAAAGCAGTATTTGAAATTTATAAGCGATTAAATACTACCAATCAACATAAAATGACAGCAATTCCTATTTGTTTTATCCCAAAAGATTAAAGAAATCACATTTTATATTGATTTACAATTAATTACAGAATTTATTTATTAATTTTACATTTCCAATTACAAATAATTCTAAAAATTAAAGATCATGATTAAAGTATGTATAGCCGATAATTATCCCGTCGTGCACTTTGGAGTAAAATCTTACTTTAAAGACAATGCAGACATATCAATTGTTGCCAATGTTGGTAATTTTTTGATGGTACGGGATATACTTTTAACTAAAGAGATTGATGTCTTAGTTTTAGATTTGGAGCTGGAAGGTCTTTCCAGTATTTTTGAGGTTAAAGCAGTCTTGAAAAATTTTCCAAAAACTAAAATTATTATCTTCAGTAGTCTTTCAGAACAAATTTATGCGCCCAATGCTATTAAAGCGGGAGTCTCAGGGTTCATCCACAAAAAAGAAAAACTAGAAACTTTAGGGATTTCAATTGTCAAAGTCCACCAAGGAAAGATAATTATCAATGAAACCGTAAAGAAAAATCTAGCATTAATTGCAAAACAAAGTAAGAGCGAACGCTTATATCGTAAGCTTTCTAATCGTGAAGTAGAGGTGTTACGCTATCTAAGTGACGGGAAGAAAAATCATGAGATAGCCGATATTCTAAAACTAAACGAAAAAACAATTAGTACGTACAAATTACGATTACTTACAAAACTAAATGTCACTAATTTAGTAGACTTGGTAAACAAAGCAAAAACTTTAGAGATAGTTTAAAACCACGACATAACTCTTCCTAATTTTTTTAAAAAACAATGGATTATTACATTAGTAATCCGTAATCATAGACAAAGGCTTTGTATTATTTGAATTAATTCAGATGATACAGAGCTTTTAATGATATTGCACAACTACTCTGCCTGTTTTATAAGAGAATTTTTTTCTAAGTTCATGGTAATCAATAATTTCAGACATTATTTCACTATTGTCCACCCCAGACTCTCTTGAAAGGGAATTTTTAGCATTTTCTACAAACTGACTGATTAAATACCACCTTAATGTAAATAAGTTGTCGGTCACATTTTGATTTAATTTTTCTAATTTAGTTTTAGGAAAAATATTTTGAGCCTCCCAATTGTCTAGTTTATATTTTTCATCATTCATTACTATATCTGTAATCACTTGGGCAAATTCTGGCTTTAAATGCATCAAATACAGTTCTAAATTGAAATTCTCCTTTTGCAAATAAATATTAATTAGATCATTGTATATGTCTCTAAATAAAATTGTCGCAAATTCTATTTCATCTTCTTGTAAACTTAAGTAAATTTCCTGATAAACTTTTGTCTCTTTCTTTACTGCCACATCACCAACTTCTCCTTCAGAATTAGTATCTATCAAAATCCCTTCAAATACTTCAGAAATATTACCATACAATAAAAGTATTTTTATAATTTCACTTTCTACAATACCTAAAGTATCTACTTTTTCTGCATCAGCTGGATTTTCATTTTTTACAACTTCAAAAGCCTTTTGCTCGTGTTTTTGCTTTTTGCCAACCTCAACAATATCTTTTTGAATCAATTGCGCCAAAGTACTTACAAGCACCTGCTCAGAAATATCCATAATTCGAGAACATTCCTGAATGTAAATTTCACGTTGAATTCTATCTGGAATTTTTGAAATGCTGACTACCATATCCCGAATTAAATCTGCTTTTTTTATTGGATCATTCTTGGCTTCATTCATCAAAAGCGATGCTTTGAACTGAATGAAATCTTTTGCATTATTTTCGAGGTATAAAACTAAATCTTCATAAGACGTTTTCTTGGCAAAACTATCCGGATCTTCACCGTCAGGAAATGTGCATACTTTTACATTCATTCCTTCTTCAAGAATTAAATCGATTCCGCGAATGGAAGCGCGCAAACCGGCAGCATCTCCATCAAAAAGAACGGTGATATTCTTTGTTAATCTATTTACTAATCGAATTTGATCTGGCGTCAAAGCTGTCCCTGAGGAAGCAACAACATTTTCAATTCCAGATTGATTGAACTGAATCACATCGGTATATCCTTCAACTAAATAACAATTATTCAATTTTGCAATGGATTGTTTGGCTTGAAAAATACCATACAGCACTTTGCTTTTATGGTAAATGTCACTCTCTGGAGAATTAAGGTATTTTGCCGCTTTTTTATCATTGGTTAAAATCCTTCCTCCAAAACCAAGAACTCTTCCTGACATACTTTGTATGGGAAACATCACACGCCCTTTGAACCTGTCGAAAGGCCTGTCATCTCTTGGAATTGTTAGTCCTGTACTTTCCAAGAACTCTAATTTATATCCTTTTCCTAAGGCTTCTTTCGTAAAAGCATCCCAAGCCTCAGGGGAGTACCCCAATCCAAATTTCTCTATCGTTTCATTAGTAAAACCTCGCTCTTTAAAATAGGAATAGCCAATTGCTTTCCCTTCTTCAGCATTTAAAAGTATATCATGGAAATACGTTTTTGCAAATTCCGAAACCAAATACATACTTTCTCGAACATCAGTATTCGCTTTCTCTTCATCCGATTGCTCCGTTTCTTCAATTTCAATATTGTATTTTCTGGCCAAATAGCGAATGGCTTCCGGATAGGTGAATTTTTCGTGTTCCATCAAGAAAGCTACAGAATTACCCCCTTTTCCAGAACTAAAATCTTTCCAAATTCCTTTGGCAGGAGAAACCATGAACGAAGGAGAACGTTCTTCAGAAAACGGACTTAGCCCTTTGAAATTGCTTCCTGCACGTTTCAAGTTTACGAAATCACCAATAACCTCCTCGACTCGAGCAGTTTCGAAAACAGTATCAATAGTGGCTTTTGAAATCAATTTTATTTGGGGTCAAAGTTATAAAGGGTCAAAGTTACAAAGTTTTTAAAGATTTAAACCCTTTCAGAGTTTGAAACTCTGAAAGGGTTCTTAAAAAAACTAACTAAAACAATTTTTAATTGAAATCAAAACGCAGTCCTAAAGAAACATTGTTTTGTTTCACTGCATTGTCTTTAAATAAAGGATTCAAATCATATTTCAAGTACAAACTAGTAGATTTATATCCAATATAAGTACTCAAACCATAGATGAAATCACTGGTATTAAAATTTCCTTTGGTTATTTCTCTTGACTTATACTCATCAATATCATAATTTATATGTTGCTTCGATTTTAGATTTGTACCGACGTAGCCTCCTAAACCTAGACGAAAACTATCATGTGTTTTAAAATAGGTTTTTCCATCTCTTTCTTTAGATTTTGTGAAGTCAAATTCTAAATGTATTGGAAATACTAAATTCACATTCTTGAAACGAGAATCATCCTGATGAATTGGATTTGCCTCAAGATTTGTTTGGCTTCCATTCACTATAAAATACCTATTATCCGTAACTCGCAAATTATTGTACATCACTGAAAGACCGTATTTTGCATGTAATAAATTGCTATTTTTTAAAATTCTGGTATTATAAGTCAATCCCCATTCATAAAAATGAGAGCCCAAATACCTAAAATCTGATTTTTCAACACTTTTATTAGTCACCACATTATTTAATCCTGCTGCAAAAACAAATTGCGACGTTGTTCTTTTTTCCCCCTGAATAGTATCATTAAAATCCTGCTTCCCGTTCTTTCTGTGAAAAGAAAAACTATAGGTTCGAACCGAATCCTGTTCTTTAATTTTCCCGTCAACTTTTTCCTGGACCAAGTTTTGTAATGCTTTTTGTTCTAGAGCCACTCTTGATTCAATGTTGATTGCTCTTGCTTCAGCCAATACTATCTTTTTTCGCTCTGCTTCTTCTCTCGTAATCGTACCGTTGATTAACTGATCATTAATCGCCCCAATTTCGATTTTCAGCGCGGCTTTTTCTTCTTTTGTAATTGTTTCAATTTTTGAGGCAATAATTTTTGCTCGTTTTTCAAATGTTTCCTGTCCAAGCATTTTACTGGCAAAAAAACATAACAGTACTACAAAGTAAATTGTAAAATTTCTCATGGTGATTTAATTTTAAAGGTGATTGATGATTTTTATTCTAAGTTACGATTGGTCAAAGCAACCTTAACCGTTTGGTAATTCTTGCTTACTTTATTGATTACTTTTTCTCGAAAGGAAAGCTCTAATTCTCCATCAACCTGCGACAGTAAATTACTTGCATTTACATGTACGACCGGTTTTTGGTTCAACTGATTTTCTTTTTTAGAAGGATTTCCAGCAACTGCTAATAGTTCGTCAACTGTAACATCGCTAGTTTGTGATTTGATTGATTTTTGAATTGCTTTTTGATTAATGATTGAAACTCGTGCTACTTGATTTTGATTTGAACTATCTTTAACGACGTTCCATCTTTCTTTTAATATTGGAACTCTGTTAGTTCGGTAATTTGACTTTGGAACAACATTGGTAACCAAGCCTTTTTCATCCTCCGCTTTTAGTTTTACAGGAGTATCAGGAATTATAATTTTTGGAACTGCAGAATTCTGAATAACAATCTTATTTTTCTGGTTTTCTATTTTACTTACATTTTGATTAAAATAAATCGTCCCTACTAATAGAAATCCAGTAAAACTTGCCGCAATCAGCAACCAAGGAATTTTAACTTTTGGTTTTTCAGCTATTGTAAGCATCGCATCCAATTTGCTCCAAGCAATTTCTGATGGTTTGATTTCCCGAGAATTTAATTGCTCTTTGAACTGTGTTTCTAATTTATTCGGTTCCATAACTGTAACTTTTTAACGTACTAATCTGTCCTTGCAACATTTTTCTGGCATGTGACAATTGCGACTTTGATGTTCCTTCACTAATCCCTAACATAGTGGCAATTTCATGGTGTTTAAATCCTTCAATAGCATATAAATTGAAAACCATTTTATAGCCATCCGGTAAACTGTCAATCAAAAATTGAATATCGGCTATTGAAAATTGGCTTTCGATGTTATTAAAACTTTCTTCAATATAGGTTTCATCGTCACTATATTTCAGCTTTTTTTCGACTCGGATAAACGAAATACATTCATTGACCATAATTCTTCTAATCCAACCTTCGAAACTTCCTTTGTATTGAAAATTCTTCAAATTGGTAAACACTTTCATAAAAGCAGTAAGCATGATATCTTCGGCCAGATGAATGTCTTTTATGTATTGGCGGCAAACGCTTAACATTTTTGGAGAAAACCGGGTATAAATCTGCTGTTGCGCCTGACGATTATTTTCGACAGCTAACTGGATTAATTCCTTTTCCGCTTGATGTAAGTTGATTACTTTCAAAATCTTTATAAAGTGTTTCTATAAGTATAGACGAGTGGCAATGCAAAAAGGTTGCATCTTAAATAGAAAAAAAAATGATTTTAAAATTGAAAAGCCAAAAAATTCAATAAAATCAATAGTTAACGAGAGAAACCTATTTAAAAAAATAATTATTTTTTTCTTTCAATCACGTAATTCACCATCAAAATTAGCGCCTCTTTAAACTCAGAATCCAAATAATTATCTAAAAGCAAAAGTGCTTCTTGCTGAAATTCTATCATTTTTTGTTCGGCATATAGCAATCCGTTACTGTTTTTTACAAAAGCAATAACTTCTTTGACGCGTTTTTTATCTTTATTATGGTTTTTAACGGAATTAATAAGCCATGTTTTCTCTTTTGGAGTACAGGTGTTTAAGACGTGAATAAGAGGCAAAGTCATTTTTTGTTCTTTGATATCAATTCCGGTTGGCTTACCAATGGCATCTTCGCTATAGTCAAATAAATCATCTTTTATTTGGAAAGCCATCCCAATGAGTTCTCCAAATTTCCGCATGTTTTCTACCTGAATTTCATCCTCAATAACGGATCTTGCCCCTAGAGCACAACAAGCAGCAATAAGCGTCGCTGTTTTTTGTCGAATGATTTCATAGTAAATATCTTCTGTGATGTCGAGTCTTCGGGCTTTTTCAATTTGAAGTAGTTCGCCTTCACTCATCTCGCGTACAGCAACAGAAATAATTCGGAGTAAATCAAAATCACCATGATCTATAGAGAGCAATAATCCTTTGGACAATAAATAATCACCCACAAGTACCGCAATTTTATTTTTCCAAAGTGCATTAAGCGAGAAAAAACCTCTTCTGCGATTGCTGTCATCCACTACATCATCGTGAACTAATGTCGCAGTATGTATCAGTTCGATCACACAAGCCCCGCGATACGTTCGTTCATTAACTGTTCCTGATGACATCATTTTGGCAGTCAGAAAAACAAACATAGGGCGCATTTGCTTTCCCTTTCTGTTTACTATGTAATAGGTGATTCTATTTAATAAAGCCACTTGCGAAGTCATTGATTCATAGAACTTTTTTTCAAAAAGTTCCATTTCATTGACAATAGGCTGTTTTATTTGTGATATAATATTCATTAGAATTCAAAGATACAATTTTAGCATGCATTCTTACGAATGCGTGCATTCTTTTGAATCTTTTTCCAAAAGAAACCCTTTATGCTTCTTTATTTGCCAGTTGTCCACAAGCTGCGTCAATATCTTTTCCGCGGCTTCTTCGCACTTTTACCACAATTCCGTTTGCCTCCAGTGCTTTTATGTACGCGATAATTGATTCTTCAGAAGCTTGCTGAAACTCTCCATCATCAATGGGATTGTATTCAATAAGATTCACTTTGCATGGAACGTATTTACAAAACTTCACCAAGGCATCTATTGACGCTTTATTATCATTGATATCTTTCCAAACGACGTATTCGTAAGAGATCTTACTTTTGGTTTTTTGGTACCAATATTCTAATGATTCGCGTAAATCTGCCAAAGGAAAATTAGCACTAAACGGCATAATTCTAGAACGAATCTCATCGATTCCCGAGTGAAGAGAAACTGCTAATTTGAATTTCACGTCATCATCTGCTAATTTCTTAATCATTTTTGGAACTCCCGAAGTGGAAACCATAATGCGCTTAGGCGACATTCCTAAACCTTCTGGAGACGTAATCATTTCAATGGCTTTCAATACATTGTTGTAATTCATAAGCGGTTCTCCCATTCCCATGAAAACAATATTCGACAATGGATGATTGTAATACAAACGACTTTCTTTATCAATGGCAATTACCTGATCATAGATTTCAGCGGGCTCTAAATTTCGCATTCTTTTTAATCGCGCTGTAGCGCAAAAGTTGCAGTCTAAACTACAACCTACTTGACTCGAAACACATGCTGTAGTTCTTGTATTTGTAGGTATTAAAACTGATTCTACCACCAAACCGTCGTGCAAACGTACCGCATTCTTTACAGTCCCATCCTCACTGCGTTGCATGGTATCTACTTTAATGTGATTGATGACAAAATATGTTTCCAGCATAGTTCGTGTTCCCTTGGAAACATTGGTCATATCTTCAAAACTATGTGCGCCTTTGCTCCACAACCATTCGTACACTTGATTCCCACGAAAAGCTTTATCATCATTTGCGACGAAAAAATCACGTAGTTGTTCTTTTGATAAGGCTCTTATGTCTTTTTTCTCGATTTCCATGGTGCAAATTTAATGACAATTTGTTGATTTGCGATTTGATAATTTGATAACTTTGTTTTCCATTGAAAAAAACTCCAAAATGCATTTCAATTCCCAAGAATTAGAAGATTAAAATTAGAAAAAAATCGATATAGCAGAACAGATACAATAAAGAAACCTATTATAATTTTTTGTAAATTTGTATATAAATTACTAAAAATGGGGCTTCCAGAATTAAAACAAAAAATTAAACTTCAATTAGATTTAGCAGACGAAAGAGTACTTCGTATTGTATCATCCGTATTTGATAATTATTTGAATGAAATTGTTTCTTACGATGCAAATGGAAAAGCTTTAACACTTTCGGAATATCAGAATAAGGTTGAAGAAGGATTAGAAGATATTAAATACAACAGAGTAATTTCTCAAGAAAATCTTATTGAAGAGATGAAAAACTGGAAAAATGAGTAATACTAATTATGTCATTTTTTGGACTGCTAATGCTAAACTTGATTTAAAAGACATTTATCTTTCGTTAGAAAAAAATATTTCTCTCCTTGTTGCCTCTAAAATAACCGATGAAATTTTCGAAAGTTTAAATTCAATAACTTTTCCTGATCAATTTCAAATTGATGAATACCGAATTGATTGCAGAAGAATAATTACCCGAAACTACAAAATACTTTACCAATTCCATCACAACACAATTTACGTTGTTAGAATATTCAATACTTTTCAAGACCCAATAAAAAGTTTAAGATAATGCATTTCATTTCCCAAGAATTAGAAGAGTATATACAGCAACATTCTGAAAAAGAGCCGGCTTTACTGGCTGCATTAAATAAGGAAACTTATCAAAAAATTCTATTGCCACGAATGTTGAGCGGACATTTTCAAGGACGGGTTTTAAGTATGTTGTCTAAGTTGATTCGGCCGGTGACTATTCTAGAAATTGGAACGTATACGGGTTATTCTGCATTGTGTTTGTGTGAAGGCATGCAGAAAACCGGACAGTTGCATACGATTGACATCAAAGAAGAGTTAGTTGATTTTCAAAGAAAACATTTTGACAGATCACCATGGGGAAAACAAATTTTCCAGCATTTGGGAGAAGCAATTGACATCATCCCAACGCTTAATGTAAAATTTGATTTGGTTTTTATCGATGCCGATAAGGAAAACTACCTCAACTATTTTGAATTGATTGTTCCAAAAATGAATACAGGTGGAATTATTTTATCGGATAATGTGTTGTGGAGCGGAAAAGTTCTGGAAGCACTACAACCCAATGATTTGAGTACGAAAGTATTATTAAAATACAATACGGTATTAGCAACCGATTCCAGAGTGGAAACAGTTTTGCTGCCTATTCGCGATGGATTGACAGTGAGCCGAGTTCTTTAGTCAGAATGTTTTTATTGAAAACAAATGCCTTAGCCCTGATGGAAGCGGCATCCTTTTCTAGTCCTGAACTAATTTCAGGATGAAATAGGTTCAGGACTAGAAAAGATACAGCGTAGGGCAGGAGAAAGCTCCGGAGCTATTTAAAAATTATTATTGTGGAAAATATTTTTGTGTGCCATTTGATATCCTTTATACATCAAAAAGCCGAACGAAAATCCAAATATATAACCTGATAAAATATCTATTGGATAATGCAATCCCAGGTAAATTCTACTGTATGCAAAGACGAGCGGCCACAAGAATAAGAAGCCAAAAAATTTGATTTTATCTTTAAAATTAAAGTATAAAAATGTCGCCACCGCCATTGAATTTGCAGCATGACCAGAGAAAAAGCTAAATGAATTTCTGATTTGAACTATGCGAATAAAGGAATTGATTTCGGGATTATTACAAGGACGTAATCGTTGAAATCCATTCTTGAACAGGTTTGTTGTTTGATCGGTAATTGTAATTAAAACGGCTACGAAGAGTAAAAAATACAAGGTTTGTTTGGCGCCAAGTTCTTTATAAATAAAATATAATAGGAGTAAAAAAAGAGGGATCCAATTGCTTTGCCTAGTGATTAATAACCAAAGTCCATCATACGTTTCTGATCCTAACCCATTTAAAAAAACAAAAAATTTTGTATCTAAAGACAGTAATTTTTCCAACATTATACTTGACGTTTTATAGGACCTGTAATGTCTTCTATAACTTCTTTAGTTGTTTCGATTTGCGTGGTTGTTTCGCCCAGTAAATTATCTTTGGATTTAGTAATTTCTGAGGTGATATTTTCGGTTATATTTTTTATTTCAGTCGCATCGCCCAGTAAATTGTCTTTGGCCTTATTAATTTCTGAGGTGATATTTTCGGTTATATTGTTCAATTCAGACGTATCGCCCAATAGATTATCCTTAGCTTTATTGATCTGCGATGTAATATTCCCTCTTAAATCGGTTAATGTTTTGGAATCAAATCCGTTAGCCTCTGCTCCTTTTTGAATTTCACCTTTTATGTCGTTTGTAGCATTTTTTAATTGCGCCATCGCTTTACCCATCGTGCGGGCAATTTCCGGTACTTTATCCGACCCAAAAAGCATGAGTACTATAAACATGATAAAAATTAACTCGCCTCCTCCTATGCCAAACATATTTCCTATTTTTTATTGCTACAAATATACCTAATTTTGAATCTTTGACTTTTAATTTTTTCATAAAAAAAAGACTCTTTTCAGAGTCTTTTTAAATTTTATGTCTTTATTTAGTCAAATTTAGACTTTACCTCTTCTTTTGGCCAAGCATTATTGGTAACATCAATATCAGCTGTTTCCAATTTTGGATCTATTTGAATCTTTTTTATTGCTTTTTCGGTTGCATAAACTTTCTTAGCGGTATCATTGTTTTTTCTCCAAATTTGAGCTGGATATTTGAATGTTTCTTTCGTATCATCGTCGTATGTCAACTCAACAATAATTGGCATTAACATTCCTCCCGGTTTATTAAACTCTACTTCGTAAAAATACTTAGGAGATTTTAATTTTAATCTTTCATCCGCAGAAAAGTTTTGGTTTACATAGTCAGATAGTAAATTAACCTCTGCAATTGCCAATGCTTTCTTCTCTTTAGCGGATAATTCATCACTTGTTCCAGGAACTAAATAAACAAAAGGTCCTTTATCTTGTCCAAAACGTCCTTTTTTTACCACTGCATCTTTCAATTCTTTTGTTGCCTTCTCAGACACGTAATACTGTTTTACTTCTTTCACTCCGATATCTACAAAATCAGTGGAGTAAAACCATCCTCTGAAAAACCAATCTAAATCTACAGCCGATGCATCTTCCATAGTTCTAAAAAAGTCTTCTGGTGTAGGGTGCTTGAATTTCCATCTGTTTGCATATACTTTGAACGCATGGTCAAACAACTCTCTTCCCATGATCGTTTCTCGAAGGATATTTAAACCCGTTGCCGGCTTACCATACGCATTAGCTCCAAATTGAACTATCGTTTCAGAATTAGACATAATAGGCTCTAAGAATTTTTGATCACCACTCATGTACGGCACAATTTTACTTGCTGGTCCACGACTTGAAGGGAAATTTGTTCCCATTTCTTGTTCAGCCATATATTGCATAAAAGTGTTCAGACCTTCATCCATCCAAGACCACTGACGCTCATCGGAATTTACGATCATAGGAAAGAAATTGTGTCCTACTTCATGTACAACTACACCAATCATTCCGTTTTTAGTACGTTCACTTGTTACCCCTTTTTCATCAGGACGACCATAATTCCAGCAAATCATTGGATATTCCATACCTTGATCTTCTGCTGAAACAGAAACTGCTTTTGGATAAGGATAATCAAAGGTGTGCGCTGAATAACTTTTTAATGTATGAGCCACAGTTTTAGTAGACGTTTCTCCCCAAAGTGGATTACTTTCTTTAGGATATATTGAAATTGCCATCACTGTTTTGTTAGTCAATTGCACTGCCATTGCATCAAGAATAAATTTTCTAGATGTAGCAATACCAAAATCCCTTACATTTTTAGCACTAAATTTCCATGTTTTTTTCTTTTCTGAGAACCCTTTTTCACTTGCTTCTGCTTCCGCCTGAGTAACAATTACAACTGGTTTATCAAATGATTTTTGAGCCAGTTCGTATCTTTTTACTTGCGCCGCTGTAAACACATCACTTCTGTTCATCAGTTCCCCTGTAGCTTCCATAATGTGATCCGCAGGCACGGTGATATTTACATCAAAATTTCCAAAAGGCAGTGTAAATTCTCCCGTTCCCCAAAACTGCATATTCTGCCATCCTTCAACATCATTATAAACGGCCATTCTAGGATAAAACTGAGCAATTACATATAATTTATTTCCTTCTTTTTCAAATAATTCATAGCCTGAACGACCACCATCCTGTCTGTAATTATTAATATTATACCACCAATTGATAGAAAAAGTAAATTTTTCGCCAGGTTTCATTGGAGTTGATAAATTAATACGCATCATGGTTTGATTGATGGAATAGGACAACGGATTCCCTTTTACATCTTTCACAAACTCAATGTTAAAACCACGTTCTTGCTCTTGCTTTAAAAACTTGTTTGCGAAATTTCCAGCAGGAAAAACTTGTTCCATTCTTTGGCTTTCAGCCAGTGGAGTTTGTGACGTTTTCGCAGCTTGATTTTGGTCTAGCTGTACCCATAAATACTCTAAAGTATCAGGAGAATTGTTATAATAAGTAACGGTTTCAGAACCAGTCAATTTAGATTTTTTGTCATCAAGCTCTACATTTATCTTGTAGTCAGCCTGTTGCTGATAATAAGCCGGACCCGGAGCTCCCGAAGCAGTACGAAACATATTAGGCGTTGCTAATAAATCATACATTTGGCTAAACTTATTGGTGTCGTATTTTCCTGTTTGTCTAGTTGTTCCAGGTGCCGTTTTTTCTTGGGCAAATAAAATTGCGGGAAGAAGTAATAATAATGTAAATTTTTTCATAAGTGAAAATATGGTTATTCAGTGCGTGAAAATAATAATTTAAAACAAATTTCTCTGAATTTATTCGTATTTTAACATTCCTTTGGATGTGGACTCTGTAAATAATAATGTATTTTTTACACCAGCCACATTAAAATGCATAATATTCTGTTGTTCTGAATTACCTTCTATGATAACGGAGTTGTATATTTCGAGTGAATTAATTTTAGGAATTTTCTTTATACTTAAATAACAAATTAGTACATCTCCCTCCATTTCTTTACTTAACAGATTGATGGGCTTGCTTTGTCCATTTATTTTTATGGAGAATTTTTCGCTTAAATATTTTTTTAATAAAATCAAATCCTCCTCTGTTTCTTTTTCAGAACCCAAATTGATTTTTTTACTGTACTTTTTTCCAACTGCGCTATTCAAATCATCAACAAAAATACGAGCAGTGATTTGAAGCATGTCTTTTTGGGGAGCGTAATTTACTTGGTATAACGCTACATAAAATTTATGTACGCCAAAAGAAGCCAACGTTAAAAATAATAACCCAAAAAAAGTAATTAAGATTGTTTTTTTCATTTTTCAAAAGTAGTAATTCTTTTAAACTCTTCGTTCTTGGTGATTAAAAAATCAATTAGTAAAAATTCATCTTCTTGTTTTAAAAGACTTTTTGATTTTGGATCATTTTCGCAATACTGCAGAAAAAACCCAATTTCCTCGTTTTTTAACTTTAATGTATTAGTAAAGAAATAATTGTCAATTCCTTTCGAAACCACATCTGAGAAATCTACAGCCGAATTCAAATCTGTTTTTTTTGCCGAATCAGTCCTAAACAATTTAGAAACCATTTTATATACCCTAACAAAATCCATTCCATTTTCTATGGTTCCATCCGAAGGCATTGTTCTATTCACTGGTGAAGATTTTGCATCGTCAAAAAATTGCATGTCGACGATGCCCTGTGAACTGCCAGTTATTGGTTTTATCTCCGCTTTCCGTTTCACAATAACTTCCTTCAGCAGCGTAGTTTGCGCCTCTAAACTTACTACAAACAAAGGTTTTGAAAAATCTGTTTCCTGAATCACAATCTTTTTAGACTTGAAAGAAGGACTTGAAACCAGCAATGTATCTTTGGCTTTCGCCAAAACATCAAAAAAACCTTGGTTACTAATAAAAGTTCTTATTTTTGAATTCAAATTAAAAACATATCCGTTGTCCACCGACCCGGATCCATTTATAAATTGGCCGTGCAATGATTTTCTATTTTCATTTTGACTAAAAGAAAGTTGACAAAAGAAAAGCAAACAAATGATTTTTAGTGTAGTTTTCATCTCGGATTGATTTTTTTATGTAAATGTTGCTTTTTCTGCTAAAACACGACTTTTAATTTTCGTTCTTACTTCAAAATAAAACCATCTTCAAAAATTTATTTATTTTCGCTGGACAATACAACTTTATATTCTTGCGCTAAACCCGTCATAAAAAATGAAATCCTAGGTTTGTTTTTTGATTCCAATACGCTTAAAAATATTTCATTTTCCACAATGTAATATTTGAATCCACTCACATATTCAAAAGGTATTCCCAGTTTGATTATGAAGTATTCTTCATCAAACAATGCAGCAATCAATTTGACACATTGCTCTTTTTTCTCCAGAACAACTAACTTCTTGAGCCGTTTTGTTCTCCCATTGATTTTATTTGTCAGCGGATCAAGTGGCATTGAACCACCTATCAAATTCAATAACATAGTAGGTTTGAAATCCCCTGCTGTTCTCAATCGTCTTTCTGCAGGTGTATACTTTAGTGGATCCTTAGCTAAAACCCGCTGCGAAACTGCATTTATTGGATCCTTATTGACAATGACTTCTTTCAAAGCTGTTACTTTTAAAACCATTTTTACGTTTAACACCTCCAAAATCAAATCCTCTTCTTCAATTAACTTTCTGTACATTTCCAAATTTACAGCTGTAAAAACTAGCACATCACCCGCTTTTGCCAAAATAATAAAATATCCATCACTATTTGTGACGGCGGTTTTTTGGTTTATTAAATTTAAGACATTTATTCCACTTATCGAAGCTGAACCTACTCTAATTTTGCCGTGAAGTAGTTTATCAGCAGCAGTTTGTCCAAAAGAAATCTGGCACGTTAAAAGTGAAACCGATAGTAGGATTTTATTTATTTTCATCTGCAATAATTGCATTATAATTTTCGGCAAGCCTTACAATTAAAAACATGACCATTGTCTTGTTTTTAGATCGTAATGCATTCGCAAAACCAATATCATCAATGCAATAGTAGTGAAAACCTTTAATGTAATTTGTGGGAATTTTTAAGGTTTCGATGTAGTATTTATCTTCAAAAAGAATTTCGATTCTTGCTAATAATTGTTCTTTTTCCTCAATCACAATTTCCTTTTTCAGCATGGCTTTCCGGCCTGAAATTGCATTCAGCAATCCATCGATACCGTTGCCAGAAGTTGCCGTGTATAATTTTCTCTCGGCTGGCGTGTATTTTTTTTGACCGTATGGTATAATCCCTAAACTTTCTGCTGTGATTGAAGATTCATTGATTATAACTTCTTTCAAAATAATACTTTTAGGAATCATGATTACTGTAATAATTTCCTGCAGTAGATCCTGCGCAATGATTTTCCTGCGGAGACCTTCTAAATTAACGGCAGTAAATATCAAAACATCGCCTTCTTTTATTGCTATGGTAAAGAAACCGTTCACATCCGAAAACGCAGTTTTATCCGTTGTCACATTCTCAATCGTAATGCGATCAACTGCAACAGAATCGACGATGACTTTTCCTTTAATTTCCTTTATGTTTTCAGTTTGAGCAAAAACAACTTGCGCAACCAAAAAGACAACAAATAGTAGGGTATTTTTAATTTTCACTCGTGATTATTTCTTTATATTTAGCTGCTAATTCTCCCATTAAAAAAGTAGTCATTGTCACATTTTTAGATTTTAAAACAGTCACGAATCTTTCGTTTTCAACGATATAATATTCAAATCCTTTGACATATTGAGAAGGTATTTTCAATTTATTTACAAAATAGTCAACGGTAAACATATTCTCTAACTGCCTCAAATACGACTCTTTTTTTTCAACTTCAACCTCTTTTTTAAGCATTTTAGTTCTCCCCGAAAACCAATTTAGCAATGGATCTGCTGATATAGATCCTCCCATCATAGTACCCACGTTAGCTGTGGCATTAAGGTTACTGGCCGTATTTAGCTTTCGTTCCGCAGGTGTATATTTTTTTTGACCCTTTGGAATTATTCCCATTGACACCGCATTAATACCGTTTCTCACAATCACTTCGCGTAATTGATTTACTATGGGCATCATTATTACAGTAAGCATTTCCTGTTCAAAATCTTTTTGGGTTACGGCAATCCGAACGTCCTTAAACTGCCGCTCCGTGAATAGTAATGTATCCCCTACTGTAGCTAAAATAGAAAAATTACCCTCTTCATCTGTAACTAAAGTTTGCTCACTTTTTAGGTTTATCACATAAATCCCTTCCATAACCGCAACATCAGAGGTCACTTTTCCTTTAAATTTTATTCGAGAAGTTTCTTGTGCTACAACATTCGTTGCTACAAACGCCAAATATAAGTACACAATTCTAATCATCCCTTTTTTAAATTTGTAATTCACACCTCGTAAAAGTATCTTAATGCGTTCCAAATTATTTACTAATGGGTTGGTAAAAAAATGTTAATTAAAAAGAGCTAATCAAAAAGACTGATTCAATACCTTTAGCACAAATTATCGACTATACAAATGAAAAATATATTAATCGCAAGTACTTCTACTCTTGCTAACGAGAATTATCTGGACTATTTATTACCTGAATTGCAATTGCATTTTCAAAACTGCAACACAATTCTTTTTATCCCTTATGCAAGACCTGGCGGTATTTCTCATCAGGAATATACTGCAATGGTACGCTTGGCTTTCGCCAAAATAAATAAAAAAGTAACAGGAATACATGAGTTCGAGGACGCAGCATCAGCTGTGAAAAATGCAGAAGGGATTTTTACCGGAGGCGGAAATACATTTGTTTTAGTGTCACAATTATACAAAACCAATACGATGGAGATTCTCTCTGATGTAGTAAAAAATGGAACTCCATATTTAGGAACCAGCGCAGGAAGCAACATCTGTGGATTAACAATGCAAACTACAAACGACATGCCGATAGTTTATCCGCCAAGTTTTAAGACTTTGGGATTACTACCTTTTAATTTAAATCCGCATTATTTAGATCCCGATACCAGCTCTAAACACATGGGAGAAACTCGTGAAACCAGAATAAAAGAGTTTCATGCCTATAATTCTGTACCAGTTTTAGGGTTAAGAGAAGGAAGTTGGCTGGATGTAAAAGGCGACACAATTATACTCAAAGGCGATTTGACAGCACGACTCTTTAGACAAAACCAAATACCCGAAGAACTTAAAAGTGGAACTGACTTACGTTTTATAAAATAATTCTAAAGTAAATGACAAAAAAAACCTCAAACAAGGAGTTTGAGGTTTTTGGAGCGAAAGACGAGGCTCGAACTCGCGACAACCAGCTTGGAAGGCTGGAGCTCTACCAACTGAGCTACTTTCGCATTACAACAGTAAAATAAAAAACCTCAAAATAAATTTGAGGATTCGAGCGAAAGACGAGGCTCGAACTCGCGACAACCAGCTTGGAAGGCTGGAGCTCTACCAACTGAGCTACTTTCGCATTAACAACGGTGCAAATATAATTAATAAGTTTGCTTCAATGCAAGTTTTTTTTCAAAAAATCACAAACTTACCCGCACGAACATTTGTATTAAAGCATATAAAATTCATAAAGAATTTAATATGAAATTATTATACCATTATTACGCTGAAAAAACATTTTAAAAAAATGATGCCACCCGTATAAAAAATCATCGATTTGGAAACATTTGCGATAAGACAATACGTACCTCGAGCAGAAAAATCAATTGAAATTTGTCAATTTGATGGAGATACTTTGGCAACTGTAGTTTAACTTGGACTGCATGATCAAGAAAATTTGACACGCGATATTCCAGTATTCGAAACAAAAAACGATTTATTTACTGCCGAAAAATAGTATCAAAAAAAAGGTTTTGGAGAAAGACTACTCCATTCAAAAAAATATTGTACCCACCAAAGTTCAAATTTAATCCAGTTCAATCCATGCGAAGGACTTACTGAATTTTAAACAAAATGGAATCACAGGTCAAGTCAATGGATTGCCTTTTGACATAAATGTAAATGGAGCTGGAGAACACATTATCGGCTTAAAGGTATCGCTACCCACAAAATTCGGCAACATATAATACGCTGGGAATGGGTACAATTATTTTTTGAAATTGCTTTTTTGTTTATTACACGACACCAATAACAGGGATTCTTTGGCAAAAAGATTGTTTGGGTAGTTTCGGGTAGTTTCAAGATTATTAACAGCCCATTTACTGGATGATTCCATCAATTGGAATCTTGAAGAAATTACAGAAATCTAACAAAATGAAAAAAGTAAATTTGTAAAAATCTGACAATAAGTTTTCTCCAATTATACTATTTTACCGCTTGGAGCGAAAATAATAAACTGATTTCCAGGAAATGATGTTTATCTAGATGTTGAATTAAATACTAAATTAAGAAACTGATTCTGCTCCAAATTTAGAGACTCTTGATGGATGGTATATAAAGAAACATGATTTGTTTTTTATCGTGCTGATAATTTCTTTTGATAATTCTACCGGCACAGCTGGACAACCTTGACTTCTCCCTAGTCTGTGATTGTTTTTGATAAATGAATTAGAAACATAATCAGCAGCATGCATAACCACGCCTCTTGCTCTTGCATTGTCATTAACTCCCTTTTCTAAACCATCTAATTTAAGTGACATTCCATGTTTGCCATTATAAATTTCACCTGTGGCATAAAAGCCTAAACTGCTTTTAAACGATTCCGCTGAATTTGAAAAATTAGAAGCAAATTCATTGCCTGTATTTCTACCATGCGCGACAAGAGAATGAAATAATATATCTCCTGTAACTAGATCAATTACCCAAAGTCTTTTGGTATTCGACGACAAACTAAAATCAATCAAGGTTAAAATATCTTTCTTAATTAATCCTTTCTCTTTCAACGAATAATATCCTTTCAAAGCTTCTGTAAAGCTTTCTGATTTAGGCAACGCAAATTTATCAGAATGCAAATTTTTATATGCCGCTTCAATTTTTGCTTCAACACTAGATTCTACCGTTTTGGCATACACTACTGCTTTAACATCGTTGGATTCAGGAACGCTTGTTTCGCTAGAAAAGAGAGAAAACAGCATAAATAAAATGGTAGGAAATAGATTATAAATCATTGATTGTCTTTAGGTTATAAATTAATTCAAGAGTGCAAACGTACGTCAAAAAACAAGAATCAAAACATTTTTAACAAAAATTTAGTCCATTAATAACGCGGAACTTAATGAAATATTGGGCGAAAAATCATAAAAATCAAAATTTGCATGTTAATTTTGCTATTTTTGTTTAGAATCAACCCCAATTTATGTCAAAATTATATTCTACAACCCTTTTTTTTTTAATAATCTTCAGTGTCAATGGCTTCAGCCAAAAAAAAATGCTTCAAGCAAAATCCATCACTGAAAACATAACAATTGACGCTAAAATAAACGAGCAAGTATGGGAAACAGCTGCAGTAGCTTCTGACTTTATAATGTTTGAACCGGATAATGGAAAACCGATAAGCAATGATAAAAAAACAGAGGTAAAGGTATTGTACGATAACAATGCTATTTATATATCGGCATTACTTTATGATAATGAACCAGGAAAGATTCAGAAAGAAATAACAAATCGTGATGTTTTTGGGGTTTCGGATCACTTTTCTGTTTACATTAATGGCTTTAATGATGGACAACAAGATTTTCGATTTTTTGTAAGCGCCGCGGGTGTACAAATGGACTGTTTGGCAACAGAAGATTATGAAGATTTTACTTGGGATGCCATTTGGGACAGCGAAGTAACACTCACTGAATTTGGCTGGGTTGTGGAGATGAAAATTCCTTATGCCGCTTTGCGATTTTCGAAAGCCGATAAACAAACGTGGGGCTTGAACTTCATGCGTGAAATTAAGCGAGATGTGCAAAAATATACTTGGAATAGGATTGACACTAAAATTGGAGCTGTTATTCCGCAAGCGGGAATTCTTCAAGGAATTGAAAGCATAGAAACGCCAACCCGACTTTTCTTGATCCCATATTCATCAGCGTACTACCAACAAAGTGATATTGGTTCTGACACCACTTTAAAAGCTGGGTTGGACATAAAATACGGCATCAACGATTCCTTTACTTTAGATGCTATCTTGGTGCCAGATTTTGGACAGACAAAATTTGACAATGCTATCTTGAATTTAGAGCCTTTCGAACAACAGTTGGAAGAAAACAGACCGTTTTTTACCGAAGGAACTGATCTATTCCGCAAAGGAAATCTATTCTATTCCCGAAGAATTGGCGGCGCTCCAAGCACGGAACCTGCAACTATTGAAAATGAGGAAATAACCAATTATCCAAGTACGGTAGATTTATTGAATGCTGTGAAAATATCAGGCCGTACAGAGAAAGGGCTGGGAATTGGATTCCTAAATGCCGTTACCGAAAAGACAAAAGCAACTATTTTAAATAATGACACTGGTGAAGTCAGAAAAGAGGTCATTGAGCCACTAACTAATTACAATATGTTAGTATTAGATCAACGTTTCAACCAAAACTCATCGGTTTCATTTGTTAATGCAAACACGACACGTAATGGAAGTTTCAGAGATGCGAATGTTTCGGCATTATTGTTTGATTTGAACACAAAAAAGAACTCCTATAATTTATTCGGAGATTTTAAATACAGTACTATCAATACGCTTGAAGATTACGATGGTTATAAAGCCGAATTAAATTTTAGAAAAACCAGTGGAAAATACCGCTATTTACTTTCTGGAAAATATGTTTCAAAAAACTATGATGTAAATGATTTAGGAATAATTTTCTACACTAACTACCATAACGCATATGCCAGCGGTAGTTACAGAATTGTAAATCCAACAAAAAATTTTAATACATTTAGAGTGAACCAATTTGTCAATTTGGAAATCGAAAACACCACTGGAAAACTGCAAACTGGTGCATTTGGAACGGAAATAAAAGCAACAACATTACACAACGACTACTTAGAATTTGTGGTTGAATTTTCACCATTCAAAACTTTCGATTTTTATGAACCTCGAGAATACGAAAGATATGTTTTTATTCCTGAAAAAGTTTTTACTGCTGTAAATTTTACATCTAATGAAAACAATGCTTTTTCGATAATTATCCAACCGTCGTTTACAAAATACAATGAGAATGGACGAGGTAATTACGGTCTTTATGTAGGTCCAAAGTACCGATTCAACGACAGATTCTCTTTAGCATACACATTGGACTATATTAACCGAAAAAACGATAGGGGCTGGGTTGGGTTTGACGATGCCGGAATCATTTTTGCCGAACGTAATCGCGAAATACTTCAAAATGATTTTACCGGCAAATATTCGTTGAACAACAAAATGACAATTAACTTAACGGCCCGTTATTATTGGTCATACTCAAAAAACCATCAGTTTTTCACCTTACAAGACAGCGGTTATTTGACACCAAATACTACTTATACAAAAAACAAAGACAGAAATTTTAATTCTTGGAATTTTGATTTATCGTATTCATGGTGGTTTGCCCCAGGAAGTGAAATTTCTGTTTTGTATCGTAACTATGGTTTAGAGAGAGCCGCTGTAGTCGAAAAAGATTTATCTAAAAATTTAAAAAATATCTTTAACAGCGACCTAACTAATGTTCTTTCCGTAAGCATCCGCTATTTTATTGATTACAATGCTGTGAAAAATAAATTTTAATTTTCTACTTTAATTGTAACATTTACGTAAAAAAAGAGTCTAATAGTGCAAACTATGTAGTCGCTTAGTGCTTTGTACCATTGAAGCTTTTTGGTTTTTCTTAATTTTGCATCAATCAGTAATCAATCATTTCATGAAAAATCAATTTTTACTTTGTTTTCTATTAGCAAGTTTTTTTGGCTACAGCCAAAAGAAAGTATTACAAACGAAATTCATTTCGGAAAAAATTGAAATAGACGGTAAATTAGATGAAAATACCTGGAAAACCGCTGCAATTGCTAGTGATTTCATCATGTTTGATCCAGACAATGGCAAAGCAATTCCAGAAAATAAGAAAACAGAAGTAAAAGTTCTTTACGACAATGACGCTATATATATTGGAGCTGTTATGTACGATGAAAACCCAGATAAAATTTTACGAGAAATAACCCAGCGCGATAATTTTGGTACTTCTGATCTTTTTGGTGTTTTTGTAAATGGTTTTAATGATGGACAACAAGATTTTCAATTTTTTGTAAATGCAGCTGATGGTCAGGCAGATTGTATTACCACAGATACTAACGGGGAGGATTATTCCTGGGATGCCGTTTGGAAAAGTAAAGCTGTAATTACCGAAAAAGGCTGGGTGGTAGAAATGAGAATTCCGTACGCGGCACTGCGTTTTTCTGGTGAGACTAAACAAACATGGGGACTTAATTTTTTTAGGGAAATTAGACGAGATCGCCATAAATATACTTGGAATTTCATTGATTCAAAACTAGGAACGTTCACCCAACAAACTGGGGTTTTGGAAGGAATTGAAAACATAAAACCACCTACTCGACTCTTCCTTTTACCGTATTCTTCCTTTTATGTAAATGCTAATGCACGACAAAAAACATACGGAACACTTAAAGGCGGATTGGATTTAAAGTATGGAATAAACGATGCTTTTACGCTGGACCTAATTCTTATTCCTGATTTTGGACAAACAAAATACGATGATCAAATTCTGAATTTAGGACCATTTGAGCAGCAATTTAACGAGAACAGGCCCTTTTTTACCGAAGGAACGGATTTATTCAGTAAAGGAAATTTAGTGTACTCGAGAAGAATTGGGGGAAACCCAACCAATTATCCAACCGCTGGTGTCAATGAAAAAATCATCGACAATCCAGCAAGTGTAAACCTTATCAATGCTTTAAAAGTTTCTGGAAGGACTAAAAATGGATTGGGAATAGGAATTCTGAATGCAGTTACCGAAAAAACTTGGGCGTCATTTCAAAATAATAACACACAAGAAGTACGAAAAGAAGTAGTGGAACCACTAGCAAATTACAATGTCTTAGTGCTGGATCAACGCTTTCGCAAAAATTCCTCCGTTGCATTTGTAAATACAAATGTAACTCGAAATGGAAGTTTTCGTGATGGAAATGTTACGGCCTTGGTTTGGGATTTAAACACCAAAAAAAATACCTACAACCTTTCAGGAGATTTCAAATACAGTTACATCAATGCCGTTACAGATAAAAAAGGGATTTATTCCCAACTAAATTTGTCTGAAACCAGTGGCAAATTCCGACATGGTATGGGAGCTGAGATTACAACCAAAGATTTTGATAATAATGATTTAGGAATTAACTTTGAGACTAATTATTACAGTTTGTATGGTAACACCAGTTATCGAATCCTTAATCCGACAAAGTATTTTAACTCTTTTGACGCCCGAATAAAAACTTATTCGCAATTTCAAAAAGAAACCGGTAAATTACAATCCGGTAATATTAACTTTCAAATTAATTTGAAAAATAAAAAGAATCATTATTTAGGAATAGGATTGGATGCTAATCCAGTAGAAACTTATGATTATTATGAACCGAGAACTGCTGACAGGTACGTTATAAAACCAACTAAAATAGGCGGATTTATATACATTTCGACCAATTATAACAATAGTTTCGCTTTTAATTTCAATCCATCTTACGCTGTTTTTGATGAGGCTGGAAGAAATTCTTATGGTTTTTCTGTGGGGCCACGATATCGTTTTAATGACAAGTTTTCCCTGAATTACAACTTTAACTTTTTTAGACAAAACAATAATAAAGGGTTCATTGACAGTGTAAATGATGATATGAATGCAACAACACCAAACACGGTACTTTTTGCCAATAGAAATGTAATTACATATTCCAATACGCTTTCTGGCAAGTATGCGTTGAACAGCCAAATGACATTTAATATTTCGTTACGTCAATATTGGTCGTATGCCGAAAATAAGAACACTTTATCCTTACAACCCAACGGACGACTAGCTGATTTTGCAGGATACACAACAAACAAAAACTCGAGTTTTTACTCCTGGAATGCCGACTTGTCATACACTTGGTGGTTTGCGCCCGGAAGTCAGGTTTCGGTTTTATATCGAAATAATGCAGGTGCATTTGAAAGAAACATTAATAAAGAGTTTACTGACAATGTTACTAATCTACTCAACAACGATGCACTGAGTCATGTGTTCTCAATAAGTGTGCGTTATTTTATAGATTACAATCAAGTTAAGAATAAATTCTAAAGGCATTACTTTAAAAAAGACCTCTTTCCACAACAAAATAATCATTATTTGTTATCATTAGCGTACGAATGCATAATAGTGATTTCCATTCATTCGAACATTTTTAGAAATACTTTATCTTTGTACAAAATATAGTATAATGAACAAAAAAGTAATTCTTATGATTCTGGACGGTTGGGGAAAATCGCCTGATCCGAAAGTCTCAGCAATTGATAATGCCAATGTCCCATTTATCAACAGTTTATATAGAAATTTCCCAAGTGCTCAACTTCGAACTGATGGATTAAATGTTGGACTTCCTGAGGGACAAATGGGAAACAGCGAAGTAGGACACATGAATCTGGGTGCTGGTCGAATTGTTTACCAAGATTTAGCCAAAATTAACCTCGCTGTCGCACATGATACTTTAGCAAAAGAGCAAGTTTTAGTTGATGCCTTTACCTATGCGAGAATAAATAACAAAAAAGTGCACTTTTTAGGATTAGTTTCTGATGGCGGCGTGCACTCTCATACTTCTCATTTGCGCGGTTTAATTGACGCGACACAACAACACGGATTACAAAAAGTTTTCGTTCACGCATTCACTGACGGTCGTGACGTGGATCCAAAATCCGGCAAACATTACATTCAGGATCTACAAGATTACATAGCGACAACTACCGTAGAACTGGCTTCGGTTGTGGGACGTTATTATGCAATGGATCGTGACAGACGCTGGGAAAGAGTAAAACTGGCATACGATCTATTGGTAAACGGAATTGGAACACATTCCACGAATGCAGTTGCTTCCATCGAAGAAAGTTATGAAGTTAACGTAACTGATGAATTTATTTTTCCTACGGTTATGGTCGATGAATATGACAAACCGCGAGCTACTATTGAAGAAGATGATGTTGTTATTTTCTTCAACTTTAGAACAGATAGAGGTAGAGAACTAACTGAAGTACTAACTCAAATAGACTGTCATGAACAAAACATGCACAAACTTAATTTGTATTATGTCACGCTCACTAACTATGATGAAACCTACCAAAATATAAAAGTCGTTTATAACAAAGATAATATTACTGAAACACTTGGCGAGGTATTAGAAAAAGCACATAAGAAGCAAATTCGCATCGCCGAGACAGAGAAATATCCTCACGTAACTTTCTTCTTTTCTGGTGGACGAGAACTCCCTTTTATTGGCGAAAGCCGCATCTTGAAAAATTCTCCAAAAATTGCAACTTATGATTTGCAACCGGAAATGAGTGCATTTGAATTGACCGATGCTTTAATTCCAGAACTAGAGAAAGAGGAAGTAGATTTTGTATGTCTAAATTTTGCCAACGGCGATATGGTAGGCCATACCGGGATAATGAGTGCTGCAATACAAGCGTGTGAAGCGGTTGACAAGTGCGTAGAAAGAGTAATTACAGCAGCATTAGCCCATAATTACACTACAATCGTAATTGCGGATCACGGAAATTGTGAAACCATGATGAATCCTGACGGAAGCCCTAATACAGCGCATACTACTAATCCAGTTCCAATTATTTTAGTGGACAAAGATTTACGAATTATTCATGATGGAGTTTTGGGCGATATCGCACCAACTATATTAGAATTAATGGGAGTCGAAAAACCAGCGGTAATGACTTGTCATTCTTTGCTGTAACTAAAATAAACAGTACAATTTGAATTAAAAGCTATTCCTTATGAGTAGCTTTTTTTATAAATAAAAGTTAAAATCTCATTATTGATAGCAATACTATTATCTTTGCGTGAAATATGATCAACAATGAATACGATACTGCCCAATTTAAAAATACAAGTCAACGAAAAAATCTATGTTAAGGATCCGGAAACCTCACCTTTGGGCAAGAAAATTGTGGAACAAAGTATCCTTTTGATAGACGAAATTGGATTCGATAATTTTACCTTCAAAAAATTAGGAGAAAAAATAGGTTCCAATGAAAGCTCCATTTATCGCTACTTTGAAAATAAACATAAATTATTGGTTTATCTATCTTCGTGGTACTGGAGCTGGATGGAGTACAAACTAATTTTTGCAACGACTAATATTACGGATCCAAAGGAAAAACTTATCAAAGCAATAACCATCGTCACTGAAAAAGTTGCTGATGATACGAACACAGCGTACGTCAATGAAGCTATTTTGAATAAAATCATTATTGCTGAATTCACAAAAACATTACACACAAAAGAAGTAGATCAAGAAAACAAAGAAGGTTTTTTCCTGATTTACAAAAGGGTGATTAATCGAATTGTAAGCATTGTAAGTGAAGTCAATCCGGAATACCCTTTTGCCAAATCACTAGTTTCTTCTATAGTTGAAGGAAATTTGCATCAGAACTTTCTAACGGAGCATTTAAAAACGATTACAGATTGTAATGAGTCTGTAAGTACAACGCGATTTTATCTAAATCTTACAGAAAATATCCTACGATAATCCATATAAAAAAAATAGCTCCTATGACTCCTTTAAAACGTTTTTACAACTTACTTGAATTAGATAAAAATGATGTTTACCAAATATTTTTCTATGCCATTTTTGCCGGATTAATCAGTTTATCTTTACCGCTTGGAATTCAGGCGATCATAAACTTTATACAATCTGGCAGAGTAAGCGCTTCTTGGATAGTTTTAATTATTCTAGTGGTTTTTGGTGTCGCATTAGTTGGGATTTTATCTTTAATGCAACTCCGCATCACCGAAAATTTACAACAAAAAATATTTGTTCGTTCCTCTTTTGAATTTGCGGCTCGCTTGCCAAAAATAAAAACAGAAGAACTATATAACTCCTATCCACCGGAATTAGCCAATCGTTTTTTTGATACTATGACAATCCAAAAAGGAACTTCTAAGCTATTGACGGATTTTTCAGCAGCACTTTTACAAATAGTTTTCGGAGTAATTTTACTGTCTTTGTACCATCCTTACTTTATTGTATTTGGTATGTTATTATTTTTTCTTCTATATTTCATCTTTAAATTTTCTTACAAATCCGGACTCGAAACCAGCTTAAAAGAATCTAAATATAAATATAAAGTTGCCAGCTGGATACAAGAAATGGCCCGAAATAATTTTAGTTTTAAAAATGAACTACACTATAATTATGGATTGCAAAAAAACAACAATCTGGTTAGTGATTATTTAAACAATCGGGAGAAACATTTTAAAATTATCCAAAGACAATTCAGTCAATTAATTGTTTTTAAAGTCATAATAACTGCTAGTTTACTATCGATAGGAGGATTTTTAGTGTTATCACAGCAAATGAATATTGGGCAATTTGTGGCTGCAGAAATCATTATTTTATTAGTAATCAATTCCGTAGAAAAAATAATAATCGGGTTGGAAACATTATATGATGTCCTGACGTCCGTTGAAAAAATTGGAGGTGTAACCGATTTAGAATTAGAGGAAGAGGCTAGTTTCAAAAGCAACACCTATTATACCAATATTTCATTAGAAACAGAAAGTCTTACCTTCAAATTCCCAGATTCTGAAAAAGAAATATTGAATGCGATTTCACTAAAAATTGGACAAGGAGAAAAAATCGCAATTGAAGGAGAAAATGGTTCCGGAAAGACAACGTTTATAAGGATTTTATCCGGTTTACTACAACCTACATCCGGTTCTTTTTACATCAATGATGACACGTTTAGAAAAATAAATATGAAGCAATACCGTTCTCAAATCGGCAGTATTATTCACGGTGAAACGCCATTTGAAGGCACGCTTTTAGAAAACATTAATTTTAACGACAACTCAATAAGCACAGAAGATTTAAAATGGGCAATTGATGGCGTACAACTTTCGGCATTTATAAAATCATTGCCCAAAGGTTTGGATACACGCATTTTCCCGGAAGGAAAACAATTGTCATCGTCCAATACGCAGAAAATGCTGTTGGCTAGAAGTATCATTCATAAGCCGAAAATACTTTTCTATGAAGATCCAACAGACATGATGGATGACAAAGTAGCTAATGAAATTATTGATTTCATCACTTCTGAAAAAAACAAATGGACGATTATCGTCTCGTCAAAAAATCCGTATTGGAAAACCAAATGCAATCGTAGAATCACCATGCATAACGGAGCGATTCAACTTGATTTAAAAAATATTTAACCATGTTAAACATCTCTGATAACAAAACAAAACTGCCGTCACTTGATCGATACGAAACAGTAAAAAACTTGACTAATAGGCCCCACTATAAAATTTTGAATAAAATTATAGCAGGCGTTTCTATACTTGGGTTTGTAGCACTTTTTCTGCCGTGGACACAAAATATTTCAGGAACTGGAAGCGTAACAACATTAAAACCAAGCCAAAGACCACAATCGATTCAAAGTGTGATTTCGGGTCGAATTGAAAAATGGTACGTTCAGGAAGGGGATTTTGTCAATAAAGGCGATACCATACTGTTTATCTCCGAAATAAAAGAGGAATATTTCGATCCTAATTTATTGGAAAATACGGAAAATCAAATAAATGCCAAAAGGCAGTCTTTACAATCGTATGGTTCAAAAGTAACCACGTTATCGGGCCAAATTCAAGCCATTGAAAGAGAAAAGGGTTTAAAGGTGGAACAAGCCAAAAATAAAATCAAACAATCTCTTTTGAAAATAAAAAGTGACAGTATGGATTTGGTTGCCGTAAAAACCCAGCTGAAAATAGCCAATACACAATACGATCGTTCCGTTCAGCTGAATAAAGAAGGACTAAAACCACTGACTGATATTGAGGAAAAAAGACTGAAATTACAAGAAGTGGACGCTAAGATTATCACGCAAGAAAACAAATACTTAACCAGCAAAAACGAGTTAATCAACGCCAAAGTTGAAATCAACAGAATAGACGCGGAGTACGCCGAGAAAGTTTCAAAAGCTAATAGTGATAAATTTACAGCACTCAGCAGTCAGTACGACACCGATGCACAGGTTAACAAACTCGAAAATCAATATGCAAATTACAGCATTCGCAACGGCATGTATTACATCAAAGCATCGCAAAACGGCTATATCAATAGGGCGCTACAAGCCGGTTTAGGCGAAACCATAAAAGAAGGAACACCAATTGCGACCATAATGCCTTCAGAATATGATATTGCGGTTGAAACTTTTGTAAACCCAATTGACTTGCCATTGCTAAGCAAAGGAGAAAAAGTTCGGGTTTGGTTTGATGGCTGGCCTACAATTGTATTTTCAGGATGGCCCGATATGTCTTATGGAACTTTTGGCGGCGAAATTGTTGCCATTGAAAACTTCATTAGTGCAAACGGCAAATACAGAGTATTAATTGTACCCGATAAAAATGAAGCCAAATGGCCTAAACAATTGAGTATAGGGGCCGGAGCACAAACTATTGCACTGTTAGATAATGTTCCTGTTTGGTTTGAATTATGGAGAACTTTAAACGGATTTCCTCCAAACTATTACACTCCAGCGACCAAAACCACAAAAGAAAAGAAATAATGAAACATCTATTTTTAGCGTTTTTATTCTTTGGGTTTTCTGTGACCGCACAAGAAATCACATCTAAAGAACTTACCTACAATGAGTTTCTAGGCTATGTAAAGAAATACCATCCTCTAGTTAAGAATGCCAACTTAGAAATCAATAAAGCACAAGCTAATTTGATGATGGCTCGCGGTGGCTTTGACCCAAAAATCGAGGTAGATTTCAGCAAAAAACAATTCAAAAACACCGAATATTATTCCATATTAAACAGCAGTTTTAAAATCCCCACTTGGTATGGAATCGAGATTAAAGCAGGTTTTGACAATAGTGACGGTGTTTATTTAAATCCCCAAAATACGCTTCCCAATCAAGGATTAACTTCCCTAGGAATAACCGTTCCTCTCGGGCAAGGTTTGTTTATCAATCAAAGGATGGCTGATGTTCGAAAAGCAAAAATACAGATGCAATTGAGTCAGGCCGAACGAAAACTGCAGGCCATTGTTGTTTTGTATGATGCTTCCTTGGCATATTTCAATTGGAAGAAAAACTTCAACGAAGTACAACTGTATGAAGAATACAATAATAATGCACAAATTAGGTTTAAAGGAATTCAGTCATTAATCAAACAAGGAGATAAACCTGCGATAGACAGTGTTGAGGCAGGAATTATTGTAAAAAACAGAATACTTAATTTGGAAGATTCCAAGCTTAAATTGGCTAAAGCCAAATTAGAACTCTCTAATTTTCTTTGGTTGGAAAACAACATTCCACTGGAAATATCCGATGAACTGATCCCCGAAACACAATTGGAATTTACGATCCAGGAAAGTTTAAAAACTAATGATTTATTGACTGTTGATTTCTCCATCACCAATCATCCAAAAATCAATGCTTTGCAAAGTAAAATTGATATACTCAACGTGGAAAAGAAACTGAAAGCCAATATGCTGTTGCCGAAAATTGATGTGGGTTACTCCTATATTGCAGAACCCAGTTATATTGACAACTATCAGTTTGAGGATTATAAAATTGGATTGGATTTTTATTTTCCTTTGTTTCTTAGAAAAGAACGAGGAAGTTTGAAATTAGCGAAATATAAAGTGCAAGAATCTGAATTTATATTGGATTTAGAAAAAGTGCAATTGACCAATAAAATTAATGCTCAAAAAATAGAAATTGAATCGTTATTAAAACAAAAAGTGTTAATAAAAGGTTTGGTAGTCGACAATCTCACGATGTTAAATTCAGAGGAACGTTTATTTTCTTTTGGTGAAAGCTCCCTGTTTTTAATCAATACCCGAGAGAACAATTTAATCCTTGCTCAGCTTTCAAAGATCGCTTTGGAAAACCGTTTTTACATTTCAAATTCAGAGCTCTTTAAAATAATGGCTAATCCGGATTAAATAATTTATAAAATTGTATTTTTGCAAACTGAAAATATGAAATTATGATTATTGTAAAATCCCGTGAAGAAATAGAATTGATGCGCGAAAGTGCTTTGATAGTATCAAAAACATTAGGAATGGTTGCTTCTGAAATAAAAGAAGGAGTCACTACTTTATATCTGGACAAATTAGCGGAAACATTCATTCGTGATCATGGAGCTGAACCAAGTTTTCTTGGATTATATGGTTTCCCAAACTCACTTTGCATGAGCCCAAACGCGCAAGTGGTTCATGGAATTCCAAATAATACGCCTTTAAAAAGTGGTGATGTAATCTCTGTAGATTGTGGCGCCTATAAAAACGGCTACCATGGCGATCATGCTTATTCTTTTGAAATAGGTGAAGTTGCTCCTGAAGTAAAAAAATTATTGCAGGTAACTAAAGAATCTTTGTACGTTGGAATCCGCGAATTAAAATTAGGAAACCGTGTAGAAGACGTAGGAAATGCAATTCAAAAATACACGGAAGCACATGGCTATGGCGTTGTTCGTGAGTTAGTAGGTCACGGCGTAGGACAAAAAATGCATGAAGATCCTGAAATGCCTAATTACGGTAAAAAAGGCAGGGGGAAACTTTTTGTAGAAGGTATGGTTGTTGCTATTGAACCCATGATTAATATGGGAACTCGAAACATTAAGCAACACAAGGACGGCTGGACAATTACGACTGCAGATGGGAAACCAAGTGCACATTTTGAGCATGACGTTGCAATTATTGATGGAAAACCGGAAATTTTATCAACTTTTGGATATATCTACAAAGCATTAGGAATTATAAGCAACGAAGAAGATGAGTTTAGACAAACACCTTTAGTGCTATAATGAAAAAACTTTTTAAACTTATACTCAATACCATTCCGCGCCCTTTACTAATCCGTTTAAGTTATGTTGCCCGACCAGTTCTTGCATTTGCATTAAAAGGAACGACATTCACTGATCCTATTGACGGGAAAAGTTTTAAAATGTTTCTGCCGTACGGATATGGAACGCAACGAAATAATGTGCTTTCGCCGAGCACACTTTCGTTGGAAAGACATCGTTTATTGTGGTTGTATTTAAATGATGAAACTGATTTTTTTCAATCTGAACTTGTTTCAGATTCTGTTACAAATTCCAAAAGAATACAATTAAGAGATGCTGAAACAAATTCAGCATTAAAAGTACTGCATTTTGCACCTGAACAAGCTTTTTACAAATTGTTTCGCAATCAACAAAATCTGGATTATACTACAACTGATTTATTTTCGCCCTTGGCGGATGTAAAGGCTGATATTTGTAATTTACCTTTTGAAGACAATCAATATGATGTTATTCTGTGCAATCATGTTTTAGAACACATTCCGGATGATACAAAAGCGATGGAGGAATTGTATCGGGTTTTAAAACCGGGTGGAATGGCTATTTTACAAATTCCACAGGATTTGTCCAGAGCTACCACTTTTGCTGATGACACCATTACGGATCAAAAAGAACGCGCTAAAATCTTTGGTCAATACGATCACGTTCGGATTTATGGACGCGATTATTTTGATAAATTACGAAGCGTTGGTTTTAAAGTAATCGAAGAAGAGTATACCACTAAAATTGCACCCGAATTAATAGAAAAATATTGCTTGGCCAAAGGGGAAATTATCCCGGTTTGTTTTAAATAATTCACCATAAAAAAACCTGCTAAATTCAACTTTAGCAGGTTTTTAGTTTGTAATTAAATTGGTTTATTTTTTTTCGGGCATTAATATTCCAATTACTTTATCTTTTGTAAGGTATTTTTTTGCAATATCTTGAATATCCTTAGCCGTTACTGCATTAACCGTTTCTTCAAATTTCAAAACTTCTTCAGCGCTGCTTCCATTCGTATAGGATTTAGTAAAATTAGACAACCAATATCTATTTTCTTTACTATCTTTTCTGAAATCAGCTAGTTCCCCTTCTTTAAATTTAGCCACATCTTTTTCATCTGGTCCTTTATCAATAATGTTTTGAAGTTCTTTTAAAGCAGAAGCTGTCAATTTTTCAGCATTATCTGGTCCACATGGAAACCCAATTGAAAAGCTGTAGGATCCATTTGGAACTTTATTCAAACTTCCTCGTGCCGAAACACCATAAACGCCACTTTCATTTTCACGTAATTGTTCAATTAGTTTGATAGTCAAAACTTCGCCTAAAGCTTGCATACTCATCCCATCTTTAGCAGAATATTTTGCATCTCCATAATACATAATAGTTACATTACTTTTAGGATCTGTTCCTTTATTAACCACTTTTTTCAAATCTCCTTTTAGCAATCTATATCCTAAATCTACTGTTTTCTCTTTTTTATCAGTCGTAGCCAAAGACGCTAAATATTTTACAGCATATGCTTCCATAATTTTATCGTCAATGTTTCCAACGAAATAAAACTCAAAATCAGCCGCATTGGCAAAACGCTCTTTGTATTTAGTGTAGGCTAACTTGTAATCTGTTGCAGCCCAAGATTGATCCGTTGGCATAATTCCGTTGAATCTTGGATTTTCTTTGTTCAAATAAGTATAAAACTCTTGTTGAAAATAGTTTTGTGGTTGCGAAGCCATATTCTTAAAGAAACTAGACTGCTTTTGTTTAAAACCTTCAAAAGCTTCAGGATCATAGTTCAAATCAGTGAAGTACGCATAGGTCATTTGGAACAAATACTCTAAATCCTTTGGAGTGGTATTCCCTCTTAAACCTTCGGTAGCACTACCAATATATGGACTCACTCGTGCAATCTTACCCGTCATAAATTTATTGATATCATTCAATTTTAATCCTGAGAATCCAGCTTCTGCCAAGGCTCCGTTAGCAAATTGAACTTTTTTCATATCCTCGTTAGTATATAAATTAGTTCCACCAAGACTCACTGCTTCAAAAAGAACCTCATCATTTTTGAAATCTGTATTCTTGTACGTTACCTTTACACCATTGGACAATACTAACGTTTTTGTTCCAATTTTAGCATTACTTTCACGCGTAACAATTGTACCTGGTTTAATCTCATTTCTTATTAAACTTGTAGCGACGGCTGCATCTTCATAGGGCTTAAGATCATCCGTATTAATTTTCAAAGCATCAAGAACTTGTTGTTCCGTAACTTTTTTTAACCCTTCTTTTTCAGGACCAGTAAGAATAATGACGCGATTGTCCTCTTTTATGTAATCTTTAATTAAACCATTAACGTCTTTCAAATCAATCAAAGGCATCAATTGTTTCATCGTTTGATACGTCCATGCAATTCCTGGAACTGGCTCTTTTTCCAAGAAATTAGCTTGATATTCTCCAACAAAATTAACTGAATTAGTCTTATCTCTGTCGTTGTATGCTTTTTCAATAGACGCAAGAAATTCTAATTTTGAACGTTCTAATTCTCCTTGCGTAAATCCAAATTTCTTGGCTCTTTCATTTTCAGTTACCAATACTTTCAAAGCGTTTAGTTGCTTATCCTCTTGAGACATTGCCACAGACTGATACGCTTTTTTATTTCTGGCAAAAGTTCCGCCATAGTACGAATATCCATAAGTAAATGGAGGTGTCGATGAATTTGTAAGCTCATCCAATCGCGAATTTAAAAGTGCAGCAAATAATCCCTCAACGATATAATTTTTGAAATCTCCAATATTTACAATTGGTTTTGGAGCTCCATAATCTTTATAAATCAATTGTACTTGAGCACTGGAAGCTTCCTTATCACTTTCAACAGCTACAAACGTTTCTTTGTGATTGGGCACATCGTAAAACTTTCTAGGTTTTTCTTTAGCTGGATTTTTATAACTCGAAAAATGAGCAATGATTTTCTTCTCCATTTCAGCTACATCAATGTCACCAACAACAATTACGCTCATCAAGTTAGGACGATACCAATCCTTGTAGAAATTAATTAACGATTGGTGTTTGAATTTTTCTAAAATTTCTTTTTGACCAATTGGCAAACGTTCCGCATAATGGGAATCATGCATCATTTTACCAATGTAGCGTCCCAACATTCTTTTTTGAGCGCCTAAACCCAATCTGTATTCTTCTAGAACTACGCCTCTTTCTTTATCGATTTCTTCTGGTGTCAAAACGGTATTAAATGCCCAGTCCTCTATAATTTGAAATCCTTTTTCTAATTTTTCAGGATTATCAGACGGAATTGGTAAAAAATAAACCGTTTCATCAAAACTGGTGTATGCATTTAAATGTTGCCCAAATTTTACGCCAATACTTTGCAAATAATCCACTAATTGATTTTTTGGAAAACGCTTTGTTCCATTAAAACACATGTGCTCCATAAAATGCGCCAATCCTTGTTGATCATTCTCCTCCAGGATCGAACCAGCATTTACAACCAGTCTAAGATCTACTTTTTTTTCCGGTTTGGCATTTTTCTTGATGTAATAGGTTAAGCCATTTTCAAGAGTACCTGTTTTTACACTAGGATCAAATGGAATTGCTTTTGAGTAATCCATTTGCTGGGCAAAAACAGCGAAAGGAAATAGCATAATTCCGAATACTAAATTGTTGATTTTTTTCATAGGGTTAGATATATTTGAAGTAAAACTAATAAGATAACTCTTAATATTTTTGAATATTGTGTTTTAATTAACAGAAAATACACACAAAATATACTCAACCTTTAAATTACATTCCCATATAAAAATGGAGAGTATTCCTTATATTTACACTATCTTAATTGCTGCAAAATGATAAACTCTTTCTTTAAAATAGTACCCTATTTCCTTTTTGTATTCATGGCTATTTCTTCCTCTGCACAAGCAGAAAAAGAAATAGTTGCCCCCTACCACATCAAAACGATTTCTTTTTTACAAAGTGATCGTAATGTGGTTCCAATTTTTAAATTAGGAGAAGGATTTCAATTGCAGTTTGATGACCTTTTTGGTAATGAAGCTAATTATTATTACGAAATAATTCATTGCGATTACAACTGGGCTCCTACCGGAATTCCAAAAAATGAATATTTACAAGGTTTTGACAATCAGCGAATTCAAGATTACACTAATTCATTCAATACATTACAAATTTATTCGCACTACAAATTATCAATTCCCAATCAGTTTACCCAGCAATTGCGAATTAGCGGAAATTATATCATTAAAGTTTTAGACGAGAATAAAGAAGTGTTGTTTTCCAGAAAATTCATTTTGTATGAAGATCTAGTTACCGTTCCAATGCAAGTGAAACGAGCACGAACGGTAAGCAACGTAGAACTAAAACACAATTTAGAATTCACTGTAAAATCAAGCGTGATAACATTTCAAAATCCTTTGAAAAACGTTAGAGTCGTTCTGCTTCAAAACGGACAATTTAATACCGCCATAAAAAATGTGGTTCCACAATACACTATTGGAAATGACTTGATTTATAAATACGATACTGAAACACAATTTTGGGCAGGAAATGAATTTTTGTTTTTTGAAAACAAAGACATAAGATCCGCAGGTAATAACATTTCTCGTGTAGATTCGAATACTGCTATATACGGTTCTAATTTGTATGCTAACGAGGCACGAACCAATTTCCCTTACTCGTTTACCCAAGATGTGAATGGTGATTTTGTAGTTAATAATATAAATGCCACTACTCCCGAAATTGAAGCGGATTATGCTTGGGTTTATTTCACTCTAACTGCCCCTACTTTCAGACTAAAAAAGAATATTTATGTTGGCGGAATGTTCAATAATTACAACCTGACTCCTGAATACAAAATGGATTATAATTCTCAAAAGGGAGTTTACGAGAAAGCGATTTTAGTTAAGCAGGGATTTACAAACTACCAATACATTGTTGCTGACGAAAAAGGAATTATTGACTACGAAAATGCCGTTGACGGTAATTTTTATCAAACTGAAAATGATTACACTGCACTCGTATATTATCGAGAGAATACGGATCGATACGATAGAGTTGTTGGGAAAGGAATTGCGAATTCGTTAAACATCATTAACTAAAAAAACATATCAGAATTTGCCAAAACAAGTTCAATTTTTTGTAAATTTGTCAATATTAAACCCCTATTCATCCCTTAAATCATGGTTTCTCAAATAACAAGAGGCATAAAAATTTCAGTTTTGACTAGTTTTGAAGGCACTTACTTCAAAAACTATAAGATTCATTTTGCCTTTAGTTATGTAATTACAATTGAAAATCACAGCAAAGATTCCGTTCAGTTGATTTCTCGTCATTGGGAAATTTTTGACTCATTAAATGCGATAGAAATAGTTGACGGAGAGGGTGTAATTGGAAAAAAACCAGTCTTAAAACCTGGTGAATTGCATACGTACAGTTCTGGCTGTTTACTTTCTTCACCGTATGGCGCAATGAAAGGATATTTCAACATGATTAACTTCACCTCTACTAAAAACTTTAAAGTTATTGTCCCTACTTTTAGGTTATGTGCCCCCTTTGCTTTGAATTAAAATTCACATCATTTTTTTTAGTAGCTCATCCAGCACTCGAGCCTGAAAGTGTAAATAGGCGAAGCAATTCATTTCAAGTTTTCGTCATCCCATTATTTTTTTCTAAGTAAAGTAAGGAGCCTCTAAAGTCGCCCTATTTTCACTAGTAGAAATACAGAAAAGACCACAAAAAGCTTCCCATTTCTACCTGGGCTAAAACACAATATTCGAAACTCATTACTTTTAGTTTATAGCAAAAAAGGTCTTTTTTCAAACAATCCTTCGTACTTTTGTGCCGTATTTAAAAAACACATTACAAGGATTTCTAATTTTATAATTTTACAAATATGTTAAAAGGATTTTTTCATGTACCAAAAGCTGTAAACGAACCTGTAAAAGGTTATGCACCAAATTCACCAGAAAAAGCAGCTGTACAAGCAGCTTACACAAAAATGTGGAATTCTAAAATCGATGTGCCATTATATATCGGAAGCGAAGAAATTAGAACTGGCAACACAAAAAATATGACCGCTCCTCACGATCATAAACATATCGTAGGAACTTATCATCTTGCTGAAAAATCTCATGTTGAAAAAGCAATTGCAAATGCATTAGAAGCTAAAACAGCATGGGCCAATATGGCTTGGGAACAAAGAGCCGCTATTTTTCTAAAAGCAGCTGAATTGATTGCAGGTCCGTACAGAGCAAGAATAAATGCCGCAACAATGATTGCGCAGTCAAAAAACGTACATCAAGCCGAAATTGATGCTTCATGTGAATTTATCGATTTTTTACGTTTCAATGTAGAGTTTATGACCCAAATTTACGGTGATCAGCCTAACTCAAATTCGGATATGTGGAACCGCTTAGAATACAGACCTCTTGAAGGTTTTGTTTACGCGATTACACCATTTAACTTTACAGCTATTGCCGGAAATCTTCCTGCAAGTGCTGCAATGATGGGAAATGTTGTGATCTGGAAACCAAGCGATAGCCAAATTTTCTCTGCACAAATCATTATTGAAGTATTTAAAGAAGCAGGTGTTCCTGATGGCGTTATCAACGTTGTTTTTGGCGATGCTTTAATGATTACTGACACTGTTTTGGCCAGCCGTGATTTCGCAGGAATTCACTTTACTGGTTCTACTCAAGTATTTAAAGGTATCTGGGCAAAAATTGGAACAAACATCCACCATTATAAAACGTACCCAAGAATTGTAGGTGAAACTGGAGGAAAAGATTTTATCATCGCGCACCCAAGTGCAAATCCGAAGCAAGTTGCAACTGGAATTGTACGTGGCGCTTTTGAATTTCAAGGTCAAAAATGTTCAGCCGCTTCACGTTCTTATGTACCTAGAAGTTTGTGGCCAGCAATTAAAGAACAACTAATCACGGATACCAAATCTATGAAAATGGGTTCTCCGGAAGATTTTGGTAACTTTATTACTGCGGTGATACACGAAGGTTCATTCGACAAATTGGCCAATTTTATTGACCAAGCCAAAAAAGATGCTGATGCCGAAATTATCGTTGGAGGAAATTACGACAAATCAGTTGGTTATTTTATTGAACCAACAATTATCGTTACGACAAACCCACATTACACGACTATGGAAACGGAGTTATTCGGACCGGTAATGACGATTTTCGTTTACGAAGACAACAAATGGGAAGAAACTTTGGAACTAGTTGACACGACTTCAGAATATGCGTTAACAGGTGCGGTTTTCAGTCAACATCGTTATGCTATCGAGCAGGCTACTACCAAATTGCAAAATGCTGCCGGTAACTTCTATATCAATGACAAACCAACCGGAGCAGTTGTAGGAATGCAACCTTTTGGTGGTGCCAGAGCTTCAGGAACTAACGACAAAGCGGGTTCAGCATTGAACTTATTGCGTTGGGCTTCGCCAAGAACCATCAAAGAAACGTTTATTACTCCAGAAGATTATAGATACGCATTTTTAGGAGAATAGTTTTAAAAGATTGAGGATTTTCGAATAAAAATTCTTGATTTTAGATTTAAAAACCCCACAAGAATTCAAATGATTTTGAATTCTTGTGGGGTTTGCTTTAAATCCTAATTCGTAAACTTCAACGGCAAATGCACCACCTTCTTAGTCTCAAAAAAGCAGCTTAAATCACATCAACACTACGGTCTTTTTTTAGGATTTATTTTGTTATGAAAACAGGAGAGAACACGAATGCACCCTTGTTTTTCGTCAATTGCATAATAAAGGGAATACGGGGATTTTTTTAGTTTTAATGCTCTTACACCTTTATAGTAGATTTTAAAAAAAGGACTTATCGCTAAAATTTTATAGCCTTTTTGCAGTTGTAATATAAAATTATTTGGAGCATAAACACTATGTAAACTATAGAAATCTATTGCCTTGATAATTTCATTTTGAGCACGAGGCGAAACGATAATTTTATAAATCATATTTCGACTTTAGCTGACAAATAGATTCTTCGGCGGAAAGATAATCGCTTCCATCTTCCATTAGTCTATCCTCTAAAATCGCTTTCATCTCTTCGGTAAGCTCAAAATCTTCTTCTTCCTCAATTGTGATTATGATAGGTCTTGATTTAAAAGCAATTTTAATTGCCTCTAAAATATCGGTATTAATATCTTGTGCGGATGCTAAATGATACGTTGTATACATATTGTTCTATTTTTAAAAATTAACCCAAAAGACTGCTTTTACACTGTATATGTCGCTATTACTAAAGCTTAACAAATTTACTAAAAAACACCAAAATAGTTTTCAAAAGTGAAGACTTTAACAATTCAGTAATTGCTTTTAAACCGAAAACTTCAACGGCACATGCACCACTTTTTTAGTTTCAAAGAATTCATCTTTGAAAAAATCGGATAAATTATATTCTGTTGATTTTGGAAAGTCCTTTAATTCTTCGGTTAGATCGCCACCTTTTAAATACAAAATTCCATTTTTTAATTCATGTTTATTGTTCTTCTTGATTTTAGTTTTCACCCAAGAAACAAAATCCGGCATATTCGTCACGGCGCGGCTCACGATAAAATCGAAATCTCCTTTTACATTTTCGGCGCGCAATTGCTCCGCTTTTACATTTTTCAATCCCAATCCTTCGGCAACAGCCTGAACCACTTTGATTTTTTTGGCAATAATGTCAATCAAATAAAAACGTGTTTCTGGAAAAAGAATTGCTAATGGAATTCCCGGAAATCCACCGCCAGTTCCCACATCAAGAACATAAGTTCCCGGTTCAAATTTTATTATTTTGGCTATTCCCAACGAGTGCAAAATATGTTTGGTATATAAAGCATCGATATCTTTTCTCGAAATAATATTGATTTTTTCATTCCAATCGTGGTATAAAAAATCGAGCTTTTCGAACTGCTCTTTTTGAATATCAGTTAAATCAGGAAAATACTTAAGAATCTCGTCCATCTATTAATTTTTTTTTAACAAAAGTAATACTTTAGAGTTAAAATATTTATCTCAATTTTGTATATCCAAAAATTTATAATAATTACCTTTGAACTTTATTAAAAATATATGACTAATAGTGCACCAACATTTGCTAAGCAAGATAGCCTAAAGTTTTTTAGAACACTTAACTCACGGGTTAACAACTACTTTAAAGAAAACAACATACAAAAAACAGGGAACTGGAAACTATATGTAAAAACCATGATTCTCTTTTCGGTTTTCCTGGCGCCTTATTTTTTAATTCTGACATTAGGTATGCCTTTTTGGGCACATCTTCTATTAACAATTGTTATGGGAATTGGAATGGCTGGAGTGGGAATGAATGTCATGCATGATGGAAATCATGGCTCCTATTCTAATAAAACTTGGGTTAACAAATTCATGGGTGGAACTATTTATGTTCTGGCAGGAAATGTCTACAACTGGCAAGTTCAACACAATGTTTTGCACCATACGTACACAAACATTCCAGGTCATGATGAGGATTTAGATGCCGGACGTGTGATTCGTTTTACAAAAGAAGCAACATGGTACAATTTTCATCGTTTTCAGCAATATTATTCGGTGTTTTTATATGGATTATTAACGTTCAACTGGGCCATCACAACTGACTTCAAACAGATGAGAAGCTACTTGAAAAGAAAATTATCGTATGGTGAAGCAAAAAGCCCAAAAACACTTTGGACGACGTTAATCATCACTAAAATAATTTACGTTTCTATTTGGATCGTGTTACCAATTGTTATTGGAATCACGTGGTGGAAAGTTTTTATAGGATTTTTTATCATGCATTATACTGCCGGTTTAATTTTAAGTGTTGTGTTCCAATTGGCACACGTTGTTGAGGAAACAACTAATCCATCTCCAAATGAATTAGGCGAAATGGACAATACTTGGGCTATCCACCAATTGTTTACCACAACTAATTTTGCTCCAAAAAACAAAATTGTAAACTGGTATACTGGCGGACTGAATCACCAAATTGAGCACCATATTTTTCCAAATATCAGCCACGTACATTATGGCAAAATTGCAAAAATCGTAAAAGAAACTGCAGAAGAATGCAACTTGCCCTACTATGAATACAAAACAATGCGAAGTGCTGTTATTGCCCATTTCAAACATTTAAAAGAGTTGGGAATGAAACCTGAGCTTACCTAAAAGTGTCTTTGGTAGAGATGATGTGTTGCACATCGACCTATCGAATAAATTAAATAAAAAACTAACTACAACCTATTACGAATGAATCCATTATCCGATAGAATAAACAATTTATCTACTTCTCAAACATTAGCAATGGCTGCTTTGGCCAGAGAATTAAAATTACAAGGAAAAGACATTATCAGTTTAAGCTTAGGTGAACCTGATTTTAATACGCCTGACTTCATCAAAGAAGCGGCAAAAAAAGCGATTGACGAAAACTACAGCACCTATTCTCCAGTAGAAGGATATCTAGAATTAAAAGAAGCAATCTGTAGAAAATTTAAAAGAGACAATGATTTAGAGTACAAACCCTCTCAAATTGTAGTATCAACAGGAGCAAAACAATCGTTATACAACATCGCACAAGTAATGCTAAACGATGGTGACGAAGTAATTTTACCGGCTCCTTACTGGGTTTCGTATTTCGAAATTGTAAAATTATCAGGCGGAGTTCCTGTAGAAGTTCCGACTTCTGTAGATACCGATTTCAAAATCACACCAGAACAATTAGAGGCAGCTATCACACCAAAAACAAAAATGATGTGGTTCAGTTCTCCTTGTAACCCAAGCGGATCGGTATACAACAGAGAAGAATTAACGGCTCTTGCCAAAGTGTTGGAAAAACACCCTCACGTATATGTTGTTGCTGACGAAATCTACGAGCACATTAATTTCTCCGGAACTTTTTGCAGCATCGCATCCATCCCGGGAATGTTAGAAAGAACAATCACCGTGAATGGAGTAGCAAAAGCTTTCGCCATGACAGGATGGAGAATTGGATATATTGGAGCTCCTGAATTCATCGCTAAAGCGTGTACAAAAATTCAAGGTCAAGTAACAAGCGGTGCCAATAGTATTGCTCAACGCGCTACCATTACTGCTGTTGATGCTGATCCAAGTGTTCTAAAACACATGGTGGACGCTTTCCATAGCCGTAGAGATTTAGTCGTTGGATTATTAAAAGACATTCCAGGAGTAAAAATCAACGTTCCCGAAGGTGCTTTTTATGTATTCCCAGACGTTTCTTCTTTCTTCGGAAAAACACTAAGAGGAACGTTTATCAAGGATGCCAATGATTTTTCTATGTATCTTTTGGGCGAAGCTAATGTAGCAACTGTAACCGGTGACGCATTTGGAAATCCAAGCTGTATCCGTTTTTCTTACGCAACCAGCGAAGAATTGCTAATTGAAGCCTTACGCCGAATTAAAGAAGCGGTGGCTCTATAGTCAAAAGTCATAAAGTTGAAAGTTGGAAAGTCAAAAATCCAACTTCCAGTATACAAACAAAGCCTCAAGATTTTCTTGGGGCTTTTTACTATTTGGGCGTGACCACAAGGGTCGGGCTTTTCGCTACAATCTTTATATTTTTAAAGAAAAAATATAAAGGATTTCCGCTGCACTCCCTCACGCACACCTTGCTAAAATCTATTTATCCTAATCTAGTACGGAATGTTCGTGTGCTGCGCCTATGATTATCAACACAAACAGAAAAACAATGAAATTTCTGATGATTTATGTTTTAAATTTTATATTTTTAAGAAAATAAATTAAACTCTTTTTTGTTGCACAAACCCACCCTACTTTAGGTGGACTGGAGCAAGTTTATGGCCTGTATAAACGAGTTGGCTGTTATTTTAGCGCAGAACAGGAGATAAAACATTAGAAATATGGGATTTTTTTCATTTTTATTTGGAACAACGAAAAGTTCAGAAAAATTACCTTTTGAAGGTAATGTTAGATTTAATAGAATTAAAAGTGAATACCAAATCGAAATTGGACAAGAGCTAAATATTTGGAATAAACCTAATTCACAAATCATAAATTTATATGCAAAAGGTTCTGTTGGCGGAAGTGGAATAATCGGTTCAACAAATAATAAGTTTATAAATACTCATCTTGAAAACACAGATTATTTATTCGTTGAGAATGAGGTAATTGAAATTGACAGTAATTACATTACATTAAAAATAAAAATGTACGTGGATAAAGGAGCAATTCTTGATAGCCAAAAAGAATACGAAGATGAATGGTTGAAAAAAATATTGTCAAAATACAGTCCAAAAACAAATTGGTATTTACGTTACTATTCTGAAAACAAGTTGGATAAGTCAAAATTAAAGATAAAAGTCGTAGAAAAAGAAAACGTAAGTAACTATTATAACAAAACAAGTGATTTAATTTGGCTTGAAAATCTTGATGGAGAAAAATTGGAAATTGAAAATTCTTCATATACAGCAGACATAATCAAAACATTAAGAGCAGTTTATTCAGAACACGAAATTGAAATTAAACTAATATCAAAAGACAGAAACTATTATACTTTAGAAATCGGAAAGAAAAACATCACATAAATCAAGGAATATGATACTTGGAAATACTTGTTTAAATTTTTGTAAGAAAATGAAAATTGGAGAATGGACTTGGTGCGAAAAAGATTTTAAGGATTATTTCGAATTAACTTTAGAAGAATTAGACAAATTAATAGCTCAAAAAATAGTAGCAAATGGTACCCAAGGAGGTTTAATAATTGGAAATCTTCATTTGGAAGGTGGAATTATTTAATTATGCCAATATCTGACGAGCGATTAAGATATATTGGAGAAATGGAAGGATGGGAATATTTAACTTCAAGTATAAAATCAAAAGAACTTACCAATGAATTTATAAAAATAAATGAAGAAACTAAAAATCAAGATGGACATATCAAAACTGAATTTGAAATCCCTAACAATTGTAAAGTAGTTGATGTTACAGGAATCGAAGTTCCATTTATAATTGTATTTGAGTCACACATTATAATTAATCGATTTGCAACAAAAAAGAAAATACAAGAGTTAATAGAATTAGAGAAAAAAAACAACAGCTAACACTGAATGATGATTTTGCATCAGCAGAAAATTGTTATATTCCGAAGCATTAGGCTTCCTTACTCCCAGCCTGCTTGTAGCGCGAGAACGTTTAAATGTCACTTGAAATATTTATAAAAAAAAATCAGAAAAAATAAATGTTTAATACTAAGAGAAACCTAGTAAACTCAAGCACTCTATTTTAAAAAACAATTCCTTATTCACATTAAACCCAAAAATCATGCTAACCGCCATAAACCCAAAGTTACCCATGCGCAACAAAGCAATTACACGGGATTTTTACGTGAACCAATTGGGTTTTCAGGAATTGGGTAGTGCAAACTTTGACGGGTATTTAATGGTGCAAAAAGACACCATTGAAATTCATTTTTTTGAATTTGCTACCATTAATCCTGCTGAGAATTATGGTCAAGTTTACATTCGGGTGCAGGTTATTGAAACCGTTTATAAAAACTTCTTGAACAACGGCGTTACCATTCATCCCAATGGTCCTTTGGAAATCAAACCTTGGGGACAAAAAGAATTTTCGATATTGGATCCAGATCATAATCTTCTTACTTTCGGGCAAAGTTTGTAGAGAATCTGCATCAAAACAGTAAAAATGAGCCACAGTTAATAAACTCTTGAAAATTTGATTTTTAATGAAATTTAAGTCCTGCAAGATCTTTTTTGACCTTGTAGGTATGTAAATCTAAAAAAATAACACCTACAAGGTTTTGGGAACCTTGCAGGATTACGAACAACAATAAAATCAATAGTTCAATAATCGAACTCAGATTATAAAAAAAGAGATCCTCAACTACATTCTTCCTTTCTAAATCATCCGTTTTATTTGGATAGTTTTATTTCAAAAAACTCCTTTCTGAATTAGAAATCTCAAATAATTTATAAGAACTTTACAATCATTTAATTTCACCGTTATCACTCCGGGAATAATAGAATTTTAACTGCATTACTCAAACAGTACGGACAGCTCGAAATCTGTCCCTAACAAGATAAATATGAAAATACTACTTCTCGGCTCAGGCGAATTAGGTAAAGAATTTACAATCGCTGCACAACGCATCGGGCAAATCGTAATTGCAGTTGACAGTTACGAAAATGCTCCGGCTATGCAAGTTGCCCATGATTTTGAAGTCATCAATATGCTCGACGGAGAAGCCTTAGACCGAATCGTCGCCAAACATAAACCTGATTTTATTGTTCCAGAAATAGAAGCCATCAGAACCGAGCGTTTTTATGACTATGAAAAGCAAGGAATTACCGTAGTTCCTTCTGCGAAAGCGGCAAACTTCACGATGAACAGAAAAGCAATCCGTGATTTAGCTTCTAAAGAATTAGGATTAAAAACCGCAAACTACCGCTACGCCACTACTGCCGAGGAATTACAAAAAGGCGTTGAAGCCGTTGGAATGCCCTGCGTGGTAAAACCCTTAATGTCTTCGTCCGGAAAAGGACAATCCACCATAAAAACCGAAGCCGATGTCGAAAAAGCATGGAAGTACGCTGTGGAAGGTTCCCGTGGAGATGTCGTAGAAGTGATTGTAGAAGCGTTTGTCAAATTCAATTCGGAGATTACTTTATTAACCGTTGTTCAAAACAATAATCCGACACTTTTTTGTGCACCAATTGGTCATCGCCAAGAGCGTGGCGATTATCAGGAAAGCTGGCAACCCGCGAGGATTTCCGACAAGGATTTATACGAAGCGCAAGACATGGCCGAAAAAGTAACAGAAGCTTTGGGTGGCGCAGGACTTTTTGGAGTCGAATTTTTCTTGACTGATGATGGTGTTTATTTCTCAGAATTATCGCCTCGTCCGCATGATACCGGAATGGTAACATTAGCCGGAACACAAAACTTCAATGAATTTGAACTGCATTTACGCGCTATTTTAAGTTTGCCTATTTTCGAAATCACATTAGAAAAAGCGGGAGCCAGTGCAGTCATTTTAGCTTCGGAAAACTCCACAAATCCTACCTTTTCTGGGATTGAAAAAATTGCGGCTTTACCCAAAACTGATTTCAGGATTTTTGGCAAACCAACGTCAAGACCGTACCGTAGAATGGCAGTGGCTTTAGTGAGTGATACCGTAGAAACTCCAATTGAAGAAGTGGTAGAAAAAGCAAAAAATGCAGCCAGGTTGATTACCGTGCATTCGTAATTACAGTTAATAAAGTTCCAATATTACAACGAAAACAAGATGAAGAAAAATCCACTAAATCAGTGTCATCAGCGTTCCCTTTTATCATCTTGTGAGTTATCGTCTAACCATTCGAAAGTTTTTCCTGAACCTTTAAATTTGATTGTAACCCCCAGAATTGCCACCTATGTTCTTGCCCAATTCTTTTTAACCGAAGCTTTTAATTAAGAATTATTTCAATTATGACTGTTGTGATTATTGCAATGGCTTCTATCAATATTTGTCTTTCCAGATTATTGTGAAGTAAAAAACCAGTATCTTAGCTAAAGTAAAAATTTAATCATTTATGAAAAAGATACTATACTTAGCTATTTTATTCTCCGCAACACTTGCAAGTGCCCAAGATAAAAAAGAAGAACCAAAACCTCAAATTGTCGAAGCTTCCTGCGGACAATGCCAATTTGGAATGGAAGGGCACGGTTGTGAATTAGCCGTTCGCATCGACGGAAAATCCTATTTTGTTGACGGAAGTTCCATCGACTCCCATGGTGATGCGCATGCCAGTGACGGCTTTTGTGCTGCTATAAGAAAAGCGGAAGTCGTTGGTAAAGTGGTGGACAATAAATTCAAAGTCACCTCATTTAAATTACTACCCAAAAAATAAAAAAAGGGCTTAAAGAAAATTCTTTGAGCCCTTTTGAATTACTTCGGTATCATACTCACTTTCAGATTGATATTTTCAAAACTCGAAACATCAATCACTTCTTCCATGTCTACATCAAAAGAAATTTTTACACTGTCACCCACCATTGTCACCGGCAATTGATTGGATATTTGTGACGAACCCACAAAAATATTAGGATAATCTTTCACCTTAAAATAATAAAAGCTATTCCCGTTTTTCACATCATTCTGAATTCGGGTTACAACTGATTTTAATAATTTCTTGTTAGAAACACTATTTGGGTTTATTTTATTATCCGCCATATTATAGACGTTTTTAAACGAAGTCAAGGTTTCTCGCATCGTATTGCCCACGCCCACAATAGTATAATCTGAAATGGCCACCATCGCAAACATTTTAACTAATCCGCCGTCATCTTTAAGCGTCATTACATACGTGGGAATGTTATTGATATTATACGGAATAGGCAACGACGCTTTATATCCTTTTTCCTGTACTTTTCCTTGTGCAGAGCTTTGAGCAGCAAACTCCGTAGCGCCACCTTGTTTATAAAAGGTTGTTTCTTTGGTTCTGGTGTCCACCAATACAAAACCCACAGCAGATTCCTCTTTCCCGACCGAAGTCAATCCGGTATACCAATAGGATTTATTGTCTTTTCCGTAAACCAATGTCAATCCTTCGGTAATTTTAAGTTTATCTGCATTGGAAAAATTCCAATATCCATGAACATATTCACCCCAATTATTCAATTGATCTTCTACGAAATCCAAAGGCTGAATTCGATCCACCCATTTTGGAGTTTTAGCTATTATATATTCCGTTGTAGCTCCAGATTGCGCATCAACCACGATTACACCTACAGCGTCTTTTCCTGAGAAACCAATTTTTTTTACATATTTTGTAACAATCCAAAACGGATTTCCAGCATCATCAATCTCAAAACTAAAATCAGCCAAACCAACAGTAGCATTTCCATTAAAGTAAACATGTCTGTGAATGTCACTTTGGAAGTACGCTCCTGGTTGATACTTTATCTTAATCTCCTTTCTTCCTAAACTCTGAACTAGTTTTACATCGCGTTCATTTGTTGCAGAAACCATAACATATCCCGCGGTTCCTTCTTGGTTGTTAAACCATTTTAAAAAACCCGAATGCAGTAATGGCGCAACCCAGTACAAGTTGTTATTTACTTTTTGGATGAAAAATTCCCCTAATTCTACTTGACTTCCCAAAGCGGGTTGAGAACCTAAAATTTTCTCTCCCAAAAGATGCGCTAATTCCTCATCGACCACACGGATTTTATCAATAGAAATGGGAGCAATATGGTTGGTTATTTTTTGGCCATTTTTAACCTCGCCTATTAATTTTTGATACGAGTTGCTTCTAAACATTTTTAGGCTGGTCGCAAAAGGAAGTGCGATACAATACACTAAAAGCACTCCTGCCAAAACATACAAAATTTTATGAGGCCGGGACACAATTTTGACTTGTTTCGTTTGTTGCGAAACGGTTAGTCCAAGGGAAAACAAGATCCCGAGAATAACTAATAATAACAAGATTATCGCAAAACCCGTAAATCCATAATTAATTACTGGCAGGTTGATGTAAAAAAGCAAAAACCCAAAAAGGAGTAAGAATACAATGGTGAAGATCTTTTTCATAATATTTTAGTCTTTATATATGAAACATTAGTCTTTAATGCTTATAAATGTTACACTAATGAAAGTGTCAATTTTAAAGAAAACAGGAACCTTATTTACAGTACCGCAAAAAACAGTATTTTTGCAGCCCAAGTAAAATTAATTTTTCAATCTTTAAATTTTTCAATCTTTAAATTAGACACATGAGAGCATATGTATTTCCAGGTCAAGGCGCACAATTCACAGGAATGGGTAAAGACTTATATGAAACTTCTGCGCTTGCAAAAGAATTATTCGAGAAAGCCAATGCAATTTTAGGTTTCCGCATTACAGACATCATGTTTGAAGGAACAGCCGAAGAATTGAAAGAAACCAAAGTGACACAACCGGCCGTTTTCTTGCATTCGGTGATTTTAGCAAAAACGTTAGGTGAGGATTTCAAACCAGAAATGGTAGCAGGACATTCATTAGGTGAATTCTCAGCTTTAGTAGCAAATGGTGCTTTATCTTTTGAAGACGGATTAAAACTGGTTTCACAACGCGCTTTGGCAATGCAAAAAGCCTGCGAAATAAAACCCTCAACAATGGCCGCCGTTTTAGGATTGGCCGACAATATTGTAGAAGAAGTTTGTGCTTCGATTGACGGAATTGTAGTAGCTGCAAATTACAACTGCCCGGGACAATTAGTAATTTCAGGAGAAACATCAGCAGTAGAAAAAGCCTGTGAAGCCATGAAAGTTGCTGGTGCAAAACGCGCATTATTGTTACCGGTGGGTGGTGCTTTTCATTCTCCAATGATGGAACCCGCTCGGGAAGAACTGGCTGCAGCTATTGAAAAAACGACGTTCTCTACTCCTATTTGTCCGGTGTACCAAAACGTAACGGCTGCCGCAGTTTCTGATCCAGCCGAAATTAAAAAAAACCTAATCATCCAATTAACTGCTCCGGTAAAATGGACGCAGTCTGTACAACAAATGATAAAAGACGGAGCAACTTTATTTACGGAAGTAGGTCCTGGAAAAGTATTAGCTGGATTAATCGGGAAAATTGACAGAGAAGCGGTTACTGCTAATGTATAAAATAGCAGTCATTTGTTGCCAATAAGCGAAATTTTCTAAACGTATGTTTGTGGAGATTTTGTTTACCTTTATACAATGAATTCACTCAACTATCAATTTTTTAAAATGAAAATAATGAAAAAAGCACTTTTAGGATTAGCATTTGTTGCCACTTTAATGACTTCTTGCAAAGAAGAAACAAAAGAGGAAGTAAAAGAAGCTAGAGAAGCCGTTGGTAATGAAATGGAAGACGCTATCGATACTGCGGCAGTAAAAGTTGATGCTGCCGCTGATTCTACCAGGATAAAAGCAGGAGAAGTTCTTAAAAAAGGAGCTGACAAAATGAATCAGGCCGCTGAAAAATTAAAAGAAGCAGCAAAAAAATAATTCCATAAAAGGAGGCCTGTACATAGCCTCCTTTTTTACTTCCTTAATTTCTGTTCCCATTTCCAAGCACTGGCCATCGCTTCTTCAAGCGTGGATTGTGCTTTCCATCCCAGAACCGTATTGGCTTTATCTGTATTGGCGTAAGCCGAGGTAATATCGCCTTCTCTACGTGCTACTATTTTGTACGGCAGTTTTTTACCGCTTACTTTTTCGAAAGTATGTATCACCTCTAAAACGGAGCTTCCTGTTCCAGTTCCCAAATTAAAAGTTTCTACTTTATCGGTATTTTTTTTATTCAATAATCGTTGCAACGCAATCACGTGGGCTTTCGCCAAATCTACTACGTGAATATAATCCCGCACTGCTGTACCGTCAGGAGTAGGGTAATCATTTCCATAAACTGCTAATTCTTTGCGTAAGCCAAAACCAGTTTGCGTAATAAAAGGCACTAAATTCTGAGGAACTCCAATAGGCAGTTCTCCGATTTCAGTAGATGGATGTGCGCCAATTGGATTAAAATAACGCAATAAAATGGCATTGACATTCGTTACTTTGGCGGTATCGGTAATGATTTCTTCTCCTATTTGTTTTGTGTTTCCGTAGGGAGACATGGCCGTTTGAATCGAAGCATTTTCTGTAATAGGCATTGTTTCAGCTTGACCATAAACCGTACAAGAGGAACTAAAAATAAAATTCGCCTCTGGTTTTTGCTGTAATTCCTGTAAAATATAAACTAAAGTATGGATGTTGTTTTCATAATACAACAATGGATTCGCCACGCTTTCACCCACCGCCTTTGAAGCTGCAAAATGTATGACGCCTGAAATATCGTCATGCCTTTTAAAAAAGTCCTGAACTTTATCCTTGTCGCGTAAATCTAATTTTTCGAATGCCGGAACTTTTCCGGTAATATTTTGAATTCCATCTAAGACATCCAATGAAGTGTTTGATAAATTATCTATAACTACTACTTCAAAACCTTCATTTTGCAATTCTACAACAGTGTGTGAACCAATAAATCCTAAACCTCCTGTAACTAGTATTTTCATAGTTCCTTTTTTTAAATAGTATCTTATTACTATTCTTTGTAAAAAAAGACGCGATAAATCGCGTCTCTACATTATTTCAAAAATGCTAAAACGCTATCTGTGATAAACTTAATTTGCTCGTCATCCAATTCTGTATGCATCGGTAACGAAATTACTTCTTTAACCAATTGATTGGTAACGGGAAAATCTTCTTCTTTGTAACGAGAATCCAGATATGCTTTTTGTGAATGCAACGGAATTGGATAATAAATAGCACATGGAATGCCTTTGTCTAACAAATATTTCAGTAAGCCATTTCTATCAGCATCAATAATTCGCAAGGTATATTGGTGAAAAACATGGCAATCACAAATATCACAAATGCTTGGTGCTATGATATTTTTATGTCCTTCAAAAGCAATCGAATATTTTCGGGCTGCATCTTGTCTGGCTTTGCTGTACTGATCTAATAAAGGTAATTTAGCATTCAAAACCGCCGCCTGAATACTGTCTAAACGTGAATTCACCCCCACTACATCATGGTGGTATCGTTCATACATTCCGTGGTTTACAATGCCGCGAAGTTTGTGCGCTAATGCATCTTCATTTGTAAAAATTGCTCCGCCATCGCCATAACATCCCAGGTTTTTGGAAGGAAAAAATGAAGTCGCACCAACATGTCCAATCGTTCCTGCTTTCTTTTTTGTTCCATCCGAAAATTTGCAATTGGCACCAATGGCTTGCGCATTATCTTCAATAACATATAAATTATATTCTTTGGCGATCGCCATAATAGCTTCCATATTGGCGGCACGGCCAAACAAATGTACAGGAACAATCGCTTTTGTTTTTGGTGTAATCGCTTTTTTAATCCCTTCGATAGAGATATTCATATTGTACATATCTACATCGACTAAAACGGGAGTCAATTGCAGTAATGCAATTACTTCCACTGTCGCTGCAAAAGTAAAATCAGCAGTGATTACTTCATCTCCTGGCTTTAAATCTAATCCCATCATTGCAATTTGCAATGCATCGGTTCCATTAGCGCACGGAATAACGTGTTTTACGTCAAGATATTCTTCTAAAGATTTTTGAAACTGATGAACTTGAGGCCCATTAATATAAGTATTTGTGTCCAGAACCTCCTGAATAGAGGCATTTACAGTAGCTGCAATTTTATTATATTGACTTTTTAAGTCAACCATTTGGATTTTTTTCATTGAAATTTTTGTTAAAGTTCGCCTTTCGACTGCGCTCACGCTCAGAGTGACGTTATTTTAAGGTTTTAAGAAACAACAATCGCTTTCTTAAAACGAGTAACAAAAATAGCAATTTATGAGTTTAAACCAATGCAACCCACAATAAAAAAGATATTATTCCAATGAAATAAAAAGTGGGTTCCTAGCAACCAAAATTTATATATTTCTTCGGGAGAAACAAACCTAAAGAAAACGTATTTTAGCCCAAAATTTTGATGATGCTTTTTCTTTATACGTTACTTGTTCAAATTGCTACATTTTTATTAAAAATAGTGGCTCTTTTCAGTCCAAAAATTAAACTTTTCGTAGAAGGTCGAAAACAGGTTTTCACAACATTGGTACAAAAAATAAAACCTACCGACAAAACAATCTGGTTTCATGCCGCCTCATTAGGAGAGTATGAGCAAGGCCTGCCTGTGATTGAAAAAATAAAAGAACAATTCCCATCCCATAAAATCGTCATTACTTTTTTTTCGCCTTCCGGTTATGAAGTGCGTAAAAATAATACCGTTGCTGATGTCACTGTTTATTTGCCTTTGGACACCAAGAAAAATGCACAGCAATTTTTAAAACTCCTTCATCCGGATTTAGTGTTTTTTATCAAATATGAATATTGGCCCAATTATTTAGCGGAACTCAAAAAACGAAATACCAAAACCTATTTAATTTCGGGAATTCTTAGAGAAAATCAACTGTTTTTCAAATGGTATGGTGGCTTTTACAGAGACGCATTAAATGCATTCACGTACTTTTTTGTGCAAAATGAAACGTCAAAAAAATTACTGCAACAAGTAGGAAAAACGAATGTTTCCGTTTCTGGAGACACTCGATTTGACCGCGTTGTCGCAATTTTAGAAAAAGACAATTCCTTGGATTATATTTCTCAATTTAAAGACGATACAATAACTATTGTCGTAGGAAGTTCTTGGCCGAAAGATGAAAATATAATAGCGGATTTCATTAATTCGAATACCGTAAAGGTCAAATTTATCATTGCGCCACATAATATTAAAAACGAACAAATTCAGCAGTTACAAAACAACATCACTAAAAAAACCGTTTTATTCTCTGAAAAAGAAGGAAAAAACCTTGCTGATTTTGACGTTTTTATAATTGACACCGTTGGTGTTTTGACAAAAATATACAGTTATGCCGATATTGTGTATGTAGGCGGTGGTTTTGGAAACCCCGGAGTTCATAACGTATTGGAACCGGCAACCTTTGGAGTTCCAATACTCATCGGCCCCAACTATTCGCATTTTGCAGAAGCAACCGCATTGGTTAATATGGAAGCGTGTATTGCTATTACCGATAGTAAAGAGCTTGACGACGCACTGACAAACCTCATCAGGAATGACGATATACGGCACGAAAAAGGACATATGTGCAGCACTTTTGTACAAATGAATAAAGGAGCTACAGCTATTATTCTAAAACACATCTTGAATGATTCAATTTAAACCATTAGTCCTCACTGACGTTGAAACGATTGTACCCATGATGCAAGAGTTTTATGCAATTGACAATTACCCCATTAATATTGACGTTTCTAAAGCGTTATTGCAAGAATTTATTTCCAATGAAAATCTGGGACAATCATGGCTCATTTTATCCGATAATGAAATCGTAGGATATATTATTCTCACCTTTATTTTTAGTTTTGAATACCAAGGAAAAATTGCTTTTTTAGACGAATTATTTCTTATCAAAAAAATGAGAGGAAAAGGATTGGGCACCAAAGCCCTTGAATTCGTTCAAAGTGAAAGTCAAAAACTATCGTTGAAACTAATTTATCTGGAAGTGGAACAGCATAACGAAAAAGCACAAAAATTGTACCTTACAAGTCGTTTTGAGTTGCACAATAGAAAACTGATGAAATATAAAATTAAATAAAATCACACCCTAAATTAATTACCATGAAATTTTTAAAATTAGTCTTATTATTATTTTTCATTCAGTCGCAAGCGCAACAGGGCGGAATGTGGATTCCTTCGCTTTTGAAGGGAATGAATGAAACAGAAATGAAAAATTTAGGCATGAAAATGTCTGTGAAGGAGATTTATGATGTTAATCAATCGAGTTTAAAAGATGCGGTTCCACACTTTAATGGTGGCTGTACCTCCGAAGTTATTTCTCCTAAGGGATTAATTTTAACGAATCACCATTGCGGGTTTTCGCAAATTCAATCGCACTCTACGGTAGATAATGATTACCTGACGGATGGTTTTTGGGCGTACAAAATGGAAGACGAATTGCCTAATAAAAACTTAACCGTTGCCTTTATTGTGAAAATTGAAGATGTAACCACATTAGTTTTAGAGGGAACTATTGCTTTGACCAGCGAATCAGAAAAACAAAAGAAAATTCAAGAGAATATTACGGCACTTACTAATTCGTTACCAAAGGAAAATTGGCAGGAAAATAAAATTCGTACGTTTTATGAAGGCAATCAATACATGCTATTTGTAACGGAAACCTTTACTGATGTGCGTTTAGTTGGTGCTCCGCCATCCTCAATAGGAAAATTTGGTTCTGATACAGATAACTGGGTTTGGCCGCGTCATACGGGAGATTTTTCCTTGTTTAGAATTTATGCTGATAAAAACAATCGTCCTGCTCCTTATGCAAAAGACAATGTTCCGTACACTCCAAAACACTTTCTGCCAATTTCACTTGATGGCGTAGCCGAAGATGATTTTACATTGGTTTTTGGCTATCCGGGAAAAACGAATGAATATTTACCTTCTGTTGCGATTGAGCAAATTGTAAACGAATTAAATCCGGCTAAAATTGAAATTAGAGATAAAGCATTGAAAGTAGCCGATGGCTTCATGAGAAAAGACAATGCTATTAAAATTCAATACGCCTCAAAATATGCCCGAATTGCTAATTATTGGAAAAAATGGATTGGCGAGACTCAAGGATTAAAAAAATCAAATGCCATTGCTATTAAACGAGAATCTGAAAAAGCCTTTCAGCAGAAAATAACCAAAGCAGGCAAAGAAAAAGAATACGGTAGATTATTAGCTGATTTCGAAAAAAACTATGAAGAAATAGCGCCCTATGCCGCTGCCAGAGATTATTTTACAGAAGTGGTACAACTGAACACCGAATTACTAAGTGTTGGTTATAAATTATATCAGCTGGAGCAAGTTTACAAAACCAAAGGAGAACAAGCGTTCACAGATCGAAAAAACAATTTAGTAACGGGTCAGGAAGCTTTTTACAAAGATTTTAATGCAACTGTTGATGAAAAAGTTTTTGAACAGTTGATTGAATTGTATGCTACCAAATCTCCAAAACAATTCTTAACCCAAAGTTTACTTCAAGTGAATTCTAAAAGTTTGGCCTCGGAAATATATACCAAATCCAAACTTAAAAATTATGCAGGTCTGAAAGATTTATTAACTGGCGATGTACAAACCGTATTGACAAGTTTAAATAATGACCCCGGTTTTCTGATGGTGAAAGAATTAGCTGATAAATACTTGATAGAAATCGCACCAAAATACGACGAAATCAATTTAAAGATCACAGCATTACAACGTACCTATATGAAAGCGCAATTGGAATTAAATAAAGACAGCAGAATTTTTCCCGATGCCAATAGCACATTACGAATTACTTATGGAAAAGTAAAAGGATATGAACCGAAAGATGCTACGTTTTACAAACCTGTAACCTATTTAGATGGCGTAATGGAGAAATACATTCCCGGAGATTATGAATTTGATGTTCCTACCAAATTGATAGATCTCTATAAAACTAAAGATTACGGTCCATATGGTGAAAACGGAAAAATGCCGGTATGTTTTATTGGTACAAATCACACTACGGGAGGCAACTCAGGAAGCCCTGCGATAGACGCTAACGGAAACTTAATAGGACTTAATTTTGACAGGGTTTGGGAAGGAACTATGAGCGATATCTATTACGACCCTAGTATTTGTAGAAACATTATGGTTGACATACGCTACGTATTGTTTATTATGGATAAATATGCGGGTGCAAAAAACTTGATAAGTGAACTGAAATTGGTTCATCCAAAGAAAAGCAAACCGCTGAAAAAGAAAAACTTAAACTAAAATCAAGGAGTTAACATTGATATAACGCATTTAATAATTATTTGCCGTAACTGGCATAATAATTGTAATTTGTTTCGGCGTTGACAAAAAATATTATTTTTTAAAAAAAAAATAAAAAAATATTTTACGTATTAAAAAATTTATATCTTTGCCACGAATTAATAATTAACCTTTTATATTAAATTAAGATGAAAAAAGTATTTTTAAGTTTAGCTGCTGTTGCTGTTTTGACTGTTGTATCATGTAAAAAAGCTGACGCTCCTGCTGAAGACACTGTAGCTGTAGACACTACTGCTGTAGTTCTTGACACTGTTGCTGTAGTTACTGATTCTACAACTATTGTTACTGACACAACTGCTGTTACTCCAGAAAGTAAGTAATTTTTAAAATTACACTGAAAAATAAGCTGCGCATTGCGCGGCTTTTTTTTGTTTTATTTTAAAAATATTTTAAATTAATTTGAGCTTTATTCCAAGATTCAATTATTGATCTGTAGGAAAACAAAAAGAGAGTCATAACAAATTAGTCAAGACCTTCTTTATATACTCATCTAAGAGGTTTAATCAATAAATACAAAATCATTTCCAGAGAAATCTAATACCTCTGAATTTGCCCCATATCGTACAATTTCATCAATTCCTTTTTGCAAACGCAACGATGTGGTATATTTTCTACTGGTTGCAAAATGATTTGCTCCTATCATCAATTTAAAATAGAATTTCCCACTTGTAGATTTAAATTTTAAAAAGTCAGCGGAATGCATAGAAGTTTTAAATTTTTCAATATCTTCTTCGCACTCAAACTTGAGTTCATAACTTAAACTTGTAAAAACAACTTTTCCTTTTCTTGAGGTAAAAACAAATTTATATTCGTCGTTATATCGTTTACTAATTACAAAAGCTCCCATAATCTACTTTGAAATGAATTGCATCATTGAAGCCAAAGCCTCAATACTGATTATTATTGCTTTTAAGCCACTCTAAAAACGCCAACCGATAAGGTTTTTCATAAGTGGCACAAACTAAAGATGGATTTGTTGTAAAATAAAAAAAGCTCCAAACATAGTTTGAAGCTTTTTTAGTACTCAGAGCGGGACTTGAACCCGCACGAACATTGCTGTTCACTGGATTTTAAGTCCAGCGTGTCTACCAATTTCACCATCCGAGCATTATGTGGTGTCGAGCGAAAAACGGGGCTCGAACCCGCGACCTCGACCTTGGCAAGGTCGCGCTCTACCAACTGAGCTATTTTCGCATTTTCAATTTTTAGAAAGAACCGCGATACTTGTTCTGTATTGCGGATGCAAATTTAGGACATTTATTGAATTACACAAGCCTTTTTTACAAAAAAATTACACATAAATCTTAACCTTCTGATAACGTCTACTTTAAAACTTGCAAAACTATTTTCTGGTCAACATTCTTTTAATTTCATTGAGTTTCATCAGCGCTTCCATAGGTGTAATGGTATTGATATCCAGATTTAAGATCTCTTCTTTGATTTCCTCCAATAAAGGATCGTCCAGATTAAAGAAACTCATTTGCATTTCGTCCTTTGCAGCTTTAATTCCGTTCAACGCATCACTCGAATGATTTTTTTCTAATTTTTTTAATAGTTTCTGTGCTTTCAAAATGACGATTTGAGGCATTCCGGCCATTTTTGCCACATGTATTCCAAAACTGTGGGCACTTCCTCCTTTTACCAATTTTCGAATAAAAAGCACTGTATCTTTCAATTCTTTGACCGCCACATTATAATTCTGAATTCTTGGTAGTGATTCACTCATTTCATTCAGCTCATGATAATGCGTGGCGAATAATGTTTTGGGTTTTGAAGGATGTTCATGTAAAAACTCCGCAATGGCCCAAGCGATTGAAATTCCGTCATAGGTACTCGTTCCTCTTCCAATTTCATCCAACAGCACCAAACTCCGATCGGAAATATTGTTCAAGATAGAAGCTGTTTCATTCATTTCGACCATAAATGTAGATTCTCCCATCGAAATATTATCACTGGCGCCTACTCTGGTAAATATTTTATCGACAATTCCCATTCTCACACTGTCTGCAGGGACAAAACTCCCCATTTGACACAAGAGCACAATTAATGCGGTTTGACGTAAAATAGCTGACTTTCCAGACATATTAGGCCCCGTGATCATGATCAATTGTTGCGTTTCACGATCCAAGAACACATCATTGGCAATATAAGGCATGCCAACCGGTAATTGTTTCTCAATGACTGGATGCCTTCCGTTTTTGATTTCCAGTTCGAACGTTTCGTCTAGTTCTGGACAAACATATTTATTTTCGATTGCCAATTGGGTAAAAGAACACAAACAATCCAACTGGGCCACCAAATTAGCGTTCATCTGAACTGGTTTTATATATGTAGCAATCCAATTGACTAATTGCTCGAATAACTCTACTTCTATTTTATGAATTTTCTCTTCGGCACCAAGGATTTTAGTTTCGTACTCTTTTAATTCCTCAGTAATGTAACGTTCCGCATTGATTAAGGTTTGCTTTCGAATCCATTCAGCAGGCACTTTATCTTTATGCAGGTTTCTCACTTCGATATAATAACCAAAAACGTTGTTGAAAGATATTTTCAAAGACGAAATTCCTGTCAACTGTGATTCGCGTTTTTCGATTCCGTCCAAAAATTCCTTTCCGGAAGTTGATATTGCACGTAAATCGTCTAATTCTGCATTGATTCCTTTGGCGATCGCGTTTCCTTTGGCAATAGCCACGGGAGCATCTTGATTTAAAACGGTTTTGATTTTTTCACGTAATAATTCGCAACTGTGCAAACTGTCACCGATTATTTTTACGGCTTCTTGCGGGCTTCCTAAAGCCAAAGTTTTTATTGGAATAATGGCATCCAAGGACTCTTTTAAATAAACCACTTCGCGAGGGGATACTTTTCCAGCTGCAATTTTCGAAATCAAACGTTCCAAATCAGAAATTTGCTTGATCTGATTCTGAATGTTTTTCAGCACGGCTGGATTGTCTTTTAAATAAGAAACCACTTGATGGCGGCTCTGTATTTTATGGCTGTCTTTCAATGGCAATGCCAACCAGCGTTTCAACAAACGACCGCCCATCGGGGAAAGCGTTTTATCAATAACATCAAGAAGCGTTACCGCATTGGGATTGTAACTGTGGTACAACTCCAGATTTCGAATGGTGAAACGATCCATCCAAACATAAGCGTCTTCGGCAATACGCTGAATGGCCGTGATATGTTGCACTCTATTGTGTTGCGTTTCGGATAAATAATACAAAATTGCACCCGAAGCAATAATTCCTTCTTTCAGTTCTTCGATTCCAAATCCTTTCAAAGAAACGGTTTGAAAATGCTTGGTTAAGGTTTCGAATGCATAATCTTCTTTGTAAATCCAATCTTCCAGATAAAAGCTATGATAGTCATCCCCGAAAATTTCCCGAAAATCATTTTTATTATTTTTAGGAATCAGAACCTCACTTGGGTTAAAATTCTGCAGCAATTTATCGATATATTCTGCATTTCCTTGTGCCGTTAAAAACTCACCTGTAGAAACATCTAAAAAGGAAATTCCTATTGATTTATTGGCAAAGAAAATGGAAGCTAAAAAGTTATTAGTTTTAGATTGTAACACCTCATCATTCATTGAAACACCGGGCGTCACCAGTTCCGTAACGCCACGTTTCACGATAGTTTTAGTCATTTTTGGATCTTCGAGCTGATCGCAAATTGCCACACGAAGCCCTGCTTTTACTAATTTTGGCAAGTATGTATTCAGGGAATGATGCGGAAAACCAGCCAGAGCCGTTTCAGTCTCAGAGCCCGCTCCACGCTTAGTTAGGACAATTCCTAAAATTTTTGAAGCACGAACTGCGTCTTCTCCAAATGTCTCATAAAAATCTCCGACGCGAAACAAAAGACAAGCATCAGGATACTTTCTTTTTATTTCATTGTACTGCTTCATTAACGGAGTTTCCTTAACTACTTTATCTTTAGATGCCAATTGTATGAGTGTTTAAAAAATGAAAAAAATATCAGCGAATTTATATATTTAAAAACAAATAAATAAGGAGTTCAAAAAATTAAACTATTTTAAGAAAGATTTAAGTTTTAATTTCTATTTTTTATTTAGATTTGTATACACTTTTAAATATAAATAGATATGAAAAAAATAATTACCCTAGCTATGCTAGTTGTTTTAGGAGTTGTAACTTCTACTGCACAAGAAACTTCAAAAAAATTAAAAGCAACAAATACTAAAGTGGCTACTGCAAAAGTAAATGGTGCAGGAATGGTTTTCGTAACTGAAACTATTGACTACGGTACGATTGCCCATAACTCTGATGGTAAACGCGAATTTGTTTTCACAAATAACGGTAACAAACCTTTAATAATTACTAATGCTCAAGGATCTTGTGGTTGTACAGTTCCTACTTATCCTAAAGAACCAATTGCTCCTGGAGCAAAAGGAGTTATTGGAGTAAAATACGACACTTCCAGAGGTGGCCAGGCTTTTACTAAAACAGTAACATTGACAACTAATGCGGTTGTGCCTAACAAGACACTTACAATAAAAGGAAATGTTTTAGCCGCTGAACCTTCAAAAAGCTAAATTTTTACTTAATACACACAAAAGCTTCCATTAAATTCGGAAGCTTTTTTTTTGAATAATTCACAAAATATGAGAAAGCTAGAAAACAGCGAACTGGATCGAAAGTCTATTGAAGCATTTAAACAATCTGAAAAAACACCGCTGATTTTAGTATTAGACGACATCCGCAGTTTGCATAATATAGGATCCGTATTTAGAACTGCCGATGCGTTTCTAATTGAAAAAATATATTTGTGTGGAATTACAGCCACACCTCCAAATAAGGAAATCCATAAAACAGCACTGGGCGCAACAGAAACAGTAACTTGGGAACATCAGGAAAATGTTCTTGAAGTTATCAAAAAACTAAAAGCAGAAAATGTAATGACGCTCGCCATAGAACAGGTGGAGAGTGCCGTTTTTCTTCAAAATTTTAAAGTTCAAAAAGGAGCAAAATATGCTTTAGTTTTTGGAAATGAAGTACATGGCGTTTCACAAGAAGCAGTGGCGTTATGTGATGGTTGTATTGAAATTCCACAATTAGGCACCAAACATTCTTTGAATATCTCCGTAAGTGCAGGAATCGTAGTTTGGGATTTATTTCAAAAAATGAACTGGCCAAAATAAATTAATGTTTTTTCAAACAAGAAAAACAATACTTTTATAAAATGGGAAAACATGTTTTTTTTAAAATAATTTTAGTTTTAATATTTTTTACTTCGAATGTAAATTACGCCACAAACTTTGATTATTCGACAAAAAAAAACATTTCCAGTAAAACACGAAACACTTTAAATTTTTTTGATAAAAAAAGAGCTAAGAAATCAGTTGCTAATACTGCTCCTGTTCTAAATGCTCAGAACAATAATCAACCTTACTGTCCTGGAAGTTTTTTGAATATTGTAAGTGATATGTCAATAACGGATACTGAAAATGCAATTACATCCATATATATCCAAATTTCTTCTGGCTATGTGAATGGAGAAGATCTATTGTCTTTGGCAGGAATTCATCCATCAATTACAAGTGGTTGGGATGGTTTATCAGGGAAATTTACCTTAACCGGATCAACAGGACAACCGAGCACTGCAGCCTTCATAGCCGCCATAAAAGACATAACATATTCCAGTAGCAACACATCTCCTTCCGGAATTCGTAGTTTCTCAATTACAATAGGAAAAGCAAATTACTTAGCCCGAAACGGTCATTATTATGAATACATTTCGAATCCCGGAATCAGTTGGACAGCAGCAAAAGCAGCCGCAGAGAATAGCACTTATTTTGGACTACAAGGTTATTTAGCTACAATTACAGCCCAAGATGAAGCACAACTTTGCGGAGCACAAGCAAACGGAAATGGATGGATCGGTGGCAGCGATGCCGAAACAGAGGGCCTTTGGAAATGGGTAACTGGACCAGATATTGACAGAGTTGTATTTTGGAATGGAGGAGCGAACGGCACATCACCAACTTATTCAAATTGGAACAACGGAGAACCGAATAACAGTAATGGAGTTGAACATTATGCACACGTTAAAGCACCTGACGTTCCAGGAACACCTGGATCGTGGAATGATTTACAATTGAACGGGGATGCAACAGGAAACTATCAAGCCAAAGGATACATTGTAGAATACGGTGGAATGCCCGGAGAACTGCCATTACTAATTTCAACAAGCACAACAATCAGGATACCTAAAATCACAAATACATCTCCCTTAGAAAGATGTGATTCAGGAAGCGTGATGCTTAAAGCCACAGCGTCTGACGGAACTGTTAATTGGTTCGATACTGCAACTGGAGGGAATCTATTAGCAACAGGAAACTCCTACTCAACGCCAAATTTATCTACAACCACAACCTATTATGTGGATGCAGGTGCTAATTGCAGTGCCCCTCGAACAGCAATTACGGCCACCATAAATACAATCCCTACTATAACAGCTACCAATTCTCCCGTTTCTACATGTGGAGCAGGAACTGTAACGCTGGAAGCAACCGCTTCTACTGGCAATGTAAACTGGTATTCCAGTTTAACTGACAGCACTATTATAGGAAACGGAACAAGTCTGACTGTACCCAATGTAACTCAAAACACAACTTATTACGCAGAAGCCATAAATAACGGATGCACTAATGGTAACCGAATTTTGGTTGAAGTTAACATTTATACTCCTCCAGTTGTTATGGATCAGGAAGTGACACTGTGCAAATCCAGCACTTTAATACTTGATGCACAAATCCCTAATATGACTTATTTATGGTCCACTGGCGAAACTACGGCAACAATTACTGTTGCTACTACTGGGATTTACACCGTTGATGTAAAAAGTCCTGCACCTGAAAATTGTACCAGCAGAAAAAAAATTACTGTTGTGGAACATGATTCTCCAAAAATAGATAGCATTGACGTTAACGCTACAACAGTGGTGATTTATTTAAAAAAATCAGAAGATTATTTTGAATATTCTGTTGACGGAATCAACTATCAAAGTTCGAACGTATTTTTCAATGTGTCGAGCGGTTTACAAACGGCGTCTGTCAGGGAAATCAATCATTGCGGGGCAGACAGTAAAACATTTGTAGTTTTGATTGCTCCAAAATTCTTCACTCCTAACAATGACTCCTATAATGACGTATGGGAAATAAAAGGATTAATTAATTATCCGGGAGCCGAAGTCACCATTTTTGATCGTTATGGAAAATTAATTATTAATCTAAGTGCAACCAATCAATCGTGGGATGGAACTTTTAATAAAAATCTTTTACCCGCTGACGATTATTGGTATGCATTAAAAATTGACGACACAAGCCTTGTAAAGAAGGGGCATTTTTCTCTAAAAAGGTAATTGAATCCATCTTAATAGTTCAAACAGCAGTGTTTATTGTTGATTAATCTTCTTCTGTATTTGTTCCAAAATATAAAGATAGTCTTCTTGATTTTTTACAAAATCCCTATTAGAAACATCAATAATTAGAACATTCAAATCGGTTTGTGATTTAATATAATCCAGATAACCACTATTGATTTTATCCAAATATTCAGTTGGGATTTTTTGTTCGTAGCTTCTACCGCGTTTCTTAATATTTTGCAACAGCCTTTCTGAATTCTGATACAAATAAATGTACAAATCTGGTTTTGGCATTTCTCTATAAATGATATCAAACAGGTTGCGATACAAACGATACTCGTCTTCGGCCAAGGTTATTTTCGCAAAAATCAACGATTTAAAAATATGATAATCGGCAACTAGAAAGTCTTTAAACAAATCAAACTGCGCTAAATCATCTGATAATTGCTGGTATCTATCTGCAAGAAATGACATTTCAAGCGGAAATGCATATCGGTTTTGATCTTTATAAAATTTAGGCAAAAACGGATTATCTGCAAAACGTTCCAATACCGTTTTCGCATTAAAATCTTCAGAAATTTTTGTGGCCAAGGTAGTTTTACCCGCTCCGATATTCCCTTCGAAAGCGACATAATTAAATTGCTCTAACGGAATATTCTGCAAAGGATTTACTAAATTCTGAACTACTGTACAAACACTTTTATCTTGGGTCAACACTAATAATTCAGCAATACTTTTTTGAAGTATGGGATGATGCCAATCTAAATTCAGATCCTGAATGGGCAACAGAACAAAATTCCTGTTGTGCATCAGCGGATGTGGAATTTGTAGTTTTTCGGTAGCAATAATTTCTGAATCGAAAGCAATTAAATCAATATCAATAGTACGAGATTGGTATTCCTGCGTATTGTTTCGTATGCGTCCCAATCGTTTTTCGATTTTCAAAACCGAAGTAAGAATTTTATGAGCAGAGGAAAAAGTGTGCAAAACCAACGCGCAATTGTAAAAAGCATCACTTTCAAAACCCCAAGCTGGAGTTTCATATAATCTGGAGACTTTGATTACAGTACCAATTTCTTGATGTATCAATTCTAAGCAGCGCTCGATATTATCCAAACGATTGCCTTGATTACTGCCTATAGATAAAATGACCTGATGTTGTGATTTCATAATTAGGCGCAAATTAACTAAAAGAATTTTAGAATTAGCAATATATTTGTATCCTGTATTGATAATTAGACTTAGAAATTTCTAATAATTGTTTGTAACCTTTTTATCTTTTTTGCGACATATTAAAAAATATAATTATGAGATTTTTAGGAAATGTATTGGCGACCATTATAGGTATTTTTGTTTTTTTCATGTTGTTCTTTTTTGGAATCATCCTTGTTGGAGCAATTTTTGGCGGTGAATCTGAAGGCGTTACAGTGAAAAATAATTCTGTTATTGAATTAGATTTGGAAGACATCAGAAACGATTATGCCGGAAAATATAAGGACCCTTGGGTTACTATTTTTTCAGAAAACAAAAAAGTAGGTTTGTCAGATATTATCAATGCCATTGAAGAAGCCAAAACGGATGCTGACATTAAAGGAATTTCGATCCTAAACAATACTTCGTCATTAGGGATGGCACAAAGCAAGGCCTTAAGAGATGCGTTGGAAAGCTTTAAAAAATCAGGAAAATTCGTCATGGCTTATGCCAATTCGTATTCGCAAAAAGAATATTATCTAAATTCTGTTGCCAGCCCAATTTACATAAATCCGGTTGGAGAAATGGATTTTAAAGGATTGTCATCTGAAATTATGTTCTTTAAAGATTTTCAAGAAAAATCGGGATTGAAAATGGAAGTAATTCGCCATGGAAAATATAAAAGTGCTGTTGAGCCGTTTTTAGAAAACGAAATGAGCGATGCTAACCGAGAACAAACTACTGCATTATTAAATTCAGTTTGGAATTCCATTACTGCTGACATTTCTAAAAGCCGAAATATATCTGTGGCTAAATTAAATGAAATTGCCAATGGACTTCTCGCCCGAACTCCCGAAATGGCAAAATCCCAAAAATTAGTTGACATTATTGCCTATGAAGATGTGTATCACAACGCCATCCGAAAAGCACTTAAAGTAGCCAATGATGAAGAATACAATAAAGTATCTGTTGTAGATTATGCTCAAAAAGTTGCTACCACATCCCAAACTTTTGACAGTAAAGACGAAATCTCCATAATTTATGCCCAAGGTGAAATTCTGAGTGGCGAAGGCGATGTAAATGTTATTGGCGAAGGCTCTATGCGCCGCTCGTTACAAGAGGCTCGAAAAAACAAAAATGTAAAAGCTATTGTACTTCGTATTGACAGTCCTGGCGGAAGCGCTTTGACCTCCGATTTGATCTGGAGAGAGATTGAATTGACTAAAAAAGTAAAACCCGTAGTGGTTTCTATGGGTAATTATGCCGCCTCAGGCGGGTATTATATTGCCTGTAATGCTAACACTATTTTTGCCGAGGAAAATACAATTACCGGTTCTATTGGCGTTTTTGGAATATTACCCAACTTCACACCATTGGCTACTAAAATAGGAATTCATACCGAACAAGTTAAAACACATCAAAACTCAGCTAATTATAGTCCTTTTGTTCCTATCGATGAAAATTTCAAAGCCGTGACGTTAGAAGGTGTGGAACACATTTACAAAACCTTTGTCACCCACGTGGCACAAGGTCGAAAAATGACTTTTGCACAAGTGGATGCTATTGCACAAGGAAGAGTTTGGACTGGTGCAGAGGCATTAAAAATTGGTCTTGTAGATAAAATCGGAGGTTTAGATGACGCGGTTGCAAAAGCGGCTTCATTGGCAAAAATAAAAAGTTTTAGCACACAAAATTATCCGGAATACGAAAAAAACTTTGATGACCTGTTAGCTAATCTTCCTTTCGTGAAATCAAAAGAGAACTTTATAAAAGAAGAAATAGGAGAAGAAAACTATAGAATTATGCAACAAATTAAAAAATTACAAGCGCAAAAAGGAGTTCAAGCGCTGATGCCTTTTGAAATTAATATTCATTAAGAACTTTTATAATTCACTAAGAAATCCGTTTAATCAATTGTTTAGACGGATTTTTTTTAGCAGAAAGTTAAATTATTGTTTATAAAAAACACCAAAAAAATTACTCTGTCCTAAAAATACTATTTTTACAGAAGAATATAAGGCATTATTTTTGCTCCACTTATAGAATTTAAAGAAATTAAATTATGGTAAAGAAAATTTTAAAAATCATTGGAATTCTGATTATCCTACTCGTCGTGACTTTATTTGCCGCGCCTTATCTTTTTAAGGGCCAAATAAATGCGAAAATTTCTGAAGCCATCAATGCCAAAGTAGATGCCAGAGTCTCTTTTGCAGAAGCGGATTTAAGCTTATTCAAAAATTTCCCAAATGCGAATGTTACGTTGGAAAAGTTAGTCATTATAAACAAAGCTCCTTTTGAAGGTGACACATTGATTTCACTAGGCGAACTAAATTTAAAAATGTCAATCAAGGAACTTTTCAAAGGTAAAAACGAAGCGATAGCTATTGATGGGATCACTTCGAAAAACGGATTAATCAATATCATTTTTAATAAAGACGGAATCGGGAATTACGACATAGCTTTGAAAGAGGAAAAAACCAAAGACGATGGAAAAAGCAGCCCGTTATCCTTAAAAATTCAAGATTACAAAATTGAGAATTTCAAGTTCCGATATTTTGATGAAAGTTCAAAAATAAAAATGGTAATTGACAGTTTAAACCACGAAGGAACTGGCGATTTTGCAGCCCAAAAATTAGATTTGGTAACTAAATCAACTGCGAAAGTTTCGCTAGATTTAGACAAAGTCAATTACATGAATGATGTTGCTTTGACTCTAGACGCAGTTTTGGGAATCGATTTAGAAAAAAGCAAATACACTTTCAAAAAAAATAAAGCGTTAGTCAATCAGCTACCGCTGGAATTTGATGGATTTATTCAAATGGTGGAAGCGGGTCAAGAATATGATTTGAAATTTAAAACGCCTACATCTTCTTTCAAAAACTTCTTAGGAATTATCCCTGCCGCATATGCATCGAGTTTGGATAACGTTAAAACAACGGGAGATTTTACCGTAATGGGTTTTGCAAAAGGCTTCTATACTGATACAACGGTGCCCAAATTTAATGTTAAAATCACATCCAATAACGCTTCCTTTAAGTATCCTAATTTACCAAAAACGGTTCAAAATATCAGTATTGACACTAAAATTGTAAATGAAACCGGTATCTTGAATGACACTTATGTCAACATTGATCAACTTTCGTTCAAAATAGATCAAGATGTTTTCAACGCCAAAGCCAACATTAGAAACATAACACAAAATGCATTTGTTGATGCTGCTTTAAAAGGAACTATCAACTTAGCCAATCTCTCTAAAGCCTATCCGATAAAGTTGGACAAACCATTATCCGGGATTTTAAAGGCCGATGTGACTACCAAATTTGATATGCTATCCGTAGAGAAAAGTCAGTATCAAAATATAAATAACGCGGGAACAATGAGTTTATCCGGTTTCAACTATGTGGATGAGAACGGCAAAACAATGAACATTAGCACTGCTTTAGTTCAGTTTAATCCCAGTCAAGTCAATTTAAAAGAGCTGAACGCGACTACAGGAAAAAGCGATATTAGTGTAACGGGAGTTTTAGAGAATTTCTACGGATTTATATTTAGAAATCAAGAATTGAAAGGAAACTTCAACATGAATTCTAAACAATTAGCCGTTGATGATTTTATGACAACCGGAGAAACGAGTCAAACGAACCCAGCGGTTGCGGATAAAAAAGCAGATGCAATGAAGATTCCCGCTTTTTTAAATTGTACGCTTACCGCAAAAGCAACTACGGTTCTATATGATAATTTGACCCTGAAAGATGTTTCGGGAAAACTGATTGTGAAAGACGAAAAAGTTACTTTAGAAAATGTAAAAACATCAATTTTTGGAGGAACAATTGGCGTAAATGGAGCTGTTTCCACAAAAGGAAAAACGCCCGTTTTCAATATGGATTTGAAACTAAATCAAGTCGATATCGCACAGTCTTTTACCCAACTGGATATGCTGAAAAAAATTGCGCCAATCGCCGGAATAATCAATGGGAAATTAAATTCAAGCATCAAATTGAATGGAAATCTGGATGCAACACAGTTGACTCCAGACTTGGCAACGCTAACCGGAGATTTATTAGGGCAACTGCTTTCAACGACAGTCAATTCAAGTAATTCGACTTTACTGACTGCTCTAGGTGCTAACTTGAAATTCATTGACGTGAGTAAAATCAATTTGAATGATTTGAAAGCTGCTGTTACGTTCAAAGATGGAAAAGTAAATGTAAAACCATTTGATATTAAGTACAAAGATATCAAAGCGACTATTGGAGGAACGCATGGTTTTGACCAAAGCATGAATTATAATTTAAAATTTGATGTTCCCGCTAAATATTTGGGTTCAGAAGCGAATGCGTTAATTGCAAAGTTATCTGCTGCCGACGCGGCAAAATTAGAAAGCTTTCCGATAAATGCCGTATTAGTGGGTCATTTTACAAATCCAAAAATCACTACCGACATCAATACTGCGGTAACAAAATTGACTACTCAATTAGTAAACCAGCAAAAAGACAGACTAGTAAAACAAGGAACGTCGGCTTTGACGGATTATATCAATAAAAATAAAAAACCAAGCGATACCACAAAAGCGGCTACTCCAGCAACTAAAGAAGAGGTGAAAGCTAAGGCTACAGAATTACTAAATGGATTGTTTAATAAAAAGAAAAAAGTAGAAGAGCCTAAAGTGCAACAAGAATAATTTGAATAAAAATACCGGCTTCACTAAAAATGAAAATAACTTGTATTTATGATTAAACCATTAAGAAATTAAGAAAAATTAAGCCCTACAGTTTAACGAAACTTAATTTCTTAATGGTTAAAAAAACTCCAAAAAAGGCATTAGAACCAAAACGGTAGGTTTTCTAAATTCTAAAAAGCAGGAATCTCTATTTTAAGAGATTCCTGCTTTTTTGTAAATTTTACACATTAATCTGTACCACATATCCTTCTGAACCACGGATATTAAAAACTGTTCCATCTTCAAAAAGCAAATATTGCCCTTTTATTCCGGTAAGTTTTCCCTGAAAGTGCGGTGTTTTATCCAAGCTCAAACTGTTTACTTTACTTGGATACTGCATTACAGGATAAAGCATCTCACATAAATCGTTTTTTTGCGAATAGAAATATTCCTGAACTTCGGTTGGAATAAGATTCTCAACTTTCAATCGTTCTGCAACTAAGTCAATTTGCCCGACATTATTCGTCAGCATTTTTCTCCAATTGGTTTTATCGGCATAATAATTTTTCAGCGCCACCTCTGTAATTCCTGCCAAATATCGATTGGGAACTTCCACAATCGAAATCGCTTGGGTTGCGCCCTGATCAATCCATCGGGTTGGCATTTGTGTTTTTCTGGTCACTCCTACTTTGACTTCGCTCGACAAAGCTAAATATACAATATGCGGTTGCAATTGCACTTTTTCCTCATACACCAAATTTCTGTCCTGAATTCCAAGATGCGCGGTACTCAATTCTGGTTTCATAATCCAATCTCCAACAGCTGCACTGGAATAAAAGCAATCATAACAAAATCCCTGACGAAATATTTTTTTCTTCTTGCCACAATTCAAACATTGGTATCCAACAAAATTAATTTCCATGCTTTTATTCAGCAACTGATTCATATTTAAAAAGTTATTTTCAAAAACTAAATAATATTGAATTGGGTTTCCAAATTCGGTTTGCATTTTTGTAAGTACACCTTCGTAAGTCATTATGATTTTAGATTGTTGATTAACTAGTTCTGATTTTAGATTTAACACCACGCTTTTAGGATTTAAATTATTAGAGTCCCTTTTCTGAGTTTAAATCTTTACCAAAATATAGAATTGTTTTTTATAAAAAAACACTATTTTTGATACTTTGACAAAGTTAGTATTTGTCAATTGATATTCAAATCTTAAATTTTAGTCTTTTTCACATGGAAAAAATCTGAAATCAACAATCGTTAATCAACAATCTAAAATCTATATGCCACTCACCATAATCAATTCGTTTGCCTCTTGGGTTCTAAAACAAAGAATCCATCAGATCGAACTTTTCCTAAAATATCCAAATGAAGTTCAGGAAGAATTGCTTATGAATTTAATTCAGTCATCCAAAAATACGGTTATAGGCAAAGAATATGATTATGCTTCGATACATTCGTACGCGACTTTTGCCGAAAGAATTCCTATCTCCACTTACGAAGAATTACATCCTCTGATTGAAAGAACCCGAAAAGGAGAACAAAATGTTTTTTGGGAAACACCCATAAAATGGTTTGCAAAATCTAGCGGAACAACAAATGCCAAAAGCAAATTTATTCCGGTAAGTAATGAAGCCTTGGAAGATTGTCATTATAAAGGAAGTAAAGATTTGTTGTGTTTGTATTTAAACAACAACGAAGATTCAGAACTGTTTCTTGGAAAAAGTCTGCGTCTAGGCGGAAGTTCCCAAATTTATGAGGACAATAACACGTTCTTTGGAGATTTATCGGCGATCTTAATCGAGAATATGCCTATTTGGGCTGAGTTCAGCAGTACACCCAGCAACAAGATTTCCCTTATGAGCGAATGGGAAACCAAAATTGCTGCGATTATAAACGAAACAAAAAATGAAAATGTAACCAGTTTTGCTGGAGTTCCTTCTTGGATGTTAGTTTTAATGAATAAAATGCTGGAAGAAACCGGAAAGGGAAATTTATTTGAACTTTGGCCACACTTAGAAGTTTACTTTCACGGAGGCGTAAATTTTGAACCCTACCGAGAGCAATACAAAAAAATACTACCGAAAAAAGAATTTAAATATTACGAAATATACAATGCTTCCGAAGGCTTTTTTGCCATTCAGGATTTAAATTATTCCAGTGATTTATTATTAATGTTGGATTACGGAATTTTTTATGAATTTATTCCAATGGATACTTTTGGGACACCAAATCAAAAAGCAATTCGATTGGCAGATGTAGAACTTTGCAAAAATTATGCTTTGGTAATTACCACCAATTCGGGTTTATGGCGCTATTTGATTGGCGACACCGTTCGTTTTACGTCATTGAATCCCTACCGGATTCGGGTAACGGGAAGAACCAAGCATCACATTAATGTTTTTGGCGAAGAATTGATGGTCGAAAACACGGATCAGGCTATTGCCAAAGCGTGTAAACTGACCCAGATGGAAGTAGTGGATTACACCGTTGCGCCTATCTTTATGGAGGGCAAAGAAAAAGGCGCCCATGAATGGATGATTGAATTCAAAAACAATCCCGCGGATGTATCTCAATTTCAGAAAGCATTAGATGAATCCATACAATCTTTAAATTCAGATTATGAAGCGAAGCGTTACAACAACATGACATTAAATCCGCTTGTCATCAATGTAGCCCGAAAAAATTTGTTTTATGATTGGTTAAAATGCAAGGACAAATTGGGTGGGCAACACAAAATTCCAAGACTTTCTAACCAAAGAGATTATTTGGAACAACTAAAAAGCATGCAGTTGGAAACTGTATAAAGATTGGAAAAGATGAAAAATACCTTCTACATCTTGATTACCCTTTTTTTCTTGAGTTCCTGCGGGCCGCATAGAATGAGTTGTGGCGTCAGAGGAATTTGTAAATCTCCCGAAAAACAAACACTGGAAAAACCTGAAAAAATATTTAGCATTAAAGTATAAAAAAGGCCGTCCGAAAATCACTTTTTGAACAGCCTCTTTTTATAATTATTGTCGTATTTTACTCCTCCTCCATCATATCAATATGCCTGTCGTGGTAACCTAACAGGTACAAAACACCGTCGAGACCCAAGCTAGAAATTGAAGTAGCTGCATTTTCTTTTACGGTAGGTTTAGCATGAAAAGCAATTCCTAAGCCTGCCAAATTCAACATCGGCAAGTCATTGGCACCATCACCCACCGCAATGGTTTGGTTGATGTGAATGCCTTCTTTATTGGCAATGGCTTGCAGATATTCTGCTTTCTTTTTACCATCGACAATTTCTCCGAGATAATTACCCGTCAATTTTCCGTCAACAATCTCTAATTCATTGGCGTGAACATAATCAATGCCTAATTCCTTTTGAAGGTGTTTTCCAAAAAAGCTAAAGCCTCCGGACAAAATAGCGGTTTTATAGCCGTAATATTTCAAGGCTTTCATTAAGCGATGCGCTCCTTTTGTTATGGGCAAATTTTCAGCAACAGTTTGCAACACGTCTTCGCTCAACCCTTTTAACAAGGCCATTCGTTGCTTAAAGCTTTCGCTAAAGTCGATCTCGCCGTTCATCGCTGATTCTGTAATCGCACGTACTTGCTCACCCACACCCGCTAACTCCGCTAATTCATCAATTACTTCGGTTTGAATCAAGGTCGAATCCATATCAAAACACACCAAACGTCTATTTCTTCGATACATATTATCTTCTTGAAAAGAAATATCCACATCTAACGTTCTGGAAATTTCCATAAAACTGGCAGTCATGAACGTTTTATCGACAATGGTACCCGTTACCGACAATTGTATACACGAACGAGGAAATTCTTCTTTATCAATAATAGAAACCCTACCTGTCAATCTTTTGATAGCGTCAATATTTAAATTTTGGTTTGACAAAATCCTCGTCACAGCTGCCACTTGCACAGCGGTCAGTGTTTCTCCCAAAACATTAATGGTATAGCGTTGTTTGCGTTGTGCTTTGACCCATATTTCATACTCAGCAATAGAAATCGGAATAAATTTTACTTTAACACCCAATTCATATGCTTTAAACAATAAATCTTTTAAAACAGGAGCAGACGAAGAACCCGCTTTTATTTCAAATAAAATACCTAACGACAAGGTGTCATGAATATCCGCTTGTCCTATATCTAAAATAATGGCATCATAAGTCGCCAAAATGGATGTTAAACCAGCAGTCACACCGGGTTTGTCCTGACCAGAAACTTTTAATAAAATAACCTCTATTTCTTCTATTTGCATTTTATAATTATTTGATTTAGAATGGACAAAAATCGACAATCTGACGTTGATAAAAAAAAATAATGTTCCTTTTTTTTAACAATAACAAATACTTCAAATTACCCATAAAAAAACCTATCCAAATGAATGAACAGGTTAGTATTTATGAGAAAAACGCAATCCACCAGTAAACCAGAATACTTTTTAACGCTAATTATTCTTCATTCTCATCAAAATTTACCATCCAATTGATCCCAAATTTATCAACGAACATTCCAAAATAAGCACCCCAAAAGGTTTGATTCATCGGCATAGTAACCGTTCCACCAGCCGAAAGCCCATCAAACAATTTATCCGCTTCCGCTGCACTTAAGGCATTAATTGAAATTGAAATATTTTGTCCAATAGCAACTGCTCCACCTGCGGAATTACTGTCGCTTCCCATCAATACAGATCCATCACCTATTGGCAAAGTAACATGCATGATTTTATTTCCATCTACTTCAGAAAGCACAGGATTGCCTTCCTTTGGTGGCATATCCTTATATTTGCCAATATAAGGGAATTCCCCGCCAAATACAGATTGATAGAATAGAAATGCTTCTTCGCAATTTCCATTAAAAATTAAATACGGATTAATTGATGCCATAATTGTGATTTTAAATTAATATTTTATTTTTCTTCTGCAAGTTTCTTTACCAAATCTAGGGCTTTAGGAAATGTGGTTTTGAAATAATCAACATGCTTTTCGAGGGAATCCATTTTCGTTTCTAAAATAGTCATACCATTAATTTCCATCAAAAGATAGGTTTCCATCGCGCCAGCCCATTCTTGAGCAGCAGCATCAACAGGCATTTCCTGAAAGTTTTTGATTTCACTCAAATGTTTAAAAGCAATATATTCATTATCAATTTTCCTGTAAATAATGCTGTTCATCCCGTCTCCATTTGGAGATAGAAAATGAATTGTATTGCCTTCTTGCCAATCGCTGACGGCATAAGTTCCTTCACAAAAAACGGATGTCCAATCTTTGTATGTTTTTTCATTCCATAAAACGTCCCAAACTTTTTCTTTTGGCGCATTGATCTCGATTTTAAATTCCAGTGGTATCATCTTGTATTTTTTACGATTAACTTAAAACCTCCTACTTTGGCACTTTACTAAAATCCATATACAACATATTCCAGCGATGCCCGTCTAAATCTGTGAAACCACAGCCGTACATCCAACCCTGATTTTCGGCTGGTTTAGCGAAAACAATTCCTCCGGCTTGTTCTACTTTTTTTGCAAATTTGTCTACTTCGTCTCTACTTTCTGCATCAATAGAAATTAAAATTTCAGAGCTTTTGGCAGTATCCGTAACCACATTTTGAACACAGCTCGCGAATTGCGCCGATTCAAAAAGCATTACTACAAAATTTACTTCACCTACTAACAGGCATGTAGAATGAGGCGTACCGTACTGCTCATTAAATAAAAAACCAATTTCAAGAAAAAATTTCTTCGAAACCTCAATGTTTTTAACGGGTAAATTAAGCCAAACTTTTTTTATCATTTTTTTGTATTGGGAATTTAAAATTCTCAGCTTTCTAATTTGCAGTAAAATTTACAACTATAAATTTACAAATTATTTAAATCCGATTTGTTTTCTAATCAAAATTTTGATTTTGATAGCGCTACGAAAAATAATTCATAAAAAAAAAACCTGCTCAAATAAACGAACAGGTTTCCACTATTTTATAAAAAACAATTGTTAAGATGCAATCTCCAAACGTTTCAATAAATTTTTATTCAACGTTTCTTTAGCATAATCTACGTCAATTTCTAATATTTTTTCATCAGAACTTGGCAATTCATACATCGCATCGGTTAAGATAGCTTCGCATAAAGAACGCAATCCACGAGCGCCTAATTTGTATTCTAACGCTTTATCCACAATAAAATCCAGTGCTGCATTGGTAATAGTGAATTCAACATCATCCATTAAAAACAATTTCTCGTATTGTTTGATTAACGCATTTTTAGGTTGTGTCAAAATGGCTCGCAAGGTTTCTCTATCTAAAGGATCCATGTGTGTCAAAACGGGCAAACGACCAATAATCTCCGGAATCAATCCAAAATCTTTGATATCCTTTGGGATAATGTACTGCAACAAATTATCTTTGTCAATATTGTCCACATTTTTTGACGTAGAATAACCCACGGCTTGACGGTTCAATCGTTTCGAAATAATTCTTTCGATTCCATCAAAAGCACCACCGGCAATAAACAGAATATTCTGTGTATTTACCTCCACAAATTTTTGGTCTGGGTGCTTGCGTCCTCCTTTTGGTGGTACATTTACAACCGTTCCTTCTAATAATTTCAATAATGCTTGTTGCACACCTTCACCTGAAACGTCACGTGTAATAGACGGATTGTCACTTTTACGTGCAATTTTATCTATTTCGTCAATGAATACAATTCCGCGTTCGGCTTTGGCTACATCATAATCAGCAGCTTGCAAAAGACGCGTCAAAATACTTTCGACATCTTCTCCCACATAACCTGCTTCAGTAAGTACAGTCGCATCAACAATCGCTAAAGGCACATCCAACATTTTTGCAATGGTTTTTGCCACTAATGTTTTTCCTGTTCCTGTTTGTCCCACCATGATGATGTTACTTTTTTCAATCTCAACCTCATCGTCTAATTGCTGTTGCATCAAACGTTTGTAGTGATTGTAAACCGCAACCGACATTACTTTTTTAGTTTGGTCCTGTCCAATTACGTACTGATCAAGGAAAGCTCTGATTTCTTTTGGTTTCTTCAAAATCAAATCTCCAACTAATTTTGAACTTCCGCTGGACTTTAATTCTTCTAAAACAATTCCGTGTGCTTGTTCAATACATTTATCACAAATATGTGCATTTATACCAGCAATTAATAATTGGGTTTCTGGCTTCTTTCTTCCACAAAACGAACATTCTAATATTACTTTTGCCATATTTATAGTCTAATGTCATAAAGTCAAAAGTCGTAAAGTCTGAGCAATGCTTTTGACTTTCCGACTTTTGACTTTCGACTAATAATTTATCCTCTTACTAAAACTTCATCAATCATTCCGTATGCTTTTGCTTCTTCGGCAATCATCCAATAATCACGTTCACTATCCGTGTGAACCTTATCGAAAGTTTGTCCGGAGTGCTGCGAGATAATTTTGTACAACTCATCTTTTAGTTTCAACATTTCGCGTAAGTTGATTTCCATATCCGTTGCAACTCCTTGCGCTCCACCTGATGGTTGGTGAATCATTACTCTTGAATGTGGTAATGCCGAACGTTTTCCTGCTGCACCTGCACATAGAAGCACTGCTCCCATGGAAGCTGCCATTCCGGTACAAATAGTTGCTACATCTGGTTTGATGTATTGCATTGTGTCATAAATCCCTAATCCTGCGTAAACGCTTCCTCCAGGAGAATTCAAATAAATCTGAATATCTTTAGAAGCATCGGCGCTCTCAAGGAACAATAACTGTGCTTGAACGATGTTTGCAATTTGGTCATCAATTCCTGTTCCAAGGAATATAATTCTGTCCATCATCAGCCTGGAGAAAACGTCTAATTGTGAAATATTCAACTGACGTTCTTCGATGATATATGGAGTCATGTTTTTAGGAGTCATTGCGCCTACGATTTTATCGTAATACATCGAGTTTACGCCGTGGTCCTTTGTAGCAAATTTTTTAAATTCTTTACCGTAGTTCATATTTTTTTGTTCTAAGTTTTCGTAATATCTTGTGATTCGATTTAATGCAAAGGTCATACCTATTTCCAAATGATGTCATTATGTCTTATTTTAAGCCCAGATGGGAGTAAAAAGCTTTTTGAATTCCGATTTTTAGTTTTTTTATTCTTGCAAAGCGCCTGAAAGAAGCTCTTGCAGGAATTTAAAAAACTGCAACGGAAGAAAAAACTTGTAACGTACAGCTGGATTGGCTCCCGCAACTAATTGAAACAAAAGAGCGTCAAAAAAATATTTTTTCTGACGCTCAAATATAACTATTTTTTATTGTTTAGTATTTGTAATAAAATCATAAAATTTTAATAATCACTTACGCTCTTGGAGCTTTTGACTTTCGACTTTATGACAGTACAAACTCCTATTTATTCTCCGTAAGACGCAGCAATAAATTCTTCGTACGTTACTTCTTTAGTGGTAGGATTTGCTTTTTCTTTGAATAAGTCCAATAGCTTCTCAGCAACAACTTGGTCTGAAAGTCTTTTTACTTCGTCTTGGTTTGACAAAACTCTAGCTACAATTCCTTGAACTTCTTCGTCAGTAGGATTTGTTTGCCCGAATTGCGCCATTTGTTGACGGATGTTTTTTGTAGTGAATGTTTTCAAGTCTTCAAAAGTGATTTTGATGTCCGATTGAGCCATTGCTCTACCTTCGATCAATTGAAAACGCAATCCTTTTTCAGAACGTACATATTCCACTTCAGCTTCCTCAGGAGACAATTTTTTCTCTCCTACAGTTTGCAACCATTTTTTCAAGAATTCAGCTGGTAAATCGAATTTGGCACTTTCGATTAAAAACTCAGTTACATCCCCTAATAATTTTTGGTCTGCTTGTTGTGCAAATTGAGTCTCAGCATCTTCTTTAATTTTTGCTTTTAATTCTTCAAGTGAAGAAACAGTTCCGGCTCCAAAAAGTTTATCAAACAATTCTTGGTTCAATTCAGCTAATTCAGCAGTGTTTATCGCTTCGATTGTGAAAGCTACGTCAACCGCCAATTCGTGAACTTCATCATGACTTACTTTCAACACGTCCATCAATTGATGTACGTCTTCAAATAAATCTTTTGTATTTACAGTCACAACATCTCCTACTTTTTTACCGATGAATAAATCAAAAGTCGCTTTGTCTTTGAAAAGATCAGCAGCAATAGTGGTCGCGTTATTAATTCCTTTTTCTTCATTAGTGAATGTTCCCGTTACATCTGAATCTGCAGCAACAACCTCTTGAGGAATTGCAGTCCCAAATTGTTTTTGAATACGTTCTACCTGACCGTCAATCATTTTATCATCCGCTGAAACTACATATTTTACAATGTCATTTTTAGCTTCTAAATCCAATTCGAAGTCAGGTACCAAACCAATTTCATATTCGAAAACCAGTTCTTCAGCATCCCAAGTAAAATGCTCGTCTACTTTAGGAAGTGGTGTTCCAAGAAGGTTTAATCTTTCTGATTGTACGAAACGCTCTAATGCTAAATCAACCACTTTTTGAATTTCTTCTTGTTTGATCGCTTTACCATACTGTTTTTCAACAAGATCTTTAGGCACCGCACCTTTTCTAAATCCCTTAACCGTTGCCAAAGGCATTTTTTCGTTTATTCTTTTTGCTACTTGTCCTTTGTAATCCATGTGAACAACAGTCATTACAATTGTTTCATTCACAGCGTCTATTGCTACTCTTTTGATATCCATCTTCTTCTTTAATTTACATAATAAAATTGGACTGCAAAATTATAAAATTTTTGCAACCCAAACAAGTATTTTACCATTTTGAATTTTAGGCGGTTATTTGAAAAAATCACAGGCCAGAAAAGAAAAATAATTTGGGCGTGTCCCTCCGTAAAACTACGGGTCAGGCTGTACGTTGCAATCTTTTATTGCGCTTCGCTTCATAAAAGGATTTTCACTGCCATCCTTCACGCGAATAGAGGTATTCAATAATATAAAGTCTCATAATAATTTATAAGATAATTATTATATATTTGAAAATAGATAAACACTGACGCTTGTCAGACAAAGCAGCCTAATTTAAGGTGGATAAGTCGGATGCTATGAGACCTATGTACAAGTTAGCAGACATAGAAAAAACTCAACAATTATATTATGCAAAAAATTGATTTCATTAAAAATTTAGAAGATTTAACATCTAAGCTTAAGTCAGTCGAAATTGTTCAACACTACAAATCGGGATTTGCAAGTCCAAATGTAGACTATAATTATAACAACATTGTACCAATATTATTTCAATCAAAAAGTAGTTATGATAATATTAGATACGATTTTCGTTATAAGCTAATATTGGAAACATTAGAAGCCGAGAAGGTATACGCGGAATCTAATCTTTCAAGTCTAACAGTAATTCTAAAGAATACAACTGCTAATAATATTATTCCTTATTCAAATGCAATTTCATTATTTAATTTTCACAACACATTAATTCAAACTTTACAACTTTCTAAAAATCTTTTGGACACAACAAATTTAAGTGAGGACTTAAATAAAGATATGGATAATGGAATTATAATTTTTCAAATTGTTATTGAAGGCGAAGGTTTGGAAACCGAAAAGTATATTAAGATTTTAAGTGCATTAAATGAACTTATTGAAATAATAAATAAAATATCAGATGAGGAAGAGAAATCTGAAATTGTTTTATTGGATAGCGGGAGTGATACAAATATTGGTGTTAAGACAGGAATTGAAACTGCTAAATCTTTATTTCTCATTTTTAAAGAAGTATGGGATTTTATAGCAAATTATAAGTTCTATAAACAAGCACAGAAATCAAACACACTTTTGGAAAGTTTATCGATAAGAGCCGAAATTATGAAAAAAGTAGAAGACGGTGTTATTACTAAAGAAGAAGCTACAGAATATATACATATGATTAAAACGAGAACAGATGATTTAATAGGAATGAAAGTAATGCCAAAACAAATAGTATTACAATCTAATTTAGTTAATAATCAGAAGCTTTTATCTGAATTTGAAGGCATAAAAATGTTATCAGCGGGTGAGAATTAGCTACGTCTGGTAACACCCAGCTCCGCAAAGTGTTAATTCAAAGAATAAATTTGTCATTTAAGCTGCGCAAATGTCCTGGTATTATTTAATAAAATAAACGAAACATTCATTTAAGATTTATGAGGAAATACAAAAACAGAAAATTCATTGCCATCACATTAATTATTGGGATAATCTTAATAATTATTTCACCATTCATATTTACTAGGGTCTTCGGAATAATCGATTTTTCAGATACGGGAGAAATCGGCGACACAATCGGTGGAATTACCGCTCCAATATCTAGCATAATAGGATCGATTCTAGTGTACTATGCATTAAAAGCTCAAATTGAGGCAAATGAAATTGTACAATCTCAACTACAAGAACAAAGAATACGAGAACAACAACAAAAAATTGTTTATCATCTAACAAAACTACTAGAGATCATTCAAATTGAAATAAAAGAATTTACTTATCGCGACACAACAAAACGTACGAGGAATGGTATAAGAGAAGAAATTATTAATATATATCACGGAAGCGATGCCGTCGCAAATTTTATAAGACTGTATATAATCGTAAAATATGATAAATTAGAAGATGCAGTGGTAGAAATTTATCATATTCGAAAACTTAAATATTTATTGATAATGACACAACAGCTTATCCATAAAATTGAACATGAACAAATTCCTTCTGAAGACAAAGTAAATTTAAAAACTATACTATCATATACTTATCTGACCAACATTGGGCATCATTTTAATTATATAGAAAGTAATGAGGATCATGAAACACGTCAAATCCTTAAAAACCCTCAAATGGACGAATTTTTTCAAATAAACAGTCAAATAACAGATAAGTTAATGAAGATTGTTATATAATTATCAATTCGTAAAGTACATTCAAAAATCTTTTATGCTGCGCAAACGTCTCTGACTTTGCGCCCACAATAATAAGCAAATAATACAATAAACGTAAAGTGTTAACGGCCTATAGACATGGGTACAAAGTCGGGAGACTTCGCACAGCGCAGATTTTACACAGCGATGCTCTCGATATTTTACAACAATTTTAAATCGCAAATTGCGATTCGACTAGAATTAAATCGCTTAGGCTTTCAATACATCTAATAATTCACATTCAAACCAAAACCAACTCCCATATCACTGTCGTAATGCGTTGTAATTCCAAAATTCCTTTTGAAGATATACCGTAAACCTGCCATATATTCTCTGTCCGTATTCCACATTAAATTCATGCGTAATCTTTTGGAAACTGGAATATCCATGCGCTCAAATTGCAACCTGAAATTTCCGTCGGTATACACTTCAGCTTGTGCTTTGATGAGCATTGGCAACGTATATTCGACTCCGGCACTGAAAACAGCGCGATTGTCTTTGGTATTAGTTTGACCAAAAAGATTCTCTTCCATTTCTCCCATTTCCATTTTTCTGTACCGCCAATCAAAACCAATAAACGGCATCAGCCATTGCATTTTACCAATGTATCGTCCAATGTGTGTTTCGGTTTCATAACCGTGATGATCGGTATAACCCAAACGCCATTCGGTACCAATACTCCAACGTGTATTTTGAATCATCAGCATTCCATCGTTCCCATTGGTGGCAAAATCATTTTCGGCCATCACATGAAAGGCTCTGTCATCAGCGAATAATTTGCGTTGCGCTAATTTTGGATTTGGAATCAAAGGATTAGGCTCTTGATTTTCATAACTAAAAACACGACCCATTCCCGCCATCATGTGATAGAGAATGTGACAATGAAAAAACCAATCGCCTTTAACATTTGCATTAAACTCAATCGTATCGGTTTCCATGGGCATAATGTCAATGATGTTTTTCATGGGAGCAAACTCTTCCTGACCATTCAGGACTCTAAAATCATGTCCGTGTAAATGCATCGGGTGGCGCATCATGGAACCATTGAAAAGTACAACTCGAACATTCTCTCCTTTTTTAATTAGTATTTTATCGGCTTCAGAAATCACTTTATTGTCCAAACTCCACACGTAGCGATTCATGTTTCCAGACAATTCAAACCGCAATTCTTTTACTGGTGCGTCTTTTGGCAAGGTTGTTTTAGTGGGTGATTTCAGCATGGCATAATTCAAGGTAGTAATATCAGATAATGCATTACTATTATAATCCTCCTCCGTCATTTTCATATTATCCATCTTTGGAGAAGTTTCCTCCATTTTCATTTTTCCCATATCATGAGAGGAATGATCCATTTCAACTTCTTTTTGCGTTCCATCTTTAGAATCTATCGGCCCGGTGATTTCAGGATACATAACTACATTCATATCCATTTGGTTCAGCGACATTTTCATACCCATATCATCTAAATCGCCATTCATTTTCATCATGCCGTTCATCATTTTCATCCCTTCAAAATATTTTAATTTTGGCAAAGGCGACATCAGTTGTTTCACACCATCCCCTAAATATAACGAAGCAGATTTTGTGCGATCTTCAGAAGTGACTAAAAATTCAAAAGCCGTCTTTTCAGCAGGTATAGTCACGACAACATCATAAGTTTCAGATACAGCAACAATCAAACGATCCACTTCAACTGGCTCCACATCATTTCCATCACTGGCCACCACGGTAATTTTTCCACCGGCATATGTCAGCCAAAAATAGGTCGAGGCGCCGCCATTGGCAATCCGCAATCTCACTTTATCGCCCGCTTTGAACTGCGAAAGTTGAGTTTCATTTTTACCGTTAATCAAAAACTTATTGTAATAAACATCGCTTACATCCATCGCATTCATTCGTTTCCATTCGTTGGCAACTTTGGTCTTAAAATGTCCCGCTCTAATGGCTTCTGCATAACTTTGTGTAGTTCCTTTTTGAATCGCAAACCAATCGGTTGCGTTGTGAAGCATGCGATGGACATTTTTTGGATTCAAATCCGTCCATTCACTCAAAATGATTGGTACCGTTGGCAAATCATCAATTCCTGTTTTAAAAGTGGGGTCTTCATTTCTTTTATTCATGACAAAAGAACCATACATCCCAATTTGCTCCTGCAAACCCGTGTGACTGTGATACCAATGCGTTCCGTGTTGAATTATCGGAAATGTATATTTGTGAACCGTGTGTGGTTCAATTGGCATTTGGGTCAAATTAGGCACACCATCTTCTTTATTAGGCAAAAACAATCCGTGCCAGTGCAACGAAGTCTCTTCATCCAACTCATTATGCACATATATTTCGGCAATATCGCCTTCGGTAAAAGTAAGTGTCGGCATCGGAATTTGTCCGTTTACGGCAATCGCTCTTTTAGGCGTATCGCCAAAAGTGACAATTGTGTCGCGAACATATAAATCATACCGAACCGTTTTGGGAGGTGCGTTTTTCGCTGTTCTTTTAACGGGTTCTTCTTTGAGTTTAGTGTTATCTGCGGGAACATCCGTATGATTTTGATGCATACCCTCACTTGCTGCGTTAGATTGATTGGAGCTGGTTCGCAACGGCATTTGCTTTTTAACAATTGCTTTTGGCAACTGTTTTTTGGCAACTGCTTTTTTTACTGGTTTAACTTTTTCCTTGATTAAATCCATCCCGCATTTGGGACATTTTCCGGGTTTATTCGCATGAATTTCCGGGTGCATTTCACAAGTATACGTTACAGGTTGAGCCTGAATAATGGATGCTTTTCTGGAAATCGTATTTCCATTTTTATTTTCTGCTTTTGCAAAAGGAGGAATAAGCATCAGGAATAAAATTAATAGGATCGTACTTTTCATATTTTTTAATTTATAAAGAAACTCTTAAATATTTTTGTTTAAAGTTTTAAACCACGCAATCGCAACGCATTAACAATTACGGAAACCGAACTGAAACTCATGGCCAAAGCAGCAATCATTGGCGAAAGCAACACTCCAAAAAACGGATACAAAACACCCGCGGCAATTGGAATTCCTAACACATTATAGAAAAACGCAAAGAATAAGTTTTGTTTGATATTTCGCATCACCGCGTGACTTAAGTTTTTGGCTTTTACTATTCCTTGTAAATCACCTTTCACCAACGTTATTTTCGCACTTTCTATTGCCACATCAGTTCCTGTTCCCATGGCAATGCCGACATCAGCTTGAGCCAAAGCTGGAGCATCGTTGATTCCGTCGCCTGCCATAGCTACAATTTTTCCTTCGGATTGTAATCGTTTTATTTCTTTCAGCTTGTCTTCTGGCAAACAACCCGCTTTAAATGAAGTTAAATTCAGTTCTGTTGCCACAGCCTGGGCCGTGTTTACGTTATCGCCTGTTAGCATGATTACTTCAACTCCCTGACGCATCAGTTCTTTTATGGCATCTTTGCTTGTCGCTTTTATGGCATCCGCTATTGATACAAATCCCACTGCAATTCCATCAACGGCGATATAAGAGACGGTTTTTCCCATTTTCTGTTCGGCTGTGATCTTCATTTCTAATTCATCCGATACCGTGGCGTTCACTTGCTCCATCAGTTTTTTATTTCCCAGCGCCACTTTTTTATTAGTCACTGTCCCAATCACGCCTTTGCCTGAAATTGCTTCAAAATCCTTTACTTCAATTAAAGTGACTTCTTTCGCTTTCGCAAAATTGACCACGGCTTGCGCCAAAGGATGTTCACTATACTGATTCAAAGATGCGATCTTTTGCAATAGTTCATTTTCGTCATTATTCAAGGAAAATACTTTTTCAACAGAAGGTTTTCCTTCGGTAATTGTTCCTGTTTTATCGGTAATAAGAACATTAACTTTATTCATGTTTTCCAATGCTTCGGCATTTTTTATTAAAACTCCTGATTGCGCCCCTTTCCCTACTCCAACCATCACTGACATTGGCGTAGCCAATCCCAAAGCACAAGGACAAGCAATTATCAGTACCGCAATAGCGTTAATAAATCCAAAAACCATTGCGGGTTCAGGACCAAATTGTGACCAAACAAAAAAGGTTATTATGGAAACCCCAACTACAATTGGCACAAAATATTTAGCAATACTATCCGCAAGTTTTTGAATGGGTGCTCTGGAACGGCTCGCATCATTTACCATCTTTACGATTTGCGACAGCAAAGTTTCTGTCCCTACTTTTTCGGCAATCATCACAAAGGATTTGTTGCCGTTTATGGTTCCTGCTATAACAGGATCATCTGTTTTTTTATCAACCGGAATAGGCTCTCCGGAAATCATCGATTCATCAATGGTACTTTCTCCATCGGTTATTTTTCCATCCACGGGAATTTTGTCGCCCGGTTTAACACGCAGTAAATCCCCTTTTTTGATGTCGTGAATTGAGATTACTTTATCCGCGCCATCAATAATTAAAGTGGCTTCGGTTGGTGCTAATTTCAACAATTCCTTTATGGCTCCACTCGTTTGGCTGTGCGCTCTGGCCTCGAGTAATTGACCTAATAAAACCAATGTTAGTATGACCGTTGTTGCTTCAAAATAAAGATGAACCGCTCCGTTAGGTGTTTTGAATTCGTCGGGGAACATAGCCGGGAAAAATAATCCAAATAAACTAAATAAGAAAGCGACTCCAGAACCAATCCCAATCAACGTAAACATATTGAGATTCCAAGTAACAATGGATTTCCATGCACGCTCAAAAAACATCCAACACGCATAAAAAACGACTGGAAGCGACAAAATTAGTTGTACCCAATTCCACTTTTCTAAATCCATAATTTTCATTATTGGATTATTCGGAATCATATCTGACATCGCAATAATGAAAATGGGAACAGTACAAACTACCGCTATTTTCATTTTGCGCACCAAATCATTATACACCTTATTTTCTTCAGAATCGGTGGGTTCCATTGGCACTAAATCCATTCCGCAGATGGGACAAGAACCCGGACCTTCTTTGACAACTTCGGGATGCATGGGACAAGTATACATTGTTTTACTACTTGCCAATTCCGCTTCTTTAACTAAATCCATTCCACAAACCGGACAATCTCCCGGTTTATCATAGACTTTTTCGCCCTCGCAATGCATCGGACAATAGTATTTTCCGTGCGCATTAGAGGATACTATTTCAAGTGGTTTCTCATGACTTTTATTCGAACTGCAACAAGATTTCTCGATTGGCTTTGCAGCCGTTCCGTGAGAATCAACTCCATTGTTCATTGCAATGGTATACTTTCCAGCGGCAGTTAAAGCCTCTTGTAATTGAGCAGTGGGAATGTGTTTATCCATTATTATTGTTGCTATTGGCGGATTCAAAGTAAGTGTCGCTTGAATCCCATCAATAGCATTCAGTGTTTTTTCGACTTTGGAACGACAACCGTCGCAAGACATTCCAGTGATTGTATACGTATGTTTCATAATGTTGAATTAAAAAAAATCGGTTCTACAAAAAGTATAGAACCGATTTAAAAAAAACTTTAGTGTTGATGATTTTCTTCTTTTTTGTCACTTTCTTTTGGAGTCATTTGCATACCGCATTTGAAACATTTTCCTGATTTATCACTCATTTCATTTGGGTGCATCGGGCAAGAATAAGTGAGCTTTTGAATTTCTTGAGAAGTCATCTTCATTCCACATTTAGAGCAGTTCCCTGGTTTGTCAGCAGTTGTACCATCCATTTTGCAAACGTATTTTGTAACAACTTCTGTTTTTTTCCCTTTACCTGAGGTGTCGTGTTTTAGTGTTTTTACTAATGTCATTCCACATTTACTGCAATCTCCTTCTTTGCTACTTATCTCTTTTGGGTGCATGGGACATGTATACATTTCTTTTTGGGTTTCTTTTTGCGAAGATTTAACAGCTTCTTGCGCTGATGCCACTGAATTTACTGCTAAGAATACACTCAGTACAATAATTAATGTTTTCATTTTTTCTATTATTAAAATATTAAACTAAAGATCTATTTCTACAGCTCAAAGGTACTCGACCTAATATTTTGACTGTTGTAGAATTTTGGAAATGATTTGTAAATTTTACAACTCATCAATTTGCAATCTGTTATTTTCTTTTAATTGTTTAAAATGACTTGGCGTTACGCCCGTGATTTTTTTAAATTGATTGCTCAAATGTGCTACATCACTGTAATTTAATTTAATTGCAATTTCACTTAAAGTTAATTCTTTATACATTAATAACTCCTTTACTTTTTCAATTTTTTGAGCAATAAAATAATGTTCAATAGTTGTGCCTTGAACTTCTGAAAACAAACTACTCAAAGCACTGTAATCTTGCACTAATTGTTCTGATAAATAATGTGATAAAGTAGTTTTTAATTTATTATTTTGATGGTGTACCAAATCAATAATAAGACATTTTATTTTCTCTGTAAGTATCGTTGTTTTATCCTCTAACAATTCGAATCCTAGCGATTGTAATTTTATTTGTAACTCTTGCTTTTGATTCTCTTTGAAATTTTCTAAAAGTTCCACTTCTCCTAATTCCACTGAAACAGGAAATATTCCCATTTTTTCAAGCTCTGATTTCACAACCATTTTACAGCGATCGCACACCATATTTTTAATAGCGAGTTTCATCGCGATTAAATTGCCACAACGATTCTGCCACAGCTCAGCATCTCAGAACCATAGTAGGGATTTTTAACCTCTTTAGTTTCGCTTATCCAATACCCATCTTTTCCTTCATTGTACATTGGACAATAATCCTGATACAGTTTTTGATTTGTTCCAAAAGTTTTTATCAAATCATGTACTTCTTTACTCACCAAGGCAAAATATTCTCTTTGACGAGCTATTTTCCCGGCGTTTTTACCAATATATTTCACTTGTTTCTTTGCATTTACAGCGATGTCATTGTATTTGTTTTTCAGCTTCTCATTTAAAATAGTATTAGAATTTACTTTTTCAAACGTGGTGTACAACGCGTTTCCAGCATTGGCAGCGCCATCAGAATCATCATTAACCAATGCATTTTTAAGCATTAAATAACTGCTTACTATTTCATTAATAGAAAACGAATTTGCAGCAGCTGTATTTTCCGTTTTAACAGCAGTCGTATTAGGAACATTTTTTTTCAATATTTTTTTTTGCTTCACTTTCTCGGTGAGTTCCATACCACATTCGGGACATTCTGCACCTTTTTCGCCAATACTCTCGGGATGCATCGGACACGAATACAATTCCGAAGTTGTTTTGGTTGCAACTGGTGAATCGCTTGTTGTTTCTTTATTCTTTTGGTTACATGAAACTGACACAAGGGCTAATGTCATTATTGATAAAAATATATTTTTCATTTAATAAAGTATTAATTGTTAATTATTGTAGTGAATTGCTCTGCTGGTTGACTATTATTTCTGAAATTTAAAGGAAAATGATCATCACCTGTATCATTTTGAAACATTGAAAAAATTATATTCTAAATTTAAATAAAATCCATTTGGCGCAGAACGCAACATAGAACTGTATAATTCGTGTCTATAAGCAACATCAATTCGTGCTTGGCTGTTGATAATAAATTGAATAGAGGGCACAATGTCTAAATACGATTTTCCGTTTTCGTTTAAGGTTTGTCCAACAAACTCCAGCATCGTGTTAATATTTGTTTGCTTAAAACTAGTATATTTTTTTGGATACACCAATTTCCCAAACGACAATGTATAATTAGTGGCGTTATCGCTTTGTGCAATAGGAAATCTATAATCCGGCTTATTATCAAAGGCTTTTTCAAAACTAACAGAAGCGCTTATGGCTATCTTTTTTATAAGTTGAGTAGCTACAATTCCCGTTTCAAAACCGGTATTGTGTCCCATAATTTCTATTTGTTCCTGATGGATATCTGCATTGTTAAAGCTATATCTTCCAAATGCTGCCATTCGGAAATGACTCTGCAAGTCATCCGTGGAAAAGAAACGATATTTAGTGTAAAAACTAGCGCCTTCTGCCACCAATTTATTGCTTCTACTGCTCACAAACATTGATGTTCTAACCATCAAATTTTTATTGACACCCCAAGTAACTTCGGGCATGAAGTGATAACTATATCCTGATTCCATTTGTTCCTTAAAAATGGATTGCCCCAAACGAATTCCTAGTGAACCCGCAGGAACATTGCTTGCCGGATCCGTAACTACAAAAAGCTCCTGAGCCGATATCCCCTGAACAATAAAAAACGTGAATACGATTAAAAATTTTCTCATTAAATTACAGTTTTGATATGGTAATCATCTTCGTTATCTAATGAATATGAGGCTGTTTTTGAAAACGTTTTGAGCAATTTTTTGTACTCTTTTTGAGTTACATATCCTTTGTCAAAAATCTTTAATTTAGTCTCTCCGGTACTGTTTTTAAGTTCTTCATTCAATAAAATAAAAGTTGATCCGTTGAATGAAATAGTTTTATTGCCTTCTGGTTTTAGGCTTTCTGTAGGCACAGTAATTACTAATGAACCGATAAAAAAGCCTGCTTTTTCAACGCCTTCTTTCAATACTCGTGGCGTTATTTTACTCTCTTTTTTTAAATAAACCGTGAAAGTATTCGTATTCAAATCAGTACTCACGCTATCCACACCTACTGTTGCTTTCAGTTGTTTGTTAATAGCATTGGAACACATAGAACACGTTAAACCGGTTGCCATTATTTCCGCTTTTGAGATTTGAGAATAAGAGTTTGCGCTTGATATTAAAACCAAACAAGCGATACCAATGAATTTTAAAATTATTTTTTTCATTTTCCTTTATTTTTTTATTTGCATTATTATTTGTTCCTCCGTAGGATTGATGGCAACTAACTTCCCTGATACATCAAATAAATACGAATTGGGTAGCGCTTCTACTCCAAAAAGAAGGGCTGATTTTGCATCAAAACCTCTATAATCGATTAATTGCTCATATACCAATTTATCTTTCTCTATGGCATTCATCCATTTCGTTTTATCGGTATCCAACGATATTCCTACGATTTCGAAGTTTTCATTTTTATACTGATTGTATAAAGGAGCTAACTTTTTATTAGCCAGCCTACAAGGTGCGCACCATGAAGCCCAAAAGTCAATTAAGACCGTTTTCCCTTTTAAAGTCTCCAAATTTATTGCTGTCTCTTTATTATTTTTAAGTTCAAAATCAGGCAAATTATCTCCAATTTTTATTTGGGCAGTTGCAGTTGAAATACTGATTACTAAACTGAGTAACAGGATTATCTTTTTCATTTTATATTCTTATTTATTGAATGGTTTCGACCGTTTTTCCACAAGACATCATTTGAGAACCGTAATATGGATTTTTAACCGCGTTTTCTTTGCTCAGCCAGTTTGCTCCTTTACCGTCATTTGCCATTGGACAAAACTGAAGGTAAACCGGAGTGTCGTATTTAGCTACTTTTATCACTTCATACATCGATTTTGAAAAAGGAATGAAAAATTCTCTTTGACGTTTGATATCTTGAGTTTCTGAAATATTCTTGGCACTAGCCATTAAACCTTTCATTTCTTTCATCCAAATCATGTGAACATCCATTGCAAGCTCGTCCATTTTTACTGCATTTAATGCTGTTGAAACGTCTTTCGCTAAAGTAGCAGAAGCTTTGCCATCAGTTTTTACCAAAGCATCTTTCAAAAGAAAATAACTATCAAAAACAACTTTTAATTTAGTATCAACCTGCTGTTGTTTTGCAGCTGCAGTATCAGAATGATTGGCGTGGTTTGCATGATTTTCTGTAGTAGTGGTTTCCATTTTCATTTCTGTTGAAACAGCTACTTTAGCTTCTCTTTCATATTGACAACATCCGTGTAATTTGTCGTAAACAGCAGCCGGAGCAAGAAATTTATCACTGTCGTAACCCGCTAAAGCAACACGTTTCAATATTTCGTCTTGGCTTGTTTTAGTGGAATCATACGTAAGGGTTGCCATTTTGGTGTCTTTATTCCACTCGACTTTCGCCATTTTTTTTAGGTTTCCGGCGGTTTCTATAGTTGTTTTACACATATCACAGTTTCCGTATATTTTTACCGTTTCTGTTGTAGCGTTTTTAATTTGGGCACTTGCTGTTGTAACTGAAAGCAACACAACTATTGCCATCAATATTCTTTTTATTGAGTTCATTGTATGAATAATTTTGAGGTGAATGCGTCGCAAACTATAGTGAAAATAATAGCCTGTTTTGCTATATTCCATATTGTAAACGACAAAAAATTAATGATTTGAAAAGCATAATTTGCTTTCAGGAAGACAGTTTTTTGGCTGTCAAAAAAGGAATTTAGCTTATTTTAGGGGGAAGCCAAATAGAACGAAAATCAGAGGAAATGAAGATTTCTGAGTAATAATAATTTTGTTTTTCAGTAGAAAAACTAAAGAGGTGCTTTTTCACTTCGGTGTAAAACAACGAAGAAATCCCCAGATAAAAGGATGAACTACTGCAAGTACTATTTTTACAAGCGCCAGTGCAGCCTTCATGAGAATCCTCTTTTGAGGAAGGTTCCTTTTTACAGCACTCTTTTTTATCTTTTTTTGACGCAGATTCTTTTTTGCAACATGCCTTCTCCGTTTTTATCCCAGATGCAAAAGCCACACTTGGTGTCGTAAAGAAACCAAGCATAACTAATAACACTATGTAAAACTTTTTAGACATCGTTTAAATTATAGAATGACAAAGGTATCAAATTAACAAATACTGTAAATTAATTCATTCACAAATACGTGTTAAAAAGAATTCGTTACTTTCCTTCGCCTAATATTCCATTCATTATGGACTGTAATACTGACAATATGATACTGAAAAATAAGGCAGTCCAAAACGTATCGACGCTAAATCCTCCCACAATTTTTGAACACAACAAAATCATAAGTGCATTAATAACCAATAAAAACAGACCTAAAGTAATAATGGTAACCGGTAATGTAAGTATTACTAAAATTGGTTTGATAAAGATATTAAGTAACCCCAGCACTATTGCTACAATTAATGCTGTAGTAAATCCAGTCACATGAACACCCGGCATAAAATTCGCAATAAGCAATACTAAGCCTGAAGTGATAAGAATTTTGATCAATAAATTCATGAATTTTTGTTTTAAAATTTTAATAAATGTAGTGAAAATTTAAAATTATCAAGTTCATTTCAAAAAAGAAGTCACCTTTTGATAAAACGCGGTCGGGTTTTCGGCATGCAGCCAATGCCCTACATTCGGAATTGTTTCAATGCTTGAATCAGGAAACTGTTGTTTAATATTTTCGAAATCGCTTTCTAAAATATATTTGGAATTTCCACCACGGATGAACAATGTTGGTACTTTAGAAATTAAATACTCGGGTAATGCAATTCCTATTTCATCCATTTTATTATTGAAGACTGCCAAATTAAATCGGAAGGCGAGTTGTCCCGGCTCTTGCCAAAATAAATTTTTCATTAAGAATTGTCTGGTTCCAAAATCAGGAACATAACTAGTCATGATTGCTTCGACTTCGTTGCGGCTTGGTTTTTTTGAAAAATCAACGGCATTCAATCCCGCCAGAATATCCTGATGGTGTTCCGGATAAAATTTTGGCCCAATATCAGCTACAACCAATTTACGCACTAATTCTGGATGAGTTGCGGCCAAAAGCATGGCTACTTTTCCGCCCATCGAATGACCAATGATGTTAATGTGTTCTAAAGTATGAGCTTGGCAATAGTCATAAACATCCTGAGCCATGATCTCATAACTGAACTCTTCGGAATGCAAGCTTCGACCGTGGTTGCGCAAATCGAGCAAATGAACTTGAAAATCAGCCGCAAATTGCGTTCCGAGTGTTTTCCAATTATCAGACATTCCTAAGAATCCGTGGAGGATTAAAAGCGGTTGCCCTGAGCCTTCTATTTTTGAAAAAAGCATATGATTTTAGATTTTAACGTTATAATTTAAATTACAAACCACTAAGAAATTAAAGTTATCAAGCTTTTGACTTAATCCATCTTAATTTCTTAATGGTTTAAAAAACTATTTTAATTTTTGCAAATACATATTTACCACATTATCCAAGCCTAAATAAATAGCTTCGGAAATTAAAGCATGACCGATAGAAACTTCGAGTAGTCCCGGAATATTTTGCTTAAAAAACTGAATGTTGTCCAAGCTTAAATCGTGACCTGCATTGATTCCCAATCCAAGTTCATTGGCTAAAATTGATGATTCCACATACGGTTTTATTGCATCTGGATTTCCTAAACTGTATTGATGCGCAAATGCCTCGGTGTACAACTCGATTCTTTCGGCTCCAATTATTTTTGCGCCTTCAATCATTTCGAGAACAGGATCTACAAAAATGGAAGCTCTTATTCCGTTGCGTTGAAATTCCTGAACAATTTCGGTTAAATACGAAGCATGCTTTATAGTATCCCAACCTGCATTAGAAGTTATGGCATCAATTGCATCTGGCACCAAAGTTACTTGAGTAGGTTTTATTTCGAGAACAAGATCAATGAATGTTTGCTCTGGATTTCCTTCAATATTATATTCGGTGTAAACAACAGACTTTAAATCTCGGGCATCTTGATAACGTATGTGACGTTCATCCGGACGGGGATGAATGGTGATTCCCGCGGCACCAAACTTTTGAATATCGGTGGCTACTCTTAATAAATCAGGAACATTTCCTCCGCGAGCATTTCGCAAAGTAGCTATTTTATTGATGTTTACACTTAACTTTGTCATTAGAACACTTTTTGATTTTGATAGTAGTATTTATTTGGAGCAAAAATACAAAGTAAAACTTAGGAGATTTTGCTTATTTTTGATTATTTTGCATGAAATATTGCCGACTGATTTATGACAGAAATTACAGAATATATTACCAATGATTTTAAAGCGATTGACAGCCACGATTCTGTTGCGGCCGTTCAAGACTTTTTTAGCGAGTTACACTTTTCACATTTTCCGATTGTTGAAGAGGGAGTTTACATTGGCAGTATTGCATCCGAAGACTTAGAGACTTTTGAAAGTCAAAAAAAAGTAGTGGATTATCGCTTTACTCTTGAAGGATTTTTCGCCAGAACAAACACGATATGGCTGGATGTTTTAGAAGTTTTCGCAAAAAACCATACTAATTTAGTTCCTGTTTTGGACGAAAACAATACTTACGTGGGATATTATGAAATAGAAGACATAATGAAGTTTTTTCATGAAACACCTTTTTTAAAAGAACCAGGCGGAATAATTGTGGTTAAAAAAGGGGTTTTAGATTACTCTATGAGTCAAATTACCCAAATTATAGAAAGCAATAACGGAAAACTTTTAGGTCTGTTCATCTCAGAAGCGGATGTTGAGAGTGTTGAAGTTACTGTGAAAATAACTCTGGGCGCGATGAATGAAATCATACAAACTTTCAGAAGATACAATTACGAAATCATTTCAGAGCATCAGGAGGACAATTATATCAATAATTTAAAAGAGCGCTCTGATTATTTAGACAAGTACCTTAATATATAGTTTTTATTTAGCCGATTATTAGTCGGATCAGATAAATGCCAAAATAAACATATCACCATTAAACGATTAATCAAAAAGATGAAAGTAGCTATCTACGGTCAATATTATCAAAACAGTACGGAACCCATCATAAACGACATCTTTGTTTTTTTTAACAAGAACAATGTAGAAATGATTATTGAGACTCATTTTCTAGAGATGCTAAACGAAAGGAAAATTGTAGAAAAAAAATACAAAACGTTCACATCCCATACGGAACTAGATGACAGTTTTGATATGCTGATAAGCATCGGCGGAGACGGCACTATATTAAGAGCCGCAACATTAGTCCGAGATTCCGGCATCCCTATTTTAGGTATAAATGCCGGCAGATTGGGTTTCTTAGCATCGGTACAAAAAGAGAATATTGCCTCATTTATGCAATTTGTTATCGATAAAAAGTACACGATTTCTAAACGAGCTTTACTGAGTTTGACGTGTACGCCACCAAATGAATCTATTGACGCAATTAATTTTGCCATGAATGAAATTACGGTCAGTCGAAAAGACACCACTTCGATGATTACGATTGACACCTATTTGAACGACGAGTATCTGACTTCGTATTGGGCTGACGGTTTAATCATTTCAACACCAACTGGATCAACAGGATATTCCCTCAGCTGTGGTGGCCCGATTTTAACACCTGATGTAAAAAGCACGGTTATTACTCCTATTGCCCCTCACAATCTTACCGCAAGACCTCTTGTAGTACCTGATGAAACTGAAATCCGTTTAAAAGTTTCAGGAAGAGAGGAATACTATTTGGTATCCTTAGATTCTAGAGTTACCTCGGTCAAAAATGAATCGATTCTGACTTTAAAGAAAACTCCTTTTCAAATTAATATGGTCGAAATTCCCGAGGAAACATTTTTGAAAACACTCCGCAACAAACTACTTTGGGGAGAAGACAAAAGGAATTAAATCATTTTAATCAAGCCCTATACGATTTTATCAATTTTCCCCGTTTTAGTATAATAAATATTTACTTCCTGTGAGTTTAGCAGTTAATTATTAAAAAAACACACATTTAACTGATTGGGTATTGAATCGAATTGATAATTATTATATTTGCACGCAATTTTTGATTAAATGAACAAAATTTTTTATTTATTTTTTTGCTTTTTCCCATTAATGGCTACCAATGCTCAGATACATGAGGTTGGTGTTTTTTTAGGCGGAAGTAATTTTATCGGAGATGTTGGCCCTACTACTTATATATCACCAAATGAACCTGCTTTTGGATTGCTATATAAATGGAATAAAAGCGCCAGACATGCGTATCGATTTTCTTATACGCAATCAAGTATCGCTTCCAATGATTTAGATTCAAAAGAAGCAGGCAGAAACCAAAGAGGCTATAATTTTAAAAACACTATAAAAGAAGTATCTTTAGGCCTTGAATTCAACTTTTTTGATTTTAATCTTCATGATTCCAGTACTAAAATCACTCCTTATGTACATTCCGGCATAAGTTATTTTAGATATCACGCATTGTATGTACTAGACGGAGAAACTGAAAAAATTGAAAACACAGGCTCGTTTGCAGTCCCAATGACTGTAGGAATAAAATCGAATATTACTCCTAATTTAATCTTGGCTGCAGAAGTAGGCGCAAGATATACGTTGACAGATAACATAGACGGAAGTAATCCCGAAAACAAAAATTTGGAATCGCTCCGATTTGGAAATATAAATAATAATGATTGGTATGTTTTTTCAGGCGTAACTTTAACCTACACCTTTGGGAATAAACCCTGTTATTGTGCAGAATAAAAAAATGAATTTACTAGAGACAATTAACAAGAATAACTTGCCGAAACATTTAGCCATTATAATGGATGGTAATGGTCGTTGGGCAAAACAACAAGGACTTTTGAGAGCTTTAGGTCATGAAAGCGGAACAAAATCAGTTAAAGTAATAATCGAAGCCAGTGCTAAACTTGGCATCGAATTTCTTACCTTATATGCTTTTTCCACTGAAAACTGGAACAGACCAAAACTAGAAGTTGAAACTTTAATGAAAGTCCTCATCAACTCCTTGAAAAAAGAACTTGTAACACTCCAAAAAAATAACATCAAACTGAATGCTATTGGTACTTTAGAAAAATTACCAAAATCAGCGCAAAAAGAACTACTTGATGTTATTGATAAAACAAAAGACAACTCACAAATGACATTGACACTGGCTTTAAGCTATGGTTCAAGGGAAGAAATTGTCACTGCTGTAAAAAACATTTGCAGTAAAGTTAAAAATAATATAATTTCAATAGACAGTATTGACGATTCCATTATTAATGAGCATCTTTACACGCAAAATTTACCGGACGTAGATTTATTAATACGAACAAGTGGAGAACATAGGATAAGTAATTTTTTGTTGTGGCAGATTGCCTATTCAGAATTATATTTTACGGATATATTGTGGCCAGACTTTAAAGAACAAGATTTATATGAGGCTATCATTAGTTATCAAAAAAGAGAACGTAGATTTGGAAAAACAAGTGAACAAATTAAATAATTTTTTAGTGTTAAATAAAAGCATAAAAATAGTCCTTACCGTTTTGATTTTTGGAAGTTTTACACAAGTTAAAGCGCAAGAAAGAGTTCCTTTTGATCAGGGAAAAAAATACATTTTAGCCGATGTAACCGTTGTTGGAGATATCAGTTTCAACTCTCAAACGGTAGTCACTTTTGCAGGTTTAGAAAAAGGACAAGAAATAACAATCCCGGGTGAAGAAATTAGTGCTGCAATTAAAAAACTGGGAAAACTGGGTCTCTTTGATGAAATTTCATTTTATATAAATAAGGTACAGAATGACAGTATTTATCTTGATTTAAATATTGTAGAGTTACCAAAGTTAAACCAAGTAAAATTTGTAGGGGTTAAGAAGACCAAAACAGAAGCTTTAATAAAAGACAATAGTTTAAATAAAGGTAAAGTAGTAAACGAAAACTTGATTACCACGACTAGAAACTACATAGAAAATAAATATAAAAAAGACGGTTATTATAACACTAAAGTAAACATAAACACTGTTAAAGATACATCAACAGTAAATTCCGTAAACATGCTTGTCAGTATTGACAAAGGAGAGAAAGTAAAAATTCAAAAAATTGATTTCGTAGGAAATACAAAACTGTCCGACAAAGCCTTGCGAAAAGCGATGAAGGATACGAAACAAAAGAATTTCCTTCGAGTCTTAAAAGCATCTAAATTTATAAAAGAAAAATATAAAACTGATTTAGAAAAAGTAATTTCGGTTTATAAAGAAAAAGGATATAGAGACGCCAGAATACTATCGGACTCCGTTACTTTTGATAAAGAAAAGAACGCATTAGCTATTACAATAAATGTAGAGGAAGGCAATAAATATTACTTTGGAGACATTAAATTTTTAGGAAATACCGTTTACACCGATCAAGGATTAAGCCAAGTATTAGGTGTTAAAAAAGGAGAGACTTACAATGGTGTGCTGTTACAAAAAAGAATCGCTGATGCCTCTAAACCGGATGGGGACGACATTGACAATTTATATAAAAATAGTGGTTATTTATTTTCAAATATAAATGCGGTTGAGGTAAGGACTGCTAATGACACTATTGATTTTGAAATACGAATCACTGAAGGCCCGATTGCCTATTTTAACAAAATTACTGTTGTTGGAAATGACAAAACAAATGACCGCGTAATCTATCGTGAGTTAAGAACAAAACCAGGAGAAAAATACAGCAAAGAAGAATTAGTAAGAACCATTCGTGAAATTGGACAATTAGGATTTTTTGACCCGGAAGCTATCAATCCAGCGTTTAAAAATGTTGATTCAGGCGCAGGAACGGTTGATATTGAATATCAACTTGTAGAGAAAGGTTCTAGCCAAATTGAACTTCAAGGAGGTTATGGTGGAGGTGGTTTTATTGGTACTCTTGGATTATCTTTCAACAACTTTTCTGCGCGAAATATGTTTAAAAAAGATGCTTACAAACCATTACCGATGGGAGACGGTCAGAAAGTATCGTTACGTTTACAAGCCAGCACATTTTTTCAAACGTATAGTGTTTCATTTTCAGAACCTTGGTTTGGCGGAAAAAAACCGGTTCAATTTAGTAGCTCAATATCGTACAGTAAACAATTTTTAAATAATTTTGTTACACAAAGAGCCGATAAAACCAAAAGTTTTAACATCATGACATTGTCCGTTGGTTTAGCCAAAAGACTGACAGTTCCAGATGATTTCTTTGTGTTGTCACAATCCTTAAGTTACCAACATTATGATTTAAATAATTACAATACCGGCTTATTTACTTTTGGAGACGGTACCTCTAGAAATATGGCGTACACCATAGGATTAACAAGAAGTAATAAAGGGGTAAATCCAATATTCCCAACGTACGGATCGGAGTTTAGTATTTCAGCTAAATTAACCCCTCCATATTCCTTATTAAACGGAGTTAATTACTCAACATTAGGCGATCAAGAAGAATACAAGTTGAAAAATACTGTTGACCGCTTAAATGTTCCAGATGCAAATGGCAATATTGTACAGATAGGAGATTATATTGATACCAATGGAAACAAAGTTTCTGACTACACACTTGCGGCTACAAATGTCAGCAAAGTAGATCAAGAGCGTTTTAAATGGTTAGAATATTATAAAATAAAGTTCAAAGCAGACTGGTATACAAAAATTTATGGTAAATTAGTACTGAGAACTTTAACAGAGTTTGGGTTCCTTGGGGCCTACAATCAAGACAGAGGAGTTGTTCCTTTTGAACGATTCTATCTTGGTGGTGACGGACTAGCAAATTATTCAATGGATGGTAGAGAAACAATACAATTGAGAGGATATCCTAACAACTCACTAACGCCAGTAAATGCTGTAGGAGATCAAATTGGAGCCACTGTTTTTAATAAATTCTCAATGGAATTACGTTATCCGATTACGTTAAAATCATCGGCTTCAATTTATGCATTGGCATTTATGGAAGCAGGATCGTCGTTTAGGGATTTTAAAAGCTATAATCCTTTTGCCTTAAATCGTTCTGCCGGAGTTGGATTACGTGTATTTATGCCAGCATTTGGTTTATTGGGAATTGATTTTGGTCACGGTTTTGACACATTGCCAGGGCAAGCAAAAGCTAATGGATGGGAAACCCATTTTATCATTGGGCAACAATTCTAAAAAAAATTGATTTTAAATTTTCTAATACAGTACCGTTATGAGAAAACAATTTTTATATCTATTTTTAGCGTTAGTCGTTGTACAAACAATTGACGCACAAACCAGAGGAACTAAGCTAGGCTTCATTGATATGGAATACATTTTACAAAATGTACCCGATTATACGGAAGCAAATTCTCAATTAGAGCAAAAGGCTGAAAAATGGAAACTGGAGATTGATACTAAGAAAATTGAAATCAATAAATTAAAGGAAGCCTTGAAAGCAGAAAGAGCTTTATTGACCAAAGAATTAATTGATGAAAGAGAAACAGAAATTAATTTTCTTGAAAACGAAAATTTGGATTACCAACAAAAAAGATTTGGCGCCAATGGAGATTTGATGCTACAAAAATCTGTTTTGGTAAAACCAATACAAGATCAAGTTTTTACAGCTGTCCAAGATATTGCAGAAAGATTAAAATATGATTTTATATTTGACAAGACGTCTGACTTGACTATGTTATTTGCCGCAAAAAGATTTGATATCAGCGATCAAATTTTACGCACATTGAACAGAACAGAAAAACGAGAACAGTTGACTAAAAAACAACTAAAAGAAGAAGAAACCAAAGAGAAAAAAGAAGATGCATTGGATCAAAATCCAGCATTAGTAGAAAGGCAAAAACTCTTGGATGATAAAAAAACGACTAGAGATCAAATACTCGCTGATAGAAAATTGCTTCAAGAGCAAAAGAAACAAGAATTTGAATATAAAAGAAAACAAATTATAGCCGATAGAGAAGCTAAAAAAAATGGCACGGTTTCTGCAAATGCTAAAATAGGCGGTATAGAAACAGCAACAGTTAAAGACAGCACGAGGCTAGTGGTTGAAGATATTAAACTAAAACAAGCAGCTGCAAGAGCAAAAACATTAGAAGATCGCAAGAAAGTTTTAGAAGACCGTAAGAAGGCATTGGACGAAAAAAGAAAAAAAATACTGGAAGACAGAGAAGCCATTAGAAAAGCGAGAGAAGAAAAATTAAAAGAAAATACAAACAAAAATTAATTATTAAATATTTTAAAAACGATGAAACAAATTAAAACTCTATTTATTGCTGCAATTTTTATTTTAGGAGCAAACCAAACAATTATTGCACAAGCAAAAACTGCTCATGTTGATGTAACTGAGATTATGACAAAAATGCCAGCAATGCTAGACGCTCAAAAACAATTGGATAAATTGAGTACTACGTATGATGCTGACTACAAAAAAATGGTTGAAGAATACCAAGGAAAATTGAAAAAATACGAAACAGAAGCTGCGACAGTTACTGAAGTTGTAAATGGAGAGCGTTCTAAAGAAGTTCAAGACATGCAAAAAAGAATTGTAGACTTTAGAGACAATGCTCAAAAAGAATTGCAACAAAAACAATCTGACATTATAAACCCATTAATGGATAAAGTAAAAGCTTCAATCCAAAAAGTGGGTAAAGCTAAAGGATTCCAGTATGTTTTAGATGGTGCATCTCTATTACTTGCAGACGGTCCAAACTTGACTGCTGATGTAAAAAAAGATTTAGGTTTCTAAGAAAAATCGATACGCGTACAAAACTGCTCACCCTTATTTTAGGCTTGAGCAGTTTTTTTGTTTAAAATAAATTTTAGGAAATTCAAATTCCAGCACGTAACTTTGTTTTTATGTATAGCAATAATCAACCTATAGGAATTTTTGACTCAGGGATTGGCGGAACTTCCATTTGGAAAGCAATCCATAAATTACTACCCAATGAAAGAACCATCTATCTAGCAGATAGTAAAAATGCCCCATATGGACAAAAGTCTAAACAAGAGATAATTGCCCTGAGTATGAAAAACACCGATTTATTGCTTGCAATGGATTGTAAATTAATTGTAGTAGCGTGTAATACTGCAACCACCAATGCTATTCAGGAGTTAAGAGCAAAATACGGCATTCCTTTTATTGGAATAGAACCTGCAATAAAACCAGCAGTGATCCATTCTAAAACACAAATAATAGGCATTCTGGCGACACAAGGAACCTTGAACAGTGAACTATTCAATAAAACGACCGAAAAGTACCAAGACACAAAAATAATAGAGCAAGTAGGTCACGGACTAGTTCAATTAATTGAAAACGGGGATATCAATTCACCAGAAATGGATAAATTGCTTCACTCCTACCTGACTCCAATGATTGAAGCCAACATTGATTATTTAGTATTAGGCTGCAGTCATTATCCCTATCTAATTCCTCAAATAAAAAAAATTCTGCCAGAACACATTCAAATTATAGATTCTGGTGAAGCTGTTGCTAAACAAACACAAAATATCTTGCAAGATAAAGTAGGTTTTTCATCGGCAGAAAACAGCGAACCTGTTTTTTACACGAATACAAATCCGAAAGTTTTGACTGAAATTTTGGAGCATAAATATATTATTGAAGAGAAAGAATTTTAGTCTTATTCAAATTTCCTTTTGACAAACCAAATCCCACCCAGAAAAATAAAGTAATCATTGCCGAAAAAAGCATCCCGATAAGTGAGAGTTATAAAAACTCTTTCTTCGAGAAGATCAATTTATAGTTTCTTAAATTTATTGGAAATAATTATTTAATATTATTCAAGGTAATCAACATTGTTTTAATAAACAATCCGTAAAGAATAGTAAAAATGTTTTTGTTAACCATTTCTAGATTTCGTATTTTTTTAATTTTTCTTTAAGTTCCCTATTTTCGTCTTTTAATAATTTAATATGATCTATAACAAAATCTGGGACGATAAAAGAACGATTATTGCGTGAGTTGTTTTCTTCTATATTTTTATTTAGCATTAATTGATCGTCTGATTCGTAAATGTCTTCCTTTTTTACGCCTAATTCTTGGGCCATTTTGATCCATTCAGTATCCAAAATTTTTTTCAAACCTTTTTCTCTTCGGCAGTAGTTAGGCTGAGACATTCCTATTAAATCTGCCATTTCTTCTTGAGAAAACCCTTTGTTTAGTCTGGCTTTTCGCAGTTTATTTTTCATAATATTACTTTTTTTTAAAATATAATTTAACTCGTTGGGTGTAATTTGGTTTTTATGATAATTTTTATTTTTCTATTAATTTTAGATAGAAAATCATATCTATAACCAGCAAATCAATTACTTAAATGATTCTCGATATCTCTTCCTTCCTTTTTACTTTTACTGTACAAAAAACACAGGACCCAAAATTTTTAATAATTACAAATATAGGAGAATAATATTACAATAATATGGATTATATTTTTGTTAAGCAAACAAAAAAAGATAGAAATGTGTTCTAACGCATTAAATGAATTAAAATTGTTTTTGTTTGTAGCAAAATTTTAAATTATTTAATAATTGTGAAGAGGTCAAATTGGAACCAGTTGCTTGATGTTAACTTTTGTAAGTTCGATTGGTTTTTACTGCAAAATTGTATTGACAATTAGAAAATTAGTTTTATGAACAGGTCTCATACTTTCTTTGATCAATTTTACTACGTAAAAAACATTCTAACTAATTTTTTTAATAAATGCACCCAACAGGTTGATTTAATAAGTTTTTCATATCTAAATATTTTGTTAAATAAATTCGCATAAATTCGCATAAGGATTATGTTGCTCGTTCACTATATTTGATGAAATTATCTTACATTCGTTTTTTAATAAAAGAAACCAAGTGCACGTGGCGGATTATCGATTGTCGATAATAAATTAATTTTAACCTAATTATTTAAAACAAATTATGAAAAAAGCAAAAATTAGCCTTTCAAACATGACAGGTAAACTTACAAGAAATGAAATGAGAGGCGTTATGGCAGGCCGTCAGGCCGAGGGTGGTTTTACATGTACCTGTGCTAATGGTGTTACTTGGACCTCATACAGCGCTACTAATTGCATAGATATTTGTGCAGCTTGGTAATTCTAAATTTAACAACCAACCATTGCTTGTAAGTAATGATTGGTTGTTAATCTAAAACAAGGTGCTTTTTAGTGTTCGCTCTTTAAGATCTTGTATTTCTTGGTTAAAAAGCACTCAAACTGAAGACAATTGTTTGGTTCAAAATATTGCAATATTTTAAATGGTCAATTTTCGAAAACATTATTTAACTGCATTATTGTTTTAGAAAGAGGCTGTCTCCAAAAGACAGTCTCTTTTAATTTTCGCTACGCTTGGAATACAAATGATATAAGTTACTTGCAAGCCTTCCAACAGGAATCGCTAGTAAAAACAAGGGTATTGAGGGTGATTTCAAATCTAAAAGAAACAGAGGCAATTCGGTGATTAGATTGACAGAAAAACGACACTAAGGATTAACCTAAAAGTTAAACTTCAAAGCCCAATAGTTTGGACTTGAACAGAGGTTTTCATCATGAAATCTACTTACGGGATCAAAAGAACAGAAGATAAAACCTATGCAGGCTATCTTTTTGCGAGAAATAACGAAATTAGACTACTTTATTTCTCAATCCACTTTGAAGTTTCAGAAGGTGAAATTTATAATTCAGAAACGACTCGAAGAAAAATTATTATCTTCAAATTCTGGTTTAGTCATTGCCAGAGATCTGTACAGGAAATGCCTAATCTTAATAAGTTGGTAAGAAAAAATCGAAATAATGTTGTATTTTTAAGTTTGGCATTTGATAAAAATGAAAATTTAAAAAAAATCTTGATAATGAAAAGATTCAATTAAGCTTTTGTTGGTAATCAAGAAAATTATTTATTAAAAGATTTGGAAATAGAATTATTTTCAACCCCCTATGATTATTAATAAGAATGTGTAATTTCTGAAGTTGTAAAACAATTACAAAGAATTAGAAATTGCCTTAAGGAAAGAAATATTAAAATAATCCCCTAGATTTATGACACAAAATTTCAATTGCCTTTTTCAATATTTGGAAAAAGAAGATATAAAAGTTGACAAAGTTGAATTCTTATTTCAGATTCAATCTCACCCCGATTATCCTTCTATATTGGCGATAGCTGATGTTTTAACATTTTTCAATATTCGAAATGGTGTTGTTCGAGTTGATGTGTCGGAAATAGAATTATTGCCAAAACGTTACATTGCACTTTTGATAGAGGAAAACGACAAGCCTACTTTTGATTCTCAACTTTATTATATTGAACAAAAGGGTATTCAGTATTTTTGCACAAAAGATAAAAAAATCATTGAAATATCCAAACCTTTACTAGAATCAAGATGGAACGAGATTGTACTTTTGGTTAAAAAAGAAGAAATAGGGAATGCAGTTGATGTAGAGAAAGATAATTTGTTTTGGGTCTTACCATCGTTATGTATTGGGTTGTTTTTGTCAATACTATTTATGGTTGAAGAAAACTTAGAAACAAAACTTTTTTTTATTTTTCCAATAATTGGCATTTTATTTTCTTTTGCGGCTCTTAAAGATTTATTTGGAGCTAAAAGCGAGTTAATAAATAACTTTTGCAATATTTCGTCTACTACAAGTTGTTCAACGATTATTGGTTCTAATAAATGGAAAATTTTCAGTTTTGTAGATTTAAGTAGTTTAAGTATTGTGTTTTATTCTACGCAGCTCGTGGCGCTTTTTATGTTTCTCTTATCAAATAACGCAGTCGAGTATTTTTATATACAAAAAATCCTGCTTTTTAGTGCTGTTCCAGTTGTATTGCTGTCTGTTTATTATCAAAAATTTGTCGAAAAGAAATGGTGTCCCATTTGTTTGGCAATCGTTTCTATTTTGGTTTTAGAATTAGGTATTTTACTATTGTTTCAAGAAAATAGTTTCAATATTTCTTTAAAATCATCAGTTCTGTTTGGGTTTGTATTTTTTACTATCGCATTTGTTTGGACAGTTTTAAAAACTACGCTTACAAAACAAAAAGAGCTAAAAGAATTTCAGTTAGCAGGTACCCGATTTATGCGTAATTATGAAATTTTTAAAAACTCATTATTGGCAAAAAATAGTATTGATTTACCTAACAGTCCTATTGTTTTAGGGAACAAAGAAAGCGACACCGAGATAACCATTATTACGAGTCCTTTTTGTGGACATTGTGAAAACGCCCAAAAAATTTTGGAGAAAATTTTAACTGCAAACCAAGATAATCTAAAAATAAAAGTACTTTTTAATGCTGATATTGATAATTTAGATAAAGAAAAGAAAGACTTTTTTAGAAGCCTACTGTCCATTTATGTAGAAAAAGGAGACGCTTCTTTTCTGGAAGCTTTGAATTATTGGTTTAAAACTAAAAATTTGAAAGATTGGATAAAAATATACGAATTGCCTTTTGATGGTGAGAAAATGGATTCAATATTTAGACACCAAAATCAGTGGTGTAAAAATAATAACTTCAACTTCACTCCTGCCATTTTTGTAAATGGGTTTCAATATCCAAAGACGTATAGTAAAGAAAATCTTGAGTTTTTTGTAAATGAACTGGTAGAAGATGATTTTTTCGAATTGGTATAGATCGCATAAGAAATAACCATTGAATGTTTTGTTGTATAAAAAATAGATGTTAAATAATTAATTTGCTGGCTCAAAAAATAGCTATTTCAAAATTGAAAAAATTCACAAACTACATTCAAGCCGACTCAAAAGACTGCGGTCCTACCTGTCTAAAAATTATTGCCAAACATTATGGTAAAACGATTAACATTCAAGACTTAAGGGATTATAGTGAAACCACTCGCGAAGGTAGTAATTTGTTGCTTCTAAGTGATGCAGCAGAGAAAGTAGGTTTTAGAACCTTGGGTGTAAAACTAAGTTTAGATAGGCTGGAAGAAGTTTCTCTTCCCTGTATAGTACATTGGAACAAGAATCATTATGTGGTACTTTACAAAATAAAAAAAGGCAAGTATTTTATTTCTGACCCTGCTTTTGGTTTACTGGAATATGCCCAAAAAGACTTTTTGAAATTTTGGATAGGGAATAATGCCAATGAAGTTACAGAAGAAGGTATTGCTTTATTGGTAGAGGCTACCCCAAAATTCTACCAATCGGAATTTGATAAGGAAGACAAGAAAGGATTAGGTTTTGGCTTATTATCCCAATATGTGTTGCGGTACAAATCATTTTTAATGCAGCTAAGCATTGGTTTGTTAGCCAGCAGTTTGCTGCAGCTTATTTTTCCTTTTCTTACGCAAAGCATTGTAGATGTTGGGATTCAGAATCAGAATATTCATTTTATTTATTTGATTCTGTTTGCGCAATTGTTTATTTTTGCAGGAAGAACAGGCTTAGAACTCATTCGGAGTTGGATATTGTTGCATCTTTCTACACGAATAAATATCTCCTTGATATCAGATTTCTTTATCAAGTTAATGAAATTGCCTATTTCCTTTTTCGATGTTAGGATGACAGGTGATATCATGCAGCGTATTAATGATCATCACCGTATTGAGCGCATTCTAACCACTTCATCATTGGACGTTTTGTTTTCGACTATCAACATGTTTGTTATGGGAGGAATTCTGGCCTACTATAATCTTCAAATATTCTTTATTTTTTTTGCCGGTAGCCTATTGTATTTTGCTTGGATTACTTTGTTTTTAAAGAGGAGAAAAGCGCTGGATTATAAACGCTTTTCAGAAGTCAGTCAGGAGCAAAGTAAAGTAATGGAGCTCATCAACGGGATGCAAGAGATAAAACTGCATAATGCCGAGAAACAAAAACGTTGGGGCTGGGAATATGTTCAGGCGAGATTGTTCCGGGTTTCTATAAAAGGCTTGGTTTTAGAGCAAACGCAAACCATAGGATCGTCTGTAATTAACGAACTGAAAAATATTTTCATCATTTTTCTTTCTGCAAAATTGGTTATTGATGGCTCCATTACTTTAGGGATGATGATGGCGATAAGTTCTATTGTGGGAAGTTTGAACGGCCCAATAGCACAACTTATTGGTTTTGTTCGAGAAGTGCAAGACGCCAAAATATCATTAGCCCGTTTATCGGAAATTCACGATAAGGAAGATGAAACGCAACAAGAATTGCATCAAACCCAAAATATCCCAAAAGATTGTGCTATTGAAATAAAGAATCTTTCTTATCGGTATTTGGGTTCCGATATTCCGGTTTTAGAAAATCTAAATTTAACCATTCCTGCCCATAAAGTAACCGCAATCGTTGGGGTGAGCGGAAGCGGCAAAACTACTTTAATGAAGCTGTTGCTTAAATTTTATGAACCGAATAATGGGGAGATAAATCTTGTAGCACGCAATGGGAATGAGTTTGCTTCGCTGTCACTCGCAATGACAACACAAAAAGCATGGCGCGCCAACATTGGAGCGGTAATGCAGGAAGGATTCATTTTTAATGATACCATTGCCAATAATATTGCTGTGGGAGTGGATATTATTAATAAAGAGCGGCTGGTGTATGCCGCAGATGTTGCTAATATTAAGGAATATATTTCGGGTTTGCCTTTAGGATATAACACCAAAATAGGTTCAGAAGGATTAGGCATGAGTACAGGACAGAAACAGCGTTTATTGATTGCCAGAGCTGTATATAAAAACGCTGAAATGTTATTTTTTGACGAAGCCACTTCGGCGTTGGATGCCAATAATGAAAAAGTAATCATGAATAAACTGGATATTTTCTTTAAATATAAAACTGTGGTTGTAATTGCGCATCGATTAAGTACGGTAATGAATGCAGATCAAATTGTTGTTTTGGATAAAGGGAAAATCATTGAGGTTGGTAGTCATTCCGCATTGGTAGAACAAAAAGGGAATTATTTTGAATTGGTTCGGAATCAATTGCAGTTAGGGAATTAAGCCCTTCGACTGCGCTCAGGGTCACAAATAATATATGATATAAAAATGCCAGAAAATAAAGAAATAGAATTAAGAAGTGAAGAAGTGCAAGAAATCCTTTCCCAAGTTCCAAACTGGATGATACGTTGGGGAACAGTTTTGATTTTTGGGATTATCTTGATGCTGTTTTTTGTGTCTTGGTTTATTAAGTATCCTGATATTGTTTCAACCGAAATTGTAATTACAACTACAGTTCCTCCCGAAAAATTAGTTGCCAGAACTTCAGGGAAGATAGAAACGCTGTTGGTGCATGACAAGGCTATAGTGCAGGAAAACGCACCCTTGGCGATTATTCAAAATACGGCTAATTATAAAGATGTTTTTTTGCTTAAAAGCATCATAGAAGATCATTCAGAAAGAAATAAATTTGAATTTGAAAAATTAAAAAATGCGCAACTCGGAGATATAGAAAGTGCTTATGCTCTTTTTCATGCCGCTTATATTGCCAATGAATTAAACAGGAATTTGCAACCTTTTCAAGTTGAAGCAGATGCTCAGAATTCAGAAAGCACTCAAATCAGAGAACGGTTAAACCTTTTGCAACAACAAAAAGATCTCAATGAAAGTGAATTGCATTTGCAGAAAAATGATGTAAACCGATATGAAACGTTGTTTAATAAAGGTGTTATCTCTGCGCAAGATTTTGAGAATAAAAAATTAGGGTATCTACAAGCCCAGAAAAGCTATAAAAATTTACTGAGTAGCATTTCACAATTAAAATCATCCTTGATTGATAACAGCAGAACCAGTAAAGGAACAAAAATTAGCGGAACTAAAGAAGAAGTCAATTTAGAGAGTAGCAAAATGCAGTCCTTTTATCAGTTGCAGAAAGTGATAAAAGACTGGGAATTGTCCTACGTATTGAAATCATCAATTGGCGGAAAAGTTACATTTTTACAAATTTGGACAGAAAACCAAAACATAATCGCTGGTGATAATGTTTTTTCTGTAATTCCCACAATAGAAAAAGGATACATTGGAAAATTGAAAGCTCCTGCATTGAATTCAGGTAAAATTAAAATAGGACAACAAGTTAATATACGATTAGCTAATTTTCCCGATAGAGAATTTGGCATTCTTAAAGGGGAAATCAAAAATATTTCTCTTGTTCCTGACAAAGACGGCAATTTGTTGCTCGATGTAGGATTACCAAAAGGATTAGAAACGTCCTATCATAAGGAAATCCCTTTTCAGCAAGAAATGAAAGGAAGTGCCGAAATTGTTACGGAAGATTTAAGATTGACGGAACGATTATTATATCAGTTCAGGGATATTTTCAGAAGATAATAAGTTTTTAAAATTGTTTCATTCTGACGAGATATAGCGGTGTTCCAAATAAATTATTAGCGTCAATTATACTAAATACAATAGAATTATATATGTAAAAATAAGTGTCATACTGCCATTCTACAATGCAGAGGCATATTTGTTGGAATCCATAGAAAGTATATTGAGCAGACTTTTACGGATTTTGAATTGTTAGCGATTGATGATGGTTCAACTGATGGCAGTGTCGCTGTGATTAAATCCTTTAATGACAAAAGAATACACCTAATTACTCTCGAACATAATTTTATTGCGTCGCTAAATTATGGTTTAAAAATTTCCAAAGGCAAATTCATTGCCCGAATGGATGCCGATGATATTATGTTGCCCAATAGATTACAAATACAACATGATTTTATGGAGAGAAAATTTAATGTAGATATATGTGCAAATTGTGCCGAAAGCTTTGGAAATACCTGTGGAACTATGCAGTAGGAAAGTAATCATGAAGTTATTATAAGTTCCTTGCTTATGTATAGCAGTCTGATTCAGCCAACCGTAATGATTCGAAAATCAACTTTAGAACAAATGTTTCTGAGTTATTTGGATTATGCTTGCACGGAAGATTATAAACTATGGACTGATTTGGCTTTGGCCGGGGCTCGTTTGGCTAATATTCTGAAGTATTATTACGTTATCGATCTTCCTCAAACCAAATCACGAATAAATATCGGGATAAGATGTCTCATTCTAGTTATAAAATTAGATTAGAATATGCTGAAGGTTTAATAAATAGGATGAGTGAAGAGAATGAACGGTATTGGGATTATTAGAGCAGGCAGTGCAGTTATTGGAGTTGGATCTTTTGGCCTTTGAAAGTTTTTTGCAAATTGTTTACCAGTTGAATACAAGCCATTTAAAAGTATTAGTTAATAATTCGAATCAAGGGTTAAAATATTAAGTTAATAAAAGCCGAAGCAATTTTACCAAACAGATGTACTAATAGCCCTTTTGTGGATCTAACCTTGCTAGCTCTTTGAATATCTGTTTTTTGAATTAGCCAATTAAAAAAAGATTCGATAGGCTGTCTGACCCTTGAAACAGCCGTTGAATACAGGTCGTTCGATGCTTTGACTCTATTTCTAATTTCTTGACATTCTCCCTTTACCGCTTTAACAGGTGTCATCATTACTGAGTTTTTTTCTTTTTCAAAATCAGAAAAAAAGTCTTTGTTTTGATAGATTTTATCTCCAAAAAAACATCTATTTTCTTTAAATGACCATACTTCTTTAAAAACGGTTAAATCATTCACCGAAGCTTGAGTTATTTGTATTTCTTCTGCGAAAGGAATTGTGAATTCTCGTCTAAAAGCTAAAGCGTAAAGTTTAACTCCATAATAATACATACTTTTTGTAGAACAATATCCCTTGTCGGTTGTCTCTTTAGCTACTTTTCCCGAACGCTTTCCAGAACAAGCAACAATAGGCATAGAGTTTAACGAGCTTTGATTAGAAAAACAATCTTTTGGATAGAATACTGTAATTAAACCTGTTACCAAATCTTTAAAAGCTTCAGAGAGGCGCTTCAATCTGTTGGAAAATGCAGAATAGGATCCGAGTTTTGGAAACCAAGAATGCAAATATTCATTAGTAAATCGGTAAATTTGCTTACCGTTGTTACTAAATCGCTCGCAAGTATATTTTAAATCTTTTTCAAATCTAAATTTGTACTAATTTTAGGGCTTTAGTCTGAATAATCATATGTTTAAAAGCATTTCGGATGCACCTCAAATGTACTAATTTTCAGACTTTAAAACAAATTATTTGAAAGATATCTCGTTCTTTAAATACATTTGAAACTATTTAGTCAACCCTTGATTCGCATTATTAATTAATTAATAGCACTTATTGGAGATACCTTGGGTAATAGTGGTGTTGAAAAAGTGTATGCTTTATTGTCTATCTATTTTCATGGCACAGGGTTAGAAGTGTGTAACATTATTTATGGGATTTGGTGACCTATGAATATGCTGGCTCGTTGTAAATTATTCATACAAGAAGTGAAATGAGAAAGGCTATTCAAGAGAATCTATTTAATTATATTATTGATTTTAGAATAGGTCTGGATTTTTTGCAAGAATTTTTAATTTCTAGGTTTACGTATACCCAAAATGTATTTTATACCGTACATAGTGGTTTTTTAGATTTTTATTTTCCAAAATCATCGTTTTTATCTAAATTAATCTATAAAAAAAGAAATATTGTAACTGTTTTGAAAGGGGTAAAAGAAGCCATTTTATCTAGAAAAATAACAGATAAGGTAAATTGTATATATAATCCTTTAAATTTTTGAATCAATAGCTAGGTTGGAAAATGATTTTATATTGGAAAAGGATGTAAATTACATTTTAGCCGTTGGCAGATTGGATTGGGATAAAACAATTTGACCAATTGATTTTAGCGTATTCGCATTCTATTTTACCTCAAAAAGGGATTAAACTTATTATTGGGGAAGGTCCAAATAATTATAAGTCATTATGTTTTCAATTAGAATTGGAATCTAGTGTTGAATTCAAAGGGTTTTTAGTAAATCCATTCCCGTATTTTAAAAATGCGCTTTTTAGTGTTTTATGTAGTAAAAATGAAGGTTTCCTAACGTTCTTATTAAGTCACTTGCTTGTAATACTCCCGTCGTTTCTTTTGATTATTTTTCCACTCCAAGTGAAATCATAACTGATAAACATAATGGTCTTTTAGTAGATAATCAAAATTTTGAAAAACTCACAGAGGCCATGAATCTTTTTGTTGCAGATGAGAATTTGTATTCTAAATGTAAAGAAAATGCACTAAAAAGTGTTGAAAAATTTTTATTAGAGAATATTGGCGCTCAATTGGTTAGATTGTCTGGGGATTAATGTGAAATAGGATTAAGTAATATAACCAAGGAGCATATTTATGAAATTGAGCTTAAAGTGTTTGAAAATATGGTTTCATACTGGGGTTATTTGCTATTAATTGGAATTTACTTTTACCAATTCATTTATGGGGCTTTTTGCGAAATCCAATTTATCTCGCAAAACCATCATATCCTCACTCACTTTTTTATCTAGTATTTTAGCATATTGCTGAGTAGTCTGTATGTTTTTATGACCGAGCATTTTACTTATGGTTTCAAGTGGGAACTGGACCGGTTAGTACCACAGAGGTTGATCAACAATAGTAATTTCTTTAGTATTATTTAAATGTATAGAGGTAAGAACAATAAAACAGATTCCAAATAATGTTGCCGAAGTATTTAATATATGCGAAGCTTTATCCTTTTTTTTGCCCATTTTTTTAATTAACGAAAAGTAAAATATTTTCATTCCTTTTCTTTGAACCAACTCGAGTACATTACATAATTATTCGAAATGCGATTAATTTCTCCAGCAAAATCAGATTGGTTGATATCTTTTACTTTCTTGGCAGGAACTCCCGCCCAGATAGACCCTGATTCTACAACTGTATTTTGAGTAATAACAGCACCGGCTGCCACAATTGAATTACTTTCGATAACACAGTTATCCATTACAATCGCTCCCATTCCTATTAACACATTATCGTGAATGACACATCCATGAACAATGGCATTATGACCAATGGAAACATTATTTCCTATAATTGTTGGATGTTTTTCATATGTACAATGAATTACTGCGCCATCTTGAATGTTTACTTTATTACCAATTGTGATAAAATTTACATCACCTCTAATAACGGTATTAAACCAAACACTACAATTTTCTCCAAAAGAAACATCGCCTACAATGGTTGCATTTTCGGCAACATAGCAATCCTTTGGAATTGAAGGAGACTTACCGTTAACAGATTTAATTAGCATGGAAAAAGTATAAATATTAATTAATAGCAGGACAATTGCAATCGTATTTTACAGGTTTACAGAACAAATCAATTCCTAAAGTAATTTGGTGATAGCCACCGTTATCAAATTTAACAGCTCCTGTCAACTGAGAATAGGTATACGCAAACATAAATTTGTTAAAGTTAACACCTACTATTGGCGTTATGTATTGCAGCTTTTGTATGGAAACAGAATTTCCATTACGATATTCAGCACCATCAAAACTTCTTCGGTAAGATAATCCACCCCATAGTTTTCCGAAATCTAAGGTTTTATAAGCTTTAAAGTTAATGTCAATCGCCTTTTCTCCGGTTTTATCCACCATTTGGAACAAAATAGAAGGCTCCCATATAATTTTATCTCTGTCACCAAAGATATAACCGGCACTCAACAAGTACTTTCGTAAATTATCACTTTCATATTCCGTGTAAATATCTCTTCTGGTCTCGATAGCATTTTTTACTGTTCCATGAGCGTAGAAATCCAAGTAGTTGTATGATGCTCCTATATCTACATTAAAATAAGAATCTTTTTGCACAACAGTTCCATTAATAATGGGATCAAAATCACCAGACTGACGAAATTCTGTTTCGTCTAATTGACTTTGAATAAATCCTGCACTGATTCCAAAAGACAATTGATTTAAATCTATTTCATTTCTTGAAAACATTAAATGGTACGCATAACTAAATTTGACACCTTTTTGAGAATGATATCCGTTTTTATCATTGAAAAGTATAATTCCCGCACCTGCCTTTTCACTTACTCGTCCGTTAAAACTTAATGTTTGCAATTCTGGTGCATCTTCCTGATCAAACCATTGTTTACGTCCTGTCAATCTAATTTTGGCACAATTTGCGGCGCCTGCCATAGAAGGATGGATTAAATAATAATTGTCTGAAAGATAATCGGAGTAAACAGGAATTCCTTCCTGTGAAAAGGAATAAAAGGATATGAAAAAAAGAACCGAGAAAAATTTAATTTTATTATACATCTAGTTGCTTTTTAATGAGGATGAAAATTCTAAATCAATAAAAGTTTTACGGTAACAAAGCCAAACAGCTTAACTAAAAATTAAACTAAAGTTAATTTATTCATTAAAAAATCAAATATAGTTATTCGTAGAAAATAACTTTAGTAAATTTGTAAAAATTTAAAAGTCATGAACAAAGTTAGCATAAAAGAAACACAAAACCCAACTATATTAAAGTTTGAATTTCAGGATTTTATAACCCAAAATGAAAGTTTTGAATTTAAAAACATTGATGAGGCTAAAACATCTCCACTAGCCCAAAAATTATTCTACCTTCCCTTTGTAAAAACAATTTACATCTCTGGAAATTTTATAGCAATCGAAAAATATAATATCGTTGAATGGGACGATGTCAAAGATGCCGTAGCAGAACAAATAGATACATTTGTTAGCGATGGTGGGACAATCATTGCGATTGATGAGAATAAAACCAAAAAACAGCCTGTGACTGTTTATGGAGAAAGCACTCCAAATCCAGCTGCTTTAAAATTTGTAGTGAGTAAAATGCTGACTAAGAATGCTATCGAATTCAAAAATATTGATCAAACAGGGGCATCTCCATTAGCAAAAGAGCTTTTTAAATTCCCTTACGTGAAAGAGATTTTCATTGATGAAAACTACATTTCGGTAACGAAATATGAAATCAACGAATGGCAGGAAATTACATTAGAACTAAGAAGTTATATAAAGCAGTATATTGAAAACGGAGGAACAGTGCTGGATGAAAATTTCATTCAAGCAGTTACTGCAAAAGAAGATACCAAAGCAAAAGAGTTTGATAATCTGGATGTGACGTCGCAACAAATTATCAACATATTAGAGGAGTATGTAAAACCCGCAGTACAAGCTGATGGTGGTAATATTGCATTCGATTCATATAATGAAGCTGACAAGACCGTAAAAGTAATCCTTCAAGGCGCTTGTAGCGGCTGTCCGTCATCAACATTTACTTTAAAAAGCGGAATTGAAAACATGTTAAAAAGCATGTTAAACGACGAATCAATTAAAGTAGAAGCTATAAACGCATAAGCAAAAAATAATATCTATTTTAATTATTATCAAATAGTTACATAAAAATACTTGCCGTTTTAAATCGAAATATTAAATAAAATAGGTAGATTTAATCTTTAACGTAACAAATAGAAATTATGTCAGTATTAAAAGTAATTGAAGTGCTTTCCAGTTCAGATATCAGTTGGGAAGATGCAACTAAAAAAGGAGTTGCAAAGGCGGCTAAAACCATAAACCACATACGTTCTGTTTACATTAAAGACCAAAGTGCCGCTGTAAGTGGCGGCGAAATCTTAGAATACAGAGTAAACTTAAAAGTAACGTTCGAGCTCGAATAGCTTACTGTAATGAATTATTAAAGCGTTTCTGTTGAAACGCTTTTTTTATTTTTAGACGTTATTCACTACCATTGGTTGCACTACTTTCTGGCATTAGTTATTCTTCTTTAAGTTACAAATCGGATGGTTTTCGATGAATCAAAAAATATCAAATTTGGATTTTTATCCGCACACTTCATAGCTAAACAACCGGAGTTTCCAGTTGTCATCGCGGAAGGTACTTGATGCCAAATGCTGATTTTCAGTAAATTATTAATTGTTTAATACCGTAATCTTAAAAAAAAATGTTTAATATTGTCAGTCTAATCAAATAAAATAAATATGGGACTATCTTCATTTTTTAAAAATTTATTTGGCTCAGCCAAAGAAACTGCACGCGAATTAGCTGACAAAGCGGAAACTACTTTTGAGCAAGCAAAAGAGACTGCAGCCCCTTATCTTGAAAAAGCGGAAACATTTGCAGAAGAAACATTTGAAAAAGCAAAAGAAACCGCATCTCCTTATCTTGAAAAAGCGGAAACATATGTAGAAGAAACATTTGAGAAAGCAAAAGAAACTGCAACTCCTTACCTTGAAAAAGCGGAAACTTTTGTAGAAGAAACATTTGAAAAAATAAAAGGAACTACAACTCCAGTTTTAGATAAAGCAGAGGGTTTTGCTGACCATACAGAAGAAACCGTCAATGCACATTCAGAAAAAACAGGTGATACGCTAGGAAACGTAGTAGAATCCGTAAAAGAAAAAACCGAAACAGCCGCAGAAAAAGTCGAAGAAATAACAAGTGATGCTAAAGCAACAGTGAGTGATGCTGTGGAAAATGTTTCTGAAAAAGTAAGCTCTTTAGAAAATGACGACAATGCCAGCACTACTAAAATTGTTAAAGAAACTATAATTAAAATAGAAGAAGACGCCGATTAATTTATAAAAAAATAATTTATTTGTATTTTTGCACTTCAAATGTAACCTTCTCTTTTGAGAAGGTTTTTTATTAGATAAAAAATGAACTTAAACCCAGATCAGTTAACTGATTATGCCAATACATTTATCACCGTATTGATTGATTATTCTCCTAAATTTATTTCTGCTTTTCTCATTTTATTTGTTGGCCTTTATGTGAGTAGGCTTATCAATAGATTCATTAGAAAACTAATGATAAAAAGAAATTTAGATCCTACCTTGACAAAGTTCCTTGCCGATATTTTACTTTGGGTTTTGAGAGTACTTTTGTTTGTGTCTTTCATTTCAAAGTTAGGGATAGAAACCTCGTCATTTGTTGCAATTTTAGGTGCGATGGGCCTCGCAGTGGGATTATCCCTTCAAGGTTCCCTATCGAATTTTGCTGGCGGCATGTTGATTATTCTTTTTAAACCTTTTAAGGTACACGACACCATTGAAGCACAAGGAGTAATAGGAACAGTCAGCGAAATACAAATATTTGTAACAAAATTACTTACGGCTAACAATCAAACTATTTTTGTTCCTAATGGTTCGCTGTCCAATGGCAACATCATCAATTATTCGATGGAAAAAATTAGAAGAGCTGATCTAACTATCGCTATTTCTTATGACACGAACATTAAAGAAGCAAAAGACATCATAATTGACGTCTTAAACAACAACCCAAAGGTATTGAAAGCCCCTGCCGCTGAAGTTTCTGTAAAAAACCTGACCGATAATGCAATCCAATTAGCGGTAAGACCTTGGGCCGCGAGCGAAGATTTTTGGGGAGTTTACGCTGATACACTGCAAAATTGCAAACAAGCTTTTGATACAGCAGGAATTGTTATTCAGCCATTTGTAAAAGAATTTTCAAAAAAAAATAGCCCAACTGATTCCTTAGAATAATTAATTCACACAGGAATTCTCTATTTCTTCGAAGTAGTAATCATGAAGTCTTTCAAATAATAAGGTTCAAAATAAGCGACATCTACGGTGTCGCTTTTTTTGAATTTCTCAAAACTTATGGCGCTCATTTCTTTGGCAGAAGGATATACAATTCCATCAAGAAATATATAATTTTCTTTGGTCAAAACCGACTTGCATTTTTCAGCACAATCGCCAATAAAATAAAGCGTTTCCTCCAAATTTTCAAAGGAATTCTCCGTAATTATTTCGGCCAGAACTTCCCTTTTTCGTTCCAAATTTGGCGCAAAAATAACACTATACACTTCCATTCTTCGAGCATCAATCATAGGAATGATCAATCCGCTGGAAATGGTTACTTGCGACGCCAAAGCTTGCAAAGTATCTACAGCAATTAATGGAATATCCAGCGCATAACACAGTCCTTTGGCAGCCGAAACTCCGATACGCAATCCGGTGTAAGAACCTGGACCCTGACTCACTGCGACGGCAGATAAATCATTGAGCGTAATTCCTGCCTCCTTTATAATTTCTTCTATAAAAACATGAAGTCGTTCTGCATGAGAATATCCTTCTTCTGCAATTTCTTTACTTATGATTGTTTTACCGTCCTTTGCAAGAGCAACTGAACAGTTTTTTGTAGCGGTTTCGATGTTGAGAATGTATTCCAATTTTCAGATTTTATTTTAACATGAAAATCACAATCATGAAATAGGTCTTCATAATTGTGATTTTTTAAATAGTAATGTTTTCTATTATTTTTTACTTTCTGCCTTATCCTTATCCGTTTTTAAGGTTACCATATCTCCCGAATTTAAGTCTTTAGAAACGGTGCTGTAAGGTCCGGTAATAACAATATCTCCTTTTTTAAGACCTGTTATAACCTCAATATTTGTATCATCTTGAATTCCGGTCTTGATGATTCTAATTTTAGCTTTATCACCTACTTTTACAAATACGCATTCAAATTTCTTGTCACTTTTTGGTGCAGCTCCTTTTTGATCTTCGTTAGGGTCTTCCACTTTAATTTCTTTAACAGCCGCCGTATCTGATTTTACCACTACTGAACTAATGGGAACCGACAGTATATTCGTTTTTGTTTCCGTAATGATATCTACCGTTGCAGTCATTCCGGGTCTAAAAGGAGAATAGGTATTTGGTTTTCCCTCTAATAAATCTTGATATGATTCTTTAAGAATTCTTACTTTAACCTTAAAATTAGTTACCTGATCAGCCGTCAAAGCGGAGCTTGCTGAATTAGAAATACTAGTTACTGTTCCTTTAAATTGTTTTTTAAGATAAGCATCAACTTCAACATTAGCATCGTCACCTACTTTTATTTTTACAATATCATTTTCATTGACATCTACTTCCACTTCCATATTATTCAAGTTGGCGACTCTCAAAATCTCTGTTCCAGTCATTTGTTGCGTTCCTAAAACACGTTCTCCTAATTCTACATTTAACATCGAAATTGTTCCATCCGCAGGCGCATAAATTGTAGTGCGTCCTAAATTATCTTTCGCTTCATTTACGGTTGCCGAGGCACTTTGAACATTAAAATAAGCCGTTTGCTTGGCTGCTTTTGCCACTTCGTAAGAAGCAAGTGCTTTATCCCAATCTGCCTTTGAAATAATTCCTTTTTCAAATAATGTTTTATTTCGGTCGTAACTTGATTTAGATTCCCTAAACGAAGCATCTGCCTGGCTCAAATTTGCTTTGGTTCCTGATAAATTTGAAACCGACCGATTGTACCCCGAAGTGTATAAATCTGGATTTATTTTTACCAATAAATCTCCTTTTTTTACAACTTGGCCTTCTTTAACGTTTAAAGAAATAATCTCTCCTGATACCTCAGATGAAATTTTAACTTCGATTTCTGGTTGAATTTTTCCTGTAGCCGAAACTGTTTCAATAATAGTTATAGGATTAACGCGGGCAATTTCAACTTCGGTTCCCTTGTCCTTGTTCCCGATAACTCCAGATTTAGAAAGTGCTATCAACGCAACAATAATTATTATTGCTCCACCTACTAGGATATAAATTGTTTTCTTTGACATGATAAATTAGTTTTTGATAAGTGGAATTCCAAAATAGAATTCCAATATTTTAATTTTAAAAATATAATCGTATTTTGTTCTTAGAACATCTGAATGAGCGTTAGTAAGTAAAGTTTGTGATTGATTAAAATCAAAAGAATTCATCAAACCAACTGTGTATTTTTCGTTGGCATAATCATAAGCTCCTTGTCGCGATTCAAGTGCCACCACCGAAGATTCATACGCATTTAGCGCCCCTCTAGCATCAGCAAATGCAGTAAAAACATTTCTTTGTAAATCTAAATCTTGTTGCTCTACAGCAATTTTTGATCTTTCTAAACTTACTTTTGAACGTTCTACATTATTTCGTGCAGAAAACCCATTAAAAATTGGCACTGAAAGCTGGATTCCAAAAGACTGCCCTTTATTATCCCCAAATTGATTAAAAAACGGAGATGGATTTCCTAACACCGGAGAGAAGTTATTCGTCAAAACATTTTGATTTGTACCCTGTACATACCCGACGGTCGAAGTAGGATTTAAGGTGTTTGGAATAACACTTATAACTCTGTCACTGTACGCAACCCTGGAATTAAAACTGTAAAACCCTTGTAAAGTAGGCTGAAAAGCCCCTTTTGCGATTGCTAAATCTTTTTGAGAAATCTCTAAATTTGTTCTTGCAATTTTCAATTCTGTTCTACTTTCTTTTGCTTTATCATAGATAACAGCCGGAGATTGTAACATAATATTATTTTCGTCTTTTATTTCCGTATCGTCAACAACATCAAAATTCTCAAAGTCTTTTAACTGTAATAATTGCGCCAAACTTAGTTTTGAAATCAGTAATGCATTCTCAGCAGCAATAACATTTTGATTGTTTGATGCTACAGTGGCTTTTATATCCAATAAATCGCCACGGGGAATAGAACCCGCTCTAACTAATTCTTCTGAACGTGCATATTGCTTTTCATTAATCTCCATTTGTTCATTCTGCACTTTTAAGTTTTCTTTATTAAAGAGTACTTGTAAAAAAGCATTTGCCACATTCAGAGCAACATCTTCCTGCATTTTCAACAACTGATATTTGGCCGCCATTATTGAAAGATTTGCTTTACGAAGTGTATTCTGATTTTGCAACCCTTTGTAAATATCGATCCCAATATTGGCACCGGCAGAGGTAAATTGAGTTGTTTGATTTTGAAGTAAACCTGTTGTAATATCCTGATTCAAACCGATATTCCAAGAATGAGAGGCATTGGCATTCAATGACGGAAGGAAGTTTCCAAACGCTCCTTTTTTGTTAATGGCTGCCGTTTTGGTATCTAACTCGGATTGCTTGATAGAGATGTTATTTTGAATGGCATATTTCACACATTCTTCCAGAGTCCATTTTTTAGACTGTCCCTGAACGGAAAAACCAAATAGCACGATAAAAACGAAACTGATACAACTATTTTTTTTCATATATTTTGAATGAAAGTGTAGCAAAGGTACTACACATATTTAACATTTTTAAAAAAACTAAAATTCTTTTTTGAGGGTGTTTTTACGGTTTTATTTCTTCATTTTTTAACCCTTGATTCCATACTTTTATCTTATCCGAAGCTTTAATTCCGCTTATTATTTCTACATAAATCCCATCACTAACACCCAAGATTAAATTTTTTCTTGTAAATTCTTGTATTCCGGTTTCAACCTCTACATATGGTTTTTGTGTTTTTTTATCAAATTGAATCAGGGATTCTTTCACCGCTAAAACTTTATCCGCTTTTTCCAAAATAATGGAAGCATTTGCGCTTAAACCAGCTCTGATAAATGTTTCGTCATTATTATCTAAAGAGGCTTTTATTTCGAATTGAATCGCTCCATTTTCTGTTTTTCCTTTTGGCGCAATATATTGCAAAATAGCATCGAATTTTTTGTTTTCAATGGCGCCAATAGTTATTTCGATGGGTAATTTTTCTTTTATTTTACCTACTTCTGATTCGTCAATTTTTCCAACAAATATCATACGCCCAACATCGGCAACACTTGCTATTGTTGTGCCTTCATTGAAATTATTACTTTCAATTACTTGGTTTCCTACTTTTACCGGAACATCCAGTACCATTCCGTTTACTGTAGAACGAATCAACGTATTGGCATAACTGCCTAATCCAGATGTTGTTCCTGTTTTCACAATATCATATCCTTGTCGAGAGGCAGTATAATTCTGTTTGGCTTGCTTATACGCTAATTGAGCCGCATCAAAATCATTCGCAGAAATAACGCCTTTATCAAACAATGTTTTTTGTCGTAAAAATACTTTTTCCTGATTGTCTAAGGCAATTTTGGAAGTTTGAACTTGGTTTTGAGAATTACTCAAATTAGATACATTAGCAACAACTTTAATTTTTGCAATTAAATCACCCGCTTTTATATTTTCACCGGCCTTAATATAAACCGCTTCAATAATACCTGAAATATTAGGTTTGATAAGCACCTCTTCATCAGGAACAATATTACCTGTGGCAATGGTATTCTTCACAATGGTTTTTGTTTCTGCCTTATCGGTTTCAAAAACAATGGGAGATTCCTGATTCTTGGCATACAAATAATACAACGCACCAAAAAACACCAGTGCGATTGTAATTAAAATGGTTATGGTTAATCCTTTTTTCATTTTGCTTATTGTTTAATCGATTATAAAAAAATTTTGATTGATACTTATTCTGTTCTTAATGCGTCTACTGGTTTTACGTTTATGGCGGTCTGAGCCGGAATTAATCCTGCTAGTAAACCCGAACCAATGAGAATGACCAATGCAATAAAAACGACGGTCAAATCCACACTTGGATTGGCAAACATCATTCCTTCACTTGGCATCGAATCTAAAACCATATTGATAATCGCCAGTAATCCAGTGGCCAATGCAATTCCAAACATTCCTGCTATAATAGTCAGGAAAATAGCTTCAGATAAAATTTGGGACCGAATCGCACCCGGTGTTGCGCCTAATGCTCTTCGAATTCCTATTTCTTTTGTACGCTCTTTAACAACGATCAACATGATATTAGAAATTCCAATTACTCCGGAAAGTAATACCAATGTTCCTACAAAATAAGCAATGAATCTAAGAATAAAAAACAATCCCTGAATTTTACTAAACTCCTGAAATAAATCAAAATTCCCAATTGCCCTATCATCTTGAGGATTGATTGAATGTCTGGATTTCATGAAGTCTAAAATTTTAGGTTTTAACTCCGTAATTGACGCATCGTCATTAGCAGTAAGCGCCATCCATCCTACAGTATCCCCATAATTAAAGGCTTGTTGAAAAGTAGTAAATGGCATAAAAATATTTTTTTGAGCAGATTCAGCATCGCCATTATTTCTGGATTTTGAGTTATAAACACCCACAACCATAAAATTTACGCCGTTAATCTTGATATAAGTGCCAATAACCTCTTCTGCTTTATCATACATTTCGCTGATTACACCTTGACCAATAATGGCAACTTTACGCTTCAATGCTATATCCTGTTGATTCACAAAACGTCCTTTTATAATATCCATCGATTCTTGCTTGATCAATTCCGGGTAATCTCCGTAAATGGTGTAAGCCGCCGTTTTAGTTCCTCTCACAACATTATTCGCTCCTTCATAACCTCCCAATTGATTTCTAGGTGAAACGTATAATAAATCCGGGAAATTCGCTTTCAATGCATTAATATCGGCATTTTTAAAATTGAATTGTCTGGTTGTAGGCAATCCTTTAAACGGTTTTGAAGTTGTTTGTGACCACATAAACATGGTATTAGTGGCAATTCCGTTAAAACCTTTTTTAACGCCATTTTCCAATCCATTTCCTGCGGCGAGTAATATCACTAAAATAAATATTCCCCAAAAAACACCAAACGCCGTAAGGATCGTCCGGAAGGTATTAGCCGTTAAGGCCTCTAAAATTTCGTTCCATTTATCTCTGTCAAACATAACTATTCGTCTCTAAGTGCTACAATGGGTTTAATTTTCGCTGCTCTGTATGCTGGAAAAAACCCCGCTAAAGCTCCGGCAACAACTAGTAATATCAAAGTGGTTAAAGCGATACTAAAATCAACTTCGGGATTCAGAAAATAATCGCTGGATACCTGCGGTCCTACTAACTCCAATAATAATAAACTTGATAAAAGACCTACAAATCCTGCTATTGTTGTTATAAAAATGGATTCGTGCAAAATCATCCCAATTATAGAAACGGGCGATGCGCCAAGTGCTTTTCTAATACCAATTTCTTTAGTTCTTTCTTTTACGATTATCAGCATAATATTACTAACTCCAACGACTCCAGCTATAATAGTACAAATTCCAACCCACCAAAAAAACAATCGGATATAGAGATTTAAATCATAAAACTGTTTTGCATTTTTTATGGAATTATTAATTCCTATGGCACTTTCATCATCCGGCGCAATTGTATTTTTACTTTTTAACAATTGATCTAATTCCTTTGTAAACTTATTTGACTGCGCTAAAGCTTCTTCGTACGTCGCCTTTTTAGTTAAGGTAAAAGACAAATTACTTATCTTGTCGCCAATCCCAAATGCTTGTTGCGTGGTCGTTATGGGCAGATACACTCTGGATTCTTCTCGTTCTCCAGCTGGGTCTGTAAAAACACCAACAACTTTAAAATTGATATTGTTAATTACGATTTGCTCTCCAATAGGATTCTTGTCTTTGAATAAATCCAACTTTACTTTTTGTCCAATGGCCGCAACTTTCTCACTGCTTACCAAATCATTATTATTAATGAATCTTCCATTTACAATTGTTGCATTCTCGATGGCCTGATAATCGGGATAAACGCCTCTGTATTGATAATTTCCCGTTTCTTTACCATATACAATTATGCCGTTCCAAAAACTATAGGTAGCCGCTTTTTTGTCTAATAAGTCGCCAAACTTTTGCACGGCAATGTTATAGTCACTGTTGCGAAATTGAATTTGTCTTCCAGGATTTAATCCTTTGTATTCTTTGGCAGTGGTTCCTGTCCAAACTTCAATTATACCATCGGCATCACGTTCAAACTGTTTTTCAATACCGTTTTGAAGTCCTTTTCCAACTCCCAGGAGAATCACTAAAATAAAAATTCCAGAAGCCACAGAAATTCCCGTGAGAAATGTTCTCAGTTTGTTCTTGGCTATAGCTTCAAAAATTTCCTGCCAGCGTTCTACATTAAACATAAGCGGATGCTCTTACTTGTTCTACTAATTTATCATCGATAATTAAACCGTCCTTTAAAACTACGTTTCTTTTACACATAGCAGCAATGTCAGGCTCATGCGTTACAATCAAAATGGTTTTCCCCTCATCATTAATTCCCTGTATCAACTCCATAACTTCATATGATGTTTTGGTATCCAACGCTCCTGTAGGCTCATCGGCCAATAGTACTTTAGGATTTGAGGCCAATGCTCTTGCGATAGCGACACGTTGTTTTTGTCCGCCGGAAAGTTCGCTTGGTAAGTGATGTGAATGTGATGACAGACCCACTTTCTCTAAAAAATTCATCGCAATTTCATTGCGTTCTTTTCTTTTTATGCCTTGATAATACAATGGCATAGCCACATTATCCAAAGCGCTTTTATAATTAATCAAATTGAAAGATTGAAAAACAAAACCCAAAAATTTGTTGCGATACCTTGACGCAATAGTTTCGTTGAGATTTTTAATAGGCACCTTATCCAAAATATAATTTCCCGAATCAGCTTCATCAAGAATTCCCAGAATATTAAGCAAAGTAGATTTTCCAGAACCGGAAGACCCCATAATGGCCACCAATTCCCCTTCTTTAATGTTGAAATTAATTCCTTTTAACACATGTAATTCAGAATTTCCCATCTTATAGGACTTATGCAAATCTTTAATTTCAATCATAATTATGTTAATTTTAAAACAATATTAATTCTTCTCTAAAAGAAATTGTAATAAGAAACCGGTAATCCACGTATCAGGAATTTAACCATAAGTCTTAATTCTTGTGAAAATGTTACACATTAATCCTAAAAAAGAATTGTTTGGTTAATTTTGCCGCATCAAACTAAAATAAAATGCCTAAATATCTTTCAGCCCTACTTATATTTTTGTTTACCACATTAATTACGAGTTGCTCTACAACAAATAAAATAGCTACTTTAAAGCCAGAACCAGACGATGCTACCCCTTTAATTTACGAAAACTCACCTTCCTTTATCAATTTACCCATCAGCGTAAAACTGAAAGATATCGAAAACCAAACAAACTTCCTTTTGAATGGGCTAATTTATGAAGACAACAATATTGAAGATGATGATATTGAAATGAAGATTTGGAAATTGGCACCAATTACCATCAAAAACGACAACGGGGACAATGGTCAAAAAATAAGAACCGTCTTTCCTTTAAAGGCTATTGTAAAATACAGGATTGGAACAAAGAAAATGGGAGTGGAATTATACAACACTAAAGAATTTAATCTCGATGGCGTGGTAACTTTGCTTAGTGATGTAGGGTTGACTAATTGGAAAATGAATACCAAAACGGAACTAAAATCATTGGATTGGAACGAAAGCCCCACGATGTCCGTTTTTGGAAAAAATCTACCAGTAACCTATCTTATCAATCCGGGAATAAAGCTTTTCAAATCTAAAATAGAAAATAAAATTGATGATGCTATTGCAAAATCAATGGATTTTAAACCGAATGTATTGGCTGCATTGGAAAAAATTTGTGCGCCTTTTCAAATGAGCGACACGTATGAAAGTTGGCTTCGTATTGTTCCTATTGAAATTTATTCTACTAATGCAAAACTCAAAAATGACACTTTTGTATTGGAAATGGGAATGAAATGCAACATGGAAACATTTATAGGAAAACAACCCGAATCTAAATTTAATGCCAGTAAAATTGTTTTAAAAACTGTATCTAAAATACCGAAGGAAATCACCGCAAATATTGTGGCTGTTTCTACGTATCTGGAAGCTTCAAAACTACTTACCAAGAATTTTGCTGGACAAGAATTTGGCACAGGTTCTAAGAAAATGAAAGTTAACAATGTTGCTATTTGGCACAAAAACGGGAAAATGATAATCGCGTTAGATGTATTGGGATCTGTAAATGGAACCCTTTATCTATCCGGTTTTCCGCAATATAACGACAAAACCAAAGAAGTTTTTTTTGATCAATTAGATTATGCTTTAGACACAAAAAACAAATTAATGCGAACTGCCAATTGGTTAGCGCAAGGATTAATTTTAAAAAAAATAGAACAAAGTTGTCGCTACTCCATTAAACCAAATCTTGAAGAAGGTCAAAAAAGCATGATGACGTATTTAAAAAACTATTCTCCTATGCAAGGTGTTTTTGTAAATGGAAAATTGGAAGAGATTCAATTTCAAAAAATACAATTGACAAATCAGGCCATCATAGCCTTTATAAAAGTAAAAGGAACTATAAATGTTTCCGTAGACGGATTGAAGTAAAATACCAGACCAAAAAAAAGGAGTCATTTGACAAAATGGAATTTGGATATTTTATTAAATTTTCAATCCTTAATCTTTTTTCTTTTTCATTCGATAGATCGCAAACCCTATTCCTGCGACAAGCAGATACGGAATTACCATTAAATAAACGATACCGTCATTTACCGCTGCAGCTTTGGTCGTATTTTCTTTACTAGTCAACGCAGCGCGACACATGGCACATTGCGCATTTGCTGTTAGCGAAAAGAGATTTAACACCAGAAATAACACTAGAGTAAAAAGGTACGATTTACCATTTCCTTTTTCTCTTTTTAAGGCACCGACTTTGATTGTCGTTATTTTATCTTTAGTATACATAATACGGTGAAATCATTAAATAAACAACTACTCCCGTTATGGCAACGTACAACCAAATTGGAAAAGTAATTTTGGAAATTTTTTTATGCTTGTCAAAATTTTCTGCCAATGCTCTAACATATGTTATTAAAACCATCGGAATAATAGCAATCGACAAAACAATATGGGTGATTAATATAAAGAAATAAACATATCTAATTGTTCCTTCTCCGCCAAATTTTGTTGAATCAGAAGTCATGTGATACGCAACATACATCACCAGAAAAGCAAGTGACAATGCAATAGCCGAAGTCATCAACCTTTCATGAAGTTTTCTTTTTCCGTTTTTAATGGCTACAACAGCAGCAATTAAAATAATTGCAGTAATTCCATTGGTAGTTGCATAGATTGGCGGCAAAAAGGAAAGTGGTTCAACATCATATCCAAAATCTTTTAATTTTACTCCAAAAAGTATGGCAACCACAACCGGTATTAAAATTGAAACTCCAATTATTAACTTACTGAATTTCTGCTCTAACGAATTATTTTCCATTCTTATTCTTCTAGTAAAATATTTATATCTTGCTGAATGTTTCTGACTCCTTTTTTATCCAAACCATCATAATATAAAATTGGATTTCCATAATCATCCTTTCTACAGCGGATGTTTCCATTTTTATCAATCAACGCAAACAATCCTGAATGTTCAAAACCACCCTCAACTTTTTTATTTTCGCCAGCATAAAGATTAAACCCTTTATTGGCTAAATTAAAAATATAGGCTTTGTCTCCGGTTAAAAAATTCCAATTGGAGGATTGTACTCCCAAAAAATTAGCATGTTCTTTTAATATTTTTGGAGTGTCATGTTCTGGATCAATAGTAATAGAGACAATTCCAAAATTAGGATTTCCAAAAAAACTCTTTTCTAAAACCAACATACTTTCATTCATTTTCGGACAAATCGTAGGACAGGTAGAAAAGAAAAATTCTAATACATATACTTTTCCTTTGTAGGTTTCATTAGTAATCGTCTTATTGTCTTGATTAGTTAATTCAAATTTAGGAGCAGGACCTATTTTAATCAATCGACCTTCCTCTGCAGTTGCTGGATTAACACTATCGAGTCTATCTCCTTGAACCACTTTATCGTTTTTAATCTTTTCTACTATTTTTGGTACTGCGTAAATCCCAAAAATCAAAATAATAAAAGAGATTCCTATGTATGATTTATTTTTGAACATAAAATATTAAATTTTTCTGGTGGCGTTATTGTTCTTTTTAAGAGCGGCACGGTATTCATAAAGAATGACTTTAAAATCATCCAGCATTTCGTTACTCAACTCCGCTGGATGGAATGTATTGTATCCCTCTTTGCCATTTGTTTCAAGTTTTCGACCGCGAAGATTTCGTTCTTTATCAATGATGTAGACTTTTGGTGTACCCGAATTCTCATCTAACTTCTCCACTAATTTTAATTGCGTATAATACGTATTAATGTCTTCTACTGAAGCAAATACAAAGCGCCACTGACTAACATCAGTAAAGGCACCCAAAGCTTTGACTACTTTTTTAGCATCATTTTCAGTTCCAGTTGGACAAATCATTACAAATTGAACATCTTTAAACTCATGATACCTTTGATAAATTTTTTGATTTAGATTGAAAAGATTTCCTCTGTTTACTAAAAGCTCAGAGCCCATAAAACCAAGAATTGTTACTTTGCCATTCAAACTAACTTTTTTACCGTCTAAAGATTGCCAATTACCCAAATCAGCAGTCTTAGGTGTTACTGTCGGCAATTTAGTAAAGCCATTTACCCCAGAAGCGAAAAAAAGATAGGCTACGATAGGTAAAACAAAAAGAACAAAAAGAATAATATTTTTTTTCATTGTAATGCTACTATTTAAAGTACAAAAATAAAAAAAGGTACGCAATGCGTACCCTTTTGTTGAATTAATATCTTGTTAAAAATTCCATTTAATGGTAGAATTTTTAAAAACCTCATAAATATAATCCCCTTCGGTCAAAAGAATAAAGAGCAAATATAATATCAGAAAAACTACTGGAAGAACAACTGAATTTTTTAAAGAACTTTTTTCACCCTCCATGTGCATAAATGCAAATACAATGTAATAAGCTTTAAAAATAGTAAGAGCGTAGAATATCCAATTAAGTAAATTCATACTTAAAAAATCATTCATAAAAAGAAAATCCGGTTTTAATATACCCAAATAAACTTCTACTACTGTAACGGCAGATAATATTCCGAAAACTTTCCAGATTCTACCTATATTAGATACGTGTTCGTGTGACATGATAATTACTTTTTGAAAATTAAACTAGATAGAAAACTGTAAATACAAATACCCAAACTAAATCGACAAAGTGCCAATAAAGACCCACTTTTTCTACCATTTCGTAACTTTTTCTTTTTTCGTATGTTCCAATCAACACATTAAAAAATACGACAATATTGATCATTACTCCAGAAAAAACGTGAAATCCGTGAAATCCAGTGATAAAGAAAAAGAAGTCAGCAAATAATTTACTTCCGTATTCGTTTCTTTTCAAGTTTGCCCCTTCCACAACGTAATGAGCTTGACTCAATCTAGATTCCGACTCTGCTCGTGAAAGAATTGTTTTTCTCTTCTCCTTGTTAATAACCTCGGTTCTAATTAAAAGTTCAGGATGTGCTTTAAAACCCGCTTGCACTTCAGCAACTGAATAAGTAGGCAAACTTGGTTCATCCATAAACCATTTCCCTTTACTTCTTGTCAATTGTTCTCTTTCTTCAGGCAAAACAGCAGCAAATTCAGCTAAAGCAACACGCTTACCGTCTTTATCAACAAATTGAAGTAAACTACCTCCACTTGTTTCAACAGCACCGTATTCTCCTTTAATAAAATTTTTCCATTCCCAGGCTTGAGATCCTACGAAAATCAAACCACCGATAATGGTTAAAAACAGGTAAAAAACTACTTTGTTCTTTTTCATTTGATGACCTGCATCAACAGCCAAAACCATTGTTACAGATGAAAAGATCAAAATAAAAGTCATTAATGCCACATAATACATCGGAGCAGATACTCCATGCATAAACGGGAAGTGCGTAAACACTTCATCAGCTAATGGCCATGTTTCAATAAATTTAAATCGAGAAAAACCATACGCTGCCAGAAATCCAGAGAACGTTAAAGCATCCGATACGATAAAAAACCACATCATCAATTTGCCATAACTTGCTCCCATTGGCTCATTGCCGCCTCCCCAAGTTTTTTCTTCACTATTTGCAATAGTAACTGTCGCTTCCATAAAAGTTATTCGTTAAAAAGTTCCCAAATTTACGTTTTTTTCTTATTTAAAGAAATATAAAAACAAAAACAAATAAACCCATAATAAGTCAAGAAAGTGCCAGTACATTGCACCAAGTTCAATTCCAAGGGTTTGAGATGAATTGTATTTTTGTTTAAAATGATTATAAATTATAATTAGCAGTGAAATCACGCCACCAGCAAGGTGAATCAAATGCACAACCGTAACAACGTATAAAAATGTCGTGGTTATTGAGCTTCCGCTTCCCGTAAAATAATACCCGTTTTTCACTATTTGCCCAAATCCTACGAACTGTAAAACTACAAACAATATTCCTAGAATTAATGTAGTCAAAAGAAAAATTCTCGTTTTACTTTGATTGTTTTTCTGAATCGCTTTTTTAGCCAAATGAAACGTAACGCTACATCCTATTATTACAATAGTACTGTAAAAAAACGCTATTGGTAATTCGAAATCCTTCAACCAGTCTGCTCTGGATTTACTCACTACAAAAGCGCTCGTTAATCCCGCAAACATCATAATCATACTTACCATTGCAAACAACAAAATCAATTTATAGGATCTTGCCGTTCTGGAATTTTGTTCCTCCGTTGTCATTATCATCTCCATAACTATCTTAAAAATTTATCAAATATATAAACCAATTGTAACAATGTAATATATGAAACACTAACTAACATTAAAGTTCTCGCTGCTTTTGGAGTTCTTAACTTGTACAATCGAATCGCATAAAAAAGCATCCATAACCCTAACAAAAATACAACAATTGCGGCAATTGGCGTAATGAACAAACGTCCTGTATAACCTAAAGCCGGTAACAGTGATGCTAAAATTAACCAAACCGTATATAAAATAATTTGCAAGGCCGTTCCTTTGTCTTTTTTGCCTGTAGGCAACATAAAGAAACCCGCTTTCTCATAATCTTCATACAAAAACCATCCTATCGCCCAGAAATGTGGAAACTGCCAAAAAAACTGAATTAAAAATAAGGTTCCTGCTTCTATTCCAAATTCTCCCGTTGCAGCAACCCAACCCAACATAAAAGGAATCGCTCCGGGAAAAGCTCCCACAAAAACAGACAACGAGGTCATCGTTTTTAAAGGAGTGTAAACACTCGTATATAAAAATATTGAAATTGCCCCAAACATCGCGGTTTTTGGATTGATGGTATACAGCAACGCAATTCCAGCAACCGTTAAAAAACTCGCAATAATCAAAGCCGTAGCTGGAGACATTCTGCCTGCTGGAACGGGACGATTTTTCGTTCTATCCATCAAAACGTCTAAATCTTTCTCAATCACTTGATTAAAAGCATTTGATGCTCCCACCATACAGTAACCACCAACTGCCAATTTTATCAAAACCATCCAATCCAATGCATGCAAATCATAAATCCCAAGCATAAATCCGGCGATTGACGAAAACACGACACTAACAGCCAAACGTGCTTTAGTGATCTCTCGGAAATCAACATAAATGGATTTTATTGAAATTGAATTTTGTGTTGCGTTCAATATTAGCGGTTTTTTGTTTTTAAAAACTTTTGCAAAAGTAGTCTATCAAAAGGGATTTGACAAAAAACAATTCACAAAAAATTAATAATCAAAATACCAATTAAAAATATCAGCTCTAATCCCCAAAGTAAACCAATTAGTACTTTCGGTGAAAGTGGTTGCCGTATTTTTTGCAGGATCGAAACTTCTATAAATATAACTTCCAAAAAGCTTTAGATTAGTCGAAGGATTCACTAAATATCCCCCTTGAAAATCAGCAATAAAAACAGCCGTTTTATTTCCCTGACCTACTTTTACACCACTATCAAAAGGCCTTTTTTCATCGTAATCTTTATAGATATTCCCTCCGTAATTAAAACTGTCTTCCGTAGTATCAAAATCCAGTCCTCGACTTCCCACTGTAACTTTTGCATCAGCAAAAAGTCTTCCTTTGTGATAACGGGCGATAGCAATAAATTCCTTAAAATTTCCACCCCATTGATGCCCTATACTTTGATTGTTATGGGCGTAATTTGTAATTGGCATGCTATGGGAATACACATAAGGACGCACATGATTATACTCTAATTGCAATAGTAAATTATCTACTTTGAACGCATTGTAATACTTAATACCTAATTGATAACCGTACTTATTTTTCCAACTATTGTCTCTTTTTTTGATGTCTCCAAGAGAAAACTCATCCAGTATAAACTGTCCGTACAAATTGATTTGATTGTTCCATTTATACTTAAAAGTCAATCCCAAAACAGCGTTCCCACTTCGTGCCGAAGAAGCAAATTCAACCGAACGATAAAATATAATGGGATTCACAAAATTCACATCAAATCCTCTGTCATTCGAATTGGTCCAAATTACCGATTCAAAGAAACCAAGATTTAATTTATTAGAAACATTCCAACTCAAATAATGATTTGCCATAAATTTTGTTGCATACGTTCTTTCTAATGTTACCTCAGGACGAACATCTTTGAGCCACATATAGGTATTGGTATATTTAATTTTCCAAAAATTAGTATTCAATTTAAAATACGGATACGGACTCGCACCATCACTTTCTAATAAAGAACGGTACCCATCACCAATAAAATTTCTGCCGTAACCCAATTGCATATCAATATAGTTACTTGGCGTAAACGTCAAATTGGCTTCCGCCAGAGGAAAATCATAAGCATCCGTTTTAAAGTCTTTTGCAATTCCTATCCCCGGAATGATAGCAGGATTTCCGCCGGCAGGTTTGATAGATTCAGCGTAACGATTGAAGTAGCCTGCAAAACGCCCTTGACTCTCGAAAACCGTGGTAGAAAAATTAAGCTGCTTACCCAAACCACCTCTGAAATTGATTCCGCGTGTGTTTACATAAGTGTAAGACGCCTCACTTTTAGAAGCTGTACCAACCTGCAAATCAAGTATTGGATTTAGTGTAAACCAATACCCTTCACCTTGGATTTCAACAGTACTTTCATTCCATAATTTTCTTGCCCACCACCCTGAAGCTTTCTTTTTTATCTTTTCATTAACCGCTTTCAGATCATAATATTTGGAAACCTCAGCGTACGTATATGGTTTTGATGCGGTATGATTATTACTCCCCACTTGATTTAAAGAACCATCAAACTGCGCGTAATAACTATGCGAAAAAGGAACATTTAAATGACTTTCAAACTCCGGATTAGTAAATTTTTTATATACAATACTATCTAATTCAGTAAGCTTCGGTTTATTATTAAAGACAATCTCAGCTTTCGCCAAAGCTTCAGCTTCGAGTTCTGCCCTACTTTTTAACGGTACAGCAATCGTAATGGTAAACTTAGAATAGGTTGGCTTTCCATTATACGTTGACGGTTGAATTTTTGGAAATTCACCAAAAACCCTTTTCGTTTCTTTTATCAACACCTCATCAACAGCATCAACATAAATCACTTTAAAAACACCATTGCTGTCCACTTCAAAAAGAACTTTTACATTTCCCTTAAAATTATTTTGTTTTAAATTATCCGGAACTTGAAAATTTTGAAAAACAAAATCCTGAACTTGATTGTAGAAACAATTTTCTAACACTTTCGACTGTAAATTTACACAATCAGGAAAAACAGGAAACCGCTCCGCTGAATTACCCGATTGCCCTGTGGCAGTATTTAAATCTTGAGAATATGCAAAAAAGGAACACGAAAATAAAAAGAAAGCCAGCAAGCCTTTTTTCATATTTGTATTTTTTGTGAATTTAATATTCATTATTTGAATTTTGTCCGTTAGCTATAAATTTCGCTCCTGATGTACCTATTCGTTTTACTCCTAATTGAATCATTTTAACTGCTTCATCATACGTTTTTATACCTCCTGCAGCTTTAACCTGAAGAGGCGAAGCATTTTCAAGCATCATCATTATTGACGGAATAGTGGCGCCGTTTGGCAAATTATTTTCTGTTTTATAAAATCCTGTCGAGGACTTCACAAAAACCGATGTGAAATGCTCCTGTTTAAAATTAGAAACAACTATATTTTTTATCAAACTAGACAACTGAATAATCTCCTTATCGCTTAAAGCTGCCACTTCTATAATCCACTTTACTACCTTATTATTAGCTAAACCCAATTGGGAACATTTCAGAATTTCTTCTTTTACCAAGTCTGCTTCTCCTCTTTTAAAAGCTTCATAATTACATACAAAATCTAAATCATCAGCGCCATCCTGTATCGCTTGAAGAGCTTCATTAAGTTTATTTTCTAATGAAGATTTGCCTTCCGGAAAATCAATTACAGTTCCTATTGTCACTATTGAATTTGCCTCAACTATCATTTTTTTTGCCAATGAAACCATATTAGGGCGAATCATAATTAGCTTAAAATGTTCCTCGATGGCTTCTTGAATAAATCCTTTGACTACCAAAGTATTTTCTTTTTCACTGAGTCCCGCTTGTTCTGCCGTTTTTAAGTAGGTAGAATCTAAATATTGCTTAATATTCATGCGCTTTTGATTTCTTAATTAGAATAGAGTACCACGCACAAAAATACATTTTTATGAACACCACCTTACTATAAAATTTCACTATTTTATTTTTTTAAAGCTAGAACTTAAGTTTTTACATTCTTTTAAAGAAAAGACCAGCTAAGCGAAATAAACATTTGTCATTCTGAATGTTATAAAATGAAAAAGTCCCACCAAAGTGGGACTCTATATTACATATGGAAGTTTATCTGAATTTTGTTTTTAAATCAAATAAAATGATAAAAACGATGCTTAAAATTGCACCGACTAAATTTGCTAAAACATCAAATACATCTGCATGCCTGGTAGTGGTCAATAATTCTTGTGCAATTTCTATACTTATTCCAAAAAAAACAGAAAACAGAAACGAAATTATCATGGGTTTTAAACTGTTGACCGCATTGGTGTTTTTTTTAAAAAACAAAAAACAAAGCAACGTTAAAACAAAATGAAAAAAGACATGCACTACTTTATCCAAATTTGAAACCTCTCCTAGCGGAACGTTATTGAGTTGAACCAAACAAAAAAAGCCAATAACTCCAGCCCATAATAAAGCGGCCAAAAAATAGAGTTGTTTAGGCACCAATAAGTTCTTTGTAAGCGTCACTAGATAATAATTCATCTATTTCAGCCATATTTGCAATTTTTATTTTGATCATCCATCCCGCTCCATAAGGATCAGAATTAACACTCTCAGGAGAAGCTTCGAGAGCATCGTTGAAAGCAATAATTTCACCTGTTAAAGGCTGGAACAAATCAGAAACAGTTTTAACAGCCTCAACTGTCCCAAAAACCTCTTCTTTGTCTAAAGTTTGGTCCAAAGTTTCAACTTCAACATAAACGATGTCTCCTAATTCTTTTTGTGCAAAATCAGTGATTCCTACAGTTGCAGTATCGCCATCAATACTAATCCATTCGTGATCCTTAGTGTACTTTAAATTTACTGGTATGTTCATATAAATTGTAATTGATAATTATTTATTGATAATTTAAATTTTATGCCACAAATGTAATAATCTTCTATTCAAAAATTGTTCTCTTTGGGAAAAATTAATTCCCAAAATTATACCGAAGTGTAACTCCGGAACGAACATTTGTCAACGGAAAAGAAGTAGATATTACCGCTTTCGAAAAAGAATGATCATAATAGAAAATAGCTGTTAGGTTTTTACTGAAAGCATAATCTGCTTTGACCGTCAAAGACCAGATATTTTGTCCCCCTGCTAATTGATTGTTGTCGTAATCCAAATATCTTACAATCGTTTGATTGTTTCTATAGGCGACGTCAGCTTTCAAATTGATATCACTTTTAATTATTCCTGTTGGATTATCAGCCATCCTGGAAGAGAAAACTACGTCTTTAATACGATAACCCAGTCCTACAACATATTCAATCCCTTTAACTTCTGTCAACAAATTATTATCAAAACTCATTGATAACGCTCTGTCCTTTTTGATTTCGGCTAATACTTTCAATGAGCTTTTCAATTCAAAATCCATTCTTAGTAAAGGATTGAATTGTTCTACCAAGTTAATATTTGACATTATGGTCTGATTGAAAAAGTTACCACTCGCATCCACTCCATTTGGATCTTTGTCGTATTCAAAATTTGATCTAAACGCATTAATCGTATAAGAAGCTCTGTAATTATGCTGCAAAGAGAACCGTTTAAAATTCTTTTTAAAGAGTCCATAACGCATCAAACCGCTGTACTTTATCGACCAGTTCGGAATTGGGAAATTTCTAAAAATACCAAGCGAAACATCAGAAGCATTTCCACCTGAGTACGCTGCTAAAAATGCCGGCAACAATACTGCTTGATTATTTTTGCCAAACCCTATTGGAAATCCATCTTGATCCAAATTACCCGCATTATTAATGTCAATTCCGCGTTGCGACGCTAATCTATTGGCTACTGTAAGCCTGTTCATTCTAAAATCATCAAATGCAACTGATGAATTTTCGTCACTCGCGGAAAACGAAGTTCTTATCAACACCGTAGAAATTGAAAAAATACCGGTATTATATGGCGATCTAGGATTGTAAATACCATCTGTAACATCATACTGTTCTGAAAAATTATCAGAAAACGCGCGATCTAATGTCAGATCAATCTTTAAATCAGGCAATAAATCAACATTTGCCGTAGCTCTAAATAATTTATTGGTCACTTGCGAAAAATTTTGGTTAAAATCAGGATAATTAGTTAACCAACCATTTTTTGCCGCTTCATAACGTACGTCATCTTGACTTCCAAAAATAAATCCTAACGACGGTCTTGATGATCCCAGAAACCCTACACCGGGGGTATATCCCGGTAAAACCGTACCGCTGTTATAGGTGTAATTAATCTGAATATTTTTAACACTGGTCAAAATACCTATAAAACCATCTACAAATTCATTGTTTTTGGGTATTTGAGTAGCATTTGTATTTACTATTTTTTCCCCTGGTTTTGGAGGTGTTGTTTTAGGTTTTGGAACTGTTTTATTGATGTTTTTCGTAAGTCCTAAATATTTATACAACATATCCATATTGAAAGTCGCATTCAAATTGCTTGAACTCGCATTTTGAATGGTATTCCCTAAATTATAATTGATCCCGTCAATTTCTATTTGAGATAACGCATTAGAAGTACGTTGCCAGCTATAGTCTCCCGTGTATGAGTAATTGGCTTTGATAAAACTAAATAATGGAATTTTATTAATTGGAATTTCATAATTCACAACCAATTGCTGCATGTGTTGATTTGGGTCTCCAATATCCCAATAACTATCCCATATCGTAAAAGTATCAATAGGTTCATTATTTTCATTCAAATAATTTTTTACGATATTGCTGGAAGATGCCGTATAGTTTAATTTCAAAGATTTAGTCAAATTGTAATTAAATCCATATTGATAATTGAAAGCAAAATTTCTACGGTACAGGGGATCCAACCCAATTCCTTCGACATCTACCTGTCTAAATTGCTGACGGTTGTATTGTCTGATAATATTGCTATTGAACGATATATTAGAAGGCAAATAATTAAAATTGAAATCACTTAACAATTTCCAATAAGTACTTTTTTTCATGAATTTGGTCTTCTTAAAAGGCTCTATTGATTTTGGTTTAAAAGTGTATCCATAATCTACCGATGTGTTTACCTGTTGATCAACATAATCTTCAATTTCAAAATCATGTCTTTCCACTTCATTAAACGACTGGGAAAAAGTAAAGTTCTCTATATCATAAACATGCTGTTTTTGTTCTGGACCTCTGTCTTTTCTAACCCCAATAAAGTTTATGCTTTTACGTTTTGTATAATCAATAGCTCTTTTTTCGATATTGTCTTTTTCGTTTTGATCAGCCGTATTATCAAGCAATTGTTTTAGACGTATGTCCTGATTAAAAGGATCATATTCCGGAGTTATGGTTTCTTCTCCAATAGCATAATTGAACGGTACATTAATTTGCCATTTTGGAGGCAATAATTTACCAAGATTTACATTGGTCACAATACTATATTGCTCTGTATCCTCTCTATTTCTTTCATTGGGACCCTGTTCCAAAGTTCCAAAACCAATAGTACTCTTTTTACCTGATGCAGAAACTGTAGCAAAATCAGCTAAATTTGTGTCTACATTCAATACAGCTGCCATTCCGCCTTGATTATCCATGTCAGCTAAGCGAAGTTCATTGAACCAAACTTCTCCTTTGATATCATTTCGGGATTCATTGTTTTTTAGACCAACCATAAGAGTTCGCACTAATCCAAAATTAGGATTTCCTTTAATTCCTAACCTCAACCTATCATTTCCGTCACCGTCAGGATTTGTCGGATCACTATCTGCATAATAAATACCATCCAGTGGTAATGTACTCGGATTAATACGCATTGCTATAATTTTCAATTTTGTCAATAAAGCCAATGATAAATCAATCTCATTTTCTTCCGGCCAAACCTCTTCAGCGCTCACAGGAGAACAATCTGAATTTGAAGCAGAAGATGGACTCGTCACTTTTAAAGGGATTTCAATTTGATAGAAATTTTGAGTAAAGTCATTTCCAAAACGGATGAATCCAACCATTTGATTGTCTTGAAGCACAACTTCATTTGGCAATGATTCTGCGTGTAAGAACATTTTTAGTTTCTTGAATTGACGCATATCAATACTTACATTTTTAAAAACTGCTCTGGAGTCTTCTGGCTCTAATCCGTTTCCAGATACTCGCAACGCCAACGACTGCTCATTTTGATTGATAACAGTATTGTTGTTGTACAATTGTTCCCTTTGTACGCCTGGAGGAGTGATATAATTTATGGGACATTTTTCATTATTTTCCTGAACATTAACCGCTAAAACATCGAGATTGGTATCGTCATCAGCAACATTAGTGTCATTAAAATCAAGCGTATTGGTGTATCGCCTCCATTCTCCTCTTACTAGATCCAATGCACCAAAACGAACGGTTACTGCATCACTAAAATCGGTCATAAACATTCTCATAAAGCGAATAGATCTAAAATCAGAAATGTTTCCTATCGTATTTTCAGGTTGAGAAACCGGAATTTTAAATTGCATCCATCTCGCTTCTGTGGTTGAGCCATCTGGCAAAGTCACTTGGGTATTTCTTATATCAGTAATGTAGTTTTGTCCAACATTCATTCCGGGTTGTACATCAATGCTATATTCGTAATACGCATTAATCGTGTTCATGGTATTATCCCTGTTGATATCTTCTACATCGGGAACGGTTGTCGATCCTCTATTAGGGTCATTAATATCAACTGCCGAATTTCCATCAGTACCATTGTACATTTTATATCGGTCCAGAATTCCTCCTGAAGCATTTAAATAAAACGTATAATCATCTGCCGCCGGATCTAACTCAGAAGCGAAACTAGTATACACAGCTCCTTCATTGGTATTTGTCAAGCCATCTAGACCAATATCTTGATTTGTTCTGTTTGCAACATTAGTGTCAAAAGCATAAATTAAAGATTGAGAGGCCGGAACATCTCCCCATAATGGTTGTGGATTAACTACTATTTGATCGGGTCCAAGTCCGTTTTCATATTGTTTTCTTCCGTCTTTCAAAACATCTTCAGATATCTCACCCAAATTGAAATAAATTTTACCAGTATTGGATTGTGGCATCTGACCGTTTCCGACATAAGGATCTAAAACCCAAAACTGTATGTATTCAACATTTCCCTGTTCGAAATTAGTTGAATTTAAAGATCGCATAATTCCACCAAAATTATCTCTTGGATTTACAGCCGAATTTGAACTGTTATTGTAGGGACCTCTATCAGAAGGATAATAACTTAAATCCAACGTATTTATCACTTGGGATTGTCCTTGCGCAATATCAGTCAACGGATACAATTCCTCATTATAAATTCTTCTGGTACTGTTAAATGACAAATCTTCATTTGAAATTCCTGCTGGCTTTTGCGCATAAAAAATCGGGTCAATTGAATACCAGGTTAATTTGGCTCTTTTAAACCCATAACTTAAATCATTCGCACTCGCATTGAAATCATAAGTGCTCGCGGCATTTCTTTCTGGTGTGGATGCCAGACTCCAAGCATACGGTGATCGCATATCAATGGTGGATTGAGACCCCTCAAAATCATCGACATAAATGGTAGACTCCCCCTGAAATTGATCTGCTTTTGGAGTATCTGGTTTCAAAAAAGCGATTTCACCTCTTACAGAAAGATTAGAAGGCACATCAGTATCTACATTTGGTAATTTATTAACCAATCGGGTCAAGAAAGGAACTTCCGTTGAATAATTCGCATTGAATCCATAGATCGTATTGTTTACTGATTCCTGACCAAAACTGGATTTTTGAGTAAATGGTCTTTCACTCATCTTAAGGAAAGTCCCTCCAATCAAGAAATTATCAGAAATTTTATGTTCCACATTTACTCCCATAAACCTTCTGGTTTGTAAACCAAAAACGGAATTATTTTCCAATGACACTTCGATAGGCGTATTAGACGCTTGAAGTGACGGATCTAAAATCTGAACTCGTCCCAACTGATAATTTACACTGTAATCTATCCCTTCAATTAAAACCCTACCTGCAGCGGTGACCACAACAGAACCTTGCGGCACATTGAATGCACCAATTGGTATTCCGTCCCCTCCAGATGATTTATATTTCCCTCTTAATAAAAATTTATTTTTATCGCTGTCCTGTAAAGCTCCTGATTGTGTGTTTCGGTACATACTGGCAAACACGTACTTCTTTTGATTTTCATTATAAGAACTTGCATTATTATAATTTTCAACAGAACCTGTTGATAATTTAGAAAATAATAGTTCTCCAAATGGCTCTTTGGTAGTGAAAATAATTTTTCCATATTGAGCATCTATCGTTAAGCCGGGTAAAAAATCAAAAAAACCATCTCCTCCAACTTGAGGATCATTATTATAATTTAATTTATCCAAGTTAAACACTTTTAATAAAGGCGTCTCGGCAACTTCATTTTGAGGCAATGGATTCGGTGGAAAAGGGCTTCCCGGAACTTCAGTAATATAATTTAAAGGTGAAGGATCCGTGTACAATATGTTAAATCTAAAATCCTCTTGTTTTACTTGATACGCACCCGGAATCTGATAGATATTTTTCATCATCAGGTTCCAAACCGGGTTTTTAACATTGGTCAAATTACTTTTCAGCATTTTCAAAATCAAACTTTGAGAAATAATAGCTTGATTGGAAGGACTGTCTCCTGTGACTACTGTCGCATCTACTCCATCTTTACCAAACTCGCCCACTTGGTACACTTGATCTCCAATTGTATATTGATAGGCAACCGCCAAAACCTCATCATTCGCTAATCTTTGCTGTAAGGAGATATATCCTAACTGGGGATTATAAGTGTATTCATTTGGATTTAGCTTTCGAGCATTTTCTAATTTAGAATAATCCTGTCCTTCGCTTACCGTGACATTAAAACCGGAGTTTGATGTTACGATTTCACGAATATTTGGGTTCAACAAACCACCTCCAACTTTTATTAATTCCGGATTATATGCATTGTTTTTATTATCTGTCGGAGTATTCGGTCCAGCAATAAAAAAGGGAGGACTGGAAGGAATCGGATTCAAGACAACGACTTCATTATCCGCTACACCACTAAATTGAGCTTCTCCTAAATCCTGAAGTGCAATAATATTTCGGAGGTTATTATTCGTTACTACGACCCTATTTTGTTTATTGGTTACCCAAATTTCCAGTCGGGAAATTTGAACTCTACTGTCTATTAAAGGATAATTTGCTAATGATTTATCGTATCTGTTTCTAAAATATTGAGATAAAAAAAAGTGTCTGTCATTATCGTAATCCAATGCAAACATGTCAAAATTTTGAATTGTCCCTCCGCCTTGAGCGATTAAACTTTTAGTTTGTGATTTCTGCTCCGAAAAAACTCCTGTAATAGTTGTTTTCCCAAATTGTAATTGTGTTTTCACACCAAATAAACTTTGCGCTCCTCGAATTAAAGAACTATTCAAAGGCATACTTACATTACCTACTTCGATTTTTTGGATTATATCGTCTTCTGAAGGTGCATATTCCAACTTAATCAGGTTTTGAAAAGCAAATGTTGATTGCGTATCGTAATTAGCGTTTACATTAAGTCGTGTTCCTACTTTACCCATTAAACTCATACTTATTCTTTGATCGAAATCAAAGGAAAGATTCGACCTATTTCTGGGTGAAAAAGAAGGGTTATCTTGTTTTGTATAACGCATTCCTAAATCCATTTCTATAGATCCTGTTGGTTTTACATCAATGGTATTACTTCCAAAAATAGATTCAAAAAGCCCTGATTTAACATAATATCGGGGTAATAAATCTTTTTTAGCGGCTTCACTGCCTTGTTTTTTTCCGTCTATAGCATCCACCTTTTTTTTGAAATAATCGCGCATCGATTCTTTCAAAACTAATTTTTCATATTCTTTAGGGGTCAATATAATAGGATAATTGATAGAGAATCCATCAACAGAATTGGTGTATATATACCGATCTGTAATAGGATCATAAGTGTAAGCGGAAAGAATACTCTTTGGGTTTTTCAGCTGGACTTTTCCTGTAGAAAATCCAGTTTTAACGGTATCCTGAGCTGCAGGATTTACTTGGGCTTGCGATGCAAAACCACAGAATGATACAAGCAAAAAAATGTAAATTTTATGCATACAACTCGTGTTACTTGAATACTCTATAGATTTTTTAAAGCTTTCTTGATGATGGACTCCACAGTAGCCTCTGGGTCATCTTTGACAATCTTTTCTACGATTCTTTCTGAAGATTTTCGTAAAAATCCCAAAACTTCCAAAGCTGATAACGCCTCATCGCGATTTGTATTGCTTTGCGACATAGAAACTTCATCTAAATCATACAATTTTAATATTTTATCTTTCAAATCCAGTATTACTCTTTGCGCTGTTTTACTTCCTATCCCTTTTATAGATTGAATGGTTACAACATCCCCAGACGCTATTGCATTGGTAATTTGTTTTGGGTCTAATGATGAAAGCATTGTTCTTGCTATACTCGCTCCGATTCCAGAGACTGATAATAACATTTTGAAAATCTCTCGTTCTGACTTTTCCACAAAACCAAAAAGTGTATGCGCATCTTCTTTGATTTGAAGATACGTATATACTTTTATAAAATCCGTATTTGGGAGTAAAGAATAAGTATGTAAAGAAATGTTTACATGGTAACCAACTCCTCCACAATCAATAATTATTTGCGTGGGCGATTTCTCTACTAATTTTCCTTGTAAATGTGCGATCATTTATTCTTAAAATATATTATCAAATATAATAAAATTAGCACATAATTGAATCATATTCATCAATTTAACTTCGTTTATACTATATAGATTTTTAAACTAGATTAAATTTGATTTTTTCTTTCCTTTCTCCTGCGCATCAATCACCGCAATTGCCGCCATGTTGACCATCTCCTCAACACTTGCACCTAATTGAAATATATGAACTGGTTTTCCCATTCCTAACATTATAGGTCCAATTGAGTCTACCTTATTCAGTTCTTTCAATAATTTATAGGTAATATTTGCTGATTCCAAATTAGGAAAAATCAATGTATTTACTTTTTTACCAGCCAACTTAGAAAAAGGAAATTTTTCTTTTAACATTTCAGGATTCAGTGCAAAATCTGCTTGAAGTTCACCGTCAATAATCATGTCAGGATGATTTTTATGCAAATAAGCTACTGCTTCTCTAACCTTACCCGCACTTTCATTCGTCGAGGATCCAAAATTAGAAAATGATACCATTGCTATTACTGGCTCAACCCCAAACATTCTGGCGGTTTTCGCCGTCATAATGGCAATTTTAGCTAAATCATCTGCAGATGGGTTAATGTTTATTGCGGTATCCGATAAAAACATTGGCCCGCGAGCCGTCATCATCATATTTGTGGTAGCCACAATGGAGGCTCCATGTGCTTTTTCAATAAGCTGTAGCATTGGCTTGACAACAGACGGGTAACTTCTGGAATGTCCGGTAACTAAGGCATCAGCTTCTCCTTCATTGACCATCATTGCGGCAAAGTAGTTTCTTTCGCGCATTAATTTTTGTGCGTCCAAAAAGGAAATACCGCGTCTTTGTCGCGTAGACCAATACGTATTTGCAAATTTATTTCTTCGTGCTTCTTCTTCGTTAATTTTAGGATCTATAATTTCAACATCGGCATCAAAACCTATTTCTGCTTTTAATTCTAAAATAATTTCTTTGTTCCCTAATAAAATCGGGAAACCGATACCTTCTTCCCATACAATTTGCGCTGCTTTAAGAACATCTAAATGATCTGCTTCAGCAAAAACAATTTTTTTAGGATCCATCTTAGCTCTATTGGTAACCAAACGAACCATTTTATTATCATTCCCTAAGCGGTCTAATAATTCTTCTTCGTATTTTTTCCAATCTGTAATATGATTTAACGCTACACCAGAATCCATAGCTGCTTTTGCAACGGCTGGCGCAACAACAGTTATCAATCTAGGATCGAATGTAGAAGGGATAATATATCCTTTTCCAAAAACCAATTTAGTAGCACCGTAAGCTATATTCACTTGTTCTGGAACCGATTCTTTTGCTAATGCAGCTAGGGCTCTCACTGCTGCCATTTTCATAGCCTCATTTATTTTGGTAGCACGAACATCTAATGCGCCTCTAAAAATATAAGGAAATCCAAGAACATTATTTACTTGATTAGGAAAATCAGAACGTCCTGTTGCCATTATAATATCTTTACGAGTTGCAATCGCAAGGTTATAATCTATTTCCGGATCTGGATTTGCCATCGCAAAAACGATAGGATTTTCGGCCATTCCCAGCAACATTTTTGGAGTCATGATATTGCCTGATGACAATCCTAAAAAAAGATCTGCGCCCACTAATGCTTCTTCAAGACTTATCGGTTTTATATCTTGGGCATATTTTTGTTGTAAAAGAGATAAAGAAGGATTGTCTTTTGTCAAAACTCCTTTACTGTTAAACATCAATATATTCTCAATTTTCACACCTAATAAAACGTACATATTAGTACAAGCTAAGGCAGCAGAACCGGCTCCAGAAACAACCATTTTTACATCTTCTGATTTTTTACCTGCTAATTCTAATGCATTCAACAGTGCCGCAGATGATATGATGGCAGTACCATGCTGATCGTCGTGCATTACAGGAATATTCAACTCTTCAACCAATCGTCTTTCAATTTCGAAAGACTCTGGCGCTTTAATATCTTCCAGATTAATACCTCCAAAAGTTGGTGCTATATTCTTAACAGTTTGAATGAATTCTTCAATATCTTTTGTTCCAATTTCGATGTCAAATACATCAATATCAGCGAAAATCTTAAACAACAGTCCTTTCCCTTCCATTACTGGTTTTGATGCTTCCGGACCAATGTCTCCCAGTCCTAAAACTGCCGTTCCATTAGTGATCACCGCAACTAAATTTCCTTTTGCAGTATATTTATAAACGTTGTTTACGTCTTTGGCTATTTCTAAACACGGCTCAGCTACACCAGGAGAATAGGCCAAAGATAAATCTCTTTGTGTTGCATATTTCTTAGTGGGAACTACTTGAATTTTACCAGGAGTTGGCTTTGCGTGGTATAATAATGCTTCTCTTCTTTTGCTATTTTTGTCCATTGTTTTTAGATTTTATTCTAGCTTACAAAGATAGGGGTCTTGATTTAGAAAAAGAGGACTTTTCTCCCATTCTTTTGTCTAAAAAAAGCCTGTTGTGATTCCAAAAAAAATAAGCTGCACTGATGGCAGCTTTATAGAATTATACTTTTTTTTGGTTTTTTTTATTGTGTAATATAAGAGTTTAAATGTTGAATAGTATCTTTTTGCATGTCGATAATGGCTTTTACCACGTCACTTATAGAAACAATTCCAATTACAATTTCATTTTCCAAAACAGGCAGGTGACGAACTCTTTTGGTACTCATTAATTCCATGCAGTACTCTAAATTATCCGCTGGACTCACTGTAACCACATCTGTTTCCATGATTTCATGAACAAAGGCTTTCTTAGAAGACTTTGCTTTCAAAACAATTTTTCGAGCATAATCTCTTTCAGACAAAACTCCTTTGAGAACAGTATCTTCTATAATTAAAATTGCTCCGATGTTTTTTTCGCTCATCACTGTCAATGCTTCGTATACAGTGTTAGTGGAAAGAATGGAATAAACGTCCTTTCCTTTTGTGCTTAAAATTTGATTAACAGTCATAATAGATTCATTTAGTGAATCATAAAGTTAAAAAAAATATGCGTTCAAATAACAAAAAATATTTTTCAGTTTTAAAATAAATCATCAGGAGAAGTCAATTCTCCTAATTTCGCTTTTAATTCTTCGTTCAAAATTTGCAGTCCATATTGATAGGATGCATTCACCCAGCCAAAACCTTCCTTTGCGATGTAATCAAATTCAGTTCCTACATTACCATATTCAGCAAAAACCTTGTGCGAACTGATTTCCAAATCATATTTTTCCGGAATCGTTCCATTAAAATCCACTGCGTTTTTAGTAATTAGCCACAACCACCGGTACACCATTTCTTGTGCTTTATCCAAATAATTATAGTTAATTAACCCTTCCCATAATAATATTTGATGCGGTGCCCAACCAAAAGGATAATCCCATTGTCGTTGCGAAGCCTTTTTTGGAGCAGTAGCAATACTTGCCTTAGTACTTCCCGTAATTCCTCCTGTTTTTACAAATTGTGGCAAGGCTACTTCAACTAATTTTTTAGCCTGATTTTCATTACACAACCCAGCCCACAAAGGAAAAAATGTTGTCGCCGCTTCAAATGGAAATTGCTCTTGATTCACATAATCATAATCAAAATACATGCTTGCTTTTTCGTTCCAGCACAATTCATTCATTTTATCTTTGCGGAAAAGCGCTTTTTGCTCCCATTCTTCCGAAGTATGAGCTACATCACCAACTTGGAAAGTGTTCCCGAAATAGGTTGCTATTAGGTAAGCGACATCTTTTTCGTATTTATAAAGAAAACTATTTATATCTACCGAGTTTAAATTGGCACACGTATTTATAAGCCTATCGGTTGTGTCATGGCCACTTTCTCTCAAGCTACGGTCATGAACAAAATACATATCAAGATCAGCATCAACAAGAGTTCGGTTTAAATATTGTTTTTCGAACTCTCGAATTGGCAAATTGTATTTTTTAGCATACGGCTCTAAAATATCATCAAAATGACCAGGTTCTACTTCAAATGGCATTCCTACCCCGTCCGCTTTATATCGATTTAAACCTGTTGGTGTCAATCGTTTTCCCTGAACCATCCAAACGGTATTGTATTCCAAGATTACTGTTTCTAAATGACTTCTCAACCATTCTAAACTTGGCGTTTTCTTTTTTACAATTGCGATTAATAATGAAGAATACAATGGTGGCTGCGTTCTTGTTAAGTAATAACTTCTATTCGCATTTAGAATCTTACCGTAATGTAATATCTGATATTTAAAATTGTCCGCAATGGCCATCGCTTTCTCCAGTTGATTGTCAATTATTAAACCAACACCAATAAAATAACTATCCCAACCATACATTTCATTAAATCTTCCGCCAGGAACCACAAAAGGAATCCCTTGCAGACTGTATGTTTTTTGTTCTAAAGCTAAAGCCAAAATTCCCGGTTTTGTATTTAAAACCTCCACATACTCCATCGAAAAATTTTCCGGCAAAATACCTACTTTAAAATTTTTAAGTTCTTTTTCCAATTCCAAAAAATAAGAAACACCCTGTTTGTCTTTTGCCGAAACATAAAGTGTAGGAACCTCATTGGTCGTTTTTTCATCCCGAAGAATTTCGCTCAACCCTTTTTTGTCAATAGTCCTGGTCAGTTCATTCCAATAATCGTCTCTGATTTTTCTTGAAATTCGGTCTACTGGATTTTCTTGAATTCGGTCAAGATCAACTTCACCCACTACTTGATTTGTTTCCTTAAGTTGGGCTAGTTCCTGTAATAAATTTGATAAGTAATAGGTCCCTACAATAATTTGTTCTTGCTTAGTAGCCTCGTCAACTAACACAAATTTTTTAGGTCCTGTATCGTCTTTAGTGATCTTTTTGTCCTGATCAGTATCTTCCTGAAGCAATAGTTCCTGGAAAACTTTGTCTATATTAAGTAAGAATTTCATTTTTTAGCAGTTAAATTTTTTAGAATAACGAAAGAAATAAGTAATAATGACATGGGAATCAATGTGTAATAAAACGCATTTTCCGGTCCCTCATTTTTAAACAAATAGCCAATTACTCTGGAACCCAAAGTGCCGCCAAGTGCAGAAAAAACCACAATTAAACCCGTCATTGAGCTATGCAGTTTTTTAGGTAGAGCGCTTAAAACTACGGAATTTAAAAGCGGATAAATTGGTGCAATAAAAAGCCCCACTAACGGAAAGGCAAATCCTATCAAAGGGATATCTCCAAGCGAATTGATTTCCTTGACGGTCAATCCAATCGTTTTAGGCAGTACAAAAATAACAATTAGCATCGCTGCTACTATACAAAAACTAAGTACCCAAAACCAATTGACTCGTTTAGTAATTTCCCCCGCCACGAGTCGTCCTACAGCTAATGAAATAGCTAAAATACTTGCCATCATGATACTAATATTCTCCGGAAGGTGTAACACTTTACTATTGAAAGTAGGAAGCCAAGACATAATTCCCTGCTCAATCATTACAAATAAGAATGCACTGATTACAAAAACAATGGTTAAAAATTTTGCGAATAATTTGAACATTTGTTTGAAGTCATCGGCTAGATCAACACCCGGAATGTCCGTTTGATTTTCGAATTTGGTGAAAAATAAAAAACCAAAAGACACTGCTGAAATTCCTGCCAATAACCAATATACATTCAACCAAGCATCTGGATTCACTTCTGAATTAAAAGCGGGAAACAAGAAATACGCCAATGCAATCCCTATCATAAACACGCCTTCAATACTACTCATCAAACTATTATGTTGCTGCTGATTCTCCGTTATGGTTCCAATAAGCGAATAAACGGATACTTTTATCAGCGCAAAAGAAACGCCAACGGTAGCAAAAAGCAATTTTGCGGTTCCGAAAGAATTTCCAAAATACATACTTACACACGCTACCGAAACCAAAGCCAAACCAACGAGCATGGCTCTCTTATACCCAATTCTAGGTAAAAACGAAGCGATCAAAAACGAAACAATGGCAATGGGTAAATCCTTGAAAGCCTCTAAGACACTTGCTTGCAATTCATCTACACCATAATTTTTTTGCGCCTTTAATATCACAATTCCTACGCTGTTCAGCAGAATTGCAAATACAAAGTAATTGAGATACATGGCAATTTTAACCGTACTTTTTTTCATCTTTTACAATTTGAGTTGAATTATTCTTTGCATTATAAATCGGTATTCAAATATTCCTTTATATCGATTCCTTCTGGCAATCTGCCTACATTCTGAAGTTTCAAGACTGCCAGTTTTTGAGCGATTGTAATGGTTTCCTCAAAGTTTTTATTCAATAATTGTGCGTATAAAAAACCAGTCCAAAAAGCGTCACCAGCTCCAGTTGAATCTTTGATGTCCTCCACGGGTAACGCTTTTTGATGAAACATTCCGCTGTCTATATTAGACAATACTACGCCGTCTTTCCCTTTTGTCAGACAAATGGTTGAAGCGCCTAAGCCATGAAAATAATCAAAAATGAAATCCTCAGTTTTTGCTTCCGCAAAAAGACGGTAACAATCATCTTCGCTCAATTTTACTAAAGGATTCGTCGATAAATAATCTTTCAAAACCTGCTTCGCCTCTTCCCGATTCGGCCATATTCTTTCCGAGAAATTGATATCAATACTGGTTTGTAATCCTAACATTTTTGCTCGTTTGGCACTTTCCACAATAGTTGTCCGAGCCGGATTTTTGCTTAAAGCAAAACAAGTTGTATGAAAAATTTTAGCACTTTCCAGCAGGTCATCCGGTATTTGACTTTGCTCAATTTGACAATCAGCCTCTCTGTACGGGATAAAATCAGGCGTACCAGTCGATTTCGAAACAAATATTACAGATGTAGGATGACTTTCTAATTTTCTAATTTGCGAGGTACTTACATGATTCGTTTTTAACTTCCGAACAATATATTCGCCTAAACCATCTTCCCCACAGGTAGCCACTAGTACTGATTTCAACCCCAAACGCGTCGCATTTACTGCAACATTCGTTGGCGATCCTCCCAGAAAACGATGGTAATCTTTGGTTCTATTTATAGACGTATTCATTTCATGACCAATAAAATCAATCAAAACTTCGCCCACGCATAGTATGTCTATTGTTTTTTCCAATTAAACTAATAATTTAAAATTTGTATGTAAACTTTGGTATAACAACACCGTTGCAGCCCCACTCCAAGCGCAAAAAGGAACGCCATTTGGGGCTTTGGTTTCACTGTTAAAATTTTCGTAGAAACTAAAATCTTCCACAGCATTGGCTTCGTTTATTGCATTTAAAAGCGCAAGAGCCTCCTTGTCTTCACCTTTCGAAAGCAATGCCAGTCCATAAAAGCCATTAACCATTGACCAACTTCCTCCGTTATGAAACTCATTCGGGTAATTCCTAAACTCGTATTTACAATTGTTTTTTAGCAGATTCCAGTCTAAATCAGTTTCTTTTATTGGAGGCCAAAAAGCAGGTAACAACTGCATTTTCATTTCATTTTTAAGTGCTATCGAATACGCTAAAATTGTATTTTGAAAATTTTCGGGACCAATGTTTAAGTACAAAGCCAGCGAATTTGCAAAAGCATCAAATTGAGTTTTGTATCCAGCAGGTGAAAAGGAACACGGCATGTATTTTTGAATATTTAGTTCGTTGTACGCTCGTTCGTGGTATTTTTCACCTGCAGAATTTGGTGTAAAATTAATTTCCAGTTGCTTTGTTATTGTGGCAATCTTTACGATAATATCCTCGTCGTGTGCGAAATGATTGTAGCTTTTTAAAGCCCAAATTCGAAGCAGCTGATCGTATAGAACATAGCCGTCAGTTATGTATTCATCTGCCCAGTTTCCTGATAGCGGCACATATAAAAGACCTTTATTGTTAAATTCCCAAGCATCCATGAGCGCAAAACACTTTTCAATTTCAGTATCATATTTTGCCACAAAGGTGATGTCTTTTGTATAATAGGCATATTGACAGATCCCAATTACAAACCAAGTTACCGCGTCTACTCTTCCTGCCAATCCGCCATAACTTACTTCAACTTGGTCACCATTTGTCATCACATTTGACGGAATAGTTCCGCTTTGATGTTGATTATTTGCTAATGTTTCTAATGTTTTACGAAATGTTTCAATTAATTTTTCGTCTCCCGAAGCCAAAGCCGCTAAGCCACAAATCACTCCATCCCTAGCCCAGACTCTTTTATAGTTAGAAATATTTTGGGCACTCGCCATAAACCCTTCTGACGAGGAGACTTTTTCAAGCAACTCAATTGCTTTTGTGTAATTCAGATCACTATTCATATTGTTGGGTTGCATTTTTTTTTGTTTTAATCAAAAGCGTACAAAAAGCACTGATGAGTAATAATACTCCAGCAAAACTAATAGCTTGACGAGGATCGTTATCTAAAAAGTTCTTTAAAATATAACCAAAGGATAGGTTTTGGATAATCATTGGAATTACAATCATCATATTTATAATTCCCATATAAACCCCATACCGTTCTTTTGGAACAACAGCGACAACCATCAAATACGGAATGCCCATCATACTTGCCCAAGCAATTCCATAACCAATAATCACTGCAAAAAACATGTATTGATTTTGCACCATTGGAAACCATAAAAACGAAACGGCTCCAAATAACAGACAAACAAAATGAATCATTTTTGCACCGTGTTTTTTGGCTAATTTTGCCAAATAAAAGGCAATCGAAAAAGTAACTATAAATCCAAAAGCACCGATTAATCCATTCCATTCTACGGCTTTCTCATAGCCCATTGCATTCATGGGGGTTACATTCCATACGGATAAAGCAATACTTTTTGAATTGTTTTGCCAATAACACATCATGGCATACCACTGAAACAAGTACACCAAAAATAATTGCCACATAACCGTGGGCATTTGTAAAACTGCGTTATAGATATCTATGAAAGGCGAAAAAATATTTAGAGGTTCTGCTTTTAAAATGGCCAATTCTTCTGCAGTTGGCGGGATTTCCTTTGTTTTACCCATACTCCACCAAATGGAGGTTACAGAGAGGATCGCTCCTAAAAAGAAGGAGGCATAAATCCAAGTGGGCAATGATCCAGTATAACCAATAAAAACAAGAGGAAATAGAAATAGCGAAATATAAGCTAGAAACTGTCCGAAACCAGTAAAGAAACTTTGCGCCTGAAAACCCATGGGTTGCTGCTCTTCGTCTAATGTGTCAGCAATAAAAGCACGGTATGGTTCCATAGCGGTGTTGTTCCCTACATCCAGAATCCAAAGTAAACCTGCGGCCATCCATAATGAACTGCTAAATGGAAATAGAAATAAAGCGATACTGCAAATTATTGCTCCGATAAAAAAGTAAGGTTTTCGCCTTCCCCATCTTGGATGCCACGTTTTATCACTCATCGCACCAATTATGGGTTGAATCAATAAGCCCGTTAAAGGGCCTGCAAGATTTAATATTGGAATTTGATCTGGACTAGCATGTAAGAAATCATATATAGGATTTACGGCACTTTGTTGCAAGCCAAAGCTGTATTGTATACCAAAAAAACCAACATTCATATTGATGATCTGCCAAAAACTCAATTTTACTTTTAAACTCATTCTGTGTGGTAAATTTGTTAATTATTTCTAAAATTAATTTTAAAATTGCCAATTAAAAACAGAATAAAAACAAAAACGTTTTCGGAAGACCCGAAAACGTTTTCGATAATTTCAAATTACCTACATATTAGCTTTTACTTCGACGCAAAAGGGATAATTATTTTGGTTTCCCATTGCAGCTCTTCTCCTCCATTAAATGGATTTGATAAGAAATGTTCCAAAACTTTATTTTCCAATTTAAGATTGTGCTTTTTTGCATAATCCATAATGGCAAACCAAGCCCTGTCTGATGTTCTAAAATTCCCATAGTAAGTCGCTTTCAATCCTTTTACTGCAGGTAAGGTTTTGAATTTCACACTATCATCAGTAACAATTTTAGTGTTTTTATCAATTGGAAAGCAATAATTAAAAGCGATGGTTTCTTTATCAAAATTCCAATTTGTAATCTCTAAATATGGTTTCCCTATTATCTCAATTTTGTTATCTAATAAAAAGCCCGTAATGTCCGCATCATTCGCAATCATGCTTTGTGCTTTTTCCTGCAAAACACTTTTTAAACTGATGTACGCAACAAATGTTTCCGCTGAGGAACCCTCTCCATCAATTCTTACTTTAAAGTTTTTTAAATGATCACTCAATCCTTTCTTAAAATCAGTAATTTTTCGGATTTGTTCTTGTTTGAATTCTGTATTTAAAAATGGCACGGTTAGTTTATTAAACCAACTATGATTGAGATCTTTAATACCAACACTCACTTTTGTCACTGAATCATTTATAGAAGTGATTTCCCAAGTATATTTCATTCGAACTTTTCCTTTTGTCATCTCTTGTTTGATAAAGTCAAAGTTTCTTTTTTCCAGAATGATATAATTTTCTTTATCTTTTAACAATTGAGCCGCCGCCCATTCCTGAATCCCTTGAAAAACGGTTCCTGTAGCTGTTTTTACTTTAAATGATATACAATAATCTGCTTCCTTTATGAAGAGATACCACATTAAAAACAACGATAAAAAAATACTAAAACCTATTATAATTTTTTTTCTGACTGTCATTACTTTTTAATCATCTTTAATTTTCCAACAATAAAATCTCCTAAATTCTGACCAAGGTCAATACCGTTAATTATGGCAGCTTTGTAATGTATTCCCCCATACAGACGGCTCATCGCGGCTTCTTTAGCAGCAGCATCAAAGGATGCATATTTTCTTTTTGGTAATCCAAATTGCAATTCAGTATCATCGGTATACGCAAAATTATCTCCAAAAACAGACGTCAAAATAGAAGCCGAGCACATTGAAATTACTGAATGTCCACTGGTATACTCGGGGAAAGGAGGTGTTTGCAACAAAGGTTTCCAGTTTTCATCAATATTCTGATTGATAACTGTTTCTGGACGCACTACATTGCTCTTAAATTTTTCATCCCAACAGCTGATGAAACCATCAAAAATTCCTATTGAAGTTTTGGTGTAGGCAAAAACTGTTTTAGCAAAATCTGCTTTTGATTTTTTACTTGCAATTTTCACAATTCCCATCCAGTGTCCTCCAGGAGTGATTTTCTTTTTAGCAAACATCATGTGACCCTGACTTACCGAAACATACGGATTACAATCCCAAAATTGAGCAATTTTAATTTCCTCTGAATTATCGCCTTTCTTAACCATCTCTTTACTGATGTCATACACTTCTTGTACTTCTTTAAAAAAAGGTGATTTTTTATCTAACGAGAAGGCAAAAGCCGGTACTGGTTTAAACTGTGCAGCAGAATCAAGAACCATAGTTCTAATCTCACCCCAATGTGGTTCTATGGCATCCATATAAGCGGGCGGAGTTGGCTGCCATCTTCCTGGCTGATTGGCATACACCGAAAATTTAGACATGGTACGGGTTTGTTTGTAATTGTCCTGTCCCATCCATTTCTTAATATGTTCAGCAACTTTTAGTCCGTATTCTTTAGAAATTAGAAACTCTTCTTCATTTTCATCGTTCCATTTTTCATACAAACTATCTCTGAACTTCTCCACTATTTCTTCTGAAAAAACCAATTGCTTACTCAACTCCATGTGCGCAATAAGTGCAGCAACAGGTTGGTTTACGCCACTTTTAGGGTCTAACATTGGAATGGAATCTAATCCGTTCAATTGATGTTGAAGGCTTGTATAGGTTTTGCTATTTTGTGCTATAATTTCATAAGCCGCAATATTTGGATAAACAAAAATTCTACTGGCAACGGGTGGCGAGAAAATATCATGAATCATAATTTGAGTTACATTATCTATTGCCGCATGATAATCATCTGTAGTAACTACGATGGACTTATTCTTATTACACGAAATAAAAAGAAGGCAAATCACCGCAATACTTATAATTTTCGTCTTCATTTTTTATTGATTTATAGGTTATTTTATGTGCTATTATTCCTTTCTTGAAGGCATTTCAAACAATTCAGCCTTTTTATTATTGATCGTAATCAGCATGTATTTCTTTCCTTTGAAATTGACAATATCCAAGTGTCTAACTGCTTTTTGAGTCAAATCAATCCCTATTTGATTGCCTAAAAATATGGTTGTAGCATTTTTAATCAACGCGCCTGAAAACCCATCAAATCTACTGTGATGCGGAGAAACTCCAAAGTAATTTCCTGCTGCAAAAACTTCTTCTTTCGCATCTGAATCAAAATTAGATTTCAGAAAACTTGTAATGGGAGCCACTTGCATTTTATTCGAAAAAGGAACAAAAGTAAACTTTCCTTTATCATTTCTCAAATAGCCAGATTTCAAGTTATGAACTTCGAACAATTTTCCTTTCTCAAGCATTTTTGGATCAAAAACTTCTTCCAGTGTTTTTCCTGCAAAGGATTTGTAACTATTGAATTTCTTTTTTAGCATCCCGCTGAATTGTTCGGCTAATTCGTCGAGACCCATTGTGGTATAATATTGCCCTTTCTTTTCTATTGCCACGATGGTTTCAAAAGATTCATTAGTATCAAAATCATCGTAATACATCTTCATGGGAAAGTCCTGTGAAGCTTTAAATTTAGAATTCATTCCCCAGTTTCCAACCAAATAATCTTCGTCACCATCCTGATCTATGTCAAAAGAAAGTACTGATTGCCACAATCCATTACTTTTTTCCGGAAAAACCGTTGCTGTTACATCCGTGAATTCACCATTTTTATTAGCAAAGAAAGTAGGTTTCATCCATTCACCCACTATAATTAAATCTATTTTCCCGTCTTTATTAAAATCATTAAATATAGCATCCGTAACCATTCCTATTCTGTCAAAAGTTTTATTTTGAACAATAGTAAAAGTTCCTTTATTATTATTCAACAAATAACAATCCGGCATACTTCCAAATCTATTATTTATTGAATTATTGCCCACAAAAATATCTAAATCACCATCTTTATCATAATCAAAAGTCTTTACAACCGATGCGTTTTGAGTCAGCTTAGGCAGAACCGCATTATAAAACTGCTGCTTTTTATTTAAATATAAACGGTCCTGAAGATTAGATGCATTTTCACCTCCACCGGAAGCCACGTATACATCATTGGTTTTATCATTATTGAAATCACCAATGACCACTGAGGCATCTTCAAAAACAGAATCTTTTTCGATTGCAGCAAATCCATTTTGGCTAAATCCATTTAGATTCTGAATGTAGATTGATGCCTTTTTATCTTTTGAAGCCCCAAAAAAGATATCATCTTTTCCATCGCCATTTAAATCCCCCACTGCAGTTGCGGCACCACGATCACTGCGTTGGTATGGAATCAATTTTTGGGACAAAATATCAATAAAATCATTTTCCTGATGTGTGAAATCAATTCCTAAACCATTTTCTACCTTTTTGAAAATAGGTAAAACAGCGGGATGCAATTTTTTGTAATCAAAAGCTTTTCTTTTTTGACTGGCTTTTATAGTAAGGGTTTGACTCGTTTTAACATTTTTCAATGTTTGATATGTTTTATCCGGCCAAATCACCACTAACGAATCAACCTTCACTGTTTTTCCATAACCAAAATGAATTATTGGCTCCGATGAAGACTGAAATCCTCTCGTAGTCTGCAGTTCTTTAAATTGTTTTTTTCCTTTGGAATAAGAAATCACTTTGGCTCCAATTCCAAAAGTGTTTTTTCCTGTAAAACGCAATTTTAATTTTAAATAGTTTGATTTAGCATCAGTTTTATTGATATAAAGCGAAGCAATAGCATTGGTATTGTTGGTAATTACATCTAAATCGCCATCATTATCAATATCAGCATAACCACTGCCATTTGAAATTATAGAATCATTTTCTATCCAATCGCTGGAGCGGTTTTTAAACTGCAAATCAGCTGCGCCTTGAAAAACATAATTGGTCACATTTCCTTTTGGCATGCGCTTCAACGCTTCTTTATCCAGTAACTTCGTCGTACTGATTTTGCTTTTTATTTGATCATTTGAATAGTATTTCACATAATCTAAATCGTTTGGACGCTTTGCAATTCCGTTACTAACAAAAATATCTTGTTCTCCGTCTTGATCATAATCCCCAAATAAAGTACTCCAACTCCAATCAGTTGCCGCAACGCCACTCAACAGAGCAGTTTCGGTGAAATGATTTCCAGCTTGATTTAACTGCAATGTATTCCTGGAATATTGAAATTGATACCCTAATTTTTCGGTTCTCATTTTTAACATTTGGGTATTGTCATCACCTAATGATGTTTTCAACACTTTTTCATCTTCTGGGAGCATGTCTAAACTCATAATATCTGGAAAGCCATCGTGATTAACATCTGCCACATCAACTCCCATAGAGAATCGGCTTGTATGACCAAAATACTGTTTTAAACTTTCTGTAAAAGTGCCATCGCCATTATTTAAATAGTAATAATCATCTTCATGAAAATCATTCCCTACATAAATATCTGGATACCCATCTAAGTTAAAGTCAGAAACTGCCAATCCTAACCCGTAGCCATTGGCACCGCCAAAAATTCCTCCCTGCTCACTTACATCAATAAACTTTCCATTATCATTGCGAAATAATTTATCTCCACACTCGTAACTTCTTTTATTTCGTATACTGGCATTTCCAAAAGATAATTCAGAGTGAACGGCATGATTCAATAAATACATGTCTAAATCGCCATCTAAATCATAATCAAAAAACGCTGCTGAAGAACTATAATTATCAAGATCTAATCCGTACTCCGTCGCGCTTTCGGTAAATGTATTGTCTTTATTATTGATGAATAATTCGTTTTGACCTTCAAAACCATTAATTCCAACAACCGAACAAACATAAATATCAAGATACCCATCTCCATTTACATCAGCCATAACTGTTCCTGCATTCCAATCACTCTGACTTTGTACACCTGCATTTACTGAAATATCTTCAAATTTATTATTGCCTTTGTTTAAATATAATTTATTTTTTCCTTGATTTGAAGTAAAATAAATATCTACTAAACCATCATTATTGATGTCCCCCAGCGATACGCCTCCCCCATTATAATAATAGAGATAATCTAAAATCGAAATGTTTTTGGATTCTAATAATTGGTTTGTGAATGTAATATTGCTTTCCTCTGAAGACAATTTTTCAAATAGTTGTCCCTCTTTTTTGGAACAACCAATAAATAACAATGAAGCTAGTCCTATTCTAAAAAAATTATTCATTGCGTCTAAATATTTTAGGAGTATTGCCATTTACAACAGCTATAATTGAAACCGTATTATTTTTATCTTTTATTTTTTGCACCTTTTTAACTTCCCCTTTTACGAAGAAACCGGACTGATTATAAGGCAGCCATGAAAAAGTTCCGTTTTTGCTTCCTAGAAGTACGCTACCATAATTAGCATCCAATCTGGAGAATTGTGGTTTGAATTCATATTGATTTCCACCCAAGATTAAATCCAAGATCCCATCATTGTTTATATCCATTGTCGCAATGGTGTTCACGCAGGAAAACTGAACTTCTTTTGGAAGCACTTTTATCTCAAACTTGCCATTTCCTTTGTTAATTGCAACTACACTTTCCTGAATATTTACAGTCTTTTGAATCGAATTATCGACTACTTCTTTTGCAAATAATTCCTGAAATGTTTTCTTAGCATAATCCGCATAGCTCAAATTTTTCTTCTTTATCGAAGGAATTTGTTTTGCTAATTCCTGTTTTAGGTTTACTGGCATATCCTTCCCATCAATAGATCTGGTTGCTATTTGTTCAATAGTTCCGTTATCATCAAAATCATTAATAAACAATTTCATCGCATTTCCATTGGTCGCTTTGTAGTTCGTATTGGTTCCTTTATTACCCAGAATTAAATCTTTTTTACCGTCATTGTTCAAGTCTACGCAACTTACTGCATTCCAAAAACCTTCATAGTCTGTAAGATTTGATTTGAATTCTGCCAATCGACGCCCAGTGTTTTTGAAAATTTGTGGTGCTGTCCAATCGCCGACCAAAATCAAATCTTTTTTAGAATCGTTATCAATATCCTCCCAAGTTGCATCGGTTATCATTCCAAACGAGTTAATTAGAAACCCTTTTTTATCAATTACATTAGAAAAATTCCCTTTTCCGTCATTTTCCAATAATAAATGTTTAGGATCAATCCCATAAACACCTGGTACGCTGCGGCTTCCAATGAATACATCAGTATCGCCATCATTATCAAAATCGTTTGAAGCAATTACAGAAACATTATTATTCGTTGTTGGAATATTGGTTTTACTTTTGATAAAAATACCTTTCCCATTATTCAAATACAATCGGTTTTTATAATTGGCCTGATCCGCTTTTTCGTTACCACCGGAACCAACTAATAAATCCAAATCACCATCATTATCAGCATCAAAAAAACTGGCTGCTGTATCTTCAAAATTTGCGTCTGCCTCTAAGTCTTTTTGATTCGTAATTAAAAAATTACCATTCCCTTTATTTACATATATTGTACCGGCTTGACCTTTGGCTCCACCAATAAAAACATCCTCATTTCCATCGCCATTTATGTCCGCAACTGACAATGACGGGCCTTCTTGAGAAAGCATTTTAGAAATTAAACCTTCATAATCAAAATCAACATAATCATTTTCTTTATGTTTTAAAAATTGATTTTTCTTTTCGGCAAACAATGGTTTTTGCTTGTTATTTTTAGGAACATAATCATTTTTAGCATTTGCAATATCTAAATTTATAGTATTGTTATTGGTGATTTTTTTAATCGTCTGAAATTTACCATTTGGCCAAATAACTTGTAATGAATCTATTTTTTTGGTTCCAATTCCAAATGTCATTATATAGTCAACAGACGATTGAAAACCTCTGGAAGGACTCAACTCTTGTCTGAGAATTTCTTTGCCTGAGAATAATTCAACAACACTTCCAATAGCAAATTTGTTTTGCTTATCTCCCTTCAGTTTTACTTTAACGTAGTGGTTTTTTTTGTTCTTATCCGAGTTATTTCGATATACAAAAGATTCCATATTGACATTATTGACAATCAAATCTAAATCCCCATCATTATCTAAATCTCCATACGCCGCACCATTAGAAAAACTTGGAGTATCAAGTCCCCATTGCATCGCTTCATTACTAAAGGTCAGATTTTTGTTGTTTTTAAAAGCGTAATTTGGAATTGGTGTGCTTGGCATTTTACTGATAATAGTCTGAATTTCTTCTTTTTTACCGGTAACCACCATTTTTTGCATAAACTCATTGGCAAAAAAGTCAACAAAATCTTGATTGGTTAAATCGTTATAAATTCCGTTACAAACATAAATGTCTTTGTATCCATCATTATCCATATCAAATAACAAAGCGCCCCAACTCCAGTCTGTTTTGGCAACGCCAGCATGATTTGCTATTTCAAGAAATTGATTGTCGCCGTTATTAATTTGCAACGTATTTTGCATGTATTGGTTGTAAAAATCCAGATTTACTTTTCTTGTAAATAAATCATAATTTTCAAAATTTGTAGTCGTTTTTAAGCGTTCGTCCGCTTCCGGTAACATATCGGTTACAAAAATATCGGCTTTCCCGTCATTGTTTACATCGGCCATATCAGCACCCATAGAGGATTGGCTAATGTGTGACGTCCATCCCTGAATTTGTTCGGTAAAGGATCCGTTCTTATTGTTTATGTACAAATAATCTCTTTCATAAAAATCATTCGAAATATAAATATCAGGATACAAATCTCCGTTTACATCACCTACCGTAACTCCCAGACCAAAGCCTATCAGACTCCCATAAATACCTGATGCTTCACTTACGTCAACAAATTTTCCGTTGTCGTTTCGCATTAATTTGTCTCCTCCGCCTTTCAATATTTCGGCCACATCCCAGTCTTTATCTCTTAAATCTCTTTTATTGGAATAATTAAGACTACTTACTGGGATAAAACTGTTATTTAGAATATAAGCATCTAAATCGCCATCTTTATCATAATCAAAAAAAGACGCATGGGTTGTAATTCCTGTGTTCGCTAGATTGTATTCATCTGCTTTTTCAGTAAAAGTATTATTGCCATTATTAATAAAAAGTTCGTTTTTTTGTTGATTACCCAAACTATTTCCTGCATTACAAACATATATATCAAGGAAACCATCGGCATTTAAATCAACCATTACAACTCCGGTTGACCAGGTTTTAGTTCCTTCAACACCGGCAATTTTAGAAATATCCTCAAATTTAAAATTCCCTTTATTTAAGTAGAGTTTATTAGTACCGAGATTTGAAGTAAAATACACATCAGAAAGACCATCATTATTGATATCACCAATAGCGACACCTCCACCATTATAAAAATTTCTGTATTTAAATATGTTCATGTCAGCACCATTTTTAACCTCATTAAGAAAATTAATTCCGGTCTGTGATACATCTAATTTGGAGAATAAGGCGTCTTTATTTTCTGAATTTTCTTTGGAACAATTAGTAAAAAAAAAGAGAGAAAGGAAAAATAAAATAATACGGTTAAACATATTTAAAATACTATTTGATTAGGTAATTATACGATGCCAATTTATGTAATATTCACTATATAAAAAAATAAATAAACCAATAAAGAAAATAGAAAAACGTTAAAAATAAATAAGTTTAGACTACTAATAAAGAGGAATAAGAAAAGGCCTATAAGTTTCTATTGTTTGTCATTTAAAAAGAAACTTATCTCTCAATAAATGATGCGCAAATTAAGAATCAAACTTATATAAAAAAATAAAGAGGGTAATAAATACCCTCTTTAAAACTAACTCAAAAAATAATTATTGAAAACAATTTCTTAATACCCTGGATTTTGCTTTAAATTAGCATTGAACAAAGCATCCGCTGGAATTGGGAATAAAAGATATCTAGCATCTGAAACATAAGGCTTCAACTCTCTTTGTTCCAAAAATTTACCAAAACGAATCATGTCATTTCTTCTCCATCCTTCATACCATAATTCTTTTCCTCTTTCAAGATAAATACCGTCCAATGTTGTAGGAAAAACACCTGTCTGTCCTGATCTTGATACAATTTGTATTAATTTACCCACAGCATTGGCACCCGCTCCACCTCTAGCAATTGCTTCTGCCTTCATCATTAAAGCATCAGAATATCTCATCAATACATAATCATTTTCAGGATTACTTAAATTATCCACATCTGGAATGTATTTTTGACTTCTAATCCCTGCAGTTTCAAGTGTAGCACCCCCAGTAATCAAAGTCAAGGCTGCGGTAAACACTAAAGGATTTCCTTTTCTATCTTTTAGATTTACAGTACCAGCTGGTATATTAGTATAAAATGCGCCTTTCGAATCTTTATCTCTACCAAATTCGTCACGGTTTTTACCGTTTTTCATTTGACCTACCTGGAATCCAACATTATTACCAAAAGCATTAATAATATATTGATCTGAATTTTTAATACGTCTATCATTAGGATTAAACTTGTTGTAGTATTCAGCTACAGTTGCAAAACCATTCCATCCATCTGGTGTTTGTTGGTAATGCATACCCATTCTCCATCTTGATTGAATACCTCCACCTTGACCACCTCTAATATTTTTAGAAGAGAAAAGAATTTCTGGAGAAGTATTATTTGTTGGTTTGAAATTATCCCAATAATCAATTGCTAAAAAGCTATTAATTGCATCTACATGAGTCACAACTTTAGTCATATCAGCAGAATCAAAAGTATAAGGCCCAGCTGCATCAGTAGCATTAAAAACTCCTTTATTTAAGTACAATTTAGCCAATAAAAAGTGAGCTGCATCAACATTAACAATATTGGCCTCATTAGTAGCACGAGCAGGTAAACTTCCAATAATTGCTTCAAGTTCGGTGATAACAAAAGTTGTCGCTTCTTGTCTTGTCCAAACTTTAGGATCTGCTTCCAGAGAGCTACCAGCTTCTCTGTAAGGTGCCTGACCATATAAATCAATTACATTGTAATAGTAAAATGCTCTTAAGAAACGAGCTTGAGCTATTTGTGCAGCAGTACCATTTTCTATAACTAAGTTACAATTATACACTTGTGACAACAATGAGTTCCAAGCATTTCTAATCTCAATATTATCTGGTGCCCAAGTATGAGTATGTATTTGTCTCCATTTTGCATTATCATCCCAGTCACCACCTCTTGTAGGCCCAACCAGCGCATCAGTTGACATTTCATCTAAGGCAAACATTTTGTCTTGATCTTGAAAACCTCTTAATCCTTCATAAGCACTAACCAATAATGAAGCAGAATTAACTGTTGCTCCTCCGGTATTGCTAATGACTACACCATCTAAAACTTCCTCATCTAGATTAGTACAACTTACTCCTAGAATAATAGTACTAGTAAACAAGATGCTTTTTATAATATTTATTCTTTTCATTGTTTTTTTAATTAAAATGTTACGTTAAGTCCAAGTGATACACTTTTATCTCTAGGATAAGATAAATACTCCATCCCTGCCGAAGGCACTCCGTTTAATGATTTATCAGTATCTACCTCTGGGTCAGATCCTGAATAACTAGTAATAATAAATAAATTAGATGCATTTACAAAGAAACGAGCTGATTTAATTCTAAATCTTTCCAAAGAATTTACAGTATAACCAAACGTTAGATTACCCATTCTCAAGAAATCTCCTTTTTCTAAATACTTAGTAGATGGAGAGTTTGGATCTCCTTGCGCTTGAGGAGAAGTTGCAGCTTCTAAAGTTGTGTTTCTCCCTCCAAGGAAAGCACCTTTAAAGAAATACGCATTCGTTGTATTGTTGTAAATGTAGTGACCGAATGCGCCATAGAAAGAAGCACTTGCATCAAATCCTTTGTAAGCTACATTAGTAGTAAAACCAACATTGATTTTCGGCAATGGTTGTTTGTCCAATAATTGTTTAGCTGCAGTACCTAAACCTGTATCATTTCCTGCCGCATCAGCATAAATAGAATTACCTGTGGCGTCATATCCTCTCCATTCGTACAAATAATAAGTGTATGCAGGATGGTTGTTTGTAATTACTTGAGCATAAGCATCACTTAACCCTTGACCGTTTAATCCTCCTGTCGATATAAATCCGGCAAAGTTTTTAACCTCATTAGTTAAGAAAGAAGCGTTTCCTGAAATATCCCAAGTTAAATCCTGAGTATCAATTACTTTATAATTCAAAGATACTTCAACACCTTTATTGATTAAGTTTCCTGGTAAGTTTTTGAAACGTGGAGATGGTGGACCTGGTTGAGTTGCCGCCGCCGGTACAGGAAAAATTAAATCCTTAGTATCTCTTTGGAAATAATCTACTGAACCTGACAATCTGTTGTTAAGAAATTCAAAATCAGCACCTACACCGTATGATTTAGTAGTTTCCCATTTCAAATCAGCGTTAGAGTTTGTATCAACATTTAAATTACCATTGTTACCATAAGACGCTCTGGCAATTGCAGAGTTTGGTGCAAATTCCTGGTTTCCTGTGATACCATAATTACCTCTAATTTTGAAGCTATTCACTAAACCTTGTTTATCTTCCACAACTTTATAAGCTACACCTACAGATGGGAAATAATCGTATTTGTTATTAATTCCTAGTTTTGTTGATCCATCTGCCCTTAATGTGGCGGTAACAATTAATTTTTTATACAAAGTAGCATTTAATCTACCAAAATAAGATTGCAATTCCACTCTGTTTCTATAGGAAGAAACTCTGTACTCATTTTGAAGACCTCCTTCAATATTGTCAATCAAATTAGTTTGGTTAACATCATACCCCTTACCACTTGCAAAATTTCCATCGGCAGTATAATCATAGTATGAATATCCAACTAATGCATCTAAATTGAAGTTGTCACCAAAATCATTATTGTAATTCAACGTATGTTCAAACGTTTTATTAAATTTATTTTGATTGTTGATAAAAGCCGTCCCAAATTTAACTTCAGTAGAACCAGGTACAGTTGCTTGAAATGCTCCTCCTGAAATTTCCATAGTTGGTAACAACTGGCTTTTTCTGCTAGAAGTAGAACTTTCGATACCAAATAAGAATTGGTATTTCAATTTGCTGTTGATTTTCCATGTAGTATTGATACTTCCCAACAATTTATTAGTATTCGTATAATCTGTATATGAATCTAATAATTGTACTGGATTTAAATAATCATCACCTACGACATTATACGATCCATTTGTATTTCTTATCGGCAAAGTTGGATTCCAATACAGAGCAGTTCCAATAACGTTACCTATAAAACCTGCATTATTTGACAAAAGAGTCGCTTGATCCTTTAAAGAAGCATAAATAATTCTTGACTCTACTTTTACAGCCCCTCCAAAAAAGTCATTAGAATTATAAACTGATGCGCTATATTTGTCTAAACCAGTGTTTTTAACAATTCCATCTGTATTAGATGCTCCAAAAGATATTCTTGTATTTGAATTTTCTGTAGTCTTGCTAAAAGATAAATCATGATTCATAGAAAATCCATTTCTTAAAACTGCATCTTTCCAATTGTAGGATCTAGATCCTTTATCATCGCCACCAGCGGCAGCAAATTGATCACCAGTCATCACATCCAATTTACCTGATAATTTACTAAATTGAAATGAAGTACTGTACGTTAATTGCGGTTCTACAGATTTACCTTTTTTAGTTGTAATAACAATAACTCCATTTGCTCCACGAGAACCGTAGATAGCAGTAGACGAAGCATCTTTCAACACAGATATACTTTCGATATCATTTTGATTGATAAAGTTCAATGGGTTTCTTGCCGATGAAGATCCTAATAAATCAGCTCCTCCACCAGAAACATTTCCACCATCCAATGGCACACCATCGATAACGATTAATGGTCCGTTTCCAGAACGAATAGATGAGTTACCACGAACTCTAATAGCAACGCCAGCACCTGGCTCTCCACTCGACTGTGTAACCTGAACACCCGCTACTTTACCTCTCAATAATTGAGCTGGCGATGGAGCCGATACGTTGTCAAAATCTTTTGCACCAATTTGATCTACTGCACCCGTTGCATCTTTCTTTCGAACTGTTCCGTAGCCTATAACTACAACTTCTTTTAATTCAGCCGAATCTTCTGTTAATTCCACATTAATTGTAGTTTTTCCAGCCACAGTTATCTCTTGAGATTTAAGACCGATGTAGCTAAAAACTAAAACTGCGTTTGAGCCAACATTCTTGATAGTAAATTTTCCATCGAAATCCGTTTGTGCTCCATTTGTTGTTCCTTTTACTATGATAGAAGCCCCTGGAAGCGGACCGCTAGCATCAGATACAGTTCCAGACACATCTTGCGAATATGTTAAACTTGTACATAGCATCGTTAGAAACACCATCAAGCCTTTAATTAGACTATTTTTCATACGTAATAAATAAGTTGGTTAGTAATTTGTTTTAATGGTTTGTTTTAAATATTAAGTTCAAACATAATTATAATTTTATGATAATATTAAGATTTACTAAACTATAACGTTTTCGTTGCTCCGAAAACGTTTTCGATTTTAAAATTAATCCTTAAAAAATTAATACTAAAATTATAACAACCATAAAAAAAAAGCGTCATAAAAGTCAATTCTATAGTATTTTTACTTATATATCGAAAAATTATTGCGTTTTAACTATTATTTGCGTTTATTAAAAAAGAACATTGCGAATTGTTTAAACAACACCGTTTTGTGCTGTAATTAAACAATTCGAAGCTCCATAAACAAACACATCCCAACTATTTGAATAAAAAAAATGCAGTTGCTTAATTTCCTACTTTATAACAGAAAAAAAAGTAATGTAATTAAAGCGCATTATTGTGAAATTTTAAAATCCCACGCCATATATTTTTTGCAAAAAACATCAATTTGTTTTACTTCACATTAATTCATGAATTAAAGACGTCTACTGTTTAGCGTATTCACTGCATTTGCAGTATTAAAAAATCGAAAAAAAAGCCACAAATACTAAATACAATCCTCAAGATGAACTGCAAATATATTCGTGGCAAAAAAAAAAAAAAATAACGTAATTATTTGATAACAATTGTTTTATTGTCAGCTCCAATTCCAATTATCTTTAATGATTTCCATTGTTTTGGCAACAATCCTTTGTTGTATTTCAATCCCATATCAGTTTGCTCCACGCCTCCAAAACCGTAGATGACAGCTTGAAGCATAGCTCCAGCTCCTGTTGCGAAATACGGATTGTTACTATTAGCTGATTCTGAAAACACTCCAAAAGGAGGACGGCTATTTGGCAAATAGGATTTAACAAAATAACTATACGCTTTTTCTCTCTCGCCTAATCGTGCATATAAAATAGATAAAACGCCAGAGGCCATTGCTGGACCATCTTTTTTATCAATTTTTTCCGCGTAATATTCTAAATCTTTTTCAATTTGAGCCTTGTCTGTTATTATGTGTAAGGGATACGCTAACAAATTCACATCAGCTTGTTTTATCATTTGGCCCTGATAGCCTTTATAATTTTGAGTTATTCCATTCTCTCTGTGAATGACTAATTTCTCGGATACTGCTGTCCATTTTGGATTAATTGGTTCATTCAAAATTGTTGCTGCTTTAATCGTATTTTTTAAAGACTCGATAGCTGATGCATTTGTAAAAGCATTGTCATCTACATGCTGCGCATATTCATCGGCTCCAACAACATTTAAAATAGAAAAAGTTCCATCCTGATTTTCAATTACACGGCTTACCCAAAAATCAGCTGTTTCTTTTAGAACGTCCCATTCTTTTCTTAACCATGATTTATCTTGCGTATAGCTGTAGTAATTCCAAAATGCAATCGAAACATCCGCCGTGATGTGTTGTTCAAAAATTCCGGTCAATGCCCAAGTTGGCGTTGCTTCCTCTCCTGTATCGTCAGACTCCCAAGGATACATTGCTCCTTTATAACCATATATAAAAGCTTTTTGTTTTGCTTTTTGCAAACGATCTGAACGGTAGTCTAAACATGATTTAGCCATATCAGGCTGCAAAGCCAAAAGCGTTGGATACATCCATAGCTCCGTGTCCCAAAAAATATGTCCATTGTATCCCTGAGAGGATAATCCCATAGGCGCAATACTTTGTCTAGTTCCTGGGCGCACGTATGAATACAAGTTGTATAACGCAAAACGCACCCGTTGTTGCGCATCCAAATCACCTTCGATTTGAATATCTCCCGTATTCCATAATTCAGCCCACGCTTTTTTGTGACGGTTCAATAATTTATCAATTCCTTCCTGTAAAGCATATATTGGTTGTCTTTCGGATTCGTTTAGAGGATCCGTAACATCTTTTGACGTACAAATTCCTCCTGCTACTGCAAAACGATATTTTTTATCCTTCATTAATTTTTTAGTGAAACCAACTTCATTCCCGGTTTGCTTTAAGGTTTCGCCCGGTCCGTCAAAAAGAAATGTTGTCGAAGCAGCAACCGTATATTTCCCGGTTCGCGTTTTGGCGACTGTTCCAAAAACTGGCATTAAATACTGATTGTCTTTTAAAACCCTAAACTGACTTTTTGCCTCTTTCAGTTCATCAGGAACTACCACATAATTATTAGCGGAAATTTCGATATCGTGAAGAGGGGTGATTTCGACAATTGCCATCGCTGAAAAAGGAACTGCCCTATTTGCCAAAATCGTATAATTGATATTGGCTAAATCTTTAAATGAAAATGAAGTGGTACTTGTCCCCTCTTTCATCGAAATGACTTGGCTCCAATTATCAATATTGTCTGATTTGATTTCTTGATTATTTATGTTCAAATGCAGATTCAAAAACTCAATTCCCCGAACAATTCTACTAATTCCATTTTCGGGACTACCATCGTAAACGCCATTCAGAATAATTTCTTTTGTTTTTAAAGGCGTATCATCCGTAACAATTCCTATTTGACCATTCGCCATCGCTACGCCAAAATAATTTTCTCTGGAATTTGCCAGTAAATGCCATTCGTCGGATTTAGTTTGACTAAAAACAACTGGAGCTACTAAAAGCAAGATGACTAGACTCTTAAATGTTGAAATCATAAGTATATTTTTTAATAATATTCTCAAACTTATATAAATTATTGCTTAAAATATTGAATAGTTCCATATAGTACCTTGAATACAAATCGAAAACGTTTTCGACATACCAAAACGGTTTTAATTATACAATTTTGACGATTTAAAAAATAGAATTCTATTTTTATTAAGATAATATTATAATAAATTCCGTTTTAATGAAGTTTACAAATAAATTAATACTAATTTTCTTTCTTTTAAGTAGCGCATTATTCTTGTTTTCTTGTAAAAAAGAAGAAAGCGACACAATTATTGCCATTAACGTTTCTGAAAAAATAAAAATTGATTCCTCAGTGAAATATAAAGAACCGTTTAGACCGCAATTTCATTTTTCTCCCGAAAAAAAATGGATGAATGACCCCAATGGCATGGTGTTTTACAAAGGTATTTATCATTTATTTTATCAATATTACCCAAACGATATTGTGTGGGGACCGATGCATTGGGGACATGCTACAAGCCCAGATTTGATTCATTGGACACACAAAAAAATTGCTTTATTTCCTGATCAACTAGGAATGATATTTTCAGGAAGTGCGGTTGTTGATTTAAATAACACTTCCGGCTTAGGAACAAAAGAAAATCCTCCGATGATTGCCATTTTCACCTATCATGACATGGAAGGCGAAAAATCAGGCAAAGCCAATTATCAAACACAAGGTTTGGCTTACAGTCTCGATGAAGGTGAAACATGGTTGAAATATGGAAAAAATCCAATTATTAAAAATTCTGGTATAAAAGATTTCAGAGATCCGAAAATTTTCTGGAATACCGAAACCGATAGTTGGAATATGGTGTTGGTAGCCGGAGATCATGCTCAATTTTACACTTCGGAAAATTTAACTAATTGGAAATTCGAAAGTGATTTTGGCAAAAATATAGGTGCGCATGGCGGTGTTTGGGAATGTCCTGATATTTTCAAATTAAAAGTTGTGGGTTCCAAAGAAGAAAAATGGGTTTTACTCATAAGCATAAATCCTGGCGCACCACATGGCGGTTCCGGAACACAATATTTTATAGGCGATTTTGATGGAAAAAGTTTTAAAACCATCCAAAAAGAAATTAAATGGGTTGATAACGGCACTGATAATTATGCGGGAGTCACTTATAATAATATTCCAGACAACAAGCGCATATTTGTAGGCTGGATGAGCAATTGGCTTTACGCCAGAAACACGCCTACAAAAAACTGGAGAAGTGCCATGACACTACCTAGAGAGCTCTCTCTTACAAAAATAAACACCAATTATGTTTTGAAAAATAGCCCTGTTCAACCGTTCCAAAAACAATTAGTTTCAGCATTTTCAAAGGATTTATTGAATAATAAACCACAGCAACAAATCAATTTTAATTATGACAATTTCAATCAATCTGAAATAAAATTTAACGCAGCTTCAAAAAATCTGAAACTGATTTTTTCTAATGAAGTGAACGATTCTTTGGTTTTGAATTATGATGCTTCGCAAAAAACCTTTTCAATTGACAGACGCCATTCCGGAATAGTAAATTTCCAAGAAGACTTTGGAAAGGAAATCCATAAAACGGCAACACCCAATATTATTACGGAAACGATTGATTACCAAATTATTTTAGATTGGTCGTCTATAGAAATTTTCCTAAATGAGGGAATATATAGTTTTACGGAACAAATTTTCCCTACTAAACCGTATACCAAACTGCGCATCCAATCCGATGAAAAACAAACAATAAAAAACTTTACTGTACATCGAATAAAAGGAATCTGGTAACAATACCAATTCGTTATAAAACCAACTATTAACCATAAACTAAAAAAAATGAATAACGTTCGAAACTGGTCCCTAACTGTAGCTGCTGCGGGATTTTTATTTGGCTTTGACACCGTTGTAATATCTGGAGCCAATTTACCCATCAAAGAATTATGGCACACCACTCCATTATTTCATGGGATTTTTATCATGTCCATGGCTTTGTGGGGAACTGTGTTAGGTTCTTTATTAGGAGGAATTCCCTGTGATAAATGGGGCCGCAAAAAAACATTATTCTGGATTGGAATCGTGTTTTTAGTATCGGCTTTAGGTTCAGCATTCGCCCAAGATCCTTACACGTTTTCATTTTTTCGTTTCATTGGCGGTATTGGTGTCGGAGCTTCATCCGTGGCCGCACCAATTTATATTTCAGAAATTTCCACTCCAAAAAATAGAGGGAAACTAGGAACACTATTTCAGTTTAATATTGTATTTGGTATCTTGATTGCCTTCTTTTCTAATTATTTATTCGAAGGCGTTGGAGGAGAAAATGACTGGCGCTGGATGATTGGTATTGTTGCCCTTCCCGCATTTATTTACAGCCTAATCATTATACAAATTCCGGATAGTCCACGCTGGTTAATCTTGAAAAAAAGAGATGACGTAGCAGGCATGAAGGTTTTGGAAATGATTTACAGCAAAGAGGAAGCCTTGGAAAGTTTTAAAGAAATAAAAAAAGATATACTTGACACTTCTGTAAAAGAATCTATTTTTTCCAGAAAATACAAACTCCCAATAATTTTAGCTTTTTTACTGGCGTTTTTCAATCAGCTATCAGGAATTAATTTTATTCTATACTACGCCCCTGAAATATTGGAAATGGCAGGATTAGGTTCTAAAGAATCTTTAATGAACTCCATCTTAATTGGCGTAACAAATTTGATTTTTACCATTGCCGGAATGCGACTAATCGATGTTTTGGGACGAAAACAACTCATGATCATAGGATCTTTAGGCTACATTATCAGTTTAGGCATGGTCGCACTTGCTTTCTACAACAATCTGGGAGCTATCATTTTGATGGCCTCAATCATGCTGTTTATAGCCTCTCATGCTATTGGACAAGGTGCGGTGATTTGGGTGTTTATTTCAGAAATATTCCCGAACAATGTTAGGGCTAATGGCCAATCTTTCGGAACAGGAATTCACTGGATTTTTGCAGCATTAATAACCTTGGCCGGACCCGTGGTCATTGACTTATTCAAGATAAATCCTTGGCCAATCTTTGCTTTTTTTGCTTTTATGATGGTCTTACAGTTGGTTTTTGTATTATTCATGATGCCCGAAACCAAAGGTTTATCCCTAGAAGAATTAGAACATAAAATGGTAAATAATGAATAATCCCAAAGAAAAACTCAACATTGTTTGTTTTGGAGAAGTGTTATTTGATGTTTTTCCAACACATATAAAAATTGGTGGCGCACCACTGAACGTCGCGTTACGACTAGCGTCACTAGGAGTTAATTCTCATATAATAAGTAGAATTGGCAAGGATACGATAGGTTGTGAATTGATTGACTATGTCCGTACGAATGGCGTAAATACTGCTTCGATTCAAGTTGACGAAATCTTTAATACGGGCGAAGTACTAGTAGAATTAAATGAAAAGGGTTCTGCTTCCTACACCATTAATTACCCGGTTGCCTGGGATAAAATTGTTTGTATTCCGGAAGACGAGATTATGGTCAAAAAAGCAGATGCATTAGTTTTTGGGAGTCTTGTATGTAGGGATTTAATTTCGCAAAATTCTCTTTTAGAAATAATAAACTATGCAAAATACGCTGTTTTTGATGTTAATTTACGTGCTCCTTTTTACGCTAAGGAAATACTGCTAAATTTGATGATGCAATCTGATTTTATAAAATTTAACGATGATGAATTGTACGAAATAAGCGCTTTTATGAACTCTCCTTACCACTCATTAGAACAAAACATACTTTTTATTGCAAAACAGACAAACACAAAACACATTTGTGTGACTAAAGGAAGTCATGGTGCCGTTTTATATTATAATGAAAAGATGTACTACAATAGTGGCTACAAAATTGCTGTGGTCGATACTGTGGGCGCAGGAGATTCCTTTTTAGCAGGATTGTTGAGCGAGTTGCTGATCAATGGCAATCCCCAAGAAGCGATTAATTTTGCTTGTGCTCTAGGGGCAATTGTAGCTAAAAAAGAAGGAGCAAATCCACAAATTTCCAGTACCGAAATCAATGCATTTATGAATCCTTTATAATGCGGCCCAATTTTAAAATGTCCTATTTATACTTCCTCAATCTATCATAATAAGTATGACATCAGTGAGTACCGAGCAATCATGCAGGATTTTGAAACTAAGGGAGGCTTTAATCTTTTGCTGTATCGAATGTAGGAGCAAAAGATTTTACTCATCCTGTTTTAGTGGTAAATCATACCCGTGATATTACTGAATACAGCGGAATCTCTGTAAAATCTTTTCTATATTTATAATAACCACGCGAGAAACTCTCAATTCAATTATGGTGAAAATTAGCGATGGCCAACATTTATTTCGATTCTTTAGACGATTATCACGATTTGGATACTCGCTACAAATATTATAGATCAAATAAAAAAAAGAGATTTGGAAGCATTCTTTGACGAGCAAAACAAACTTCAAGTAAAAATTGAAGAACACACCGTGTCAATAGGACACCGCTAAAAATAAAAGCAATGGTTTTGAAAGAAGATCTGCATCGATTTTAGTTGATGAAATCAACCTAAAAAAGGACAATAAAATCGTAATTTTTCAGTCCATTGAACTAAAAACCAGCATAATTGAAAGAGAATCAACGTCAAAAATTTAAATCCTTTATAAATAACACACGGTTGTTTCTTTAATTTAACGAATCCATATTAATTTGTTTATTTTGGTAAAAAAACCGGAAATAAGATAATAATTAATATCTTGGTAAAGAATATTTTAAGTTAGAGTCGTTTTTTAAAGACATTAACTAAGCTCTTAAAGACTCACAGCAAAGTCGTTTCTAAAAATATTTTCCTAAAATTAAATACGTAGAAATTCGACTCATGAAAGATATTACTCTTAAAGAAATTGCAACAAAACTGGGAATTTCAATAACCACCGTTTCTAAAGCGCTGAAAAATTATCCGGATGTTAGTGAGAAAACGAAAAGCGCGGTAATTGAACTTGCTCAAAAACTACAATACACCCCAAATAGTTTTGCTGTAAATTTGAGAACAAAAGAATCAAAAACCATTGGTTTAATTATACCTGAAGTAGTACATCACTTTTTTTCGAATGTGGTAAATGCCATTATAAATGAAGCCGAAAAAAATGGATATCTAGTGATCATTTTACAGTCTAATGAAACATTGGCTTTAGAAAAAAAACAAGTAGAACTGCTTATAAACAAGAGAGTAGACGGCATTATTATGTCGCTTTCCAATGAATCTAACAACGACGATCATATAAAAGAAATCATTAATAGAAATATTCCTTTTGTAATGTTTGATAAGATTGCTAAACTTTCAAAATGCTCTAAAGTAGTAATTGACGACCAAAAAGCAGCTTTTAATGCTGTCCAACACTTAATTGATAATGGTTGCAAGAAGATAGCCCATATTCGTGGCCCATTGAATCCTCAAAATGCCATAGATCGTTACATTGGTTACAAAAAAGCGTTGGAAAAAAACAACATTCCTTTTGATAATAAATTAGTCTACACGTGTGAAACGGTAACTTTTGAAGAAGGTAGAGATTTTGCGAAGCAAATCATTAATGAACATCCGGACGTAGATGGCGTCTTTGCAATCACAGACTTGGTTGCGGTGGGCGTATTAGCCTATTTCAATGAAAATAAAATCAATGTTCCAGAACAGGTAGCCGTAATTGGCTTTAGTAATTGGTTTATGTCACAAGTACTGACTCCAAAATTAAGTACAGTGGATCAACCAAGCCACGAGATGGGTATTGAATCTTTTAATTTGTTGTTAGAAGAAATGAATTGTCACAAAGAAGGAATTCCATTTACTCCAAGAACTATTGAATTAAAAACTACCGTTATCGTTAGAGAATCTTCTATAAAATTCAAATAAATTAAGTACTAAGTTACCGCTATTTTAGAAAATCAATATTTCTTTTTATTCCTTGGAATTTCGCTCTTTTAAGCGGCGAATTTTTAAATACTGCTTTAAATGTTTCTTCTGTTATCTCAATCCAGTCTTTTTTTGACATGGAAAGCAATGTTGGATTTGGGTTAAATAAAGATTCATTATGTGCTTTCGAAAACTTGTTCCAAGGACAAACATCCTGACATACATCGCATCCAAAAGCCCAGTCATCCAGCTTTCCTTTCGCCTCTTGAGGTATATTTTCTTTTAATTCAATCGTGAAATAAGAAATGCATTTGCTGCCATCAACCACATAAGGCGCAACTATAGCCTCCGTAGGACAAGCGTCAATACATGCAGTACATGTACCGCAATGATCCGTTGTAGGGTTATCATAGTCTAAATCTAAATCGATAATAAGTTCTGCTATAAAGTAAAAAGAGCCTACTTTTTGCGTCAATAAATTACTGTTCTTACCTCTCCAACCTAAACCACTTTTGGCAGCCCAAGCTTTATCAAGCACTGGTGCGGAGTCTACAAAGGCCCGTCCCGAAACTTCTCCAATAGTTGATTGAATGGAGAATAAAAATTCTTTAAGTTTTTCTTTAATTACGAAATGATAATCGGCGCCATACGCATATTTTGAAATTTTAAAAGAGTCTGTATTTTGGAGTTGTTCAGGATAATAATTAAGCAATAACGACACAACACTTTTAGCGTCATCAACTAGCAAAGTTGGATTTAGGCGCTTGTCAAAATTGTTTTCCATATAGGACATTTGTCCGTTTCTATTGTTTTTCAACCAGTTTTCTAAGTGTGGTGCTTCTTGTTCTAAAAACCCTGCTTTGGATATTCCACAAGATAAAAACCCGAGACGTTGGGCTTCGGATTTGATAAACTGCGTGTATGTAGCCTTGTGGTTAATGATTACAAAAATAGAAGTTAATAAATGGAATTCCCTAGCCCTGATAGCAGCGGCATCCCGCGCTTTTTCTGCGCGGATATAGCGGATAGCAGGAAATAGCTCCTGAAAAATTAGAATAAACCGCCTTGAATATTTGTCCTTACTTTTCCTAAATGTTTGTAGGCTTTATCGGTAACTTCCCTACCCCGTGGCGTTCTCATAATAAATCCTTCCTGAATCAAAAACGGCTCATAGACTTCCTCTATTGTTTCACTACTTTCAGATACGGCAGTCGCCAAAGTAGATAATCCCACCGGTCCTCCTTTAAATTTATCGATAATTGTGGTTAAAATTTTGTTGTCCATTTCATCCAAACCGTGTGCGTCAACATTAAGCGCTTTTAAGGCGTAACGGGCAATTTCGATATCGATAGTGCCATTGCCTTTAATTTGGGCAAAATCACGCACACGACGCAACAATGCGTTAGCGATACGTGGAGTTCCCCTGCTTCTGCCAGCAATTTCTATGGCGGCTTCCAGTGATATTGGCATTTTAAATATAGTAGCACTTCGTTCCACGATTGTGGTCAGCAACTCTGTTGTATAATATTGTAAACGAGAAGATATTCCAAAACGAGCTCTCATAGGAGCGGTTAATAAACCGGAACGCGTCGTGGCTCCAATTAATGTAAACGGATTGAGATTGATTTGTACGGTCCTTGCATTTGGTCCCGACTCAATCATAATATCAATTTTGAAATCTTCCATTGCAGAATATAAATATTCTTCCACGATAGGACTCAACCGATGAATTTCATCAATAAACAAAACATCTCTTTCTTCAAGATTAGTCAATAAACCCGCTAAATCTCCGGGTTTGTCTAGCACTGGACCAGAAGTAATTTTGATTCCTACTTGCAACTCATTAGCAAGTATATTAGCCAAAGTAGTTTTTCCTAAACCTGGAGGGCCATGAAAAAGGGTATGATCAAGTGCTTCATTACGTTGATTAGCCGCTTGCACAAACACTTTCAGGTTTTCTAATATTTGGTCTTGCCCTGCAAAATCATCAAAAGAAAGCGGTCTTAATTTTTTTTCTAGATCAAGTTCTTCAGAATTGTAACCATTTGATGTTGGGTCTAAATTTTCATTCATGTAACAAAGATAACAAAGCAATTTTGAATTATAAATTTTAAAATTTTAAATGCAACAAAATTAAAAAAGTAACGGCGAAAAAGAATGGTAAAGAATGAAATTAATAATATACACCACAAAAAAAGCCTCTACTTTCGCAGAGGCTTTTGTTTATATTTTAGTGATGTAAAACTTCTTCACCTTCTTTCATCGGTACGTTTTGAGGTACAAAATCCTCATCGTGAGCAGGATTACTGTAGTCATAAGGCCAACGGTATACGTGAGGAATTTCACCTGGCCAGTTACCGTGTATGTGCTCTATAGGCGCTGTCCATTCTAGTGTATTAGATTTCCAAGGATTCTGAACCGATTTTTTACCGTAAAAAATACTGCTGAAAAAGTTATACAAGAACACCAATTGAAAAGCTCCACCTATTAATGCAAATGTTGTAATCAAAACGTTTACGTTTTGTAAATCATCAAATAGTGGGAAGTTAGTGTTTGTATAATAACGTCTAGGCAAACCTGCTAATCCGATGAAGTGCATTGGAAAAAACACACCATAAGCACAAACTACTGATGCCCAAAAGTGAATATATCCTAAGTTTTTATTAAGCATTCGTCCATACATTTTAGGGAACCAGTGGTAAACCCCAGCAAACATCCCGTAAAGAGCAGAAATACCCATTACTAAGTGAAAGTGAGCAACAACAAAATACGTATCGTGCACATTAATATCTAAAGTACTGTCTCCAAGAATAATTCCTGTTAATCCACCTGTGATAAATGTAGAAACCATTCCGATAGAAAACAACATAGCAGGGTTTAATTGCAAGTTACCTTTCCATAAAGTTGTAATCCAGTTAAAAGCTTTTACAGCAGAAGGGATTGCAATCAATAAGGTAGTGAACGTAAACACTGAACCTAAAAATGGATTCATTCCTGAAACAAACATATGATGACCCCAAACTATTGTAGATAAAAAAGCAATAGCCAAAACAGACATAATCATCGCTCTGTAACCAAAAATTGGTTTACGTGAATTGGTAGCCATAACTTCAGATACAATTCCCATTGCAGGTAAAATTACGATATATACTTCTGGGTGTCCTAAGAACCAAAATAAGTGTTCAAACAATACTGGAGAACCACCTTGATAATGTAATACTTCACCAGCGATGTAGATATCTGACAAGAAGAAAGAAGTACCAAAACTTCTATCGAAGATTAACAATAAAGCCGCGGATAACAATACTGGAAATGAAACAACTCCAATAATAGCAGTTACGAAGAAAGTCCAAATTGTTAATGGCAATCTTGTCATTGACATTCCTTTTGTTCTAAGATTGATAACAGTGACAATATAATTTAATGAACCCATTAAAGAAGATGCAATAAATATAGCCATAGAAATTAACCATAATGTCATTCCCATTCCTGAACCAGGAATAGCCTGTGGCAATGCACTTAAAGGAGGATAAATTGTCCATCCAGCTGATGCAGGACCAGCTTCAACAAATAAGGAACACAACATAACTACCGCTGACAAAAAGAATAGCCAATACGAAATCATATTCATGAATCCTGATGCCATATCTCTTGCTCCAATTTGTAGTGGAATCAATAAGTTACTGAATGTTCCACTTAACCCTGCTGTAAGAACAAAAAATACCATTATTGTACCATGTATAGTAACCAATGAAAGGTAAATATCATTTGTCATTATCCCGTTTGGAGCCCATTTATCACCAAGTAATACATTAAAAATCTTAAATGCTTCTTCTGGCCATGCCAATTGCATTCTAAAAAGCATAGACATACCAACACCAATAATCCCCATAAGAATACCTGTTATTAGGTATTGTTTGGCAATCATTTTATGATCAATACTAAAAATATATTTACTAATAAAAGTGTCTTTATGGTGATGTTCGTGTTCGTGATCTATTGCGTGATCGTGACCTTCTGCTGACATATATGTTTACTTTAAATTTTCTTATTAATTATTTCATGGCCATTACGGCAACCGCTGCAGTATCATTTGCATTTGTAGAATCTGTACCAGATGCTCCATCAATAGCTTCAGGTTCAGCCATTGCAGCTTTTACTTCACTTACAATTGTAGCTTTATCTTTCAACCATGCTTTATAGTCTTCCGGCGTATCTACGATTATTTTCATTTGCATGTTATAATGAGAAGCTCCACAAATTTTATTACAAAGCAATAAGTAATCAAACGTGTACGGATCTAAAGCTGTTTCTCCTTTAGCTACTAATTTTATACTTTTCTTTGATCTTAAAGCATTAATATTAGCCACTTTTTCGATCATAAATGGCAATTCTCTATATTCTACTGTGGTGTAAATAGGCTCGAAAGCGAACTGAGTGACCATACCTGGAACACAATTCATTTGCGCTCTAAAGTGAGGCATATAAGCTGAATGCAACACATCTTGGGAACGCATTTTGAAAAGAATTTTTTTACCTTTAGGAATATGCAATTCTGTTACTACTTTATCATCTTGCGCATAAGGATCGCCTAAATCAACTCCTACAACGTTTACACCTTCAATAAGCCTAACATTAGCTTTTCCTAAGACATTATCTTCCCCAGAGTATCTAGCCTTCCAGTTAAACTGTTGCGCATACAATTCAATAACTACGGTATCCTCATCTTCATCAACAAACATAATGTTTGTCCATGCATAGAGACCGTACAGAATTAATCCTGCCAAAACCACAGCTGGAATAACACTCCAAATAGCTTCTAGCTTATTATTATCTGCAAAATAAAGTGCTTTTTGGTCTTTTTTACCTCTGTATTTTAACGCAAAATAATGCAACAAAAATTGCGTTATCGCTTGAACTATAAAGATAAGAACCCAAGTAATATTCATTAAATTATCGACATCACCACCATGTGCTGAAGCAGGTGTGTGAAGCACAAGTGGTCCCCATTTAAACAACCCGTAAATTGAAAAGATATAAAGGAAAGCCAAAAAACCGAACATGAAATAACCTTGAACGTTATTGTCGTTATCTGTAGCTATTTGTGAACTATCTGAATTAGATCCAACTTGCGTCAGGTCGAATATTTTAGTCAATTGCCATAAAGCAACTGCTAATAAAATTAAAACTATAATTACCAACAAACTTGTCATCTGTTTTTTTCTTTAAATATTAATAATGAAAATGTTTACTTTCCTCTATGAAAGGATTTCTTTTTGCTAACAAAGGAGCTTTAGTTAATGCATTGAAAACAACATAAATAAATAAACCTAAGAAGAAAAGAACGGATGCTATTTCTGGTATACCAATAAACCATCTGTCTCCTACAGTTCCCGGCATAATCATATTAAAGAAATCAATATAATGACCCACTAGTATAACAACTCCCGCCATAACCATTACCCAAGTAATTCTCTTGAAATCCGTATTAACTAAAATTAATAATGGGAATACAAAATTCAGTACTACGGCACCAAAGAATGGAAGATTGTACAATTCGATTCTGGTGATAAAATATGTTACCTCTTCAGGGATATTAGCATACCATATCAACATATACTGCGAGAACCATAAGTACGTCCAAAAAATACTAAAACCAAACATGAATTTAGCTAAATCATGAATATGACTCGTGTTAACATGTTCCAGAACACCTTTCGCTTTCAAATATAAAGTAACTAACGCAATTGTAGTAATTGAACTAACAAAGAAGCTTGAAAAAACATACCATCCAAACAAAGTACTAAACCAGTGAGGATCGATAGACATAATCCAATCCCATGACATAATAGATTCAGACACTATGAAGAACACTAAAAACATAGCTGATATGTTGAAATTTTTCTTGTAGAACAAGTCATCATTTGCTTCATCTTGTGCCAAACAGTTTTTTCTTGAAAAGTAATGATATAAACTCCAAACAGTCAAAAATATAGCCGCTCTAACAATCCAAAACGGAAAATTCAAATAACCAGCTTTATTAGCGATCAATTTATCATTCGCAACAACTTCAGGATCTAACCATATAAAAATGTGATTCAAATGTAAACCACATAGTATTAAAATAACAAAAAAGATAACAGAACCAACTGGTAAATAAGATGTTATACCTTGCATTACTCTAAATAATACCGGAGACCAACCCGCCTGAGCCACTTGTTGTATTGCATAAAAGACTAAAACGCCAAGAGAAACAAGCATAAAGAAAATACAAGCAACATATAAAGCAGACCAAGGTTTGTTTTGTAGTTGGTGCAAAACGTGATTCAAATGCTCCGTATGTTCTGCCTCTTCACTCACTTCATGAACTTTTTTTATCACAGCTGTCTCTGCGTGAACTATTTCACCAGGAATCGATTCAGCAACTGTAGCAGTATCATCCGTTGGAGCAACGGCTACATTAGATTCCTCTATTATTTTTTCTTCAACAGCTTCGCTATGGTTGACAGTAGCATGCGAAGGTTCAGCAGAAGTTGTCGCTTCATGTTTAGCTTCACCATGACCACCATGACTTTCTGCCGCAAGAAGTTTTTCAACTTCTTGAATATCTTTAGGTGCAGTTAAAAAACCATATCCAATTCCCAAAAGACCTACAGCCATTAAGATGAAAGAAAAAGTTTTTAATTTACTTGAAAATGTATACATATCTATTACGATCAGTTTGTTCAACAATTATAATTCGCTTTTTAGTTTTAGAACATAGTCAGCAACTAACCAACGTTCATGGGCATTCAATTGGTTCGCATGTGAACCCATTGAATTTAAACCATAAGTTACAACATGAAAAATACTTCCTTCAGTGATAACTCTATCTTTATAACTAGGAACACCCAGAAATTTTTCTCTTTCTACAAGCTTTCCTTTACCGTTTCCAGAAGCACCATGACAACTGATACAATATATTTCATAAAGGGCTGTGCCTTTTTCGGCGTCTCTGCTCAAAGAATCTAATGGAGATTTAAGATTTGCTTTTGCTAACTCATACCCTGCGGTGGAATTTTCATATTCAAAAGGTTCAAACCCTCTGTTGATAGTTCCTTCCGCTGGAAGTTGACCTTCTTTACCATCTTTAAATGCATTTGATTCAGAATAAGTTTCATACCCTACTGACTCATACATATTTGGAAAATACTGATAGTTTGGTGCCGCATTATTATGGCAAGAGGAAACTAAAATAGTTATACCAAATAAAAGTGTTATTTTATATACGCTTTTCATATCTATAATTAATGCTTTTCTATTACTTTAACTTCTACAGCTCCCGTGCTTTGGAAAAAAGAAACTAATTCTTCTTCGTTGTCATTTACAGCAACTTCCATTAAAAAATGGTCATCTGTAGTTCTTACATCGGGATTTTCCGCTTCTTTGAAAGGCCATAATTTACTTCTCATATAAAAAGTAATCACCATTAAGTGAGCAGAAAAAAACACGGTAAGTTCAAACATAATTGGAACGAAAGCAGGCATGTTTTCAATATAACTGAAACTTGGCTTTCCACCAATATCTTGTGGCCAATCCTGAATCATAATATAATTCATCATAGCTGTTGCTACCGAGATACCAACGCAACCATACAGAAAAGCACAAATCGCTAATCTTGTCGGTGCAATTCCCATAGCTTTATCCAAACCGTGTACAGGGAATGGAGTAAAAACTTCTTCAATATGATGATGAGCTGCTCTGGTTTTTTTAACCGCATCCATCAATATATCATCGTCATTATAAATGGCGTATATTACTTTATTACTCATGATGTGAATCTTTATTTGCTTCTCTTTCTCTTTTGTAATTATCTCCAGTTGCTTTCAAAATTGTTTTTACCTCTGCTTGTGCAATTACAGGGAATGTTCTTGCATACAATAAGAACAATACAAAGAAGAAACCAATAGTTCCGATGAAAATTCCAATATCAACAAACGTCGGTGAAAACATTGTCCAAGAAGATGGTAAATAATCTCTGTGTAACGAAGTTACGATAATTACAAACCTCTCAAACCACATTCCAATATTTACAACTATCGAAATTATAAACGAGAACATGATACTTGTTCTTAATTTTTTGAACCACATAAACTGTGGAGAAAAAACATTACATGTCATCATTGACCAATAGGCCCACCAGTAAGGTCCTGTAGCTCTGTTTAAGAACGCATATTGTTCGTACTCTACACCAGAATACCATGCAACAAATAATTCAGTGATATAGGCAACCCCAACAATAGAACCAGTAATCATTATCACTATATTCATCAACTCAATATGTTGAACTGTTATGTAAGCTTCCAGATTAGATACTTTTCTCATAATAATAAGCAAAGTGTTTACCATTGCAAATCCGGAGAAAACCGCTCCAGCAACAAAGTACGGAGGGAAAATTGTAGTATGCCATCCTGGAATAACAGAAGTAGCAAAGTCCATCGATACAATAGTATGTACTGAAAGTACAAGTGGAGTAGCTAAACCTGCAAGTACTAAAGATACTTCTTCAAAACGTTGCCAATCTTTTGCTCTACCGCTCCATCCGAAACTTAATATAGAATACACTCTTTTATTAAAAGGAGTAATTGCTCTATCACGTAACATAGCAAAATCAGGTAATAAACCAGTCCACCAGAATACTAGTGAAACAGACAAATAGGTAGAAATTGCAAATACATCCCAAAGTAATGGTGAATTAAAGTTTACCCAAAGAGAACCAAATTGATTTGGAATTGGTAAAACCCAATACGCTAACCATGGGCGCCCCATGTGAATGATTGGAAATAAACCCGCTTGAATAACCGAAAAAATTGTCATTGCTTCAGCAGAACGGTTAATTGCCATTCTCCATCGCTGACGGAAAAGTAATAATACTGCCGAAATAAGTGTTCCTGCGTGACCAATACCAACCCACCAAACAAAGTTTGTGATATCCCAAGCCCATCCTACAGTTTTATTTAATCCCCACGTTCCTATACCTGTAGAGACGGTGTAAATAATACAGCCAAGTCCCCAAAGGAAGGCTATTAATGCAATTGAAAATACAATCCACCAATGTTTGTTTGCTTTCCCTTCAACAGGCGCAGCTACATCTACAGTTACATCGTGATATGATTTATCACCTATAACTAAGGGTTTTCTAATGGTTGCTTCGTAGTGAGACGACATAATCCTTTATATTGATTCTTAATTAATTATTTTTTGTACTAGGTATTTCTAACTTTAACGTGGTAAATCACATTTGGTTTTGTTCCAACATGCTCCAACAAATGATACATTCTTTCGTCAGCAACTAATTCTGCTACTTCGCTTTCTGTGTCATTTATATCTCCAAATTTCATTGCTCCAGTAGAACAAGCATTCGAACATGCTGTTTGGAATTCACCATCCACGATTGCTCTTCCTTCTCTTTTTGCGTTCAAGATGGTCGCTTGTGTCATTTGAATACACATAGAACATTTCTCCATAACTCCACGAGAACGAACGTTAACATCTGGATTCAATACCATACGTCCTAAATCGTCATTCATATGATAATCGAATTCACTGTTTTTGTTGTACAAGAACCAGTTAAAACGACGCACTTTATACGGACAGTTGTTAGCGCAATAACGCGTTCCAACACATCTGTTGTAAGCCATATGATTTTGACCTTGACGAGAGTGCGAAGTTGCAGCAACTGGACAAACCGTTTCGCAAGGTGCATGGTTACAATGTTGACACATTACCGGTTGAAAAGATACTTGTGGGTTATCACCCGCTTTTTCCATTTCATTAAATGTAGACAATGAACTTGATAAACCTGCAATATTTTCTTTTCTTTCGTTATCTCCTTCAAAAGTACTTTCAGAAGAATAATATCTATCAATACGCAACCAGTGCATATCACGGCTTCTTCTTATTTCTGATTTTCCAACGACTGGAACATTGTTTTCTGCATGACAAGCAATTACACAAGCACCACAACCGGTACAAGCGTTCAAGTCAATCGAAAGATTAAAATGATGTCCCGTTGAACGATCGAATGAACCCCATAAATCTACTTTAGTTGCTTCCACTTCTTTATGATCCAACGAAACCATTGGTTGTTCATTCCAAACGTGAGCATCTTTAGTATTGAAAATTTCTAAAGAAGTTTCTTTAATGATATCCCCTCTTCCCATCAACGTTTTTTGACCTTGAACACAAGCAAACTCATGTTCTCCTCCAGCTTTCGCTAATGTTACAGACTGTACATTATTAAAACCTTTATATAAAGAGTAGGCATTTAAACCCACCATCATTTCTTCTTTCAAAGCCGCTTTACGACCGTAACCTAATGCTAAACCTATTGTTCCTACAGCTTGACCTGGCTGAACAATTACGGGAACATTTTCTAATTTAACTCCATCGGCAGTCGTAATAGTAGCATAATTTCCGTTTAAACCACCATTTGCTACAATTTCATTAGAAAGTTCATATTTCTTTGCATCAGCATTCGAAACAGTAACATAGTTATCCCACGATACCCTTGTAATTGGATCCGGAAACTCTTGTAACCAAGGGTTTTCAGCTTGCCTTCCATCTCCCATACCTGTTTTAGTATATAAAACAAGTTCTAGTCCTTGGAATGCTTTCGATTTTGCCAACGTATTGGCTGCAGCGCTATAATTAGCAGAACCGGCAGATACTGCAGGAATAACACCTACGTAAATACCATCATGCAATACTTTGTTCCAAGAAGAACCAGTTATTATTGTGGATGCATTAGCCTTAATATAATCATAGAATGTACCGGTCAATCCATTTAAAGACAACAAGACATCTTGAAATTGTTTTGTAATAAACAGAGTGCGAATTGTAGGCTGAGTAATACCATAAGTCCCTTTTGTGATACTTACATCATTCCAAGATTCTAAATAATGAGGAACAGCTGCTGCAATAGTACTTACTAAGGCCGTTTCATCTTCTTTTAAAGTAAACGCAACTGATGTTTTTACTTTTTTGAGTCCTTCAACAAAAGAAGCACTATCCGCCAAAGTATAAACTGGATTAACACCACTCATTATCAAAGTATGAACGCTTCCTGCTTTCATATCATTGATCAATTGAATAACTTTTGCATCTGATCCCTTTCTGATTTGTCGTGTTCCAGAAGTACTGAAAGCTTCACTTGCCAACACTTGGTTGATAGCCAAAACCAACAATTGAGCATTTTTATCTTGGATACCAGACACCAAAACACCTTTTGAACCTGCAGCTTTCAATTGTTGAGCTGCTTTTGTAACTTCTGTTTTAAATTTATCTTCTAAACTTACTGCAACAGAAGAACCCGTTACAATATTATATATGTGAACTAATGCTTGTTTCTGATTAGCCGTAGACATCGGTACACGCTTATCAGCAGCAGCACCAGACAACGTCATGTTTGCTTCTAATTGGAAATGACGAGACATTTTTCCGGCTTTAGGTATTCTTCCTTTAGCGTAACTGGAATCATATCCTCCACCTTGCCAATCTCCAAGGAAATCAGCGCCAACAGAAACTATAAGGGAAGCTTTTGAAAAATCATAATCAACCAAAGCTCTTTCTCCGTAAATCGTTTCAAAGGCATCTAAAGCATCCGATTCAGAAACCGCATCATAGACAACATGTTTAGCATTTGGATTTTTACCGATAAACTCCGCAATCAATTTTTCCGTTGACGGGCTTGCCAAGGTGTTTGTCAAAAGCACTACTTGACCCCCTTTTGCAGCAGCATCAACTATACTTGATTTAATTTTAGAATCAACAGCAGACCAAGATGACTTTTTACCATCAATTTTTGGCTCCTTCAAACGCATACTGTCATATAAAGACAGAATAGACGCATGAATTCTTGCATTAGCACTAAACTTAGCGCCAGCAATAGTATTATTATCTATTTTAATAGGACGCCCTTCACGAGTTTTTACTAAAAGATTAGCAAAATCAAATCCATCGAAAACAGAAGTTGCATAATAATCTGCCACTCCCGGAATGATTTGCTCCGGCTGAAGCACATAAGGGATCGACTTGTTCACAGGACCTTCACAAGCTGCAAGCGTAGCTGCTGCAGTACTAAAACCAACGTACTTTAAAAAATCACGACGTGATGTTGACGAAGACGACAAAGTGTCATTATTTCCTAAAAACTCATCAGTAGGAATTTCTTCAACAAATTCGTTATTTCTAAGCGCCTCAACAATAGAACTATTTTTGTCTAGTTCTTCAACACTTTTCCAGTATTTTTTGTTTGATGACATATATAAATATTAAAATCTTAATAATTTGATTAATAGTGGCATTTACCACATTCTAAACCTCCCATTTGCGCTGCAGTCAATTTGTCCACACCGTATTTTTTAGAAAGTTCTTCGTGAATTTTAGTATAATATTCATTGCCTTCCATTTTAACATCTGTTTTTCTGTGGCAGTCAATACACCAACCCATTGTTAATGGAGCAAATTGTTTTTGAATTTCATACTCTTGCACTGGACCGTGACAGGTCTGGCATTCAATTCCAGCAACAGTTACGTGTTGAGAGTGATTAAAGTAAACAAAATCAGGTAAATTATGTATGCGTACCCATTTCACAGGTTGCGTTTTGCCAGTGTAACTTTGAGATGTTTTATCCCAACCTACCGCAGTATATAATTTTTGAATTTGCTCATCATAAAATGCCTTGCTGTATTCTGGAGTTGCAGTAGTTTCAGCAACTTCAGCAATATTCTTATGACAGTTCATACAAACATTCAACGAAGGTATTCCAGCATTCTTACTAACTCTTGCAGCAGAGTGACAATATTTACAATTGACCTCATTGTCACCAGCATGTATCCTATGAGAAAAATGGATCGGCTGTATTGGTTCGTAATTTTGATCTACGCCGATTTGCATCAAATAGCCGTAAACAAAATAAGCACTTGCCAAAATCAGAAACACTGAAGTCACCAACACTAAAAATTGATTTCTAACAAACGCCTTCCATATCGGAGTCGTTGGTGTTTTAGGAGCTATTTCAATACCATTCGCTTTCGCGACTTTGCTCAAAACATTATTCACCAAAAACAACATCACTACCAATACAACCATGACAAGCGCTAAAGCACCTAATATGATAACATTGGACATTCCGCCATCCCCAGAAGCACTTCCAGGAACCGCAACTGTTCCAGCAGCAGCTGCAGGAGCTTCGGCTTTTGGCTCAGAAGTGTATGCAATGATATTATCAATATCCGCATCTGACAATTGAGGAAAAGCAGACATCACAGCCTTATTGTTTTCCTCAAACACTTTTACAGCTTGAGCATCCCCGGATTTAATTAAGTCTGAGCTATTACGCACCCATTCATGAAGCCAAGAAGCATCATATTTAGCCCCAACACCTCTAAGAGCAGGACCTGTTGCTTTAGCATCAAGTTTGTGACATGCCGCACAGTTTGCATTAAAAAGCTCTTTACCTTTCACAGGGTCTGCACCTTGCGAAGTAGCAGAAGCATCCGGAGTTGCAGCGTCAGCTTCAGGAGTAGCTTCTTGAGCAAATGAAGTAAAGGAAAAAGATAGCATTAAAGCTACGCTAAAAAATAATTTCCTTGAGATCGAATTATGGTTACCCACCTTTTTCATATAGTATAATGATTATCTACTAAAAATTGGCACAGTTTTTTCTAATTGAATTATGAAAACTGATCCTTTATTTTAAAACTTCGACAAAAATACGACTTAAGAACTGTTCTCAAAACCTTAAAATAGTCTTAATTTCAATTTATATCTATTCTAAATAACATTTGCCATTTGGTATCAATCATTAAATATTACTTTTGCACAAAAACAATCACATTATGAGAATTTTAGCCATTCGAAAAGCATTTTTTATCGCTCTTACCTTATTTATTTCCTATTGTAATGTAAACGCTCAAGATGGAAACGTCAGGGTAAATCAAGACTCAAAATTTGAACAATTATTAGATGAAAAGAGAAAAACAAATATTTCAAACACTTTAAATGACTATTATAAAATTCAAATTTTCAGTGGAGAAACAGAACAAGCAAAAAGAACGCTGAATGATTTTAAACAAGAATTTAGAGACATCGACGGGACAATTATTTTTTTTACTCCGAATTATAAAGTTTGGGTCGGGAGTTTCCAAACACGAATTGAAGCAGAACGTAATCTTATAGAAATAAAAAAAAGCTACAGCAATGTACATTTAATAAAGCCCAATTAATAAAATTCATCGTTCTTTCAAATCGTATTAATGATAAGGGATCACCAGTAAACAAAGTATAAAAAAGCAATTCTAATAGAGTTGCTTTTTTTGTTTATCAAACATCATTGGAGTGCAAAGTCAGGGTTGTTTGCATCATGACGCTCGCTTTCATTTCGTATACTTTCGATTTCAATTAATCACACTACGTGCTGGAAAGGTCGCTGAATAGAATGTTTGCATCAAAGATTCAATATTTACATTACCATATGTAGAATGTTATACTTTTTAATTCCTGCAACTACTATTCATATAATCTATTTTATGAGAAATGATTTAGTCCTATACCCGGTATATGAATATAATTTTTTCGTTGTTCTACTTTTCTAAAATGCTCTATAACCGCGTCACAGACGCCCTAATTTACAATTTACTTCACGAAGGCACTTGGACATTATTGGTACTGAAGAAGGTGCACAAACGAGCGCCATACGGATTGTCCGCCCGTGAGTTAAAGTATATGCGTATAGCGCGCGAGCAGCTAGCAAAAGGGCAAGGAACTAAATGTAGCTTGTCCTGTTCTCAAGCTGTTGGCATATCCATATCTAATTATAAGGATTTTCGATTCTCACGAACTGACAATCGGGGTTAAGTAAAAAACCATATGAAACTAAAAAATCCCGACGAATCGGGATTTTAAATATAAATATATTGAAATTCTATTTCAACTTCTTTTTAACTGCAACTTCATGGTACGATTCAATAACATCTCTTTCTTCGATGTCGTTATATCCTTTTACTTGAATACCACAATCGTAACCTTTAGCAACTTCTCGTACATCATCTTTAAATCGCTTCAAAGCTAAAAGCTCTCCGGTAAAGACTACCACACCATCTCTAATGATTCTCATTTTGGCGTTCTTAACAATTTTACCATCCATAACCATACTTCCAGCAATTGAACCTACTTTAGAGATTTTGAATATCTCTCTAATCTCAGCAGTACCTAAAATTTCTTCTTTCATTTCAGGAGCTAGCATTCCTTCCATGGCATCTTTCAAGTCATCGATAGCGGCATAAATAATAGAGTAGTAACGGATGTCGATTTCTTCTTTGTCTGCTAATTGTCTTGCATTTCCAGCAGGACGAACGTTAAATCCAATAATAATTGCATCAGATGCAGAGGCTAACATTACGTCAGTTTCTGTAATTGCTCCAACACCTTTATGGATAATATTAATTTGTATCTCCTCAGTAGATAATTTAGAGAATGAATCAGACAATGCTTCAACTGAACCATCGACATCTCCTTTAAGGATAATATTCAATTCTTTAAACTGACCCAATGCAATTCTACGTCCAATTTCATCCAATGTAATATGACGTTGTGTACGTACAGATTGCTCACGCATCAATTGAGAACGTTTTGAAGCAATTTGTTTCGCTTCTTTTTCGTCTTCAAAAATATTGAACTTGTCACCCGCAGTTGCTGCTCCATCAAGACCAAGAACTGAAACCGGTGTCGAAGGCCCCGCAACAGTTACAATATTTCCTCTTTCGTCATGCATGGCTTTAATCTTACCATGATGCTTCCCGGCTAACATATAATCACCAATTTTCAACGTTCCGTTTTGAACTAATATTGTAGAAACATATCCTTTTCCTTTGTCAAGGAAAGCCTCAACAACAGTTCCGGAAGCCGCTTTATTTGGATTTGCTTTCAAATCTAAAAGCTCCGCTTCTAACAATACTTTTTCTAATAATTCTTTGACACCTGTTCCCACTTTCGCAGAAATATCATGAGATTGAATTTTTCCACCCCAATCTTCAACAAGTAAATTCATACCTGCTAATCTTTCTTTTACTTTTTCAGGATTAGCGTTTGGCTTGTCAATTTTATTGATAGCAAATATGATAGGAACTCCTGCTGCTTGAGCATGACTAATAGCTTCTTTGGTTTGTGGCATGATGTCATCATCAGCTGCAATTACAATAATAGCAATATCAGTAACTTGAGCACCACGCGCACGCATCGCAGTAAACGCTTCGTGACCTGGTGTATCTAAGAATGCAATTTTCTGTCCGTTATCCAAAGTTACTCCGTAAGCACCAATATGCTGCGTGATTCCTCCAGACTCCCCTGCGATTACGTTTTCTTTACGAATGTAATCCAATAACGATGTTTTACCATGATCGACGTGACCCATTACCGTTACAATCGGCGCTCTAAAGACTAGATCTTCTTCTCTGTCCGCAACTACTTGAATCGCTTCTTCGATGTCTACAGTAATAAATTCAACTTCATAACCAAATTCATCCGCAACGATAGTCAACGTTTCTGCATCAAGACGCTGATTCATAGTCACCATTATTCCAAGCGACATACAGGTACCAATAACTTTAGTAATTGGCACATCCATCATGATAGCAATTTCACCTACGGTTACGAATTCAGTAACCTTAATAGTTTTACTTCCTTCGTCAATAGCTCTTTGCTCGTCATCAGATTTCTGACGGTGTGTATCTCTTTTATCTCTTCTATATTTAGCTGCTTTAGATTTACCACCTTTACCTTGTAGTTTCTCTAAAGTCTCTCTAATTTGATTTTTAACCTCTTCTTCAGTAGGCTCCACTTTTGCAACAATTGCAGGTCTGTTTCCTTTTACAAAACCAGGTCTTGCACTTCTGTTTGCATTAAATCCACCACCACCTGTATTAGGTGTAATCTTATTAGGATTTGGCGCACCAGGAACTCCCGGTATAGCCGGCGGTCTAGGAGCACCCGGTTTAGGAGCAATCCTTTTACGCTTGTTTTTATTTGCATTAGCTGCAGCCGAACCTGGAGCACCCGGTTTATTCGGAGTGATTTTTGGTTCTTCTTTTTTCTTTTTTGGTTTATTGAATTGAGACAAATCAATTATCTGCCCCGTTAAAGTAGTTCCTGATAGTTTTTGATACTGTGTAGTGATGGTTTCATCAACAGGCGCTTCATCAGCTTTTACTGCTTCAGGTTTTGCAACAACTTTGGGTTCTGCAACAATTTCTTTCCCAGTATCGGCTTTAACCTCTTTTATTCCAACAATAGGTTTTACCTCTTTTTTATCTGAAACAGGTTTCTCAATTGTCGGTTTTTCAGCTAACGGTTTCTCAGGTGAAACTTCTTTTGAGACTGCTTTTACTTCAGGTGCTTTAGCTGCTATAACCTCTGCTTTTTCAACAGCTTTTACAGGCGCAACAATTGTCGGTTTTTTTGGATTAAGATCAATCTTACCCACTTGAACCGGACCAGCTATAACCGCTCTTGCTTTTATAACCTCTTGTTGTTTTACTCGCTCATCCTCAATCTTACGTTTGTCTTCGATCTCTTTCTCTCGTTCTAAACGCAAAGCTTCTTTTTCTTTTCTTTTCTCTTCCCCTACTTCTTTAGAAGCCTCCTTATTCCCTTTGTCACCTGCAAACTGACCGCACAAGACATTGTATACATCATCAGAAATTTTTGCGTTTGGATTTGCTTCAATAGCAATCCCCTTATCTTTTAGATAATCCACAGCTCTTTCTAATGAAATATTCAATTCCCTTAAAACTTTGTTTATTCTAATAATTCTCTCTTCAGACATAAAACCTTTTTATTATTATCTTTTTTGTTATTCCTCATTTTACTCCCAACCCGATACCTACCGAGCTAGAATTTTAGTGTAAAATGGCATGTTTATCGTTGAAGACAGATTGACTAACTGTCAAATTCTTCTTTCAATATTCTCATTACATCTAGAATAGTTTCCTCTTCCAGGTCTGTTCTTCTTACTAAATCTTCGACTTCTTGTTTTAAGATACTTTTTGCTGTATCCAAACCAATTTTCGCAAATTCTTCGATAACCCAGTCTTCGATTTCATCTGAAAACTCAGTCAATTCAACATCATCCTCATCAGCTGTAGCGCCTGCAACATCTCCTTCACGAATAACGTCTAGTTCATAACCAGTCAATAAACCTGCTAATTTAATGTTGTGTCCTCCACGACCAATTGCTTTGGAAACCTCTTCAAGTTTCAAGAAAACTTCTGCTCTTTTTGTCTCTTCATTAATTTTTATAGAAGATACTTTTGCAGGACTTAATGCTCTTGTTATAAATAATTGTATGTTACTTGTATAATTAATTACGTCGATATTTTCGTTTCCTAATTCACGAACAATTCCATGAATACGAGACCCTTTCATACCCACACAAGCTCCTACCGGATCAATTCTATCATCATAAGAGTCAACGGCTACTTTTGCTTTTTCGCCTGGAATTCTTACTACTTTTTTAACCATGATTAAACCGTCAAACACTTCTGGAATCTCTTGTTCAAATAATTTTTCCAAAAACTTCTCAGAAGTTCTTGACATTATAATTTGCGGCTTGTTTCCTTTTAATTCAACGCTTTCTATTATTCCTCTAACGTTATCTCCCTTTCGGAAAAAGTCAGAAGGAATTTGTTTTTCTTTTGGCAGAATAATCTCATTCCCTTCATCATCAACCAAAATCACAACTCTTGGACGTACATGGTGCACCTCAGCAGTATAAATATCTCCTACTAAATCTTTGAATTGCTTGTAAAGATTTGTGTTATCATGCTCATGAATTTTAGAAATTAAATTCTGGCGCAAAGCCAAAATTGCTCTTCTTCCTAAATCAATTAATTTCACTTCTTCGGAAACTTCCTCACCAATTTCAAAATCAGGTTCAATTTTTCTAGCTTCAGTTAGAGTAATTTCAAGATGATCAAAGTCTAAGTCTTCATCCGCAACGATAACTCTTCTCTGCCATATCTCCATATCTCCCTTATCAGGATTTATAATGATATCGAAATTATCATCTGAACCGTATTTTTTCTTCAATGCATTTCTAAATACATCTTCTAAAATTGCCATAAGCGTTACACGATCAATAAGTTTATCATCTTTAAACTCTGAGAATGAATCGATTAATGCTAAATTTTCCATGCGAATTCTTTAATTAAAATGTTACTGTAACAATTGCTTCTTTTATATCTGCGTAAGGCAATTTAAGTTCTTTTTGAACTGTTTCCTTCCCTTTTCCTATCTTTTTAGGCTCTCTTGCTTTCCAAGACAAAACTACAAAATCATCATTAGCATTCACTAATTCTGCTTCAATAATTTCCACTGAAGTCTTCACAATCAATGTTCGACCAATATTTTTCTTGTATTGCCTTATTAATTTCAATGGCGATCCAACCCCAACTGAAGCTACTTCTAAAGAATAATCTTGTTCTTCTCGATCCAGATGACTATCTATGAATTTACTCACATCAATACAATCTTGAAGTGCCACCCCATTGTCTCCGTCCAAAGTCACAATAACCTTGAAAGCATCAGTAATGACAAGGTCTATCAAAAAAATTGATGGCTTTTCTAACAGGCCTTCCGTCAACGACGTATTTACTTTTTCTTTAAATGTCATATTTTTATAAAAAGAGGGGACATTTAGTCCCCTCATTATCTAGATTTTAATAAATAACCGTGCAAATATAGTGTTTTTTTTTATAAACTAAAATAATCGATTGCTGTAAAATATTTTCTTATCTTTATGAAAGCATTAAAACGACAGTTTTTTATCATAATTTAACACTTTTTCGTATGAAACGAATTTTAGTTCCTACCGATTTTTCTGAAGATGCTGAAAACGCTTTAAAAGTTGCAGCCATAATTGCAAAAAAAAATAATTGTGAAATCTTTTTATTGCATTTATTGGAATTACCCCACCAAATGAATGATGCAGTAACCGGTGGAAGAAGCATCCCCGAAGTGATGTTGTTTATAAAAAAAGCGAACGAAACGCTCCAAAAAATCAAAGATCAACCCTACTTAAACGAAATTTCAGTAAACGCATCTGTACAATTCGAAAGAGCTTTTAGTGGTATTTTATCTTTTAATAAAAAAAATGAAATTGATTTAATTGTGATGGGCTCTCACGGCACTTCAGGCATCGAAGAAGTATTAATTGGATCAAACACTGAAAAAGTGGTACGGCTCTCAGAAATCCCGGTACTAGTTATAAAAAAGAACATTCGAAACTTTAAATTCAACAACTTCGTCTTTGCTTCTGACTTTTCGAAAGAAACTAAGAAACCGTTCAGTAAAATGATAGAATTCGCTAAAATATTTAATGCGAATTTATACTTAGTCATGATTTGCACTCCCAATAGTTTTAAAACTACAAAAACGTCTGAGGAAATAATGAAAAAATTTATCGCCTCTTTTGATATAGAAAATTACTCTACACACATTTACAATGACGCTAATATAGAAAGCGGAATCATTAATTTCACTAACAGCGTTGATGCTGACTTGATTGGCCTTTGCACTCATGGAAGAACTGGCTTTGCTCATTTCTTTAACGGAAGCATCAGTGAAGACCTGGTAAACCACACTGTCAAACCTGTACTAACTTTCAAGATTTAAGTACTCCAAATAAAATTTAAATCAAAACACCCTAGGCCAACATCAGGTTTACCGCCAGTACTGCAACGAATTAAATTCCAAAAACAATCCTCTGGATTTGTGGCATAAAAAAAAACCCCTCAAAAAATGAGGGGTTTTACGTTGGTCTACAAGGATTCGAACCTTGAAAGACTGCACCAAAAACAGTTGTGTTACCATTACACCATAGACCAGCATTGCTGCTAAGCGAGTGCAAATTTAAAATAAATTTTAGTTTGTACAAATTTATTTTGCCTTTTTATGAAAAAAAATTTACTGAAAATACAAACCAACTCTAAAAAAACACAAAAACCCTTTACAATCAATGTGTTATTGAAATGTAATACTTTTCCAGAAAATATTGTTAATGCTAGCAAGGTTAAACAAAAAAACATTTTCTTTGTAACTCAAAATTAAATTAAATTTTAGTACATGGATAAAGCAGCATTCAATTTCAATAAATGGAATACAATTATTGGTTGGCTTACATTTGGAATAGCATTATTAACATACACTTTAACTGTTGAACCCACCATGAGTTTTTGGGATTGTGGAGAATACATTGCCACAGCAGCAAAACTGGAAGTAGGCCATCCTCCCGGAGCTCCACTATACCAAATGATTGGTGCTTTTTTTGCCATGTTTGCTTTAGATAATACAAAAATTGCCTTAATGGTAAATATGATGTCTGTATTTTCCAGTGCCTTTACTATTTTATTCTTATTTTGGTCATCCTCGATAATCTTGAAAAAATTAATTTCTAGATTTTCTGAAACTACTAAAAACAATGACATTGTTATTCTTGGAAGTTCATTTGTAGGAGCTTTAGCCTATACCTTTTCAGATAGTTTTTGGTTTAACGCTGTAGAAGCCGAAGTGTATGCGATGGCATCTTTATTTATCGCATTACTATTTTGGTTGGGATTACGCTGGGAACAAGACATGGACAAGCCAAGAGGAAACAAATGGCTGTTAATTATTTCCCTTGTCGTTGGACTTTCATTTGGCGTTCACTTCATGGCATTATTGACAATTCCTGCGATAGGTTTTCTTTACTTTTTCAAAAACTATAAAGTAATTACCCTCAAAAATTTCATCATTGCTAATGTTGTTGTTATCGCCATTTTATTATTTATATTCAAATTACTTCTTCCTATGACTATGGGATTTTTTGGTAAAACCGAAGTTTTCATGGTCAACAGTTTAGGGTTACCGTTTGACTCGGGGACTATTTTTGTCACTTTAGCGGTAATTGCTTTCTTTTACTTTGGATTAAAATACACCAAACAAAAAGGTTTTGTATTCTACAATACTATAATCCTTTGTATATTATTTATTTTAATTGGTTTCTCGACATGGATGATGCTACCCATCAGAGCAAATGCAAATACCGTAATCAACGAAAACAAACCATCTGATGCAGCAGAAGTTCTTGCTTACTACAATAGAGAACAATATGGTGTAAATCCTTTGTTTTACGGCCCTCAATATACTGAAGCTTTTGCTGGTTTAGACAAAAATAATCCGTACTTGGATAAAGCGCCCAATTACGAAAGAGACTATAAAACAGGGCAATATATTATTACTAATAATTTCAAAAATGCCGAACAAAATACGGACAACAATCAAAAAACTATATTGCCAAGAATGTGGAGCGGTGATCACATCGAAAACTACATGAATTTCACAAATCCGCCTCAATTCAGATTAAATCCTAATTATCCATATGAGGATGATCTAGCCAAATACGGCATCGATCCAAGTCAATTGAGTGAGGAAGATTACAATAAGGCGATCGCTCAATTAAAAAACGAAACCGAAAAAATAGTTACGGAATTCAGACAAGCTTATGCTCAACAACAAATTGACAACGAAGGATATATTACGTTCCTGAAAAGCTATGGTGATTATTTAATTGTGGAAAAACCGACAACTGCTGACAATTTAGGATTTATGGTTGAATACCAATTTGGGTACATGTACTGGAGATACTTGATGTGGAATTTCGTTGGAAGACAAAATGACGTTCAGGGAAAATACGACTATCTGGATGGGAACTGGCTTAGCGGTATAACATTCATAGATGAATTACATTTAGGAAGTCAAGACAATCTACCATCAGATGTATTGAACAATAAAGGTCGAAATGTGTATTTCTTTCTGCCATTTATACTCGGTTTAATCGGCTTAATGTATCACGCCAATAAAGACTTAAAAAGTTTCTATGTACTGCTGGCCTTATTCCTTTTCACAGGAATAGCATTAAAAATCTACTTAAACGAAAGACCTTTCGAACCTAGAGAACGAGATTATGCTTTAGTAGGTTCCTTTTATGTATTTGCCATTTGGATAGGCTTTGGTGTTTATGCATTGTACGAAAGTGCCACGAAATATTTAGCCCCAAAACTGGCAGGCCCAATTATCATCGTTGCAAGTTTATTGGCAGCTCCGGTTCTTATGGCTTCTCAAAACTGGGATGATCACGACCGCTCGGGTAAATATACTGCGCTGGCAATGGCAAAAGCATATTTAGAATCATGTGATCCAAATGCTATATTATTTACCATTGGCGATAATGATACATTCCCGCTTTGGTACGCACAAGAAATCGAAAAAGTGCGAACGGATGTCAAAATTGTAAACACGAGCCTTTTTATGACCGACTGGTACATTGATCAGATGAAAACCAAAACATACGAATCAGATCCTTTGCCTATTTCATTTACACACGACCAGTATGTAGGCGATAAATTAGATTATGTAGCTCACATTCCAAAAGTTGACAGTCGATGGGATATAAAAGATTTTATCAATTTTATCAAAAATCCAAAATCAACTGTAGAGATGCAAAATGGACAAACCATTCATTTTTACCCTACAAACAAAATCCGAATTCCTGTTGACAAAAATATAATTATACAAAACAAGGTTGTTAATCCTAAACACAATGATTCTATTGTGCCGTACATTGACTTGGACATAAAAGGAAATGCATTGTACAAAAACAGATTGATGATGCTTGATATTGTTGCTAATAACAATTGGAAAAGACCAATCTATTTTAGCGGAGGTGCATTTGACGGAGAAGAGTATCTCTGGATGAAAGAGTATCTCCAATTAGAAGGAATGATATATAAACTGGTTCCAATAAGAACCGCTTTACCAAAAGACGCAAGTCCTCTTAATATGGGACAAATAGACACGGATAAAATGTATGCAAAAGTTATGAAATGGGATTGGGGTAATAGTGAAAGCAGTACTATCTATCACGACCCTGAAACTCGTAGAAATAGCATAACCTACAGAGCAAACCTTTCCAGATTAATGAATCAATTAATTGCTGAAGGACAAAAAGACAAAGCAAAAAACATTATCGAATTGGCAATGACAAAAATGCCGGTAGAATATTTCGACTATTATTCATTAGTAGAACCTTTCGCTGGCGGATATTACAAAATCGATGAGAAAGCAAAAGCACAACAACTGCTGGACAAATTAATCCTAAAGTATCAAGAAAACCTTAATTATTACGGTAATCTAAAATCTTCCGAGCAAACGAGCATTGCCATACCTATCATCACTGATATCGAACGATACAGAAGTCTTTTGACGGTAATGAAAGAAAATGGCGATTTAGATTTCTATAATAAAAATAAAATTGTATTCAATACTTACATTAAAATGTTTGACCGCTTTGGACGCGAAAAAGAATAATTTTAAACAAAAAGATCCTGATTAAAAAAGGTAGCGATATTGAAAAATGTCGCTATTTTTTTTTAATTTTATAGGACTGTCCGCTAAACGGACCACGATTGTTTTTTTACTATCATCAACAATGAGATTAAGAGTCAATATTGTGAAAAAATTCTAAAAAAAATAACTGAATGTCGTGAATGCCACTTGATATCTTTATTTCTTTGTTAAAAAAAAAGCTAAACCTCATTGTTAAAACAGGACAAAGCCACATATCTAAACCTCACTGTTTAAAAATTATAATGTTTTCTTTGTTAAATTCAGTATTTACAGGGGTTCACAAAGTACTTTTGCAAGTTTGAATTTTAATAACGAGATTGAAATATTTTTTTGGTATTAGAAACGGACAGTCCTATAATTTTAAAACTAAAAAATGAAATTTTACTGGATAAAGACGAATTGGATTATAAAAAAAATATTCTCTAATTATACTTGGGATGTTCCCACTACCAGAAATAGCAATACAGTCTATCTAACATTTGACGATGGACCAATTCCAGAAATTACGGAATGGGTTTTGAATGAATTAAAAAAGTACGATGTAAAAGCCACTTTTTTTTGCATTGGAGATAATATTGATAAAAACCCTGACTTATTTAAGAAAGTGATTAGCGAAGGTCATTCAATCGGAAATCACACATTTAATCATTTGAACGGATGGAAAACTTCATCTAAAGCGTACGTAGAAAACACTAAATTATGTGAAGACGCAATTCAAAAAAATAGCACTCCTACTCTAAAATCTAAAATCTTTCGCCCACCATACGGCAAGTTAAAAGTATCTCAATCTAGAAAACTCCGAAAACAGGGTTACAAAATAATTATGTGGGACGTACTAAGTGCTGATTTTGACCAAACTGTATCGCAGGAACAATGCTTAAATAATGTGTTAACAAATGTAAAACCTGGAAGTATAATTGTTTTCCATGACAGCATAAAAGCCTTCAAAAACTTAAAACACGTATTGCCGAAAACGTTAGCTTATTTAAAAGAAAATAATTTTAATTGTGAGGTATTGTAGTGAAATTGGTTACAATTGGTCTTGAACAATACTGATGATCGTATTCGCATCTAATTCTCCAGATTGTCGCCATATCATTTGACCTTGTTTATAAATCATCAAGGTAGGCAAGCCTTTAATGCGTAATGCATCGGCTAATTCTTGATTTTTATCCACATCAATTTTTATGACTTTTGCCTTATCGCCAAGAGCGGCTGCAACATCTCTAATTACAGGATGCATTGAAACTGAAGGCTCGTTCCAATCAGTGTAAAAGTCTATTAACACCGGTACTTGAGTATTTATAAGTTCTCCAAATTTTGACATAAAACTAAAAATTTAATTTTTTAAATTCACTAAAAAGAGATATTTATTTTACAAATGTAGCATTTTAAACGAATTATGCCACATTAACACCTTTTTTTAGTTCAATCACTGTTATTTCCGGCATAATTCCTACTCTACCCGGATATGCATGAAAACCAAAACCTCGATTTACATAAACGTATCGTCCAACATTTTCATATAATCCCGCCCATTGCTTGTAAACGTATTGTGCCAAACTCCACTTAAAATAACCAGGTATTTCTATGCCAAACTGCATTCCGTGTGTATGACCTGAGAGTGTAAGCTGAAAATTTTTATCATGATGTTGCACTTCTCGTTCCCAATGTGAAGGATCATGACTCATCAAAATTTTAAAATCTTCTTTATTTACAAGTGCAGAAGCTTTATTAATATCACCTGCTTTTTTAAAATTATGACCCCAGTTTTCTACGCCGACTAATGCAATTTTAGCATCGCCTTTTTCAATAAAAGTATGTTCGTTTAACATTAATTTAAAGCCAATCTGTCCATACAGATCTTTAATGTTTTGAAAGTTAGCTTCTTTTGCCGCCTCTGAAGGCCAAGTTACATACTCTCCATAATCATGATTCCCTAAAACCGAATATTTACCATATTCATGTTTTTTAATCCTATTAAAAGTTTCTATCCAAGGATGCATTTCTTTGGCATCAGTGTTAACAATATCTCCGGTGAACAAAATCAGGTCTGAGTTTTGTTCGTTGACTAAATCAATTGCGTAATTAATTTTCTCAGGATTATCAAAACTTCCGCTGTGAACATCTGATATTTGAGTAATCGTAAACCCATCAAAAGCATCGGGTAAATCCGGGAAAAATATACGTTGTTTAATGACTTTATAATTGTATTTCCCTATTGTAACTCCATATATTAAGGACAAAAATGGAACCGCTGCTAATCCTAGTCCTATTTGACTGACAAACTTTCTTCTTGAATTTAGAAAATCCGTGTCTTTATCATAATTGACAAAATAGTTAACAGTTCCCGCAGCTAATCTAAAGATGTCCTCGCCCATTAATAGCAATGTCAACATTAATTTTGGAACATAAACAATAAGCAGTAAGCCCACAACACCCATCAATTGCCTAGTTTGCCCGGAGTTTCGGTCAAATTGCATCAAAGAATAGATAATATATACTAAAACCAATAGGCTTATAAGCTGAATTGAAAACAATACAGGCTTTGATTTTATTAAAGTTTTTAGTACTTGAAAAGTGTAAAGCTCAATAATAAGAAGAATTAAGCCCAAGAATACGATACGAAAGATCATTTTAAAAAAATTTTACACAAAATAACAAAACAATTGATGAAAACGGCTTCTAATTAATTAAAATTTAACGGTTGATTAAACTTAAAAAAGAACCAAAGTAGACATATAAAAAAATTGCATTATTCTGTAATTCGAATAATGCAATTTTTAAGAATTTCAAACTGATACTTCTTTTTATTATTCTAATTTATTATAAGTGTCATATTTGTCGTTAAAAATGAAGTAGGACCTGAATACTTCTGGGCAAAAACCTCAACATAATCACCATTAGATAATTCAACAATAGCATTTATGGGCACTACTACAATATCACCATTAGCTGTTCCTCTTCCATAAACTTTATATTGTGTCAAACCCGTCGTAAATCCATTTTTAGCAACATAAATGATATAAATTGAAGCTCCTGAAACTTGGAAAGAAATTGATCCATTAATATTAAAAAATCTTTTACCACTACCCAAATACCTAAGTCTATTATTAACGGCTGGATCATCAGTAGAAAATCTAAAAAGATTGGAAGCAACTGAATCACCTCCAACTTTCACAATATTACTTGGACTGCTGGAACTAAAAGTAGTAGAAGCACCAAAGCCTACATCATAACTAAAAGCCAATCCTCCAGTAGCTGCTAAATCTTTTTCTTCAGAAATTCCCGGGCAACTAATATACCACTTATTATTAAAATTGTACCCTACATAAGTGCCTACTCCCGTATACCCATTCACATATTTACCAGTAGTAATAACCCCTGAAAAAACTACTGATTCAATAGTAGCGTTGCCATCTATAAGAGGGTTAGATGCAACATCAAATCCAATACTACTTCCTGTAACCTCACTAAATCCTCCTTGTTTGGCTACTTGTCCAAATGTACCAACAATCTTTTCATAAGTCCCAGAATTACCAAGAGGTAAGCTGCCCCCAAACCAACCTGCATTATTAATCAATAATTTAGTGATATTTTCATAAATAATTCCATTTGTATTACCTACATATTGTACAATACTTACAAACACCAATGAGAAACCTTTGATAAGACCTACATTAGCTGAATTTGCGACAATACCATCTCTAAAAATTAAATTTGGGGTTCCGTCTCCTGTAATATTAAAAACCTTACCACCCGCACCAGATGCCACTAAAGTTAATACCCTAATTGACCCACCTGTTGTTCCCGTAAAAAGATCTCCGCTAAGTTTAACCAATTTATCCTCTCCAGAATCTAAACCAGCAACATAAGCATTATTCAATTCAATAGGAAAATTAAAAACAACAGTTCCGTTAATCTCATACAAAGTACTAGAGTCCAAAACATACTTACTTCCTCCACCTAAAGCAAGTTCAGCTGCTAAAACTGTTGCTAAAACATCCGAAGATTTTATACGTTTAAATTTAAGTCTCCCATTACCACCACTATTCAATACATTCCAAGAACTTGTGCCTGTAGTGTAATGATAAAACGATTTCAAATCCGTATCGTAAACCATTAAACCGTCGGCTGGAGACGCAATAGCCGTTCTTTGTAAAGTCGTCATTCTGGGTGTTAACATACCTTGCGTCGTCGACGAAACATCCAATACGGAACTTGCATGGGGTGTAATAGTTCCGATACCCACTTGGGCAGACACATTTGCAGTTATTATTATGAAAAATAACATGCAGGCTTGTAATACCTTTTTTGAAAAATAATTTTTTCTCATAATATTACGAATTAAAGATTAACATAAAGAACTTCATCGGACTCAAAATCTCCTTTGTAAATTTACGAAAAGCAACGTTTAAGTACATAAATAATCGTTTAAATGCATTATTTTGGCAAAATGATATCTCAATTCTTACAGACAATATTTCTGGATAAACTTGTGTTTAAAGATTAATAATTATTTTCTTTCAAATAAGTATTCATTATTTTTCGGCCTAGTCGAATGGATTACAAAAATAAGTTTACGAGAAATTTTATCAATTTAAAAAAAAACACACCAGTTTCAATCACAAGAAATTTTTCACTCCTTTATCTGCCAAGTTTTGTACTTTTGAAAACTTTACAAAATCACACTTATGTCACAACAAAAACGCCTTTTCCTTCTTGATGCCTATGCCTTAATTTTTCGAGGCTATTATGCTTTTATAAAAAATCCAAGAATCAACTCGAAAGGGATGGACACATCAGCTATTATGGGATTTATGAACTCCTTAATGGATGTTATTAAAAGAGAGAAACCAGACCATTTAGCCGTTGCCTTCGACAATGGCGGAAGCCAATTGAGAAATGATATATTTCCAGAGTACAAAGCCAATCGCGATGCCACTCCTGAAGCTATTAAAATTGCAATTCCGTACATACAAGATTTATTGAAAGCCATGCACATACCTATCATAGAAGTAAAAGGATATGAGGCTGATGATTTAATTGGAACGATTGCTAAACAAGCCGAAAAACAAAACTATAAAGTCTTTATGGTAACCCCAGACAAGGATTTTGCACAACTCGTTTCTGAGAATATATTCATGTACAAACCTGCCCGAATGGGCAATGGAATAGAGATTTGGGGGATCCCAGAGGTCCTAGCAAAATTTGAAATCGAGCGACCAGAACAAGTAATTGACTTTCTTGGTATGATGGGCGATGCCGCTGATAATATTCCGGGACTTCCCGGAGTAGGCGAAGTAACGGCTAAGAAATTTTTGAAAGAATTTGGAACCATGGAAAACCTTCTAGCCAATACTGACAAGCTAAAAGGAAAAATGAAAGACAACATTGAAGCCAATAAAGAAAAAGGATTATTATCCAAAACTTTGGCGACAATTTTACTGGATTGTCCAGTTATTTTTGACGAAACAGATTATGAATTATCAACTCCTGATGTTGAAAAAACAGATGCCCTTTTCAATGAATTAGAGTTTAGAAGAATGGCGGAACAATTTGACGCCATGTTTAAAAAAGGCGGAACTGCGACCGCTAACAACAATCCCAGTGACGAGAGCAAACTGTACAAAAAACCACAACCAAAAAACGAAGAGCAATTTGATCTTTTTGGAAGTACTATACCGGATAATTCTTCAGAAGAGACACGTCATCAATTTTACAATTCATTAGAAAACACCGAACATTCGTATCAGATAATTCAAGGGGATTTAGGGCTGAGATTGCTGTTGCAAAATTTACAAAATCAATCATCGGTGTGTTTTGACACAGAGACAACGGGTTTAGATGCTTTGCATGCGGAATTAGTTGGAATCTCATTTTCATATGAAAAGGGAAAAGGATTTTATGTTCCGTTTCCGGAAAACCGTGAAGAAGCACAAATTTTAATCGAAAAATTCATTCCGTTTTTCGAAAATGAAAGCATTGAGAAAATTGGTCAGAATTTAAAATATGATTTAAAAATTCTTTCTAATTACAATGTTTCCGTAAAAGGAAAATTATTTGACACCATGATTGCCCATTATTTGATCAATCCGGATATGCGTCATAATATGGATATTTTAGCAGAAACCTATTTAAAATATTCCCCGAAATCGATAGAAAACTTAATAGGAAAAAAAGGGAAAAACCAGAAATCAATGCGTGACGTTGAACTGGAAGAAATTAAAGAATATGCCGTTGAGGATGCTGATGTTACTTTGCAACTCAAAGAAATATTCATTTTAGAATTAGACAAAACCGGAACCAAGAAGCTTTTTGAGGAAATTGAAATTCCATTGGTACAAGTTCTGGCTGACATGGAAAAAGAAGGAATTCGTGCAGACGTAGATTTCTTGAAATCATTATCAAAAACATTAGATGATGATATTAAAATATTGGAAGCAAACATATTTGAAACTGCTGGTGAGAAATTTAATTTGGCTTCACCAAAACAATTAGGCGATGTTTTATTTGATAAATTGAAAATTGGCGGAACCAAACAAAAGAAAACCAAAACCGGTCAATATGCCACCGGGGAAGAAATCCTGAGTTATTTAGCCGCCGAAAACCCAATTGTAAAAGACATTCAGGACTGGCGACAATTAGTGAAACTGCAAAACACGTATGTTAATGCGCTGCCCAATCAGGTAGATGAAATCTCTCGCCGCATTCACACCGATTATATGCAAACTGTTGCCGCAACAGGGCGTTTGAGCTCCAATAATCCAAATTTACAGAATATTCCCATTCGTACCGAACGAGGCCGACAAATCCGGAAAGCATTCGTGGCACGAGATGAAAACTATACTTTAGTTTCTGCGGATTATTCTCAAATAGAATTGCGTGTAATTGCTGCATTAAGTGGGGAAGAAAACATGATAAAGGCATTCCAAAATCATGAAGACATTCACAAATCTACCGCTTCAAAAGTATTTAATGTTCCACTTGAAGAAGTGACTCGTGAGCAACGAAGTCACGCCAAAACGGTAAATTTCGGAATTATATATGGCGTTTCGGCTTTTGGACTGAGCAATCAAACTTCGTTGTCCAGAAGTGAAAGTGCGGCTTTGATTGAAGCCTATTACCAAACTTATCCAAGATTAAAATCGTATATTCAGGAACAAATAGATTTTGCAAGAGAGAATGGTTATGTGCAAACAATCCTTGGGCGTCGTCGCTATTTGAAAGATATCAATTCACAAAACGCCATCGTTCGTGGTGGTGCAGAACGAAATGCGGTAAACGCGCCAATACAAGGAAGTGCTGCCGATATCATCAAAATTGCGATGATTAATATTCATCAAAAACTAACATCAGAAAACTGGAAAAGTAAAATGTTGTTACAGGTTCATGATGAGCTTGTTTTCGATGTGCATAATTCGGAACTAGAAAAAATTAAACCGATGATAAAATACGAAATGGAACATGCCTTTACGCTTGATGTTCCGTTGGATGTTGATTTAGGAGCAGGAAAAGATTGGCTGGAAGCACATTAAAATATCTTCCATTATACTTATAAAAAAAATCTCTATTCATTTAAAAACGAGTAGAGATTTTTTTATAGTTATATTATTTGAGTTTTTACAATTTTCTTGTTGACTCTCTTTCTTTCAATTTGGTTTTGATTACCACAGTTTCATAAGGAAGATGCTCTTCTTTAGATTCTAATCTGTCAATCAGCAATTTAGCAGCCACTTCTCCTATTTCTATTCCGTGCTGACTCACTGTCGTTAAACTTGGAGATAATCTTCGGGAAGCAAGAATTCCATCGGCAAAACCAATAATAGAAATATCTTCCGGAACTTTAAATCCTTTTTTAAGCGCAATACGTAAAGCGGCAACAGAATCATTTTCTTCAAGAGCAAAAATCCCATCAATTTTATTTTCAAAAACTTTTTCAATTTTATCCTTTAAATCATCTTCAGAATCCGTTCTTAAAATAATATTATCAATTACAGGAATATTATTATTTTCAAGTGCTTTTAGATATCCTTCAGTTCTTAGTTTCCCTACACTTAAATTATCAATGGAGGATAACAAAGCGATATTCTTACATCCTAAATCAATTAAATGCTGAGTAGAATTTAGGGCTGAATCAAAATCATCAACAATTACTTTGTCACAATCTACACCATCAGCAATGCGATCAAACATAACTATTGGAGTTCCATCATTAATGATTGCAGAGAAATGTTCGTATTCCAGATTTTTTTGCGCTTCTTCAGAAACAGAAACAATAAATCCGTCAATCGTTCCATTGCTCAGCATTTCCAGCGTATGTGCTTCTTTTTCTGATGATTCGTTAGAGATACACATAATAACATTGTACCCCTTTTCATCGGCTACTTTTTCGATACCGCTAAATACTTTAGCAAAAAAAGAATTTAAAATATTTGGAATAATTACACCAATGGTTTTTGTCTTCCTATTTTTAAGATTTAGACCAATTATATTGGGTTTGTAATTTTTAAGCTTAGCATATTCTTTAATTTTAACCTTCGTCTGCTCGCTAATCTCGGGGCTATCGTTCAACGCTTTCGAAACTGTTGAAACCGAAACATTAAGTTCTTTAGCAATTTGTTTTAATGTAGCTTTAGCTTTCATAGATTTAAGATATTAACAAACCAGGACGATTATATGGTAATTATACAAACTATTATAATAATTTTATAATAATGTCCATTAAAATTAAACCACCTTTACATTGTAATTAATTGGAAATCAACAACAAAGATGTTTGTTTTTGTTATTATTTTTGCATATAACAAATGATTGATCGCAAATATACATATTAAATCATTAAACAGAAAGAATACAACTAGTAACCTTTTAAATGTTAAGAGTATGAAAAAAATGAAGTTTTGATTCAATAAATAGGACCAAAAACTACCCGTAACATGCCCGAAAATTTCTGTAATTAACTTTTTTAAGTATTATTATTAAAAAATTTATAAAATTCTAAAACTGAACACCTTAAAATTTCGTTTATACCTATTAAACATATAATTACTATTAATAACCTTTAAAGAAAGTAAATTATGAAAAATGTAGTTTCGATTCAAGAAGTAAAACCATCTTTGACAAACAGAAGGAGCTTCCTGAAAATTAGTGGCCTCACACTTGTGGGCACCAGTTTGTTATTAGCGGGCTGTAATAATGACGATGATGGGGATGATGGGAATGATCCGGTAAATAAGTTCCCTGGACTGCGAAATGGAGTTTTTGATTTAGGTGGCGGAGATTTTGGTGTCTTATCCTATGCTTATGCATTGGAACAATTAGAAGCTGATTTTTATACTAAAGTAGTAAACGCTTCAGGATTCACGACGAATTTCACAGCGCAAGATCAAATAGTTCTTACTGATTTGTATCGTCATGAAGTTATTCACAGAGAATTTTTCAAGACTGCCTTAACAGGTGCTCTACCAGACGCTAAAACCCAGTTGCTACCCAGCTTAGCTTTTGATTATGGAACCTTGAATTTCAGCAACCGCACTCAAGTCCTAGCTACAGCCAAAGCCCTGGAAGACACTGGAGTAGCTGCTTACAACGGTGCTGGTAAATTATTAAAAAGTCCCGATTACCTTTTGTTAGCAGGGAAAATAGTTTCTGTTGAAGCAAGACATGCATCAGCTATTAGAAGTTTAATCAATCCAAATTCAAAAGATTTTGCAGGCGATGATGTTGTAAATGTCACTACGGGATTAGATGTTGCAAGTAATCCATCGCAAGTAATTCCAATTGCTGGAGGATTTATCACCACAAAATTTACTGCTCAGTATTTACCTTAAACTTTTAAACTTAGAAATTATGAACATATTAAAATTTATAGAGTCTCTTGCAGATGAAAGTGTAATGCAAGCTAAAGGCTCCAGAAGAGAAAGTTTAGGCCAATTCAGTAAATTAGGTAAAAATTTAGCATTAGCTGCGATTCCATTCGGATTAGCATCAGTATCAACTTCAGCTTATGCGGCGGATATTTCGCCAACGCCGAGTACGCCAATTGGGGCTTTACAATTAGCCTTGACATTAGAATATCTTGAAAAAGAATTTTACCAGATGGCTTTAGATTCTAATGTAATACCTTTATCTGAAAATGCAGGACGTGATAGAAAGGTTTTTGAACAGATTTCTAAACACGAAAACAGCCATGTGACTTTTCTAATCGCAGGATTAGGAGGTACCGCAAGTGCAAACTTTGTCCCTAAACCCACTTTTGATTTCACCGTTAATGGTGCTTTTAAACCCTTTACCGATTACCCAACATTTCTTGCCTTGGCACAAGCCTTCGAAGACACAGGAGTAAGAGCTTACAAAGGACAGGCTGGAAATCTAATTTCAACTCCCGACTTGTTAACCGCGGCATTACAAATTCACTCTGTTGAAGCCCGACATGCATCGGAAGTAAGAAGGTTAAGAGGATTAAAAGGCTGGATTACAGGAAATCAAAGAGGTGCAGGTATGCCAGCAGCAACACAAGCCGTATATGACGGTGAAGAAGTTACAGTGCAAGCAGGATACAATACAGCTTCATTATTTGGAGCAGATGCAGGTTCAGAATCTTATGACGAGCCACTGACTACAGCTCAAGCGGTAGCAATCGCAAATATTTTTATCGTATAAAAATAATTCCATTCCTTATTAAAACCATTTGAATTTACAATTCAAATGGTTTTTTTGTGTATCACACTAAATATTACCATATTATTACATTTATTATCATTATTTTCATAAAATAATAATCTATAGATTCATCGTTAAAATTATCTTTTACAGGTGTTTGTATTTAAAATAATTAATTGTACTTTTGCAACCCCTTTATTGGGGATGGAATGTTTAATTAAAAATATATTATGGACGCATTAAGCTACAAGACACAATCAGCAAGCAAAGCCACCGTTACAAAAGAGTGGATTGTTGTAGATGCTGATGGTCACAACTTAGGTCGTCTTGCTTCAAAAGTCGCTATGATTTTGAGAGGTAAGTACAAGCCAAGTTACACACCACACGTGGACTGCGGAGATAACGTAATCGTTATCAACTCAGAAAAAATTAACCTAACAGGTAACAAAATGGATGAAAAAACATACATCCGTCACACTGGTTACCCTGGAGGTCAAAGAACTTTAACTGCTAAAGTATTGCAAGCGAAGAATCCTGCATTACTAGTAGAAAAAGCAATAAAAGGGATGTTGCCAAAAAATAAAATTGGTGCTGAACTTTTTAGAAATTTAAATGTTGTTGTAGGATCAGAGCACAAACAAGGCGCTCAAAAACCTAGAACAGTTAACCTTAACGATCTTAAGTAATGGGAGTTATTCACAAAATCGGTAGAAGAAAAACCGCTGTTGCACGTGTTTATGTTTCGGAAGGAACAGGAGTAATCGTTGTAAACAAAAAACCATTCGAAACTTATTTCCCAACAGCAACTTTACAGTATAAAGTTTTACAACCAATGTCTATGACAGAAAATGTAAGCAACTTTGACGTAAAAGTTAATGTTTACGGAGGTGGTTCAACTGGTCAAGCAGAAGCTGTAAGAATGGCATTGGCACGCGTTATGTGTGAAGTAAATGCTGAAAATAGAGCTATCTTGAAACCAGAAGGTTTATTGACAAGAGATCCAAGAATGGTTGAACGTAAGAAATTCGGTCAGAAGAAAGCTCGTAAGAGATTCCAATTCTCTAAACGTTAATATTACCTGTCTTGTTCAAATGGGACAAGATATCGTTCATTTATTATTGAATTTAAAAAACAAAGTTGTTGTTGCTCTCCTATCGAGGTAGGAAATAGTTTAGCATCTAAATGTATAAAGCCGAGCAATCGCCATTTATTCATTGCTAATCAACAGAACGTAAACTAGAACAAAAATGGCAAACAAAGTAGAAGTAAAAGAATTACTAGAAGCAGGTGTTCACTTCGGACACATGACTAGAAAATGGGATCCAAATATGGCTCCTTACATTTATATGGAGCGTAATGGTATTCACATTATCAATCTATATAAAACGGCAGCAAAAATTGAAGAAGCGAATGAAGCTTTGAAAAAAATCGCTGCATCAGGTAGAAAAATATTATTCGTTGCTACCAAAAAACAAGCAAAAGACATCGTTGCTGAAAAAGCAAAAGCTGCAAACATGCCTTACATTACTGAAAGATGGCCTGGTGGAATGCTAACTAACTTCGTAACTATCCGTAAAGCTGTTAAAAAAATGGCTACTATTGATAAAATGAAGAAAGATGGTACATTCATGACCCTTTCTAAAAAAGAACGTTTACAAGTAGATCGTCTTCGTGCTAAATTAGAGAAAAACTTAGGTTCAATCGCTGACATGTCTAGACTACCAGCTGCATTGTTCGTAGTTGATATCAAAGCGGAACACATTGCAATAAAAGAAGCTCAAAAATTAAACATTCCAGTTTTCGCAATGGTGGATACCAATTCTGACCCAAGAGAGGTTGAATTTGTAATCCCATCTAACGATGATGCTTCTAAATCAATTGATAAAATTTTATCTTTAGTTACCGCTGCAATTGTTGAAGGACTTTCTGATAGAGGTTCTGACAAAGAAGGTGAAGCTCCTGCTGAAGTTGTTGCTCCTGCTGCCACTGAAGTTGTTGCTCCTGCTGTAGAAGTAGCTCCTGCTGTAGAAGCTGCTGCTCCAACTGCAACTGAAGAATAAATTAACATTTAATTCCAAGTTTTAAATTCCTCTCCAAAAAAAATTAGAAACCTAAAGTTGATAATTTAATAAAATTGGAAATTGGATTTAACACTTGGAATTTTTTACTTTTAACCTTAAAAAATAATACAATATGGCAACAATTACTGCTGCAGACGTAAATAAATTAAGAACAATCACTGGTGCAGGAATGATGGACTGCAAAAAAGCCTTGGTTGAAGCAGACGGAGATTTTGATTTAGCTATCGAAAACTTACGTAAGAAAGGACAAAAAGTGGCTGCTAACCGTTCAGATAGAGAATCTACTGAAGGCGCTGCAATTGCCGTTGTAAATGCTGACAAAACTGCCGGAGTTGTTATCACATTGAACTGTGAGACTGACTTCGTAGGAATGAATGAAAACTTTGTAAAAATGGCTACTGAAATGGCTAATTTAGCATTGAACTTCAATACTAAAGAAGAATTTTTAGCGGCTGATTTCAACGGAATCACTGTTGCTGATAAATTAATTGAGCAAACAGGAGTTATCGGTGAAAAACTAGAAATTAGAACTTTCGAGAAATTAGAAGGCGCTTTTATTGGTTCTTACATCCACTCTGGAAACAAAATCGCTACTTTAGTTGCTCTTTCAGAAAATGTTGAAGGTGCTGAAGAAGTTTCAAGAAACGTATCTATGCAAGCTGCAGCTATGGCTCCAATTGCACTAAATGAGGCAGGTGTTAATGCAGAAACTATTGCTAAAGAAATCGAAATTGCTAAAGACATCCTACGTCAAGAGGGTAAACCTGAAGCAATGTTAGACAATATTGCTAAAGGTAAATTAGCTCGTTTCTTTAAAGACAACACTTTAGTAAACCAAGATTACATCAAAGACAACAAATTAAGCGTTGCTAATTATGTAAAATCTTTAGATAAAGACCTTATCGTTACCGGTTTCAAAAGAGCTGCTTTAGGATAATCGTTCTAAAATAATTACAGGATTCTAAATTTATTTTAAATTCTGACTATAAATATAAAATCCCATTTGTTCACTCGAATGGGATTTTATATTTTAAATTAACCGTCAGGTTTATCAAACATAAATTTCAAATTAAAATACTAAATTTGAATACTAATTATTTTTTATGTTTAAAACCAAAAAAGAGCTTGTCTTTGTTATTCTCGCCGGAATCTTTATCACTAATGCCGTTACGGCAGAACTCATTGGTGGGAAACTGATACAAGTTGGTCCATTCGTCATGAGCATCGGTATTTTGCCTTGGCCTATTGTTTTCTTGACTACTGATTTAATCAATGAATATTTTGGAGAAAAAGGAGTAAAAAAACTATCTTTAATTACCGCTGGTTTAATTGCTTATGCGTTCGTCCTCCTGTTTTTAGCCATCAATATTCCCGCCGCAAAAGGAATAAGCCCAGTAAATGACGACCAATTCTTTGCAGTTTTTGGGCAAAGCATGTGGATCATCGTTGGAAGCATCATCGCATTCTTGGTTTCTCAATTAATTGACGTAGCTGTTTTTTGGTTTTTCAAAAACCGTACAGGAAATAAAAAAATCTGGCTCAGAGCCACGGGTTCTACTATTATTTCGCAATTATTCGATTCTTTTATTGTTTTGGGAATTGCTTTTTGGTTGCCCGGAAAAATAAATTTTGATACTTTCATCACTTCCGCATTGACGGGTTACACCTTTAAACTCGGAATTGCCATTCTCTTGACTCCTTTAATTTACTTGGGTCATTATATTATAAAAAACTATTTAGCCTCTGAAAAAGAATAATCATGGAAGAAAAAACAAGATGCAAATGGTGTGTTGGTATTGCTATTTACGAAAAATACCATGATGAAGAATGGGGAGTTCCGGTTTATGATGACCAAAAATTATTTGAATTTCTAATCTTGGAAACTTTTCAAGCTGGACTAAGTTGGATTACGATCCTAAAAAAAAGAGAAAACTTCCAATTAGCTTTTGATAATTTTGACTATAAAAAAGTCGCACTATACACCGAAGATAAAATCCAGGAATTACTTCTAAACGCAGGAATAATTCGCAATCAATTAAAAATTCGTGCAGCAGTTTCAAATGCGATTGCCTTTATGAAAGTACAAGAAGAACTTGGTAGTTTTTCAAATTACATTTGGCAATTTACTGATGGACAACCCAATCAAAATAACCGACAATCTTTAAAAGAAGTTCCTTCTACCACTCCACTTTCAGATAAAATAAGCAAAGATTTGAAAAAACGCGGATTCAAATTCGTTGGTTCTACGGTAGTTTATGCACACATGCAAGCAACCGGAATGGTTGATGATCATGTAGCAGATTGCTGGAAAAAAAGGTAATTTTTTAAAAATCAATAACAAAAAAAGTATAAAAAGTTTCTTTTTTTTTCAAAATTTAAGAATCACATCTAAAAAAATATCCTACATTTGTTTCACACTTTAGGGGTGTCTACAACATTGTAGGCTGAGAATTACCCTCTGAACCTGATCTAGTTCATACTAGCGTAGGGAAAAGTAAGATGACTTCCTTGTACATTTATGTACTCCTATAGCCATTCCTAAAGTATAATTGTATACTAAATTCAAAAGGAATGGAACTCAAAATCAACAATCAAACGAAACAATTTGCAACTGACAGTCTAACTGTTCAGGCACTTCTTGACTTGGAAATTCCCATAAAACACAACGGAATTGCCTTTGCCATAAACAATATTATAATTCCAAAATCCAACTGGAATTCCCACATCATTCAAGAAACTGACGACATTCTCATCATTTCTGCAACTCAAGGAGGATAGTTTGGCTGCTCGGGCGGGCTATCCATTTCAAGTCCGCAGTTGCAATCCTATAAAACATAGTCTTAGTCAAAGCTTCCTAAAGGTCGCTTCACTAATCCTTGTTTTATTTGGCTTTCCCCTTTGCGGGCTTTCCATTATTATCCCTAGCAGAACTCTGAATACGAAAAAATTATTTTAATACAAGAAACTATATAAGCTTTAAAAAATAAAACAAAAAAATCTGCTCAATCTCCAATTTCTGCGTGAAATAAAAATCGCTCAATAAACTTTAAGACATCTATAAATGAAATCCGAAGAAAAAATATCAACCACTCCTTTTCCAAACTCTACAAAAATATACGTAGACGGAACCATTCATCGCATAAAAGTAGCGATGCGAGAAATTGCATTGGCTGACACTAAAATGTCAAACGGCAGAATAGAAAAAAATTCGCCCGTAACCGTTTATGATACTTCCGGCCCATTTACCGACCCAAATATCGAAATTGACATTCGAAAAGGATTGCCCCGCATTCGGGAACAATGGATTCTGGATCGTAATGATGTAGAAGAGTTAACTGAAATCTCATCTGAATATGGGAAAAAGCGCCTTAACGACGAAAAACTAAACGAATTTCGTTTCGAATATTTGCACAAACCCATGCGTGCCAAAAAAGGAGCTAACGTCTCTCAATTGTATTATGCAAAACAAGGAATTATTACTCCCGAAATGGAATATATCGCCATTCGTGAAAACCAGCGCATCGAACAATTAAATGACCAACCTAAAGCAATGCAACATCAACACGAAGGAAACAGTTGGGGCGCAAACACTCCCTCCCCTTCGGAGAGGGCCGGGGTGGGGAAAATCACACCTGAATTTGTCCGAAGCGAAGTAGCCAGAGGTCGTGCCATTATTCCAAATAATATCAACCACCCCGAAAGCGAACCAATGATTGTGGGACGTAACTTTTTGGTAAAAATTAATGCTAACATCGGGAACAGCTCCGTAACCTCAACGATCGAAGAAGAAGTAGAAAAAGCAGTTTGGGCTTGCCGTTGGGGAGCTGACACGATTATGGATTTATCAACTGGGAAGAATATTCACGAAACCAGAGAATGGATTATCCGAAATTCTCCTGTGCCAATTGGAACGGTGCCTATTTACCAAGCTTTAGAAAAAGTAAATGGTGTTGCCGAAGATCTCACTTGGGAAGTGTATCGTGATACGTTGATCGAACAAGCGGAACAAGGTGTTTCTTATTTTACAATCCATGCTGGTGTTTTATTGCGTTACATTCATTTGACAGCTGACCGTGTTACCGGAATTGTTTCCCGTGGAGGCTCTATCATGGCAAAATGGTGTTTGTTTCACCATAAAGAAAATTTCCTTTACACCCATTTTGAGGACATATGCGAAATCATGAAACAGTATGACGTGGCGTTTTCATTAGGAGACGGTTTGCGCCCAGGTTCTATTGCCGATGCGAATGATGCCGCTCAGTTTGCCGAATTAGAAACACTTGGCGAACTGACAAAAATAGCTTGGAAACATGATGTTCAAGTATTTATTGAAGGCCCTGGTCACGTACCGATGCACATGATAAAAGAAAATATGGAAAAACAATTAGAACACTGTGATGAAGCTCCTTTTTATACTTTAGGACCATTAACTACGGACATTGCTCCGGGTTATGACCACATCACCTCTGCCATTGGCGCTGCAATGATTGGCTGGTATGGATGTGCAATGCTGTGTTATGTGACTCCAAAAGAACACCTTGGTTTACCCAACAAAAAAGACGTAAAAGACGGCGTTATCACCTATAAAATTTCGGCTCATGCCGCTGATTTGGCCAAAGGTCATCCCGGATCGCAATACCGTGACAATGCCTTGAGCAAAGCACGTTTTGAATTCCGTTGGGAAGACCAATTCAACTTGTCCTTAGATCCCGATACAGCTCGTGAATTTCATGATGAAACGTTACCTGCAGATGGTGCCAAAGTAGCTCATTTTTGTTCCATGTGTGGACCAAAATTTTGTTCTATGAAAATCTCACAGGAAATTCGTGATGTAGCCGAAGCCGAAAAAGGAATGAAAGAAAAATCACAAGAATTTCTAGAAAGCGGAAAGGAAATTTACATATAAAAAATTAGAAGTTCTAGAAAAGAGAATAAAGCAAAGTCATGATCGTAATCACAAATCCAATTCCTGTAATTAATGAAATCGACACCATTCATTCTCTTTTTGAGAATGGACTGGAGTTGCTTCATATTCGGAAACCTGATTTTTCAGAAACAGAAATGAACGCTTTTTTATCCGAAATAAAATCCGATTTCAAACAGCAGTTGGTTTTGCACAGTCATCATCAACTGGCTTCAACATCTGGAATACATCGGATTCATTTTACAGAAAAAGCAAGAATTGAAACATCCGAGGAAAGTTTAAAAAACTGGAAGAAAAATGGATTTACACTCTCTACTTCAATTCATCAAATGATTGATTTTGAAAAATTATTTGATGCTTTCGACTATGCGCTTTTCGGACCCGTTTTCGAAAGTATTTCTAAACTAAATTACATTTCAAAACTTGACTTTAAAAAAGATTTGCACCAAAGAAAGAATAACAAAACTTCATTAGTAGCACTCGGAGGAATTACATCAGATAAAATCAAAACCGCATTAGAATATGGCTTTGATGATGTGGCACTTTTAGGCACCCTTTGGAACAGTAACCATCCAATAGAAAATTTTAAACAATGCAAGAAAACAGACCTTTCGCAGTAACAATTGCAGGCTTTGATCCTACTGGAGGTGCAGGCGTTTTAGCAGACATCAAGACATTCGAACAACATCATGTGTATGGTTTTGCTGTCAATACTGGCAACACCATTCAAACCGAAAAGGAGTTTTTCGAAATGCACTGGACTGACCAAGCTTTTGTTATGAGATCACTGGACAAATTATTTGAAAATTATGCTATCAAAGCCGTAAAAATTGGAATTGTTCCTTCACTGGATTATTTAAAAGATATTGTTTTCGTTATAAAAAAGCTTTCGCCAAAAACAAAGATCGTCTGGGATACCGTTTTAAAATCTACAACCGAATTTCGTTTTATAACTATAGAAAATCAAGCTGTTTTGACTGAAATATTAAAAAAAATAGACTTAATAACACCCAATTACAATGAAATTTTACAGCTTTCAGCAGCAGAAAAAAATCCTGATTTAATTGCTCACGAGCTGTCAAAATATTGTGCTGTATTACTAAAAGGCGGTCACAATCCACTGGCAATCGGTGTTGATTGTTTATATACCGAAAAGGAAATCTTCAGGCTTGTGCCAAATAACACTTTGGTTTTCGAAAAGCATGGCTCAGGCTGTGTATTGTCATCCGCGATTACTGCCAATTTAGCTCTGGGATTAGACCTGAAAACAGCTTGCATCAATGCGAAAATATATATAGAAACGTACTTAGAATCGAACCAAACAAAATTAGGATACCATCATGTATAATCAATTGCAATACATTTCGCAAGGAAATACAGTCGAAGAACAATTGCACAACATTCACAAAGCACTGGATAATGGCTGTGACTGGATACAAATGCGCTTCAAAAATCAAAATGCGCTTGAAGTTTTCACTTTGGCGGAAGCCATAAAAATTTTATGCAAAGAATATTTAGCCACTTTTATCATCAATGACAACGTCCATTTGGCAAAACAATTAGATGTAGATGGAGTTCATTTGGGTTTAAGTGATATGAAAGTGGAAGAAGCAAGACTAATTTTAGGAAAAACAAAAATTATTGGTGGAACTGCAAATACTTTTGAAGATGTCCTCCAAAGAACAGCCCAAAACTGTGATTATGTTGGTTTGGGTCCATTCCAATTCACAACTACCAAACAAAATTTAAGCCCAATTTTAGGACTTAAAGGGTATAGATTGATTATCCAACAAATGACAATAAAAAACATCCAAATTCCCATTTATGCCATTGGAGGAATCACACTGGAAAACGTTGAAGACCTGATGGAAACCGGAATTCAGGGTATTGCCGTTTCTGGTTTGATCACCCAAAGCGAAAACCCATCACAACTTATCACTCAACTTAACGACAAATTATATGGTACCATTTAAAATAGGAGACAAAACCTTTCAATCCCGCTTGCTTTTAGGCACAGGAAAATTCGGTTCAAATCAACAAATGGAAGAAGCCATTTTAGCATCTGGGAGCGAGTTAGTAACCGTAGCGTTAAAACGTATTGATTTAGAAACTGAAACAGATGCAATTTTATCACATCTAAAACATCCGCTAATTAATTTATTACCCAATACTTCTGGCGCAAGGAATGCTAAAGAAGCGATTTTTGCAGCACAATTAGCGCGAGAGGCATTAGAAACTAACTGGCTTAAACTCGAGATTCATCCGGATCCAAAATATTTAATGCCCGATGCAATTGAAACCTTAAAAGCCACGGAAGCGCTAGCCAAATTAGGGTTTATTATTTTACCTTATATTCATGCAGATCCGGTTTTATGTAAACGTCTGGAAGACGCTGGAACTTCGGCTGTAATGCCACTGGGGTCACCTATTGGCAGTAACAAAGGATTGAAAACCATCGATTTTTTAGAAATAATTATCGAACAGAGCAAAGTTCCCGTGATTATAGATGCCGGAATTGGCGCACCATCCGATGCAGCAAAAGCAATGGAACTTGGAGCTGATGCCGTTTTGGTAAACACAGCAATTGCCGTTGCAGGAAATCCTATATTGATGGCAGAAGCATTTAAAGAAGCCGTCATTGCAGGCCGAAAAGCCTACGAGGCGCAGTTGGCTCAAAAAGTAAATCGCGCGATGGCTTCAAGTCCTTTGACAGCGTTTTTGTATGAGTAATCCTCTCCCCAACCCTCTCCAAAGGAGAGGGGAGCCACAGCCGTATAAAAACATGGAGCAAAGTAAAATTAACTCATTATCTAATAAATGAAAACATTTAAATTGGTTTTAGACAACTACGATTGGGAAACAGTCAAAACAAAAATATACAGTACCACTGCCCAAGAAGTCGAATCTACGTTAGCCAAAAACAAACGCAGTCTCGATGATTTCTTGGCATTAGTTTCACCAGCTGCCAAACCTTACTTAGAGAAAATGGCGCAACTGGCACATGAACTAACCAAAAAAAGATTTGGCAAAACAATTCAAATGTATGTCCCTTTGTATTTAAGTAACGAATGCCAAAACATTTGTACGTATTGTGGGTTTAGTTTAGACAACAAAATCAAACGAAAAACGCTTACCGAAAATGAGATTACGCAAGAAATTGAGGTTTTGAAAAAAGCGGGATTTGATCATGTTTTGTTGGTTACTGGCGAAGCCAATCACACGGTAAATATTCATTATTTTCTAAAGGCAATTGCTCAGATAAAAAACGATTTTTCTACTATTTCAGCCGAAGTGCAACCACTTTCAACAGAAGAATACGAGCAATTGCATGATGCTGGTATTTATTCGATTTTAGTGTATCAGGAAACGTATCATCGTGATGTTTATAAACAATACCATACAAAAGGCAAAAAATCCAATTTTGACTTTCGTTTGGAAACACCGGACCGGATAGGAACTGCCGGTATTCATAAAATTGGATTGGGTGTTTTATTAGGATTAGAAGATTGGCGCACTGACAGTTTTTTTAATGCCTTACATTTAGATTATTTACAAAAAACGTATTGGCAAACGAAATATGCAGTTTCATTTCCCAGATTACGACCGGCAGAAGGAGTTATTAAACCCAACTTTATCATGGATGATGCTGATTTGACCCAGCTCATTTGTGCCTATCGTTTGTGGAATGAAGATTTAGAAATCTCTCTGTCAACCCGTGAGAACGAAAAATTTAGAGATAATATTATTCCAATTGGAATTACCAGTATGAGTGCCGGTTCCAAAACTAATCCCGGAGGTTATGTAGTTGATCCACAATCTTTGGAGCAATTTGAGATTAGTGATGAACGTTCTGCTGCCGAGATTGCAAAAATTATTTCCAGCAAAGGATACGAACCCGTTTGGAAGGATTGGGACAGAAGTTTTAGTCAAAAGTCGAATGTCGAAAGTAAAGAGACAAGAGACAAGAGTCTAAAAATTTAGAAAACAACATGGGTCAACACCTTATATTTTTACTAATAGCAACCGACTTTAAAAAGTTCTCGACTGCGCTCGAACTCACATGTTTTTAACTTTTGACTTATAGACTTTATGACTTTCCAAACTTTATGACTTTATGACTTTATGACTTTCCAACTTTAAGACTAAAAAAAATGAGTATTATTCAAGATTTTTTACGCTATAACCGCCAGATGATGCTGCCGGAAATAGGTGATTCGGGACAAGAAAAACTAAAAAAAGCTAAAGTTTTAGTGATTGGCGCAGGTGGATTGGGTTGTCCTATTTTGCACTATATGGCAACCGCCGGAGTAGGAACTATTGGCATAATTGATTTTGACAAAATCGAATTGCACAACTTACACCGTCAAATTTTATATACGGAGAAGCAAGTTGGCAAATCAAAAGCAATTACAGCCAAATCGGTTTTAGAAACTTTAAATCCATTAATTCATGTTATTGCTTTTGAAGAAAAACTAACGATGGAAAATGCCACGCAAATTATCATGAATTTTGATATAGTTGTTGATGGGAGTGATAATTTTGCTACTCGTTATTTAGTAAACGATACTTGCGTGATGTTAGGCAAATCATTGATTTACGGCAGTATTTTAAAATTTGAGGGACAAATGGCGGTTTTCAATCATAATGGAAATAAAAATCTTCGCGATTTATTCCCCGAACCACCAAATCCAAAAGAAGTTCCCAATTGTAATTTGAACGGTGTATTAGGTACGCTTCCAGGAATTATAGGAACCATGATGGCACATGAAACATTGAAACTGATTGTGGATTTACCTACTTTAGAAAATGAATTAATACTTTACAATACTATGGATTGGAGCTTAAAGAAGTTGAAATTTTAAGAGTTATTTCCCTTTTAAAATTTCCATAAAATCGGTTCTGTCAATTTCCCTGCAACCCAAACTTTCAAGATGCGGATTGTAAACTTGGCAATCTAACAATTTGTAATTTTCTCTTTTTAATTGGTGAACCAATGTTATGAAAGCCGCTTTTGAAGCATTAGAAACTTTAGAAAACATACTCTCCCCACAAAAAACATGTCCCAAATCGATACCATATAAACCGCCAACCAAAACATTTTCTTGCCAGACTTCAACTGATTTTGCAATTCCCAATTCATTTAGTTTACAATAGGCGTCAATCATGTCGTTAGTAATCCAAGTTCCGTTTTGACCGTCGCGCACTATGTTTTGACAATTCGAAATTACGTCCCTGAAATTTTGATTAAAAGTGACCTTGAAAATATTCCGATTCAAAATGTTTCGCATGCTTTTGGAAACAATCAATTCATCCAAAAATAAAACCATTCTAGGATTTGGTGACCACCAAGTTATAGGCTCTCCATCTTCAAACCATGGAAAAATACCATTCGTGTAAGCAAGCTGTAAACGCGCAGCTGACAAATCTCCGCCAAGAGCAAGAATACCTGTGGAACTAGTCTGAGAAACGGGCGGAAAGGATAATACTTCAGTTAAATAATACATTCTTTATTAAAAAATAAAACCCGACCGTATTTTGAATACCTGTCGGGTTTGTTTTTACTATAGCAATAAAAATTCAAATGATTAAAAAGGTAAATCGTCTGCTTCTTCTTCATTTAGGTTTGTTGCTGGTGCAAATGCTTCGGCAGTTGGCATTGGAGGCATTTGTGCTGCAGAAGGAGCTTCAGCTTGCAATTTTCCTATTCTCCATCCTTGGATCGTATTAAAATAAACTGTTTCCCCTTGAGGATTTGTCCATTCTCTACCTCTTAAATTAATATCAATTTTTACAGCTTCTCCTAGTTGAAAACCGTTCAGTAAGTCACATTTATCTTGAACAAATTGAACTAGAATATGTTGCGGATACTGCTCATCAGTTGTAACAACTATATCTCTTTTTTTGAAACCTCCAGATCCAACTTCTTTAGTTTGATCGATCATTTTAATTTTTCCTGTTACTTCCATCTTCTATGTTTTAATTGTTTTGCTCTATTTTTTTCGTTCCGCTAAAAGGACTTTCCATGCTGACAACACGTCATTACAATTTAAATATTTTTTAGCTTCCAAATGTACTGTTTCGGCATCATCGGAACTTAAAACTCCTTTTACAGCGAAATTTTGTTTTACAAAGATACTAACTTCTTCCGTTGTAGGCAAGACTTCAATATTTCCTAAAATTCCTAAATCATTTCCGTCAAACACAGGACTTTCTTTTATAAAATTTGGAATCGAATCAACTCCTATTCCTAATGTAGACAATGGTTTCGGTACTTCAAAAAGTCCTTGATTCGATCTTGAATACCAATTGCCTCCTAATCTCGAAACCAAGTCAATTTTATGCTGATCAATTGCTCCTTTTTCGTCTAAAACGGATTCGTCAATGTGAATGCGCACCACTTCACAAAGCACTAAATTTCCAGCTCCACCTTCTGTTCCTAAAGCAATAATCTGAGTTACTTTGCACTCAAATTGAACGGGTGATTCTTTCACTCTAAAAGGTTTTACCACTTCTGAAGCTATTGGCGTCAAGCCAGATTTTACAAACTCATCAACTCCATCAGCATATTCTGTACTTGCCAGGGAAATCTGTTGTACCATATCAAAATTCACTACATTAATCACTACTTCGCGGGTCGCTTCGGCATTGATTAACGTGTGTTTTATCGAATTGTCCCGAACGCGTCTTGCAGGCGAAAATATCAAAATTGGTGGATTAGCACTAAACACATTAAAGAAACTAAAAGGCGAAACATTAGGATTCCCATTCGCATCCATCGTACTGGCAAAAGCAATTGGTCGTGGCCCAATGGAACTTTGCAAATACCCTTGTAATTTTGCGGTTTCAATACTTTTAGGATCAATGGTAATCATACGTTTTTAATTTATTGCTGAAAGATACAAAAGTAGACAAATGAATTAAGTTTAAGAAGTGTAACCCCAAATTTGAATAAAATATAGGTTTGATTTTCACAAAATAAATTCTTTCTTTAAAACTAAAATACAAAAGCATTTATTTCGTTATATTTACGCCTCTAAATAATATTTATGCAGTTTTCTGAAAGAAGAAATACAACTCGTTGGGTTATTGTTTTTGCATCCTTTTTAATCATCTCATTAATTCTTTGGAACACCTATACCTTTTTTCAAATCTTCAAAAATGAAGAACGATTAAAAATGAATCTTTGGGCAAAAGCTCAAAAAACCCTTAATAATGCCGGTGAAAATACCGATGTAGAACTTCCACTTCAGATTTTCAGCAACAATACTACTATTCCAATAATTGTCACTGAAAACGACCGGATCATAAATACGGTAAACATTGACGATGCTATTGTAAAAGACGAGAGTAAGGCCAAGGATTTTTTATCTAAATTAAAACGCGAAAATGAACCTATTGTTATTGAATATGTCCCAGGAAAATTCCAAAATTTATATTACGGCAATTCCGCATTACTGACAAAATTGAAGTATTACCCTGTTGCATTAGTGCTTATCATTGTACTTTTTGCAGCACTCGTTTACAATTTTTACAGAAGTACAAAAATGGCCACGCAAAACAAACTTTGGGCCGGAATGGCTAAAGAAACCGCACACCAAATAGGAACTCCGCTTTCATCTTTGATTGGCTGGGTCGAACTCTTGAAATCCGAAAATGTGGACGAGAGCACCACTTTTGAAATTGAAAAAGACATTGAACGTTTACAAACCATAACAGACCGTTTCTCTAAAATAGGTTCTGAACCAAGATTAGAAAATAGAGACATCATAGCAGAAACCTTTCAATCTTACGACTATCTCCAATCCCGATTTTCTAAACAAATTGAGTTTTCCTTTAAAGCACCAAAAGCTCCAATCCTGGTCTCTCTGAATCCAACTTTACACAGCTGGACCATTGAAAATCTCGTAAAAAATGCCATCGATGCTATGAAAGGAAAAGGAAAATTAGCACTGGAAATTGATCAAGAAGGTGATTCCGTAAAAATAAACGTTTCAGATACAGGAAGTGGAATTCATAAAAATCAATTCAAAAGTATCTTTGAACCTGGCTTTACTACTAAAAAACGCGGTTGGGGATTAGGTCTGTCATTGACTAAAAGAATCGTGGAGGAATACCATAAAGGAACCATAAAAGTGTTGAATTCCGAGATTGGAAAAGGAACAACAATGCAAGTCAGTTTTAAAAAAACAATTTAATTTAACGGGACGCCAAACCGAGCTAGTTTAGAAAACATCGTTTTTCTGACTATTTTAGATTTACTCAAATAATTTTTTACAAACAATGAATGTTCTTCGGCTTGCGCCAAAGCTGCTTCAATCGATTTTTTAATCGATGCTACATTAGCTGCATTTTGACTGCCAATAGAACCCACGCTATAAATAGTGTTCTGACATTTGGCTAGTTTCTTTTTTGGTGTTTCAATCATTCCACTAATTTCATCATCTGATAAAGCAGGCTTAAACTTATTATTCCTGTAACGAATAAAATCATTCAATAGAACAACCGCCAAATTCATTTCAGTCACAACGGCATTCAATTTTTCAATATTTGTATTTTGTCGCAAATAGGTCAGCTGTTGCTTTTTCCCTTCGTAACGCTCGAGAATCATAGCGTTTTTCAATCCATTTTTCTCTATTCTTTCTGCCGAAGCCCATAATTGATCGGCTTCAGACAAGGCATTGTATTTGATGATTTCTTTCTCAAAATCAAAGTATTTCTTGGTTTTATTGATTTGAATTTTTCCCTCATAAAACTCACTATTGGTAATGGGATAATTCGAAAATTGCCATAAATAATCAAATGGCATGTGCGAAGCGATTATTTTAGCAGTCTCCCCTTTGAAATAATAATTATTTATTTTTTTGAAAAATCGCCCATTATTGACGTAGCCAGAGCCCCAAGTTGGATCAAATAAAAACCATTTTTTGTCAATTTTTGCAGCGATCCACGCGTGAGCTAAATCACTTACTTTTCCGTTTTGTTTTGTATATCCTTCAATTATGCAGGATTGAATGCCTATTTTTTGCGAAAGCTCATTGAAAACAACAGCATAATGAATACAAACCCCTTTTTTAGTCTTTAACGTTCGCACGATTTTTTCTTGTACTGTTTCACTAAAATTTATAGTGTACATATTTGCGATATCATAGCTGATATTTGATGTGGTCCAGTAAAAAACAGCTCTAATTTTATCCGTTTCTGTTTTGAAATTAGCATTAATATAAGTGGCAATTGCATCGGTTGAAGTTGTTAAATTAACTGGAATAGCAGCCATTTTAGCATCAACCAAATGATATTGGGCATTGACCTGACCAATACACTGCAGTGTTAAAAAGAAAAAAAGTACCAAAGAAATGTTTTTCATAGTATATACTGTAGGCTAAAAAATTAAAAGGGGATAGGTTTTCACCCATCCCCTTTCTAAACTAAAACCATACCAATTTATTTTATTTGTGTAACTATTATAAATTGATTTTTATGCTTTCTGCCAATGCTTCAAATTCATCTTTGGACAAGGATACTTTATTTTGAAAACGCATTTCGTCCATTTCATTCAAGGGAATCAAGTGAACGTGTGCATGAGGAACTTCAAGTCCTACAACTGCCATTCCGATTCGTTTACACGGAACCGTTTTTTCAAGCGCAACTGCAATTTTCTTTGAAAACTGCATCAGTCCCATATACAAATCATCTTCCAACTCAAAAATCTTATTTATTTCCTGTTTCGGAATACAAAGCGTGTGGCCTTTTGCATTTGGATTTACATCTAAAAACGCCAAGAAATTTTCATCCTCTGCGATTTTGTAACAGTGAATTTCTCCGTTTATAATTTTGGTAAATATACTTGACATTGTTGAATTGGTTAATTGTTGAATCGGTTAAACGGTTAAACAATTAACCGTTTAAACCTCTAACTATTTAATCGCGAGAAATCTCTAAAATTTCAAATTTCAATACTCCATTTGGAACGGTGATTTCTGCTACTTCCCCTACTGATTTTCCTAGTAAACCTTTACCAATTGGAGAGGTTACAGAGATTTTTCCCGTTTTTAAATCGGCTTCACTTTCTGCTACTAATGTATATTTCATTTCCATTCCATTGGTTTGACTTTTGATTCTCACATTAGATAGTACTAATACTTTAGAAACATCAAGATGTGTTTCATCTATTAATCTGGCATTAGAATGGACTTCTTCCAGTTTAGCAATACGCATTTCCAGCATTCCTTGTGCTTCTTTCGCAGCATCGTATTCGGCATTTTCAGAAAGGTCGCCTTTGTCTCTTGCTTCGGCTATATCAGCAGATGCTTTTGGACGCATCACGCTTTTCAAATGATCTAATTCTTCTCTTAATTTCTTTAACCCTTCTGCGGTGTAATACGATACTGTACTCATAACTTCATCATTTATATAAATAGAAAAAATCCCATCAGCACGGGATTTCTTTCCACAAAGATACTATTATTATTTTTTCATCTATAAATATATGTTAATCATATATAATTCAAAGTTAAATAAATTAAATTTGTTTCACTAATACTTTGACACTATTTTAAAATGAAAAAATACCTGCTGCTTTCCTTTATAATGCCTTTCTTTTTTTCGTGTAGTGATGCAGGTTTTGACAACACGAATCCTTTTGTTCCTAATTATACTTTTACGGTAGATATTAATATGAATCTGCCGGCATATTCGAATCTCAAATATGTAAGCAATGCCATTTATTATCCCGGAGCAGGCGCACGTGGCATTATTATTTTTAATACCGGCAGTGGTTACAATGCTTTTGATGCCGCTTGCCCCAATCAAGCTATGAGCTCTTGTTCTACCATGACCATAAATGGGATCAATGCCGTTTGCGGATGTGACAGTAAAGAATACAGTTTATTTACCGGACAAGGCCCTTTACAATATCCTATGAAACAATATCGCGTTCAAGTAAACGGAAATGTGCTTCGGGTTTATAATTAAACCAAAAAATCCTGACAGGTAAACCATCAGGATTTTTCTCATTATAGTTAAAACAACATTCTAAAACTTTAGCGTCAAACCGGCAAGGAAGTTAATTCCCGCTTGCGGGTAATAATACGGATACACATCATACATGTATCCATTAGAAACATATTTTTTATCTAAAAAATTATTCACTAAACCTGTCAAAATAATTGATTTAAAAACCGATTTTGGTTTAAACTCATACGCAACGTTCAAATCATTCACAAAATAATCTGCCAACTTTGCTGCCGGCAATTCAATGTTATTCATGTATTGTTCCCCAACGAATTTTTGCAACCATGAAATATGAAGATTCTCTACAGGTGTGTATACCAAAATATTTCCCGCAATAATTGATGGTGAATATGCGATATCCGTAGTTCCATAATCCTGACCTTCAACTGCTAAATCAATATTTTTATTGGCACTCAACGTAAAATTAGGACGAATAATCAATTGGTCTGTCAATGCTATTGTAGCATCAACTTCCAGTCCTAAACGGTAGCTTTTTTCGCTGTTGGAACGTATTGGAGCACCTACATCATCTAAACTTCCTGTCAAAATCAATTGGTCTTTATAGGCCATATAATACACATTTGAGTTGAATTTTACTTTCTCTGCACTATATCTCCAACCCAATTCAAAGTCATTCAGTTTCTCTGGCTTTACGTTTCCGCCTTCATAATCACTCCTATTCGGTTCGCGATTGGCTCTGGCGTATGAAAAATACACGGAATTCCCAGAATTGATTGCGTAGGTTAATCCCGTTTTGGGGTTAAAAAAATTAAAAGTGTCATCTACAATTGTTGGCTGTACGCCGTTAGCTTTGTAGTTAACCGTGCGGTATTGTAAATCTCCAAATAAACTTAATTGCGCTGTAATTTGATAATTGGCTTTGGCAAAAACAGTCCCATCCGTTTTAACGGCATAATCATCATAATAACGATCTCCTAATTCACTCTGCGAAGCAAATCGTGCCCAAATAACTTTTCCAAAATGACTGCCTTCATACTTATTCCATCCGCCACCAAAAATCACATCCAGTTTATCTTTCTTGTAATTTGCAGAAAATGTAGTTCCGTAGAAATCGTTGTCCAACCATTTTTGACGAATCAAATCCGTAGTTGTTATTGCGCCAGCAGGCTCTAATCCATAATCAGCTAAATCAGCATCTTCTTTATAATTTTCATAGAATCCTTTTCCTTTGGTATAATGCAAAGCAAAATTAGTACTCCAGTTTTCAGATATTTTTTCGTTCCAATGCAACTGAGCGTGATCTTGCTGGTAATTATCGGTTTCATTGTCATAAAAACGAGCATTTCCTTGTTCATCCGTAAACGCTCCTGCTGAATTAAACGTTCGGTCACTGTTCAGCATGTCGCCATCAATTCCGTTCCAAGATTGGTACGTTTTTTCAGTACCTCCAAAAACCAATGCTTTGATTAACGTTGTTTTCCCTACATAAGTCCCTTGAAGAAAATAGGATTTCAAATCAGATGCGCCGCGATCCACATATCCATCTGAATTCAAAGCGGACAGGCGTCCTGCAATTTCAAAATGATCGTTCATCAAACCTGTACTAAATTTTACCGTGTGTTTCCTAGTATTGAAACTTCCAAAAGAGTTCGAGATTTCTCCTGTGCTTTCTTTGGCAAAATTATCGGTAAGCATATTTAAGCTGGCACCAAAAGCTCCTGCTCCATTCGTAGAAGTTCCCACACCACGTTGCAATTGCAAACTCTCCAGCGATGAGGCAAAATCCGGCATATTTACCCAATAGGTTCCATGACTTTCAGAATCATTGTAAGGAATTCCGTTGATAGTGACATTCACTCTTGTTGCATCGCTACCACGAACCCGAATTCCGGTATACCCTACTCCATTTCCAGCATCAGAAGTCGTTACAACTGACGGCAAATAATTCATCAGGATAGGAATATCCTGTCCTAAGTTTCGAAATTTGATTTCCTTTTTATCTAAATTGCTAAAACTAACTGGCGTTTTTGAAGTAACACGAATTGCTGAAATTAAGACTTCATCAAGTTGGTTTACTTCTGTAGTGTCTTTGACTTGAGAAAAAGAGAGAAAAGAAAAGAGAGAAAAGAAAAGAGAAAATAGGCGAATCCTAAGTAAGTTTGAGGGTTTCGTCTTTGTGCCTTTGCGGCCAATAAAATAAAATAAAGTATTCATTCGTAAAAAGATTACGAATAAAAGGGGGAATTATTCTTTTGTTAAATTAAAAAATGATTGTTTCCTATGACAAATAAAGTAGTGTGCACGCTATTTGTTTGTCATTTTTTCCCTTGACAACATTACTTGTCCAGGTTCTTTGGGTATAATCTCAGCTTTATTCTGAACTTGATTCAGAATCTGAAATAAATCCAGATTTTAAGCACCCCTTTGAGACAGCGCAAAAGTAGTTTTTTTTGTTTAAAGTTTTAAATTTTATAAAATAAAAATAAAACACTTACTCCAAATTAGGTTTTCTCCTGTTTTTCTTAACCTCAGACATGTTTTTTTTATTCTTAATTCGTTTTCTAATAACTGATTTTGGAATTTTAGTCGGTTTTCGCTCTTTAGGAATATGCAATGCGTTTTTTATAAGTTCCAAAAATCGTTTGGTTACAATTTCCTTATTTCTAAACTGACTTCGGTCTTCATCACAATTCAAGATTAAAACAGCATCAGTTGTTAACCTAGAAGATAATTTGCTTTCAACCAAAAGTTTTTCTTCGTCAGTTAAAGCCTGAGAATTTTTCAAATCAAAAGTCAGTACGACTTTTGAAGAAACTTTATTTACATTTTGACCACCGGCGCCACTACTGCGAACGGCTTTAAAACTTAACTCCGATATGATTTTTTGGTTTTCCATTTATGCTGTCCCGAAGTTTCAGGATTGTTTCAATATGATTATTACGGCTGATGCTCTGGTTTTAATAAATCATTGACCGTTTTTACCGGATTAAAAGTAATCAAAGGCACTTGGACAAAGACGGTAATCCATTTTGCCATGGCGCCATTCCATAAACCAGGCAATTCATAGGATTTAAAATCCCTTCCAAAAGTAGTTTTCTCTACTATAAAACCACTATTGTGGTCTACAAATTGAGCCAAATCAAACTTCTCATTTTTATAATTTTTGATTCCACAAACGATATCAACAGGATTAAAATGCGTGGAAGCATTCACTATTTTTCTTTGGTTATCATCTGATAAATCTACTTGGGAGCTCTCAACAATTTGCAGTGAAATGGAACCTTTTTTATCTTTTACCCAAAAAGGGCCACCTCCTGCTTCACCCTCATTTTTTACCATTCCACAAACTCTGATAGGTCTGTTCAAAATAGCTTTGATTTCAATTATTTTGTTTTCAAAACTTAGCGTATAAAAACGGCTAGGGATTCTAATATTTAATTTTTCGGCTAAAAAAAGTAAAATTTCTTCACTTTCCTCTTGTTGAATTTCCTCCGCATCAATAGCATGTAAATACTTAAATACTTGCTGTTGTAATTCTATTAAAATTCCCACCAATGCTTTTTTATATAAAGCAATTTTCTGAATGTTGTTTTGGAGTATATTGTCAATATTTTTTATAAAAATAATATCAGCATCAAGACTGTTTAAATTCTCTATCAATGCGCCATGCCCACCCGGCCTAAAAAATAACGTACCATTTTCATCTCTAAAGGGCTTGTTTTCAAAATCTACAGCAAGAGTATCTGTACTCTCATTTTGATAGGAGTAACTGGTGTGTATTACAGTGCCGGATTTATTTTCTATTTTATTTTTAATGTCATCAATAACACTTTCAATTTGTTTTTGATGTGATTCAGAAACAGTAAAATGTAAATTTGAATTTGCATAATGAACACATTCATTCAAATGTTCTTCAACAGGAGTTGCAATGTGTGTTTTGTATTTATGAAAAGGCAGAATTGCTTTTGGCTTACCGGCAAAATCAAAGTATTCCGGAGCTAAAAGTAGTTTTATAAAATAATAATTTTTATCGCTATTATCTAAAGAATTAAAATCAGTAAACTCCTCTCTAAGTTGCTTATCAATTGCTGCAAAAAAAGGAAATTTATCCATGCCAACTATAAAAATCGATAATTCAGCATCTTTTTTCCTGTTGATGTAAGCGTTGATACTTTCATTTTCGACATCAAATTCATTCAAAAAGGTACTTAAAAACGTAAACATTCTACTTGCCGCTCCCGATGCAGGAACAAATTTCTCCAATTTTAAACTGGATTTATTGGCTTCAAAATACGCTGCTTTTAGTCTAAAATCATTATCTGATAATTTTAAAATACCATTCAATAAAGTTGCCGATTCCACCAGTGTACTCCTTGTTATCCCATTCGTAAAAAAACTTAGCTGTTGCTGAATATTTTTTATTGGAATTCCTTTATTATAAATTTGAATATAATCAAGAGAAGAAAGCCCCATTTCTCTGATTTTTGACAAATCATTGACGATAGCAACAGCTTTCTTCAATCGTAATTTTTTATCGCCGGAAAGAATTACGAATGGTTTTTTATTATCAATTAAGGATTGCTTAAAAATTGCAAATACAGATTTTCTTTCTTCAGGACGATCTCTTAAATCATCTTTTTCCCACGGAACGTCGATATCCGTTAGAAAAAACAAATCGTACTGATGTTCCAGAGCTGCTTGCTCTAATAATGGATCACAATAGTCATAATATACTTCTGAAAAAACTTTAGTCACCAATAAATTAGTATCACAAAAAAGGTATTTATTAGCGATTAAAGCCTTTTCATTTTCTAATTTTGTTTGCCCTAAAGCAATAGGAAGCATGTCGTCAACGTCACAAATTTGCTGGTTTATATCCCATTTTTCTTGCAGATATTCTCGTGCGTATTCAGGAACCCATTCTGTTCTGTAGTGTTCAGCGAGTTGTTTTGCTAATGTGGTTTTCCCTGTACTTTCGGGACCAAACAACGCAATTTTAATTATTTTTGTAACTCCGTTTGAGAGTTGTCTGAGATTTTCTTCCATTCTAAATAGCCAAAAACGGCAACTATTGTAAATACTATGTATTGAAAACTTGTAAAAGTAAATCCTTTTGAAAAATATAATTGAATAGAAATTACATCTCCAATAATCCAAAATACCCAGTTTTCTACTTTCCTTTTGGCCATGAGCCACATTCCTACAAAGAAAATCCCTGTGATAAATGTATCTACGTAAGCATACCAAGTGGTGAATTTATCAAAATATTGATACACCGAAACCACAAAAACGACCGTAAATATAAAAAGAATTATCGCAATTCGTTTTTCAGTACTCGAAATTTTTGAAATTGGGAACTCAACCGTATCCTCTTTTTTTCTGGTCCAATGGTACCAACCATAAATACTCATCACAAAATAATACCCGTTGATCATCATATCGCCCCACAAAGTCCATTTCCAAAGTAAATAAACATAAATAAATGTACTCACTAATCCCGTTGGAAAAACCAAAATATTGTCTTTTTTAGCGTACCAAACACTTAATAAACCAAATATAACTGCCACAATTTCTAGAACAATATCGAATGTTGGGTAATCTCTATACTGAGAAAAAAAATATTCTATCATTAGTCAATCTTAAATTATTGATTAAAAAAATTCATATCGTTTTCAAAAGCAGTCCCTATAACTACTAAATCAGCTCCTGCATCACAAGCCTTTTGAATTCCCTGTAAATCTACAATTCCGCCACCAACAAGTACTGGAATTTCAATTTTTTGAGAAACTAATGCAATCATTTCTAACGGCACGGCTTGTTTTGCACCGCTTCCTGCTTCCAGATAAATCAGCTTATTTCCTAACATTTCGCCAGCTTGCGCGGTTTGAATTATATAATCAATATTATTGCGGTCTAATGGCTTGGTTTTACTAACGCGTTCTACTGCGGTTTCATTGCCACTTTCAATCAGAATGTAACCAGTCGGGATTACCTCTAAATTTGTTTGTTTCAAAAGTGGAACAGCATTTACCTGATGTTCTATTAAATAGTCGGGATTCCGTCCTGAGATTAAAGACAGAAACAAAATTGCATCGGCTTTATCTGAAATCTGGGATGGGTTTCCAGGAAAAAGAACGATTGGTAAATTACAGTTTTGTTTAATTTTTATAATTAATTCGTCAAGAATAGTAGTTGTAACGTGGCTTCCGCCAATGAAAATATGGGTCGCAGGCGATTGCTTTATTTTTGAAATTAAAAGATTTAGGTTTTCTAAAACTAATTTGTCGGGGTCGAGAAGGATAGCCAGTAATTTTTGGTTATTCGTTTTGGCTTTTATTATTTGGCTGTATAGGTTCGTCATAAGTTTTACCGCTAATTCGCTAATTTGCGGTTTGTTTTTAATTTTCGAAGGCGTAAACTAGAGTGAAATTTTCTATTTCTTCAAAATGAATATTGAAATCCTTTACTACATTAGAAAAATGAAGTTTAGCATTATTTTGTTTAACATTTAACTCGAATGATTGAACATTTATATGATCTTTGAAGCTAATTCCTTTTTCGTTTCGAATTTTAAAAATGGCTTCTTTCGCACCCCAAATTACCGTTAATTTCCGTACGTATTCATCATCATTCCGATCTAGGAATTGAAATTCTGAGTTACAGAATTTATCGGCGATCCCAATGATTTTGTCTCTTTGCAATTCAATATCAATTCCTACGGTTTCATCACTGATGATAATTGCCGAAAAATTATGGGAATGTGTTATCGAAATATGCTGTTCTCCATGAAGATGTGGTTTACCTAATTCATCATAATATAAGTCTAAATCCGTGTGGTTCGTTTCCTGTAATAACTTGCGAACACTGAGAAAGGCGCGCTGGTGCATGTCAGATTTCATTCCGTCGAGCCGGATGCGATTGCTATTGTTTAACACCACTTGTTCTAACAATTCGGTAACGGATTCGGTTACTTTCCAAACGAGGATTTTAGTTGTAGAATTGAAATTTATGATTTTAAAAAGTGGCATCGTGATTAGGTTTCGTTTTTTAGCCCCGGTAGCAGCGGCATCCTTTTTTTACGCTTTTTTTAGCGTAGAAAAAGATATAGCGGATAACGGGAAATAGCTTCAAAAACTGAAATAAGTACAGTTTAAAAAAATTATTTAGTTAATGTTCAAAAGATTAGCGAATTAAACAATTCATAAATCTTTTAGAAAACAGTAAAATTCTAAAGTTATTACGTAAATTTGCAAAAAATTTTACACTTACAAATATACTATAAATGAGTACTACAACTACGCCTTTTGTGGCTTTCAAAGTAAAAGACATTTCTCTAGCGGCTTGGGGAAGAAAAGAAATTGAACTAGCTGAAGCTGAAATGCCAGGTTTAATGGCGCTTCGTGCGGAATATAAAAACGAACAACCGCTTGCTGGTGCTCGTATTGCTGGATGTTTGCACATGACAATTCAAACTGCGGTTTTGATTGAGACACTTATCGCTCTAGGTGCTGAAGTGACTTGGAGTTCTTGTAACATTTTCTCTACTCAAGATCAAGCTGCTGCTGCGATTGCTGCTGCAGGAATTCAAGTTTATGCTTGGAAAGGTTTGAACGAGGTTGATTTTGACTGGTGTATTGAGCAAACATTATTTTTTGGGGAAGACAGAAAACCACTAAACATGATTCTTGATGACGGTGGAGATTTGACTAATATGGTTATTGACCGTTTCCCAGAATTGGTTGCTGGAATTAAAGGATTATCTGAAGAAACTACTACAGGAGTTCACAGATTGTACGAAAGAGTAAAAGCGGGAACATTGCCAATGCCGGCAATTAATGTAAACGACTCGGTTACAAAATCGAAATTTGACAACAAATACGGTTGTAAAGAATCAGCAGTTGATGCGGTTCGTCGTGCAACTGATATTATGCTTGCCGCAAAAAGAGTAATCGTTTGTGGGTATGGTGACGTAGGTAAAGGAACTGCTGCTTCTTTTAGAGGTGCTGGTTCTATTGTTACGGTTACTGAAATTGACCCAATTTGCGCCTTACAAGCTGCAATGGACGGTTTTGAAGTAAAGAAATTAGACACAGTTATTGCTACTGCTGATATTATTATTACCACTACTGGAAATAAAGATATCGTTTTAGGTTCTCATTTCGAAAAAATGAAAGACAAAACTATCGTTTGTAACATTGGACACTTTGACAACGAAATTGATATGGCTTGGTTGAACACAAACCACGGTGCATCAAAAATTGAAATCAAACCACAAGTTGACAAATATACGATTGCCGGAAAAGATATTCTTATCCTTGCCGAAGGTCGTCTGGTAAATCTTGGTTGCGCTACAGGTCATCCAAGTTTTGTAATGAGTAACTCATTTACAAACCAAACGCTAGCTCAAATCGAATTGTGGAAAAACAGCGCGGCATACAACAATGACGTATACATGTTACCAAAACATTTAGATGAGAAAGTAGCTATGTTACATTTAGCTAAATTAGGTGTTGAATTGGAAACGTTACGTGTTGATCAAGCTGATTACATTGGTGTTCCAGTTGAAGGTCCATTCAAACCAGAATATTACAGATACTAGTAGTAAGAATGTGCTACTAAGTACTAAGATACAGCCCTTGCAGAAATGTGAGGGTTTTTTGTTTGTATTAAACTTATAGATTTTACAATCGGATTTTTATAAAGGTTACCAGAATTATACACCTACCCTCTTTACATTTAATAAAAAAGGGTAACAAGATTTTATCTCATTACCCCTTGTAAATAAATTAATTGTTGCTTTATAATTTTTGAGCTTTAACTATTTTTCTTTTAGCTCCTTGAATTACTTCAATAAAATACATTCCGTCACTCAATTCATTTCCAAAACGAATATTCTCTTTAGGTTCTGAATTAAATTGACGTATGATTCTTCCATGTATATCTACTATTCTTATTGTGATTGGTTCATCACTTAAAGGTGTAATAAACAACCCAAAATCAGTTGAAGATGGATTTGGAGCTACAGTAACTTTCATGTCAGGAGATTTCGTTGTTGCACTAGTTCCACCTAAAGGACAACCTGAATTATTAAGAATATCCAATTGAGTTGCTAACGTTCCTGGTGCTTTATTTCCAGTAACAAATGCCACATTAACAGCATTTACCACTAATTGAGGATTACTAGAATAAGGTGCTGGATAATCAACCTCCTCACTACAAGCATTCAATAAAGCGGCCACCCCTTGACGAGCTAAATTATAAATACCTCCGCCATGTGAATTTAGAGCTTGTAATAAAGTTAAATTAGCAAGACTAGATGGTGCATTTACAAACACACTACCAAACAACATTGAAGGGGTATAGGTTGAACACCATCTATTGGTGTGATTTTTCCAGTATCCCAAAGTACAACCTTCTGCAACATTACAAGATTCAATTGATACTGATGTGGTAGCTACTGCTGCCGGACAGCCTCTACTCGCCGCAATGGTATAAGTTACTAGATACGTACCTACAACGCTCGCACTTGGTGTTATTAATCCCGTTGCGCTATTAATTGTTAATCCTGCAGGTGAAGAAGTAAATGTTCCACCTCCCGTTCCAGTTAAGGTTACGGCTGCCATAGTCTCTGTAGTACATAATGACGCTCCTGCATAAACAATGGCTGCCCTTGGTGCCGGTGCACTAAGAAGTACCGCTACTGTGGCTGTGGAAATACATCCACCACTATTTACCGTTACACTATAGCTGCCCACTGCAAGACCAGTGAAGATATTGCTGCTTTGATAGGTACTGCCATTGATGCTGAAAGTCAATCCAGTACCTGTTGGAGCGGTAACCGTAATGGTTCCCGTAGCCAATAGACAGGTGGGTTGCGTTAGGGTCACTGTTGCCGCTATCGGTGCTGCCGGTACGCTAAGAATCACCGCTACTGTTGCTGTAGAGATACAACCTGCGCTATTTTTTACCGTTACGTTATAGCTGCCCACTGCAAGATTAGCGAAGACAAGAGTGCTTTGATAATTAATACCATTGATGCTGTATGTCAATCCAGTACCTATTGGAGCGCTAACCGTAATAGTTCCAGTTGGCAGAGAACAAGTTGGCTGCGTTAGGGTCACCATTGCCGCTACCGGTGCTGCCGGTACGCTAAGAATCACCGCTATTGTTGCTGTAGATCCCAAACATCCGTTGGCATCTTTGGCGATGATCACATAAGCTCCTGCCGTTACATTGGTAAAGATGTTTGAGGACTGGAACGCTCCACCATTTATACTAAAGGTATAGGGAGAAGCACCACCCGTTGCACTCACTGTCAACGTGGTTGTTCCGCCGGTACAGCTGATCGCTGTTCCAACAGTGGCTGTTACTGCAAGGGTTGGACATACTTGAACAATTCCATTACTTAAAATTGACACTTTTGGAGGGTCAATTTTAACACCATTTGAATACGAATTTACATTACCAACAAAGATTAAAAATGCCAGTAAAAAAAGGGTAAAATTTGATTTCACGATATCTAAGATTTAGTTTGAATACTCCTTTAAAAATTGATTTGCAAAGTCTGCTTGTTTAACTAAACATCAACCACAGTCTTTTTATATTTAAATAAATTATACTCTAATGACTTGCCAAATGAAACGTGGCAAATCACAACTATTTTTAGTAGAACACGATTTAATAGAATACGTTATCAATTTCCATTAAATCTCATAATAAATAAAGTAGGAAGAAAACCGAAAAATTACACATTGGAGAAATGCAATTTACAGTGCGAGGGACAACTTCAAAAATTACATTTATGAAGAACTCAAATATTAAAAAAACACTCTATTGGGCACAACATCAAAAAATTTAAAAAACTCAATTAAAAAAATTTGCAAACCAATAAATAGGCTAAAACCTGAAATTTACACATTGGGGAGTGCAACTTACAGAAATAGTATCAAATTCAAAAAAAATTTGAAGCATCAACGCTACAAAAACAACTTATCACTGAGATCAATAACCAAGTTATTTTATTAATTTTCATAGTTATTTTATCAAATAACTACAATCACGTTTTCAAAATAATGACTAAAGATAACAAACAAATGACCATAATATATTGAAACATATAAAACATCGTTAGACTTCGAATTTATCCGATAAAAAACATAACCGATAGGAACTTTAACACAAAAGATAAAAACTGTCAGAATACTTTTTTTATTAACTAGCTCATTAACAAATAATTAAAACATAGTTTTATTTAATAATAACAAAATTGAATATTACTAATCCGTTATTCCGATTTGCGAGAGCTGAGTGAAAGTAAGTCAAATACAATTGTTTATTTGGCACAAAAAAACCCGTTTCGAAAGAAACGGGTTTGGTACTAATTGATAAAATCAATTATGCTTCAACTTCAAATGGAAGGATAGAAACATACGATTTATTATCTCTTTTCTTTTGGAAGAAAACAACTCCATCTACTCTTGCGTGTAGTGTGTGATCTTTACTGATGTAAACGTTTTCACCTGGATTGTGTTTTGAACCTCTTTGTCTTACGATGATGTTCCCAGCAATAGCAGCTTGACCACCAAAAATCTTAACACCTAAACGTTTTGATTCTGATTCTCTACCATTCTTCGAACTACCGACACCTTTCTTGTGAGCCATGACGTATTAGTTTTATTTTGTTATTATTCTTGTGTATCTTCTTTTTTAGCTTTAGCTACTTTTTTCTTAGGAGCTTCAACTTCTTCTGTAGTTGCTTCAACTGCTGCTTTTTTAGGAGCTGCTTTTTTTGCACCAACACCAGTAATACCTTCAATTACAATTTGAGTAAGATATTGTCTATGACCGTTTCTCTTTTTGTATCCTTTTCTTCTTTTCTTTTTGAAAACGATAACTTTATCTCCTTTTAAGTGTTGTAACACTTTGGCTTCTACTGAAGCACCTTCTATAGCTGGGGCGCCTAAAGTGATTGTTCCGTTATCATCTAATAAAAGAACTTTGTCAAAAGAAACTTTTGAACCTTCTTCATTAGTCAAACGGTGAACATAAACCTTTAAGTCTTTGCTTACTTTGAACTGTTGCCCTGCTATCTCTACGATTGCATACATACTGAATTGTTTTAATAATTTTTAAGGTTGCAAATATACAATTAAATATCTAACCTGCAATTCATAAAACAAAAAATATTTACTGAACCTAACACCCTTATTTATCATACTTTTGAAGTTAATTGAGAAAATTTGAAGCGAACAATTGTTAAAGTTTTAGTGCGTAGTATTTTTGGTGTAACAATACCCCCTTTATCGGTACTTATAGTAAATAAAAAATTATTAATCCAATATGAAAAAATCAATAATGGCCTTAAGCACAGCGCTCATGCTTGGTGGAGTAGCCTCGGCTCAAAAAGTAGTTTTCGAAGAGTATAATTTAGACAACGGCATGCACGTCATTTTACACAACGATCCTTCTGCGCCTGTAGTTGTAACTTCTGTAATGTATCATGTGGGCTCCAAAGACGAGAAACCAGACCGAACTGGTTTTGCCCATTTCTTTGAACATTTATTATTTGAAGGAACCGAAAACATTAAACGCGGTGAATGGATGAAAATTGTAAGTGCAAACGGAGGAACAAATAACGCTAACACTTCGGATGACAGAACATATTATTATGAAGTATTTCCTTCTAATAATTTAGAATTAGCCCTTTGGATGGAATCCGAAAGATTAATGCATCCTGTAATCAATCAAATTGGTGTTAACACCCAAAATGAAGTCGTAAAAGAGGAGAAAAGAACCAGTTTTGACAATCGCCCTTATGGCAACATTCTTACGGTTGTCAAAGAAAACATGTTCAAAAATCATCCGTATCGATGGACTACCATTGGTTCCATGAAAGATTTAGATGCCGCAACCTTGGGAGAATTTAAAGCATTTAATAAAAAGTTCTACATTCCAAATAACGCTGTTTTAGTCGTTGCCGGTGATTTCGAAAAAAACCAGGCCAAAGAATGGATTCAGAAATATTTTGGACCAATAAAAAAAGGGACTGATGTAACGAAACAAACTTTTATTGAAGAACCAATTACTCAAACAATAAAAGCAACGTATCAGGATGCTAACATCCAGATTCCAATGTTAGTTGCGTCATACAGAACACCATCAATGAAAACTAGAGATGCCAGAGTATTGGATTTCATCTCTTCTTATTTAAGTGATGGGAAAAGCTCTAAATTGTATAAAAAAATCGTTGACGAGAAAAAAATGGCATTACAAATAGGTGCCGTAGGTTTTAGTCAGGAAGATTACGGAATGTATATCTTGTACGGTTTACCAATGGGAACAAATACCGCTGCCGATGTATTGAAAGAAATTGATGAAGAAATTGTTAAAATTCAAACCGAATTAATTTCTGAAAAAGATTTCCAAAAATTACAAAATAAGTTTGATAATAATTTTGTGAATGCCAATGCAAATGTAGAAGGAATTGCAGAAAATCTTGCAACCTATTATATGCTTTACGGAGACATCAATTTAATAAACACCGAGATAGAACTTTTACATTCTATTACTCGTGAGGAAATTAGAGAGGTAGCAAAAAAATATTTGAATCCAAACCAAAGATTGCTTTTGGATTATATTCCTTCCACAGAACAGGTTAAAAACTAAGACATTTTAAATCATGAAAAAAACAAATATATTATTATTCATTTTGTTGGTAACAGGAATTATGCAGGCACAAGAGCGCACACAACCCAAACCGGGAGCTTCCCCAATAGTAAACATTAAAAAACCACAAACTTTTGTTATGTCAAACGGTTTGAAGGTCATGATTGTTGAAAATCACAAACTGCCAAAAGTTAGTTTCAGTCTTTCGCTAGACAATGCTCCTTATGCCGAGGGCAATAAAAAAGGGGTCGATGACTTGACGAGCAGCATGATAGGAAACGGAAGTAAAAAACTAGCAAAAGATGTTTTCAATGAAGAAATCGATTTTCTAGGAGCTGATCTTAATTTTAATTCGCATGGCGCTTATGCAAGTACCCTTTCCAAATATTCTAAACGAATCTTGGAATTGATGGCAGAAGGAGCTTTACATCCCAATTTCACACAAGAAGAATTCGAGAAAGAAAAAGCGAAACTATTAGAGGGACTAAAATCGCAAGAAAAAAGTGTTGCTGCAATTGCAAACAGAGTTGTTGACGCACTTGCCTTTGGAAAAAACCATCCTTCTGGAGAATACATGACCGAAGAAACAATTAAAAACGTAACGCTTGCGGATATTCAAGCCAACTATGCCAATTATTTTGTTCCCGAGAATGCTTATTTAGTAATTATTGGAGACATTAAATACAAAGAAGCAAAACCAATTGTAGAGAAACTATTTGGATCATGGCAAAAAAGAAACACGCCAAAACTGACTTACGCGGCTCCAGAAAATGTACCGTTTACTCAAATCAATTTTGTCGACGTGCCTAATGCTGTTCAATCAGAGATTTCATTAGTGAACACTGTGAATTTAAAAATGAGTGATCCTGATTTCTTCCCTGCTGTAATTGCCACTTCTATTCTTGGCGGTGACTTCAATAGTTACCTTAATATGAATTTGAGAGAACACCACGCATGGACTTACGGCGCCAGTTCCGTAATAGGAAGCGGAAAATATGTGACTAAATTAAGGTCGACTTCAGCCGTAAGAAACGTAGTTACAGATAGCGCAGTAGTTGAATTCATCAAAGAAATAAAAAAAATACGTACGGAGAAAGTAAGTGAGGAATTACTGCGCAACACTAAAGCGGGTTACATAGGGCGATTTGTAATGCAGGTAGAAAAACCACAATCAATTGCCCGTTATGCCTTAAATATAGAGACAGAAGATCTTCCAAAAGATTTTTATGAAAACTATATTAAAACTATCAATGCGGTAACTGCCGATGATGTACTTCGTGCAGCTAACAAATATTTCCTATTAGACAATAAACGCATCATTATTGCCGGAAAAGGATCGGAAGTAATTCCCACTTTAGAAAAACTAAAAATCCCAATGTTTTACTTTGACAAATACGGAAATCCATTAGAAAAACCAGTTTTCAAAAAAGACATTCCCGCTGGCGTAACTGCAAAAGGAGTGATTGACAATTACATCAAAGCAATTGGTGGAGAAAAAGCAGCTTCTGCAGTTAAAACAATTGCGATGACCGGAACAACTACTATTCCACAAGCGCCTTCTCCATTAAATTTTACGTCAAAAATTGACGTTAAAGGCAAATTAATGGTTGAATTAGCGATGGGAACCATGAGCTTGATGAAACAGGTCGTAAATGAAAAAGGAGCTTACGTAATGCAACAAGGACAGCGTCAAAACATCGAAGGAACGACACTTGCCACCATGAAAGCAAGCGCGACGACTTTTGAAGAATTATTACTTTCTAAAAAAGAAGGATTGGTATTGAGCGGTATTGAAACAATCAATGGAAAAGACGCCTACGCTGTAAAAAATGAAAAAACAACATTCTATTACGATGTGACTTCGGGACTAAAACTGGCAGAATCTAAAGTAGTAGAACAAGGTGGTCAAAGCATCACTCAAACTACAAATTATGCGGATTACAAAGAAGTGAAAGGGGTTAAAATTCCTTTTAACATCATCCAAAATGTAGGATTTGAATTGGATATAAAAATATCTGATGTGAAAATTAATGAAGGTGTTTTAGATGCTGATTTTCAATAATCAAAATTTGAAATACGGAATTAAGGCTGTCTTTTTAGGCAGCCTTAATTGTTTTATAAAGTTTTAGACGCTATTTTTTAGCCGACAAATACACTCCGATTAAAATAATAAAGGCACCAAAAAACTGAACTTGCGTAAGCATTTCATTGTCTAATAATCCCCAACAAAAAGCAACAACAGGAATCAAATAGGTTACTGAAGTGGCAAAAACAGGAGAAGACATTTGGATTAATTTAAAGAACAGAATATTGGCAATTCCCGTTCCTACTACTCCAAGAACTATGATAAACAAAACTGATTCCTGTACTTTCACATCGTATGCCACGTCAAAAAAACCGGAGTAAAACAAGATGATGAATGCCGGCATCAACAACACCATAAAATTACCGGTAGTAATACTCAACGGACTCAAATCATGCAAGTATTTCTTAATTAAATTCACATTAACCGCGTAACATATTGAAGCTATTAAAACCAAAATAGCATAATAATAGTTTTGTTCCGGATGATGAATAGCGCCATTCAAAATCAACAAGGCGCTTCCTATTAAACCAATTAGAATACCAAAAATTTGATTTTTTTTGAACTGCAACCCAAAAACCAAAGCGCCTAAAATCAACGTATTTAATGGGGTCAGAGAATTCAAAATAGAACTCACAGAACTATCAATTTCGGTTTGAGCAATCGCAAATAAGTATGCAGGTACAAATGTGCCAAATAGAGATGTTAAGGCAATGTATCTCCATTTATTCCTAGGGATTTTAGATACACTTTTAAAACCTATCAACACTAAAAAAACAGCTGCAAAAATAATTCGCAATGATCCCAGTTGCAGCGCTGTTAAACCAATTAGCCCTTTTTTTATTAATATAAATGAACTTCCCCAAACCAAGGCAAGAACTGTCAAATACACCCATTTTAATTGCTTCGATTCCATACAGAAATTTTTGCCCCAAAATTGTAATTATTTTATGAATTAGTCCTCCTTTTTTTAATTAATTTTGCATTTCAGAAATACGCTTTTAATCTTTTAAATTTAGATCCTAATGAAAAAATCAATCGTAACGGTAGCACTTGCAGCTTCTTTATTGGTAGCCTGTAAACAGAAATCAACTGAAATTGTTTCAAACGAAACTACCGAAACGACCACTGTAATAGTTAAAAAAGAAATCGCAGCTGCCAATCTTCAAACGGCTAGTTTTACCGTAGAAGGAATGACATGTGCCATCGGTTGTGCCAAAACGATTCAAGAAGATTTGACCAAGCTGGATGGTGTTCAAGAAGCAACGGTAAATTTCGACACAAAATTAGCCAAAGTAACTTTTGACAAAACAGTTCAAACTCCCGAAAAATTGACTAAAGTTATCGAATCAGTTGCGGACGGGAAAACATACAAAGTTTTAAATATGAAGTCGTAATTCAAACTTTCAAATTGTATAAAAAAGCATTCGATTACTAGCGAATGCTTTTTTTATACAATATTATTTCCACTTCAAGGTTTCCATCAGTCGCTGCATGTCATTTTTGATATAACTCGCCGCCGGCATAATAGAGTCATAATTGGGTTTTGCATAAAAATAAACAGAGCCTGTTATAAAATGCTTCGTACTGTCTGTAGCGTAAAACTGGGAGTTTGTAGCAGCATTTCCTTCTACCTTGTAAAACATGCCATAGACTTTTTTATCTGAATTTAAATACGGTTGCTCCAGGATATCATCCGCTTTTATCACGTGTTCATAAGTCAATTTTTGCGCATCACGCAGCAGTTCTGTAATATTTTGAGCAACTGGTTTATAGGTAAGATAAATAGTTGCTTTCATTTTTGGGTACATAATCGTAAAACCACAATCTGTGTCTTTTTTAATAATGGCATCTGAATTCATTTCAAAAGTAAAAGGACATTCATTTTCAAAATTTACATATTTGGCTTCCGGATAATCCAATCGCAAATAGCTTGCTGGTTTTGGTATACTATCGTCTTTGCAACTAAAACTCAACACTGACATTATTACTATTACGGAAAAAGTGATTATTCTTTTTAACATTTCTATACTAAATTTATTTAATCTTTCATTGATTCCTTTTCATTCGGAGGGAACTGTAGAAAGGATTATTCAATAGTTACTTTTATTTGCTTCACCCTTTTTTGATCAACTGATTCTATTGTAAACACACAGTTTTCGAATAAAATTTTCTGATTTTTTTTTGGAAAATTTCCTAAAATTTCAAGAATAAAACCAGCCAGTGTTTCGGCTTCTCCTTTTTTTATTTCGAATAGTTCTTCGTCCACATCAATTATTCTGTAAAAATCTTTAAGGTTTATTTTTCCTTCAAAAAGGTAATTCCTATCGTCTATTTGAGAAAAATTAAGATTCTCATCGTCAAATTCGTCGCTGATGTCCCCTACAATTTCTTCAATGACATCTTCAAGTGACACTAATCCTGACGTTCCACCATATTCATCAACTACAATCGCTAAATGCCTTTTCATCCGCTGGAAGTCTTTCAGTAAATTGTCCAGTTTTTTATTTTCAGGAACAAAGAAAGGTTCTCGCAACAATGATTTCCAGTCAAATTCATTTGTATTAATATGCGGAAGTAAATCTTTGACAAACAAAACGCCTTCTATTTGGTCTATATTGTCTCGATAAACCGGAATTCTGGAATATCCTTTTTCTATGATTTTGGGACAAATAACAGAAAAAGATTCGTCTATTTCTAAAGCAAAAATATCGATTCTAGGACTCATCACTTGCCTCGTATCGGTATTTCCAAAACTTACAATTCCTTCCAAAATTTTTTGCTCTTCGGTCGAAGTTTCATCTGAAGCTGTTAATTCTAAGGCTTGAGACAACTGATCAACAGAAAAATTTGTTTTTTGCTTTCCTAATTTATTATGCAAATAAATTGTGGCAGCGCGAAGTGGCAAACTTATTGGCGAAAGCAATTTATCCAAAAAAGCAACGGGGTACGCAACAAGCTTGGCAAATTTTGTATTGTTTCTGCTGGCATATACTTTAGGCAAGACCTCTCCAAATAATAAAATCAAAAAAGTGGCTGTCAGCACTTCCAGAATAAATTTTAAAAGTGGCACCGTTACTCCCGAAAAAATAGTTTTCCCAACGAATGAAAACAACAGTATTATAGAAATATTGATGAAATTGTTAGCGACGAGAAGTGTCGCCAGCAGTTTTTTTGGTTTTTCTAAAAGTTTAGCAATAATTTTTCCTTTGGAGTTATTTTCCTGAACTGTTTCATCAATATCCTTTTGTGACAAGGAAAATAAGGCTACTTCAGCACCTGAGATTAATGCCGAACAAAATAGCAAAACAACTATTCCTGTAAAGCCAATCACTCCATTAGTATCAATAGCGTACGCAAAAAATAAACTGGGCTCTGGGTCCAAATTAGTTAAGATTAATTAAACAATCAAAATGGCAAGTCATTAATAGGCAGGACATTATTTTCTGGGTCAAAATTAGTGTTTTTAGCAACATCAGCTACAGGAATTTGTCTGTTGTTTTCACTGTCTTTTTTGGTTGTAAGAAAAGTGAATTCGGTTACCTGAATTTCACTGGTGTGTTTTGTGCTTCCATCCTCTGACTGCCATTGACGGGACTTAATTCGTCCTTCGATGTATATTTTATCGCCTTTTGAAAGGTATTTTTCACAAAGTTCAGCCGCTTTATTGCGTACTACCAGATTATGCCACTCTGTAGAAGTGATTTTTTCATTCGTAGTTTTGTTGATATACACTTCGTTTGTTGCCAACTGAAATCTTCCGATACAATTGCCTCCGTCGAAATAATGCATTTTGATGTCATCGCCAAGAAAACCAATTAGCATAACCTTATTTAATGTTCCGTTCATTTTAGGATTTGGTATTTATATCAAAGGTACATTTTTTAGAAAACTTTTTTAAAAAATTTAATTTTGTTTTCTGTACTGTTTCAATATCATTTCCATTTTATCTGATACGGATAGGTTTCATAAACAGTATTATCTTCGTTAATTGTATAACCTAATTTCCCAGCTTCCTGGGCTTCTTTTACCAGTATTTTAAACTCTTCAATTTTTCCTTGTTTTGCTAAACAAATGGCTTTGTAATATTTTGCATCCGAGAGATTGGGATCTATTTTCAAGGCTTTATTAAATTCTACGATAGCCTCATCCAACTTTTTCTGTTCATATTTTGCAATTCCGTGATAAAATAGAACTGTCGGATGCTCTAATCCTTGTCTGTTTTTAAAAATATCATCTATATATTCCTTAAAAAGCTGCTCGGCTTTTGCATACTCATTAAGTTGCAAATAAGACAAGCCGATATAAAACCCATAGGTATGATCCATCACGTAACCATTACCAAAACGTTTTTGACAATCTTCAAAGTCTAAAATGGCTTGTTTGTAGGTTTTGGCAAAAATACATTTGATAAAAGCTCTGTAGGACTGCCATCTTTCAGGATTATATTGCACCGCTTTATCAATGTACCGCATCCCTATTTCATACTTTTTTGCTTTAAAATATAGCATCGCCTTTTGCTGCCACAAATAAGCAACTGTGCTGTCTTTTTTTAATCCTTCATCCAAACAGGCCTGCCATTCAGCCATATTGTAATTGTAATTGTATTTTTGGGCACAAATGGTAACGAATTCCTCAATAATGGCTTCTTGATTTTTCTTAATTGTCTCTGCTTTACTTTCTGGCGTTTGTGCTAAAGAGATTGCTACAAAATGCGTGGCAATTAATAGGAGTAGTTTTCTCAAAGGAATTTCTTATTTTGGGTTTTAAAAGCTCTAAAGATAGAAAAAACCTACGAATAATCAAATCAAAAGTCTTTCCGTACTTAAATTCTTTTCAATAAAATTATGAATTACAATTGGAAAAGGAAAAGTTCTCAAAGTTTCCGCATCAATTCCGTTTTCAATGGTTCCTTTTACTTTTACGTTCCAAAACTTGATGTGTAAATGCTGGTGTGACAATTTATGAATGATACTTTTTTCGTTGTATTCTAACATGCTGATGACAGTATTGTCTTTAAAATAATCATCTTGAACAGATTCACTAACATAATTAAAATCTTCTTCTTTTTCTGTTTCGATCAAAGGAAATTCATAGAGATTCTGCCAAATTCCTTTGTCCGTTCGTTTCTGAATAATGGTATTTTCCATTTCATCGGCAACAACCAGATAATTAAAGTATCGGATCCTCACTTTTAGTTTTTTGGACTTTACAGGCAACTGATCGACTTTATTATTTTGTAAAGCGGCGCAACTTTCGTTGAAAACACAACTGCCGCAATTAGGATTTTTAGGAATGCATTGCATTGCTCCAAACTCCATAATGGCTTGATTGAACGTAGCCGGATTATCTTTTGGCATAAGTTCGAAAGCCAGTGCAGCGAATTCTTTTTTGGCGGAAGCCTGAGCAATATCCGTATTGATATCGAAATAACGCGATAAAACCCTGAACACATTTCCATCAACAACCGGAACGGCTTCATTATAAGAGAACGAAGCGATGGCAGCTGCTGTATATTCTCCCACTCCTTTTAACTGCAATAAATCATTATAATTCCCGGGAAAGATTCCCGATAAATTAAAAGCAATATGCTGCGCAGTTTTATGCAAGTTTCGCGCTCTGGAATAATATCCTAAACCTTGCCACAGTTTCAAAACGTGTTCTTCATTGGCTTTTGCCAAATCAAAAACGGTAGGAAAAGCGGTGGTAAAAGATAAAAAATAAGGCATTCCCTGTGCAACCCGAGTTTGCTGTAACATAATTTCAGAGAGCCAAATAGCGTACGGATTCGTGGTATTCCTCCAGGGCAAATCACGTTTATTTTGCAAATACCATTGTATTAACGCGTTAGAAAAAATCATGTTTTAATTATTTGTTAGCAAAAGTAAAAGTTTATGTGATTAAAATTTAATGAATTAGCTTGAATAATTGTTTTTTAAATTCCTATATTTGCAAACTCAAAAAACAGTACAACATTATAAATAGGAAAGAAAATGACGAAAGCAGATATCGTAGCAAAAATTTCAGAAAAATTAGGTCTTGAAAAAGGAGATGTACAGGCAACTGTAGAGACTTTTATGAATGAAGTAAAAAATTCATTAGAAACTGGAGACAATGTTTATTTAAGAGGTTTTGGAAGTTTTATAGTAAAAACTAGAGCAGAAAAAACAGGAAGAAATATTTCCAAGAATACCACAATAAAAATTCCTGCACACAACATTCCTGCATTTAAACCTGCAAAAGTTTTTGTAGAAGGAGTGAAAACAAATAACGAAGCAAAATAACAATATTAATTAATCATAAAATCTACAAGACATGCCAAGTGGTAAAAAAAGAAAGAGACATAAGGTAGCAACGCACAAACGCAAAAAAAGAGCGAGAGCTAACCGTCACAAAAAGAAAAAGTAGTTTTAAACTACTTTTTTCTTTTTTAAACGTTCATTGAAATTGAGATTTAAGATTGTTGATTACCGATTTAAGATTGCAGATTTTAAAAATCTAAAATCAAGAATCAAAACTCAGAAATCTAGAATCTCCCCGGGTACAATACCTGTTAAAATATTGTTTAATCCATTTGTTCGCTGTCGCGAATAGATAAAAAATTTACCGTGTGAATAAAGAATTAATCATTAGATCTAGTTCTGAAGCCGTAGATTTTGCCTTATTAAAAGATGGAAAACTAATTGAATTACACAAAGAAGAAGAAAAAAGCAACTTCCAGGTTGGTGATATTTTTATTGCCAAAATCAGGAAACCCGTTGCGGGACTTAACGCTGCTTTTGTGAATGTAGGCTTCGAAAAAGATGCTTTTTTACATTATCACGATTTGGGTCCAAATTTATCTTCCCAACTGAAATTCATAAAACTTGTAAGCGCAGGTAAATTAAAAGATTTCTCCCTAAAAACCTTTCAGTTTGAAAAAGAAATAGATAAAGATGGTACTATTACTGATGTAGTAAGCTCCAATCAGTCTGTTTTAGTACAAGTCGTCAAAGAACCTATATCTACAAAAGGGCCAAGAATTAGCGCTGAGCTTTCTCTTGCCGGAAGATTTATAGTTTTGGTTCCGTTTTCTGACCGCGTTTCTATTTCACAAAAAATAGAAGACAAAAAAGAAAAAGAACGCTTGAAACGATTAGTACAATCCATCAAACCAAAAGGATTTGGTGTTATTGTTCGCACAGTAGCCGAAGGCAAAAATACAGCCGAATTAGAAAAAGATTTGCAGAACCTGCTTAGCAGATGGACTGCAATGTGTAAAAAATTACCAACTGCTCATCATCCGTCAAAAGTATTGGGAGAACTCAACAGAGCCTCATCAATATTAAGAGATGTATTTAATGATACCTTTAGCGGTATTCAAATTGATGATGAAGAGTTGTACAACCAAACAAAGGATTATTTGCAAGAAATTGCACCATCCAAACAATCAATTGTTAAGTTTTATCAATCAAAAGACACACCTATTTTTGAGAAATACAACATAGAGCGACAAATCAAGACTTCTTTTGGAAAAACAGTATCCATGAGTAAAGGGGCTTATCTTATTATCGAACATACTGAAGCCTTACACGTCATAGACGTAAACAGCGGAAACCGTTCTAATAAGGCCACCAACCAGGAAGATACTGCCATGGAAGTGAATATGATTGCAGCTGCCGAAATTGCAAGACAATTGCGTCTTCGTGATATGGGTGGCATCATTGTAGTTGATTTTATCGATATGTCAAATCCTGAAAATCGTAAAGTTTTGTTCGACTTCTTGAAAGAAGAAATGAGCGACGATAAAGCGAAACACAAGATCTTACCTCCGAGCAAATTTGGATTAGTTCAAATTACAAGACAAAGAGTAAGACCCGAAGTAAACATTAAAACTAGAGAAGAAGATCCAAACAATGAAAGCGGCGAAATTGAAGCGCCAATTCAAATCATTGATAAAATCGCTTTTGATTTAGAACGAATTTTAAAAACCCACAAAGACGTTGTCCTTAATGTACATCCATTTGTGGCTGCATACCTCAGTAAAGGTTTTCCATCATTACGTTCAAAATGGTTTCTTGAACATAAAAAATGGGTGAAAATCATACCTCGTGACGCTTACACGTATTTAGAATATCATTTCTACGATAAAAAAGAAAATGTTATTATAGAATAGATTCTGAAATAAATTCAGAATAAAAACCGCCTTTCGTGAGATTGGCGGTTTTTTTATACCTTTTTTTTAGAATTTTCAGGAGCTATTTCCAGCTATACGTTACAATCTTTCTAGTCCTGAACTTGTTTCAGGATCCTGAAACAAGTTCAGAACTAGAAAGGATTTTCACTTCAAACGAAGTTCACTGAATTCCTATGAAAAATAAATATTAAATGAAGTAATCTGGGCTAGGGCGTTTCCGTAAACAAAATTATTTTCTTCTCTCTACAAAAAATCGCTTCATCAACTCTGAAGCTTCATTCGCCAGAACTCCACTGACAACAGTTGTTTTAGGATGCAATTGTGTGCCCATTTTTGTAAAACCCCGATTTTCATCGGTTGCGCCAAAAACAATTTTCGAAATCTGACTCCAGTACAAAGCGCCAGCGCACATCTGGCAAGGTTCTAATGTCACATAAAGTGTACAACCAATTAAGTATTTTCCACCTAGATAATTCGCAGCAGCAGTAATCGCCTGCATTTCAGCATGCGCCGTAACATCGTTGAGTAATTCAGTTAAATTGTGACCCCGAGCAATTACTTTATTATCAATGACAATGATGGCGCCAACAGGAATTTCTTCTTTATCAAAAGCCATTTGGGCTTCCTGCAGCGCCTTTTTCATAAAATATTCGTCCGTGAAAGGATTTATCATAGTATGGACCGCGAATTCGCAAATTTAAATTCTTTGTAAAACAACTTTTTTTATCGACTGCAAAAATACAATTTCAAATCGTATCTTTGCTTTATGTCAGATAATTTACTTTCAAACATAAACAATCCAACCGATTTACGCCTGCTTGACCAAGCCCAACTTCCTCAAGTCGCTCAAGAATTACGCAATTTTATTATCGATATTGTGGCTGTAAAAGAAGGACACCTTGGCGCAAGCCTGGGAGTTATCGAATTGACTATTGCGCTGCATTATGTTTTTGACACACCAAACGATTTATTAATTTGGGATGTAGGGCATCAGGCTTATGGACATAAAATACTTACGGGCAGAAGAGATATTTTTCATACCAACAGGCAACTGGGTGGTATTTCCGGTTTCCCAAAAAGAAGTGAGAGTATATATGATACCTTTGGCGTAGGCCACTCCTCTACTTCCATTTCGGCAGCTTTAGGAATGGCAATCGCTTCTAATTTAAAAAGCGATTTCAACAAACAACACATTGCTGTAATTGGTGACGCTTCCATCGCATCAGGAATGGCTTTTGAAGGCTTAAATCACGCCGGAGTTACTGATGCAAATTTATTAGTGATTCTGAACGATAACGCCATCGGGATTGACCCAAGTGTAGGCGCTTTGAAAAAATACCTCACTGCCGTGAAAGAAGGAAAAAATCCGAGGCAAAACAACATGATTAAATCTTTAAATTTTAATTATTCAGGTCCGATAGACGGTCATGATATTTTTGCCGTTATCAAAGAACTGAAACGTTTGCAAAAAATAAAAGGACCAAAATTTCTGCACATTATTACCACGAAAGGAAAAGGATTGCAGCAAGCCGAAGACAATCAGGTAAAATACCATGCTCCCGGAAAATTTGATGCTGCAACTGGAGAAATTCACATTAAATCAGAAGAAAATTTACCGCCGAAATATCAGGATGTTTTTGGCTTGACCGTATTGGATTTGGCAAAAAAAAACGAAAAAATAATAGGAATTACACCTGCGATGCCATCGGGAAGTTCGTTGAAATTTATGATGGATGCGTTTCCTAAACGTGCTTTTGACGTGGGAATTGCAGAGCAACATGCGGTGACTTTAGCGGCCGGGATGGCAACTCAAGGAATGGTTGTTTTTTGTAACATTTACTCCACTTTTTTACAAAGAGGTTACGATCAGGTAATTCACGATGTTGCCTTACAGAATCTTCCAGTTATTTTTTGTTTAGACAGAGCCGGTTTAGTGGGAGAAGATGGTGCGACGCATCACGGTGTTTTTGATTTGGCTTACCTGCGTTGCATACCTAATATGATTATTTATGCGCCTCGTAATGAAATAGCGTTACAAAATATTTTATATACTGCACAATTGGGATTAAATCATCCTATCGCTGTACGTTATCCAAGAGGACGCGGCGTAACTGCAAATTGGCAAACTCAACATCTTGGGAGTTATCAAAAAATAGAAATTGGAAAAAGTTTTTGCATCAAGGAAGGCTCAAAAGTAGCGGTTTTATCCAATGGGACGATTGGCAATAATGTCTCTTTGGCTATAGCCAAAATTGAGCATCCAGAAACGATTGCGCATTACGATTTTTCATTTGTTAAGCCGTTAGACGAAAATGCATTGAAGAGAATTTTTGCTAAATTTACAACTATAATTACTATAGAAGATGGCGCCGTAAAAGGAGGTTTTGGAAGCGCAATTCTTGAATCTGCCTCAGAGAATAATTGCAGGTCACAAATAACGACGCTTGGGATTCCGGATGAATTTATTGAACACGGAACTGTAGCTGAATTACAACAATATTGTAAAATTGACGTTAAAAGTCTTGAAAAACTTTTTTCAAGTTATTAAAATAATTATTTTGCAACCTCAATCACAACTAATCCAAAATGAAATTATTAACCTACGTCTTTCTTATACTTACCTGCACTTTCTCTTTTAATTGTTTCTCCCAAGAAGTACGAATCACTCCGTTATCTGACACACTTAGACCAATAACAACGCTTTTAACCAAAAATAAACCGTTGAAAGTAGCTTTAAAAATACAAACCCGGACGCATTATCTTCCATTATCCCATTGGAGTAAAAAAAACAGTTTGGGCTTTGACATCTCTGAAGTCGCCTTTATCAATTGGAGTGCAGGAGGAACCAGTTCGATTTCAGGGCTATTTAAAGGTAAATTTCATAGAGTTTACAATAGAAGCAATTACAACTGGTCAAATGAGTTAATCGTTAAATACGGATTGAATAAACAAGACGGCATTGATATACGAAAAACTGAAGACGCCCTTCAATTTAACTCCACGTTTGGCTACAGAAAAGACACTCTTTCGAACTGGTATCATTCGGCTAAATTCAGCTTTAATACACAATTCGCGAACGGTTATGCATATCCAAATACTGAAAAAGCAATCTCACAACCCTTTGCTCCAGCATATATTTTTATGGGAGTAGGCGCTGAAAATATTGATAAAGATAAGAACCGAACATTTTATATCTCGCCATTTACATTTAAAACAACTTTAGTTCTAGATCAAAGTTTAGCGAATCAAGGTGCTTTTGGAGTTATTAAAGCAACCTACGACTTGGATGGAAATTTACTCACCGAAGGCGAAAGATCAAAAATGGAACTTGGTTTTCTAGTAACCAATAAATACAAGAAAGAAATCTTCAAAAATGTCATTCTAGAAAACCGTTTAAGCTTATATTCAGACTATGTAAATCGTTTTGGAAATATAGACGTAGACTGTGATTTACAAGTCGAACTTGTAGTGAATCAATACGTAAAAGCCAATATTGGAGCGCATTTAATATATGACGACGATATCAAATCAAAAAGAGAAATTGCCGGAATACAAGTAACGGAAGGTCCAAAAACACAAATAAGACAAGCTATTGGTGTTGGAATCGAGTATATTTTTTAAAACTTAATTCTTCATTTTACCATTTATAGTTTCAAATAACATAAGTGCATTCCCATCAGTGAGCAAAGAGATAAAATGACAAATATGAAGTAATCTCCCATAAAGGTTTTCTTTTTCGAGATGATGCTTCTCAGGCAACATTTTCAAGATTAAGGAATCGTAGTTAGAAGCATTTCCGTTAAATTTATTATTGAAAGCAGTTATGAATTTATCTAACAGGGTTTGTATGATTTGATATCCCACGATTTCTTTCTCGATTACTTCTCGACTTTGATAAATATTATTGACACTAATTTTTATTATATCATCCATTTGAGCTTTGTACTTGCTTTTATCCATTATAGCAAATGGAAAATTTCCACTAAGAATCAGCGCTTCATTTTCAATAAAAACGTTAACAGCATCGCTTATTAAACTCCCGATTGCCAACGCACGCAAATAACTAATTCTATCTTCTTTGGTTTCCAAAGTCTTGTATTTAGCCGTATCAATGCTATCTTTAACCAATTTTATCAGATATTCCAAAGCAAAATCTTCAGAAACTAATCCTAAATTGATACCGTCTTCAAAATCAATAATAGTATAACAAATATCATCGGCAGCTTCCACTAAATAAGCCAAAGGATGTCTTTCGAAACCAATATTTCCATCTGATTTATTTGGAATCAAACCCATATCCGCAGCCACATCCTGAAAAAAGGCTTTGTCGGTTTGAAAAAAACCGTATTTTTTATCGGCAATATCTTTAGTTGGTTTTTTTGGTAAACTTTCTTTAGGATATTTCATAAAGGCGCCTAGCGTGGCATATGAAATTCGCAGTCCACCTTCAATTCCCGGACGACTTGCAGTAAGTACCGAAAATCCATTCGCATTTCCTTCAAAATCAATTAAATCCTGCCATTCTTTTGCGGTAAGCTGGTCTTTATATTGCTGTCCTTTCCCGATAGAAAAATACTCCCCAATCGCTTTTTCGCCAGAATGTCCAAAAGGAGGATTTCCAATATCGTGCGCCAAGGATGCCGCCGCAACTATAGCGCCAAAATCATTCATGTGATAGCCATGAACTTCTTTCAGATGCGGATATTTTTCTATTATTTTTTTACCAACCAATCGTCCTAAAGAACGTCCCACAACTGAAACTTCCAAACTATGCGTCAATCTGGTGTGAACAAAATCAGTTTTTGATAACGGAATAACCTGCGTTTTATCCTGCAAGCTTCTAAAGGCCGCCGAAAAGATAATACGATCGTAATCCACCTCAAAACCGAGTCGCGTATCATCTTGTTCTATACGCAATCTTTTGCCTTTGTCTCCCTGACGTTTTAGTGATAAAAGTTGTTCCCAGTTCATTATTTTATTGTTGGTATTTAAAAGGAGCGAATATAAAGAAAAGGTTGTGTTTAAAAACAAAAAAGCAGTCTAAAATGACCACTCTTTATTTTTTTAAAATATAACCTGCAACCCTTATTCAGTTAGAAACAAATTTCTTTTTTCTAACAACTCGTGTTTATTGACAACAAAGGTATTGGAAATGCTATCGTGCCAGCCTCGTGGATTGTTTCCAAAATAGGAAAGCGGATCTATTGGAATTAATCGGCAAAACGTGCGCATAAAAATGGTTTTATTATCCGGTTTTGAACCATCATACATCACTACCATTGTTTTGGTGAAATATTTCGCAAAAGTTCTGGAAAAATAAATTTCGGTCAAACTGTAATATATAATCAGAATAATAATTCCAATCAAAATTTGTTCAATTATACCCATCGATTCAATACTTGCTGATAAACTTGGAAAAGAAGTGATTTCAGCAATTAGGATTAATGTGGTCCCGAGGCTAATTTCGATAATATAAATAATCAATACATCAATAAGGAAATTCAGGAGACGCTGGCTTTTGGAAGCTAATAAATCATCTGTAACTGTGAATTTTTTATTTTCCATTTTTTATCGTTTTTGATTGGTTCAAAAAAGTTTTGAACAATAATAACCTCTCAAATATAATGAATTATTTACAAATTTGAACAGTACCCCCTTCATAATTTAGCCCAGATTACTTCACTTAACTTTTATTTTAATTGGAGTTCAGTGAACTTCGTTTGAAGTATAATTCTTTTTATTTTTTATTTAAAAATAAAAAGAATTCAAATAGCTCCAAAAAAAAGCAGCTATCATTACACAACTGCTTAAAATTTCTTCTTTGTCAAAATGACAAAAAATTTATTTATTACTGATTTTCGATCAAAAATCAAAAATCTTAAATGATCATTCAGAAAACCTTATGACCCACACATTTCACATTCGTCTGGACCAGCATTTTTAGACAATTCAAGCATGGCTCTGTATTCATCGGCAGTCATTTCTACTGCTTCAGCAACTGCAGGAACAGCAAATGATTGCTCTTTAATTTCGATTGGCTCTGCTTTTTTATCGTTGTTCAATGTAAATTTAATCGCATCCACCGCAGCTTTTGTTCTTAAATAATACATTCCCGTTTTTAATCCGGATTGCCAAGCATAGAAATGCATTGATGTTAATTTGGAATAGTTAGCGTTTTGCATGAATAAGTTCAATGACTGTGACTGATCCACAAAATAACCACGTTGACGTGACATATCGATAATGTCTTTCATGGACATTTCCCAAACTGTTTTGTACAATTCTTTCAAATCTTGCGGAATATTCAGGTCTTGAACCGAACCGTTATTTCGCATTAACTCTTGTTTCAATGTTTCGTTCCACAAGCCACGTTCCACTAAATCGTGCAATAAGTGTTTGTTTACCACAATAAATTCTCCCGAAAGTACTCTTCTGGTATAAACATTAGAAGTATAAGGTTCGAATGCTTCGTTGTTACCCAAAATTTGAGAAGTAGAAGCAGTTGGCATAGGTGCTACTAATAATGAGTTTCTTACTCCGTGTTTCATTACTTCTTTTCGCAATGAAGCCCAATCCCATCGACCAGATAATTCCTCATCTTTCATTCCCCACAAATTGTACTGAAATTCTCCTTGTGACATTGGCGAACCTTCAAAAGTAGAATAAGGACCTTCTTCTTTGGCCATTTCCATCGAAGCGGTAACAGCTGCGAAGTATAAAGTTTCAAAAATTTCTTGATTCAGTTTTTTAGCTGCATCACTCGTAAAAGGCAAACGCAACATGATAAAAGCATCGGCTAACCCTTGCACTCCAAGACCAACTGGTCTATGACGCATATTAGAGTTTTCAGCTTCTTTTACCGGATAATAATTCCGGTCAATAACTTTATTCAAGTTTCTGGTCACGCGTTTTGTAACGGTGTACAACAAATCGTGATCAAATTTCTTGTTTTCTACAAACATTGGCAATGAAAGTGAAGCCAGGTTACAAACCGCAATTTCATCTTTTGAAGTGTATTCCATAATCTCGGTACACAAATTCGAAGAACGAATAGTACCTAGATTTTTTTGGTTTGATTTTCTGTTGGCAGCATCTTTGTACAACATATAAGGCGTTCCAGTTTCGATTTGCGATTCCAGAATTTTCTCCCACAGTTCATGTGCTTTGATGGTTTTTCTACCTTTTCCACGTTTCTCGTAATCAATGTACATGGCTTCAAATTCTTCGCCATACACATCATACAATCCTGGACATTCATTAGGACACATCAGTGTCCAATAGCTGTCTTCCTGCACGCGCTTCATAAACAAATCCGAAGTCCACATCGCAAAAAACAAATCTCTGGCACGCATTTCTTCTTTTCCGGTATTCTTTTTTAAATCTAAGAATTCAAAAATATCCGCATGCCACGTTTCGATATAAATGGCAAAACTACCTTTACGTTTTCCCCCACCTTGATCCACATAACGTGCTGTATCATTGAAAACACGCAACATAGGAACAATTCCGTTAGATGTTCCATTTGTTCCACGTATATATGAGCCTGTGGCTCTTACATTGTGAATAGAGAGTCCAACACCCCCAGCTGATTGCGAGATTTTAGCCGTTTGTTTCAACGTGTCATAAATCCCATCAATACTATCGTCTTGCATCGCCAACAGGAAACAAGAAGACATTTGAGGTTTTGGTGTTCCTGCGTTGAACAACGTTGGCGTTGCATGCGTAAAGAATTTTTTAGACATTAAGTCGTACGTCTCAATCACTGATTCCAAATCGTCTAAGTGAATTCCAACGGAAACACGCATCAACATATGTTGCGGACGCTCCACGATTTTACCGTTTATTTTAAGCAAATACGATCTTTCTAAGGTTTTGAAACCAAAATAATCGTAGTTAAAATCTCTATTGTATATAATATGTGAGTCTAAAAACTCTGCATTATCCATAATCACTTTATGCACTTCCTCAGAAAGTAACGGCGCATACTGACCATTTCTTGGGTTTACATAATGGAACATATCATTCATAGTTTCCGAGAATGATTTTTTGGTATTCGAATGTAAATTCGAAATTGCAATTCTCGCTGCCAATTGTGCATAATCAGGATGCGCAATAGTCATTGAAGCCGCAGTTTCGGCCGCTAAATTATCTAATTCTGACGTAGAAACTCCATCATAAAGTCCTTCAATTACTCGCATTGCCACTTTCACAGCATCAACCAAATCATTCAAACCATAACATAGTTTTTTAATTCTATCTGTGATTTTGTCGAACATTACCGGCTCTTTGTGCCCATCTCTTTTTACTACGTACATACTTTTGTTTGTTTTTAAAACAGAAAATCCCTTCGCTGTTTTTCGTTATTTGTAATTTATGCTGAACTTGATTCAGCATCTTTTTCTGGAGCTACTTCCAGCTATCCATTGCAATCTTTCTAGTCCTGAACTTGTTTCAGGATCCTGAAACAAGTTTAGGACTAGAAAGGATTTCCATTACTATCTGGGCTAGTGCAAGAGTAGCGCAAAAATAAATTAATGGATCGATAAGAACTCAAATTTTAAAAATCGGCGTCAAAAGATATTTTTTGAGCATCACCATCCGTGTTCATTACACCTGCTTTTTGATATTCAGCCACTTTCTTTTCAAAGAAGTTTGTTTTACCCTGAAGTGAAATCATATCCATAAAATCAAATGGGTTTGTAGTGTTATATTCTCTGTCGCAACCTAATTCCACTAATAATCTGTCGGCAACAAATTCTAAATATTGTGTCATCAATACGGCATTCATTCCTATCAAACTCACCGGCAGTGACTCTGTAATAAATTCTCTTTCAATATTCAAAGCATCTACAATAATGCTTCTGATTCTTTCTTTTGGAACTTTATTAACCAAGTGGTGGTTGTGCAAATGCACCGCAAAATCACAATGAACTCCTTCATCACGAGAAATTAATTCGTTAGAGAACGTCAATCCTGGCATTAATCCGCGTTTTTTCAACCAATAAATAGAACAAAAAGCGCCCGAAAAGAAAATTCCTTCCACTGCAGCAAAAGCAATCAATCGCTCCGCAAATGAATCGGATTCAATCCATTTTAAAGCCCAGTCTGCTTTTTTCTTAATCGCAGGAAAAACTTCTAAAGCATTGAATAGGTCATCTTTCTCCGCTTCGTCTTTTACATACGTATCGATCAATAACGAATAGGTTTCGCTGTGGATGTTTTCCATCATGATTTGAAAACCGTAAAAGAATTTCGCTTCTGCATATTTAACTTCGTTTACAAAATTTTCAGCCAGATTCTCATTTACAATTCCGTCAGAAGCAGCAAAAAAAGCAAGAATGTGTTTTATAAAATAACGCTCGTCATCAGAAAGTTTATTATTCCAGTCATTTAAATCCTGAGACAAATCAATTTCTTCAGCAGTCCAGAAACTGGCCTCCATACTTTTATAAAATTCCCAAATATCGTGGTGTTTAATAGGAAAAATTACGAAACGATTTTTATTTTCTTGTAAAATTGGTTCAATTTGTGCCATTATAATTGTTTATTTTTTGAGATTTTATGCTTTTTGTAGAATACAAAGATTGTAAAATATTGCCGAAATTAAAAGCCAAACTTATTCACAATCTTACCTAGTTTTTAACAAACGAAAAAAAATGAGGTTTTTTTATGCGTATTTTAAATACCTTAAAATCAGTGTTTTAAAATTATGAAACACCGGCGACCTACTGTAAAATATAGGATTTTAAAAACAGTAAAAAAGAAAATTTGAATTTATTTTAAATTATTTTTTGAGTTCTTGAGCGACTATTTCAAGCTCTGCATACCAGTCCTCACCAAACTTTCGAACCAAAGCTTCTTTGACGAATTTATACACTGGCACTTCAAGTTCCTGACCTAAAGAACAAGCCGGATCACAAATGTCCCATTTGTCGTAATTAACGGCAGAAAACTCCGTAAAATCTTTTACCCGTATAGGGTACAAGTGGCAGGAAACTGGTTTTTTCCAAGCAATTACCCCTTGATTATACGCTTGCTCAATGCCGCACAAAGCCGTTTTACCGTCAAAAATTACATATGCACAATCTTTATTGTCAATTAACGGGGTTTCAAGATCACCATCAGTTCCAGTGGTCCACGTACCTTGCGCTTCTATAGCAGCAATTCCTTGTTTGCGTAAAAATGGTTTTACTTTGGGATAAATTTCTTCTAATATCTTCGTTTCCTCGATGCTTAATGGAGCTCCAGCATCTCCATCAACACAACAAGCCCCTTTACAGGCTGACAAATTGCAAACAAAATCTTTTTGAAGTATATCTTCTGAGACGATCGTTTTTCCTAATTGAAACATTATTTTGGGGTAGTGAGATTATAAGGTGCAAAGGTAGTTAAAGAACATTATAATTATTTAGATAAAACCAACTTTAACTTTTGGAAAAACCAAGGAAATAAGCCGTTTTTAAAGCCATATAACTCACTTACAATACGTAAAAAATACTCTCAAAAACCAAAAAATTTAGTAAAAATAAGCCTATCAAAAATGAATCAGAATTATTGTAATAAAATTTAATTTTAACAAAAAATCTATCGAAAAGTTTACCTTTACAACCAAAAAAATTATGTTTGACATCGATTTTAAAGAAATAATTACGGTAGGAATGGTTCTTTTTGCCGTTATTGATATCGTGGGAAGCATTCCTATTATTGTTGATTTAAAAGCAAAACATGGAATCATTGAATCTGAAAAAGCTTCAATAGTTGCATGTACAATCATGATTGTTTTCCTTTTTGTGGGAGAGGAATTACTGAATTTAATAGGCATTGATGTAAACTCATTTGCCGTTGCGGGTTCGTTCGTATTATTCTTTCTGGCATTAGAAATGATCTTAGGCATTCGACTTTATCGCGATGAAGAAGCAAGTTCCGCATCTATTGTTCCTTTGGCATTTCCTTTGATTGCAGGAGCTGGAACAATGACCACTTTACTTTCTTTACGTTCCCAGTTTTTTACCATAAATATTATTATTGCAATAATTTTGAATATTATTTTGGTATATATCGTCTTGAAATCATCGTCTAAAATTGAGAAACTACTAGGAGAAAATGGACTTGGCGTAATCCGAAAGACTTTTGGCGTTGTACTTCTAGCGATTGCTGTTAAATTATTCGCTGCGAATGTTAAAGGTTTGTTCGTCTAAAATAAATTTACCTAAATTTACCCACAAGATAATTTTAAAAGACAATCTGATTTTTGAACAGACATCTGTTTGTAGAATAAAAAATCTGTTTCTTTTAAATCAAAAACAAAAACGTATTATGAAAATTTTCACTAACATCTTGGTGTTTTTAGCAATAGCGCTAATCATATTTAATGTTACTTTGTTGGATTTTAGAAATCCATTTCAAGGAGATAGCGTAGTTGCTTTTATTGGAATAGCTGCCTCTTTTTGTGCAGTTTTGATTCTTCTGATTTTTAAAATGGCAAAAAAGGTTGAAGAGAAATCGAATGATCAATTGTAATAATGTTTGATGTTCTCATAGTTGGCGGTGGCGTTTCAGGAATGTCATGCGCGCTTGTTTTGGGTTCGGCAAAAAACAAATTCTTTGCTGCTGACAAAAGAGTCGGCATTTTCACCCATCAAAAAACATCATCTCTTCAAGAAGCGCTGTTTAACAATGTTTATGGAATTCCTCCGGGGAAATTAGGCTCCGAATTATTGAACGAAAGTATTGAACATCTCTCGAACGCTTATCCTCATATTACTCAAATTCCAAAGGAAAAAGTATTAAAAATCGAGGGACAATTCCCGGAATTTACAGTTATTACAAACAAGAATTCCTACTATACTAAAACAATAATCGTAGGCATAGGATATGCGAATACTTTTGCAATTGATGGATTGATGCAATATGTAGAACCACATCAAAAATCCCTTCCTGAAAAACAACGAATTCAACTTAAGAACAGTGATCATAACGTTGCTGAAGGAATTTATGTTATAGGAACTTTAGCCGGCTGGAGAAGCCAGCTAGCCATTGCTGCCGGAAGCGGCGCCTCAGTTGCAACAGATTTTCTTACTAAATGGAATAACGGCTTGCAGACACATGCACACGATAGTATTCGGTAGAAAAAGTTAATTAAACTGTAATTATCCACCAACTCTAAACTAGTAATTATTTCTGATTCAGAACCTTTTTAACCATCGCATCTTCTTTCAATATAATTTCATAATAATAGCTTTCCCCATATAATTGTCGGGCAAATTCAGCAGCCAAATATCTTTTTACCAACAACTTGCTTTTTCCGAAATCTAAATCCAATCCGTTTCCAAAAATAAATTTTTGAAACAAATTAAAATACAAATCTGTTTGATTCATTTTAATTTTAAATTGTTCAAAAGTAAGTCCTTTAAAAGCGCTTCGGTTTTTATCTAACTGTTCGAAAACAAAATTGCCCACGATTCCGGATTGCAACAAATAAGCCGTACTTTCATTTCCATGTTCCACTTCTAGCGGAACAAAAACATCAGGAACGATTCCGCCGCCGCCGTAAACAATTCTACCTTTTTTAGTTTTGAATTGTAAAGTATCTGTAATTTTTATACTGTCTCTTTCATATAATTCTCCATTCCCAAAACGAGCTTCTGATTCGTCAAAATACGCCTCATTCCCTTTCGAATAAGGCTTTTGAATGGAACGACCCGTTGGCGTGTAATATCGGGCAATAGTCAATCGAACGGCTGATCCATCGGCAAAACCCATTTCTCTTTGTACCAATCCCTTTCCAAAAGAACGACGCCCCACAATGGTTCCCCGATCATTATCTTGAATGGCACCCGCTAGAATTTCACTCGCCGAAGCACTGTTTTCATTGATTAAAACAAATACTTTTCCGTTTTCAAAACTGCCTTTCTTGGTCGCAAAAGTCTTGTCTATAGTTCCATTTTTACTTTTAGTAAAAACAATTAGCTGCTTGTCTGTCAATAATTCATCGGCAATAGCAATTGCTTCTTCCATATACCCGCCACCGTTATCGCGAACATCAATGATGAGTGCTTTTGCACCTTGTTGTTTGAGCTTGGCTAATCCGGCCATAAACTCCTTGTAGGTAGTTTCGGCAAATCTGTTTATTTTTATATAGCCCGTTTTATTACTTAAAAGCAACGCTGCATCAACGCTTTTTAGCGGAATAACATCCCGTTTTATTTTTACTTTGAGCTTTTTTCCTTCTGATTTTCTGTAAATAGTAAGCACAATATCAGAACCCACCGTTCCTTTTAATTTAGAATACAAACTGTCACTTGGTAATTTGCGTCCAAATAATTTCGTTTGATCGGCATATAAAATTCGATCTCCTGCTTTTATTCCAGCTTTTGCCGAAGGGCCATTCTCTACTGGTTTTATGACCGCAACAGAATCATTGTACATATAAAAGTTAACGCCGATCCCCACAAAATTACCTTTCATGCTTTCTACCACTGCTTGTTGATCGCTCGCCGGAATATATACGGAATGCGGATCGAGTTGCGCCAGAATATTATCTACGGTAATATTTACGATAGAATCTGTATTAATATCATCGACGTATTCATTGTCAATAAAATCGATTAGTTTATTGAGTTTGCTTCTAGAATTATTGCGGTCTGAAAAATCAACTGCGTTAGGGAAATTCAACATTCCACCCAGCACAACACCTAGCGCGAGTGTCGCGAAAACAATAATGGGCAAATATTTTGCGTTATAATTCATAGGAAAACAACATTTATTCTTCTAATACTGCAATATGCTCAACCGCGACTCCTGCTTTTATAAGGAACTGAATTCCTGAATCATCACGGTATCCATTTTGATACACTACTCTTGTTATTCCGGATTGATGAATCAATTTGCTACACTCTTTACAGGGCGAAAGCGTAATATATAAAGTGGCTCCTTCACAAGATTGTGTGGATCGTGCTACTTTTAGAATCGCATTTGCTTCCGCATGTAAAACATCCCAACGTGTTAAACCTTCATCGTCTTCACAACAGTTTTCAAAACCAGATGGCGTTCCGTTGTATCCGTCAGAGATTATCATTCTATCCCGCACAATAATCGCACCAACTTGTTTGCGTTTACAATAAGAAAGTAAACTCCATTCTTTGGCAATTCTAAGATATGCTTTATCGTATTTATTTAATTTTTTTTCGTTCATTTTTATCTAATCCAGATTTCACTTTCAACAATCAATGGTATCACCACTCCTATTATAAATGCCGACATTACTAAGGTCCAATCACGTTTAGAGAATCTAAAAATGGTTTGAACGATATACGACAAAATCAACACCACAAAAACCACTACAATTTGCGCCGCTTCTATTCCCAATGCAAACTCTGACAACGGCACTATCTTAGAGGCAGCATCGCCTCCAAGTATCGATTTAAAATAATTTGAAAAACCCAGTCCATGAATTATCCCAAAAAAAAGCGTAATGAAAAACACCAAATTTATACTTTCTTTCTTGCTTGATTTTCCCGCCGTAAAAAGATTAAACAATGCTGTTATTAATATCGTTATTGGAATTAATAATTCGACAACATTCACTTTAGTCGCAATAATATCAAAAATAGAAAGCAATAATGCCATCGTATGTCCAATAGTAAAAAGCGTTACCAAAAGCACAATTCGCTTCCAATCCTTAAACGAAAAAGGAATCGCTAATGCTATTAAAAATAAAACATGGTCATAAGCATGAATATCTAAAACGTGTTTTAATCCTATTTGAAAGTAAATCCAAAATTCTGACATGGGCAATTTTTTAGGTTGATAAAGGGGTTGTAAACTTACGATTAATTTTGAAAATGATTGATTTGATATTTAAATAAATGCCCTTCAATAGCGATTAAATTCAAAGAAAAAATATAAAAAAATAAAAATTATTAATTTAAAAATAGATTTATCTTTGTAAGATAAAAAAAATAATATTTATGTCATTTTCAGATTTATTTGATAGCGAATTCAAACAAAGAAATAAAGGTCATTTTTCAGCTATTGTTCGTGTAGCACTTGCAGATGATAAGTTTGCTCCTGAAGAGAAACTGTTTTTAGACAAACTGGCTGTCAGGTTAGAAATTTCTACTGCAGAATATGAAGAAATTCTGGAAAACCCATTAAAATATCCCATAAACCCTCCTTATTTACATGAGCAAAGATTAGAGCGTCTGTTTGATTTAGCGAGAATGGTTCATGTTGATCATCATTTAGGAGACAAACAAGAATTATTATTAAGAAAAATTGGAGTAGCACTAGGCTTTAATGCTGAAAATGTAGATTACATTATACATAAAGCACTTAAATTAGTAGATAGAAAAGTAGATTTAGATACTTTCCTTTTTGAAATGCAAAACATGAATAAGTAATTCTAAAACACACAAAAAGCTCCCAGAAAATCTGGGAGCTTTTTTTGTACACTTGAAAACTAATATTTACTTAATTCCGCATTATGCATAAATTCTTCCGCTTTTTCTACCATGTTGTAGCTTCCGCAAAAGAACGGCACCCTTTCATGTAATTCTGTCGGTTCAATTTCCATGATTCTGTTAAATCCATTCGAAGCTTTTCCTCCCGCCTGTTCCGCAATAAAAGCTAACGGATTGCATTCATATAACAAACGTAATTTTCCTTTTGGCGCTTTGGAACTCGTAGGATATAAATAAATCCCTCCTTTAATCATATTTCTATGTATATCTGAAACGAGACTTCCTATATATCTTGAAGTATAAGGTCTGTCTCCTTCTTCTAACTGACAATATTTTATATAATTTTTCACTCCTTGTGGAAAATGAACATAATTTCCCTCGTTAATACTATAAATATGACCGTCAGAAGGGAATTTCATTTTTGGATGCGATAAATAAAAGGTTCCAATGGCTGGATTTAACGTAAAACCGTTTACTCCATGTCCCGTAGTGTAGACTAACATCGTCGAGGTTCCGTAAATAACATATCCCGCTGCAACCTGGTTAATTCCTGGCTGTAAAAAATCTTCCAGGGTAACTGGAGTTCCTATTGGAGTAATTCTTCTGTAAACCGAAAATATAGTTCCAACTGAAACATTTACATCAATATTTGATGAACCGTCAAGCGGATCCATTAGCACTACGTACTTATTATTATGGCTGTTATCACTACCTTCTACGGTGATGAAATCATCATTCTCTTCAGAGGCAATACCACAAACAATTTCACGATTGATTAAAGTTTGAATGAAAACTTCATTGGCATAAACATCCAGTTTTTGCTGATCTTCACCTTGTATGTTCTGCTCTCCGGCTGCCCCAACTATGTCAACTAATCCTGCTTTGTTTACTTTATAATTGACTACTTTGGCCGCCAATCGGATTGAGTTAATGATTCGGGATAATTCGCCTGACGAATATTGAAAAGCGTTTTGATTTTCAATGATAAATTCTCCTAGTGTTTTGTTGCGTTCTTCCATTACGAAATCGATGTAGTTAATTTGAAGTCACAAATATCGTTTTTTTTGTGAAAATGATTTGAATAAAATTTACTTAGTTTACCAGTATTGTATATTTGCTGAATAAACCACAAAATTAATACGTAAAAATGCAATTTTATTGCATTTTTGAACCATTAAAATAAAAATTTATGAATATTAGAAGAGGAAATCCGCAAGACATGCAAGCCGTTTTAGGCCTTATTCAAGAATTAGCTGAATTTGAAAAAGAGCCAAATGCTGTTCTTGTAACTGTTGACGATTTAATTCGGGATGGTTTTGGTCCTGTTCCTTTATTTCATGTTTTTGTGGCCGAAGTGGATGATGACACGAGCGATACCGAACAGGCGAAGCAAATAGTAGGTATCGCATTATGGTATTACCGCTTTTCAACTTGGAAAGGAAAAACAATTCATTTAGAGGATTTAGTAGTAAAAGACAAAATGCGTGGAACCGGACTTGGATATGCGTTGTATTCTGAAGTTTTAAAACAAGCGAAAAAAGATCAGGTTCGAAGAGTGGAGTGGAATGTATTGGACTGGAATACACCAGCAATCGAATTCTACGAAAAATCAGGTGCAAAAGTGCTTCGAGATTGGTATGTGGTACAAATGGACGAAATAGGAATCAACCATTTCGTGGAAGAAAAATTAAAATAAAGAACAATTTTTGTTTAAAACTATGAGAATATTCAAATTTGGAGGAGCTTCTGTAAAAGATGCCGCAGGAATTAAAAACGTATATGACGTTTTACAAAAAGTGGGTTACGAGGATGTATTGTTGGTCGTTTCTGCAATGGGAAAAACGACAAATGCATTAGAGATCGTGATAAAAAATTATTTCGACAAATCAGCCGAATTAAATTCATCAGTTCAAGAAGTAAAAAAATACCACAATCAAATTTTGATGGATTTATTTGAGGATGAAAAAAATGAAGTTTTCGCTGCTGTAAATAATCAATTTTCTGATTTAGAATATTTTTTGACACACAATAAATCTCCTAATTATAATTTTGTTTACGACCAAATTGTAAGTTATGGTGAATTAATTTCGACAACTATTTTGAGTCATTTCATGAATTTCATGGGCATAAAAACGCAATGGCTGGATGTGCGTAATTTCATAAAAACAGACGCCAATTATAGAGATGCGGAAGTAGATTGGGAATTGACACAGAAAAATATTGCCAAAAACGTAAAACGCAAAATACTAAACATCACGCAAGGTTTCCTGGGCTCTGATGAGAATAATTTTACCACTACTTTAGGTCGTGAAGGTTCTGATTATACCGCTGCAATTTTTGCGTATTGCTTGAATGCCGAAAGCGTGACCATCTGGAAAGATGTTCCCGGGGTAATGAATGCCGACCCAAGATATTTTGAAAATGCCAGTTTATTAAATCAAATTTCGTATCGCGAAGCTATTGAATTAGCTTTTTACGGTGCAACCGTTATTCACCCAAAAACGCTGCAGCCTTTACAGAAAAAAGAAATTCCTTTGTATGTGAAATCATTTATAAACCCATTATTGAAAGGAACAAGTGTTTCTAAAGGTGTCGATTTAGAACCGTATCTGCCTTGTTTTATTGTTAAAAGAAACCAACTTTTAATTTCGCTTTCCTCAATAGATTTCTCTTTCATTATGGAAGAAAATATCAGTGAGATTTTTGCATTGTTTCACCAATTTAAAATAAAAGTAAACTTAATTCAGAATTCTGCAATTAGTTTCTCCGTATGTGTAGAAGATAAATTTGATACTTTTAAAGCATTGAATGCCCTTTTATCGAAAAAATTCAAAGTTGAATTTAACGAAAATGTAACCTTATATACAATCCGACATTTCAACGACACCGCTACGCAAACGGTCGAAGAAAACAAAATTGTTTTATTAAAACAAGTCAGCCGCGAAACCATGCAAGTAATCACTAAAGAAGTTTAAAAATAATTCAACAGTCTATAAAGGAGAGTCAATACAGTTGATTCTCCTTTTTTTTTACTTTTCTAAAACATACAATCAAGCCAAAAATCACGACATTTCGATCAAACTATTCCGAGACTTTTTGGATGGACACATTATCGAATTATAAATACTACTTTTGGTGCTTTCGAGTTATAGTATTTATGTTAAAAAAATTACTTTTTTGGATTGTATTATGCTGTTTTTCTGGGCTCCACGCTCAGGAAATTAATTCGCTGTACAAAACCAAAAAAATTCTTTTTTCTCGCGACACCATTTACATCGAAAAAGAAAGTCTTAATTCCAGTTTTATCAAATTGCTTGACGCCAAAGGCAAATCCATTGACACCACTTTATTTAAGATAGATTTCAAAAAAGGGACCTTACTTATAAAAGAAAGCAGCTCATTCAACTCCGATTCACTTACGATACACTATCTTAAATTTCCTGAAATACTGACTAAGGAATACCGCATTTATGACTCTAGCAAAGTCGTCAGTAATGAAGCCGCAAATGGGAATTTATATAAAATTGAAGAGAAAAACCTAGTGAAAAATGTGCCGTTTGACGGTTTAAATACTTCGGGAAGCATTACCCGCGGCATTACTATAGGAAACAATCAAAATGCGGTTTTGAATTCTAATTTAGATTTACAAATCACAGGAAAAATTTCTGAAAAAGTAAGCTTAAGAGCCTCCATCCAGGACAGCAATATTCCATTGCAGGACGGGGGCTATTCTCAAAAACTGGATCAGTTTGACAATGTTTTTATAGAGTTATTCAGTGACCAATGGAACATTCGAGCAGGAGATATTTTTCTGGAAAACAGAAAGACACAATTCCTAAATTTCAATAAAAAAGTACAGGGACTGGCAACAAATTTTAACTTTGGAACCGAAGAAAACAAAACAAATGTCTTTGCATCAGCGGCATTAGTTAGAGGGCAATATGCCAAAAGTAATTTTGTGGGACAAGAAGGCAATCAAGGTCCATACAAATTAAAAGGACAAAATGGAGAACTATATGTGCTCGTCGTTTCCGGTTCAGAACGGGTGTATGTAAATGGTATTTTATTAAAACGTGGCGAAAACAATGACTATACGATAGATTACAACGCCGGTGAAATTATATTTACGCCGCTTTTTACAATTACTTCCGAAATGCGGATTGCCATTGAATATCAATACTCCGATCGAAATTATACCCGCTTTGTAACTTATGCCGGTGCAACACATGAAAATGAAAAATGGAGTTTTGGAGGGTATTTATATTCGGAAAACGACTTAAAAAACCAGCCGCTGCAACAAAATTTATCACAGGAACAAGCCCAGATATTAATAAGTTCAGGAGACAATCCGGATTTAATGACCGCGCCTTCTGCGTCTGTTGATTCGTATTCCGGTAACAAAGTGCTGTATCGAAAAACGGTGTTTAACGCCGTAGAAATATTCGAATACTCAAATGACGCTCAACAGGAATTATTCAATGTCCGATTCACTTTGGTAGGCACCAATAATGGAAATTATATCGTGACAAATTCCGCAACCATTACCCGGGTTTATGAATATATAGCACCCATAAACAATATTCCTCAAGGAAATTACGAACCCATAATTCAGCTCATTGCACCAACAAAAATTCAAGTTGCCACCTTTTTGGGAATGTATAAACCCACCGAAAAAACGGCTGTCAATTTTGAAATTGGCCTAAGCAACAATGATCAAAATTTATTTTCATCTCTTGATGATGCCAATAATCAGGGCTTGGCGGGAAAAATCAATGCGAGGCAACGTCTCTTTTCAAGAAAATGGAACGTTGATGCTTTTGCAAATTATCAATTTATACAAAAAGATTTCAGATCTGTGGAACGGCTGTATACTATAGAATTTGACAGAGACTGGAATTTAGGAACCGCTGCTGTAGGAAATCAAAGTTTATTAGTTTCCGGCTTGCAATTGAATTTAAATCCAGAACCAAAATCTACTGCAAAAGGACTGTTGTTGTATCAGTTTGAGAAACTAGATTTCTCCGAAAATTTTTCAGGAAGCAGACATATTTTAAATGGTTTATTTCAAACAATGAAATGGACCTTTCAAAACCAAGGCAGCTTCCTAAAAAGCGACGGCAGTGTTTCATCCTCTCAATTTTTAAGAAACCACTCTCAAATTCGTTTTCATTTTGATAAAAATTGGGTTGGTTCAAGCTTACGATTAGAAGATAATCAGGAAAAAGACAAAACGACCAATCTGTTTTCGGCGTTAAGCCAAAAATTTACAGAGTATGGTATTTTCACCGGAAGAGGTGACAGCACTAAAGTTTTTGTAGAATTAGGATATCTAAGAAGAACCAATGACAGCTTACAAAATGGTTTGATTCAGCGGGTGAATTCTTCCCAAACATTGATGCTGAAGTCTAAATTGATACAAACCAATAAAAGTGATTTGTCAATTTATGCCAATTATAGAATCTTGGACTTTGTGGATGCAGCAAGAAGAAGGGAATCTACATTAAATTCCAGAATAGTGTACATGGATCGTTTTTTCAATCAGTTAATTCAAAGCACCACGGTTTACGAAACAAATTCCGGAACCATTCCGCAGCAGGAATTTACATATTTGGAAGTTTCCGCAGGCCAGGGAGTCTACACTTGGAATGATTACAACGGCAATGAAATCCAAGAATTACAGGAGTTTGAAGTCGCTCCATTTATCGATCAGGCAAAATTCATCCGTGTCTTTTTACCCAATCGGATTTATATAAAAACACATCAGAATAAGTTCTCCCAATCCCTGACCTTAAACCCAAATCAATGGCAAAATGAGAAAGGAATAAAAAAATTACTTTCCTATTTCTACAATCAAACTGCCTTTATAATCGACCGAAAAACGAGAAGTGACGGAGATAATTTTGAATTCAATCCGTTTAGCGGTTCCAATGAAAATGTGCTGGGACTTAACTCAAGCTTAAGAAATAGTTTATTTTACAATCGAGGGAAACAAAACAATTCGGTTACCTATTCGTATCTACAGAATAAAACAAAAAACTTATTGTCGATAGGTTCACAAGAAGCGACAAACAGTTCGCATCAATTGCAATATGGTCATTTATACCAAACAAGCTGGTTGTTCGGTTTTTTTGCCAAAACAATCCAAACCACTATTCAATCGGAGAACTTCCCGGAGAAAAATTACGCTATTAATGGATATCAATTAGCCCCAAAAATCAGTTATTTATTCTCTAAAAACACCAGTTGGGATCTCTTTTATGAATTACAAAGCAAAGAGAACCAAACTGGAATTTTCGAAACATTACTGCAAAACCGTTTTGGAACCGCCTTTTCCTATGCCAGTGATAAAAAAATAACGCTGAATGGAGAGGTTTCTTTTTACCAAAACAAATTTGAAGGAAATGAATTTTCTTCGGTTGGGTTTCAAATGCTCGAAGGCTTACAAACGGGTCAAAACTTGACTTGGAGATTGCTTTTGCAAAAAAACATTACACAATTTTTAGACATTAATTTCAATTATCAAGGACGAAAAAGTGAAAATAATCAAGCAATTCATACTGGAAATGTTCAACTGAGGGCTTATTTTTAACGGAATAATTTAATGGTTTGGTAATGCCTTAGAAATATGCGAAACGGGTTCATTGCCTAACTTTCAACTTAAAAACAACGAACCTATTTATCGCACATGGAACTGAAATCGAAACAAAAGACTATATTAATAGCACCATTAAATTGGGGCTTAGGTCATGCCACACGTTGCATACCAATAATTAGGGCTTTAAAAGAGAACAACTACATCCCAATAATTGCTTCCGATGGTGTTGCTCTTGAATTACTCCGAAAAGAGTTTCCCGATCTCCAAACCTTAGAACTGCCCTCCTACCAGATTGAATATGCTACAAATGGAGCCAATTTTAAATGGAAATTAATTAAGAATGGTCCAAAAATGATTAGAGCCATTCTGGAAGAAAAAAAAATAATTCAAAATTGGATTGAAAATTATGCGATAGATGGTGTTATTTCTGATAACAGACTGGGCGTGTTCAGCAAGAAAATCCCATCGGTGTTTATTACCCATCAATTAAATGTGATGACAGGAAATACCACTTGGTTTACGAGTAAAGTACATCAGTCTATCATAAAAAAATACACCGCATGTTGGGTTCCTGATCTAGCTGGAACTCCAAATTTAACAGGCAAACTAGGCCATGTTGACAATCCAAATCTCAAGGCACAATATATTGGTCCTTTGAGCAGACTGCAGAAGAAATTGTTGCCAAAAAAATATGATTTACTGGTAATTCTTTCTGGTCCTGAACCTCAACGCGGTATGTTAGAAAAACATTTAAAACTTGAAATTGTTAAATACAGCGGTACTGTAATTTTCATTGAAGGAATTATTGAAGAGAAACAAAAAATCACAACAATTGGAAATGTTACCTATTACAACTACATGAATTCAATAGAACTGGAAGAGGCTTTTAACAAAAGTGAAATGGTCCTCTGCCGTTCGGGTTACACTACCATCATGGATCTGGCGCAACTGCGAAAGAAAGCTTTTTTTATTCCAACACCTGGACAATATGAACAAGAATATTTAGCCAAAAAAATGAAAAAAGAAGGTCTGGTTCCTTACGCAACACAAGATGCTTTTAAAATGGAAAACATCTTAGAGATTGAGGAATACAAAGGATTGCCGAGATTAGATTCTAGAATTGAATGGGCCAATTTGTTCCAGGTTTTTGACAAATAACCAAACTTTGTTTTAGCGAAATAAAAAAACTGATTCGTTTGAATCAGTTTTTAGCGCATTATTAAACGTTGGTTTTATGTTGTCTTCTTAATTGTTTTTATTTTTTCAAGTGTGAAAGAGAATTCAGAACCCACGCCAAACGTACTGTCTACATAAATTTTTTCATCATGCGCTTCAATAATATGTTTTACTATAGATAGACCCAAACCTGAACCACCTTCGGTTCTTGCCCCGCTTTTATCAACTCGGTAAAAACGCTCAAAAAGTCTTGAGATATTTTTTTTCTCTATTCCTTCTCCATTATCCGTGATGCGAACAAGGACTTTTTCGGCTGTCAAATCTTCGATACTTACTTCTGTAGATCCTTTTACTTTTCCGTATTTGATTGAATTTACGACAAGATTCATTACTACTTGTTGGATTTTTTCCTGATCCCCAACCACTATAATGGGCTTATTGTATTTCATATCAAACATCAGCAAGATATCTTTTTTGGAAGCTTTCATTTCGAGCAAATCAAAGACATTTTGAACTAATTTGACAATATCGAATTCGGTAATTTCCAAGTTCAGATCTCCAATTTCTAGTTTAGAAATCATGTCTAAATCTTGAACGATATAAATCAATCGTTCTACTCCTTTTTCGGCACGCTCTAAATATTTTTTTCGGATTGTTTTATCACTCATGGCTCCGTCGAGCAGGGTTGACAAAAACCCTTGAACCATAAATAATGGGGTTTTGAGTTCATGAGAGACATTCCCAAGAAACTCTCTCCTGTATTCTTCCCGAACTTTTAAAGTTTCGATTTCTAACTTTTTATCGGTGGCAAACTTTTTCACTTCGCGTGTGAGCGTTGCCATATCTGTTGTAATGGGTTGGTTTCTAAAAGAGCTTGACTCTAGCAAAGAAACGTCATCGTATATTTTTTTTACTTTTTTATAGATAAAGCGCTCCACTCGATATTGTATGACAATAAATGAAAACGCAGCAATCGAAATCGCGAAAATTAAACAAAATCGATAAGAGAAAGTAAAAAATGAATACGTGAGAAAACCAACTAATCCGGTAGAAAATAGGGTAATATAAAGCGCTGACTTTACGGCAAAACGATATGTTTTTTTAAAATTTATTGTCATTTATACTTCAAACTTATAGCCCACTCCTTTTATTGTTTTAAACAATTCCTCTCCAATTTTTTCTCTCAGCTTTCTAATGTGAACATCAATCGTTCTTCCACCGACAACTACTTCATTTCCCCAGACTTTGTCCAGAATTTCATCTCGTTTGAATACTTTTCCAGGCTTTGAAGCCAACAAATAGAATAATTCAAACTCTTTTCTTGGCAATGCAATTTCAATATTATCTTTTACGATTTTATATTCTTCACGATTTATTTCGATGCCGCCTACGTTGAGTGTTTCGCTGTTTTGTTCTTTTTCTTTTACTCGGCGTAATAGTGCTTTTACTTTACTGACTAATAACTTAGGTTTAATTGGTTTTGTGATGTAATCATCGGCACCAGCGTCAAAGCCTGCAACTTGAGAATAATCTTCACTTCTGGCTGTCAAAAAAGCGATGATTACATTACTGAGTTCAGGAATCTTTCTAATGTTTTCGCAAGCTTCCATTCCATCCATTTCCGGCATCATTACATCCATTATAATAAGGTCTGGCAGTTCTTTTTTAGCTTTCGCTATTGCCTCTTTCCCATTTGCAGCTGTAACGATTTGATACCCCTCTTGAGAAAGGTTGTACCCTACAATTTCCAAAATATCCGGTTCATCATCTACTAATAGAATCTTTGTGTTTTTTTTCTTCATAAAGCGGCAAGAATTGTTTTTGAAATGTAAATGTAATGATAAATGGGGTTTTCAAATGGTGTTAACCGTAATTTAATATTGGAGTGGTTTTAAGACCTAAAACAAAACATAACCATAACAAGCCAGTAACTTACATTTTACATTTCAGACGTTACTTTGCAAAAAATTAAAACCAAATGAAATTCAAGTTACTATTTTTCACGTTATTAATAACAGCTATTTCTTTTTCACAGAGCAAAGGAACGATTACTGGAATGTTAACAGACAAAGATGATAATAATCAGTCATTACCTTTTGCTAACGTTCTTATTAAAGGAACAAACATAGGAACTAATACTGATATTGATGGTAAATATACCATAACAATATTGCCTGGAAGCTATACTTTACAACTTAGTTTTGTGGGTTATGAATCAGAAGAGATTCCAGTAACAGTTACTGCTAATGAAACCGTAACCGTAAACAAGGCGTTAGGTTCCGGAAGCTACAAACTAGAAGATGTTATCATAAAAAATACAGCAAGCAGAGAAAAGGAAACAGCTCTTTTATTAGACCAAAAAAACGCAGTTGTCTTCAAGCAAAGTATTGGAGCACAGGAAATGGCTCGTAAAGGAGTTAGTGATGTTGAGGAAGGTTTAACAAAAATTACGGGAATCTCTAAAGTGGAATCTAGAGGTTTGTTTGTAAGGGGACTTGAGGACAGATATAATAATCTTTTAATAAATGACCTGCAAGCACCTTCAAATAGTCCGTTTACCAAAATAATTCCATTAGATCTTTTCCCGACGGATATCGTAGGAGTTTTAAATGTTTATAAAACTTTTAATCCTAATATTTCTGGAGATTTTGCCGGAGCTACTGTAAACATTGAAACTGTACAATCAAAAAGCATTACTAAAATTAACATTGGTACTGGTTTTACTACTGCAAATAACGGTTCTGATTTTTTAATTCATAGTGATGCAAACAATAGTAAAGGCTTTTTCGGACTGAATGGTCAAGACCGTCAATTAAGTAATGAATTTGGAAATGTTCCAACAGGTAAAAAATTAACTCCTACTGGATATAATGATGCTTACAAAAACAATACTTGGAATGTAGATAAAACATCAAGCCCATTAAATACAAGTATTGGTTTTATACATGCCGAAAAATTCACTTTAAACAATGATGCAAAATTAAACTATACACTTTCGTTGAATGCGGAGAATAAATACATAATCCGCAAGGGAGTAGACCGTACTTTTATTTTAGGAGCTGGAGATTACGATAACAATTTGAACAAAGAAAGCTACAGCTACCAAACAGCAGCTTCAGCTTTAATTGGAATAAATTATAAAGCTAAACGTTTTGACATCGGATTAACCTCGTTTTACCTACGTTCCACTGATAGCAAGATCCAGGATCAATTAGGGTATACAAACAATCAATCAACTAATCCTAACATTTTAATCAGAACAAACCAATTTGATCAATCTGATTATTTGAATACCCAACTTTTAGGAAATGTAAAACTAACTTCGGATGAAAAACATTCACTTAAAGTAGGTGGGTCTTTTGTAAAAACTGCTTATGAGCAACCGGATCGTAAATTTATTATTGGCGAAAAAATTTCTGAAACTGAAATTAATACTTCTTATGGTGGAAATCATTTAAACAGGCAGTATTTAGACATCAAAGGGAATTACTACTTCTCCGGCTTATTAGAGTATAATTTTAAGTTTAATGAGAAAGAAAACGGAAAATCCAATCGCATAACTGTAGGATATAATGTTTTCGAAAATGACTTAAGATCTACTTACCGTATTTTCTCAGGATTACGTTCTGTCAACAAAAATTATACAGCACCTTTGAATATTATTGATCAATTTATTGGTGATGACGTCAATAATGGAATCATAGCTGTTCGTGAAGAATCAAATGCTGATTATAAAGTAAAACTAAATCAATTAGTTAATGCAAGCTATGTTAACTTACTTTACAATATTGGTGACAAATTTGAAATCAATGGAGGAATTAGAGTCGAAAATTCAGACCGGTTAATTAGTTACAGAAATATTGGTCAAATTATCAATGGACCATATCAAAAGATTAAAGACCAAAAATTAGATGTACTACCCTCGATTAATGCAAAATATGCTTTAACAGAAAGTAGCAATTTGCGTTTTAATGGTTCTAAAACAATAACCAGACCTGTAACAATGGAATTATTACCTATTCAATATGTAAGTCCAGATGGAAAATCAATATTGGGTAATCCAAACTTAAAAAATAGTGATAATTTCAACTTCGATATGAAGTATGAATTGTTTCCAAAAAATAACGAAATCATTGCGGCAGGATTATTTGCAAAACAACTCCAAAATCCTATTGAAAGAGTTTTTATTGCTGGAGCAGGAGGTAGTGGACAATTGATGACGTATCAAAACTCTAAAGAAGCTTTTTTATATGGCGCAGAAATTGAATTGCTATTGCAATTAGAACGTTTATCACCATTATTATCAGATTTATCTTTTGGAATGAACACTTCATTAATGAAAACTGATGTAAAAGTAAATTTTGGAGGCAGTTCATTAGAGAACAACTCAAATAGAAAGCTACAGGGAGCTTCAGAGTGGATCATCAATTCAGATTTGAAATATGATTTTGAATTTAATGAAACCATGAAAAACTCCATTTCATTAGTGTACGGTGTATATGGTCCAAGAATTTTTGCTGTAGGATCAGCAGGTATGGACAATATCTATGAAAAACCGTTCCATAAGTTAGACTTTGTATGGTCTAGTAAAATTAGCAAAAATATTGATCTTAAATTTGCCGTTGATAATCTTTTAAATCCACTATATAAAATGGAATTGGGCAAGGACAATAAATTTATCATAAATGAAAGTTCCCTATTATTGGAAAGTTTTAAAAGAGGACGGGGATTCTCGCTTAACTTATCATATACTTTTTAAAAAAAGCAAGGCTGTCAATTATGACAGCCTTGCTTTTTTTAATTACAATAGCCCAACAGTCTTTACATAAAATTTACTTTAAGTTCAAATTTTAGCAATGGTAGTATAATATTAACTTAACCTCTATTACACTTTATGCAAGTAAATTTGTAAAAAATACTCACAACAAACAAAAAGTAACAAAATGAAAAAATTAGTATTAAGCTTATCAGTAGTAGCTTTATTTTTAGGAAGTTGTTCTTCCGATAACGAGGAAATCACTACGCAACCAATAGCTACAGGAACTATTTCAGGTGATATAACAACCGCAAAAACTTATCCATCAGGAAATTACACTATACAAGGAACAGTGAAAATTAAAAGTGGTGGGTCTTTAACTATAGATGCAGGTTCGACGATTACAGCAACTATAGCTGACGGAACAGCTGATGCTTTACTAGTGGAAAACGGAGGGAAACTTTTCTTAAATGGTACTGCTGCGTTACCAATTGTATTTACAGAAGCTTCTAAAACTGCAGGTTCATGGGGTGGCATTATTATGTTTGGGGATGCTCCCATTGTAGGTGCTAATGGTGTTAGTACTGCCACATCTGAAGATGGAAACAACTTACCATACGGTGGAGTAAACGCTACACACAACGGAGGTTCTTTAAAATACGTACGAGTAGAATATGCTGGAAAAAAGCTTACTGATAACACTAGTGAGTTAAATGGATTTTCATTTTACTCAGTAGGATCTGGAACTGTTTTAGAAAACTTAGTTGCTTACAAAGGTGCTGACGATGGATTTGAATTTTACGGAGGTACAGTAAGTGCTAAAAATCTTATCTCTTATGGTAATTTTGATGACTCTTTTGACTGGCAAGATGGCTGGAGAGGTCAAGAAAACACAAATTGGTATGCTTACCAAGTTGCAACAGGGAATTATGGTATGGAGATTGAAGCTAAATCAGTCAATAATGCCTTTGGACCAAAGATTACCAATATTACTTTAACAAGAGCTGCTGGAACTGTTACAGAAGGAGGATCTTCAGCTGCTGAATATGATGCTATTCAATTCAAAAAAGAAGGTAATGGTGAATACTCTAATGTTTTAATTTCTGGATATACAACTGTAGGTTCAACTGCTGTTAGAATTCAAGATGCAACTACAAATACCAATCAGGTCACAGGTGGAAAGATAAAATTATTAAATGTAAAAATTAATGATGGTACTTCTCAGTCTGCCGGAGTAGGAACTGCTTTCGCCGTTGCATTTCCAGTTGGAAATTACACTGTAAGCACAACGACAACTGGTGCTGTACTTACTTCTGGACTATGGTCAATTATTGACGGATTGGAATTATTAAAAAAATAGAATTCCATTACCCAGTATAGACAAATTCATAATTAATTTTGATAATAATGAGCTCGATATTGTATCGGGCTCATTTTATTTAAATTTGATTTAATTCTTACGCTATTGTAATAGTTTATATATTGCTTAATTTCCCGTTTTAGTTCTTCTAAACTTGCAAATTTTTGTATGTAAAAAAGTTCTGATTTTAATATTCCAAAGAAATTTTCTATCATAGCATTATCTAAACTATTGCCCTTTCTGGACATACTTTGTTTAATTCCTTTTTCTTTTAACAAGTATTGATCTTGTTTCATTTGATATTGCCAGCCTTGATCTGAGTGTAAGGTCAGATTACTGTTATTGGTATTTTTTTAAATGCTTTTTTAAGCATCATAACTACTTGATTAAATACAGGTCTTTCCGTCAATTCATAACTAATTATTTCTTGATTGAATAAGTCAATAATAGGAGATAAATACAATTTCTTTCCAGAGATATTAAATTCGGTTATATCGGTTGCCCATTTTTGATTTGGAGCTGCCGTTGTAAAATTCCTCTTTAAAAGATTTGGAGCTATTTTACCTTGTTCCCCTTAATATAATTTGTATTTTTTAACTCTAATTAAACTCTATAATCTTAATAATTTCATTAATCTAAAAACGTTTTTATGGTTGATTCCTTTATTGTTTAATTCATCTGTTATCCTCCTGTACCCGCAGCGACCTTTATGTTTGTGATAAATGGATCTTATCAATTCTTTGATCACTTGATATTATTAGTGGATTTACTTTTGGTAATAATAAAATGTACTTCGTGCCATATTGGTTTGACTTAAAAGTAAATTCAAATCAAATTTATGCCTTAATTCCATTTTGGTTTGCGCTTTCTGGTTTCCCCCGAATAGTATCTACCTTTTTGGGGTAGTCTACTGAAAATCAGGATGTTTTTTTTTGGTATGCTTTTTGAATTATTTTTTGTATATTTACTATTCAAACTAATCCAATGGCAAAAAACTACTTTTATAGTATCACTTTATTGGTTTTTTTATTCTCTATGAGCATGAATGCTCAGGAAACTAAGCAACAACCAAAAACACAAGAAACCGTCGTAATTGAAGGTTTAAGCTTGTATCCGAACCCTGTGAGTAATGGTAAAGTCTACATTACTTCAAAAAATGACTTCGATAAAGAAATCATTATCTTTGATGTCTTAGGCAAAAAAGTGCTTCAAACAATGCTTAGTTCTAGAGAGCTTAATGTCTCTAATCTCACATCAGGCGTCTATATTATAAAGATCAATGAAAAAGAGGCCTCTGCAACGAGAAAATTAATTATAAGATAATACTTCAACATTTTATCATAAAAGCTTCAATAGAGATTGGAGCTTTTTTTATGCACAATAGTAATGGAAGCGGATTCAAAAAAAACCATTGCAATACTGTTAATAAACTTCCCTTGAAAATTTTGACTACTTTTGCAAAAAAAAAATCTTGATTGCAACCTCCGACATATTTGCCATTTCCAGTCAAAAACAGTTTGATAAAATTGCATTGAAAGTGTTTCGTTTTCAATACGAAAACAACTTGGTCTATAAAGAGTTTTGCGATTTTTTAAAAACAGATCCACATAAAGTAAAATCACTACAACAGATCCCGTTTTTACCGATTCAGTTTTTTAAGAGCCATAAAGTGGTTTCCAATAGCAATGCTATTCAGGAAATTTTTACCAGCAGCGGAACCACCGGATTGATTACCAGCAAACATTTAGTAACCGATGTTACTCTGTACGAAGAAAGTTACCGCAACGGATTTTCGGAATTTTACGGCAATATTAACGATTATGTTGTCTTGGCATTGCTTCCATCCTATCTGGAAAGAGCAGGCTCTTCTTTAATATACATGGTCAAAGATTTAATTGTATTATCAAATCATCCCGAAAGTGGTTTTTACCTGAATAATCTTGACGAATTAATTACTAAACTTATAGCTTTAGACCAAGCTGGTCAAAATGTAATTCTGATTGGTGTTACTTTTGCTTTATTAGATTTAATTGAAAGACACCAGTTTCAACTGCAGCATACCATTATTATGGAAACGGGCGGCATGAAAGGCAAACGCAAAGAAATGATTCGGGAAGAATTACACGAACAATTGTGCAAAGGATTTGGCGTTTCGGCCATACATTCTGAATATGGAATGACCGAATTGCTTTCGCAAGCGTATTCTTTAGGAAACGGTGTGTTTGAGTGCCCTTCTTGGATGCAAATTCTAGTACGTGACACCGAAGATGCTTTGACCTATATTCCAGACGGAAAGACTGGCGGAATCAACGTAATCGATCTGGCTAACATCAATTCCTGTTCGTTTATTGCCACGCAAGATTTGGGTAAAAAAAATCCCAACAACTCTTTCGAGGTATTGGGACGTTTTGATAATTCTGATATTCGCGGGTGTAATTTGATGGTAATTTAATTTTCAATCATAAATATCCTTCCGATGGCCTAAATTAATAACATCGATTAAAAGTATATGGTCAAAAATTTCGTAGATAACCCTATAATCTCCAACTCGGATTCTATACCCTTTTCTGCCTTTTAGTTTTCTATATCCATGAGGTCTTGGATTTTCTGCTAAATCATAAATCTGTTTTTTGATTGCAGAATAAAATGGTTCATTTATCTTAATTAAAGATTTTATAACCTTATCCTTAAAAGTAATAGTGTAAGACATTAAATCGACCTTTCTCGATTCGCTTCAATAATTTTAAAAGCTTCATCGATAGGAATCCTCACACCATCATCGTCTATCTTCGCCTCGTCATAAAGCCGAATATCTTCCAATTCATCAAGACACTCCATCAATTTTTCATATTCTTTTATAGAAATCAAGACGGCGGTTTTCTTTCCTTTTTTGTCAGTTAAAAATTGAGTTTCCATAATTAATCTGTTATTTAGAGTAAAGTTATGAAATTATTTAACCCGAATCACAAAATAATTTTTCTTTCCACTTTGCAACAATACAAACTGATTATTTATTAAATCTTTGGTCGAAAGCACAAAATCTTCGGTCACCTTTTCTTTATTTACTGAAATAGAATTGGCTGTCAAAGCGCGCCTTGCTTCACCATTCGATTTTAAAAATCCTGTTTTTTCGTTTAGAACGTCAACAATATTTATTCCCGCTTCTATTTCATTTCTGCTAATTTCCACTTGAGGAACACCATCAAAAACATCTAAGAAAGTGGCTTCGTCCAATTGTTTCAAATCATCTGAAGTAGAATTCCCGAACAAAATATTCGATGCTTTTATTGCATTTTCTAAATCTTCTGTTGAATGCACCATCACCGTAATTTCTTCGGCTAAACGTTTTTGTAACAAACGCAAATGGGGTGCTTCTCTATGTTTTTCCGTTAAAACTTCGATTTCTTCTTTCGATAAAAAAGTAAAAATCTTGATGTATTTTTCCGCATCAAGATCAGATGTATTCAACCAATATTGGTAAAATTTATACGGAGAAGTTCTGGCAGAATCCAACCAAATATTCCCACCTTCGGATTTTCCAAATTTGGTTCCATCCGCTTTTGTAATCAATGGACAAGTCAATGCATAGGCTTTTCCGCTGGCTATCCTGCGCACTAATTCGGTTCCTGTGGTGATATTTCCCCACTGGTCGCTTCCGCCCATTTGCAGCGTACAATTTTTATTTTTGTACAAATGCAAAAAGTCATAACCTTGAACCAATTGGTATGTGAACTCTGTAAATGACATTCCTTCGGCAGCTTCAGAAGACAAACGTTTCTTTACTGAATCCTTGGACATCATATAATTTACTGTGATGTGTTTTCCAATATCCCGAATGAAGTCCAGAAAAGAAAAGTTCTTCATCCAGTCGTAATTATTCACTAGTTCTGCCGCATTACCCGCATTAGAAGTAAAATCCAGAAAACGAGACAATTGTCCTTTTATAGCTTCCTGATTGTGACGCAAAGTAGCTTCGTCCAATAAATTTCTTTCATTCGATTTTCCTGATGGATCACCAATCATTCCTGTTGCACCACCCACTAACGCTAATGGCTTGTGTCCAGATATTTGAAAATGCTTCAACAACATCACACCAACTAAATGTCCGATATGCAATGAATCGGCAGTTGGATCAATTCCCACATACGCCACACGCATTTGTTCCATCAAATGTTCTTCTGTGCCGGGCATAACATCGTGGAGCATTCCTCTCCAAGTCACTTCTTCAATAAAATTCTTCATCGTTTTAATCAATTTGCACAAAGATAAAATTTATTGTGGATTCGGTTATTTGTTTAATAGGTTATTCGAAAAAAATAATTCGTATTTTCGTAGCATGATTTTAGTCACAGGCGGAACTGGTTTAGTAGGCGCACATTTATTGCTTCATTTAATTGAATCCCAAAGTGTAGGGGACGAAAAAATACGCGCAATCTATCGAAGTATCGCTTCGATTGAAAAGACCAAATCCCTATTCTCCATCTATAAAAAGGAATCCCTGTTCGAACAAATCGAATGGATTCCCGCAGATATTACCGAAGTTCCTTCTTTAGAAATCGCCTTTCAAAATATAGATACCGTCTACCACTGTGCCGCTTTGATTTCTTTTGATCCAAAAGATGAAGATGTATTGCGAAAAACAAACATTGAAGGCACCGCAAATATTGTGAATTTTTGTATCGCTTATCAAATAAAGAAACTGTGTTTTATAAGTTCCATTGCCACTTTGGGCGATTTGCTGCCTCATGAAAAATTCATCACCGAAGAAACCGAATGGAATCCAGAAAAGCCGCATAGTGATTATGCCATTTCTAAATATGGCGCCGAAATGGAAATCTGGCGCGGACAACAAGAAGGTTTAGATGTCATAATTATAAATCCAGGCGTTATTCTAGGTCCCGGTTTTAGAGAGCAAGGAAGTGGATTACTTTTTACAAAAGTAAAAAACGGATCGAAATTTTACACGCTAGGCTCTACAGGATTTGTCGCCGTTACTGATGTTGTTAGAATCGCACACCAATTAACACAAAGTGAAATTAAAAATGAACGCTTTACCTTGATTGCAGAAAATAGTGTTTTTCGTGACATTCTGAATTCTATGGCCGATTCATTAGTCGTGCAACGACCTCACATTCATGCAAAACCTTTCTTTATGAAGGTGCTTTGGAGATGGGATTGGTTTGTCTCGAAGGTTTTGCAACAGCCCAGGAAATTAACTAGAGTAACGGCAAAAGCTTCGTATGCGACACCCAAATATTCGAATCTGAAAATTAAAGACGTGTTGAAAACTGATTTTATGAATATCAGCCAATATATTAAAGAAATTTCAAATCTATAAATTCTTTTCTTACTTTAATTTTGTGGTATCTCGGCTAACTACCGGTTGTTTTTCAACTTTTTTAATTTTCTTTTTCTTTTTTTGCAATTTGACCAAAGAATCTACACTTTTATTATTTGATTCTAATCGTTTGCTAATTTGCTCAAACATGCTCTTATATTCATTGTAATCTGAGGCATAATAGATATTGCTTGTGGCATATTGAACACTGTCAATTTTATATTTTTTAAAAATATAGTCTCTCGAATTTATTTTAAAGGTGTCCAAGGAAGCTGGATTTTGATTCTTTATGGCTTCTAAAATAGATAAATCATACATAATATCGACCATAACGTCTTTATCTATAAGTCGTTGCGGCTTATTCACCACTTCTTCTTTACAGCTTACAAAAAGTGTTACAATTGTTAAAAGTGCTATGATTTTTCTCATTTATGAAATTTTATCTTTCAAATAATAACCGTTTTCCTGCTCGAATATCTTTTACTTTAAAAGCCGTATAAACTAATCGCCCGTTTACAAAAGTATGGGTAATTCTAGATTTAAACGTAAAACCCTCAAAAGGAGACCAACCACATTTAGCTAAAATATTTTCTTTTTTTACGCTCCACGGTAATCCTGAATTTACGATAACCAAATCAGCATAATAGCCTTCTTTAATAAAACCACGTTTTTCTATTTTGAAAATTTTGGCTGGATTGTGGCACATCTTCTCCACAATTTTTTCAATGCTTATTTTTCCTTGATGGTACGCTTCAAACATAGCTACAACAGCGTGTTGTACTAATGGTCCGCCAGAAGGCGCATTGAGATAAGATTGTTTTTTCTCTTCTAAAGTATGTGGTGCGTGATCCGTTGCAACTACATCAATTCTGTCATCAAGTAACGCTTCCCAAAGCACTTTTCGATCATTAGCTGTTTTTACCGCTGGGTTCCACTTGATTAGATTGCCTTTGGTAGCATAATCATCATTGGTAAACCACAAGTGATGCACACAAACTTCGGCTGTGATTTTCTTGTCTTCCAAAGGAATTTTGTTTGTAAACAAATCCATTTCTTTGGCAGTCGAAAGGTGAAAAATATGCAAGCGAGCGCCAGTTTTCTTAGCTAGCGCAACGGCTTTTGAAGAGGAAATATAACAAGCTTCCACACTTCGGATCAGGTGATGAGCCGTAACGGGAACATCTTCTCCAAACTCTGCTTTGTATTTCTCTAAATTGTTTTTGATGGTTGTTTCATCTTCACAATGCACTGCAATTAATAAGGATGTACTCGAAAAAATTTTCTCTAAAGTCGCTTCATTATCCACCAACATATTTCCTGTTGAGGAACCTAAAAATATTTTTATTCCGGCAACATTCTTTGGATTTGTTTTTAAAACTTCCTCCAAATTGTCGTTGGTTGCGCCCATCATAAACGAATAATTAGCATACGATTTTTGGGCAGCCAATTCGTATTTTTGTTCTAATAATTCTTGGGTAACCGCATTGGGAACCGTGTTAGGTTGTTCAATATAAGAAGTAATACCACCTGCAACCGCCGCTTTGGATTCTGATTCTATATCGCCTTTGTGGGTGAGTCCTGGTTCTCTAAAATGCACTTGATCATCAATTGCACCTGGAATCAGATAATTTCCTTCGGCATCAATAATTTGGCATTGAGAGGATTTAGCACTTATACTTTCTGAAATCTCAACAATTAAGTCATTTTCAATTAATACATCGCCCTCAAAAATTACTCCTTCATTTACTATTTTGGCATTCTTAATTAAAACCCTGTTCATCCTGTCTTTTTCTTATAATGTGTTGACTAATCTTTTCAATCTAAGTGCAATAACTCCAAAAACGGCTTCAATGATTATTGAGTTACTCATTTTGGATTGCCCTTTTGTTCTATCGGTAAAAATGATGGGAACCTCCACAATTTGAAATTTTTTACAGTACGTTCTGTATTTCATTTCAATTTGAAAAGCATATCCAACAAATTTTATTTTATCTAAATTGATTTCTTCGAGTACGCTTTTATTGTAACAAACGAAACCTGCTGTGGCATCATGAATTTTCATTCCGGTAATCATTCGTACATACACTGATGCAAAATAGGACATTAGTACGCGACTCAATGGCCAGTTTACTACATTCACTCCGGTAACATAACGCGAACCAATCGCGAGATCAGCATCGCCAAAATGACAGGCGTTGTATAATTTCTCTAAATCATTTGGATTGTGGGAGAAATCAGCATCCATTTCAAAAATAAAATCATATTTATGCGCTAATGCCCATCTAAATCCGTGAACATAAGCCGTTCCCAAACCTGATTTTTTTTCTCTTTTTTCCAAAAATAATCTCCCCCCAAATTCAGATTGAAGCAAAACGACCTTATCAGCAGTATGATCCGGTGAATTATCATCAATAATAAGAACATGAAAAGATTTATGCTGCGAAAACACCGATCGGATAATGCTTTCTATATTTTCAATTTCGTTATAGGTGGGAATTATAACAATACAATCATTCATATTTTGGACTAATTTCAACGCAAAAGTAAACTTTTTATGCCATTTCATCCTTAATAAAATTATAATAAAAAGATTGATATAAAAATTAGTAATTTTGTAGCGTCATGATCGAAAATATACTTCATCCAAGAATAACGGAGAGCAAAGACTGGGCAACCGTGCTTTTTGTTCTGTCATTTGCTATTATTGCTTTAACCAAATCCATTTTCGAAAATAGATTTGGTGATTTTGCGAATTTAATATTTTCCAATAAATACAACAAAGTGTACAGAGACAGCAGCCACTTGAAAAGCGGCTTCACCATATCTTTGTTTTTTGTCCAAGTTATTTCTATTACGTTCTTCATACAAATTTCGCTAAGCTATTTTGGTCACGCCTCAAAAACGGACTGGATACTGTATATTCAAATATTTACTTTCCTATCTTTCTTTATTTTATCTAAATATTTGATTGAAAAAATAATTGCTACTTCATTTAATATCGAAGAATTTATGGAGCAGTTTAACCTTCAAAAGGTTACTTACAGAACCTATATTGGACTATTCATACTACCATTGAATATTATTTTGTTTTATTACGACTCATTTTCAAGAAATATTCCACTGTTAATTATCGCTATAATACTGGTGATAAATATTTTAACCTATTTTATTTCAATAAAAAACTATCAAAATTTAATAATCGGTAAGTTGTTTTATTTTATTTTATATCTTTGCGCTCTTGAAATAGCACCCTATTATTTTATGTATTACTGGTTTACAAAAGGGAGTGCTTAGAAACCGTTAAATATGAAAGTGAAAACAATTTTGGTGTCACAGCCTGAGCCTAAAGTGGAGAATTCCCCTTACTTTGAACTTCAACAAAAGCATAAAGTAAAAATTGATTTCAGACCTTTTATTCATGTTGAAGGAGTTAATGCGAAAGAGATCCGACTTCAAAAAATTGATCTTAATCAGTATACCGCGATTATTTTAACAAGTAAGAACGCTGTAGATCATTTTTTTAGAGTGGCTGATGAAATGCGTTATAAGGTTCCCGAAGGATTAAAATATTTCTGCCAATCAGAGGCTATTGCTTTTTATCTGCAAAAATACGTAGTGTATAGAAAACGTAAAATCTACGTTGGACCTAAAGATTTTGCTGATTTATCTCCGTTGATAAAAAAATATAAAGACGAAAAATTCTTATTGCCTGCTTCAGATCAATTGAATGCCGATGCGCCGATAACGTTAAACGCATTAAAAGTAGACTGGACGCCAGCTGTTTTTTACAGAACCGTAATGAGCGATTTATCCGATTTAGCCGATGTATATTATGATGTTTTGGCTTTCTTTAGCCCAACCGGAATAAAATCATTGTTTATGAATTTCCCGGACTTTGAACAAAACAACACTCGAATTGCCGTTTTTGGAAGCACTACACAAAAAGAAGCGTTGGATCACGGTTTAAGAGTGGACATTCTTGCGCCAACACCAGCAGCGCCCTCCATGACAATGGCTTTAGAAAAATACATTATTGAAGTCAATAAAGGAAAATAAAAAATTACTTTTCAAATATAACACAAAAGCCATTCGCAATCCGAATGGCTTTTTTTTTAACGTCAATTTAAAAAAATACTCCTTGTGCTTTTTATTTAATCACTTTTTATTTAAATTTGATTTCCAATCTAAACTAAAATTGATATTTAAGTTTAAAACAACAACAATTCATGAAAATTAATTCTTTAATAGTGGAAATTGACGGTATCGACAAAGAAATTTTACGCGACCTGATGGAAGATGCCCGAAAGCCAATTCTTCAAATCGCCAATAAAATAGGAATTTCAGGCGCGGCAATTCATCAACGCCTGAGAAAACTGGAACAATCCGGCGTTATATCGGGATCAAAATTTACGGTAAACAATAAAATTCTGGGTTATAATACTATGGCTTTTGTTGGAATTTATTTGGACAAAGCAGCCAGAAATCCTGAAGCTGTGCGTGATTTAAAGAAAATTCCTGAAGTATTAGAATGTCATTACACCACGGGAAACTGGTCGATTCTGATCAAAATTATTTGTCGGGACAACGAACATTTAATGCATTTACTTAACACCAAAATCCAAGCCATAGAAGGCGTTTCCAGAACAGAAACCTTTATTTCCCTAAACCAACAAATCGATAGGCAGATTCAATTATAGTTGTGTTAAATCGAACACCTGTTGCGTTGCTTATTAGACCATAAAAAACGTCTTGTTCGAAAACAAGACGTTTTTTATTTTTAAACGAAAACTCTAATTTCTTCTTCCGCCCATATAAATCGAAACATAATACAACAAGGTTGCAATAGATCCTAAAGCCGCTACAACATATGTTCTGGCAGCCCATTTCAATGAGTCTTTGGCTCCAGCGTGTTCTTGTGGCGTCAACATTCTTTTGTTTTCTAACCAAGCCAATGCTCGATTGCTCGCGTCATATTCGACCGGTAAAGTAACTATAGAAAACAATGTTGTCGCTGCAAAAATGATAATTCCTACCAATAATAACTGTGGAAAAGTTTTCATCATCAAGATCCCTCCAAGCAAAATCCATTGCATATAAGTGGAAGCCACATTCACCACCGGCACTAATTTAGAACGCATCGTGAGCCACTGATACCCCACCGCGTGTTGTACTGCATGTCCACATTCGTGCGCCGCCACAGCCGCCGCAGCCGCATTTCTTTGATTGTAAACCGCCTCACTTAAATTCACTGTTTTGTCTGCCGGATTGTAATGATCCGTCAAACGACCCGGTGTAGAGATCACTCTTACATCGCGAATTCCGTTATCAGCAAGCATTTTTTCGGCGATTTCAGCACCGGTCATTCCGTTTTGCAATTGTAATTTAGAATAATGTTCAAATTTGCTTTTTAGTCTTGAACTAACTAACCAGCTGAAAAGCATAATTGCTCCGGCTAGAATCAAATAACCCATTCCCATATTTTTGTTTTTTTAATTTTATTGTTATAAAGTTGTAAAAGAATTATCAAAATCTGAACCAATTTTTTACAATGTCAATTTGGCATTCCTAAAAAGGAAAGCGGATTACACCCATGAAACGGATTTGCGCAGCTTTTTATTGAATGAAAAAATCCAAATTCTAAAAATAGAATTTGGATTGATATATCTGTTGCTTTAGAGATGCACTGCAGTGCGCTGCTGAATCACTACAAAATCTACCCCACCAAATTGATGATTTTCCCCGGAACGATAATCACCTTATTTGGCAATCTTCCTTCTAATTGTTTGATGGTTCTTTCGTCTTTCATTACGATTTCCTCGATTTGTTCTTTGGTTAAATCCAAAGGCAAGACCATAGTAAAACGCATTTTCCCGTTGAAAGAAACTGGATATTCCTTGCTGCTTTCGACCAAATGTGCAGGCTCGAATATTGGAAAAGTAACAGTTGCGATAGATCCTGTATTTCCTAACAACGACCATAATTCTTCGGCGATGTGCGGCGCATACGGCGAAATCACAATCGCCAATGGTTCCAGAATAGCACGCGAATGACAATTTTGAGTGGATAATTCGTTCACACAAATCATAAATTGAGAAACCGATGTATTAAAAGAGAACCCTTCAATATCTTCCGCTACTTTCTTTATGGTTTTGTGCAATGATTTTAAGTTGTCTCTGGTTGGTTCGTCATTAGTAACAATCAAACCGTTTTCATCAAAATACAAACGACATAGTTTTTTCAAAAAACCAAAAACTCCTGAAATCCCTGACGTGTTCCATGGTTTTGCTTGTTCCAATGGCCCTAAGAACATTTCATACAAACGCAACGTATCGGCTCCGTATTCGTTGCAAATATCATCTGGCGTAACTACATTGTATTTGGATTTGGACATTTTTTCGATTTCACGACCAACGATGTATTTTCCGTTTTCTTCAGTGATGAAAATTGCATTAGTATATTCTTCTCTTGATTTTTTAAATCTTTCAATATCTAATTCATCTGAAGAATTCACGAAAGAAACATCTGTGTGCAATTTATCGAAAGAATTCTCATAAAGTCTTATAGAATCTACATTCGATTTTATATTTTTAAATATTTTTCTACCTAAATCGTTAAGAATATCGTTGTCAATTTTATAATGATTATAGTAAAATCCATCTGGTTTAACATCCACAAATACTTGATCTCTATCATCAATATTTCCGAAAAACTTATTTAATTCTTTTATATAAAAATGTGAAATATAAACATTATCTAAATCACCCATTTTATCCAAACCACTATGACCAGTTCCAATACCATAAGAATATCGATAAACAAAAGCACTCATCCCCAAAATCATTCCCTGATTAATCAGTTTTTTGAATGGTTCTTCGGTTGGTGCAAAACCTTTGTCTTTTAGGAATTTGTTCCAAAAACGAGAATACAATAAATGTCCGGTGGCATGTTCGCTTCCGCCAATGTATAAATCTACGTTTTCCCAATACGCCAATGCGTCTTTGCTGGCAAACTCCTTTTCATTTTGCGCATCCATATATCGCATCCAATACCAGGAACTTCCAGCCCAACCTGGCATCGTGTTCAATTCTAAAGGAAATATGGTTTTGTTGTCAACCAAATTAGTTTCAACTACTTTGTTGTTCACACTGTCCCAAGCCCAAACCAAAGCGTTTCCTAAAGGTGGTTGTCCGTCTTCAGTTGGTAAATATTTCTCTACTTCCGGCAAGATGATTGGTAAATGTTGCGCCTCAATCATTTGTGGCATTCCATTCACATAATATACCGGAAACGGTTCGCCCCAATACCGCTGGCGAGAGAAAACAGCATCACGCAAACGGTAATTGATTTTTCCTTTTCCTTGGTTTAGTTTTTCTAATTCTTCTATGGCTTTTTTAGTCGCTTCTTTATAGGTCAGTCCGTTTAGGAAATCAGAATTAGCGATAATCACATTGTCTTTAGAGCCATAGGCAACTTCAGAAATATCTACATTGGCAAAAATATTTTTGATTTCCGTCATACCATTTTGACCGTTGAAGAAATTCGCAAACGCATAATCTCTTTCATCGCCACAAGGAACGGCCATAACCGCGCCTGTTCCATATCCTGCCAAAACATAATCCCCAATCCAAACCGGAATGGATTCTTTGGTAAACGGATGTTCCGCATACGCACCCGTAAATACTCCCGAAATGGTTTTTACATCGGCCATACGTTCTCTTTCGGAACGTTTTGACGTTTTTTCTATATAAGCATCGACTGCTGCTTTTTGTTCTGCCGTTGTGATTTGAGCTACCAATTCATGTTCTGGCGCCAAGGTCATAAACGTTACTCCAAAAATGGTATCAGGACGCGTTGTAAAAATCCCCACCCCAACCCTCCCCGAAGGGGAGGGAGACGGGATATTTACTGCGTCTGTAAGAACTTCATTTAATAGATTCTCATTATTATCTTCTTTAATATTACCAAAGCTGTCTACTCTGGTTTCTCCCCCTTCGGGGGAGGTTAGGAGGGGGAATATTACTGTCGCCCCAACGGATTTCCCAATCCAGTTTCTCTGGCTTTCTTTGATGCTTTCACTCCAGTCAATATCATTTAATCCTTGCAACAAACGTTCTGCATAAGCCGAAATTCGCATGCTCCATTGTGTCATTTTTTTTCGAACTACCGTAAAACCGCCACGTTCTGAAACACCATTTACAATTTCGTCATTTGCTAAAACAGTTCCTAATCCCGGACACCAGTTGACTTCGGTCTCGGCCAAATACGTCAATCGGTATTGCAGCAAAATTCTCTCCTGTTGTTCTTTTGCGAAAGCGTTCCATTCATTGGCTGAAAAAGCTTCAATGTTTTCATCGCAAACGGCATTTACATTTGTATTTCCTTCTGTTGAAAAAATAGAAACCAAAGTCGAAATATCTTCGGCTTTATCGCTGTTTTTATTGTACCAAGAATTGAATAATTGGATGAAAATCCATTGCGTATGCTTGTAATAATCAGGATTTGAGGTGCGGACTTCTCGGCTCCAATCGAAAGAAAATCCAATTTTGTCCAATTGTTTTCGGTAACCTGCAATTTTATTCCCTTCTTTATCTGTTCCTCCGTCAATATTTACCGAAGTGGTATCTTCAGGTCGTTGCCCTGTTTGAATGGCATATTGTTCTGCAGGCAAACCAAAACTATCGTAGCCCATAGGGTGCAATACGTTAAAACCTTGGTGTCTTTTATATCTTGAATACACGTCAGAAGCGATATATCCCAGCGGATGTCCTACGTGCAATCCCGCTCCAGATGGATAAGGAAACATATCAAGTATGTAAAATTTAGGTTTTGTTGCGTTATTTTCGGCTTTGAACGTTTCGTTTTCCAACCAATATTTTTGCCATTTGGCCTCTATTTCATTCGGATTGTATTTCATTCCTCTTTTTTATTGTTTTTTAATGGAGTCATGCTGTCGCGCACTCAAGTCATTCCTCTTTTTTATTGTTTTTTAATGGAGTCATGCTGTCGCGCACTCAAGTCATTTTTATAAATGGTGCAAAGTAGCAAAGAGACAAAGCCTCCAAGGCTTTCTCACGAAGACTATTTTTAGGTGCCAAATTTACGTTTATTGTACGAAAGTTGAAACTTTGAGCGTTATTAACTTCAAATAAAGAAATTCTTTATTATTTTTACCCAATAATTTCAGTAAACTATGAGTTCTTCCTTTGATAAATTTCAAAAACGCCGGTTAATTTCCTCTTATTTTTCAGTAGTGCTAAGTGTTTTCTTAGTTTTATTTCTACTGGGTGTATTGGGTCTTTTTATTATAAATTCTAAAAAATTAGCGGACGATTTCAAAGAAAATATTGCTATGACCGTTTTTTTTAAGAACGAAGCAAATGACAGTATTTTGAAGGCTTTTGGAACTGAATTAAAATCGAGCCGTTTTACTAAATCATATGATTTTGTAACTAAGGAAGCTGCTGCAAAACAACATACGGATATCATCGGAGAAGATTTTATGGAATTTCTAGGCGAAAATCCATTACAAAACTCTTACGATATTCACCTAAAGGCCAATTATGTAATCAAGGACAGTATTGCAAAAATTGAAACCCGCTTACGCAAAAACGCTATGATTTCGGATATTGTATATGACAAGCAATTAGTAAATCTAGTGAATGACAATATCAAAAGAGTGAGTATGTGGATCCTGATAATCAGTGGATTCCTTGCTGTGATTGCCGTATTGTTAATTAACAGTTCATTACGATTATCAATCCATTCCAATAGATTCATCATTAAAACTATGCAAATGGTAGGCGCAACAAAAGCTTTTATCAGAAAACCATTTGTGGTAAGAAGTATAAAATTGGGGATGATTGGAGCAGGGCTTGCTATCATTGCATTAATTGGCGTGCTGATTTACGTCCAAACTCATTTCCCGAATTTTGGCATACTAGACGACAAAGCTTCAGTAGCGTTGGTATTGTTAGCTGTTTTAGGAGTTGGAATATTGATTACTTGGTTAAGCACCTATTTTGCAACACAACGTTTCTTAAACTTAAGAACAGACGACCTTTATTAATTTTTAATTGCAGAATACCGATTTTTAATTTCAGAATTTAAAAAAACAGCATGAAAGATAACGACCAAAAACAAGAATTTCTTTTTGATAAAATAAATTATAAAATTCTATTAGTTGGGATTGGAGTAATTGCCCTAGGATTTATACTAATGGCTGGCGGCGGAAGTGACGACCCAAATGTTTTCAATGAGGATATTTTTAATTTTAGAAGAATTCGATTAGCCCCAACAACCGTTTTAATCGGGTTTGGAATTACCGTTTATGCCATTCTGAAAAATCCAAAAAAAATAGGTAACAGTGAAGCGTAATAAGTTGCCGTGTAAAGCAGACTATATCAACTGAACACTAGAAATTGATCACTGATCACCATATAATGAATACATTACAAGCATTTTTAATTGCTGTTATCGAAGGATTAACAGAATATCTTCCGGTTTCGTCAACAGCTCACATGGTTTTTCTTAGTTCTTATTTTGGAATTCAACAGGATGATTTTGTTAAACTATTTCAGGTTTCTATTCAATTTGGAGCCATTCTAGCTGTTGTTGTTCTGTACTGGAAGAAATTTTTTGATTTCTCTTCAAAAAGTGTTGCTATCAACTTTTACATAAAACTTATATGCGCCGTAATTCCTGCTTTGGTTTTAGGAAAATTATTCGATGATAAAATTGAAGCTGTTTTAGGAGATCCAATACCTATTGCAATTGTCTTAATTTTAGGCGGAATCATTTTATTATTTATTGATAGTCGCTTTCAAAGTCCAACAGTCTTAAAAGAAGAAGATATCACCATTAAAAAAGCAGTGACCATCGGTTTCTGGCAATGTTTAGCGATGATGCCCGGAACAAGTCGTTCTGCCGCATCCATAATTGGAGGAATGCAGCAAAGATTAACACGACATGCAGCTGCGGAATTCTCTTTCTTTTTAGCGGTTCCAACAATGATGGCAGTAACATGTTATTCTGTATTCTTGAAAACCTACGAAACCTCACAAATGAAAGGCTACGAATTGATTTTAAAATCAAACGAAAACATACAATTGTTCTTGATAGGGAACGTGGTTGCTTTTATCGTTGCTATTTTAGCGATTAAATTCTTCATTGAAATCATCAAAAAATACGGTTTTAAACCTTGGGGATGGTACCGCATAATAGTAGGTGTGTTTTTATTGATTTACTTCTCATACTTAAAATAATTCCCATTGAAAACAGCCGAAGATTTCCAAAACGGACAAATTTTACTTATTGACAAACCCTTAAATTGGACGTCTTTTCAGGCAGTAAATAAAATGAAGTGGGCTTTAATCAGCAAAATTAATCTTCCAAAAAAATTTAAGATTGGTCACGCCGGAACTTTAGATCCTTTGGCAACTGGATTACTCTTAGTTTGTACTGGGAAATTTACCAAAAGAATTACAGAACTTCAAGGTCAGGCAAAAGAATATACCGGAACGTTTTTTATTGGGGCCACAACCCCTTCTTACGATTTAGAGACTGAAATAGACCAGACTTTCCCAACGGAACATATTCACGAGGCCTTAATTCATGAAACCGTAAAGCAGTTTTTAGGAGAGATCGATCAAAAACCCCCCATTTTCTCGGCCATAAAAAAAGACGGCGTTCGCTTATACGAACATGCCCGTGCTGGAGAAATAATCGAAATTGCAAGCAGAAAAACAACGATTCACGAATTTGAAATAACTCGAATTGCGCTTCCGGAAATAGATTTTAGGGTCGTTTGCAGTAAAGGAACTTACATTCGTTCCCTGGCTTTTGATTTTGGAAAGGCAATAAATTCAGGTTCCCATTTGACTGCTTTGCGCAGAACAAAAATTGGTAATTATGATGTGATCGATGCAATGGACGTTACTGTATTTGAACAAAGTCTTACCTCCAAATAGTAGTTATCAAAAAGCAAAAACACATGACAAATCAAAATTAAATTTGCGATGTGTTTTTTCTAAAATTAAAGTAGTTTTAATCCATACTCTATTTGTCTAGTTAGGCTTTCGCCAAAGTTAATAATTAGTTGCTTTTTTACCTCCAAACAGTAAATTCGACAAATAATCATAAAACCTTTCAAATCGCTTTTTCATGATGCTGTTTTTTTAGTTGTGAAACACTATTTAAACATCAATAAGAAAAGCAACAATAGATTTGGTACGCATACACTAATTTACGATTTATTTTTCGATAAAGAAAAAAATTAACAAAATATAAATTTACATACTTGCTCCCAATAGAAATAGAACTTTAAGTGTTTTCTACGTTTCTAATTTTACGCAAAGTCAACAAAATCTTGCAAGTAGCTTCCGCACTCTGGACAAACTTGAAGCAAAATAGTTTTGAATAGTATCGCTAGTTAAATTCTATTGTTCCAAATCAAGCATCAAATTAATCAATTCGTTTTGGGTGCTTATTCCTTTGTCATGCAAATACCACAATTGCAAGTTGGTTTTTATGGTATCGTCAATAACCCCAAATTCTTTTTTATACTCCGCAATTAAATCGCTGGCACCTTCGGGTCTTGCTCCCCATTTACCTAGAACACTTCCTGTTTCTTTATCTACTACAATAAGTACTGGAATTGATTTCTTTTTATTGGTCAAAAACAACTTCATCAATTCGTCATTTTCATCACGCAGCACAATTCTTAATTCAATTTTATCGGAATCAATCGCCATTGCATTTATAATGGGTAAGAGTTGGGCTGCATCACCACACCAACCTTCGGAAATAACTAACCAAATGTATTCTTTTTTTAAATTCTTTAATTGCCGAATATTCTCATCGGTAATTTTCATCGTTTTATCCAAACGGTTCATTCGGGTTTCATTCAACTCACTGTAGTGGGTTAAATCTTCAGATTGTTCATTTCCGCTTGATTTGCCTTGAACCAATAAATCTGAAACTAGCTTTCTGTACTCTGAATAGGAATGACTATTAAACAACGCTTTAGCAACTGGAATTTTCATAATGAATTATTTATTTTCACAAAGTTACCATAAAATTGGAGTATAAATGTGATATTGGTCACTTTCAACTCTACAAAAAGAGTAATTTTAGCACAAATAAAAAAGATGGATTTAAAAACAAAATCGGTAGGATTAGTACTTTCCGGCGGAGGTTCTAAAGGTATAGCCCATGCTGGTGTGATTAAATTTTTAGAAGAACAAAACATCCGTCCGTCCCAAATAGCAGGAACAAGTGCAGGTTCAATTGTTGGCACCATGTACGCTTGGGGGAAAACTCCCGAAGAAATTCTGGAATTTTTCAAATCGATATATTTTTTTCATTGGAAGCATTTAACGTTCAAAAAAGCAGGAATAATTGATTCAGAATCCTTCAAAACATATTTTCACACTATTTTTAAAGATGCTACATTAGGTGATTTAAAAATCCCGATTCAAATTACGGCAACTGATATGATTCGAGGAAAATTAAAAATATTTAGCCCGGAAACAAAAATCACCGATGCAATTTTAGCTTCCTCCGCATTTCCCGGGATTTTATCTCCATATGAAATTAAAGGAAAAATATACAGTGACGGCGGGATCTTGAATCATTTCCCTACTGATATTCTACAAGGACAATGCGACACGTTAATCGGTGTTTATGTGAGTCCAATTCAAAAAATTGAGGCTAAAGATTTAAGTTCTATAAAAGCAGTGACCACGCGAGCCTTTGATATTCTTTCGGCAAATTCAAACATGCATAAATTCAATATTTGCGATTGGGTTATTGAACCAAAAGACTTGTGTCTGTACAGCACCTTTGAAACGAACAAGGTAAAGATGAATGCCGTTTTCAACATTGGCTATGAAGCCGCAAAAAAATCGTACGAAAAACTTAATTTATAAAATTTCAGCAACATTATTTTAAAAAAAAAGAATATTCTATATTTGCACCAATCAACTCAACACACACATGAAATACAAAAGAATTCTTCTAAAACTAAGTGGAGAAGCTTTAATGGGCGACTTGCAATACGGAATTGATCCAAAAAGACTCGCTGAATACGCTGACGAAATAAAATTAATTCATGACAAAGGTGTAGAAATAGCCATTGTAATAGGTGGTGGAAATATTTTTAGAGGAGTTGCCGGAGCGAGTGCAGGAATGGACAGAGTGCAAGGAGATTACATGGGAATGCTGGCTACTGTGATTAACGGAATGGCATTACAAGGCGCGCTGGAAGAAAAAGGAATGAAAACCCGTTTACAAACTGCCTTAAAAATGGAATCGATAGCAGAACCGTACATCAAAAGAAGAGCGGATCGTCATCTTGAAAAAGGAAGAATCGTAATTTTTGGCGCCGGAACCGGGAATCCTTATTTTACAACCGATACCGCAGCGGTTTTACGTGGAATAGAAATCAATGCCAATGTGATTTTAAAAGGAACTCGTGTTGATGGCATATACGATTGTGATCCGGAGAAAAATACTTTGGCTGTGAAATTTGATCATATCACTTTTGAAGATGTTCTAAAAAAAGGATTGAATGTAATGGACACAACTGCATTTACATTAAGCCAAGAAAACAAATTACCAATCGTAGTTTTCGACATGAACAAAGCAGGAAATTTATTGAAAATCTGCCTTGGAGAAAACATAGGAACTGTAGTAAATATATAGTTAATGATTCATGGTTTTAGCTGTTGGATTTCTCCAAATATCTAAAACCCAAAACTTAAAAAAATGACTGAAGAAATTGAATTTATATTAGATAGTACTAAAGAATCTATGACCGGTTCTGTTGCACATTTAGAAAAAGAATTTTTAAATATCCGTGCTGGAAAAGCATCGCCAGCAATGCTTGGAAGTGTATTTGTTGATTATTATGGATCGGCCACACCACTTTCACAAGTGTCAAAAATAAGTGTTCCTGATGCCAGAACAATTACGTTGCAACCTTTTGAAAAAAATATGCTACACGTAATTGAAAAAGCAATTATGGTTGCCAACATTGGTTTTAACCCCATGAATAACGGGGATGTAATTATCATAAGCGTTCCTGCACTAACCGAGGAAAGAAGACGCGATCTCGCCAAACAAGCCAAAGTAGAAGCCGAAGATGCTAAAGTGGGTATCCGAAATGCCAGAAAAGACGCGAACACTGAAATTAAAAAATTAGAAAAAGAAGGAACTTCCGAGGACATTTGTAAAAGTGCTGAAGAAGAAGTTCAAAACTTAACCAATACGTTTATCCGTAAAATTGATGAACTTTTAGTGGTGAAAGAAGCTGAAATTATGAAGGTGTAAAACCATCTCTACTTATATCAAAACCGTCTTGTTGATTTACGAGACTGTTTTTTTATGCTTAAATATCACTAAAAGTGGGTATTGTAGCTTGTGAAATATTTCCTATTTTTATGAAATATAAACGAACTAAATATTTTATGAAAACAAACAAACAAACAAACGTTTGAATTAAAGCGGAAAGTCCATGTCCTTTTTATTGGGTTAGTCCTATGCTTTTTGCAATCCTGCACTACGGAAGAGGTAGTACTTGAACGTGAAGCAAATAAAAAAAACTATGTTACTTCTGAGAAAGTGAGTATAGAAAATGTACTTTCAGTACTTAAGAACCCTGTAATACTTAACCAAACGGAAACTTTCAAGACCAACACTCCAGAAAGCATTACCCAGAAAGGTGGTAAAAAACCCAATGTATATTTTACTAAAATAGTCAAGGGTAATGAATACACTACTTACCTGCTGCTGCTCAACAGCTATTCTACTAAAAATCCTTATTTTATGTATTATTCGATTACTCAAAACGCAACCACAGAAAAAGTAGGTTACTTAAAATATATTCCTGACACACCCACATCTTTACTTGACATTAGCACCTTTTCAGGAAAGATACAGATGCTGGACCTTAAAAAAAAGATTAGAACAGAAAGTAGTTTTCTAAATGGCCAACCTAAAAAACATACTACTTCTGCCACAGCAAGAACTACTGACGATTGTACCTCATCATCATCAATAATAACACATTATTGCGGCTCTGATGAGGCTCACTCTCCTGGTCAAAAATGCACTGATCCAACAAAAGCTTACTATGAAGTCCTAATAGTTACTACTTGCCCATACGTAAGCCCATACGACAACAGCGCACCAGTACCTAATGAATTCATAAATAACTCAACTGGCGGTGGGGGCGGAGCTAATGTTGAGGATTTTATTATTTCATTTGAAGGGATTTTAAGTTTAAGGCAAAAAATATGGTGGGATAATTATAGTAATGACCCTTTAAAACAAGAAATTATTACTTATTTAGGCCAAAATCCTACTAATGAAGGAATACTATTTTCGTTAGAAATGATTGATCAAATGAGAGCGAATCCAGACCTATTTCGTTCTATTAAACCTTTTTTAATTGAAAAAAATATTGATGATACAAATCTCGACGCTTGTAGTGAAGGTGTATTTCAACAAATTAAAAATACAACTATATGTGATTTTGCATATATATTTGCCAAGCTTGGTGCTGATGATTCTATTTACAATACGACTATGAAGACAGAACATAATAGTGTTATGGTTAATGGGCAACTACAAGAAGTTGGCGACCCTGCTAACACCATTAGAACAACACCTGGAACCAAATATAATTATACGGTTTATGTAAATCCTGAATATCCAGGTAAAACGAAATTATTTATTGCCGCTGTGTTATTACACGAAATGGCACATGCCTACTTTTTTAGCTTGGTTGATGATTACAACATGGAAGCGACTAATTCATTTAATGAGCTTCCTATTTTATTTAACGCAGCTGTAGTGAATAAATTTCCAATAGGGTCTACTTTACATCATGAAGAAATAGCCAATAGTTATGTAAATGCAATAGCTTCTGCTTTGCAAGAATTCCAACCAGGACTAACTCAACAAGTTTATGATGATTTAGCTTGGGGTGGATTAAAAGGAACTCCTATTTTTGACACATTATTTCCAGTGGGTAATCCAAATCGACAAAGAATAATAAACAGGTATGATTCCGAAGGAACTGGAACAGATCAGGGTAGTACGAACCAACAAAACCCAATGGGTCAACCTTGTAATTAATAAACCTATGAAAAAAGTATTATTTATTTGTATAGTTTTTTTAGCTTTATCTTGCTCAGTTAAAAAAAGCAACAAAAATTTCTATGAAACAATAACTCCGGTTGTAAAGGAAAGTGATATTACAAAAATAGAAGGTGATATTATTAATGATTTTTTAGAGATAGAACTCAAAAAAGATCGTTACAAACCATACAAAAATCATCCAATTTGTATTATCAAAGAAGGAATTAGGAGATTGTCTTCATTAATTATCTATGAATATTGTTATACAGATAGAAATTTACCCATAAAAAATTCTACAAATAAAGATTGGATTCTTAACGAAGTACAAATAAAAAACATAAAGGATACTTTAGCTAACACTATGGCACATAATTGGAAGGTTTCGGATTTTACTTCGATTAATGTTTCAATTATAGAATCGAGTGAATTAAGAAAAAGCATTAAAGAAAACAATTATACCAAGTTTTCAGAAACCTTAATTCTTAATTTGTCAACGCCATTAATAATTAATGATAAAAATGCATTTATAACTTTTAATGCTAATCTTGGGTGGAAAACAATGGACAGATTTACCGCTTTACTGAAAAAAAATAAAGAAGGAAAATGGGAAATAGATTCATATTATTATGACCCTAATTCTACTTGGTAAATCATTTTGATTCTTTATTTTTTACAAATTGAATAGAAGTTACATTTAACAAGTCAAGGCAAGCCTAAGCAAGAAACTCCAATCGCTCGGATATAAAAAAACTTATGAAAGTATAATTACTTTCGAATACTATTAAAAACCGTCTTGTCTAATTTACGAGACGGTTTTTTTATGCTTAAATATCACTAAAAGTGGGTATTGTAGCTTGTGAAATATTTCCTATTTTTATGAAATATAAACGAACCAAATATTTTATGAAAACAAACAAACAAACAAACAAACAAACAAACAAACAAACAAACAAACAAACAAACAAACAAACGTTTGAATTAAAGCGGAAAGTCCATGTCCTTTTTATTGGGTTAGTCCTATGCTTTTTGCAATCCTGCACTACGGAAGAGGTAGTACTTGAACGTGAAGCAAATAAAAAAAACTATGTTACTTCTGAGAAAGTGAGTATAGAAAATGTACTTTCGGTACTTAAGAACCCTGTAATACTTAGCCGAACGGAAACTTTCATAACCAGCACTCCAGGAGGCATCACCCAGAAAAGCGGTGAAAAACCAAATATATATTTCACTAAAATAGTAAAACGTAATGCATATACCACTTATCTCTTGTTACTAAACAGTTACTCTACTAAAAATCCTTATTTCATGTATTATGTGATAACACAAGACGCAACTAGTGAAAAAGTAGGATACTTAAAATACATTCCTGATACTGCCATACCTTTCCTTGACATTAAAAATTTTTCAGGAAAAATCCAGATACTGGACCTCAAAAAAAAGATTAGAACAGAAAGCATATTATTAAACGGTCAACCTCAAAAACAAGCTAATGCTGCAACAGGAAAAACCACTGAAAATTGTACTCTAACAGTAATGTACATAGAGCATTATTGTACTAACGGAGACAATCACAGTCTCGGGGAATCATGTGGCGGGGATTTAATTAACGACGCATACAATGAATACACCTCAATAGGCGAAGTTTGTACCTCCAGCGGATACGACAACAGCGCACCAGTACCAAATGAATTAATGAATTTTTCAAATGGAACTGGAGGCGGAGGTGATAATGCAGATATTGCACTACTTGAGTTTGAGCAATACCTAGACTTAGATCAACAAAACTGGTGGAATAGCAGTCGAAATTCTGATAAAAAAGCTGAAATAAGTAATTTTTTAATTGCATATCCTGATGAAATAGAATTTGCTAGAGAGATGCTATTACAAATGATTGATGATCCATCATTAAAGCTTGATGTAGAATCATCTTTTAAGTCACCATTTAATATTGATAAATCATCAATAAAAGATGTTACCGAAGAGGATAAAAAGTTTAATTCAGTATATAAATCTTTAACTGATTCCCCCGCATTTAAAAACTTATTTTTAGATTTATTTGATAATAACAACAAGCGATTCAATGTGAAATTTGAAATCATTGAAAATCTAGATAACAACACAAGGAAAATAGATGGATTTACAATACCGCCAGACCTTAAAGGCGGACCAACTCTCATTCAAATTAACAAACAAATATTGACCTCTACGGGATTAAGACCTAAGACAAATATTGAAATTGCTAAAACCATATTACACGAGTGTATACATGCTTACTTAGCAATCAAAGGCAAATATCCTGATGCTGGCGGCAGCACTATACCAGGTATAGAAAACATGACATTTGCGGAGGTATTGAAAGCCACAAGGCCTAGCACTGGCGCTCAACACGATTTTATGTTCAAAAACATGGTGCCAACTATGCAAAAAATTCTTGCTGAAATTAAAGATTCAGTTACATCTAGCACTACCAGAGCAACTGTTGAGTCTATAAGGCTACAACCTAATTTTTATACTAACCCAAAAAACACAACACTTTGGAACTGGAATGACTATTTCTATTATCTAAGTTTAATCGGTCTACAAGATACCGAAGCTTTTAAAATAAGCTTTCCTGCTAATACAGATCAATTTGAATTACTTCTTGAGTATACCGCTTTTGGCCACAAACACCTTAAAAATTAATTATGAAAGTCACATTATTATTCTTTTTCTTATTTGTAAATTTATTACACGGACAAGAGATTGAGGAAATCCGAAAACTAGATACGGTATATATCCTGTTTAAAGCAGACAAAAATCAAACAAAATATTTTGAAAATGAATGTATCACTTGTCAAGGATATTATTTTTTGGAGGGATTTTTTCTACAAAAAGATACTTTAGGGATTTTTACATACGATAAAGATAGTAACAGAATATATAGACCTGCTAATGACAGATATGAAAAAAAGTCTTTTTTAAAAAAGCATAAAAAAGAAATTATTGATATTAATTTTTTCAAGAAATTAGAAAAAAATATGGAGGAATTCGGGGAGTCTTACAAACCCCAAATTTACTACATCATTGACATGGCTGATTTCAGAAAAAATAAGATTAAATTAACCGAGGTTAATTCTTTAGTTTATGTAATGGAATAAGCTATTAAACATTTACCCCCGCTAGCGCTAGCGTCCCCCTGCTGGCGCGAGCGTCCCGCTCGTGATAATTCTTAATGAATAATAGTATTGAGGTTTGTGCTAGTATTTAGCTTTCTTTTGAAGTATGTTTCGGTATAAATTGTGTTGACGAGTGGGACGCTCGCGCCAGCTTGGGGACATTTGTAAAAGTGCCGAAGAAGAAGTTCAAAACTTAACTAATACGTTTATCCGAAAAATTGATGAACTTTTAGTGGTGAAAGAAGCTGAAATCATGAAAGTGTAATTACTTTCAAATACTATTAGAAACCGTCTCGTTAAAATAACGAGACGGTTTTTTTTATTTTAAATAGATTGGAAATAGCAGTTTAGTGACTAGAAACGAATTTCAAACCAATAATTGAACTTATTAAAGTGGTGATGAAAAATATTCGCCAGAAATCAGCAGGTTCTTTAAACACAAAAATCCCAACAAGAACGGTTCCCACTGCTCCAATTCCTGTCCAAACCGCGTATGCCGTTCCAATAGGCAAAGTTTGTGTAGCTTTGTAAAGCAATACCATACTTATGGTCAAGCAAATTAAAAATCCGCCCAGCCAAAATGTTGCTGTCATTCCGGAACTTTCTTTGGCTTTGCCCAGACAAGTTGCAAAACCCACTTCAAAAAGTCCACCTATAATTAATAAAATCCAGTTCATGTTAATGCTTTAAAATTAATACCGAAGGAACTCCACTCAACCAAATACTGCGGGAGTCGACTAATACTTTCCAACTTTCAAGACTAATTAACATTAAATCCTGTTGGTCCAGAAACTCTTTTTCAATCGTCACATCGGTAATTAAACCTATATTGTTAGGGTATTTTTGTTCCAAAGAATCAATGGCACTCTTGATTACAAAATTAGTATTGATATGCCCATTGACATCCAAAATAACAATTTTAGAGTCGTTGTTGTAAATTAATTTCTGAATATAATCGATCACAAATGAATCTTCGGGGCTAAAAATTGGAATAAAAACATGGTTCACCTGATGCAAATCTTTATCAATCAAAATCCCTATCGGCATCTTGGTTTTAGAAATAATCTGTCGGGTTCTTTCATCAAAAGGGGAGTTTTCAAAGAGTCCTTCTTTACCGGTAAACTTATCTATCAAGCGATCCGGATTAATGATCCTGGTTGTAAAACCAATTACTTTTCCAAGAATTGTCCCTTCAAATATTGATTTTCCCAAACCGACCAACAATAAATCGTAATCTCCTTGATTGGCAACATCGGCAATTTCGGTTTCAATATCTAAGGTTGCTTTAAAAATAGTGGTAATGTCTTGATTTAACCGTTGGGATTCTTCAACAATTGGATAAAAACTATTTTTTTCTTTATCTTCCATGTTAAAAGTATGCATCTCATCACTTAATGACAAATGCATGACCGTAATACTGGCCGATTTTTTTTGTTTTTTTATCAAGCTATTCGCCAATCGCAACAAGGATTTTCCTTTTTCGTTGTTTCCAAATGAAATTAAGATTCGGTATTTATTAAGACTTGTTTGTTCAACAATCTCAACACCATCTTTAGTTTTGAAGATATAATTGATTAAATCCAAAGCCGGTCCAGTCATAAAAGTAGTAACCAAAGCCATGATTACCATCATTGTAAACACTTCGGGAGTCAAAACCTTAAGCTCTAATCCTATGTTTAAAACGATCAATTCCATCAGTCCTCGCGTATTCATCAAGGCGCCTATAGTCAAACTGTCTCTCCAACTCTGACCTACAAATTTGGCTGCCAAAGCACTTCCCAGAAATTTTCCCACTACGGCTACTAAAATGATAAAACCGGTTACCTTCCATAAATAAGGGTCATTAATAAGACCAATTTCAGTTTTTAAACCTGTGAAAACAAAAAACAATGGTAGTAAGAGTATCAATGCAACATCCTCTACTTTTTCTATAAATACCGTTCTTAATTTTGGAACATCCGGCATAATAGCTCCTGCCATAAACGCGCCAAACAGCGCATGAATCCCAATTACTTCGGTAGCATATGACGAAAGAATAAGCACCAGAAAAAAGATTGCCACAACCGGTTTGATTATGGTGTCTTTTGAACCATATAAATCTCCAATTCTTTTCAAAAATGGTCTTACAATAAATATCATGGCAACAACATAAATTATTGCCAACATTATAATGTATAATGAACTGACGAACGTACCCGCTTTTACAATTGCGATTACCACAGCCAGAATACACCACGCGGTAATATCATCGGCGGCGGCACACGTAATGACTATAGAACCTAATTTAGTTTTATGAATACCTCTTTCCTGAACAATTCTGGCTAATACAGGAAAAGCAGTAATACTTAATGCAATTCCCATAAACAAACTAAAAGCTAAAAACGTAACTCCCTCAGGAGCAAACTGATTGTAAACAAAATAAGCCAGACCAATCCCAAGTGCAAAAGGGATTACGATACTGGCGTGACTGATCACTACCGCTTCATTAGCTTTGTTCTTCAGCACTTTCAAATCGAGTTCCATTCCAATAACGAACATAAAAAGGATCAATCCTATTTGGCTTAAAAACTTTAAATTACCTAGAGATTCAACAGGAAACAAAGCGCTTGAAAACTCCGGGAAATATAACCCCAATAAGGAAGGACCAAGAACAATACCTGCAATAATCTCCCCTATAACTGATGGCTGTCCAATTTTTTTGAACACCCAACCAAAAATACGGGCGACAAGGATTATGGTAATAATTTGTGCCAAGAGAATAGCCAGCGGATCTTGAAAGTTATGTTGAATGGACACCAAAAAATCATTCCAAGAACCATTGCCGCTTTCAGGGGTTACAATAACTTCATTTGCTTCTAATTTCTTTCCTTTGCTTATAATCCAATACATTAATGCAATAAAACCACCAGTAACACTCAAGTAAAATATTGTATTTTTATAATTCTTCATATCCATTTTTATTCATTCGCGCTCAGCTCTAAAAAACAAAGATGAGAAATTCAAATGTATAATTTATATCTCACAAAATTATTTAATTGTAAAATAAAAAATCGATATAATTAGCCCCATAAAACAACAAAAAGTTTCAGTCAAAACAAATGATTTATTGTGGTTTTAACTACCTTTACCGCCGTTAAATATTAATTATGATTAAGTGGTTTAGTTTAGGATTTTGGGAATTAATAGCCCGAATTGTCCTCAGAAATAGAGTTTTAATGTTATCCATTATTGTTGTGATAACAGCACTTTTAGCACTACAATGGAAAAATATCCATTTTACATTTACCGAAGCTAATTTATTACCGGATGACAATATTGTAAATATTCAGTACAATGCCTTTTTGAATAAATTTGGTGAAGAGGGAAATTTGGTCATCTTAGGCGTAAAAGATAATACCATATTTACCCCAAAAGCATATGCCGCTTGGAGTAAACTGATGAATACGCTGAAAGAAGACAAAGCGGTAGATTTAGTAATTTCATTAAATGACTTAAAAAAATTACAAAAAAATGATTCGCTAAAAACCTTCGAACTGGTGCCTTTTGTTGACCAGAGCAAAACCGTTGACCAAGCGTATCTTCAAAAAATTAAAAAACAACTGTTTAATGATTTACCTTTTTACGAAGGATTGCTTTTCAACAAAAGATCAGGAAGCATTCGCTCGGCCGTTTACATGGATAAGAAAATTGTAAACACGGCGGCACGAAAAGATTTTATCTTAGAAAAGTTAGTTCCCGCAGTAGAAACATTCGAAAAAGAAACCGGAATCGACCTGCGTGTTTCAGGAATGCCTTACATCCGAACGCTAAATGCAAAAACCATTACAGATGAAATCAGCATCTTCATCGGAGCTTCATTATTAGTCACTTCACTACTTTTCTTTTTCTTTTTTAGAAGTTTTAGAGCCACGTTAATATCAATGATTATTGTAATTATTGGGGTAATGTGGTCCTTTGGATTTTTAGGATTACTGAATTACGAAATTACGGTTTTAACGGCTTTAGTTCCTTCTTTAATCATCGTTATCGGAATTCCGAATTGTATTTTTCTAACCAATAAATACCATCAGGAGTACAAAATTCACCACAATAAAGCCAAAGCATTACAGCGCGTTACGACCAAAGTGGGAATGGCAACCTTGATGACAAACCTGACCACGGCCATAGGCTTTGCTACGTTTGTTGCTTCTAATAATCAATTGCTACTGGAATTTGGGGTTGTGACTTCCATCAACATCATGGCACTTTTCTTTTTGTGTATCATTGTCATTCCTATTTTTCACAGTTATATTCCGGCTCCAAAAGAGCGCCACATCGAGCACCTGGACCGTAATTATGTGAAGGTATTTATGGATTGGATTCTGAGAAACGTAAAACACAATCGGTTTTCAATTTATGTCGTTTCGATTGTTTTGCTTGTCATTAGCATTGTTGGCATCTATGAAATGCGTATTTCCGGCAGTTTGATTGAAGACATGCCGAAAAAAGAGGCCTTTTTTGAAGACATTGTTTTCTTCGAAAACGAATTTGACGGGGTGATGCCACTGGAAATAATGATTGACACTAAACGTAAAAAAGGAGTCATGCGATTGCCTACGTTGCGGCGAATGGAAGAACTGCAGGAAACTATTGACGACATCCCGGAATTGTCAAAACCCATTTCTATTGTCAATCTGGTTAAATATTCCAAACAAGCATATTACAATGGAAATCCAGACTATTATGAATTGCCAACCTCGCAGGAACAGTCTTTTATTTTATCGTATGCTAAAAATGCCACAAAAAACTCCAAAGACAATCTGATGAAAAGCTATGTGGATTCGACAGGACAATTTGCTCGAATCACGACTTTTATGCGCGACGAAAACGGCGATAACATTGCCAAAATTGAAGCTGAAATTAGAAAAAAAGCCGATAAAATTTTCCCGCCCGATCAATACAAAGTGACCATCACTGGAAAAGCATTAGTTTTCCAAAAAGGAACTAGCTACCTGTTGGACAATTTACTTTCATCGCTGGCTTTCGCCTTTTTCCTGACAGCGCTTTTGATTGGTTTTATGTTTCGTTCATTCAAAATGGTATTGGTTTCTATCATCCCAAATTTATTGCCGTTAATGCTAACCGCAGGAATTATGGGCTTTCTGGACATTCCGCTGAAACCTTCGACGATATTGGTTTTCGGAATTGCATTTGGTCTTTCGGTGGATGACACAGTGAGATTCCTGTCGCAATACCGTGAGGAATTAAAGAAAAACAACTGGAAAATCCGAAAATCCGTTTACGCCACATTTACAGATGCCGGCTTGAGCATGTTCTACACCTCTATCGTGTTGTTCTTTGGATTTTCAGTGTTTATGTTGTCCAGTTTTGGCGGAACAATAGCGCTTGGTGGATTGATTTCACTGACATTATTGTTCGGGATGCTGTCTAATTTGATGTTGCTGCCGGCTTTGGTTCTGACCTTGAATAAAACGCTTGCCAATGAACAGGATTTTATCGAACCCAAAATAGACATCATTGAACCAAGTGATGCCGAAATTGACGATTTAGAAAAGAATAAGTAGCAGTATTTGGAGCTACTTCCCGCTATTCGTTACAATCTTCCTGGTTTTTAAAGAAAAAAACAGGAAGGATTTTCACTGCTATCGCGGCTAAGGAATTGTGGGCACTAGAAAATGATTTAATTCATCTTGTTTTATCCTGCACCGTTTCTTTTAACCCTACCGGTATATTTAAACACCCTTAAGGTTGAAAAAAACCATGCAGGAAATCGCTAAGAATAGTTTTAAAGTAATCCTAAATAACTCCCTTCGCTTAGCCCCGATAGCAGCGGCATCCTTTTACTTTTTCCTTTAAAAAGTAAAAGATATAGCGAATAGCGGGAAATAGCTCCTGATTACCCTATTTCTCTCAATGACTTTTAAAACAAATCATTTATATTTGCAGTTCAGTCACAAGACACTATTTAATATCAATTATATACCCAAAATGAGACATACAAAAGTTAAAGACTTATTAAACAGCACAACAACGCTTCATGAAGTGAATGCAAAAGGATGGGTGAGAACTTTTAGAAACAATCAATTTATTGCCTTAAACGATGGCTCGACCATTGATAATATACAATGTGTTGTCGACTTTGAGAACACACCAGACGAGACCTTAAAAAGAATAACAACTGGGGCAGCCATATCAGTAACGGGAACGTTGGTGGAAAGTAAAGGTGCTGGACAAAAATTTGAAATTCAGGTCGTTACGCTGGAAATCCTTGGGGATTCCGATGCGGAGAAATTCCCAATACAACCTAAAAATAAACCGAGCTTGGATTTCTTGCGCGAGAATGCGCATTTGAGAGTTCGTACTAATATGTTTGGAGCTATAATGCGTGTACGTTCGGTGTTGTCGTATGCAGTTCACAGTTATTTTCAAGAGAAAGGTTTTGTGTACGTGAATACACCAATCATCACGGGATCGGATGCCGAAGGTGCTGGCGAAATGTTCAAAGTTACCGCTTTGCCTTTTGACGGGACCCCAAGAACCGAAGATGGAAAAGTGAATTATAAGGAAGATTTCTTCGGGAAAGAGACGAACCTTACGGTGTCGGGACAATTGGAAGGAGAAACTTTCGCCATGGCTTTGGGTCAAATTTATACTTTTGGACCCACCTTTAGAGCCGAAAACTCGAATACTTCGCGTCACCTTGCAGAATTTTGGATGATTGAGCCAGAAGTGGCATTCAATGATTTGAATGACAACATGGATCTTGCCGAAGACTTTATTCAGCATGTAATCAAATATACTTTGGAAAAATGTCCGGAAGATTTGAAATTCCTCGAAGGAAGATTATTGGATGAAGAGAAATCGAAACCAGTTGCGGAGAGAAGCGAAATGGCATTACTCGACAAACTAAACTTTGTTTTGGAAAATAATTTCAAACGTGTTTCATACACCGAAGCCATTGATATTTTAAGAGACTGTACGCCAAATAAAAAGAAAAAATTCAACTATATCATTAACGAATGGGGAGCTGATTTACAATCAGAGCATGAACGTTATTTGGTGGAAAAACATTTTAAATGTCCGGTAATCTTGTTTGATTATCCGGCAAATATCAAAGCATTTTACATGCGTTTGAACGAAGACGGAAAAACGGTTCGCGCCATGGATATCCTTTTCCCAGGGATTGGAGAAATCGTGGGAGGTTCTCAAAGAGAAGAGCGTTTTGATGTTTTGGTTGAAAAAATGAAAGCCTTAGGAATTGACGAAGAGGAATTGTGGTGGTACCTTGATACCCGAAGATTCGGTTCAGCAGTTCACTCTGGTTTTGGACTCGGATTTGAAAGATTGGTATTATTTGTAACAGGAATGACAAACATTCGTGACGTAATTCCTTTTCCAAGAACGCCGATGAATGCGGAATTTTAGATTTTAGTACGAAGTTTTTTTGCCGAAAAGGCACTAAGACACTAAGTTTTTTTTTGTAAAGTTGGAAGGAGGTTTTGCCGCAAAGACGCTAAGACACTAAGTTTTTTAATGTGGTGAATGAAAATTAAAAAAACATAAAACTAAAAAAAAAGGTTTTGCCGCAAAGGCACTAAGACACTAAGTTTTTTAATGTGAAGAATGAAAATTAAAAACTTTTGTAAAACTGAAAAGAAGTTTTACGTGAATACATTAAGACTTAAAGAAATTGTAAAAAAAACTATTGTTTTATCTGTGTTTTTGTGATAAACTATTTTAGATAAAGGGCTTTGCGACGTGGTGCCTTCTTGGCAAGAAAAAAAAGTTAGTAGTAAAAAAAATAAAAAATGATTACAGAAAGAACTGAAGCCATTGCTAAAATAGTTGTTAATTCGGCTTTTAAAGTTCATAAAGAACTTGGACCTGGTTTATTGGAAGGAGTTTATGAAGTTTGTTTGGCTCACGAAATCAGTAAAGCGGGTCTTGCTGTAAAAAGACAAATAGACATTCCCATTGTTTACGATGGCATCGAATTTAGTGAAGGTTTACGACTCGATTTATTAGTTGAAGATTCAATTATTATAGAAGTAAATCCGGTAGAAAAAGTAAATCCGGTTTGGGAAGCTCAAATCATAAGCCATTTGAAATTGCTAAACAAAGATTTAGGATTTTTAATCAATTTCAATGTTCCATTAATAAAAAGTGGCATTAGAAGATTTATTTACACAAAAAAGAATTATTAATAAACTTAACTCCTTTGTGGCAGTAAAAATTAAATAAAAAAACTTTGTGCCTTTGCGTCTTAGTGGCAAAAAAGCAAATAAATTAATGCCTTAAATATGCTAAAGCAATTCTTAAATTTAAAATTATCACAGAAATTATCTCCTCAACAAATTCAGTTGATGAAGTTAATTCAATTGCCTACGCAAGCTTTTGAACAACGTTTATTAGAAGAAATGAACGAAAATCCTGCTTTAGAAGCTGGAAAAGAAGAAGATGAGTATGAAAAAGACGAATTCGAAAACGAAGATTATGACGATTATGATGATTCGGAATCAGATCGAATTGACGCCGAAGACATCAACATTGACGAATATTTAAGCAACGACGAAACTCCGGATTATAAAACACAGGCCAACAATTACAGTGACGACGATGAAGATCGCGAAACGCCTTTTGCCGCACCGGTAAGTTTTCACCAGGATTTAATTAATCAGTTGAATACGTTTATATTGAATGATGAAGAACGCGAAATTGCTGAATTTTTAGTAGGAAGTATTGATGACATGGGCTATATCCGTCGCAGCGTTCCTGACATGGTGGACGATATGGCGTTTACCCAAGGCATTTACACCGATGATAAAATGGTGGATAAAATGTTGCTGGTCATACATGAACTAGAACCTTCCGGCGTTGGCGCACGTGATCTACAAGAATGTTTGTTGTTGCAATTAAAACACAAAACACCAACGGAATCCGTAGAATTAGCAACTGATATTATCGAAAATCAGTTTGATGCGTTTACCAAAAAACATTATGATAAGCTATTACAAAAATATAATGTTTCAAATGAGCAACTGAAAAAAGCCATTCACGAAATAGAAAAACTAAATCCAAAACCTGGTGGATCCTTTACTGGAAATAATAAGGTAACGGAAAACGTAGTGCCTGATTTTGCTATCCGAATTGTCGACGGCGAACTGGAACTGACCTTAAACGGACGAAATGCTCCTTCCCTGCATGTTTCCAAAGATTATCAGGAAATGATGCAAACCTATAAGGATTCCAGAGATAAATCAGCACAGCAAAAAGATGCGGTGCAGTTTATCAAACAAAAGCTGGATTCGGCTAAATGGTTTATCGACGCGATCCGTCAACGCCAAGAGACGCTTTTTGTAACCATGAACGCGATTATGCATTATCAGCAGGAATATTTTCTGGAGGGTGATGAAACCAAGTTGAAACCGATGATTTTAAAAGACATTGCGGACATGGTGGGTCTAGATATTTCGACCATTTCACGTGTGGCCAACAGCAAATATGTGGAAACGCCTTATGGTACGAAACTGATTAAGGAATTCTTCTCGGAATCGATGAAAAACGACCAAGGGGAAGATGTTTCAACACTGGAAATAAAGAAAATTCTTCAAAATACAATTGAGGAAGAAGACAAGAAAAAACCACTTCCAGACGATCAACTGGCCGAAATCCTAAAAGAAAAAGGCTATCCAATCGCCAGAAGAACGATTGCAAAATACCGAGAACAACTCGATATTCCGGTAGCGAGAATGAGGAAGAAGATGTAACTAATTACGATTTTGTAATTGCGCATTACAATCCAGAATTATAGGTTCTCATTCTTTATTTTTTTTAAATCTGGCACAAAAAATAATATTTTTTTAAATTTAAAACCCTTTCAGAATTTTGAATTCTGAAAGGGCTTTAAATTTTTAATACTTTTGTATTTCAATCCAGTTTTCGGCTCCCTCTCCTTCGGAGAGGGTTTGGGAGAGGATTTCTATTTTACTTCTCCTGATCTTTCCGCATCGCGTGGTAATACGCGGCACGACTCAACGGTTCGTATTCTTCGGTTTCACCCAGCATAACGAGCTTATCATTGTCTGTTTTACGGAAACTATAATTCGCAAGATTTCCCGTGCGGGTACATACGGCGTGCACTTTAGTAACATATTCGGCTGTCGCCATTAATGCGGGCATTGGACCAAAAGGATTTCCCTTAAAATCCATATCCAATCCGGCAACAATTACCCGGATTCCCTGATTAGCCAAATCGTTACAAATTTTGACAATTTCGTCATCGAAAAACTGTGCTTCGTCAATGCCCACCACATCACAACCTTGCGCCAAAATAGCAATATTTGCAGCAGCAGGGACAGGTGTGGAACGGATTTCATTGGCGTCATGCGAAACGACCATATCATCATGATATCTTTTGTCAATTTCAGGTTTGAAAATTTCAACCTTTTGCTTGGCAAACTGGGCTCTTTTCAAACGACGGATTAATTCTTCGGTTTTACCCGAAAACATGGAGCCACATATGACTTCAATCCAACCAAATTGCTCTTTATGATTTACTGTATTTTCGAGAAACATTTTGTATTTTTCTGGCTTAAAAAATGAATAGTTTTTATTACTTTGTAAAGGATAAACCGACTTAAAAATTTTATACTTTTACGTCGTTTCAAAAGTATAAAATTTATCTCAAATCGGAGATTAGCGAGCACTTATTTAAAAAAATAAAAATCTCCTACACAAAGATTTCATTTTCCCGGGAAGATATAAAACGGAAGACAAAACGCAACAATAAAGACCCGCCTAACACACTATAATTTCAAAGTTATGAAAAAAAAATTGGAAGCCGATTTAATCAGCATTGCACACAGAGTATTACAACTAAAAAATAAATCTGATATCAATCAATTATATCTGGAAACGCAGAAACTATATGAAAAACTTTCTGTCTTACGATTTGTAGACGAACACTTTAGTGAGGCAAAACCAACTATTGGCGCTGCTGAAGTAGAGCAAAAAATTGAATCTATTTTTGATAAAAAGGAATCGGTTCAACCGGAAATCAAAGCTGCAGTCGAAGAAACTGGTGCCGAACAAATTCCTGAAACACCATTAGAACAATCAAAATCAACTGCTGATGCATCTGAATCTGAAACGATTGTTCCAGAAGAAAGCGTTGCTGAAGTAACTTTGGAAAAGCCAACAGTAACTGCCGGTGAATCTAAAACAAGTATCGAGGTCGAAGAAACTGTTGAGGCTCCTTTGGAAGAAACAACAGTCACCGCTGATGAATCTGAAAAAAAAATAGTAGAAAAAGAAATTGAAGAATTGCCTTTGGAAGAAACAAATTCCAATGAAAAAATAACCGCAGAAGAAAAAGAAGACCCCATTCTTGAGGAAGAAATAGTTGCGGAGGAAAAAGAAGCTTCAGAACCTGAAAATGCTCCATTCACTCCGGCTTTTGAACTATCTCAAGAGGAGGAAGTACAAACGGAACTGGAAATACCAAAGAAATTGGAACCGATACAAATTTCTTTCGAAGATTTATTGGGCGGAAATTACCATGACACTCAGTTTGTAAAAGTGCAACAAATTGAAAATATACCTACTGCAGTGGTAATCGAAACTCCAAAAGAAAGCGTTGCAGAAGACGAAAAAGTGATTCCCGCAAAAGAAGAAATTGCGGAACCAAAAACAGTTTCGTTGAACGAAAAATTAGCCAAAGGAATCAACATCGATTTGAATGACCGCATTGCTTTTATTAAACACCTTTTTGGAAACAGCGGTGAGGATTATAACCGCGTTTTGAATCAATTAATCACGTTTAATACGTTTTACGAAACCAGAGATTTTATCCAAGAAATGGTAAAGCCGGATTACAACAATTGGGAAGGAAAACAAGAGTATGAGGAACGTTTTATGGATATTATAGAGAAAAAATTCTTGTAAATTACCTTTACTTTTTCTGAATATACATTTGAACAAATACAGATTTAATCTAAAATCTGTATTTAATTATTTTATCTATGTCAAAATTATACATCGTTCCTACGCCTATTGGCAATCTCGAAGACATGACTTTTCGAGCGATTCGGATTCTTAAGGAAGTCGATTTGATTCTCGCCGAGGACACGCGTACGAGCGGAAAATTGTTAAAACATTTCGAAATTGGCACGCACATGTACAGCCATCACATGCACAACGAGCACAAAACCATCGAGAATTTAATTTCGAGGTTGAAAGCAGGAGAAAATATTGCCTTGATATCCGATGCCGGAACGCCTGCTATTTCGGATCCTGGTTTCTTATTGACCCGCGCTTGTGTTGAAAACGGAATTGACGTGGAATGCTTGCCTGGCGCGACGGCTTTTGTTCCGGCATTAGTCAACAGCGGTTTACCCAATGATAAATTTGTTTTCGAAGGATTTTTGCCTGACAAAAAAGGGCGACAAACCCGATATTTAGCGTTGGCAGAAGAAACTAGAACGATGATTTTATATGTTTCTCCCCATAAATTAGTGAAAACTTTAGCAGAATTCATCCCTTATTTTGGCGAAGACCGTCAAATCTCGGTTTCTAGAGAATTATCCAAATTACACGAAGAAAATGTTCGCGGAACGGTGAAAGAAGTGATCGCTCATTTTGATAAAATAGCGCCAAGAGGAGAAATTGTCGTCGTAGTCAGTGGAAAAACAATCATTAAAGAACCTAAAAAAAGTAAATTTTCGGAAGAAGAATAAACTATAAAAACAACATGAATTTAGAATCCTTTTTAGAAAAATTAAAGCAAACACCCCAATCCATCGCTTTTGCAGAAACTATTGCAATAATTGAAGAAAACTACGACTTTACTCCAACGGCATTTGAGAACGGTTTGCAACACAATGCTGCTGGAGAAAATTCAGGATCTTGCAAGTTATTTTCTTTCGCCGAAATTCAAAACCTATCTGAAGCGGAAACGTTGTCCTGTTTTGGAGCTTATTATTACGAAGATGTTTTAAAAAATCCAAACGGAACTGATCATCAAAATATTCGTAATTTCATGAAAACTGGTTGGGATGGAATTGCATTTTACGGAAGTGCTTTAGTATTGAAATAAAATTACAATCCGATGTCAGGTCGAGCGCAGTCGAGACACATCAGTTGGTCTCGACTGCGCTCGACCTGACAAAATTCCTAACAAAATTTTATAATCCCAAATCAATATGCGTTGGACTTTAAAACCAAAACCTTCCGAAGAAACTGTACAACATTTGGCGAAAGCTTTGAATGTAGAAGATTTTGTGGCCACTTTACTAGTACAACGCGGTATTGAAACATTTGAAGATGCCAAACGATTTTTTCGTCCGAGTTTAGATGATTTGCATGATCCATATTTGATGAAAGATATGGAAAAAGCAGTCGCTCGAATTGAAAAAGCAATTGAAAATGACGAAAATATTCTCGTTTTTGGCGATTATGATGTCGATGGAACCACCGCAGTTTCTCTCGTTTCTTCCTATTTAAAAACCTATTATCCAAACGTGGCAACCTACATTCCGGATCGTTATGATGAAGGCTACGGAATTTCATTTAAAGGAATTGACTTTGCTGATGACAACGGATTTTCACTCATTATTGCTTTGGATTGTGGCATAAAATCCATCGATCATGTGGCTTACGCCAAAGAGAGACATATCGATTTTATCATTTGCGACCACCACAGACCGGGAGATTTTTTACCCCAAGCCGTTGCCGTTCTCGACCCGAAACGTGACGATTGCAACTATCCTTATGATGAATTGTGTGGTTGCGGAATCGGTTTTAAATTGATTCAGGCTTTGGGCCAAAACCGAAACCAGACAATTGATGATTTGATTCCGTATCTGGATTTAGTTTCGGCTGCCATTGCCGCTGATATTGTCCCAATGACCGGCGAAAATCGGGTGCTGGCTTATTTTGGATTACAAGTCATTAACACTGACCCAAGACCAGGAATTAAAGCCATCATTCACCAAATAAAAAAACAAACTTTAGATATTACCGATGTTGTTTTTATCATTGCGCCCCGAATAAACGCTGCAGGTCGCATCAAACACGGGAATCATGCGGTAGAATTATTAACTGAATTTGATTTTGAGCAAGCCCAACAATTTGCTTCTGAAATTGAAGCGTATAATTCGGAGCGAAAAGACTTAGACAAATTAATCACCAAAGAAGCGTTACAGCAAATTGAGGAAAACAATGAAAAAGAGCGTTTTACCTCCGTCGTTTTTCAAGAAGATTGGCACAAAGGTGTGATTGGAATTGTCGCTTCCCGATTGATAGAAACGTATTATCGACCAACACTTGTTTTTACCAAAAGTGGGGATAAATATGCGGCTTCTGCACGTTCTGTAAAAGGATTTGATGTATATAATGCACTCGAAGCCTGTACCGAGCATTTAGAGCAATTTGGTGGTCACATGTATGCTGCAGGAATGACTTTGGCGGCAGAAAAGTATCAAATCTTCAAAGATGCTTTCGAAAAAGAAGTCGAAAGGACCATCCATCCGGATATGTTGACACCCGAAATTGCAGTTGATGCCGAAATTGATTTTGCCGATATTACTCCAAAATTAATTCGAATCCTGAAACAATTTGAACCGTACGGACCGCAAAATATGACGCCAATTTTCCTAACCAAAAACATCAAAGACACCGGCTACGGAAAACCGCTAGGTCAAGAAGACGAACATTTAAAACTTTTTGTAAAACAAAACAACTCCGAAGGTCTTGCAGCAATTGGTTTTAATTTGGGAAACAAAATCGAATTGACTACTCATCAAAAAACTTTTAAAGCCGTGTATTGCATCGATGAAAATGAATGGAAAGGAAAATTAAGTTTGCAATTGCGATTGCGAGATATTAAAGAATGATTCTTTTGTTATGAAAAAAAAAGACCCTTACTCGGCGTTGCGTTATAAAGAATTCAACATTTTTTTGTTATTGCGTTTTGCCATGGTTTTTGGCTGGTCGATGCAGTTTATCGTCATTGAATGGGAAGTTTACAGTTTGACCAAAAATCCGTTGTCGTTAGGAATCATTGGATTAATGGAAGTCATCCCAGCCATTTCAATGGCTTTATTTGCCGGACACATTGTCGATCAAAAGGAGAAAAAAGGATTACTTTTCAAATGTATTTTAGGGTTTTCAATCATTAGTTTGGGTCTGTTTTTATTTACGTGGCCACCCTTTATAAAAGATTTTTCTGCTCAAACTATTTTATACTCCATTTACTTTTTCGTGTTTTTAGGCGGATTGGTTCGTGCTTTTCTTGGCCCGACGATATTTTCTCTTTTGGCATTGATTGTTCCTAAAAAAATATACCCAAATGCTGCTACATGGAGCAGTTCTGTTTGGCAAATAAGTTCCGTTTTAGGACCTGCAGTAGCCGGCTTTTCGATCAATTGGATTGGTGTTCATTGGTCCATGTCGATTGTTTTGGGATGCTCACTACTTGCGTTAATGGCTTTAACCCAAATCGCAACAAAACCTATTTTGAATCCAAAAATTGGCGAACCCATTATGGAAAGTTTGAAGGAAGGCGTGAAATTTGTCTTCAACAATAAAACAATTTTGGGTGCTTTAACACTCGATATGATTGCCGTTCTTTTTGGAGGAGCTGTAGCTTTGTTGCCCATTTTTGCGCAGGATATTTTAAAAGTAGGCCCGCAGGGATTTGGTGTTTTGAGAGCCGCTCCGGCAGTTGGCGCATTTTTAATGCTAATAATATCCGCTTATATTCCTTTTACTAAAAATGCGGGTATGAAATTATTGTCGGCAATTTTTGCATTTGGAATATGTATTATCATTTTTGGACTTTCGTCTATATTTTGGTTGTCCGTTGCGGCTTTATTTTTAAGCGGTGTTTTCGATGGGATTTCAGTAGTGATACGCCAAACTATTTTGCAATTGAAGACTCCTGATCACATGCGAGGCCGAGTTGCAGCCGTGAATTCTATTTTTGTGGGTTCGTCTAACGAATTGGGCGCTTTTGAAAGCGGATTAACCGCAAAGCTGATGGGAACCGTTAGCGCTGTAGTTTTTGGCGGAAGCATGACATTGATTACCGTATTTCTTACCGGAGCCGTATCGCCTACTTTTAGAAAACTGGACTTGCAAAAAGATATTGAAGAACACGAAAAGAGCGAGTAATTACTACTGTCTGAACACAAATATATTTATACATTAGAATAGAACACAGATTTGACAGATTAGACCGGTCGTCACAGATTTTTGTGATTATAACATGAAAAACCAACATGATTATGATACTTCGGTACATTCCTTTTTCAATTAGAATAGAAAAGGACAAATTTAAATCTGTGTTAATTTGTTCGATCCGTGTTATCTGTGTTCTATTTTAAGATGTATCCAGACCGCAGGATTACTTACCGACTTTTTTATGCCTTTTTTATGTTTTATTATTTAGAACAAATATAAATAATGCGTATTTTTGTTTCAAACTGATGACACATGCAAGAAATAAAACAAATATATCATAACCATTTAGGCACGGCTTTTTACTGGAGAAAGGATAATGATGTTGTACTAGACAAAGTTCAACTAGTTTTTAGAGAAACGGGCTTTTATTTTACCCAGCAGGAACTGCAACTATTTAAGCGCTGTATTGAGGACAGTTACATCCAAAATAAATGCTGCGACAATTGTGAACTGAAAAACAAATGCCACAAATTTTTACTCAAAACGCCTTGTTCCCAAATTGATTTGGCCGTTTCCATGGAAGAATTAGATGCCGTAAAAGACTTAGTGGAAGGGACTTTATTTAAAATAAATTTAGATGATTATTTGTATGGCGTGGGAATGAATTAGAGATTTGCTAAATATCATTTAAACTTTTTTTGCAGACACGAACGAGACGCTGGCACCAACCAGAGTTTGTTTACTCCTGTTTTCATTATCGCTTCCTAATTATTAAATATTGACTTTCTTTTATGCTACGAATGTTTTTTTCAAGGATGTCAATGATTTTTTTACTTATTAAAGAGTTATTATGGGTGTAGTTCATATTATATCTTTTTTTATCAAAATTATCCGTTGCATTTTCCAATTTAAAATTGTCAAAATACTTAGCAACTATTTTGTTATTTAGTATGAATTTAAAGCTCTGGTAGTCTGAATGATCTCTAAAAATTGAACTATATGTTTTTTTGCCGTTCCTATAAAATTTATATTGGAAATTCTTTATTTTTTCTTTTTCTATAATATTAATATTTTCAAAATATATGACCCAAAAATCATCTTCGAAACCTTCAATCTCTGAATATTCATAGCAATTATTTATTTTGGTTATAAATGTTTTACCTTTTTCTTTCCAAAACACAAAAACAGGTTGATTGATAAGTTCGTCTCTGCACAATTCTTGTTTTTCTTTATCATTTAAATTTGAAAAGTCAAATGTAATATCACAACCAACACAATAACTTTCATAAATACAAACAGTGTCAATTTTCTTTTCAACAAGTTTTTTGATAAAGTTTGATACTAATTTGTCAAGATTGTCATTTGAAATATTTTGAGAATTCCCAATAAAACTTACAAATAAGAAAACTAAAATTATTACTTTATTTTCCATTAAATCTATTTAATATTCTTCGTCTTTTTAAAATCGCGGGTAAAGTTTATATAGGTCTGACAAAAGCATCAAAATCCTGCCAAATTTATAGAGATTGATCTTATAATCATCAAATATTACCTCAATCAAATATATACAAAAAGAAGACGCTAATATTAAACCACATGCTAATTTTTAAGCTTTTTAGACAATCAAAAAAAACAAAAGTAAAGAAGAAAATCTTAAAATTTATTGATACTTTTTGATTTCGAAATTCTCGCCATTAAAAATACCATAGGTAAAATAAGTAATCCAGTCACCAAGATTGACGTATTCGGAATTTTCTCCTACTGTTACTTTCATAGGCAAGTGACGGTGGCCAAAAATAAGGTAATTGTAGTGTTTGATTTCTAATTTTCTTTTAGAATAAAGAATGAGCCATTCGTTGTCTTCGCCAAGAAAAGTCACATCTTCATCGCCAGAAATCAGTTTATTTTTTACCGAAAGGTATTGCGCCAGTCTCACGCCAATATCAGGATGAAGCCATCTGAAAAGCCATTTGAAAAACGGATTTGTAAATATTTTTTTCATGCGTTTGTATCCTAAATCGCCAGGGCCTTTTCCGTCTCCGTGGCCAATTAGGAATGTTTTATTCCCAAAAGTGTATTCTTGATTGCCATGAAATACGGGAATATTGAGTTCTTTCTGGAAATAATCGGACATCCATAAATCGTGATTTCCTACGAAGAAATAAATTGGAATTCCGCTGTCTCGGATTTCGGCGAGTTTGCCTAAAATACGAATAAAGCCTTTTGGGACTACGGTTTTATATTCGAACCAAAAATCAAATAAATCGCCCAATAGAAAAATAGCTTCAGCATCGCCTTTTACTTCGTCGAGCCAAGCCACAAATTTTTGTTCTCTCGGAAAACTCAATGCGGGTGTTGGCGCTCCAAAGTGCTGATCGGAGGCGAAATATATTTTTTTGTTATTGGGTAATTGCATGGAGTTACATTATGGATTTCACATTATCGCTGGCAAACCATTCAGCGAAAGAAGAATCAGTTTCTTGTAATTTTAAGGAAAAAAGAGAGATTCCCTCCGGTAATCGGCTGATGATTCTTTGAGAAAAATCAACTACCATGTTTTCGCTCGTTGGTTGGTACTCTACCAAAATAACGTGGTGTCCGCGGCTCACTAATTCGTTTGCCAATTCGATATGCGGCGTTGTTCCGTTGAAAACAGTTGCATGGTCAAATTGATCTACAATTTCTTCTTTTACAATTTTTTTTAAATCTGTGAAGTCAATCACCATTCCAAATTTCACATTGGAACGATCTATTATTGGAGTTCCAATTACCGTTACTGACAATTTATAACTATGTCCGTGGACATTTTTACATTTCCCGTCATAGCCGTATAAGGCATGTCCGGTTTCGAAACTAAATTGTTTTGTAATTCTGATATTGCTCATCGGAGTTTAATTTTGGTGCAAATTTAGCAAATTGATATGAGAAATGAGATGTAATTCTTGGTATTTGGATTCCAAAGAAATCTAGGTACTATCTTGAATACCTAATTTATATTGATTAATATTTTAATATCTTTGAATTAGCAGAGAGGAAGCGTACTGTGATTTTTCACCGGACGTTTACCTTGTTTAGCCTCAACTTGTTTGGGGCTAATTTTTACTTCTATTTCTAGGCATGCGCCTTTTTCATAGACGAGCAGAGAAGAAAGCTCCTGCTCTTTTTCTTGGATATTTTCTTTGTAAGTGGAATCATATATTTCATTCTTTTTCCATAAATGATAGACCATTACTAATATTTTTTCTGTACTGCTACATAACTTTTCATTTTTATCCCGTGTTTTTCAAAGGTTCGGTTATATAAATCTAAAAATGGCTTTTCTTTACATTGAATCACTACCAGTAAAGGCATATGTAATTTTTTCGTATTCTAGAATTCCCTTTTTTGCATATTTTAGTTTTACCAACACGTGTCCCTGATTGTGATTCTACCACATCGTACCCTGTATAGGACACCAATTGCTTGTAATTCCTAAACAACTCAAATCCATTTGTTTCGGCTAATATTGTAGCTATTGTAAGTGTTCCAAGACCTTTCATCGCCAAAATATTTTTGACTTTTCTTTCTATATTCTCATTCGACTTGATATGCAACTTCATGCTATAATCTAATTCTTTTAGTTGCAAATCAAATAATTCTAAGGTGCTTTTTAGCTGATTGATTATTGATTCTGTTCGATACATCCCAAACTCCAGTGCGTGTAATTGATTATTAATTACAGATTTCAATTCCTGAATATTTTGATGTTGCCTGGTGTAACGACGCAATTCATAATAAAAACGACCCAATGGCTGCCATAATTCCAGACATTGTTCTGCTCCCGTTTGTGATAGTCCTCTCTCATCTATCGAATCATTCTTTGATTTCAAACCCAAACATTCTAAATATTTTTTCGCATTGTTTGTCAAAATTATTGAGGTTTTATAATCCTTTTCAAATAAATACAAAGCACGTGATAAATACCCGTAGCTTCCATACAAATAACCAAAGGAACTTGGTGCACTTTGTGCCCCTTTTCAATCCAATGCTCTAGTTTTTTATATCCCTCTAAATTGTTGCTGAAAACAATTTTTGATTTAAAAGTTACTTGTTGTTTTCGTTTATAACACTAATACAGCCATCAATCTTTTTGCTTGAAACATCTGAACCTACTGAATACTTTAAATCCATAACTTTTAAATTTACGATAAACAAAAAAGTACACGGATCTTGGCTCATAAGTTATACTGCATCTAAATTCAAAACCTAGTGCTTAAGCACTATTGTGACTTGAAATGTAATTAAAATGAAGTTGATTAACCTAGCTTACAATATCATCTTTGACGTATCTGGCTCTGATAGAATTTTGCAACTTCATTTTGCTTATCAATTGTTACTATTTCAAAGATAAGTATTTCATAAATCTCTAACCTTAGCAAAGATATGAGCCCTGATGGCAATGGCACCCTTTTCCTTCCGCCTCTTTCGGCGGAGGAAAAGATACAGTGTACAGCAGGAAAAAGCTCCTGAAATAAATTCAGAATAAATCCTGAAATATCCCGAAGCGTCGGGACAGAATAAATCCTGTTATTCCAACTATGGCAATAAAACGACTCCCATGTTGAATAAGGTAAAGGCCTGAATATCGACGTTTTCCTGAATGGTTGCTGCCACGGATTTTCCGGCGCCATGTCCTGCATTGATGTCAATACGAATTAGGGTTGGGTTTGTTCCGGTTTGTTTTTCCTGTAATTCGGCAGCAAATTTAAAACTGTGCGCCGGCACTACTCTATCATCGTGATCGCCAGTAGTGACCATCGTTGCCGGATATTGAATCCCTTTTTTTATGTTGTGTACGGGAGAATAGCCTTTGATGTAGCTGAACATTTCCTTGCTGTCCTGCGCCGTTCCGTAATCATACGCCCAGCCTGCTCCTGCGGTAAAGGTGTGGTAGCGCAACATGTCCATCACGCCCACTGCCGGCAAAGCGACTTTCATCAACTCTGGACGTTGCGTCATGGTAGCGCCCACTAGCAATCCTCCGTTTGACCCACCACGAATGGCTAGGTATTGTGAGGATGTATATTTCTCTGCAATCAGATATTCTGCGGCTGCTATGAAATCATCAAATACATTTTGTTTTTGCATTTTGGTTCCGGCATCGTGCCATTTTTTCCCGTATTCGCCACCGCCACGTAAATTTGGTACGGCATAAACGCCTCCGTTTTCCATCCAAACGGCATTGGCAATACTGAAACTTGGTGTCAAACTCACGTTAAACCCTCCGTAACCGTACAGCATCGTTGGATTTGTTCCGTCGAGTTTCAATCCTTTTTTATGGGTGATAATCATCGGGATTTTGGTTCCGTCCTTGGAGGTATAGAACACTTGTTTGGACTCGTATTGCTCGCTGTTGAAATCTACTTTTGGTTTTTGATACACCGTAGAAGTTCCGGTTTGTGGTTCGAATGAAAAAGTAGAACCCGGCGTAATGTAATTTGTGAAGGAATAATATAATGTTTTCTCTTTTTTCTTTCCGCCAAAACCACCGGTCGTTCCTACGCCTGGCAACTTAATTTCACGAACCAGTTTCCCCGAATAATCATATTGTTTTACCACCGAAACGGCGTCTTTCATATAATTAGCAAAGAAATAACCGCCACCTGTTGATGGAGACAACACATTCTCAGTCTCTGCAATAAAATCTTTCCAGTTCTCCGGTTTTGGGTTGTTGACATCCACGGTAACGATGCGTTTGTTGGGCGCATTCAAGTCGGTTTCTATGAATAATTTTCCGCCTTCGTTCTCAATGATATTGTTGTCGCTCTTGAAATTATCCACAATAGTCCCAATAGGACTGTTTGGTTTTGTCAAGTCTTTGATGTACAATTCGTTTCCGTAGGTAGAATTTGACGCCGTAATTACTAAATAACGGTCGTCTTCGGTAACTCCACCACCTACATAACGGCGCTTTTGGTTGGTACCAAAAATTACTTTATCGTCTTTTTGTGCAGTTCCCAATTTATGGAAATACAATTTATGTTGGTCGGTTTTAGCCGATAATTCGCTTCCTTTTGGTTTGTCATAACTGGAATAGTAAAATCCTTCGTTTGCTTTCCAAGACACACCGCTAAATTTCACGTCGACTATAGTGTCTTCGATTATTTTTTGGGTAATGGCATCCATGATAATGACTTTTCTCCAATCGCTTCCCCCCTCTGAAATAGCGTAGGCTACTTTAGAACCGTCTTTGGAGAAATCCAGTCCGCCAAGCGATGTGGTTCCGTCTTTAGAAAACGTATTGGGATCTAAGAACACGGTTTCGGTTCCTTTGGCGTCTTTTCTGTACAACACCGATTGGTTTTGCAAACCGTTATTTTTATAGTAATACGTGAAATTTCCTTCATTGAAAGGCGCTCCTATTTTCTCATAATTCCACAGTTTTTCCATTCTTGCTTTCAGCACATCACGAAACGGAATTTGAGCTAAATAACCATAGGTCACTTCGTTTTGGGCTTTTACCCAAGCACCGGTTTCTACTGATTTGTCGTCTTCGAGCCAGCGATACGGATCCGGAAGTTTAGTATCGAAATACACATCCACGGTTTCCCCTTTACTTGTTGTGGGATAAATTACCATTTTTGGTTTTTGATTTTGGCCAAAAGTTGCCATTGCAGAAGATACAGCCATTATTAAAAAAGTTTTTTTCATATGTTGATATTTATTGTTTTTCATTGGTCATTTGTAATTGTTTCACCTGTTCGCTATGCTCGAGTCGCATATTATCATTGGTGCTTGCGACCCAATTACCTTAATGCTCATTTCATTAGATTCTGTTTTAGGTTATTACAAAAATAGGGAAAATAGTTAGTCTTGTAACGGTGAGAAAGTCCTAAATAAAACTAAAAAATGGTGTTTGGAGAAAGGGATTTTATAAAATATTTCTATTAAGTTCAAATATAGTAATTAAGATACTTCTTCATTTACTTAAATTATTCATTCCTTATTTAAGTTTTCTATCAGTTTTCTTAATTAAAGGAAAAGTTATTTAAGTTTTTTGCTTGTTTTCTTAAATAAGGGTTTGTAAAAACTTTAAATCTAATATCATTACTAAAGACAAAATATTAAATGACTAAGTATTCTATTCAATATCTGTATCCTGACGGTGCGTTATTCACTTTCTTTTCCTTGCTCAAAATTCTGTAATTCAATATTCACTGCTTCCAACAACTGCTGTTCCGTTGGCAGGTATAATTTATATTGACTGGCTACAATATTTTTTTCGTTTTCCGGCAGCGTAAATTTTACGACACCGTCATTTTTATTGGCACAAAGCAAAATACCAATAGTTGGATTTTCACGGGGCAGTTTCTCTATTCGGTCGTAATAATTGACATACATCTGTAGTTGACCGATATCCTGATGCGTAAGTTTATCTGTTTTGATTTCGATAATGACGAAGCATTGTAATATTCGATTATAAAAAACTAAGTCTGTAAAAAATTCATCGCCATCAATGTGTATTCTTTTTTGTCTCGCGACAAATGAAAAACCATTTCCCAGTTCCAATAAAAAATCTTGCAAATGGGTAATTATAGCGCTTTCTAAATCTCTTTCGTAATAAGCCGCTTCCCGTTTTAGTCCCAAAAATTCTAAATACATCGGGTCTTTTATAATCTCTTTAGCATCCGAAGGCAGTTTTTCGTTTTTGGCAACAGCGAGTACGCTTTCTTTATCATTGCTGAACACTTTCCGCAACATAAAACTCTCTTTTATATTGATTGTCAATTGCTAAAAGGAATTTATATTGTGTCCAACTCAATTGTGTCCGCAGTGCGGACACAATTGGGAAAGTGCGATAAAATTGGCGATACCAATTTAATTGTCGATAAGAAAAGCCACTTCCATATTCTGGTTGTAATTGTTCAGCGAGGAATTTAATTAAGTATGTTCCATAATCTGCACGTTCTTTCCCGTCTTGTTCTTCCTCAAAAATACGTTGCCCAATATACCAATACATCAAGGTTCTTTCATTGTCCACAGCTTTAATCGCTTTGTCTTTCGAAGCTGCTATAATGGCTTTAATATCAGGAATTACAGATTGGTTTTGTAGCATCATTATTTTGGTTTATAAAATTCATTCGATTCTGTACACAATAATACGAAAAAAGCACTGAAACAGTAATAAATGCTTTTTGTGCTTAAACCAAAAAAACGCTACTCTTTCGAATAGCGTTTTTGTTTTTTACTCCTGCAAATAAATCACAAATTAAAATTCACACCCAAAATGATGTTTCTTCCAATGTTTGGAATACCATCGGTTTTTAGACGAGAAAGATGTGCAATATATCTTTTATCAAATAAATTATTCCCGTTTATATTGACATCAAAAGCAGTTTTACCCAACTTTACAATTCCGCCAAAACCTAAATTCACTAAGTTGTACCCATTCGATTCTGTTTCAAATCCACTTACATTTTTTTGATTGAACGTGCTGGAAACATTTAGGGTTGCAAAACCATCTTCTAACCAGTTTTTGATTTTGAATTCGGTTCTAATGGTGTTGTTCCAATTGTTTGCCGGGATTAACGGTAAGTAATCTCCGTTTTGCTTCTCACCGGTTACAGTTTCATAACTCGTTTCAAAATGCAACCAATCCAATGGATGCGGATGAAAATGCAGTCCGATTTCGCCTCCATACAATTTAGCGTTATTCTGAATATAATCAAAAACATCGTTCTCTGCAACGATTTCTCCAGTTGGCGAGGTGTAAATATAATTGTTGATGTGATTGTAAAATCCGTTTACAAAAAACTCAAAATGATCCGTTTTGTATTCTAAATTTAAATCCGTTTGCACGTTTTGCTCGGTTTCTAAATCGCTGTTTCCTACTTCATAGCGATTCGTTCCTTCATGAACTCCATTAGAAGTTAATTCGGCAAGGTTTGGCGCTCTAAATCCTGAAGCTACATTCAACCGCAACGTCAAATCATCGGCCAGATTAGTTTTGTAACCCAACGATGCATTAAAACTGTCGTATGATTTATCGATAGCTTTAAAGGAACCTTCTTCACCTGCAGTTCCTTGTGCATCCGTAATAATATTTCTATTATCGAAACGCAATCCGGCTTGTAGCACATTCGTATTCCACTCATAATTAGCTGTCCCAAAAACGCCAAAATCAATGGTAACCGCATCCGGAATTAAATATTCTTCCCCTGAATTTCTATTGGTTTGGTGCATTCCCTGTACCCCAACAATGGTTTCTATTTTTCCCATTTTCGGTAGATGGTATTTTGCATTGTAATTGAATGTCTTCAATTTCATGTGCAAAATGGCCACATTGCTGTCTTCAAACTCACTTCGATCATTGGCAATATACCCTAAGTCGACATCCAACTTTGATTTTTCGAAAAAGAAAACATTGTTCAAACTCAACAAATGATTAAAAATTCCTTGTTTTGGAAATCCAGTTTTCTTGCTCGTCGTTTGGTCCGCAATACCATCTTCCGGAATTCCTAAATCTAATTCATTATAATTGTAACGCAGTACGCTTGAAAACTTGGCATTACTATACCCAATTCCTGTTTTAAAATCGGTTTCATTGTAACGGGTATTTGTCACTCGGTCGCCATCAGCAGTTTGATAATCAGAATGGGTATTGTAACTTCCCCGAGCCATAAATTTCCAGTTGTCTGTGGAGGTTTTCAAACCCAAAGAGGAATTGCTTCCCGCGGTATTCGAGAAATATTTTTGACTGAAGTTTGCTTTAAAAGTATTCGCATCAGCAAATTTTTCGGGGTTAAAATACAAAACGCCACCCAAAGCATCGGAACCGTACAACAAAGAAGCCGGTCCTTTAATCACCTCAACACTTTCTATTCCGGAATCGTTCAATCCCAAACCGTGTTCATCACCAAACTGTTGATTTTCTATTCGAACGCCTTGTGAATACACCAAAACACGATTGCCGCTCAAACCGCGAATCACCGGTTTCCCAATAGAGGTTCCGGTAGAAACCTGCGAAACTCCCGGGATAGTGGCCAACCCTTCGATTAAAGTGGACGTTCCTTTTCGTTGCATATTTTTGATGCTTTCGTGCTCCACTTTCATCACGTTTTGCGATTGTATCTTATTGAAAGCGGTTGAAACAATAACTTCGTCCATTTCGAAGATTGTTGCCTCAAGGATGATATCTAGCGTGTTTTCGTTTTGAAGACTGTTTATGGTTTTATTTTGGGTCGCAAATCCTAAGAAACTAAAGCTGATTTTTATGTTTCTACTTGGCAGATTGGAAAATGCATATTTTCCGTTTTCATCGGTGGTGGTTCCTTTGTGCAATTCGGATGCATATACCGAAACCCCTTTTATGGGTTGGTTTTTCAAATCAGTCACGGTTCCCGATAGCGTATTTTGTGCTTGAAGCATCGCTGAAAACCCCAAGAACAGGGTAATAATAAATTTTTTCATTGGAAATGATTGTAATATTCCTGCTGTCGACTTTCTCCAAAGGAGTAGTTGCTTAGAATGGAATTATTTAGTTAATAAAAATGTCTCCAACAAAATCAAATTAATGAAGTTGCATGGAAAATAAATTGAATTTAACTATTTACAGGAGGACCTCGAAGAGAATACAAACTGCCGGAAAAGGAAATAATGGTTCTCTCAGCAATAAAGAAATAAGGGATTTCTTCAATTTTAGAGTACAATTGATACGAGAAATCTTTTGGAGTAATGTAGCTTCCAAAGGCAAATTCACAAACATAACAATGGTCTAATTTGTGGTGTTGATGTGTTATCTCCGTACCGGAAACCTTGTATTTATGGTGGCACTGCTTTTGGGAAAGCTGTTTTTCCAAATGCTCATAGGTATGAAATGACTGAAACAGCATTGAGAACATTACTGTAACAACCAGAGAAAGACTTACTATGAATTTATTCTTTTTCATTTGAGCCAAAGGTAACAAAAACAAGAAAAAAGAAAACCATTTGTCTCACAAAATATAATTTTGAGAAGCAAATGGTTTCCTTTTAACATAAAAATCGATTTAAACCAATTTGGCTGCAATCAAATATTCTGCAATTTGTATTGTGTTTGTCGCTGCTCCTTTTCTCAAGTTGTCCGCAACAATCCACATATTCAAGGTGTTCTCCTGGCTTTCATCACGACGAATTCTACCAACAAAAACGTCATCTTTTCCTTGTGCATACATTGGCATTGGGTAGGTATAGGTGTCATTATTATCCTGAACCACTACACCATCGGTATGGTGCAAAATATTTCTCACTTCGTTTACCTCAAAATTATTCAAGAATTCTACGTTTACTGCTTCACTGTGTCCGCCTACAATTGGCACACGCACTGCAGTAGCGGTAACAGCAATTGTATTATCGCCTAATATTTTCTTGGTTTCACGAACCAGTTTCATCTCCTCTTTAGTATATCCATTTTCTTCAAATGAATCACATTGTGGAATCGCATTTCTGTGAATTGGATATTTATACGCCATCTCACCTGAAACACCTGCATATTCATTTTCCAATTGTTGCACTGCTTTTACTCCAGTTCCAGTGATAGATTGGTAGGTAGAAACAATTACACGTTTGATGTTGTATTTTTTATGCAAAGGAGCCAAAACCAATACCATTTGAATGGTAGAGCAGTTTGGATTTGCAATGATTTTATCCGCTGTAGTCAATTCAGCTGCATTGATTTCCGGCACAATTAATTTCTTGGTTGGGTCCATTCTCCAAGCCGAGGAATTATCAATAACAGTTGTTCCTGCTGCTGCAAATTTTGGAGCCCATTCTAAAGATGTATCTCCTCCCGCAGAAAACAAAGCAATATCTGCTTTCATGTCTACTGCAGTTTGCATGCCTACCACTTTATATTTTGTACCCTTGTATTCAATTTCTTTACCTACTGATCGCTCAGAAGCAACCAGAATTAATTCTGATACCGGGAAATTTCTTTCTGCCAAAACTTTCAACATTACTTCGCCAACCATTCCGGTAGCGCCTACAACTGCTATTCTCATCTTATATTTTATTACTGAATATTAAATTTGAAGTACAAAAGTAACTAATATTGAAATCAAAACAAGTGGCTTCACAAAAAATAACAAAATGTTACATTTATAACATTTGACTAAATACACAAAGAATAAAAAGTAAAATTGTTTCAAGTACTTGTTTCTTTTTGAATGGCAAAGCTTGTGAAATAACATTCTATATAATTTTTGAACCATTAAGCAATTAAGAGAATTAAGTTTCAAAATGCTTTTTAATGTATCTTAATTTCTTAATGGTAAAAAAGCCGCTACAGTTTTAGACAAACTTTTAAAGAAAAACCGCTCGATTACGAAGCGGTTTAGTTAAAATATATAATGTAGCAGAAATTATTTTTTTAATAAATCTCTAATCTGAATCAATAAGTCCTCTTGAGTTGGTCCGGCTGGAACAGCTACAACAATAACTTCTTCTTTTTTTCTAGCTTTTTCAGCGGCTCTTAAAATCACAAAAACAAAAAATGCAATAATAATAAAGTTAATAATAGCTTGGAGTAAATTTCCGTACGTAATCACAGCGGCCCCAGCCTTTTTTGCTGTAGCCAAATCAGGATAACGATTGCCATCCAAAGTGATGAATTTCTGGGTAAAATCGATACCACCGGTTATCAAACCTACTATTGGCATAATAATATCATCTACCGCGCTGCCCACTATTTTACCAAATGCACCTGCAATTACTACCGCAGTTGCCAGAGTTAAAACATCTCCTTTCATTAAAGAAGCTTTAAAATCACCGAAAAAACCCATACTTCATTTTTTTTGATTAAAATCTATTTTTTGAAAAACGAATTTAATAAAAATTTTAATTTAATTAGCCGTCATTTCCTCAAATTTATTTGTCATCTGTAAAACACTCGTTTTACACGTTGCGAAATACTGGTAAGAATTTCATACGGAATGGTATTTAATTTCTGGGCTATGAAAGATACTGTTGGGTTTTCACCAAAAATAATTATTGCATCCCCCTCTTTACAATCGATTCCAGTGACATCAACCATCAACATATCCATACATACGCTACCAACAATGTACGCCTTGGTATTTTTTATCATGACAAATCCTAAACCGTTGCCCCAGCCTCTGGAAATTCCATCAGCATATCCAATGGGAATAGTCGCGATTTTCGTTGGTTTTTCGGCTATAAATCGGCGACCATATCCTACGCTTTCACCAGCAGCAATGGTTTTTATTTGCGAAATCACGGATTTCAGCGTACCCACGTTTTCAAGTTGTTTTTGTTCTTCTGCGTCATTTGAAACACCGTAAAGTCCAATTCCCAAACGCACCATATCGTACTGCGAATCCGAAAAATTACTGATTCCCGAGGTATTCAAGATGTGTCGCAAGGGTTTTATTTGTAATTCAAACATCAATTTAGACGATAACTTTTCGAATAAAGCAATTTGGGAATGGGCAAAATCCATGTGCTCGAGATCATCACTCGTGGCCAAATGTGACAAAATACTTTTTATTTGAACTGTAGTATTCCCTTTAAGTGCTGCTATCATTTCATCGATGGTGTTTTCCTCAAAACCCAATCGATGCATTCCCGTATCAAATTTAATATGAATAGGGAAATGTTTTAATTTTTTTTGTTTTGCGATTTTCAAGAACGCATACAATCCTTTCAGGCAGTAAATCTCCGGTTCTAACTGATGTTGAATAATGGCCGAAAAACTCGTATTCTCCGGATTGAGAACCATAATAGGCACATTTATACCCCCGTTTTTCAAAGAAATTCCTTCATCGGCAAAAGCCACACCTAAATAATCTACTTTATGATGTTCTAATAATTTGGCAATTTCGAGTCCGCCGTTACCATACCCAAAGGCTTTTACCATAACCATAATTTTCACCTTTGGCGTCAGCTTTGATTTAAAAAAATTTAAGTTATAACTAATCGCATTCAAGTTGATTTCCAAAACCGTTTCGTGAGTTTTCTCTTCTAACAAATACACGATTTCTTCAAACTGGAACGACCTCGCCCCTTTTATCAAAATGGTTTCGTTACCAAAGTCCAAGTTTTCAAAATCAGCGACAAATGCAGCTGTGTTTTTAAAAGTGACACAATGAGAAAATTTATTTTTGAATGCCGAAATGGTTTCACCAATACCAATTACCCTGTCAATTCTATTGGAAACAATCAACTGGGAAACTTTGTCATACAGCTCTTCATTAGATAAACCGCTCTGAAAAATATCAGAAAGAATTACCGTTTTCTTCTCGTATTGTTTTTGGCTTTCGAGAAAATCCAATGCAATTTTCAAGGACTGAAAATCGGAGCTATAACTATCGTCAATAATACTGCAATTGTTGATTCCGTTTTTGACTTTTAATCGCATTTCTACCGGATACAACAATTCCATTCGGTTTTGAATGGTTTTTTCATCGTATTTAAAATACAATAAAACCATCAAACATGAAATTGCATTTTCAACAGATGCCATGTCCTGAAACGGAATTTTTATCTCAAAATGCTCCTGCCCAAATTGAATATTCAAGATAGTCTTGTCTAAAACACTTTTTTTGGAAACAAAAACAGAAGCACTTTTATCATTCCAACTCCAAGAAAACACTTTCATTCCGGGATTAATATAAGTATCGATGATTTCATTTTTATTGTAAATTAAAACTTGAGCACACTCAAAAAGCTTTAATTTTTCAACTATTTTATCTGCTACATTTTTAAATCCTTCATCGTGTGCCGTTCCAATATTTGTAAGAATTCCAATAGTTGGTTTGATAATCGCTTCTAATTTTTCCATTTCTAAACGAGTAGAAATACCGGCTTCAAAAATCCCTAAATTGTGTTTTTCATTAATCGCAATCACGGACAGCGGAACACCAATTTGGGAGTTGTAACTCTTTGGACTTCGGATGACATTAAAATCAGGACTTAATAAAAAGTTGAGCCATTCTTTTACTATCGTTTTACCATTGCTTCCAGTCAGTCCGATAACGGGAAAATCAAAAAGACTACGGTAGTTCGCTGCAAACTGTTGCAAGGCCATCAAGGTATCCGATACGATATAAAAATTGCCTTTCCCCTGACAATCTTCAGGAATATGGGTCACTACAAAATTTTGAACACCATTTTCTATTAAATCTTTGATGTAATGATGTGCATCAGTATGAGCGCCAATTAATGCAAAAAATAAAGTTTGAGGTCCGTTTTGCAGCGAACGGCTGTCTATAGCAATCGCATCTAGCGCCAAATTAGTATTGTGACCAATGAATGTAGCAGGGATATTTTGAATGCTTTTTAGGATTTTCTGGCTCATGGAATTAGAAAGAGATTGAAGTAAATTTTTATAGAAATTACTTTTTTAATAGTTCGTCTGTTTATAACACTTCCTCAAAAATAAGACTTCTTTTCAAAACGAAGACTTAGATACACTATAATTATCAGCATTTCCGATTATTTAAGAAAAGAAACAATATCAATAGCTGTACTAATTTTGGCAGATTACTTATATTTGTTTTTAGATAAAAATTAGCAGTTTTGAAAAAAATCCTCCCATTGTTTTCGTATGTTTTCCACCCGATATTCATACCGGCAATGGCCACATTGTTTTATCTTTACTGTAACCAAGCTGAGTTTGGTAATCAAGAGAAATTATTTATTTTTTTTCAAGTTCTGGTGGTCACGGTAATTTTACCATCCTTGGTGTTTTTATTGTTGCGAACGGCAGGAAGTATAGATTCCATAATGCTTGCCGAAGTATCCCAACGTAAAATCCCATTAATAATTCACTGCTTTTTGCTGATTCTATTGGTAAAAAAAAGCATTACAATAGACCGATATCCCGAGTTGCATTTTTTTCTGCTGGCTGCGCTTTTAAGTACAATTATGGCGCTTATTCTTTTGTTTGCCAATATAAAAGCAAGCCTTCACATGATCGCAATCAGTTCCTTAACGGTATTTATTATTGGATTGAGTCTACGCCTTCAAATGCAAAACACATTTATAATTGCAGTTCTGATTCTGCTCAATGGCTTTGTGGCTTCTTCACGATTAGAAATGAAAGCACACACGAATAAAGAATTGATTATTGGTTTTATGCTGGGTGCAGTTTCTCAATTGCTTTTGTTAGTGGTGTGGCTATAAAATGTAGAATATAATTCCGAGATTCAGTGCTCTCATAGTAACTGGCTCCTCATTGACTTTTGCCGATTTAAAAAGCGAGTTCAAACCGTAATACGCATATAAATTAATCGTATTGTAACCCGATGAAATATAAGCGCCATACTGAAATTTGTTAAAATCTTTATTGCCCGTCACTACTACTTTTCCATCAGCACTATTAAAAATAGATCTGTCGTACAGCAAATAACTGAACTTAAAACCTCCGTAAATTCTCCAAAATTTATGGCTTTCATAAGTAGAAGTTCGCCATCTGAACTCCAGAGGCACATCTACTGAAAGCAACGAGAACTTATTTTTATCATATAGATTGTCCGAATCGATAATAGTATATACCGGTGTTCCTGAGGGCGCCGAAATAGCTAGATTTTGATTGTAATTATTATATGTAAAACCTATGCCGGAAGCGATGGCAACTGTTCTTTTTTTATTAATGGGCATATCTCGCAAAAAACCTGCCGAGAGTCCAGAAGAAAATTTCCTTTGTGACAAACCAGACGGCTTATCAACCAATGTATTATATGTTATTGCAAAATAAAACTGATCTTCTCTGTACAAGGAATCCACCTTTATTTCCGGAGCATTTTCAGTTGGTGCATTTTCTTGAGAAAAAACATCCAAAACCGATAAAAAAAGAAAACAACTAAGTAAAATTCGCATATTGTTTTAGGTTTAATATTGCTCAATGACTGTTCAAAACATCTTTCAGGTTTAAATTCTCATTATTTCGTTACAAATATACCCTTTTGCTGGTTTTCTTAAAGGATATCTCGACAAATAAACTTTTAGGAAAATGAATAGATGTAAAACCTCAATACCTCTGAAAAATGCAATTGTTAAAAATTTAAAAAAAATAATTAACAGATTGACTCCAACAAGTTTAATATTTTTCGAATAAATAGCTTGTTAAAAAATTAAAACCAATATTTTTACTTTAATAAAATTGTAACGATTACTCAAAATGTCTTCAAATCAGACTTAAACAATACAATCAATGCAAATTGGAATTATAGGATTAGGAAAAATGGGCTTCAAGCTTGCCGTTAATTTACAGCGAAATGGTTCCAGCAGGAGAAATTGTAGTCGGAGTTATCACATCATTGCTTCCTTTTTTAGAAAAAACGACATTATTATTAATGGAGGAAATTCTAACTATACAGATTCCAAACGGCGTTATTCACAACTCCATGAGCTTGGTATTGACTTTTTAGATTGCGGAACTTAAATCTGCTTACTCAAATCTCACATACCAATTCAAATATAATTTTTAATTTTCAAATTTAAGGACATGTCAATATTGATCTTACTTGCAAGTATTATTTTATTACTTGTCTTGATATCCGCAGTAAAACTAAATGCGTTCATTTCGCTAATTATCGCTTCTTTCTTTGTGGGGATTGCCAAAGGCATGCTGTTTCCTGACATCATAAATTCCCTCCAACAAGGAATTGGCAGCACACTAGGTTCTTTGATTTTGATTATTGCCCTTGGAGTTATATTAGGAAACATACTGTCGGATAGTGGCGCGGCTCAACGAATAAGTTCGGTAATGATCCAGTCTTTTGGCGTCAAGCACATCAAATGGGCAATGTTACTTACCGGTTTTGCAGTAGGAATTTCGATGTTTTACAATGCCGGTTTTGTGATTTTGATTCCAATGGTTTTCGCTGTCGCAAAAAGCACGAAGCAGCCTGTAATTTATCTTGGAATTGCCATGGCAGCTGCACTTTCGGTTACACATGGTTTTTTGCCACCGCATCCGGGACCTACAGCCATAGCGGTAATTTTCAAAGCTGACATTGGCAAAACCTTATTGTATGGAGTACTAATTGCGATTCCTACCTTATTAATTGCGGGGATTATTTTTCCAGAATTTATTAAGAAGATTGTCGCTAATCCGCCCAAAGGATTATACGAAAGTAAGACCTTCACTGAAGGCGAAATGCCATCATTTAAAATTAGTTTCCTGACGGCGCTGATACCTGTTATCTTAATGGCGATGGCAACAATTAGCGAATTAAGTTTGCCCGCAGCATCTTCGGTACGTCATATTCTCGGATTTATTGGAAATCCAACCACTTCAATGCTGATTGCGGTATTGTTTGCAATTGTATTTTTAGGCATTAATAGGGGTCGAAAAATGAAGGATATTATGGATAAATCCAGTTCGGCATTAAGTTCAGCAACGATGATTATTATGATTATCGCAGCTGGTGGTGCTTTCAAACAAATACTGACTGACAGTGGTATAGGTAGTGATTTAGCTGTTTTTTTCGAAACATCAACACTTTCCCCTTTAGTATTGGGCTGGCTTGTGGCTACGATTATTCGGATAGCATTGGGTTCAGCGACGGTAGCAGGCTTAACTGCGGCAGGGATTGTGCAGCCTTTAGTGGTAAGTTCAGGCATTAGTCCAGAATTGATGGTATTGTCAATTGGTGCCGGAAGTTTAATGTGCTCTCATGTAAACGACACCGGATTCTGGATGTTCAAAGAGTATTTTGGAATCAGTATTTCGGATACGTTTAAAACCTGGACTGTTATGGAAACTATTATTGGAGTAATGGGATTAATTGGTGTATTACTACTTAATTTACTACTAGGATAACCCAAATTAAACTAAAAAAAAATGAAGTTATTTTACATCGGAATAGACATTGGTACCACAGCAACAAAAGCCGTGTGTTTTGATATAACCGGAAAAGTGATTCAACAATGTAGTCAATCCTACCCCATGTATCATCCGAGAGCAGATTGGAGCATTCAAAAACCAGATGAAATTGTGTCGGCCGTCTTAGGATGCATCCAAGAAATAACAAAAGGAATTGATCCACAGTTTATTAGTTTTAGTTCCGCAATGCAAAGTGTAATAGCTATCGACAGTAACGGAAAACCGCTAACCGATGTTATTATTTGGGCCGATAATAGAGCGCATTCATTAGCCGAAGCATTAAAAAAATCGGAACAGGGAAAAAATTTCTATCAAAAAACAGGAATTCCCATTCATACTTTTTCACCCATGACCAAGATTGCTTGGTTGAAGGAACACGATGCGATCAATTTTTTTAAAACGTATAAATTTATAAGCATCAAAGAATACATTTGGCATCATCTTACCGGCGAATATGTAATTGATTCCGCGATGGCATCCGGAACTGGCATAATGAACATTCACACACTTCAATGGGATTCGGATATTTTGGATTATTTAAAAATAACAGCATCCCAACTTTCTAGAATTGTTAGTGCAACCCACCAAAACAAAGGACAATTCGATGACTTTCATTATATTTTGGGTGGCGGGGACGGAGTATTGGCAAATTTAGGAACTGGAGCAATGGAAACAGGTCGTATGGCATTGTCCATCGGAACTAGTGGCGCAGTGCGTTTACCATCGGAAAACCCTTTTATTGATCCTGAAATGCGAACACAATGTTATCATTTATTGGAGCAGCAATATTTAAAGCTGGGAGCAGTTAATAATGGCGCAATTGTTTTGCAATGGCTCAAAGAATCCATCCTAAAAACAGATGAATCTTTCGAAGAATTATTCCTGCAGGCTGAAACAATTCCAGCAGGAGCCGAAGGCTTGCTTTTTGTTCCTTATTTATTAGGCGAAAGATCTCCTATTTGGGATGCTTCTGCTCAGGGAACACTTTTAGGAATTCGTATCATCCACACCAAAGCACACTTAATTCGAGCAACACTGGAAGGCATCTTATTTGGATTACTGAGCATTACTAAAATCTTACTCCCAAATCCAGAAGAGCGCCATAAAATCACCATAATGGCGAGCGGCGGTTTTGGAAAAAGTGAACTTTGGTTGCAAATGGTCGCTGATATTTTTCAAATGAAAGTAATCGTAGCCGAAACAATTGAAGCCTCTGCTTGGGGGGCAGTTTTGATTGGGTTTAAAGCTACTGATGTTGCTGGTCCAACCGACGAAAAAGTTGGTAAAATCTTTTTACCAAACAAAAATCATAAAGAAATCTACGAACAAAGCTTTGAAAAATTTAAAAAGATTTATTCCTTGTTAAAAAATCTTTAAAACTCTTCTTCCTTTGATGTTCGTTTCAATTAATGATATAATAAGCTACTTCCAGATAAAGATATACGGAATTAAATCCGTTGATCCCATAAGGGGCGTCTCACAAAGGATTTAATGCTCGGCATTTCATGCCTGATCCTTTTTTGTTTTGTTTACTTAGTCAAACTAAAAAGTTTGTCACGCTATAAAACAAAAAATGCTTCCCTTTCGGGAAGCATTAATTTCTTTGCAGAGAGGAAGGGATTCGAACCCTCGATATGTTGCCATATACACGCTTTCCAAGCGTGCGCCTTCAGCCACTCGGCCACCTCTCTATTTAATTTGAGGCTACAAATAACCATAAAAAAAATGAGTTAGAAAAGTAAAATCGAACTATTATGCTATTTCTCCTCGCAAAGCGGTTTCAAAAATAGTTTTAAAGTCTTTTGGCGCTACCTTTTGACCCAACAAATACATTAATTTTGTGATTGCAGCTTCTGTTGTGATGTCTTTTCCAGAAATAACCCCTATTTCTTTCATACCTGTACTGGTTTCGTATTGCCCCATATTCACACTTCCACCAGAACATTGTGTTACATTAATAACGTGTAAACCGCTACTGATCGCTTTTTTTAGTACGTTCAAAAACCAATCTTCAGTGGGTGCATTTCCCGCTCCATAGGTTTCTAAAACAATGCCTTTAAGTTTTGGGATATCTAAAATTGCTGTCAAAACTGCTGCGCTGATCCCGGGAAACATTTTTAAAATCGCTACGTTGTTATCTAAGTTTTTGTGAACCTGCAATTCTTTATTCTGGCTTTTAGCTAAAAATAAATCCGGATTCAATTTTAAATGAACGCCGGATTCGGCTAATTCCGGGTAATTTGGTGACGTGAATGCTTTGAAATGTTCCGCATTAATCTTTGTGGTTCTGTTCCCACGATATAATTTATATTCAAAATAAAGACACACTTCGCTGATCACGGGCTTGTCATTGTTTCTTAAAGACGCAAGTTGAATGGCGGTAATCAGATTCTCCTTGGCATCTGTACGTAAATCTCCTATCGGCAATTGTGAACCCGTAAAAATAACTGGTTTAGATAAATTTTCGAGCATAAAACTCAATGCCGATGCTGAATATGACATGGTATCTGATCCATGAAGCACTACAAATCCATCATACAAAGCGTAGTTATCCGCAATAATCGTTGCAATTTGAGCCCATTTTTCAGGATTCATATTCGAAGAGTCAATTGGATTTTCAAAAGAAATAGTTTCTATTTCGCAATCTAATTGTTTTAACTCGGGAATCCTCTGCAATAGTTTACTGAAATTGAATGCCTTGAGTGCTCCCGTTTCAAAATCTTTTCTCATACCAATGGTTCCTCCGGTATAAATTAAAAGTATTTTAGCTTTAGATAACATCGTGATAATTTGATTTATTCATTACCGGATTAGCATACATCGCTAAAAACCCTTGCATTGCAATGGGATTTTCCTCATCGATACGCATTTCTAATCTACGTTCGAAAAGTGATTTTTCATTCTCGGTATACAGATGGGAATGTGTAGTAATTCTATTTGCAATATCATAGGCAATATAATTGGTTGGCCATAATTTATAGTTGCTTAGTATCGAGTCATCAATAACCTGTGCCAGTGCTAATATTTGCTTGTTGGAATTACAATTTTCTGCGCTTATTGAATCAATTTCAGTGTCTAAAACCTTCCCAACATGGATATGAATTCTTTTTTTCTGGCCCAAAGCTCCACTAAGAATGGTCATAAAATCTTCATTTTTTTCTTTCACATAGATTTCATTATTGGCTTCAGCCATCAACTGAGGCATTTTCAAAGCATCCGTTGGATCGTATTCATAAGAAATGGAAACCGGTACAATTTTTATTTTCTTGAAATAATCCATCAAGTTTTTTTCATCAGAAGCCATTCCCAGCATTTTCAAAACACCTGGATTTGTGGCATCATTACCGTCTTTTGTTCTTCCTTCGCGTTGCGCAATCCAAACCGAACGATTTTCATGAAGCAATAAATTTCCAATATATTCGGACAATAGCTTCGAACTTTGTAGCATTTCTCTTGGCGTTAAGCCTCGTTGCACTAAAAAATTACGATTCAGTTTTGCTAATGTTTTCAGAAAAGATTTTTTTACTAAATTATCTCCAATAGCCGATGCAGTCATCACCAAACCATGTTCAAATAAGGCCGAATTTAATAAGGTGGTATCTAAAAGTATATCTCGATGGTTTGAAACAAATAAATACGAAGTATTGGGTTCTAAGTTTTCAAAACCAGAAGTAGATAGGCCTTCCGAGCTTTTTTCTAATATTTTCTGAACAGATTGATATATAAAATTACATTGAAAGTCGCGAATGGAGTGCGTTTTTTTAAGTTGTTCTTTCCAAACTTCGTCTGCAACATCGGGAAAAGTAAAATTCATTAATGCCTTCATCATTGGATGATGGATAACATCTTGAAGTGCCTCGTTTATTTCGGAATTATAAAAAGGCCGAATAGCGTCAAAGTTCTGCATTTTGGTTCTCAATTTTTGTGTGGGCAAATGAACAAAAAAAATATCAAAATAAGGTGAATTCTACTTTAAATCCCAAAAATAGCTTTAGAATTCTCGGTCGTTATTACCGCAATATCGTTTGCCGAAAGACCATAAATTTGTGCTAACTTATCTACTACAGCAACAATGTAGCTACTTTCATTCCTTTTTCCTCGATAAGGAATAGGTGCTAAATAGGGAGAATCTGTTTCTAACACAATGTGTTTCAAATCTATTTGATTTAAAAACTGATCGATTTTTCCGTTTTTAAAAGTTACCACTCCGCCAATTCCTAATTTCATATTATACGAGATCGCCTGCAATGCTTGCTCATAAGTTCCTGAAAAGCAATGAAAAATACCAAATAATTCCGGTGATTTTTCTTCTTCCAGAATTTTAAAGATTTCATCAAAAGCTTCACGACAATGAATCACTATTGGTAATTTATATTGCTTGGCCAATTGAATTTGCCTTTTGAAAGCGACCTGTTGCTCAAGCAAATGGGTTTTGTCCCAATATAAATCGATTCCAATTTCTCCGACCGCATAGAATTTTCTTCGCGCCAATTCGTTTTCCACATGTTGCAGTTCGTCGAGATAATTATCTTTTACATACGTTGGGTGCAAACCCATCATCAAGAAAATAGTGTTTGGATGATTTTTCTCCAGTTCATACATGGATTCTGTGCAGGTCGAATCGATTGCAGGTATAAAAAAACGCGAAACGCCGGCATCAATGGCGCGTTGTATCATTTCGTTTCGGTCGTGATCAAATTCCTCTGAATATAAATGAGTATGCGTATCGGTAATTGTTATCGTTGCTTCCAAGTGTAAAGTTTAAGGATACAAAATTACAAGAATAAAAGTTGTTGAAAAAATGGTTTTAAAAAGATTCGGTTAGAAAAACAGATTCCTTCCATTCCTTCAATAACTCCATGTATCTTTGTGTAACAAAAATAAAGTACAGAAATAAATTTAGCATAAATGAAGAACCTTCACGATATTCTAAAAAAAGAAAACTACAAGAAAGTAAAGTTTAGGATTACCAAAACACAGCACCTTTTGATAAAGGCAAAAATAAACGGTGTGATGGGAAGTTTTATTCTCGATACTGGCGCTTCTAATAGTTGCATCGGATTTGAAAGTGTCGATTTATTTTTATTGGATGCAAAAAAATCCAAAACAAAAGCTTCAGGTGCGGGAGCGACTGGAATGTTTACACAAATTGCAACAAAAAACAAATTGCAATTAGGCTCTTGGATAGACCTAGCATTTGATATTGTTATTTTTGATTTGTCCCACGTCAATGAAGCTTTGCTGCAACACAAATCAAAACCCGTACACGGAATTATAGGAGCTGATGTTTTAATGAAAGGAAAAGCGATTGTAGATTATTACAATCATTACTTGTATTTGCTAAAATAAAAAATCCTGTTTAGAAAAAACTAAACAGGATTTTTTTATATTTTTAAACGTTAGAATTACAATTCAAACGCTTTTTTAGGATTGTTGTCTAACAATAATTCCATTGGATTTTCTAACGCTTCTTTTACAGCCACCAAGAAACCAACAGACTCACGACCATCGATAATTCTATGGTCATAAGATAGTGCCACATACATCATTGGGTGAATTTCTACTTTTCCGTTTACGGCAATTGGACGCTCAATAATATTGTGCATTCCAAGAATTCCAGATTGTGGAGGATTGATAATTGGCGTACTCAACATACTTCCAAAAACACCACCGTTAGTAATCGTGAAGGTTCCACCAGTCATATCATCCACTGTAATTTGTCCGTCACGTGCTTTAAGGGCCAATCTTTTAATATCTGCTTCTACACCTCGGAAAGTCAAGTTTTCAGCATTACGAACTACAGGAACCATTAGTCCTTTTGGTCCTGATACCGCAATTGAGATATCGCAAAAATCGAAAGCAATCTTGTGATCACCATCCATCATTGAGTTTACATCCGGGAATAATTTTAATGCTCTGGTTACTGCTTTTGTAAAAAACGACATGTAACCTAAACCAATTCCACCATGTTTTGCTTTGAATGCATCTTTGTATTCATTACGGATCAAGTTGATAGGCGTCATGTTTACTTCGTTGAAAGTAGTCAACATTGCTGTTTCATTTTTGGCGGCTACTAATCTTTCAGCCACTTTTCTGCGCAGCATAGATAATTTAGTACGCTCTGATCCCCGAGAACCACCGGTAGGAGTTCCCATTGAAGGCATTGCATTTACGGCATCATCTTTTGTGATTCTTCCGTCTTTTCCAGTTCCTGTCACTGCAGCTGGTGTTATATTTTTTTCGTCTAATATTTTTCGTGCTGCTGGCGAAGGAGTTCCTGAAGCATAAGTTGCTGCTGGTGCTGCCGCTACTGGAGCCGCTTTTGGTGTTTCGGCTTTTACTTCAGCTTTTGGCGCTTCAACTGTTTTTGCAGCTTCAGCAACTGGTGCATCTCCAGCTGGTTTTGCTCCGTCCGTATCAATATGACACACTACTGCTCCTACTGCTACTGCATCCCCTTCTTCTGCTTTTAAAGTAATGATTCCGCTGGCTTCCGCTGGCAATTCTAATGTTGCTTTATCAGAATCAACCTCAGCGATTGCTTGGTCTTTCTCTACATAATCTCCGTCTTTTACCAACCAAGTTGCAATTTCAACTTCCTTTATCGATTCCCCTGGTGATGGGACTTTCATTTCTAAAATCATGTTCTATTATTTTAAATTATGAATTTTAAGTTTTTAAATTGTTCTGGAACAACCTACTGTTTTTTCTATGTACTTTTTTTTAGCCCTGATGGTAGCGACATCCTTTTTCTAGCTTCTTTAGCTAGGAAAAGATATAGCGTACAGCAGGAAATAGCTCCTTATGATCTAAATAAATTTTTATCAAAAATCATTTTTAATGCATCGGCCTGACGACGTTTTGCTCTTGTATGACTTCCGGCTGCTGGTGCTGCATACGCTTTTAGCGAAGCCAATCTCCATTTTACTAAATCGAAGTTCATCAGCATAAAGCTGTAAGCGCCCATGTTTTTAGGCTCTTCTTGTGCCCAAACATAATCATCTGCGTTTGGATATTTAGCTATAATGGCTTTTAATTGTTCGACTGGTAATGGGAATAATTGTTCGATTCTAACTACGGCTACATCGTTTCTGCCAAGGTTTTCTCTTTCGGCAGTAATATCATAATAGAATTTTCCGGTGCAAAAAACCAGTGTTTTCACATCGGCTTTACTCACTGTTTCATCATCAAATGTTTCCTGGAAACTACCTGTTGCAAACTCTTCGACGGTAGAAACTACCCTTGGATCACGCAACAAACTCTTTGGTGTAAATACAATAAGCGGCTTACGGAAAGTCGTTTTCATTTGTCTTCTTAACAAGTGAAAGAAGTTGGCAGGCGTTGTACAATCAGCAACATACATATTGTGTCTGGCGCAAAGTTGTAAATAACGCTCCATTCTTGCCGATGAATGTTCAGCTCCTTGTCCTTCATATCCGTGGGGCAATAATAAAACAATTCCGTTTTGGTTGTTCCATTTATCTTCCCCGCAGGAGATGTATTGGTCAATTACAATTTGGGCTCCATTACTAAAATCTCCAAATTGTGCTTCCCAAATCGTTAATGTATTTGGATTTGTTAAAGCATATCCATAATCAAATCCTAAAACAGCATATTCAGATAAAAGAGAATTAAAAATATTAAATTTCCCGGTTGCTCCTTTTAAAGTACCCAGCAAAGTTACCTCTTCTTCCGAATCTTCTACTTTTACTACGGCATGACGGTGAGAGAACGTTCCACGCTCCACATCTTGTCCGGAAATACGAACATCGTATCCTTCTTTTAGAAGCGAACCGTATGCTAAATGCTCAGCCATGGCCCAGTCCAGTTTATTCGTTTCGAAAAACATTGTTTTTCTGTCGTTGATCAGTTTTTGTATTTTACTGATAAACTTTTTATCCGTTGGCAAGTTACAAATTACGTTTGCAACTTCAGTAAGTCCGGCTACAGGGAAGGTTGTATCTACTTTTTTAAGCATTTCAGCATCAGAAACTTGCTCAAAACCTTTCCATTCATTTTTCATAAATGGCGTAATAATGGTCAAATCCTTTTTACGGGATTCTTCTAAGTTTACCTCTAATTTTGATTTGTATTCTTTTTCTAATTCTTTAACAAAAGTGCTGTCAATTACGCCTTCAGCAAGCAATTTTTCCATGTAGATTTCTCTTGGATTTTTGTGCTTTGCAATAATTTTATATAATACAGGCTGGGTGAAACGAGGTTCATCACCTTCATTGTGACCATATTTTCTGTAACCTAATAAATCGATAAATACATCTTTACCAAATTGCATTCTGAAATCCAAAGCAAATGACATGGCATGAACCACGGCTTCCGCATCATCGGCATTTACGTGCAACACTGGCGAAAGTGTTACTTTGGCAACATCCGTACAATAAGTTGATGAACGCGCGTCCAGATAATTAGTCGTAAAACCTACTTGATTATTGATTACAATATGGATTGTTCCTCCGGTTTTATAACCGTCAAGCTGCGCCATTTGTACAATTTCATATAGTATTCCCTGGCCTGCAATTGCAGCATCACCATGAACGGCGATTGGCAATACTTTAGAAAAATCGTTAGGAAAATATTTATCTTGCTTCGCTCTTGTAATTCCTTCAATAACCGCTCCTACCGTTTCAAGATGCGAAGGATTTGGAGCCAAATTGATATTTATATTTTTTCCAGTGCTGGTAACTTTGTCAGCCGTAAGTCCCAGATGGTACTTTACATCTCCGTCAAAATATTCCTGGTCGTAATCTTTACCATCAAATTCACCAAAAATGTCTTGGGTTGATTTGCCAAAAATATTGGCCAAAACATTTAAACGACCACGGTGTGCCATTCCCATTACAAATTGTTCTACTCCTTTTTCAGCTGCTTTTTCAATTAAAGCATCCAAAGCCGGAATGATCGATTCTCCGCCTTCAAGAGAAAAACGTTTTTGACCTACATATTTAGTGTGCAAAAAGTTTTCAAAAGATACGGCTTGGTTTAATTTATTAAGAATTGATTTCTTTTCGTCCAAAGAAAATTTAGGTTGATTGTCATTAACTCCCAATTTTTTCTGAATCCACTCCACCACTTCCGGATTACGAATATACATATACTCTACCCCGATATGTTGGCAATATATAGTATCAAGATGAGATATAATTTCCTGCAGTGTACAGGGCTGTATTTTAATAACCTTTGCCGCGTCAAAAACCGTGTTTAAATCTGCTGCTGAAAGTCCAAAATTTGAAATTTCAAGCGTAGGCGATGACGTTCTTCTCTCACGAACCGGATTTGTTTTGGTAAACAAATGGCCTCGAGAACGGTATCCATCAATTAATTTCAATACATTAAATTCCTTCTGAAGCTTATCAGACACCAAATTAATATCGGAGTTATTAGCTGCAAAATTAGCGATTTGATCTATTTTGTTCTCCTCACCGTACGTAGTCATCCCAAAGTCGAAACCTTGAAAAAAACTTCTCCAACTTGGCTCAACGCTATCTGGATTCTCTAAATATTGGTCGTATAATTGTGCGAAAAATTCGGTGTGTGCTGCGTTTAAAAATGAAAACCTATCCATAATGTTTAGTGAATATACTTTATTGTTAAAATAGTTTTGCAAAAGTACAATAATTGAATAAATTTATAATTTATTTTAAGATACTTTTACATTGAAAAGTGTTAAAAAACTGAAAACTTATGACAAAGAATAGCTTTTTAGACGATTCCAAATCATTACTGGTGATCCTGGCTTTATTTTTTTCAAGTTGCCTATTGGCACAACAAAACACAACTCCTCCTGAAACGGAAAATCAGTTTTGGCGAAATGTGCAGTTTGGCGGCGGCATTGGTTTAGGCTTTGGCTCTGGCTACACGGACATTTCATTGGCGCCAAGTGCTATTTATAATTTTAATCAATATGTAGCTTTGGGTGTTGGCTTACAATATAAATATTTAAAACAACGAGATTATTTCGCTTCACATTTGTATGGTGGCAGTGTCATAGGTCTTTTCAACCCCATACATCAAATCCAACTTTCAGCTGAACTGGAACAATTAAGAGTCAATGTAAATTTAGATGGATCCAATGGAAATTCACAAGATTACTGGAATACCGGATTATTTATGGGAGCAGGATACAGGTCCGGAAACGCTACAATTGGCGCCCGTTACAACGTTTTGACCGACAAAAACAACATTTACGGCAGCGCCTTTATGCCATTTATTAGAGTTTATTTTTAATCCTCCTCCCGCCCCGGCCGAAAGATGGGGACACTAAACTGGAGAAAAAAGATTAACGGTATTTATTCCTGAACCAAACTTTTTGCCACTCTCTTTTTAGAATTAGAAAAGCGACTTGTTCCGCCAGAATTACCAAATCAGAACCGTCTAGCTTTTTTATTTCTTCTTCAGAAACATCAATTATGTACAGCAAATTGAGGTATTCGGCAAATTTATATTGAATGAGTCGGTAGATTTTTTCATGCAATTGCAACTTCAATTCATTAGGAGAAATACTCAAAGGAAAATCAATGGCTTCGTTAGCGAGATTAAAATCCTTATTCATTTGTTCGATTAATTTCAAATATAAGTTTTCTCCTTCTGCTTCAGTGAGTAGTAAATCGGTATTTTTTGGAACTATAAACATTTGATTTAAGATTTTTGATTAACGAATTCAGATTTAAGATTTGGCAACAATATTGATTTTTATTTTTGGATAGCATAGATTTTTAAAATAAAACATTATTCCCCAGAGTGAAACTTCTACAATCAAAAATCGTCAATCATCAGTCAAAAATCTAAACTTTCCTTCCCATTAAGTTTTCACCAAAAGCTTTCAGCATTTCCTTTTTTTCTTTGCTAATATTCATTTTATCCAAGGTCTGAAAAGCCTTCAAAGTAAAATCCTGAATTGCATCTTGAGTTGCTTTTGAAGCGCCTGAGCTGTTAAAAAGCGCTTTTACCGTTTTGATTTTATCCGAATTATCTTCTGGTTGAATGGAAAACAATCGTCTCAATTCTTTTGCTTCCTCTTCTTTTGAAAAAGCGACTGCTTTAAGATATAAATACGTTTTTTTGTTTTCGATGATATCTCCACCTACTTGTTTTCCAAAAGTTTCAGGATCACCAAAGGCGTCCAGAAAATCATCCTGCAGCTGAAAAGCCAACCCTAAATTTAAACCGAAATCATAAATCAAATTAGCATTTTCTTCGGAAGTCTCGGCAATAATCGCTCCCATTTTCATGGATGCCGCAACCAAAACGGCTGTTTTACATTGAATCATTTTTAGGTATTCCGCAATGGTAACATCATCCCGTTCTTCAAAATCGACGTCCCATTGTTGCCCTTCACAAACTTCAAGCGCAGTTTTACTAAATAACTTAGCTAAATCGCGAAAAATAATTGGTTCATATTGTTCGAAATATTGGTATGCTAGAATCAGCATCGCATCGCCAGATAAAATTCCGGTGTTTAAATTCCACTTCTCGTGCACCGTTTCCTGTCCTCTTCGCAATGGCGCATCATCCATAATATCATCATGAACGAGCGAGAAATTATGAAAAACTTCAACAGCCAAAGCTGCCGGTAGTGCTTTTTTATAATCGGCGTCAAAAACCTCGGCACTCATTAAGGTGAGTACTGGACGCATTCTTTTACCTCCCAGATCTAATATATAATGTATGGGTTCGTATAAATTTCTCGGTTCTTTGGTTTCATATTGTGATTGCAAATAATCAGATAGAAACTCTTGATACTGGTAAATAGAATGCATAAAATAAATTTTTGGCTAATTTACAGTATTCAACTTGCATTACAAACTCCCTTTTGTTATCCTATGTTAAATAAATACAAATACATTGGAAACTATTTTAGTATTCAAAGTTTCCTTATTACATTTGCCAACGAAAATTTAACAACGATAATTTATTTCGATTTGAAATAAATTCTAAATACAACGCAACGAATTATGAAAACAAAGTGGACGGTTGACTCGAATCAATCCGATGTTCTGATAAAAATGAGACACTCAATAATTGCGTATCTGGCAGGTTCCATAAATAAATTTAACGGACATATTGATCTTCAAGACAATGAAATAGAAGACGCTTCAATAGAGTTCACTTTAAATGTCAATACTAAAGATGCAAAACTAGAAAAAATAGATACGCATTTGGGGTTGAATGACTTATTCGATATTAAGGAGTATCCAATTATCAGTTTTAAATCGACTTCATTCGAAAAAATCAACAAAAATATTAATTTTTTGAAAGGAAATCTAACCATAAAAAATATTACAAAAGTGGTAGAGCTTGATGCTGAATTTATAGGAATCCATTCTTGTAATGGAGATCAAAAAGCTGCTTTTGAAATCACTGGTCAAATTAATCGCAAGGATTTTGGACTGCATTTTAATTCCTTTATTCAAACTGGCGGATTGGCTTTAGGGCAAGACATCAAGTTTATGGCAAATTTAGAATTAACAATTTAACAGGAAAAGCAAATGTTAAATAAATATAAAATTTAAGGAAACTATTTTGGTTTTCATAGTTTCCATATTACATTTGCACCAAATTTCAAAATTTTAATACCTCACAACTGATTCAGAGTAAAGAAAATGAAAGAGAAAATTATATCAAAAGCGAGTCACATGTTTTTAAAATTAGGTTTTAAGAGCATAACAATGGATGATATCGCCGGGGAGATGTGCATTTCAAAAAAAACGATTTATAAATATTTTTGTAATAAAGAAATACTAATCGAAGAAAGCACCGCTACGATACACAAAGAAGTTCATCAAATTATTAACGACATTGTTGTAAAAAATTACAATGCCATTGAAGAGAATTTTGAAATCAGAAAGATGTTCAAAGAAATGTTTAAAGCTTCGGTCACCTCTCCTATTTACCAATTAAAAAAACATTATCCAGAAGTATACAACAAGGTAATGTCCCGAGAAATCAATGAGTGCAATGTGACTTTTGAACGAAACATAAGAAAAGGAATTCAAGAAGGCTTATATCGATCAGACCTAAATATTGCCTGTTATGTGCGTTTTTACTACATCCTTATTTTCACCATAAATGAAAGCACAAGTTTTGAAAGAGAATCACAACAAATAGAACTAGAAATTCTAGAATACCACACCAGAGCTATGGCTACAGCTGCAGGAATTATTGAACTCGAAAAACAATTACTAAACTATACCATATAATGAAGAATATAATTTTAATAACGATTTTGAGCTTTGCGCTTTCGGCACAAGCACAAAACTTGAGCAGTACTGCCGCGAGACCAATAAAAACACTGACTTTAAAAGAGGCCATCAACTACGCTTTAGCGAACAAAGCCGATGCCAAAAAAGCAAAACTGCAGGTAGAAAATAGTGAATATCAAATTCAAGAAGTGCGCTCACAAGCGTTACCTCAAATAGCAGCAAATGGGAATTTAACCTACAACCCCGTAATCCAGACCACCGTTATCGATGGAGCAGGATTTGGCGCTCCCGGAACAACGATTCAAGCTGCTTTTGGTCAACCCTGGATTTCAACGGCCGGTGTATCTTTGACACAAGCTGTATTCGATCAAACCGTTTTTATAGGTTTGAAAGCGGCAAAATCCACTCGAGAATTTTACCAAATTAATGAACAATTAACCGAAGAACAAGTTATTGAGCGCGTGGCGAATAATTATTATCAAGTCTATGTTCAAAGACAAAGACTAACGGTTATTGACAGTACGTACAACAACACAATTAAAGTAAGAAATATTATCAAAGGCCAATTTGATAATGGTTTAGCAAAAAAAATTGATTTGGATCGAATTGTAGTAAAGATGTCAAATATCAATACGCAACGTCAACAAGTTTTGAATGCAGTGCAAATTCAAGAAAACGCACTTAAATTTTACATGGGAATGCCCATTGAAACTGAAATCGAGATTCCTCAAACTGCCTTTGAAGTGAGTCCTCAACTACTGTCAGAAGTTCCAAATACGGCAAACAGAACGGAATATTTGCTTTTGAAGAAACAAGAACAACTATTAAGCTATCAAAAAAAGGCAGTTGAAGCGGGTTATTATCCCACACTATCATTGAACGCAGGATACAATTATATTGGTCAGGGTCCAAAAATGCCGATAGGAGCAAAGCCAGCTGATGGTGTGTATTGGTCGGATTTCTCTTCAATTGGTTTGAATCTAAAAGTGCCCATTTTTACTGGATTTAGTACTCGTGCCAAAGTAAGACAGGCCGATGTTGATTTGAGGATCATAAAAGAAGACCTAAACGATACAAAATTATCGCTTGATTTGGCTTTCGCCAATGCAAAAACGCAAATTGACAACAGTTTAATCACGATCAACAATCAAAAAGTGAATGCACAATTAGCCAAAGAAGTATTAGACAATACCAGAAACAATTATGTTCAAGGACTGGCTTTTTTAACTGATTTATTAGATGCTGAAAACTCATTGACCGAAGCTCAAAACAACTATACATCTGCAATATTAGAGTACAAATTAGCAGAAATACAATTAATAAAATCAAAAGGCGAATTAAAAACACTTATAAATAACTAACGAAAATGAAAAAAAATATACTAATAATAGTGGCAATCGTAGCAACTTTAGGCGCTATCGCGTATACTTTAAGTAATAATAAAAAAGAAAACGAAGCAAAGACCGCTATTGTAGCGGATAAAAATGCCAGTGTCTCTGTTAAAGTTGCAACCGTTAAAATCGAAGAAGTTTCTCTTGATTTTTCTGCCAATGGAAATTTTGCACCACTACAAGAATTAAGTTTTTCTGCAGAGAAGCCAGGAAGAGTAGTACGTGTTTTAGTTGACGAAGGTGACCGCGTACGCATTGGTCAAACTTTGGCAATTGTGAGAAGCGAGCAAATCACTTCTGATTTACAAACTGCACAAGCTTCTTATCAAAATGCATTGACGGATTACAGCCGTTTTGAAAATGCTTTTAAAACTGGAGGGGTGACTAAGCAGCAAGTAGATCAGGCCAAATTAAATTTGGTTACTTCAAAATCACGATTACAACAAGCAAAAGTGAATATTGGTGACACCAATATCAAAGCTACAATTAACGGAATTGTAAATAAAAAATACATTGAACCAGGTTCTGTTCTTGGGGCTGCAACACAAATGTTTGACATTGTAAATGTCTCAAAATTAAAACTGAAAGTAAATGTTAACGAAAATCAAGTTGCAGCTTTAAAATTAGGCAATACGATTAGCGTTACAGCAAGTGTGTATCCTGATGCTACATTCTCTGGAAAAATCACCTTTATAGCGCCAAAATCGGACGCGAGTTTAAACTTCCCGGTAGAAATAGAAATTGCTAACAATGCTGCAAATGATTTGAAAGCTGGAATGTACGGAACTGCTGAATTTGCTTCAAACCAACAAAAACAATCGTTGATGATTGTTCCTAGAGATGCCTTTGTCGGAAGTGTGAGCAGCAACGAAATATTTGTAATCGAAAACGGGACGGCAAAACTAAAAACAGTTACCGCAGGACGGATTCTTGGTGATAAAGTAGAAATTTTAAATGGACTTTCAGATGGTGAAACGGTAATCGTAACAGGTCAAATAAACCTTCAAGATGGATCTAAAGTGCAAGTCATAAAATAAGTCTTACAGTCGAAAGTCTTAACATCATAAAGAAACCGCTTAAAGCCTAAAGCTTAAAGCCTAAAGCAAAGAAAAAAAAATGAAATTAGCAGAAATATCCATAAAACGTCCGTCATTAGTCATCGTATTATTTACGATTCTAACGCTAGGAGGACTGTTCAGTTACAGCCAGTTGGGCTACGAATTAATTCCAAAATTCGAAACCAATGTAATTACCGTTGCTACAATTTATCCCGGAGCTTCGCCAACTGAAGTAGAAAACACAGTTACAAAAAAAATTGAAGATGCCGTAGCTTCATTAGAAAATATCAAAAAATTAGACTCTAAATCATACGAAAGTTTGTCTACGGTTTCTATCACTTTGAATTCTGGTGCCAATGTTGACATTTCGATGAATGATGCACAACGCAAAATAAATGCCGTGATTAGTGATTTGCCGGACGATGCAGAAGCACCATCTTTAACTAAATTCTCCTTGAGCGATTTACCAATTATGACTATTGGTGCCAACGGAAAAATGGATGAGGCTGCTTTTTATGACCTAGTAGATAAAAAAATATCGCCAATACTTTCTCGTGTAGCCGGTGTGGCGCAAGTAAATATAATTGGTGGACAGGAAAGAGAAATTCAAGTTAATCTTGATGCAGTGAAAATGCAAGGGTACGGACTTTCGGTTCCGCAAGTACAACAAACCATTTTAAGTTCCAATCTTGATTTTCCAACCGGAAATATTCAAACCAGGGAACAAAAAATCTTAATTCGCTTGGCTGGAAAATACAAAAATGTTGAAGAATTAAAAAACTTGGTTGTATCATCAAAAAACGGAGTTCAAATTCGTTTAGGCGATATTGCTGATGTTCAGGATACCCAAAAAATCACTGAAAAAATAGCGCGCGTCGATCAAAAAAGCGCTATTATTTTACAAATCGTAAAACAATCGGATGCGAATGCAGTTGCTGTAAGTGAAGAATTATTGAAAGCAATCGCAACTTTGGAAAGCGATTACAAAACTACCGAACTTAAACTTGAAGTTGCAAAAGACAGTACCGTTTTTACTTTAGAAGCAGCGGATTCTGTAGTGCATGATTTGCTAATAGCAGTATTTTTAGTTGCTTTTGTAATGTTGTTTTTCTTGCACAGCATCAGAAACTCGTTGATTGTAATGGTTTCTATACCCGCTTCATTAATTGCAACTTTTATTGGTATTTACTTATTGGGTTACACACTGAATTTAATGAGTTTGCTGGGATTATCGCTTGTTGTTGGTATTCTTGTGGATGATGCAATTGTAGTATTGGAAAATATTTACCGACACATGGAAATGGGTAAAAGCCGAATTCGAGCTTCCTATGATGGAACTGCCGAAATTGGTGGAACAGTAACCTCCATCACATTAGTAATCGTGGTTGTGTTTTTACCAATTGCAATGAGTTCAGGATTGGTTTCTAATATTATTACACAATTTTGTGTGACCGTAATTATATCAACGTTGTTCTCTTTGTTGGCTTCATTTACTATAATTCCATGGTTATCCTCTCGTTACGGAAAATTAGAGCATATTGAAGGTAAAAATGTTTTTGGAAGAGTTATTCTTGGATTTGAAAGTTACCTAACTCGATTCATCAACTGGATATCCGGCTTGTTGACTTGGAGTTTGGATCATTATAAAACCACCTTGGCAGTTGTCTTGGTATTGTTTTTTGGCTCAACAATAGGATTAATGGGTGGAGGATTCATTGGCGGTGAATTTTTTGCAGCATCAGATAGTGGTGAGTTTCTAGTTCAAATAGAACTACCAAAAGACGCTTCCTTAGAGCAAACCAACTTTATGACCCAAAAAGCAGAAGCATTCTTAGAAAAAGAAGAATATGTAAAAAGTCAAATTACCACCGTGGGTCAAACCAGTGAAGGTTTAGGAGCATCACAAGCCACCGCTTATAAATCAGAGATTGACGTAAAAATGATCGATCAAAAAGATCGTTCTGATGAAGCCTCTGTATATGCGGCGAAAATAAAACGTAAACTGGAAAAAGTATTGGTTGGTGCAAAAGTAAAAACCGTACCCGTGGGTCTTTTAGGAACTGCCGAAGATGCAACTTTAGGACTAATCGTAACGGGCTCATCTCTGGAGAGCGCGATGGCTTTTGCCAAACAGGCCGAAGCTGAATTATATAAAATTCCTGGTGCTACTGAGATCAGATTATCGGTAGAAGATGGAAATCCAGAAATCAATGTACAAGTTGACAGAGATAAAATGGCATCACTTGGCTTAAGCCTACAAACCGTAGGAATGACCATGCAAACGGCTTACAGCGGAAATACGGATGGAAAATTTAGAGCTGGTGAATACGAATATGACATCAACATTAAATACAATGCTTTTGACCGAAAAAGTATTAATGATGTCAGTAACTTAATTTTTATTAACGACAGAGGTGAACAAATCAAATTATCACAATTTGCCACGATAAAAGAAGGTTCTGGTCCTAGCCAATTAGAACGTAGAGACAAAACGGCATCGGTTACTGTAAAAGGACAAAACGTAGGAGTTCCAGCAGGAACAATTGTTACTCAGTGGCAAGAAAAACTGGACAAAATCAAAAAACCAACAGGTGTCAACTACATTTGGGGTGGAGATCAGGAAAACCAATCAGAGGGTTTTGGAACATTGGGAATTGCGTTGTTAGCCGCCATTATCTTAGTTTACCTTGTAATGGTTGGATTGTACGATAGTTTTGTTCACCCGTTTGTGGTATTGTTTGCTATTCCGCTTTCGTTTATCGGAGCAATGTTAGCACTGGCCTTAACTAATAACACTTTGAACATATTTACCATTTTAGGTATCATTATGTTGATTGGTTTGGTATGTAAAAATGCAATTATGCTTGTGGATTACACCAATCAGCGAAGAGCAGCAGGTGAAACCATAAGAACAGCATTAATCCAAGCGAATCATGCGCGTCTTCGTCCAATTTTGATGACCACTATCGCAATGGTATTTGGTATGTTTCCCATCGCATTAGCTAGCGGAGCTGGAGCAGAATGGAAAAACGGTTTGGCGTGGGTTATTATCGGAGGATTGATTTCGTCCCTATTTTTGACCTTGATTATTGTTCCTGTAATTTATGAAATCATGGAAAAATTAATTACGAAATTCTCTAAAGGAGAAAAAGTTGATTATGAAGCTGAAATGGTTGCTAATTATGACCACATCGAACTAAGTGAAGATGGTTTTAATCCAAAACATACACTTTAAAACATAATAGATTTTAGAATATAGAACCTGTCCTTTAATTTGGACAGGTTTTTTTCATTGTTCCCGTATCAGTCATCGAATTTACTTTAACTCTGATATAAAAAGTAGCCAACAAATTTCCATTAAGCTCTCTGTTCAAATCAATGATGGCTCCTTTATTAGCATTATTAAATTGCTAAAAACACAAGAAAAACTATCAAGCAAATCTGGAATTATTGTAAAAGCTCCTATTAGAAGCTTTTACATAAAAATATTTTTTATTTTTTTTTAAATAGCAAATAATTGATTTTAAGTCAATTATGCATTTCCAACCCCTTCTTAACCTAAAATTACCAAACTACCGTTCTACTCTTTGGCATACTACTTGAATATACCTAATCAAATAAGTAAAAAAAAGCGAAAGCCGAAAAGCTCACGAGTAGGCAAAATTCAAAATAGAAGTATCATGAAAAAAATTACCCTTTTAGTAGCTAGTATCTTCGTATTTGGAGGTAGTGTAGCGAATGCAGCCGAAAAAACAGATGTCTCTGTAGAAAGAAGATCTCCTGTGAATTTTAGAGAAACTGAACCAATTGTGTTCACAGAAAGAGGAATTGAATTCTTCATATTCCCTGACGGACAATTTGATTTTAATACACGTCCGTCAACGAGTTCAACTGGAGGCATGTATTATAAAGCCCACAAAAAAAATGGTTTTAATAAAACGTACGGTGCGCCCACAAATGGTAGGAACGAAAATTATGGCGTAAAAGTAGAACATGATAATATGGGCAGAGTTAGACGTATTGGAAATGTTTTCATCAACTATGACGCAAATGATAGAATCAAACGTGTAGGTTCTGTTTACATGACTTACAACCGTTATGCTTTGGAACGTGTGGGTGGTTTAGAAATCATTTACAACCGTCGTGGCCAAATTGTTGATATTGTTGGCGCGGTAAAAGGTGGTAGAGGTTATGAATACAGCCAAAACGACAATTGGAATACCGATTATGGTGATAACCAAAACTCGAATGATGAGAGTTACTACTATTACAGAACAAATGGTGCAAAAGCTAAAATAGTTGATAACGCCACAATTGTACTAAATAGAAGATAGTTAATTAATTAGTTGTAAATAGTTTGTTTGAAATTCCTGCTGGTATTTGTATCAGTGGGAATTTTTTTTTGAAATTATCTTGCCCAACTTTTACACAACATTTGTTGTCGCACTTTCCGTGATATTTGAATAAAATTTAATTAAAGTACTTTTTAACATGATACAGATACGGTTGAAATAGCGTGTAACACTAAAGCAAATACCAAGATAAGTACTTTTAGGTCGAACTTAAAAAATTGTAATCGTCAAAAAACTTTCTTTTTTGAATAGCGTTATTTTTTGGCGTATGACTTTTTCAAACCCTAAAGATTCCCAATAATTTTGTCCATGACCCAACTTGTATGAGCTCCCGTCAAACCTGTGGAAGGATGCTTGCTGTTCCCTAGAAGCTCTTCTCTCATTTGCTTTACATGATGCAATTGAATGTTTTCAGGATGTTCAATCACTAATCTAGTTTCTCCTTGTTGATTAGAAAGCACTATGGGATCGTTTTCAAATACCGAAAAAGTTATCTTTCCTTTGCTGCCATAAATCTCCACTTTATCTTCACGTTCATAACAACCAAAATTCCAACTTCCAGAGCCCGTAACGCCTGAGTCATGAACCCAGCACGCAGTAGCGGCATCTTTAGCCGAATATAATCCTTGTTGATTGAGACTGATCCCTGAAACATCTTTTATATTTCCCAAAAGATGCGTGAATAAATCCAGGCCATGACTCGCTAAGTCATCAAAATAACCGCCTGTAGCGACAGTGACGTCAGTGCGCCAATTGTATTCGCCTGATAAATCCATAGAACTTGCAGGTTTACTCAAATGCCATCTTATGTGCCTGATTTCACCAATGCAATCTGTATCCAGCCACGTTTTAATTTGCTCAAAACGAGGTAGCGTACGCCTGTAATACGCTACAAACAAAGGAATATTTTTGGTTGCAAAAGCATTATAAATTGCGAGACTTTCTTGGTAATTTGGAGCCAAAGGTTTTTCGATACAACAAATTTTACCGGCTGCAGCCACCTTAAGTCCGTACAATTTATGGACATCAGGAGGTGTGGCAATGTAAATCGCATCAATCTCAGGATCATTGATCAGATCATCGGCATTGCTGTAATACTTGCTTATGCCGTGTCTTTTAGCATAATCAGCAGCTTTATCCGCATCTCTTCGCATTACTGCCACTACTTTAAAACCTTCCGTTTTTTGATACGCGGGGCCACTTTTCAGTTCAGTAACATCTCCACATCCCAATATTCCCCAACGGATTACTTTAGTACTTTCACTCATAATTACTGATCTTTCACTGCTTCCGCTGATTAAACGCTATTGTAAATGTTTTGCATTATAATAAAACCACTAATAAATTAAGCTTCACAAAGCCGTAAATCTATACGACACTTAATTTATTAATGGTTTGTAATGTTATTTCTAATTACATCCGTCGATTCCACAACTGCCTGAATCAGTACCGTTCAGCAGCGTTACTTTCGAATCAAATTTACCTTCTTCCCATACTTTTTCGAGTGTTTTTACAAATGTTTCCACATGTTGGGCTCCAGAAACAGCATATTTGTTATCGAACACAAAAAAGGGAACTCCTTGAACACCTACAGATTGCGCTTCATTAATATCCTGTTGCACTTCATTTCCGTAAGCGTCAGAATGGAGTACTTCATCAATAGCTTTAGCATCTAGTCCTGCTTCCAGTCCTAACAGTTTCAACGTATTCAAATCATTAACGTTCTTGCCATCGGTTAAATATGCTTTAAACAGTAACTCTTCCAAAACATCCGCGCGTTTGTGTTTTTTAGCCAAATGTAATAATCGATGCGCATTAAACGAATTGGCTAAAATCGATTTTTCAAAATGAAAATCCAGTCCTGCATTTTTAGCATTTTCGGTCATACTATCCATCATCTCTTGTGCCCATGTGGTATCTTTTCTGTATTTCTCTGCCAAATGCTCGACCATATTGTCCTCCGGAGAAGCTACAAAACCAGCGTCTAACTGAAAACTTTTCCATTCAATTTCGACAGCATCTTTATGTTCAAAAAGAGCTAAAGCACCTTCTATTCTTCGTTTTCCTATATAACAATACGGACACATAACATCCGACCAAATTTGTATTTTTAGTGTATTTTCCATCTTCTTTTATTTAGTAAATGATTAAATATTTGTATATACAAATTTACTTAATTCAGTTCTGAAATTTATGGGTTTTAGTATTAAATTATCGATACCTGAATAGTAAATATTTATTAAAATCAACGGAATAAAAACACTTGAATCCAAAAAAACCATCAAAATTGCTCTTGATGGTTTTCCTTATATTTTTTAAGCTTTGGCTTACGCTAATAAATCCAACACTAAAGAAGGGAACAACCCTAATGCGATATTCAACACAATCGATATAACAGCTACGGCATAAATAATAACCGGAGTTCCTTTCCGTTCTTCGTTTGGTTCTTTGGTATACATCGCTAAAATTAATTTGAAGTAATACCCAATGCTTATAACAGAATTCACCACTGCTACAATTACTAAAGCTAAATAACCCGCTTGAATGGTTTGATCAAACAAAACAAACTTAGCAAAAAATCCGCCAAAAATTGGTATTCCACCCATAGAAAGTAGTGCGGCCGTAAGAATGGCGGCTAACAATGGGTTGGTTTTTCCTAAACCGTGGAAATTCACAATATCTTCATTATCCCTATTTTTACAAACGTATAAAATCACACTAAAAGCCGCGATTCCAGATAAAGAATACGCTGAGGCATAATACAACAAACTACTTGCTGATGTAGACAAACTCAACAAAGTCATCAACATAAAACCAGCATGTGAAACTCCTGAGAAAGCCAACATACGTTTAACATTTGTTTGTCTCAAAGCCATAATATTACCAACCGTCATCGAAGCCATAGATATCACGACTACCATAATTTTGAACGATTCAGAAATATCAGCATTCATTACTGACAACAATTTGTACAAAGTCGCCATAGCAACTACTTTCACTAAAGTGCTCATCAATGCAGTTGTCAACGTGGGAGAACCTTCGTAAACGTCCGGCGCCCAGAAATGAAATGGTACTGCCGCCACTTTAAACAACATCCCTATTGTTACCAACACAATTCCTATGGGGAACCAAATTGGCAACTCAGCCGATTGTGATAATTCGCTAATTTCAGTAACATCAAAACTTCCCATGGCTCCATAAATTAAACAGATACCAAACAAAATAATTCCCGAAGCAAAAGATCCCATTAAGAAATATTTCATTCCCGCTTCGTTACTTTTTAAATTCATACGATCACTTGCCGCTAGGATATAAAGTGCGATTGATAATACTTCGATTCCTAAAAAGAACATCGCTAAGTTTCCAAAAGAAACCATCGCCACTGCTCCTGCCAATAAAAATATTTTTATGGCAATAAAATCTGATATTCTTGACTGATGATTTTCGTAAAAATTATGTCCTAAAGCGACTAAGAAAATAGTCAGCACAATAAACAAACAAGAGAATGTTGTTGAAAATTTACTTACCGCAATCATATTGTTGTAATAACTTTCTGTTGAATTGAATTCACTTATGGTTAAACCAAGAACCCCTAATAATCCTAAAATTGTTATTGGAACAATGGCTTTCCTTAAATTAAATATTTCAAATAAAAGGCATAAAACACCTAATCCTATTATAGCTATTAATGTATTCATTTTTTTATTTGACTTAGTTAATTCGGTTTATTTGAGTTAAAATTTCTTCCAGACTTGGCGTAATCAAATTGGTAATTGGTTTTGGATACATTCCAAAAAAGAATAAAACACCAATTATTAACAGCAATGATATTCCTTCGTTGACAGTTACATCAGCAAAAACTTTTGAATTGGTTTCTCCCAACATCGCATGTTGAAACATTTTCAACATATAGTACGCCCCTAAAATTATAGTTGTTCCTCCTGCAAAAGCAAACCAAATATTAATCTGGGAAAGACTGTATAAAACGGTAAATTCTCCAATAAAGTTAAAAGTACTAGGCAAAGCGACTGATGATAAAACTAAAATCAAAAACATCGAAGCGAATTTTGGTGTTTGGGTACGGATTCCGCCCATTTCGGCAATGGTTCTGGTTTCATATCTTCTGAAGATAATTTCGGCAACATAAAACAATCCGACAACTACAAATCCGTGTGCAATCATTTGTAAAACCGCACCACGCAATCCGTCTAATGTCAATGTGTAGGTTCCTGCCGCAATTAAACCAACGTGAGCTAAAGAAGAATACGCTAATAATTTCTTTAAATCCTTTTGTTTCAAAGCCACGATAGATCCGTAAATGACACCTGCAATTCCAATTCCAATAAAGATATTCATATATTCTTTGGCAGCCAATGGTGCCAATGGCAATTGCCAACGAATAACGCTATACAATCCCATTTTTAGCATAATACCCGATAAAAGCATGGTACCAACAGTTGGTGCCTTTTGATACACATTTGCTTGCCAAGTGTGGAAAGGAATTAATGGAATCTTAATCGCATACGCTAAAAAGAACGCTAGGAATATCCACAATTGCTCGGTTGCTGATAAATTTAATTTATATAAATCTTCAATTAGGAAGCTACCCGCTTTTTGATACAAATAAACAAAAGCAACTAACATGAACAATGAACCTGCCAATGTGTAAATAAAGAATTTAACTACTGCTTTTCTTCGTTCTTCCACATCGCCATTACCCCAAATTAAGGCAATGAAATAAATAGGTATTAATGATAATTCCCAAAAAATGTAATACAAAAGCCCGTCAGAAGCAATAAATGTTCCCGCCATAGCAAATGACATAAACAAGATTAGTGCATAAAATGATTTTGAATTTTTATAATCATTTCCAAAAGAAGAGAAAATAATAATTGAAGTCAGTACCGTTGTCAACAAAAGCATCGATAACGATAGTCCATCCGCTTTCAAAGCAAAAGAAATATTAGGTTTCGTAATCCACTGACTGATATAACTTATGTTTTCACCTAAATTATAGTGATTTAATAATACAATAGTACAGCCTGCAGCAGCTAAACTAAAGAACAGTGCCACTTTTGGAGCTAATGAATCGCTTGCAAGAAATGTTGCAAACGCACCAACTAAAAGTATAATTAATATTAGAGATACATTCATAGTATAAAATTATTGAGCTAAAAATAAATAAGAAACAATGGCACAAAGCCCTAGTACGAAAAACAGAAGGTAAAGCCCGATACTTCCGTTTTGAATTTTCTTTCCTTGAAAACTTATTTCATTGGTTACTTTTCCGAATCCAAAAACTAAAGCCGACAAACCTGTTTCTAAAGTATCTCTGAAAAAACGAGACAAGAAATTAATCGGTTTAACAAAAATCGAGTCATAAAATTCATCAACATAATATTTATTGTACAGCACTTTCGAAAAGCCAGTAATACCAGCATCTTCTTCCGGAACTGTATTTTGTTTGATGTATTTGGCGTAAGCAAAACCGATTCCTACTAATCCGCCTGCAACGGCAACGGCCATCAAGATATACTCTGTAGTTCCTAAATGGTGTTCAGCGTTTGCTAATTTTGGTAAAATAGGAGTCAAATACTCGTTCAACCAACTGTTTCCTGGCAAACTAATCATACCTCCTATAGTAGCCAGAATCGCTAAAACAATTAAAGGAATGGTAATTAAAGAGGGACTTTCGTGCAAATGATGTTTCTGTTCTTCGGTTCCTCTGAATTCTTGGAAGAACGTTAAAAACATCAAACGGAACATATAAAAAGCAGTCATTATAGAAGCAACCGAAGCCACAACCCATAACGAAATGTTAGCTTGAAAAGCCACTAACAAGATTTCGTCTTTCGAGAAAAAACCGGAGAACAATGGAACTCCTGAAATTGCTAAAGAAGCAATCAACATCGTTGCAAACGTAATTGGCATTGCTTTTTTCAAACCACCCATCTTGCGCATGTCTTGTTCTCCGTGCAACGCATGAATTACAGAACCTGAACCTAAGAACAAACAAGCTTTAAAGAAAGCGTGTGTGATGACATGGAAAACAGCTACTTCATATGCTCCTAATCCTAAAGCCAAGAACATCAGTCCTAGTTGAGAAACAGTCGAATACGCCAAGACTTTCTTGATATCGTTTTGAACCAATCCAATAGTTGCAGCAACTAAAGCAGTTATAGCTCCAACTATAGCAATTATCGATTGAACATCTGGAGTCAAATCAAACACGAAATTTAATCTGGTAATCATAAAAATCCCTGCAGTTACCATCGTAGCCGCGTGAATCAATGCTGAAACTGGTGTTGGACCTGCCATCGCATCCGGCAACCAAGTATACAATGGAATTTGTGCTGATTTACCACAAGCTCCAATAAACAACGCGAAAGCGGCGACAGAAAGCCAATACAGATCAAGATCAGTTGCACCGGCAATAGCCATTTCCAAAGTAGCATAATCTAAAGTCGAAAATAAATTTCCCAAAATGAAAATTCCAATTAACAACCCTAAATCACCAATACGGTTCATAATAAAGGCTTTCTTGGCGGCGTCATTAAATTCTTGGTTTTTGTGCCAAAAACCAATTAAGAGATATGAACAAAGACCTACGCCTTCCCAACCAATGAACATCACTAATAAGTTGCTTCCTATTACTAACGTAATCATGAAGAATATAAACAGGTTCAAATAGGCAAAAAACTTGTGCATATTTTCATCATCGTGCATGTAACTGATCGAGTACAAATGAATTAAAGATCCAATTCCGGTTACAAAAAGCAGCCATAAAACTGACAATTGGTCCAATTGAAATCCGAAATCAACTTTGAAAGTACTGATTTCAATCCAATCAAAAAGCGAAATATAAATTCCTTCTGGTTGCGCGGCAATTCCGCCGAAGAAATAAGCAGTCGCAATAAAAGAAACCACAACTGACAGGGTTCCTATTATTCCTGATAGCGATTTTCCAAGGCTTCTGCCAAAGAAAACATTGATTAAAAATCCTAAAAAAGGAGCAAGAACTAAAACTAAAGCTATATTGGTATTCATTTCCATTTATCCTTTTAAGTTTTTTAAATTATCGATAGTAATTGAACCTAAATTTCTAAAAATAGAAACCAGAATTGCTAATCCTACCGCAACTTCTGCTGCAGCAACAGCCATAGAGAAGAACACAAAAACTTGTCCTTGCGCATCTTGATGATAGGTCGAAAATGCTACAAACAATAAATTTACTGCGTTCAGCATAATTTCAATCGACATAAATACGATAATAGCATTTCGTCTATAGAGCACTCCGAATACGCCAATACAAAAAAGTATTACGCTCAGGAATATATAATTTTCAATACCGATGTGGTTTAAAATATTGTTCATCTTATTTTTGCAATTTTTCTTTTTTAGACAATAACACCGTTCCAATCATAGCAACCAAAAGTAATATAGAAGCAAATTCAAAAGGAACCATATATTCATTCAGCAGTATTTTACCCAATACTTTTATCGATTGATAATCCTCGCCGGTAGATACATATTCTCCAACAATAGGTTTAGAGTTGATGAAAATGGCAATCAATACCAAACAAATCAAGCAAAAAGAAACAATCGCTCCTAATCGCGTAATTCTAGGGCGGTGTACTTCTCTTTCTTCATTTAAATTCATCAACATAATAGTAAACAAAAACAAAATCATAATCGCTCCAGAATACACAATAATGTGGACAATCGCCAAGAATTGAGAATTCAATAATAGATAATGACCTGCAATCGAAAAGAAGCAAATCACCAGATAAATAGCGCTATGAATCGGATTTTTGCTAAAAATTGTCAAAAATGCAGTTGCTAATGTGATAGCAGACAAAACACAAAAAATTATAAGTATGGTAGACATTAATTAGCGTTTTTAAGTTGAGCGTTTTTCATTGCCATTTCAAGAGGCATGACCAATTTGTCTTTTCCAAAGATAAAATCTTCTCTCTCATAACTGGAAGGAACCAATACTTTAGAAGTCGTCAGGTAAATTGCGTCTTTCGGACAAGCCTCTTCACACAAACCACAAAAAATACAACGCAACATATTGATCTCATATATCGACGCATATTTTTCTTCTCTATACAAATGTTTTTCGTCTGCTCTACGCTCTTCAGCCTTCATTGTTATGGCCTCCGCAGGACAAGACAACGCACATAAACCACAAGCCGTACAATTCTCACGACCTTCCTCGTCGCGTTTCAACATGTGCTGACCACGATACACAGGACTCATTTCACGTACTTGCTCCGGATATTGAATCGTTACTTTTCTGGTGAACAAATGCTGAATCGTAATTATCAAACCTTTGACAATCGCAATAAGATACATTCTTTCCCAAAAAGTCATCTCCTTATTAGAGACCAGCTTTTTTCTTCCCGATAAGGATATACTTTCTATTGACATTTTTTATTTTTATTTGAAGCTTACTCCTGCTATTCGTTTCAATCTTTTATCCTGAACTTGTTTCAGGATCCTGAAACAAGTTCAGGATAAAAGGATTTCCACTGCTATCAGGGCTAGGGCTTTTTCGGTATTATTAATGTTTATTTTTTAATTCTAATTTTTGTATCCAATTTTATTCCTTTCTATTTTATTGTCTTGTTTTTCCATCAATTCATCCAAATAAGTAAAAACCAATTCAATATTTTTATCGTGATTCGTCAACTTCTTTTTTATTTCTTCGATTTCTAATTTTACACTTAGATTGTTGTTTATAATCTCCCGCAAACTTACAAATATCTCTATTATTTTAATGCTCATCTGAGTGGCTCTTACACTTTTTACAACATTAGACAATTGCAATATTCCATGTTCTGTAAAGGCATGGGGCAATTTTCGAACTCCTCCCCAATTTGAAGTCGCAATTTGCGACTTCAAGATTTCAAATTCATTTTCGCTTAATTGAAACATAAAGTGCTCAGGAAATCTCAATGCGTTTCTTTTAACTTGTTCGTTTATTCTTTTGGTTTCAACGTTATAAAGTTCTGCCAAATCTCTGTCTAGCATCACTTTTGCGCCTCTAATAAAATAAATCTTATTAGTTATTACCTCGTTCGGTATAATAATCTCATCCATAAAAGATCACTTATTTAAAATCGACTAATTTTTTAATCCATTTCTGAACGGGTTGCAAAATGCAACCCTTTATATATCCTTTTTAACTGGCCGCAAATTGCATCCGTATTTTTATTTTATCAAGGTGTCGCAAATTGCGGAACCTTAAGTTTTTTCTTATCCCATCTAATCTTAAATCCTAAAATCCTAAATAAGTAGCAATTTCTGCTCTCAAAATTACAATTCCGGTGATGATAATATTAATGATCGCCAATGGAATTAATATCCTCCAACCCAAATGCATCAGTTGATCGTATCTGAATCTTGGAATAGTCCAACGAACCCACATATAGAAAAATATGAATCCACATAATTTTATAAACAAAGCACCGAATCCTAAAACATTGGCAATATTTACCCCCCAATTTTCAACAACCCAACTCATTCCAGGATAATTATAACCTCCAAAGAATAAAACCGCCAAAATCGTAGAGGAAATAAACATATTCGCATATTCAGCAAATAAATAGAATCCCATTTTCATCGATGAATATTCGGTGTGATATCCTCCAATAAGTTCTGTTTCGCATTCCGCTAAGTCAAAAGGTGTTCTGTTTGATTCTGCAAAAGCACAAATTAAAAATATAATAAAAGATAACGGTTGGTAAAATACATTCCAATTCATTCCTGCTTGTTGTTCAGAGATCTCTCTTAAACTTAGAGTTCCAGTCATCATCAATAATGCAATTATGGACAATCCCATGGCAATTTCATACGATACCATTTGCGAAGCAGCTCGAACGGCACCAATCAATGAAAATTTATTGTTCGACGCCCAACCACCAATCATAATTCCATAAACACCCACTGAAACAACACCAAAAAAGTATAATAATCCAATGTTTAAATCAGTGGCCTGCAGTAAAATATCTCTTCCAAACAAATGCAGCCGGTCTCCCCAAGGAATTACGGCACTCGTCATCAAAGCGGTACTCATAGCTATTGCCGGACCTACAAAAAACAAAAATCGGTTTGGCGTGTTTGGCTCAAATTCTTCTTTCGAAAATAATTTTAAACCATCGGCAAGTGGTTGAAACAATCCAAAAGGACCCGCTCTATTCGGTCCAACACGATCTTGAAGCCAAGCGGCCACTTTTCGTTCAGCCCAAGTGGAATACATTGCCATTAACATTGTCAAAGCAAAAACTACAACAATAATGACACTTTTTTCTATGATAATAGTACTATCCATTATTACCCAAGCTTTTTTGATTAATAATGTCTTCTTCGGTCAATGGAATTTCGGCCATGCTTATTTTCTTGCGGTCTTCTTCTCTACCTAAAAGGATATGATCTTCGGTAGCGATTTCTACTTTTTGCAATTTTCTGTTGTATTTATTTTGATTTATTACCGAATCTTTTTCGAACGCTCTCGGTCCTTCAATAGTCCAATCAGTAATTTCTTTATTATCAAAACGACATCCATTACAAATAAATTCGTCTACTTCATGGTACTCATCTTTTCTTCCGGTAACACGTTGAATTTCGTCACCAAACATCCAAACGGTAGTTTTTCCAGAACAAGTAGGGCAATCTCTGTGTGCGTTATAAGGCTTATTGAACCAAACTCTAGATTTAAATCGAAACGTTTTGTCTGTTAAAGCTCCTACAGGACATACGTCAATCATATTTCCAGAGAACTCATTGTCGATAGCTTTTGAAATACAAGTCGATATATTAGAATGATCGCCTCTGTCCATCACTCCATGTACACGATCGTCAGTCAATTGATCCGCTACCATTACGCAACGGTAACAAAGAATACAACGGTTCATGTGCAATTGAATATTTGGACCAATGTTTTCAGGTTCAAAAGTTCTTTTTTCTTCGACAAAACGAGTTTCTGATTTCCCGTGTTCAAAGCTTAAATTTTGCAGATCACACTCTCCTGCTTGGTCACAAACCGGACAATCTAAAGGGTGATTGATCAATAAAAACTCGGTTACAGATTTTCTGGCTTCGGTTACTCTTGGCGAAGATTTACTATTCACTTCCATTCCGTCCATACAACCAGTGACACAAGATGCCATTAATTTAGGCATTGGTCTTGGATCAGCTTCACTTCCTTTGGCAACTTCCACTAAACAACAGCGGCATTTTCCACCACTTCCTTTTAGTTTAGAATAATAGCACATTGCCGGCGGAACTACTTCTCCACCTATCATACGTGCTGCCTGCAGGATTGTTGTTCCTGGTTCTACTTCTATGCTTTGACCGTCTATGGTTACTTTCATGTTTAAAGTCTTAACGTCTTAAAGTCAAATGTTTTAAAGCCGAATACATTTCGACCTTACTTCTTTTGACAATCATTTAAATATTTTATAAATCCACTTAATAATTTTGATATATCCGAAACATTTAAATATAATTCATCGAATTCTATCTTTGAAATATAGTTTAAATCTAATGCTAAATATAATTGCGACCTTACTTCGGCTGCCGATGCTTTTGATACAAATAAAAAATAAATAAACTCCTTATCTGTATTCCTTTCAAATCCTTCAGCAATATTTGAAGAAATTGAAATTGATGCTCTTCTTATTTGTCTAACTAAATCAAAATCTTTTTTAAAAATTATATTCTCTGTTATTTCATAGATTCTTTTATTAAATAATCTAGCTTTTTGCCAAGAATTAATTTCTTCAAACGATTTAAATTTCCCCATTCTTTCTTTACATTATGACTTTCGACTTTAAGACATTGAGACTATTAAAAGGCTCAGCAACAAAATGATCTCTATTTTTTATTTTTTCCGGGAAACGAATATGGTATTCAAACTCATCTCTAAAGTGACGAATTGCTGCTGCCACTGGCCAAGCTGCCGCATCACCTAAAGGACAAATAGTGTTTCCTTCAATTTTGCTTTGAATGCTCAACAGCAAATCAATATCTTCTTCACGACCGTGACCATTTTCTATTCGGTGCAATACTTTTTCCATCCAGCCTGTTCCTTCACGACAAGGGGAACATTGGCCACAACTTTCATGATGGTAAAAACGGGAGAAATTCCAAGTATTACGAACGATGCACGACGTATCATTATAAACGATAAACCCACCTGATCCTAACATCGATCCAGTTGCAAATCCACCGTCACTCAATGATTCGTAAGACATCAAACGATCTTCGCCAGCGGCAGTTTTATAAATTAAATGGGCAGGTAAAACGGGAACAGAACTTCCTCCCGGTACAAATGCTTTTAAAGGTCTGTCAGAACTCATTCCGCCTAAATATTCATCCGAATTCATGAATTCGTAAACACTTAATCCCAATTCAATTTCGTAAACACCCGGGTTTTTGACATGCCCAGAAGCTGAAATTAATTTAGTTCCCGTAGAACGTCCAATACCAATTTTAGCATATTCTGCACCTAAATTATTCACAATCCATGGCACAGCAGCTATTGTTTCTACATTATTTACAACCGTTGGATTTGCCCAAAGTCCTGAAATGGCAGGAAATGGTGGCTTGATACGAGGATTCCCTCTTTTTCCTTCCAACGATTCAATCAACGCAGTTTCTTCACCACAAATATAAGCACCAGCACCACAATGAACATAAAGTTCTAAATCGTAGCCTGAACCTAATATATTTTTACCCAAAAATCCAGCAGCTTTTGCTTCATTAATGGCTCTTTCTAATATTTTATAAACCCACATATATTCCCCACGAATGTAGATGTATGAAAGGTTTGCACCCAATGCATAACTGGAAGTTATCATTCCCTCAATCAATAAATGAGGAATAAATTCCATCAAATAACGGTCTTTGAAAGTTCCTGGCTCAGATTCATCCGCATTACAAACTAAATGTCTTGGTTTTCCTGATTTTTTATCGATGAAACTCCATTTCATTCCTGCAGGAAATCCAGCACCACCACGGCCACGCAATCCGGAAGTTTTCACTTCTTCGACAACCTCGTCTGGCGTTAATGTCTTTATGGCTTTTTCTACTGAAGCATAACCCCCGTTTTGGCGGTACACTTCGTAAGTTCTAATTCCCGGAACATTTATTTTATCTAATAATATTTTTTGTGACATATTATTTATCGTGTACTATTATTATATCGTTTTTGCAATCCGCAATTAATTGATCAATCTTTGCTTCCGTCAAATGCTCTTTATAAAAATCTCCTAGTTGCATCATTGGTGCGTATCCACAAGCACCTAAACACTCCACACCTCTTACTTCAAATAATCCGTCAGCAGTAGGTTCACCTACTTTGACTCCTAATTTTTCACAAGTATAATCCATTAAATCTTCCACTCCATTTAAACAACACGAAGAAGTTTGACAAAATTCGAACATGTATTTTCCAACTGGTCTTTGGTTGTACATCGTGTAAAACGACACAACTTCGTAAACTTCAATTGGTTTAATCAAAAGGATTTCGGCTACTTTATTCATTAATTCAATACTCAACCAATTGTCGTGAGCATCTTGAACTTCATGTAAAACTGGTAATAATGCCGATTTTCTTTTGTCTTCAGGATAATGACTAATCAATTCATTGATGCGATTCATCAATGTTTCGGTCATTTTTATTTCTTGTTTGTGATAAGTTCTTTCCATTTTTTTTAAATCTGAAATCTAAAATCGTTAATCAACAATCTGATATCTTTTATGCATCTAACTCTCCGGCAATAACATTTAAACTTGACAAAATAACAATTGCATCCGATAGCAATGAACCTTTAATCATTTCCGGATACGCTTGATAGTAAATAAAACAAGGTCTGCGAAAATGCAACCTATAAGGTGTACGACTTCCGTCCGTTACCAAATAAAAACCCAGCTCTCCGTTTCCACCTTCCACAGGATGGTATATTTCAGCAACTGGAACAGGAATTTCTCCCATTACAATTTTAAAATGGTATATCAACGATTCCATACTGGTGTAAACATCTTCTTTTGGAGGAAGGTAATAATCCGGAACATCCGCATGGAAGTCATTTCCTTCCGGCATTTTTGCCAATGCTTGACGAATGATACTCAAACTCTCCCAAACTTCGGCATTACGAACACAAAAACGATCGTAAGTATCGCCTGATTTTCCAACAGGAATTATAAAGTCAAAATCTTCGTACGAAGAATACGGTTGCGACACACGCACATCATAATCAACTCCGGCAGCACGTAAATTTGGACCGGTAAAACCGTAAGCCATAGCTTGCTCGGCTGTTATCGCTCCTACATTTACCGTTCTGTCAATAAAAATTCTATTTCTTTCGAATAAGTTTTCAAATTCTTTCCAAGCTGCAGGAAATTCTTCTAAAAACACATCTAATTTTCTAAAAGCTTCTGGTGACCAATCTCTTTCGAAACCACCAATTCTTCCCATATTAGTTGTCAAACGAGCTCCACAAATTTCTTCATAGATTTCATAGACTTTTTCTCTAAATTGGAACACATATAAAAATCCGGTATACGCTCCGGTATCAACACCAAGAATTGAATTACAGATAATATGATCCGTAATTCTGGCTAATTCCATTACAATAACTCGCAGATATTGCGCTCTTTTAGGAACTTCAACATCCAGCAATTTTTCTAATGTCATCCACCAACCCATATTGTTTATAGGCGACGAACAATAGTTCATTCTATCAGTAAGAGGAGTGATTTGGTAAAAAGGGCGATTTTCCGCAATTTTTTCGAACGCTCTGTGAATATAACCAATGGTTGGTTCCGCTTCAAGAATTCGTTCTCCATCCATCAACAATATATTTTGAAAAATACCGTGTGTTGCTGGGTGAGTAGGTCCTAAATTTAGAATTGAAAGTTCGCTCCCATCTTCATTTAATTGCGCTGCAATTCTTTTAGCATAGCGATGCTCTGGTGGTAATAATAGTTCTGACATTTATTTAATGTGAAAAATTATAATAATGAGTATTTTTAATAATTGTCGGTTGTTCGTCCAAAGAAACGGTCATCTTTATCCGTTCTTCCGCTATCTTCCATTGGAAATTCTTTTCGCATTGGAAAAGAAATCATTTCATCCATATTCAAAATACGTTTCAACTGTGGATGACCAATGAAATTTATTCCATAAAAATCAAACGTTTCTCTTTCCATCCAATTTGAACTTAAGAAAATGTTTGATATCGATTTTATTTCTGGGTTTTCCCCGTTGATAAATGCCTTGATTTTAATCCTTTTGTTTTCGTACCAATTGTGCAAATGATACACAACAGCAAATTGATGATCAACATCATTGTCAGGATAGTGAATCCCACATAAATCAGTTAAAAAATGAAAACGCAATGTTGGGTCGTTTTTCAAAAAAAGAATTACCGCCGTAATTTTGTCAGCAGCGACTTCAAATGAAAATATATCTTTTTCCTGTTTGAATTCAAAAACAGCCAAATCAAATGTTTCGACTAATTTTTCTTGAATTTGTATTGTTTCTAGCGCCATTATTTATTTGATATTATATGAAGCCAATAATTCTTGGTACTCCGGAGAACTTCTTCTTCGCACCGATTCAGTTCTTACTAATTCCTGCAATTTCATAACACCATCAACAATTTGTTCTGGTCTTGGAGGACAACCAGGAACATATACATCAACCGGAATGACTTTATCAATTCCTTGCAAAACAGAATAGGTGTCAAAAATTCCACCAGAACAAGCACAAGCACCCACTGCGATTACCCAACGAGGTTCTGACATCTGCTCATAAACCTGTCGTAAAATAGGTGCCATTTTTTTAGATATTGTTCCCATTACCATTAGCATATCTGCTTGACGAGGAGAAAAACTCACTCGTTCCGAGCCAAATCGAGCCAAATCATAATGCGAAGCCATCGTAGCCATAAATTCAATCCCACAACAAGACGTTGCAAAAGGCAATGGCCATAATGAATTTGCACGAGCCATCCCCACAACATCATTCAGTTTTGTAGCAAAGAAACCTTCACCAACAACACCTTCTGGAGGGGCAACCATATTTATATTTGAATCACTCATTTTTTATTATTTTGAATTATAAATTTTGAATTATAAATTATAATGAAACCATTTAAAATTTAGAATTCAGCCTTTAAAATAAATCTTTATTCCCACTCCAAAGCTTTCTTTTTGATGATGTAGAAAAACCCCACCAAAAGCAGAAGCATAAAAATTACCATTTTAACCATTCCTTCCATTCCCAACTCCTTAAAATTAACAGCCCATGGGTACAAGAAAATTACCTCAACGTCGAACAAAACGAATAATATGGCAACTACAAAATATTTTACTGAAAATGGAATTCTTGCGTTACCAACGGATTCAATACCGCATTCGAAGTTCTTATTTTTGATTTCAGAAGTTCTTTTTGGACCTAATTTTCCAGAAATGAATATTGTTCCTACAACAAATCCTACAGCTAAAATGAACTGCATTAAAATAGGGATATAATTTAATTGATCGGATTGCATAGCACGTATTTTTTGAATGAGAATGAGCGACAAAGATACCTTTCAAATTATTAAATAACAATTAAAACTTAAAAATACATCTGAACTATATCGTTGTAAATTTACAATTTTTATTAATTATAAATAAGGAAAGTTTTTAATCTTGGGAAGTGTTTAACGTTTATAAAAAGTAACAATCGTAAAAAGAAGGATCATTGATGTTGAAAACTATTAAATGTTTAAAACAAAAAAACGTTCCGAACTAAATCGGAACGTTTTAAACATTCGTAGGCAAAAAAATAATTTTTTCTGCTTAGATAACTGCTACTTTCGCAGCAACTTTTCCTTTTCTTCCTTCTTCTTCTTCATAGCTAACTCTGTCACCTTCGCGCAATTCTTCCGCGTTGATTCCTGATGCATGAACAAAAATGTCTTTTCCTGTTTCTTCGTCTGTAATGAATCCGTAACCTTTAGATTCATTGAAAAATTTAACTGTACCTGTACGCATTGTAATAGTAATAATAATTTATAATGGAGCAAATGTAATATTTAATATAATACGAAAGTCATTCTTCTCTTTTTATTTTGAAAAATATTGATATTCAACGTTTTCTGACAAATTTAATCGATAAACGGCAACTACGCCAATTTTATATGCAGCTCTTTTAACTGCGATTCGGCTATTGTAGATGGAGCATCAATCATAACATCTCTTCCTGAATTGTTTTTTGGAAAAGCAATAAAGTCCCGAATCGTTTCCTGACCGCCTAAAATCGCAACTAATCGATCCAATCCAAAAGCTAAACCCCCGTGTGGTGGTGCACCAAACTGAAAGGCATCCATTAAGAAACCAAATTGTGCTTTAGCTTCTTCTTCTGTAAAACCTAAATAGTTAAACATTAGTTGTTGTGTTGCTTTATCATGAATACGAATGGATCCACCACCAATTTCGTTTCCGTTCAAAACCATATCATATGCGTTAGCACGAACTTTACCCGGACTAGTTTCCAGTAAGTGCATGTCTTCGGGCTTTGGCGATGTAAAAGGATGATGCATGGCATGGAAGCGACCGCTTTCTTCGTCAAACTCCAATAAAGGAAAATCAACTACCCACAGCGGCGCAAATTCGGCTGGGTTTCTCAAGCCCAATCGTGTTGCTAATTCCATACGTAATGCGCTTAATTGAGTACGCGTTTTATCGGTTGGACCCGAAAGCACAAAAATCATGTCTCCAGCTTTTGCACCGGTAATTTTTGCCCATTGCGTTAAATCGTCTTGGTCGTAGAATTTATCTACAGATGATTTGAAAGTTCCGTCTTCATTACATTTTACATAAACCATTCCGCTTGCGCCAACTTGTGGACGTTTTACCCAGTCAATTAGTCCATCAATTTCTTTACGCGTATAATTTCCTGCTCCGGGAACTGCTATTCCAACTACTAATTCAGCTTCTTCAAAAATTAAAAACTCATTAAATTCTTTAAATGTAGCAATATCACTTCCTGCTCCTTTTCTTCTTTTAGCTCCTGCGTTTAACTCGCCAAACTCCATTCCGAAACGGATGTCCGGTTTGTCATTTCCATATGTTTTCATCGCGTAATCGTAGGTAATTCTTGGGAATTTATCTACTTCGAGACCTTTTATTTCTTTTAATAAATGCCTTGTCAATCCTTCAAAAACATTTAAAATATCTTCTTGTTCCACAAAAGCCATTTCACAATCAATTTGCGTGAATTCTGGCTGTCTGTCTGCACGTAAATCCTCGTCACGGAAACATTTCACGATTTGGAAATATTTATCCATTCCGCCTACCATCAATAATTGCTTGAAAGTTTGCGGCGACTGAGGTAACGCATAAAACTGTCCTTCATTCATTCGAGAAGGCACCACAAAATCCCTAGCGCCTTCGGGAGTAGATTTAATCAAATAAGGCGTTTCTATTTCACAAAAATCCAAATCAGAAAGATATTTTCTAACTTCCATGGTTACTTTATGACGAAACATCAAACTGTTTTTTACCGGATTTCTTCGAATGTCGAGATAGCGGTATTTCATTCTGATATCTTCTCCACCATCCGTTTCATCTTCAATTGTAAAAGGAGGCGTAAGCGAAGCGTTAAGAATTGTAAGTTGAGTAACTAAAATTTCAATATCCCCAGTTGCAATATTTTTATTTTTGGCTTCACGCTCAATAACAGTTCCTTTCACCTGAATTACAAATTCGCGACCAAGAGTTTTAGCCAATTCAAAAACTGATTTTTCTGAACGACCTTCGTCAAAAATTAATTGTGTAATTCCATAACGGTCTCGTAAATCAACCCAGTTCATAAATCCTTTATCACGCGATTTTTGAACCCATCCCGCAAGGGTAACTTCTGTATTAATATGAGTGGCATTTAATTCGCCACAATTATGACTTCTATACATGATTCAAATTTTAGATTATTTTCCCCTTTGGAGACGGGTGCAAATTTAGGACTAATTATGAATAATGAATTGAGAAATAAGAAATTTTAGTGACTGGTTTATTCGTAAACTTTATTGCCAATGTTAAATTTTATTCCAATGTTACTAAATTGTTAACTTAAAGTTTTTTTATTGTAAAATGTTTTATATATTTGTTAAGCTAATATGAATTTAAAAAACCAATCGACATGAAAAAATATATAATCTTAACCGCATTAATCTTCTCAGGTATAGCATTTGCTCAAGAAAACGATCCGAAATTAGAAGCTGTCGGTGATTTAGTAAAAACAACTTACTACTTTGAAAATGGAAAAGTACAACAAGAAGGTTTCTTTAAAAACGGAAAACTGGAAGGAATTTGGACTGCTTACGATACAAACGGTAACAAATTATCTGTTGCTATTTATGAAAATGGACAGAAAACTGGAAAATGGCTTTTTTGGAATGGCAATAACCTAAACGAAGTAGATTATTCTAACAGTAGAATTGCTTCCGTAAAAACTTGGAAACAAGAAGCATTGGTTATCAGAGACTAAAAGGCATTTTTTAACATACTAAAAAAAGCTTCCAATCATTTTGGAAGCTTTTTTTATATCTGCTATTTTCTACATACTCAGTACCCATTATTGTTTAAATTCTCTTTAGAACTCCACAATACTAATCGGCTAAATGGCTCAAACCACACCGAACCACAACGAACCGCACAAGATACTGTATATCTGTTGGAACAATACATGGTCTTACTTAATCTCAATTTATTTTGAGTGGTTCAGCCAATCTTTCATAGGCACCGATTTTAATTCTATTGGTAATATTTCAACATGTATTTAAAATCAAATACCGTTTAGTTAAGATCATTTGGTTGAACCAATATTTCTTAACTAAACGGCAATGACTTTATTCCTCTATGCTAAACTACTTGTTATACAACTACCAGAATTTTGCGTACAAAGCAAAAATAATCAATAAAATAATGACGATTAATACTGTTGTTTGAGGTTTCACCTTAAACATTTGAGCATCTAATTCAAAAGCTTTTGGATTCACTTTCGGTCCAGCAAAACTCACTGCTATCATAATTAGCATGGTGAACATAAATGACAATCCCATACAAATATGAAATGGTATTTCATATCCGCCTTTCCCATTGGTGTAGGCAGTGTATAATAATGTTTCATTTCCAAACAATTCCGGCGCAAATTCGTTAAATAAAACCGACAACAAGAAACCTGAAATCACCCCTATTATCGCCGCAGTACCCGTAGTTCTTTTCCAGAACATTCCAAGGAAAAACATAGCAAAAACCCCCGGACTGATAAACCCTGTATATTTTTGGATATAAGTAAACCCACCTACACCACCAATTCCTAAGATATCATTCCAAGTAAATACGACAGCCAAAAGCATGGCTGCAAAAACAGCATATCTTCCTATGTTGACCTGGCTTCGATCACTCGCATCTTTTTGAATGTATTTTTTATGCACATCTAAAGTATAAATAGTAGAAATACTATTCACTTTTCCCGCCAATGACGCAACAATAGCAGCTGTTAAAGCAGCTACAGACAATCCTTTTAAACCTGTTGGTAAAAACGTTAACACAGCAGAATACGCACCATCTTTTCCACCTACTAATTGAGGCAAATGTCCATTCTCATACAAAACATAAGCCGCAATACCTGGCAACATAACAATAAGCGGCATTAATAATTTCAAAATACCTGCAAACAAAATACCTGTACGCGCCGTTTGTAAATCGGCACCCAAAGCCCTCTGCGTAATGTATTGGTTACAACCCCAATAATTAAGATTAATAATCCAGATACCCGCCAAATACGACATCATTCCAGGGAAAGTAAGATATTTATTAATATCATTTTGAGACGAAGTCGCTGTTGGTTCTGGAATAATCATTTTGAAATGCTCCGGAGCTTCTCTCATTAATACCTTAAATCCTGCAATTGCATTTTCTCCAACTCCAAAATATTGTCCAACGGTAGTCAAAGCAATATATGACGTAACCAACCCACCGATAATTAAAACAGCAACTTGAATCACATCAGTGTAGGCCACCACTTTCATACCTCCCAAGGAGATTATTAAAGCAAAAACGGCAAGCCCAATCATAATAGCGTGTAAATATTCGCCGCCGGCTAATCCATTAATGGCAACAGCACCTAAATATAAAATAGAAGTAAGATTTACAAATACATATAAAAACAACCAGAATACTGCCATTATTAAAGCAGTTGATTCGTTATACCTTGTTTTTAAAAATTGTGGCATGGTGTAAATCTTGTTTTTCAAATAAACTGGAATAAACCAAACGGCTACAATAATTAAAGCGATTGCGGCAATCCACTCATAAGCAGCAACTGCAATTCCTAAAAAGAATCCTTCCCCACTCATTCCAATAAACTGTTCAGCTGAAATATTAGATGCAATTAGTGAAGCTCCAATAGCCCACCAAGTCAATGTTCCCTCAGCAAGGAAATAAGCTTTGGCATCATGTTCGTTTTTCTCACGTTTGCGATAAACGGTATATCCGTAAGTGGATACCACGATAAAATAGATAATAAATACTGCGTAATCAGCAAAAGCTAGGTTTTGGTTCATGAGTAATTTGTGTTATAGAAATTAATATAAATAAACGAGATTATTGTTTTGCATTATGTAATACTTTTATGGAGTGTAATTATACTGTTTTTTTTTACAAATTACATTTAGATTAGCTTAAAAGCGCATAATTCCATCATAGAATTGATTGTAAAATGTGATATGTATTTTAATTTTATTATTTTTTTAAGAATTATGAAAGTCAAATGTAAATTAAAAATAGTTATTTACATCATTATAAATGTATTTTTTACATTTATAATTACAATGTAAGTTAAATCTTAAAAAAAGAATTCTTAATCATTTACGCAAACAATATTTTATACTTATTTCACAATAAATATTGATTCATAAAAATTTAAGTATTATTTCTAACCTTCTGCTCCCATTTCCACGCACTGGCAATCGCTTCTTCGAGCGTTGATTGTGTTTTCCAACCCAAAATAGTATTCGCTTTATCCGTATTGGCGTAAACCGAAGTCACATCTCCTTCCCTCCTTGGAACAATGGTGTAAGGCAATTTTACTCCACTAACTTTCTCGAAAGCCATAATCACTTCCAGCACTGAGCTTCCCGTTCCGGTTCCCAGATTAAAAACTTCTAATTTCTCAGCATTCTTTTTGTTTACTAATCGTTGCAAAGCTATCACATGGGCTTTCGCCAAATCGACTACGTGTATATAATCGCGAACACAGGTGCCGTCAACCGTTGGGTAATCATTCCCATACACGGATAATGAAGCACGCAAACCCATTCCGGTTTGTGTAATAAAAGGAACCAAATTTTGTGGCACACCCATAGGCAGTTCTCCAATTTCAGCTGACGGATGCGCACCGATAGGATTAAAATAGCGCAACAAAATAGCATTGATAGTACTTACTTTCGTAACATCCGCAATAATCTCCTCTCCTATTTGCTTGGTATTACCATACGGTGACATTGCCGTTTGAATTGGTGTCGTTTCAGCAATTGGCATCACTTCGGCTTGACCATAAACGGTACAAGAAGAACTAAAAATAAAATTAGCTTCTGGTTTTTTCTGTAATTCCTGCAAAATATAAACTAATGAAGCCACATTGTTTTCATAATACAACAAAGGTTCTTTCACGCTTTCGCCAACAGCTTTGGAGGCTGCAAAATGAATTACACCTTCCACATCATCATGCTTCTTAAAAAAAGCGTGAACTGCTGCTTTATCTCTCAAATCTATTTGTTCAAAAAGCGGCTTCTTACCAGTAATTCTCTTGATGCCATCCAAAACGTCAATTGATGAATTAGACAAATTATCAATGACTATTACTTCATAGTTTTCGTTTTGCAATTCGACTACGGTATGCGAACCAATAAATCCCAGACCTCCGGTAACAACTATTTTCATGACTTATTTTTATAATGTACATTCGATTGCGCTCTTAAAAAGGCTGCACTTTTCTCCGCCGTGATGTCCCTTTGCGATTCACCCATCATTTCATACCCAACCATAAATTTTTTAACGGTTGCAGACCGCAACAACGGTGGATAAAAATGCATGTGAAAATGCCATTCCGGATGCATTTCACCATCTGTAGGCGATTGATGAATTCCTGATGAATACGGAAAAGAAGTTTCAAAAAGGTTATCGTATTTGGTTGTTAATTGTTTTAAAATATTCGCAAAATCCCTCACTTCGTTTTCCGTGAAATCAGTTATTTTATTCACATTTCGTTTGCTGACAATCATAGTTTCATAGGGCCAAATCGCCCAAAAAGGAACTAATGCCACGAAATGGTCATTCTCAACAACAATGCGCTCGTCCAGTTTCATTTCTTCTTGTAAGTAATCCTGAAAAAGCGTTCTGTTGTGTTTATCAAAATACGCTTTTAGATTATTTTGCGTTTTTTCCACTTCGGTTGGCAAAGACGATTGCGCCCAAATTTGTCCGTGCGGATGTGGATTACTGCACCCCATCACACTTCCTTTATTTTCAAAAATCTGCACATGATTGATGTAGTCCACATTACCTAAATCCGAGTATTCTTTTTGCCAAGTATGAATGATATTTTCAATCGCTTCTGCAGGCATTTCAGGCAAGGTCAAATTATGTTTTGGCGAAAAGCACACCACACGAGAAATTCCTCTTTCCGGTATAGCTTTAAAAAAAGTCTCCTTCTTATTTTCTTCAAAAGCAATTTCGTCTTGCTTTAAAGCGGCAAAATCATTTTCAAAAACAAAAGAATTTTCATAATCCGGATTTACCATGCCATTCGCTCGAACATTCCCAGGACATAAGTAACATGTCAAATCATATTCTGGCAGTGCATCGGAGTGAACGTTTTCGTTTTGACCTTGCCAAGGACGTTTCGAACGATGGGGAGAAACCAATACCCATTCGTTAATTAACGGATTAAAGCGTCTGTGCGGATCTTCGTTGATATCAAAGTTTTTCATTCTAATTATTGTTATAAAGTGATGTTCCGTTTCCGATTTTAACATCATAAATTTTTAATTCTATTCCAAAAGCATCAAAATAGAGCGCTGATAGTTGCTGTTTAATTCGTTCTTCATGCCCTTTTTTGATCAAGTTGATGGTGCAACCTCCAAAACCACCACCCATTAATCGGGAACCCACTACGGCTTCTTCTTTTTTAAGCGTATTCACAATCATGTCTAATTCAGCACAACTCACTTCATAATCAACGGACAATCCTTCGTGCGTTTCGAACATTAATTTCCCTAAAACTTCAATCTTTCCATGATCTAATGCTTCACAAGCTAGTTTTACCCGATTGATTTCCTGTACAACAAAAAGACACCTTTTAAAAACATTGGCACGCATTACATGTTGCAATCCTAAAACATGTTGCTCGCTACAATCTCTAAAACTAGTTATCTCAGGAAAATTATTTTTTATAATCGCAATCCCTTCTTCACATTGCTCTCTTCTTTCATTATAAGCCGATGTCATTAAGGAATGTTTTACATTCGAATCGAATAAAACCAAAGAATAATCAATAAAATCAGCATTGTGATATTCATATTCTAAGGTCTTACAATCAATTTTTATGACTTTGTTTTCTTTTCCCATGACACTCGAAAACTGATCCATAATTCCGCAATTGATTCCTACCCAATGTTCAGCACTTTGACCCATTAAGGCAATATCAACCGGTTTTATTTTTAAGTCAAAAAGTTCGTTGATTCCAAACAAAAAGCCACATTCCAATGCTGCCGAAGAAGACAAACCAGAACCTACGGGAATATTACTGCTAAAAACACAGTTGAATCCATCAAATTTAAAACCTTTAATTTTCAGCTGATGAATGACACCTCGAATGTAATTAGTCCAAACACTTTCACTCAATTTCATATCAGTTGAAAGATCCACTTCAAAAGAATCGTCAAGGTCAATCGCAATAATCTTTGATGTATCAGATTTATTTTTTTCGAAAGCAAAACAGATAATTTTGTCAATTGCTGCCGGCAAAACATAGCCGTCATTATAATCAATATGTTCTCCAATGATATTAATTCTTCCCGGAGAAAGCACAATTTTTTGTGGTTCAGTTCCAAAGCTCTTTTCAAAGAAAGCAGTGGTGTTTTTTATTAGTAAATCGTTCATTTTCTTTAAATTACTGTTATTTTAAAATTGTTAAAGTATCCGATTTAAAAGCCGTACTTATTACTTGAACCACAATTTTATTTTTTTAAATCTTTTGTTTTTAAAAGTAGTGTTACACTACTTACTTACCTTTTTTATTTATTTCTCAGACACCAAGGTCAATTTACCACTCTTAAGCCCAGCGCCATTTACCTCCAATTTTATAGCACCCGCAGTTGTTGTCGATTTTACAAGCACTACCAATTTTCCGCTAAAAACTTTCATAGTATCTTTATGAAACATTTCGAGTGAAGTAGCATCACCATTGCAGGCAGCCCTGTAAGTACCCGCCCCTGAAACCTTAAATTTTAATTGATTAGTCGCCGTAGGACAAAGAATTCCATTTTTATCCACTACAGATACGGTTACAAAAGATATATCCTCGCCATCGGCAGTGATTGTTTTCCTGTCAGCATCTAAAACAATTTGGTACGGCTTGCCAGCAGTATGCACTTCTTCTTGAGCAACAGCTTTACCATTGTCATCAAAAGCCACAACTTTTACCGTTCCCGGCTCATATTTCACATCCATCCACATCAGACGATAGCGATTCTGTGGTGTACTTTTGTTTTTTTTCTGCACTCCCATACTTTCGCCATTTATAAAAAGTTCGGCGCTGTTGTAGCTCGTATATACAAAAACAGGAGTTATCTCTCCTTCACGGCCTTCCCAGTTCCAATGGGGTAAAATATGAAGAGTGGATTCCTTTGTATTCCAACGGCTTCGGTATAAATAATAACGGTCTTTAGGTAAACCCGCTAAATCGTTAATTCCAAAATAAGAACTTCGGGACGGCCAGCTTTCATCATAAGGCGTCGGTTCTCCTAAATAATCAAAACCAGTCCAAACAAACTCGCCAATTACCCAAGGTTTATCATCTTGAAGCACAAAATCTTCATCAGGTACATTAGACCAACTACACGCTTCCAAATCGTAAGAGGAGGACTGAAAATCAGGATATTGTTTCATTTTTTCCTGAACCACAGGAAATTTATAAATCCCTCTGGAGCTAACTGTTGAAGCTGTTTCTGAACCTAAAATAAACCCTTGCGGAAATTTTGCAAATGCCTCATCATATAAATGCACCCGATAATTCAATCCTGGAACATCCAGCAAAGCTCCAAAACCAGATTCCATAGTCGCTTTTACCTGATCCATACCAACAGTTACCGGACGTGTTGGGTCTTCTCTATGAAATATTTCCTGCAACCATTTGGCTCGTTTTACACCAGCTTCTCCCCATTGATCAGGCACTTCATTTCCAGAACTCCACATCACAATAGAAGGATGATTTCTTGTTGCCTGCACTAAATTTACGATATCTTTTTCGGCATATTCTTCAAAAAAACGATGGTACCCATTTTCTACTTTTGGCTTTGCCCATTCATCAAAACTCTCTGCTAAAAACATAAAACCCATTTCATCTGCCAACTCGAGTTGCTCAAAAGAGGGCATATTGTGCGAACTGCGTATCGCATTACAACCCATCTCTTTTAATATCTTCATTTGCCTGCGCAACGCGGATTTATTCACTGCAACTCCGAGGGGACCAAGATCGTGGTGCAGACAAACGCCTTTAAATTTGGTTATCTTTCCATTCAGACTAAAACCTTTATTGGGCTCGTATTTTATTTCTCGAATGCCAAAACGAGTTGAAATCTCATCTTTTAGTTCTTTTCCAACATACAATTGGGAAACCGCTGTATACAAATAAGGCGTTTCGGGACTCCACAATTTTGGTTTTTCTACCTTTATATTTTGATCGAACTCATTTCCGAATGGTATAGCCGACTCCTCTGAGCTCAGTTTATGTCCTTCAGCATCAAAAATAGTGGTAACTAAACGGCTATTTTTGCCGGAAATTTTTGTCTTAATATTTACTTTGGCACTTCCTTCACTGATAAAAGGTGTCGTTATAAACTGCCCCCATTGGTCAATGCTTTCGTTATTTTTTACAATGACACTTACCTTTCGATACAAACCGGCACCAGGATACCAGCGGGAAGCAAATTCTTTATTGGTTAATTTTACTGATAATGTGTTGGCTCCTTCTTGTATAAATTGGGAAACATCAAAATAAAAATAACTATAGCCATACGCCCATTCTCCCACTTTTTTTCCGTTTAAATACACCTGCGGTTCGCTCATTGCACCTTCAAAAAGTAAAATTATTTTTTTCCCTTTTGAATTTTTAGGCAATGTAAATGTATTGCGGTACCACGCTGTTCCAACATGAGGTAGCGCGCCTGTTCGTCCCGTTTTTTCGGTAGCTATTTTTTCTCCGTTTTGAACGATGGCAACTTTTTGTATATCTACATTTTTATCAAAAGGCCCGTAAATTGCCCAGTCATGTGGGACGGTTACGGATTCCCATTTCGAATCATTAAAATTTACTTTAAAAGCCTCTTCAAAATCGCCTTTTTGAAATTTCCAATTGGTATCTAACACTTTAACGGCTCGTGTTTGAGATACAGCCAATTGAGTAAAAGTGAAACATACAAACAGAACGTGTATTACTTTCTTCATTTTCAAACCTTTTTTAAAATTTTATTAATCAAAACTATTCTTTGAATGCGTCCAGCGCCATTGATGGTTTCCCGTCAGGCTGCCAAGTGCTCAGGGAATAACCGCTCCAACTTTTTTCTCCTTGTGGTTCCCAATAAATTACGCCAAGTCCTTTGTTATTTGGTACTGCTTCGACCGCTTTAATTGTCGCTGCGAGCATATCAAAGGTATTTTGAACTTTGTCGTATTCCCCTCCTACTTCTACAACCATCACTTCTTTGTCATATCTGGCAACCATGTCATTCAGATTATTCGCTAAATCCGCAATAGTTTTGGTATAGTCTTTCTTGATCCAAAAAGGATAATAGGACATTCCAATCATGTCGTATTTTACCTTATTTGCTGTAGCATTATCAAAAAATAATCTGAATTTTTCATTATTATTTCCTTCGTCAAGATGAACGATTACTTTAATTTTAGGATCAATAGCTTTTGTAGCTTCATAGCCTTTGTTGAGTAATTGTGCTAATTGATTCCAATTTTTAGTACTCCCTTGTGGCCACATCATTCCTCCGGGGATTTCATTCCCTACTTGAACCCATTCCGGCGTAACTCCAGCCGATTTTAATGCGCTTAAAACATCAAAAGTATGGTTGTAAACATCCATCATTAATTCTGGAAAAGTATGGTTTTCCCATGCTTTTGGTTTGAATTGTTTACCAGGATCTGCCCACGAATCGCTGTAATGAAAATCGATCATAATACGCATTCCCATTTTTTGAGCTCGTAAAGCCGCTACAACCGTTTCCTCTTTGCTGCAATGTCCACTGGCTTTATCATCATTTGGATTTACCCAAACACGCAAACGAACGGTATTCATTCCTCTGTCTTTCAGCAGTTGTAAACAGTCCTTTTCAGAGCCATCAGTGTCATAAAATTTATATCCAGTGGCCTCCATTTGGGGCAACCATCCTACATCGGCTCCTTTTGCAAAATCAGGGGAGGTTGGCATTGGTCGAGATGACTGTCCTACATTTATTTGTGAATTACATGACATAAAAAACAAAAATGACACCAACAGCACTATAAGTTTAGTATTTTTCATATTAAAAAGATTGAAATTTGTAAATGGTTTTATGATAATATACTTCTCCTTTTTTCAAAAAAGAATTTGGAAAGTGTTCATGATTTGGTGCATCGGGAAAGTTTTGGGTTTCAAAACAAATTCCGCTTGTTGAATGATAATCCGCATTTTCTTTGCCTTTTATTTTATGGAAACAATTGCCTCCTATATAAATATGTACTGCAGGTTGATTCGTATAAACTGACATTTTCAGCAAGTTCTTTCTACTAAAGAGTGATGCCGAAAATTCATCTTCTTTTTCTAAAATAAACGTATTATCAATTTTTGAAGGACATTGTTTTGGCTGACTAAAATCAAAAGGATTATTTACTAAATTCAAAAATCTTCCTGTTGGAATATTGTCATTGGTTGTTTCTAACAATCTATGCGAGTTAACCATTAGTTCTTGCTCAGAAACACTGGATTTGTGTCCGTCAAGATTAAAATAACTGTGATGTGTTAAATTCACAACGGTATCTTTTGTCGTTGATGCCGTGTAAGTAATCATTAATTCATTTGCATCCGATAAAGTATAAGTCAATTCGACGGTTAAATCGCCGAGGAAATTTTCTTCTTGATCAGAACTAAAATAAGATAACGTTATAGAAGGATTCTTACCGTTATTTACATTTTTTACCTTCCATATTTTTTGGCTGAAACCGCCATTTCCACCATGTATAGAATGATTCTTATGATTCTTTTTTAAATGAATTGATGTGCCATTTAAAGCAAATTCGCTGTTGTTAATTCTACCCGCAAACCTTCCAATAGTCGCTCCAAAGTAAGGTGCATTTTCCATATCAAATGATTTAATATAAGACTCTAACGTATCAAAACCCAATACTACGTCTACCATTTCACCTCTTTTTAGCGGCATTTTCAAAGCGGTAATAGTGGCGCCAAAATTAGTAACCTTCAATTGCATTCCGTTTTTATTACTTAATTCATAAAGAGAAACATCGTCACCTTCTGATGTAAAACCAAATAATTCAATTACAGAATTAGCTTTAAAATGCGATAAACGTTTTATTTTCATGATTTACTTAAGAAATATGAAAACCAAAAGTAAAATAATAATTTAGAATAACATACCAGTACCTACCAGTTTTTGTATCTTACAAAAAATCAACAATGTTTACTACATTTATATTTGTAAGTAAAACGAAACCTTTCTACGCACAACATATTTTTATCTTACCACCTCTGTAATTATAAATACTACATTAGTTCTCATTAAATTTACATTCGGGTTCACCCCTACTTTCATAAGAAAACCACCTAAAAAAATATTTTCAGGTGGTATTGTCGAATTAGTTCCCGGATATAGGTTTAATTCTTTTATCGCATATTTTTTAATGGATCTAATCCTTTCAAAACTACAGGAAATGTTGTTGCTGGCAACATAAATCGATTATTTATCAAATAATTAAAGACAACCGCCTTACTCATGTCTTAATCAACATACATTAATGCAGAAATATCATTTTCATATTATCACTCTGCCAGAATTCTGTAAAGTATTTCAGTAATTCATAATCTCTACGTCCACCTGCGTATAACATCATTGGAACTTTCGGATATTTAACACGAATTCTTTCTTATACTTTTTACAAACCTCTTATATAATCAACATATAAATTAGATTATGGAATGCCTTTTTTGTTATGATAGGCTGAATACGCGTTGTAAATAAACATTACAATCCTATTTTATAAATGCAAATTCAGGATTTTTAATAAAAAGGTAGTCTACAATACAAAATCTTGTACTTCTAGATTTGACAAATCAAGCACTAATTGATTTCTATAATACACTTCTGGTTTTTCCGGTTGACGAATTACCCAATCCAAGTGCTTTTCATATAACTTACTTTTAGGATTTACCATTTCAGGTTCAATCCAAATTTCAAATCTAACTCTTATTTTTTAGCTGTTTGCAATAGGTATTATAACTTTTTGCGCCTATAAACTGACTACACAAAACATGAAAAACATTGTAAAAAGACCATTTTTATTGAAAAAGAATTTTAGTTTTTCTTTCATAATAATTAATTTTAACAGCTTCATTTGTATCCGCTCAATTTATTTCACTCCAATTCATAAATATTAAAAAGAAGTGAAATTTCAATTTTTTTATTTCTTTTTAGGTTTAATAACAAAGCCATAACTGTACTCTTTGTCTTTCAATTGGTATTGTTCGTGTGGCATAGCACCCCAACTATTGTCTCCGCCTAAGCCTCTTTGCGCTAAATCAACACAAATCACTACTTCATTTCGTGGTGTAATGTCATTTGTGTGACGGTATTTTTTTGTCAAACCTGGATCAAAATCTTCAGGATAATTATGTAGTGCACTAACTCCTAATGGCTGTAAACCTTCTATTTCAATTCCATTTCCCAAATTATTTGTAAGTGTTAACCAACGAACATCCGTTTTATATCCATTCTCTTGAGGACGTGTGTAAGGAACATATTGATCAGCAACCTTACTTTCGTAAATTCCTTTCAGAGATGATGTGTTTCTATCTTGATAATTCTCCCAAGGTCCTCTTCCGTAATAACTAAAATTATCAAACTCTTTTTTGAGAGAGAACAACATTCCAAAACGAGGCATTTCGGCCAATGGATTTTTTCCTGCTTTGAATGAATTCTGTACTGTTAAACTACCGTCAGAGTCCATTGTGTAAGTAATGGTATAATAAGACGCTACATCTTTTAAGAAAAGGCGAGTTACTACTATTATTTTACTTCCTACTTCTTTTACCTCCATGGTATCCAAACTACTAAATCTACCTACAGTTCTCCATACATTACTGCTAACTTGCATGCTATTTCCAAAATCGTTATCCGTTGGGGCACGCCAAAAATTAGGAACTGGCATTTGATTAAAAAAATAGTCTCCATTAGATTTGTACTGTTGCATCAAACCTGTTTTCTTATTTATGGCGACTTCTACTCCAGCTGCACTGAGAGTTACGGTGTCTTGTCCATCTTTAAATGTAGAATTTGTACTATCACCAGCTGCTTTAACAAAGTACTTAGGCTCTCCAATTGAAAACTGTTCACGTGCTATTTCATAATTTTGAGGCAACACTTCCGTACCTTCTTTTGTATAGGCAAAAATATTTAAAAGATATTCGACTCCGTTTAGTGATTCTAATTTTGGCAATGGAAGTTGTATTTGTTTCTTGGATTGTGGCACAAGACTTATGTCAACAGCACCTGTCTTTATGACCAACCCGTTTTCTAAAATCTCATATTTGAAAAGGTATTTATCTAAATTTGTATAACCAAATCCGTTTTCTACCTGAATAATTCCTTGTTTTAAATCAACTGCTGTGAAAAGAACATCCTGATACACTTTTTTTACTTCAAAAGCACCTGGATGTGGTGTACGATCGGGCCAAACTAATCCGTTATGACAGAAATTTTCATCGTTGGTGTAATTTTGGCTTCCCATATCTCCACCATACGACCAATATTTACGTCCTACTTCATCTGTCATTTCAAATCCCTGATCGACCCAATCCCAGATAAATCCCCCCTGCATATTATTACTGCTGCGAATAATATCCCAATATTCCTGAAAATTACCACTACTGTTCCCCATAGCATGTGAGTATTCACACATAATAAACGGACGTTTCACCTCTTTACGTTTAGCATACTCCCTCATATAATCCATACTAGGATACATGGGACAAACTATATCGGTGTTTTCCTCTTCACCAGCTTGCTCAAATTGAACCAATCGAGTTTTATCTCTGTTTTTTATCCAATTATAAGCCTCTTGAAAAACAGGTCCGTTTCCACACTCATTACCCAAAGACCAAAGAATTACAGAAGGTTGATTTTTATCTCGTTCTACCAAACTGTAAATGCGATCCATGTGAGCTGCTTTCCATTCGGGCAGATAAGCAGGATGTTTCGTTTTATCGAAGGAACCTTGCGATTCAGCACCCATACCATGAGTTTCAATATTAGCCTCGTCTACCAAGAACAAACCATATTGATTACACAACTTCACCCATTCAAGGTTAGACGGATAATGACTGCTTCGCACCGCATTGATATTTAATTGCTTCATCATCCGAATGTCCTTCATCATGGTTTCTTTAGTTTGATAATGACCCGTTTTAGGATTGTGTTCATGTATATTTACACCATGCACCATGATTCGGATGCCGTTAACTAATAACTGTCCGTTCTTTAATTCTACTTTTCGGAAACCGATTTGAGTAGTAACGGTTTCCACGGACTTTCCAGTATCATCTTTAAGTGTAAGCAATAGAGTATATAAATAAGGACTTTCATTGTTCCATAAAAGTGGCGAATCTACTTTTTCATTAAAGCTAACTGATTCCGTTGAATTTGCTTTTAAATTTATTTTAATCGTTTTTGCAAAAACTTTCTTTCCTGTTGCATCCACCAATTTAGCTTCTACAGTTTGATTATTTTTTTCAACCTTATTCATGTTCTTAAGTTTAACATCAACAGAGAGACTTCCGTTTTTATAAGAATTGTCAAGATCAGGACGTGCAAAGAAGTCTGCAATACGAGTGTTAGCCGTACTGTAAAGATAAACGTCACGATCTATTCCTGACAAACGCCAAAAATCTTGATCTTCTAAATACGATCCATCACTCCAACGATAAACCTCAACAGCAACCTGGTTTTTACCGGATTTTACATATTTAGTAATGTCAAATTCCGTAGGACTTTTCGTGTTTTCACTATACCCTACTTTTTCTCCATTTAACCAAATATACATCGCCGAAGTTCCTGCTTCAAAATGAAGGTAAACACGACGTCCGTTCCAGTTTTTTGGCAACTCGAAAGCACGTCGGTAAGATCCCACTGGATTATCTGCATGATCAATAAATGGTGGATTTTTGACAAATGGATAGGTAATGTTAGTATAAATAGGAATTCCATATCCGTTTAATTCCCAGTTTGAAGGCACAGAAATTTCTTTCCAGTTGGTTGTATTAAAATCTGTTTTAAAAAAATCTTTAGGACGCTGATCGGGTGTTGGTGCCCAATTAAATTTCCATTTCCCGTTTAAGGTAAGAAACCAAGGAGAACGAGTGTAATCATCAGCAATAGCAGATGATTCATCAGCATAAGGTAAAAATGCAGCTCTTGCAGGTTCTCTATTAATCTGAAATATTGCTGGATTTTCCCAATCATTAGTCATTGGCTTTTCTTGTGAGAACACAACCAAAGAAATAACGGTAAAAATGCAGGCTAAAATTGTTTCGTTTTTCATTTATAATGAATTTTTAAGATCGAAATACTTTTATCTGATAAATTTAAACATATCGGATATTTTATATAAGAGATGACAAATGATTAATTCACTATGATATAGCTTATTGACCATTTGTCAAATTCTTAATTTAACTTTTTATTAATTAAATTGCATAAACCCTAATTACCAATTGGCATTTTGTGTCATTTTTGGGTTGTTATTCAATTCACTTTCCGGAATAGGAAAGTAGTTGTATTTCGCCGAGTAATTAAGATAACCACCAACTTGACTTTCTTTGATTACTTTTTCTAAAGTACCCCATCTTCTTAAATCATACCAGTGAATTCCTTCACGAGCAAATTCAACATTTCTTTGGTGCATAATCTCATCCATCATTTGGGTTTGACTCCACCCTGTCATTGTAACAGTTGCTAACTTCGCTCTGTCTCTAATTCTTTTAACTAAAGGTATTGCTTGATCAACTTTTCCTTGCATAGTTTTTGCTTCAGCAAGCATCAAAAGAACATCAGCATAACGCATTGCGTATTCATTCAATTCTGATTTCCAATCTCCTTCATCATTATTCCACCAGTTTTGATTTTTTCTTATCCATATATCAGTCGTCTTAAACTTAGATGAAAAATTAGAATTGTAATACACACAACCTGGATAATCCCACGCCAAAGTTGCAAGTGCTCTCGGATCAAAACTACCATCCGTCGTTTTCTCTTTTGTAATAGCCATTAATAATTTTTTTGTAGGCAACAGCTCAAACCATCCGCCAACTTCTCCTGGCGCCAATTCTTGTGCCATGGTAGTTGCCCTTGATCTTTCGGATGGAGTTCCACCCCAAATAGTAGCACCACCTTGTCTGCTGAATTGAATTTCAAACACTGATTCCTTACTGTTTTCGTGTTTGCCATCAAATAATTGTGCATAGTCATTTAAAAGACCAAACCCATTTGCAGTTTCGTTATTTACCAGTTTAGAAAATTGCTCTTCGGCTTTCGCCCAATTTTTTAAATATAAATACGATTTTCCAAGGTAAGCAATTGCCGTATTTTTGGTTACTCTGCCTTTTAAAGCTGAAGGATAGATTTCAGGTAGTGGACTTGTTGCTGCAGACTCAAAATCAGCAATAACTCGTTTCCATACTTCCTCTTCTGTTGATTTTTCTTTAAAATAATCTGCTGATTCTTTTACTAGATCTGTAAAAATTGGAACACTCCCAAATTCATTCACTAAATTAAAATAATTCAATCCTCTAAGAAATGTAGCTTCAGCAACTAACTGTGCTCTTTTTGTTTCATCAATATTTTTGATTTGAGGAGCATAATTGATTACTTGATTTGCACGAAATATACCAATGTACATTGCTTTATACATTCCAGTAGTTTCATTTGTACTAGGTGTATTCTTATAAGTAGAAACTGCATAACGCCCCGGAACATCATTTCTGGCAACAAAATTTTCTGTTCTGTTTTCCTTCAACTGCATTGCTTGTATTTCCCAGTAACCTGCGTTATTATTATCTACTAAAACATTGTAAACAGTCGCTAATCCAGACTCCAAATCCTCAGGAGTTTGCCAGAAAGAACTGGTTGTTACTTTACTAGGGTTTTGTAATTCTAAGTTATCAGAACAAGAACTTAACAAAGCTAGACCTCCCGCAAAATATAATAAAATTAATTTCTTTTTCATTTTTATTTAATTTAAAAGTTAAGTTGCATACCAAAAATAATAGTTTTGCTTAATGGATACGATTTATAATCTATTCCTCTACCTCCAAGTCCATTAGCCGAAACATCGGGATTGTATCCTGTATATTTAGTAGAAGTAAAAAGATTATCTCCTGCAACATAGAATCGACATCTGTCAATTGCTATTTTTTTACTTAAGTCATTAGGTAACGTATATCCTACTTGTATCGTTTTTATCCTCAGATAAGAACCATCTTCAAGGAAACGATCTGAATAATCAGCGCCATTATCATTTGGATCATCAATATTCAATCTTGGAAAATTAGAGTTTGGATTAAAAGTAAATGAATCTAAAGTTGAAGTAGCATAATTTGTATTTGCTTTTACTGTTGCTAAGTCCGTATTATTTCCATTATATATCTCATTACCTTGAACACCTTGAGCGGCAACGGTCAAATCAATTCCTTTCCAATCTGCTTGAATACGTAATCCATATTCAAAATCAGGAAAAGCACTCCCTCTAAATTGTCTGTCTTCAGCATCAATTTTTCCATCTCCGTTAAAATCAATATATCTTATGTCTCCTATTGCTGCTCTTGGTTGAATAGGACTTCCATTCACATTATGTGCATCCAGTTCTTGTTGTGATCTAAACAACCCATCTGTCTTAACAAGAAAAAAAGAATAAATAGGGTATCCAACTTTACTGTAAGTCACAGCTGATCCATGAAATGATCCACTAGAACCCGCAAGAATCTGACTTCCTGTGCTCAATCCTTCAACACGATTTTTTACACTTGAAATATTAGAATTTATAGAGAAATTAACTTCTCCTACTTTTTGATTAAGTGTCAAACCCATCTCAAAACCTTTATTTGAAACCTCACCGGCATTTGTATAAGGATCATTACTAGACCCCACTGACAAAGGAATTGGCACACGCAAAAGTAAATCTGATGTGTTTTTTTGAAAGTAATCGAAAGTATAATCTAATTTACCATTCCATAAACCTAAATCAAAACCAACATTGGCAGTCGTTGTTGATTCCCATTTTAATCCAATCGCAGGATATTCTGTTTGAATATTACCGATCCAAAGTGTATTTGGTTCTCCTGTACCATAACTTATTCCTGATGTAATTGATCCAAGGTATTGGTAATCTCCAATTTCTTGATTTCCTAATATACCATAACTTGTACGTAACTTGAATTCAGATACAGGCAAGTCTAGGTTTTTGAAAAAATCTTCTTTTCCTATTCCCCATGCTGCAGAAATTGACGGGAAATTTCCCCATTTGTTTTCTGGACTAAACCGAGAGGAACCATCACGTCTAAAAGTTGCCGTAAGGATGTATTTATTATCGTAAGAATATATCGCACGTCCAAGATAAGAAGTCAATTTACTTTCAGTAGCAAACCCAGAAATAGCTGGTTGTTCTGCACCAGCAAGAACAAATATACCATCTGGCATTCCTTGTACAGAACCTAAAATAGAACGAAAATTATTTTGATAAACAGTGTGTCCTGCTAATAAATTTACAGAATGTTTCCCGAATTTTTTTGAATAATTTAGAGTGTTTTCAATTTGAAAATATTGGTTTAAATCACTTCCCTCTGCTAACGTATTTTTTAAATTCTTGAAAAATCCACCCACTTCATAACGAGGCGTGTAGTTATAACTCTTATGCTCCGACAGTGTTACCCCAACATTTAATTTATATTTAAAGCCATCAAAGAAACTTGCTTCAGCGTAAGTATTAATCAATGCTTGGTAGTAATCATTTTTTACATCAAAAAGATTCAACGCTGCTACTGGATTAAAGATATCGGTAACCGCGCCTGATGCACCACCATATCCGCCTGTCGCATCCTCATTATAAATTGCAAATCCAGGAATCATAGATATAGCAGCTCCAAGAATATTTCTTCCTTGACCCGGTATGCCTGGCAAATCATTTCTTTTTTCTTTAGTCAACATTACTGTCTCTCCAATCTTAAAAATCCCTTTTTTATAGTCTGATTTAACCCTTAAGTTGATACGGTCATAATTAGTTTCTTTTATAACTCCTTCTTGGTTAAAGTAGCTTAATGACATATTATATTTTAAATTATCCGATCCTCCAGAGAGACCTAATGAATAATTTTGTGTTGGAGCATCTCTAAATATTTCATTTTGCCAATTAATTCCCGCACCAGGAACCTGTGGATTTAATCCTATGTCTAATGGTGTTTTTCCTGCTGCACTATATGCAGCATTACTTACTTTTGTCCATTGTTTATGATTTAATAAATCTAGTTTTTTAGTTACACTGGCAACACCATAAAAAGAATCAAAGGTAACTTTCATTTCTCCCCTCTTTCCGCTTTTTGTAGTGATCAAAATTACACCGTTTGCAGCTCTTGAACCATAAATTGCAGCTGCAGAAGCATCTTTCAAAACTTGAATTGATTCGATGTCACTTGGATTCAGGTTGTTCATTGATGCTACAGCAATATCATCAACTAATATTAAAGGATTATTATTGTTTAAGGATCCGGCACCTCTAATCTGAATTCTGGTTCCAGAACCAGGAGCGCCCCCTGCAGACTCTACCGTGACACCAGCAATTTTACCTTGTATTGCACTCCCTAAATTTGTATTACTTTGAGAATCTAATTGTGCAGCTTTTAATCCTGCAACGGCTCCAGTCAAGTCACTTTTTCTAACACTACCATATCCAATTACCACAACTTCATCTAATGTATTATTTTCTTCATTGAGTGTAACATTGATCACATTTCTACCTCCAATTGCTTCTTCCACTGTTACATATCCAATATAGGAGAAAACTAATGTAGCATTAGGATCAGATACATTTAATTTGTAATTCCCATCACTGTCAGTCATTGTTGCATTTGTCGTTCCTTTGACGACTACAGAAGCGCCAATAACAGTTTGGAATGTTTTTTGATCTACAATCGACCCTGTTATAATATTTTGACCCTGCAAACTAATACACGACGCCATAATGACTATTGCCAAAGTCAGTTTAGATGTTAAGAATGCTTTAATCCTTAATAACTGATTTACGGTCTTAACATTTTTCATAAATTCATGGTTTTAAAAAATTGGTTGGTTTATATTTTTTTTATTTGATTATACTTTTAAAAAAAAACAAAAGATTTATAGCTTTCCTTGTCAAAGACAAAATTGAAATTGAACTAAAAATCATTTTATTTGAAATTATTACTATTTATTGTTTAATTACAAATAAGTCTTTACACTGTATCAGATGCCATGTCGTTTCGATACCGATCGCGAATTTTTACTGTTGCATTGTACAACAATGCCACATAAAAATATTTTTGAAGATATAAGTCCAAATGTAATTTCCTTCGGTTATATTTTTTTTGAAAAAGCAATACAAATGATTGCTGTTGGTTTACACTTTATCAAAACGAAGTGCACTTTCTAAATAAAAAAATTTAATAGGTAAAATTTTAAAATTTAAAATCTTACCAACCGCTTTTCTAATTCACAATTACGTTTTCAGTAAAATAATGGCTGTGACAATCAATGTCCATTAATTCCATTTTAAGTAGCTAATTCCAAAAAACAAATACTCTTAGCATTAACCTCAAAATCGAACAATGTATTAAACATAATAGGTTTAAATTATTGTACATGTTTTTTTTAAATTAATTTTTTAAGAAATATTAAAACCAAAAATATAATAAAACTTTATTTTAACATACCGGTACCTACCAGTTTTTATATATTTGCAAAAAGCTTTTTCATGAAAATCATCAACATTCAAAATAATCAGGGTATCCCAAAATACAAACAAATTATTTTCTCCATAGAAAAAACGATTGAAAAAGGTCTTTTAATAAAAGAAAGCAAACTCCCCTCAATAAACAAAGTATGTCTTGAATTTTCACTATCTCGAGACACAGTTTTACAGGCTTATGAAGAGTTGAAAAAGAGAGGAATAATCTATGCTATTCTTGGTAAAGGATACTATGTAAAAAGCACTGAAGTAAGAATAAAACAAAGGATATTTTTACTTTTTGATGAGTTAAATATTTTCAAAGAAGACATTTACAATTCATTCCTGGAAACCATAGGAGGTGATGTTCAGGTTGATATTTTCTTCCATCACTTTAACATTCAAGTTTTCCAAAAACTAATAAATGACAGTAATGGAAACTACACAAAATACATTATCATGCCTACCAATTTAGTTAAGGCGGCATCAGTTATAAAAACCCTACCAGTTAATGATGTCTATATATTAGACCAAACCAATCCTGATCTAAAAGACTTCCCGGCAGTGTATCAAAATTTCGTAAAAGACATATATGACCGCTTGCAGGAAGGAAAATCCAGACTAAATAAATACGAAAAATTAATTATGATTTTTCCGGGGTTTCGAGAACCTTTGGGAATGAGAATTGGCTTCGAGAATTTTTGCAAAGACTTTGCTTTCGATTATGAAATCATCACCGAGTTTAAAAATCGAAAAATTAACAAAGGGGAAGTTTACATCATTCCAAGTGACAGGGATTTAGTGCGTGTAATTGAAAAATCAAAGCTTCAAAACTTAAATCTAGGCAGTGATTTTGGCATTATTTCCTATAATGAAACGCCTTTGAAAAAAGTAGTTGAAAACGGAATTACAACTATTTCAACGAATTTTGAAGCGATGGGAAAAATTTTGGCGCAGATGATTTTAAAGGGCACGAAAGAACAAACAGAAAACAAATGCACGTTAATAATTCGAAATTCGTTGTAGCAATTTAGTCACGGCATGATCTTATTATTTTAAAAAAAAATGAATATCATTTTTTATCAGCTAATAAAATATGATCCGTATTTAAAATAAGCAAGAAATAAAAATTATTTGTTTTGGTAAAAAAAATTTGTTTACATTTGTAAATGTAATTTATACACTTATTAATGTTTTTGTTATAATCGCTAAAGAACAAGTAGTTAATCACGTGCTACAGGTCCTAACGTACAAACATTTTATTTCACAACTGTGGTTTTGGCACTAGTATGAATATATTTTGTACGTTTTACTTTTTATAAAGAAAAAATAAAATTTGCTACAGATCAGATAAATTTTAGCCCATTAATATTAAAACAAATCGAAACTTACTTACTATTTATAATTTAAACATGAATAAAAAAATTGACAATTTAGCTGCTGACAATATTAGGGCTTTAGCCATTTCGATGGTAGAAAAAGCAAATTCAGGCCATCCTGGAGGCGCTATGGGAGGTGCTGATTTTTTGCACATTTTATATAGCGAGTACTTAAAATTTGACCCAACAGAAATGGATTGGTCATTCAGGGACCGTTTCTTTATGGATGCAGGACACCTATCTGCATTGATGTATTCCCAATACTATTTGTTAGGAAATTACAAAGAAGAAGATTTACAAAGCTTTAGACAATGGGGATCTACAACTCCAGGTCACCCGGAAGTAGCTGTACTAAGAGGAATAGAAAACACCTCAGGACCATTAGGACAAGGGCATACAATGGGTGTTGGTGCAGCTATCGCAGCTAAATTTCTAGATGCCAGATTCAACGGTATTTTCAATCATAAAATATACGGTTTCATTACCGACGGCGGTGTTCAGGAAGAAATTTCTCAAGGAGCGGGCAGAATTGCCGGACATTTAGGCTTGAACAATTTCATTATGTTTTATGATTCGAATGATGTACAGCTTTCGTCCATGACAGAGGAAGTAACTTCAGAAAATACGGCTATGAAGTACGAAGCTTGGGGCTGGAAAGTCATCACGATTGATGGACATGACCATGAACAAATTAGAAAAGCATTAAACGAAGCCAATGAAGAATTAGAAAAACCAACCTTAATAATTGGAAAAACCATTATGGGAAAAGGGTGTGTTACTGCCAATGGCGATACGTATGAAGGCGAATGTGAATTGCACGGAAAACCCATTGGTGACACTAAGGCTGATTATGTAAAAACCTTACTAAACCTTGGAGCAAATCCTGAAAATCCTTTTGCAATTTATGGCGATGTGGCAATGCATTATGATACAATAAAAGCCAAAAAATCTGAAGATGCTGCGCACAAAAAGTATCATGTAGCCACTTGGAAAAAAGAAAATCCAGAACTGGCTCAAAAAATGGATTTCTTTCTATCTGGAAAACTACCCGAACTAGATTTGAGTGCTGTAGTCCAAAAAGCAAATGCGGCAACAAGGGATGCTTCATCAGCAGTTCTAGCTTACCTGGCGGAACATTTGGAAAACATGATTGTTTCTTCGGCTGATTTATCCAACAGTGACAAGACCGATGGTTTTCTTAAAAAATCTTCTGTTTTACAAAAAAATGATTTTAGCGGTGCCTTTCTACAAGCCGGAGTGGCTGAATTGACCATGACTTCCATCGCTAACGGTATTGCCCTTCACGGAGGTGTTATCCCGGTAGTGGCGACTTTTTTCGTATTTTCGGATTATATGAAACCCGCGATTCGACTAGCCGCGATTCAGGAATTACCGGTAAAATATGTCTTGACACACGATTCTTTCCGGGTGGGCGAAGACGGACCTACACACCAACCTATTGAGCAGGAAGCACAAATGCGTTTGTTGGAAAAAATAAAAAATCATTCGGGGCATCAAAGTTTATTAGCGCTCCGCCCTGCTGATGCTATGGAAACTTCAGTTGCGTGGGATATGGCTTTGAAAAACACCACTACCCCAACGGCATTGATTCTTTCGAGACAAAACATCAAAGACATTCCTGCAACCGGAACATCAAGATACGAAGAAGCTACCGAATCCAAAAAAGGAGGTTATTTAGTAAAATCTACGCCAAATCCGGATATCACTTTAATCGCAAATGGATCAGAAGTAGCTACGCTTTTGGACGCGGCTATACTTTTAGAAAAAGAAAAAAATCTATCAATAAACGTTGCCTCGATTATATCCGAAGGATTATTCAAACAGCAATCAAAAACTTATCAGGAAAGCATTATCCCAAAAGGAAAATTAGTGTTCGGACTAACAGCAGGACTTCCTGTGAACTTGGAAGGCTTAATTGGCGACAGCGGAAAAATAGTGGGATTGGAGCATTTTGGATATTCTGCACCGGCCAGTGTTTTGGATCAAAAATTTGGATTTACCACCGAAAGCGTTTGCACAGCAATTTTAAAATACATTGAAGAAAATAAATAAACATTTAAATAAATAAAGAGATGAAATTTTTTATAGACACTGCAAATTTAAAAGACATAAAAGAAGCCAATGATTTAGGAATTCTAGACGGTGTAACCACAAATCCATCGCTAATGGCAAAAGAAGGAATCACCGGTGCAGACAATATTATCGCTCATTATGTAAAAATATGTGAACTGGTTGACGGTGATGTAAGTGCCGAAGTAATTTCGACAGACTTTGCCGGTATGGTTGCCGAAGGCGAGAAACTGGCGGCTTTGCATCCTCAAATCGTGGTGAAAATTCCAATGATTAAAGACGGAATAAAAGCGATAAAATACTTTTCAAATAAAGGAATTAGAACTAATTGTACATTGGTGTTTTCAGCAGGACAAGCATTACTCGCTGCCAAAGCCGGCGCTACTTATGTATCGCCATTCATAGGGAGATTAGATGATATTTCAACAGATGGAATGGCTTTAATAGCCGAAATTAAGTTGATTTATGATAATTATGGATATGAAACGCAAATTCTGGCAGCATCCGTTCGTCATGTAATGCACATTTTAAATTGTGCCAAAATTGGTGCCGATGTCATTACCGGACCTTTAAGCGCTATTGAGGGTTTGTTAAAACATCCGCTTACGGACAGTGGTTTAGCTACTTTCTTAGCCGATTATAATAAAGGAAACCTTTAGAATTTAAATTTTATTTGAGCTGCACTTTGTCACTTTAGGAGTAGTTCGCATATATAAAACTATTCTGAAATTCATTGAAATTGTAGTCAATCAAAGAAATGAAGAATAGTTTTTTTGACAATTGCTATAAAAAAAGGAAGCCTCAATTGTGAGACTTCCTTTTGTATTTAAGGTTTTGAAGAATGACTTACAAGTTTAAAACAAAATCATTCAAGAGTTTTGCATCGTATTTTTCTTTGTCAAAAGTATAAAGATACGACCCTTTTCTGGACGACATCATATCTTTCTCTTCAAGTTTTATCAAGATATCCAAGGAGTTAATTTTGCTGATAAAATTTCTTTTATCCAATTCTTTACTTAGAATCGCTTCGTACAATTCTAAAAGTTGACGCATGGTGAATTTTTCCGGTAAAAGTTCAAATCCAACAGGTTTGATAGACGTTCTATAACGCAATCTCCTTATGGCATGTCTTAACATCGTATCGTGGTCAAAAATTAATTTCGGAGCATTAGCAATGCTAAACCATTGTGCATGGTAATTTTTAATTAATTCTGCATTGTGGTTTTCAATATTAATCAATGCGAAATAAGCAACTGAAATAGTTCTTTCAACAGGATCACGGTCAATCTCGCTATAGGCATGCAACTGTTCCATATAAATTTCCTGAAGCCCCGTATAGGAATTTAATATTCTGATTGCAGCACTATCTAATACTTCATCTTTTTTTAGAAATCCACCTATTAAAGACCACTTGCCTTTTTCAGGTTCAAAATCTCTTTTAATCAAAAGTATTTTTAATCCTTCATTATCAAATCCAAAAATGATACAATCCACTGCCAGTAAAACTTTATCAGCAGAACTATAACTATTTAACATAATATCTTTTTACGGTAAATATATAAACTTCTCAGCTGGTTTCATAATTAATTAATGTTGATTTCACACTTAGTCCGTAACAGCTAAATAATCTGCTTTTTTTTAGTTAATAAAGCATCAAAGATGATTTCACAACTTTAATTTTTACAAGATGTGATTTTATTAATTGTTACAATCAAACTCCAAAACAGTAGCTCGAAAACGATTATCTATCTTCAATTTCAATCGATTGCGAAGTACGATAACCATTAAATGTAGTAGGAATTAATTTTTTTGTAAAAAACAATGTGGCAAAGTGAAGACTTTTTTTACAATATGAGGTTCATTGTTACCTTATAAGTGATGTGAAATTCAATTTTTTGGCTGTTTTGTAAAATTATTTTCATGGGCATTTTTTTGTAGAAATATTTATTTTTTCACATAAACTGTAAATTTTAAACAAATTACTTCTAAAAACAGAAGCTTTTTTTATAAAATCATAATTTTAAAACGTTGATTGTACACTTATTTTATCTGATGCATTTATTTTTACCATTTTTTTTACCATATTAATTTGTTTTTGTGCTTTTTTTTTAATTAAATTTACAAATGTAAAACACACACTTATGATTAACCTAAATAAAAACTGAATGAAAACCAACCACAGATTATTTTTTTATTGTAATTTTTTATTACCAAAAAAAGAATGGCTTCTAGTAATAGTAGTTATTTTAATGGCGACTATCAATACTTCCGCTCAAAACACTCAAACTGTTAGCGGAATTGTTACCTCCGCAAAAGACAAAATGCCTTCGCCCGGCGTAAATATTTTAATAAAAGGAACTTCCACCGTAACGACAACTGATCTTGATGGGCAATACTCTATACAAGCGGCGCCTAGTGATATTCTTATCTTTTCCTATATAAGTTATGTAAGTCAAGAAATTACAGTTGGTACTAAAACACAAATTAACATCGCGCTAAGAGACGATCTTACGGCGCTTGATGAAGTTGTTGTCATTGGATACGGGACACAAAGGAAGTCAGATCTTTCTGGATCAGTTGGCGTTGTCAATATAGAAGCTGCTAAAAAAACGGTAACCTATGACGCTGCAAAAATGCTTCAGGGACAAGTTGTAGGCGTAACGGTACAATCCTCTGGCGAACCGGGCGGATTTGTAAATGTAAAAATTAGAGGTCTTAACTCGTTTAGCAATAACAATCCTCTTTTTGTAATAGACGGAATGATTGTAGACTCGCCGTTTGATTTTGCGCCGGGAGATATCGAATCGATGCAAGTATTGAAAGACGCCTCTTCGGCTGCTATTTACGGAGTTCGTGGTGCTAATGGTGTTGTAATTATTACTACCAAAAAAGGGAAAGCGGGAAAATTGAACATTAAATATAAATCTCTTGTTGGTTTTCAAAACGTAGCGAGACAATGGTCTTTAACCGATAGAGTAGGCTATCAAAACATAACCAGTGCAGCAGAATTGAATGCTGGATTAAGCATTGCTCCAGGAAATGATCCTACTAATAGCAATTATATCAGTACTGTAAATACCGATTGGCAAAATGCCGCTTATGAAACTGGGATTATAGAAAATCACTCGTTAGCGTTCAATGGTGGTACGGAAGATTTAGCCTATAACATGAACATGGATTATTTTAAAAACAGCAGCTATATCAAATCCCCTCAAGATTACGAAAGGCTATCTATGAATTTGAATTTGAACGGAAAAAAAGGAAATTTTAAATACGGCACCAAAATAGGATTCACACAATCAGATAAAGAAAATTTTAACAGTTATGTAGGAGAATCAGCGATTGCTGCTTTGTTAGGTGCTATTCCAACAATGCCGGTATACGATCCAAATAGATTAGGCGGATACGGCGGTACTGATAATTTAACGCAAAGAGCAATATCACTCAACGTTATCGGGTTTAATAATTTAATTTCGAACAACGGAAAAAGAAATCGTTTTATTGGCAATATTTGGGGAGAATATGAAATTGTAAAAGGATTAAAATATAAATTAGACGCGAGTTTTGACCGTTTAGATTATCAAAACAGGAAATTTGTTCCGCAAAGTGATTTAGGATGGTATTATATTACCACAAAAGAAGAAGCTTCTCTAGATGTTTCAACTGGAAACGAAACTAAAACCTTTCTTAACAACCTACTAACCTACTCATTAGACATCAATAAACATAAATTTGATGTTTTAGGCGGTTGGGTACAAGAAAGAAAAGACTTTTACAACCACTGGTCAAGAGGTGTAGGATATGATTTTGGTGAAATTAGCAAATTGCAATATGCTGATGATAACAGTACGGGCGAGTCTGAAGCTACAATTACAGGTACTTCGTACATTAGCCGTATTAATTATTCTTTTGATGATCGCTATTTGTTTCAAGCTAACTTTAGACAAGACAAATCGTCTCTATTCAGTGAAAATTATAACGCTACCAATGCGTACTCTTTTTCAGGAGCTTGGAAATTGAGCAACGAAAAATTCATCCACTTGCCTGAATGGGTGAACACAATCAAACTTAGAGCTAGTTATGGTAAATTAGGGAATAACACAATTCCAGCCTATTTTTTCGCTACAACTATAAACAGTTTTGCAGGTTACAATTTTAACAATGAATTGGCTCCGGGCACAACTGTTGTCGCTGCTTTAGATCCAAATGTGCGATGGGAAGATAATAAAACAACCGATGTTGCCATTGAGCTTGGATTGTTTAATAATGCTTTACAATTTACAGCAGAGTATTTTGTAAAAAACTCTTCTAATTTATTAGTAGGTGTTCCATTGCCATTTTCTACAGGTGCTTTCCCAGCAAGTATTACAACAAATGCTGGTGCAATGAGAAATAAAGGATTGGAATTTTCTGCATCCTACAACAACAATAACAATGCGTTCAAATACAGTATATCTGCTAATTTAGGAACATTGGAAAATGAGGTATTGCAAATTGGTATCAACGGAAATCCAATCTACGGCGCAGCGTCTAAAACAGAAGTTGGCCGATCCATGGGTGAAATTTTCGCATACGAAACGGATGGAATTTTCCAAAATGCGGCTGAAATTGCTGCTGCTCCAACACAAACCAATGCTGGAATTGGAGATATTAAATTCAAAGATATCAATGGAGACGGAATGATTAGTGATCTTGACAGAACCTTTCAAGGGGTTACGATTCCAAAATACAGTTATGGTATAAACTTTAACGGTTCTTACAAAAACTGGGATATCTCTATGTTTTGGCAAGGAAGTGGCGGAAACAAAGTTTTCAATAGCATATACCGAAATTTGATGGCTGGACAATATGGCAACCACAGCACTGATATGCTTAATTACTGGACGCCTACAAATACAAATACTGACATACCCCGTCCCATTATTGGAGATCCTAATGCCAACGGAAGAGATTCTAACCGATTCATCGAAAATGGAGATTACATAAAATTGCAAACGATGGAAATTGGATATGAAATTCCACTTGCCGCTACAAGTTTTATTCAAAAAGCAAAATTGTTTGTAAACGGACAAAATCTATTGATTATCAGTAAATATAGAGGAAGCGATCCTGATTTTAATAGTAACGACGGATCATTCTCAAGAGGATATGACGGAGGTTCTTTCCCGAATCCAAGAACTATTTCTTTAGGCCTTGAAGTCAATTTTTAAAATTAGCAAACCAATTAAAACGAATCCAAATGAAATATAAAATATTTAATTATCTAGCAGGTTTCTTGTCACTGGCAGTGGTAACAACAAGTTGTGTCAACGATGAAGACTTAATTCAACTCGACCCTAATAATGACGCCGCAGATTCATTCTGGAAAACAGATGAAGATGCAATAAAAGGGGTGAACGCAGCTTATGGAAGCTTACTAACTGATGGTTCTTATATGCGAAGTACTCCATTGTTACTGGACTTAAAAGGAGATGACACCAGAAGTAACAGTCCGTGGGGCTCTATGTACAATGTGGGCCGTTTTAACTCGAATGTGTCAGACGCAGCAATTTATGGTTGGGCTTATGAAACCTACTATCAAGGTGTTTACCGTGCCAATCAAGTGCTTACTAATGTGCCTAAGATAAACACAACAGATACCGCACTTAAAAACAGAATTCTTGGTCAGGCACATTTTTTAAGAGGATTGTATTTATTTCATGCTGTCAACATGTTTCAAAATGTGCCGCTACCAATTGAAATCGCCGCTTTCTACCCGCAAAAAACAAACCAAGAAGGTTGGGCACAAGTCATTGCTGATTTCAAAGCTGCCGCAGAATTGCTTCCGACATCATACGATAACATTTCTGGTTTAGATGCCGGTCAAAAAGGGCGTGCCACTAAAGGCGCAGCTTTAGGTTATTTAGGAAAAGCATACTTGTTTACCAAAGATTTTCCTAATGCAAAAATCGCATTCAAACAAGTGATCGATTTAGGCGTTTATTCTTTAGTTGCTAATTACCGTAATAATTTTACTGACACTAACGAAAACAATTCAGAATCTTTGTTTGAAGTACAATTCAGTAGAGATGCAGGTGGAGTGGATTTAGGTTGGGGTGGTGCTCCGGCTTCTGGATGGGGAAAAACATCTGCAAGAGCAATCACTTATGGACCTAGAGCTTTTGGATGGACTGACGTACAGCCAACAAGGACGTTGTTTAATGAATTTCATAATGAATTGACAACTTTGGGCGCAGTAGATCCACGTTTAGACGCCACTATGTTCTATAACAAACCAGGTGGAATGAAACTTTACGGACAAAATTTTGCTACTTTTTACGCTGCTAACCCAGGAGATTTGAATGATTTATTTTGTAGAAAATACCAAAATTCTGATGGGAATTATGCAAACGAATACGACTGGCGTTCTGGTATAAACGAACGTTTGTTGAGATATGCTGATGTATTGTTAATGTATGCGGAATGTTTGAATGAAACAGGTGATACGGCGGGTGCTTACACTTATATTCAAATGGTGAGAAGCAGAGTTGGTTTACCTAATTTAGCTACAGCAAAACCAGGACTAAGTCAAGCAGCAATGAGAGAGCAAATTGGACATGAGAGATTTCTGGAATTTCCATTGGAAGGACATCGTTTTGATGATATTCGTCGTTGGGGATGGTTACAAGATCCCGCAAAATTAGCTTGGCTGAAAACAAGAGATGTTGAATTCAACTCCTATGCCCCAGGAAGAGAATTTTTCCCAATACCACAATTGGAAATGGATAACAATCCTGGAACAATTCAAAACAGCGGTTATTAATATTTATTCGATTTAGTTAGAATTTTAATGTCATGTGGCACGCTTAACAAAAGCGTACCACATGATTTTATAACTTAAAAACAACATGAAAAAAGCCCTATTAATCTTATTTATTTTTACATTCTGTAGTCAAGTAATCAGTGCACAAAAAGAAGCAACAGTATTGATCCTCAAAAATGATGAAAGTGCACCTATAATCAACAAAAACATTTATGGTCATTTTGCGGAGCATTTAGGCCGATCAATTTATAACGGCTTTTTTGTGGGTGACACTTCGAAAATACCCAATACTAATGGCGTTCGAAACGACGTGATTGCAGCTTTAAAAACTTTAAAAATACCAAACCTGAGGTGGCCCGGAGGATGTTTTGCTGATACATACCATTGGAAGGATGGCATTGGACCAAAAGAAAACAGGCCTACCATTGTAAACCAATGGTGGGGCGGTGTTACCGAAGACAATAGTTTTGGGACCCACGATTTTTTAAACTTATGCGAACTCCTAGAAACAGAACCGTATTTAGCAGGAAATATGGGAAGTGGAACGGTGCAGGAATTGGCAGATTGGGTACAATATGTAAATTTTGGAGGCAAAAGTCCAATGAGCGATTTGCGTATTAAAAATGGAAGAAAAGAACCATGGAAAGTAAAAATGTGGGGAGTTGGTAATGAAGCTTGGGGATGTGGTGGAAATATGACAGCTGATTATTATTCAGGGGAATATCGCAAATATGCCACCTTTATGTCAGATTGGGAAAACAAGGGCGGTATGATGCGCATCGCTTCCGGAGCCAACAGTGGGGATTACAATTGGACTGAAACCTTAATGAAAAACATTCCAGGTAATATGCTTGGTGGAGTAGCATTACATCATTATTCCGTGATTGATTGGGCGAAAAAAGGAGATGCTGTCGATTTTACCGAAGACCTATATTTCAAAACAATGCAGCAAGCCTTAAAAATGGAGGAACTCGTTACCAGACATTCCGCTATTATGGACAAATATGATCCAAATAAAAAAATTGCTTTGGTTGTAGATGAATGGGGAGGTTGGTATGATGTAGAAAAAGGGTCTAATCCAGGGTTTTTATACCAACAAAATACGATGAGAGATGCTGTTTTGGCGGGCGCAACCCTCGATATTTTTAACAATCATGCTGAAAGAGTTCGCATCGCAAATCTAGCACAATGTGTAAACGTATTGCAAGCTGTTATTCTTACTGATAAAACTAAAATGCTTTTAACGCCAACCTATCACGTAATGCAGATGTACAGTGTACATCAAGACGCAAAATTATTGCCCATTGCTATAAAATCTCCCTTGTACACACATAATGGGGAATCACTTCCTGCCTTATCCGCTTCGGCATCTAAAGATAAAAACGGAATGATTCATATTTCATTAGTAAATATCGATGCCAAAAAAGAACATAAAATAGAAATCGACATGCAGGAACTTGGAATTAAAAATGTTAACGGAACTATTTTGGCTTCGCCAAAATTACAAGACCACAACACATTTGATAATCCTTCAAAAATCAAACCTGCAGTTTTCAAAGGCTTTGAAACAAAAAAGGGTAAACTGGAAATCACAATCCCTGCATTTTCTGTAGTGGTTTTAGAAACCAAATAAAAAAACATAATAATGAAAAATTCAAAATTCCTTTCAAGAGTAGTTTTGTATCTGATGCCATTTTTAATAGTTGCTTCCATAAGCGGTTGTTCTAGCGATGATCCGGCTGCAGATCCAACACCAACGCCGACTCCTGTCCCTACGCCAACACCGACTAGCTTTGCCGGTCCAACGTATTTAGACAACTACACCTCTATTTCCTCTTGGAATAGTCGTTCGCAATGGAATTTGGCTAACGTGCATGATCCTTCAGTTGAAAAGTGTGGCGAATATTATTATATGTATCAAACCGATGCCTCTTATGGTGGTGCCGCAGATGGGCACGGACATTTCCCTTACCGACGTTCGAAAGATTTGATTACTTGGGAATACATGGGTGCTGCAATGACACAAGCTCCAGCTTGGGTAAAAGATTCTTTAAACAACAAAAGAGCCCGCATGGTTCCCGCTTTACCCGCTATTACAAATCCACGTTATGGGTATTGGGCGCCTTACATCAAAAAAGTAGGCAGCAAATACCGAATGTATTACAGTATAGTGGTAGATGAACCAATTGTAGGCGCTGACTTCACCTATTCATGGTCAGAAAGAGCCTTCATTGGTCTTGCAGAATCAGATGATTTAGCTACCAATGTGTGGGTAGATAAAGGAATGGTCGTTTGCTCTGAGCCTGATGGCGTAAAACCGTATTCTTTTACAGGTACCAGAAATTGGGAAAATGCGTATTTTCAATTCAATGCCATCGACCCTACTTTTACCATTACTCCACAAGGAGAACACTATTTAATCTACGGCTCTTGGCATTCTGGTATTGCGGCTTTAAAATTAAATCCCTCAACCGGAAAACCGGATCAATTAAAAACATTGAGCGATTATGGAACGCGCATCGCCACTCGCAATAGAACGAGTCGTTGGCAAGCGTCAGAAGGACCAGAGATTATATACAACGAAAACACGGGTTACTACTACTTATTTTTGGCTTACGACGGACTTGATGTACCTTACAATACTCGTGTTGCCCGTTCCAAAAATATTATGGGACCTTACCTGGGAATCAATGGAGCCGATGTTACTAATGGAGCCGAAGCTTGGCCAATGCTAACACATCCTTATTCCTTCAACAATCATACGGGATGGGTTGGGTTTTCACATTGTTCTATATTTCAAAATCCAGAAACCAAAGAATGGTTTTATGCCTCACAAGCTCGTTTACCAGAGGGAGTACCCGGAATTAATGCGTCTAATGCAGTCATGATGGGTCACGTTCGAGAAATTCAATGGACCGAAGACGGTTGGCCAGTAGTAGCTCCAGAGCGCTATGCTGGAGTACCGAAAACCAACATTACCGAAGCTTCTTTTATAGGAACTTGGGAACAAATCACAATGAATTACCAATACAAAGTCATTCAAAAATCAGCAACTATATACTTAACCGCCGACAAAAAAGTAAGTGGTGGCGCTACAGGAAGCTGGTCGTATGACAGCACTAATAAAACACTAACTGTCAACGGCGTAAAATGTAAAGTAAGCGATGCTTGGGATTGGGAAAGAGCCACCAGAAAAGTCACCATCACCTATTCAGGATTTACAACAGCTGGAGTACCTATTTGGGGTAAAAAAATTGATTAATAAATAGTAGACTGATGCCTTTTTTAATAATCTAGAAAGGCATCAGTTACCAATAGAACACCCTTTTCATTCTTTTACAGAAAAAAATCAAAATGAAAAATACAATTACAACCTTATTGCTTCTGGCACTTATTTCATCTTGCAAAACGATAAAAACAGATCGTGTTACGGCTTCCGCCAAGGATGGAAATCAGAGTCAATCCATGCAAATCAACAATCCGATCATCAAAGATAAATACACCGGCGATCCTGCAGCTTTGGCTTACAAAGACAAAGTCTACCTCTATGCCGGTCATGATGAAGCACCAAATGATTTCAATTTTTATAAAATGAATCAATGGCTGGTGTATTCTTCATCGGATATGGTGAAATGGCAAGAACATCCAGTACCGCTAAAAGTAACCGATTTTGCTTGGGCAAAATCCGATGCTTGGGCGGCTCAGGTCATTGAACGGAACGGAAAATTCTATTGGTATGTTACCGTTGAACACGGAACTATTCCAGGAAAATCAATTGGAGTGGCCGTTTCTGACAGTCCAACAGGTCCTTTTAAAGACGCCTTAGGAAAAGCCATTATTACTAATGATATGACCACCAAAACCAGTATTAGTTGGGACGATATTGACCCAACTGTTATGATAGACGATGATGGGCAAGCTTATTTATTCTGGGGAAATACCGTTTGTCATTATGCCAAATTAAAAGCAAACATGGTTGAACTTGACGGTCCAATTCAAACCATAACTTTACCAAATTTTACCGAAGCACCTTGGATTCATAAAAAAAACGATTGGTATTATTTGTCGTATGCCTATCAGTTTCCTGAAAAAATCGCTTATGCTATGAGTAAATCCATCAACGGACCTTGGGAATATAAAGGAATTCTAAATGAAATTGCGGGAAATTCGAATACCAACCATCAATCGATTATTGAGTTCAAAGGAAAAGATTATTTCATTTATCACAATGGTGCAACTCAACCCAACGGTGGCAGTTTCAGAAGATCTGTTTGTGTCGACCGTTTATATTACAATGAAGATGGAACACTGAAACGCGTAATTATGACTACAGAAGGCATTCAAAAATAAAAAAAATTAAGCATGAAATTATATCAAAAAATACAACCGTTACTTCTCTTACTAATCATGACCGCCTCCGCTTGGGCACAAGAAATTTCTGTCCACGACCCAGTGATGATCAAGCAAAAAGACACCTATTATTTATACTGTACAGGAAAAGGAATCAGTGTTTTTAGTTCCAAAGATTTAAAAAACTGGAAACCGGAACCCGCTATTTTCAAAGAAAAGCCAGTTTGGGTTGACGCTGTTGTGCCTAATTTTGAAAACCACATTTGGGCACCAGATATTTCATTCCACAACAACATTTATTATTTGTATTACTCGGTTTCCGCTTTCGCAAAAAATACCTCGGCTATAGCATTAGCAACCAATACCACTTTAGACCCAAAAAACCCAGCATATAAATGGGTCGATCACGGAATTGTAATCCAATCCGTTCCAAATCGTGATTTATGGAATGCCATAGATCCCAATTTGACTTTGGATGAAAATAACACGCCTTGGTTGGCTTTTGGTTCTTTTTGGAATGGTTTGAAAATGGTAAAATTAAATCCCGATTTAAAATCAGTCGCACAACCTGAAGAATGGTTCACGATTTCAAAACGCAAAAGAACCTTCGAATTAGCAGATACTGATCCCGGAGATGGCGCACTCGAAGCTCCATTTATTTTCAAAAAGAACGGTTATTATTATCAGTTCCTATCTTGGGATTTGTGTTGTCGAGGTGAGAAAAGCACCTACAAAGTAGTCGTGGGAAGATCAAAAAATATCACCGGACCTTATGTAGATAAAGACGGAAAATCGCTAAACGATGGTGGCGGAACGCTATTGATTCAAGGAAACGAAAACTATTACGGAGCAGGCCACAACAGCGCTTATACTTTTGACGGGAAAGATTATATCATTTTTCATGCCTATGATTCCAAGCAAAAAGGAAAACCTGTTTTAAAAATAAAAGAGATGCAATGGGATGCTGCTTTCTGGCCTGTTGTAGCACCACTGAATTAAAAACAGATTAATAGTAGGCAAATGAACTTTGTAAAAAACATAATACTAGCCGTTTCGATTTTGATGTCCGTTTATGGACAAAGCCAACAACGTTCCAAAAAATCGAATTCAACCAAAAAAACAGGCTATAACATAACTCCGGTAAACATTCAAAATGTAAAAGTTACCGATGCGTTCTGGTTGCCAATAATAAAAAAGGTACAGGAAAAAACCATCGAATACGCCATTCAAAAATGTCAAGAGGAAGGTCGCATGGACAACTTCCTAATTGCAGGTGGTAAAATGAAAGGAACCGTAAAAGGACAAATGCCTTTTGACGATACCGATGTGTATAAATTTATCGAAGGAGCTTCAAATACATTAATTAGTGAACCCAATCCAAAACTTGAAATACTATTAGATTCACTGATTAGCATTGTAAAAATTGGTCAGGAAAAAGACGGGTACTTAACCACGTGGAGAACCATTAACCCAGCCAAGCCGCCAGCTCCATGGGTTCCTGTAATCGAAGGAAAACGTTGGGAATCCTTACAAATCAGTCATGAATTATACAATTCAGGTCATTTAATTGAAGCAGCTGTAGTACATTACGAAGCTACTGGAAAGAAAAACTTCTTAACTATTGCTCTCAAAAATGCGGATATGTTAGTGCGTACTTTTGGCGACAGAGCAGACCAAGTTCATGGTGTTCCCGGACATCAAATCGTAGAAACTGGTTTAGTAAAATTATACCACGTTACCAATAATAAAGCCTATCTAAATCTGGCAAAATACTTTTTGGACAACCGCGGAAATCCAAAAAATCACACTTTATATGGCGCATACTCTCAAGATGACATTCCTGTTATTCAACAAAAAGAGGCGGTGGGTCATGCCGTAAGAGCCGTTTATATGTATGCCGGAATGACGGACATTGCCGCTCTAAAAAATGACGCATCTTACCTAAATGCCGTGAATCATTTGTGGAGCAATATGGTTAACAAAAAAACATACATCACAGGAGGCATCGGAGCTAAACACGACGGAGAAGCCTTTGGAGAAAATTACGAATTGCCAAATCTAACCGCTTACAACGAAACTTGTGCTGCTATTGGCAATGTGTATTGGAACCACAGACTGCATAGTTTATCCGGAAGTTCGGATTATTTTGATGTAATTGAGCGCTCTTTATACAACGGATTGATTTCGGGATTGTCATTGGACGGAAAAAAATTCTTTTATCCAAATGCATTGGAATCGGATGGTGTTTATAAATTCAATCGTGGTGAATGTACCCGTCAGTCGTGGTTTGATTGTTCTTGTTGTCCAACAAATTTGATTCGGTTTATTCCTTCGATTCCGGGATTGATTTATTCTAAAAGTAAAGACGTGCTTTATGTGAATTTATACGCTTCGAATACGGCAAAAATAACATTGGATAAGACCGATTTACAAATTTCACAACAAACCAATTATCCTTGGGACGGTAAAGTTGCTCTTACTGTTTCTCCAAAAAAAGAAAATGAATTTACTATAAAATTACGTATCCCAAGTTGGGCTAGAAATCAAGTTTTACCTGGAGATTTATATACTTACGCAACTACCTCAACTGCAAAAACAACTGTTACTATAAACGGAAAAGCATTTGCATACCAAGAAGACAAAGGATATATCACTATTACCAAAAAATGGAAAAAAGGAGAAATAATTGTCCTGAATTTCCCAATGGAAGTAAAACAAGTGGTGACCAATACTAAAGTGGAAGGCAACAAAGGAAAAGTCGCTTTGGAATATGGACCAATTGTATATGCGATTGAAGAAGCGGACAACGCAACTAATTTTGACGCTATAACTATCAGTGCAAACGATACTTTTAAAGTTAAAAAAGAGGAAATTATTTTAGAAGGCGTAAATACAATCCAAACGCAAAATTTAAAAGCCATTCCCTATTATTCCTGGTCAAACAGAGGCGTTGGGAAAATGAAAGTTTGGATTGATTATAAAAAGTAAAAAAAAATTAAGATAACAGATGAATCATTAAAGTATAAAGTTCAATTCCAACAACTTTAAACTTTAAACCATAAAAAAGAATAAAAATGAAACCCAATTTAATTACCAAAATTACCCTTTGTGGGCTTTTACTAAATGGCTTATATGCCAATGCACAAAAAACAAATCTGGAAGTTAATACCGCTACTACGGTAACTAAAATTCAACCAACGATGTACGGTGTGTTTTTTGAAGACATCAACTTTGCTGCCGATGGTGGTTTGTATGCCGAAATGATTAAAAACCGTTCATTTGAATTTGAAGCACCGCTTATGGGTTGGGAACAACCAAATAGTGACAAACATTCTTTCAATACTGCATCCGGAATTGCAACAACTGTCAAGGCAATGGAAAACAAAACCAATCCCAGTTTTTGCAGGGTATTAATCAATGATGCCAAAGGGTTTTCGATGATAAACGAAGGATTCCGTGGTATGGGAATTAAGAAAGATGCCAAATACAATCTTTCGCTAAAAGCGGCAAATCACAACGGCGCTATCAAAAAAATCATCATTCAATTTATTGATAAAAACAAAAAAGTATTAGGCGAAACCAGCATTGTTCCAACATCAAACGACTGGAAAGGTTATACAGCTCAATTTACTGCTACTCAAACCGAGGCAAAAGCACAATTGAAAATCTCCTTCGAAGGAAATGGAACCATCGATTTAGACATGATTTCTCTGTTTCCGGAAGACACTTGGATGAACAGAAAAAACGGAATGCGTAAAGACATTGTGCAACTTTTGTATGATATGAAACCTGGATTTTTGAGATTCCCTGGAGGTTGTATTGTGGAGGGAAGAACTTTGGCACAACGTTACCAATGGAAAAAAACCGTGGGCGATGTGGAGCAAAGAGAAACCTTGGTAAACCGCTGGAACACCGAATTCACTCACAAACCGGCACCGGATTATTTTCAGACTTTTGGATTGGGATTCTTTGAATATTTCCAACTTTCGGAAGATTTAGGTGCGCAGCCGTTGCCTATTTTAAGCTGTGGAATGGCGTGTCAGTTCAATACAGGAGAATTAGTTCCAATGGAAGAATTAGATCCTTACGTGCAGGATGCATTGGATTTAATTGAATTTGCAAATGGCGGCACAGAAACTCCTTGGGGAAGAGTCCGCTCTGAAATGGGACATCCAAAACCGTTCAACCTAAAATACATTGGTGTTGGAAACGAGCAATGGGGACCAGATTACATCGAAAGATACAAAGTATTTGAAAAAGCAATTAAAGCGAAATATCCAAAAATGATTATTGTTTCCGGAAGCGGTCCATTCCCGGAAGGAGATTATTTTGAATACGGCATGCAAGAACTTAAAAAATTGAATGCTGAAATCGTTGATGAGCATTATTACAAAAGCCCACAATGGTTTAGAGAAAATGCTACTCGTTATGACAGTTACGACCGAAAAGGTCCTAAAATTTTCGCAGGAGAATATGCGGCGCAAAGTGTAGCAATTGCAAGTCCTGACAACAGAAACAATTGGGAATGTGCTTTCTCTGAAGCTGCTTTTATGACTGGTTTAGAACGAAATGCTGAAGTGGTTAATTTAACTTCTTACGCACCTTTGATGGCTCATGAAGAAGCCTGGCAATGGACACCGGATTTACTTTGGTTCAACAATCTGGAAGCCTATGGTTCTGCTAATTATTATGTCCAAAAATTATTTGCCACCAATAGAGGAACCGATTTAATAGCAATTACCAAAGACGGAAAAGCAGTAACTGGACAAAACAATTTGTTTGCATCAGCGGTGAAAGATGTAAACTCTAAAGAAGTAATTGTAAAATTAGTGAACACAGCTGCGACTGCGCAAGAAGTAAATCTAGCTTTAAAAGGAATCAAATTACAAGCTAAAGGAACTATCATAACCCTTACAAGTCCAAACTTACAAGACGAGAATTCGTTTGCAAATCCAAAGAAAATAAGCCCGACAGAGAACAGCTTTAATTTAAAAGGGGACAAAGCGCAAACGAGCCTTCCACCCTATTCTGTGACTGTTATGAAGTTAAAAATGAAATAATCGCAATAGAATAAATGTATAGCAACGAATAATTATTTATTCAATTTGCAAACTGCTGTTTTTCTGCAGTTTTAATAAAAATTACACTGTTAAATTAAATTAAGTGTTTTTTATACACTTATAAATTATTTAGACTATATTTGTCATTACAATTAAAAGAATCTAGAATGAAAAATTATGTAATAGGGTTAGACTATGGAACAGATTCTGTTCGAGCGATGTTAATAGACACTGAAAATGGACAAGAAATAGCATCAAATGTGTGTCAATACAAGCGATGGGCAACCAAAGAATATTGTAACGCATCCCTAAATCAGTTTCGCCAGCATCCTTTAGATCATATCGAAGGGCTAGAGGCTACGATAAAATATGTGGTGCAAAACAGCAATACAGATCCTTCATTAATACGTAGCATTTGCATTGACACCACCGGTTCATCACCAGTACCCGTTACTAAAGATGGAATTCCTTTGGCTTTGACTGAAGGTTTTGAACATAATCCAAACGCGATGATGGTGTTGTGGAAAGATCATACTGCTATCAATGAAGCAAATGAAATCAATGAACTTGCCGAAAACTGGGGTGGAGAAAATTTCACCAAATATGTAGGTGGGATTTATTCATCGGAATGGTTTTGGGCAAAAATTTTACACATTGCAAAACAAGATGAAGCTGTAAAAAACGCTGCCTATACTTGGATGGAACATTGCGATTTGATGACGTATTTATTGATCGATAATAAAGATTTAAAATCATTTAAAAGAAGTCGTTGTGCCGCAGGTCATAAAGCCATGTGGCATGAAGACTGGAACGGTTTGCCTCCAGAAGAATTTTTAGAAAAACTACATCCTTATCTTGCTACTCTTCGTGGAAGATTATACGATGAAACCTATACGTCTGATTTAGTAGCCGGAAATTTAAGCCAAGAGTGGGCAACACGATTAGGTCTTACAACGGATACCATAATTGCTGTTGGAACATTCGACGCGCACTCTGGAGCGGTAGGAGCAAAAATCGAGGAAAACACTTTGGTTCGTGTGATGGGAACCTCAACCTGTGATATTATTGTAGCTTCGAAAGAGTCCATCGGAACAAAAACCGTTCGTGGCATCTGCGGACAAGTTGATGGTTCGGTACTACCAGGATATATAGGTCTTGAAGCAGGTCAATCTGCTTTTGGCGATTTATTAGCTTGGTACAAAGAGTTGCTACTTTGGCCAACAGATCATTTGTTGGCTACTTCTACCCTTTTGACAAATGACCAAAAAGAGCAATTGAAAGCTGAAATCAGTGACAATTTAATAGTTCAATTGACCGCCGAAGCAGAAAAAATTCCTTTATCCGAAAGTATCCCCATCGCTTTAGACTGGATTAATGGAAGAAGAACTCCAGATGCCAATCAGGGAATTAAAAGTGCTATCGCTAATTTGTCTTTGGGAACCAAAGCGCCACATTTATTCAAATCTTTGGTAAACGCCATCTGTTTTGGTTCTAAAAAAATTGTAGACCGTTTTGAAGAAGAAGGGGTGAAAATAAATAGTGTCATCGGCATTGGTGGTGTCGCGAGAAAATCGCCTTATATTATGCAAACTTTGGCTAATGTTTTGAACAAGCCTATTAAAATTGCGGCTTCAGATCAAACACCAGCTTTGGGCGCTGCAATATATGCCGCAGTTGCCGCCGGAATTTATCCGAATGTAATTGAAGCCAGTCAAAAAATGGGAAGTGATTTTGATGGGGAATATTTCCCGCAGTTAGACAAAGTAGCAGCTTATAACAAATTGCTTTTGACATATGACCAATTAAGTTCTTTTGCAGATCCATCTATTAAAAAACTACACCATGAGCAGTATGTATAATGCTTTAAAACAAGAATGTTACGACGCAAACATGCAATTGAATGCGCTGAATTTAGTAGTGTATACTTTTGGGAATGTGAGTGCCGTAGACAGGAAAAATGGTGTTTTTGCCATAAAACCCAGCGGTGTTCCTTACGAAGATTTAAAACCGGAAGATATTGTTATTGTTGATTTTGACAATAACATTATCGAAGGTACCATGCGTCCTTCATCGGATACAAAAACGCATGCCTATTTATATAAAAACTGGCCAAACATTGGCGGCGTGGCACACACTCACGCTACCTATTCTGTGGCGTGGGCACAAGCACAAAGAGACATTCCAATCTTTGGGACAACCCATGCCGATCATTTAACCAGCGATATTCCTTGTGCTGCGCCAATGGCTGACTCGCTTATCGAAGGGAATTACGAACACAATACCGGAATTCAAATTTTAGATTGTTTCAAAGAAAAAAATCTTTCGTACGAAGAGGTAGAAATGGTTCTCATAGGCAATCACGGTCCTTTTGCTTGGGGAAAGAACGCAGCAAAAGCAGTTTACAACAGTAAAGTTTTAGAGGTAATCGCCGAAATGGCAAACTTGACTTTGCAAATAAACCCGAACGCGCCAAGATTAAAAGATTCCTTAATAAAAAAACATTACGAACGTAAACACGGAAAAGATTCGTATTACGGACAATAATAGATTTTTGAATGATGATTAACGATTTTTGATTTCAGATTTTACAGCACTAGATTTCTCGTTTTATACGAGTCCAAACTTCTGAAATCAAAAATCTTAAATCATTTTATAACTCAATGTTATTTCCCAGAATAGATAAAATAATATTATTCAGTACTATATAAAATAATAAAATAATGATTGATATATCTCAAAAAGAAGTTTGGTTTGTAGTAGGCAGCCAAGAATTATACGGCGAAGAGACGCTTAGAAAAGTAGCCGAACATTCACAACACATTGCAAAAGGTTTAGACGCCTCATCGCATATTCCCGTAAAAATCGTGTATAAAGATGTGGTAAAATCACCTGCTCAAATTACTACTATCTGTTTAGAAGCTAATTCGAGCAAAAACTGTATTGGTATTATTGCTTGGATGCATACTTTTTCGCCCGCTAAAATGTGGATTGGAGGTTTAAGCATTCTTAAAAAACCGTTGTGCCATTTACATACGCAATTCAACGCTGAAATTCCATGGGCTTCTATGGATATGGATTTTATGAACTTAAATCAATCGGCTCACGGGGATAGAGAATTTGGTTTCATCATGTCTCGAATGCGTAAAAAACGCAAAGTGGTTGTTGGACATTGGGAAGACGAACGTGTCCAAAAAAAATTAGCTATTTGGTCCAGAGTGGTTTTAGGTTGGGATGAATTCCAAAACTTAAAAGTGGCAAGAATTGGAGACAATATGCGTGAAGTTGCAGTAACCGAAGGAGATAAAGTCGAAGCCCAAATCCGTTTTGGTTTTTCGGTAAATGGTTTCGACTCTTCGGATGTTACAAAACATATTGACATGGTTTCTGATGCTGACACGAATGCATTAGTTGCAATATATGAAGCTTCGTATACTTTGGCTCCAGCCCTTCAAAAAGGAGGAGAAAAAAGAGATTCATTAATAGAAGCTGCTAAAATAGAAATAGGACTTAGAGCTTTCCTGGAAGAAGGTGGTTTCAAAGCATTTACCGATACTTTCGAAAATTTGGGTACTTTAAAACAACTTCCTGGTATTGCAGTACAACGGTTGATGGCTGATGGATACGGTTTTGGTGGCGAAGGCGACTGGAAAACAGCGGCAATGCTTAGAGCAATGAAAGTTATGAATGTAGGTCTTGAAAACCAAGGCGGAACTTCATTCATGGAAGATTATACGTATCATTTCACTCCTGAAAAATCGTATGTTTTAGGTTCTCATATGCTCGAAATTTGTTCTTCTATTGCGGATGCAAAACCTTCTTGTGAAGTACATCCATTAGGAATTGGAGGAAAAGAAGATCCGGTTCGTTTGGTATTTAATGTAGCTGCAGGAAATGCCATTAATGCTTCCTTGATTGACATGGGAAACCGTTTCCGATTAATTGTAAACGAAGTAGAAGCAGTAGCGCCTATGGCAGACCTGCCTAAACTTCCTGTTGCACGAGTATTGTGGGATTGCAAGCCTAACCTTGATATCGCAGCAACTACCTGGATATTAGCCGGTGGTGCGCATCATACGGTTTACAGCCAAGTCTTGACAACTGAATATATGGAAGATTTTGCCGATATTGCAGGAATAGAATTGCTTGTTATTGATGAGAAAACAACCATCAGAGATTTTAAGGATAAGATTAATGCAAACGAAGCCTATTATCATTTGTTTCAGCACGGGATGTAATTTAAGTCGAAAGTCTTAAAGTCGAATGTCATAAAGTCGGAAGTTGGAAAACACAGTTCTAAGTAACAACGATTGTGTAATGTCGTATTTTAATTAGACAAAATGATGCAACAGACTGGTTTTAAAATGCTTTTTACCATAGTACTCCTTTTTACTTTAAGACTTTATGACTTTCGACTTTAAGACTTTATGACTTTAAAAAACTTTACCTTTTGACTGCGATATTAACTAAAAAAACGAGTAATTATGAATGTATTAAAACGTTGCCTGTATGGGATTTCCATAGTAAGTTTGGCCAGTATGAATATTCAATGCAAAAGCGATAAAAAAGTGGAAGAAACTACTACAGAAGCAAAAGCTACAGCTGTGGTAACTATCGAAAAATCAGCTTATGGAACGACTCCAAAAGGCGAAAAAATTGACAGTTACAAGCTGAAAAATCAAAAAGGAATGGAAGTGGATATTATCACTTATGGTGGAATTATCTCTTCCTTGAAAGTACCAAACAAAGCCGGAAAATCGGAAGAAGTGGTGCTTGGGTTTAATTCTTTGGAACAATACATGAAACCCAATCCTTATTTTGGAGCCCTTATCGGAAGATACGGAAACCGAATTGCAAAGGGAAAATTTGCTTTGGACGGAAAAGAATATGCTTTGGCTGTCAACAACGATCCTAATGCTTTGCATGGAGGACCAGAAGGGTTTCATAGAGTGGTTTGGACTGCCGAAGAAGCAAAATCCGGAGACAATGCCTCTCTAAAATTGAAGTATGTGAGTAAAGATATGGAAGAAGGATATCCTGGAAACTTAACTGTTTTTGTTACTTACACGTTGAACAATGAAAACTCATTAGACGTGGTTTATGAAGCGACTACAGATAAGAAAACGGTGGTAAACTTAACACAGCATTCGTATTTTAACCTGTCTTCTAATTTTTCTAAACCAATTTTAGATCATGAAATCACTATTGATGCAGATAAATTAGTTCCGGTTGCAGCAACACTTATTCCAACAGGAAAATTGACCGATGTAACCAATACACCTTTTGATTTCAGAAAACCAAAAAAAGTAGGTGCACAAATCGAAGCGAAAGACGAACAATTGAAAAACGGATTGGGTTACGACCATTGTTGGGTACTGAACAATCAAGGCAAAGGAGACCGTTTTGCAGCCTCGGCTTATGATGCAGGAAGCGGAAGATTATTGGAAGTGTACACCGACCAACCGGGAATACAGTTCTATTCAGGGAACTTCTTAGACGGAACTTTACCCATGAGAAATGGCGGAACGTATGCTCGCAGAACTGGTTTTTGTTTAGAGACACAACACTATCCGGATTCTCCAAATCAAAAAGATTTTCCAACCACGGTCTTGAATCCAGGTGAAAATTATAAAACAAAAACAAGCTTTAAATTCTCGGTTAAATAAAATTTACTAACTACGTGTAGATTAGTTTCTATCCCATAAATAAGTTGATTGGTTTGGTTTAAATAGGGAACTAGTTAGTAACCCCGAAAGTAAAACTTTCGGGGTTTTTTTATGGCATTTGGCAATTTTTAAACTGCTATTTTAGTGTTGGGTTAAATGACTTTCTCCATAAAAAATGAGAGCCTACAGACCGTGCCTATTAAAATTTATAGCCATTTACTTTTGAGAGTGTTCACGAGCGGGACGCTCGCGCTAGCTTGCGGACAATAAATCCTCTTGAAATTCTCTATCATAATTTTACGGAAAATCCATTGTGTTAACGGACCTTCAATCGGTTCCGTTCAACAGGAATTTCATTGTTCGCGCTACGCACGCAACGAAATTCTAGCTGTTGTAAGCAGTGCTTTATTTTGATGATTTAAACTTCTTAATATTCAAAGCTTTCTGTTTTATCCATTGAATGGAAATATCAACAGTTTCTGTAATATCGACAGAAGAAGTATTGTGACCTAATGTTGAAAACAAGGTATATTCGAAAGGTTTGCCTTGAACTTTGAATGTATTTAGTTGCTCAATACATAACTTTACTGGAATTTGGATATCTTTCTCGCCAAAAAGCCAAAGCCCCGGAATTAAAAGTGTATTCAAAGAATTTTTCGGATCAGTTGCTGTAAACTGATACCTGTCAGAATCATTTTTGATATGTTCACGAGCTTCTGCTTCCATATGATTTTCCCAAAAGTTATTATTTCCGTTGGTGTAAAACTGAAATCGCAGTTGTTCTAGGGTTGTAATTGTCGGGCAACTAAATAAAACCATGAATTCTATTTGTGGATTTTTGCTTGCAGCAATTGGTATTATCCATCCTGCTTGACTGAAACCAACTAATCCAATAGGTATTTTTTTATCTTTCAAATAAGTTCGAAATATATTTACTGCTGCATTTGCATCTTGAGATAATAAATTAAGATTGGTAGTGTCAATATTATTCGTGCCAACAGATGGTCCTACATACACACCACCAGATTCTCCAACTCCACGTTTATCATATGTCAATACCGCAATACCTTCTTTGGCAAGACGTTTAGCAAATTCCATTTCTCTTTTTACAGGATCAGACCCATGAACAATTACAACTGCTGCAAATATTTTTTTAGGCGTTAAAATTGAGCCTGAAAGAGTGATACCCTGACTTTCAAACTTTACATTTTGAATGGTAAAGTCAGCCGATTGAGAAAATACCATTTCTGGTAAAGTTATTAATAGTAACCAAAGAAATAAGTTAGAAGAAAGGTTGATGTTCATTTTAGTTTAATATAAAACATTGCGTTAGGTTCTTGAACAGGTGTTAGCATTGCCTACAAACGTCACTCGGCTATGCTCGCGTTGCGGCTTGTTTAGCAGAGTATTTTCTGCAAGTTAGAAAGTTTATTGGAAAAGATAAGGTCCTCGGTTTGCAAAATGCAGCAATGGAGCTTAGCCAGTGTTGTAGGCACTTTTATTATTTATCCAATAGGATTAAAAATTTTTCGATTTGACGTCTATGTCTTAGCACATGAACAATTGCATGCTCCATCATTTGTTCAATATCGTATATTTGTCCCCAAGACGTAATTATCTTTTTGTCATCGTCAAATTCTTCTAGCTCAAAATCCGATATTTTTTCAAAAGTCTTATAAGTATATTGTACTAATGTATCAAGATCAGTTTCGTAATCCGCAATAGCTAAATGGAAAAGCTTTTTTGGTCTTTCTGCATTCTCATTTTTTAACTTTTGAATATACACGCAATATGCATATCCTGAATTAATAATATGTGAAAGCAAAGTCTGTATGGATTTGCAATCAGAATTTTCAGTTGTAAAATCGACAGTTTTGATTAAATAAGAATTTGGAATTTGACGAATAACATCTTTAAGCTGTCCAATTGTCCTAACATATTCTTCAAGTAAGGCGTTTACGGCATTCTGACTATTATTTTCATTCATCTATATTGTTCGATTTTGGTTCGGAAGTTCAAAAATTGCCTACAACCTCAGTCTGTGAAAAAACTAAATTGAACCTCTTGAGAATCTCATATTTGAGATTTTTCTTTGGTAGCCCTTCGAATACTTTCTAAATTTGAAGTAGTTTTTTCACAGCCTGAACGTCCCCGCGCTACAAGTAGTTTGGGACTAAATTAAGCCCTATTTTCGGATTTGCCAAATCTTCCAAATACAAAACCAACTTCAAATTAAGCCTATTGCCCAAATTGCTTGTAGCGTGTGTTGGCAGTAGTTTTTTTTTAAAATGTTGATGAATAATATTTAAATAATTCTGGATTTGAAGATAAACCAAATGCTTCTATTATTTGGCCTTTAAATTGTTCAATTTTTAAATTTTCCAAATCATCAATTCCTTGTAATATTCCATAATAGCAATAGTAGTTGTATCCTCCAAATCTTCCGTGATATTCAATTATTCCAAACCAACTATCCCTCATACTAATTTCGTGAATTATTTCATTGCTTTCGTTTTCATTGTCAAAAGTACCATCTACACAAAATTTTCCAATTATCGGTTTTTCAAGTTCAGAATCGGGTTTAATTAATTCTATTTTACTATCATTATAGCTAGAAATAATGATTGCTGATAATTGGTTATTTTGATGAATAATTTTTATAAAACAATTTTCAAATCGATACTCATTTATATTAATTATTAGGTCATTACCAAATAATTCATTTTCGTCAATAGTATGCGAGAAAAGAGGTAATCCAATTATTTCTTCTATTTTATTCATTGACATACCAATATGGATTGAATAAATAAAATCTTGAGGAATTATTTTTTTACTATCTTCTATTCTTTCTTTAATATGATTCTTCTTTTTCTTTTTTTCATTTGCTATTTGAATATAGTACACTACAAGTCCGCCAAGTGAACCACATATTAGGTTAATTATAAAATCTTTCATTTTTTCGCATTATTTCTGGTAAAATTACTGCCAACTTGTATATACACGAAACAAACCTTCGCATGTACACCCAAAAATGGGTAGATTGACGAAGGTTTGTTTCGCTTTATCTATTTTCAAATATATTAAAATTTTCTTACAAATTATAAAAATAGCCTCTTCATGTGTTGGAGTCATTTGACACTAACACTACTTAAAATCTAGATTAGAAATAAAGGTATTGGACATTGCAGGATTCTCTAGCCCTGATTGCAACGGAAATCCTTTTTATAATGCTGTCAGGGTTTACCCTGACAGCATTATAAAAAGATTGCAGTGTAAAGCGGGAAATAGCTCCTAAAAAAACTAAATCTTCACGACAAACCCACCATGGGGTTTCATAGTGACTTTTAGTTTGGTGCTTTTTGATACTGTTTTCTGCTGAAATCCGTTTTCGTCTTCAGCAATACTAAAACCTTTGGAATTAGTTACAAAAGATAAATCAATTTCTATTTCTTTGGCAGTGGTTTCCCCGTTAATTCCAACGATATGCCAAGTATTATCTTTCTTTCTGGCCATAATAATGTACTTACCCGGATAACCCGCAATAAATTTAGAATCATCCCAATTGGTTGGAATATCTTTTAAATAATCGACTACATAAGCAGGCATTTTAGCCATTCCGTCAGGCGTTTCGGCGATGTGTTGAATTCCGGATAAGAATAAAACGGGCAGGGCTAATTCAAATGCTGGAGTTGTTTTTCGGGTAATATTTGGAATAGAATCCAAAACCATGGGTGTGAAATCCATTGGGTCAAAAACATTTCGGGCAAAAGGAAGCATGGCACAATGTGTTGGGGCTAAATCAGCAATATCTTGGAAAAAAGTAATGTATTCATATCCTTTTACCGCTTCAGTCGTCAGCAAATTTGGATAGGTGCGTTGCCAACCTCTGGGTAAAGTTGCGCCGTGTAAATTAATCACTAATTTATGCGCCGCAGCATCGGTCAGCATATCATGGTAATACGCAATCATCGATTGTCCGTCGCCACCAAAGAAATCAACTTTGATTCCTGCTATTCCCATTTCGTTAAGTCTGGTAAACTCCCGAACTCTGTCAGCATGAGTAATCAATTTACTTTTTGGATGGTATTCCGTACTGTTCCAGGATCCTGATGAGTTGTACCAAACGAGTAATTTCACCTTTTTACCTTTGGCGTAAGCCGACAATTCTTTCATCTTTTCATCACCAATGCGGGTATCCCAATCGGCATCTATCAAGCAATACGGCCAATTCATAGCAGCGGCATAATCAATAAATTTACGAGTAGTTTCGTAATTAACCGATTCATCTTTTAGTAAAACCCAGCTCCAAGAGGCAATACCGCTTTTTATAAACGAAGGGTCGGCAACCGTTGACGGATCGGCTAGATCTGTTCCCATTGTACTTTCGGTAATCGTTTTGAGTGACCCAATAGTAATGATGCGCCAAGGCGTGTACCACGGCAAAACAGATTCAGGATTCAAAGCACCGTTAGGGAAAATTTCTTCTTTTTGAGGAAAAGTTACCTGCATTGCTTTGGCAGTATCGTTATATACCAATCGGCTGCCGCAATAATTGGCTTGCAATCCTGTTTCGGAAATCAAAACCCAAGTATCATTGGCTTGAAACAAAGCCGGATACACCCAACCTTCTCCAATCGAGGGTTTTGTATTTACGGGAACGCCCATCGCATAATGCTCTTCATAGGAAGGATTGGTTTCTTTCCAACCTGTTTTCGCTTTAGACATGGGTTGCAACCACGCTTTTGTGGTTGTGTCAAAATTATAAGTGGTTTTCTCTTCGACTATTTTTTTGATTGTTGTCGAAGTTTCCGGAAAATGGTATCGCAACGCAATTCCATCATGGGATATTTGAAAAATAATATCCATTGCTTCCCCTTTTTTGTTTTGCAAGCTAACGGTATATTGATTTGCTGAATAAGCGATTTTTTTTCGTTTCCCCTGCAACATCGAATAGTTGGATTGAATGGGTTTCGATTTAGAAACGGCCACAATTTTTAAATCGGTATAAAAATTGGCATCTTCTCTAATAATCCCCAAATCAGAAGTATTGATGACCAATTTATTTTTGGAGAAAACTTTGTAAGAAGGCGTTTTCTTTGAGTTGAGACTAAATTCAATTTTTATTGTTTTGTTGGAGTTGACAAAAGAATAGCCGATTGGTTTGCTTACAAATGAAGTCAAGGACAGCGCCAAGAAAGCTATTAGAACTATTTTTCTCATGATTAAGTGTTTTATTTACACTTACAAGGATACGAAAATAAAATTATATAGATAGCGATATCGATACAATTTTCTGACTCCATTTTGAATATCACAAAAAAACACTTGGAAATGAAAACACTTTCACTGAAAGGATAATCAAGTGATTAACATTGTTAAAATGAATGTTTTTAGAGAAAAAAAACATTTAAAACCAAAAAAACCGCTTCTTTCGAAGCGGTTTTTGTACCCGGAGCCGGAATTGAAACCCCTCAATCGTACATTTTTAACCACATCTCTAAATCATTACAAAAAAGCACCACAAACCCAATAATTTCAATGGTTTAAAAGACTTCACAGCCTACCTAACCAATAGAAACGAAATTGAATATAATTGAATATAATCTTAAAACGGTTTGGCAACGGTTTGGCAAGTTTGTGAAATGTATTACAAAATAGTATATCTTTGATTTGTTCAACCGTTCAAAAGTTCAAAACATGGCAACCGTAAATTTTAGATTAAGAAGTAAGGCAAATAAAAACGTTTCTATAAAGGTTTATTTGTCCACAGGACGTGGAAACGTCATTGAGTTAAATTCGGGGTTCTCTATTATCCCGAAAGATTGGAGCAAAGACACCGACCGCCCCAAACAAAACACCGCCGAAAATAAAATAATATTCAACAACCTTAAAAAGTTAGAATCTTACATTTTCGAAAACCTCAACACAGATTTAGGCAAAGGAATAGTAATAGACTCCTTTTGGCTCGAATCAAAAATCAATAATTGTTTTGAACGTGTACAAAAAACCGACGAGGGAATTATTACAAATTACATTCAAAACATAATCGACACCGCCGACACTCGAAAAGTAAAAGTAAAAGGAGGTTATAAACACGGACTTTCGTTAAGCAGAAAAAACAGTTACATAGCAACAAAAAATATCCTTAAAGAATACCAAAGCAAAAGCAAGAAACAAATACACTTTACAGACGTAAATCAGGCATTAATTGATAAGTTCGAACATTGGTTACTCAAAACCAAAAAGTACGCTGTAAACACAGCCTCAAAACACATAGCGAACATTAAAACGGCTTGCATCGAAGCGGAGAACAAAGGAATACAAGTTAATACGTATGCTAAACAAATAATCATAGCATCGGAAAGCGACGACGACCGATACATACAAACTTTATCTTTTGCCGAACTGCACGACATTAGGAAAGCAGACATAAAAAGCGAAGCCCACCAAAACGCCCGTAAATGGTTATTGATAGGGTGCGAGATTGGACAGCGTGGCGGGGATTTACTCGATATCACACCGGACAATGTTAGATACAAAGGCGGAAATATGTATTTAGACTTAATACAACAGAAAACAAAGAATCCCGTTACCATTGGAATTATCGCCCCACACGTTATTGACATAATAGAAAATAGTTTCCCTTATAAAATCACAACCCAAAAACTAAACGAACATATTAAAAAGGTCTGTGAAACTGCCAAAATAAACGCAATGACAGATGGCAAAATATTTGATGCAAAAACAGGACGAAAAGTATTTAACGCGTACGAGAAATACAAACTAATTACAACCCATTCCTTCAGAAGGAGTTTTTGTACTAACTATTACAAAAAAATACCAACACCGGTTTTAATGGGTATCAGCGGACATTCCAAAGAGTCTATTTTCAGAATTTACATTCAGGCTCCGGAAGACACAGACGAGAACGCCGATTTGTTTATGAAGTTTTACAACGATATGCATAAAGACAAAAAACCTGAAATGAAAGTAATAAAAAGCGGAACTAACAACTAAAACGCATTGAAACAATAAACACCGAAATCAAACAAACTATAGACTATTTCCCAACGGTGGCGGATGCGAACAATGGGTATAGACACCTCAACAGTATAAAGAATAAAGATTATATACTACAAGCAATAAATAAACGGTTTGCATTGTACAATTAATTATCAATTCAATAAAAGCAGTTGGGCTAAATTGTACCACTATTAAACAATTGTTATCTATATTTATAGAAATAAGGGCAGTATAAGACTATCTAACTAAAGCACAAGAGAATTTAAAATAAATTTGAAAAGAAAAACCAAAAAAAAGACCCCCCACCCATAATAGAAAGACTTTCGTTTTAAAAAGTAACACCCGTAAAACAGTATATAACCTATACCCCCTATTTGTAAACACAAAAATTAACCCTAATAAACTAAGGCACAAAAGAAATGAAATATACAATTGACCTAAACGAACAGCAAGTTGAAGTTCTTAAATCAATTTTGGCTCAAATTGGACCGACACAGTTTATTGTTGCTCCGACTTCGAAACCGAAGAAACTTTCTAAGACAGAGCAAATAATTCAAGACAGAAGAGAACATCGAGCAAACAAAGCAGCCAAGAAAAGAAATAACAATAATAATTCATAACCTAAAAAAACACAAAACCTTGAGAAATCTAAACCAAATTCAAAAAGAGTATTTAAAAACAGTTACCAACGTTGAGCAATTGAAAAAACTAAAAAAACAATTTACAGTAATAAACAAAGAGATTGCCGGTTTAACGGATGATCAAATTTATTGCCTTGATAATACGGTTTATACCGATAGTGCTAGGAAGAAATTAATCAAAATATTTAGAGAGGAAAATTTACTATCTAATCTCAATAAGTCAATCAATTAACAACTAGATAAACCCGTAAGGTATAATTAAAAAATCAAATAATTTGATTATGCCTAACGGTTTGAGATATGTTAAAAAAAATAAAGTAACAGGCAAAAAATGGATATAATAAAAACACCACAAGACAATATAGATGCATTTTTATACGACGAAATAAATATCAAAATACTAAAAGAATTTGGAGGTTCTGATAAAAGAAGGCCAGAAATATTAGATTTTTTTAATTTGTTGTTCACTGAGTTTGGGGTTTTTATTGAAAACGCCGAGAACTATTTATCTATCACAGATCATTTTTCTTTGCGTTACGAGTATTATCCAGCATCGGAAGAACTCAAAAGCAACCCAGAATTAGTAACGGATAGAATTGGTTTGTATTTAGCATTTATCGAACTACTAGATTTTCATTACCCAAAAGAAAAGAGAGAAGGGGTTTTTTTAAAATCTTGTGAACATATCGAGGAAGTACTTAATATGTACGATTATTTTTTAACGGAAAAAACGAACAAATCTTTAAAAAATGAAGGTGCAGACTTTCGTATAACTTCATCCATCATTCCTGCACAATTTGCCAAGATTCCGGCACAGGGCCAAAATTCGGATGCAATAAATGAACCTACACCCATACAGAAAGATAATACTTTACATTGGCAAGGTACACCCTTACAGTTTACAGAACTTGCAAAGGCATTATTTGAAACTAAATTAATCACTACATTAACGCAAAAGGAATTTTTTAAAAGAATGAAACTGTTTTTTAATGTTGCTGAATTTGACGAAAGTGATAAAATTAAAGAAATTGTCAACCGAACTAACACACCTACACCATTTATAAATACTTTAGAAATATCATTAAATAATTATAGAAACAATCAATTAGAAAAAAGAAAAACAAAGTAGACTTTAGACATATTTCAACCCTAAAACGTTAAATTATAACCCCACCAATTCCCCACTTGTGAATTGGTGGGGTTCTTGTTTCTATTTATTTGCATATCTAATTTAAACGATAAAAGATATGCAATCAATCCAATTCGTGGCAACAACACCACAGGAACTACAAAACCAAATTAACGATGGCGTTAAAACACAATTACAAGAGTTTTTAAAACACTTTGCTCCTATTCAGCCAAAGGAGTATTTAACAAGGGCGGAAGTATCAAAAATGTTGAGTGTAGATATTAGCACGGTGCATAACTGGTGCAAATCAAAACGACTAAATCCATTAGGAATTGGATCGCGTGTTTACTTCCTCCGTTCAGAAGTCGAAGGAAGTCTTAAACCTTTAAACGTTTAAGAGCATGAGTACAACAGGCAACATCCCTAAACCGATAACCCACATTTACAAAGAAATAAACGAGGGTAAATTTAAAACTACCAAACATTACGAACTTGTTGAGGTCGATAGCGAAAATCAAATACTTTCTAGTTTAATTAATATCGTCGTCGATAGAGGTTTTGCAAAATCGGCTCCTCACTTTTGGTTAAAAATCAGATCCGGTAAACGATGGGAAAACTTCACAGGCCTTTTTAAGACCTCTACTCCTGGAATTTACTTCGCCGACAAAGGCGTAAACAACCGAAAGGAAGATTTATTGATTGTTAAACTTTCGAACTACGAAAGAGAAATGACGGTTTACTACTTCAAGGACTATTATACAGCCAATCTAAGCGAAGTACTGAAATTAATAAACTAATACTGAAAACAAAAAAAACGAGCCTTGTTCAAGAGCTCGTTTGTACTTTGTTCAAAAGTTCAGTTTTTAACAGGCATTGTAAAAAACCATAACAAAGATAGTGAAAAATGATTGACTTTCTAAAACTAGACACAGACGATAAAATTATAATTAATTATTTTAAAACGAATCCGTTATTAGAATATATGAGTAATGAGAATATATTTAACCGATACGATCCCGAAGTATTAAATACCAAAGACAAGTACCAATACAAAGGGGTAATATTTTGTTTTTATGCTAACAAACGATTAAAAATTAGTTTCTTACCTCACTACCATTTTAACAGCAATTTGCACAATGCAAACGATTTTAATATAGTGAATTGTATAAAAATACTTTTAGAGTTTAAAAACACATTCAAAATAGATTGGGAAAAATTAAAAATAATAAATTTAGAATTTGGATTAAATATTGTTTCCCCAATATGTATAAAAGATTTAATTTCATTTTTAAGTTATCATGAGCAAAATTTATTTATTCCAAATCCGGAATATCAATTTAGCAAGCAAAGTCATTCATTTAATAAAACAACCGGCAGAGCAAATAATAATAAGATAGTAAAGGCATACGCAAAGGGTTTACAATTTCCGGAATTTTGCAACATCAATACATTAAGGTTTGAGGTGAAAAGCAGAGAAAGTGCATATATCAATAAATTAGAGATATTTAATTTATCCGACTTATTAAATGTAAGGGTTTACTATTTGTTAATTGATAAATTGATAACAGAGTTTCAAAATGTATTAATACTCTATGATAAAATTGATTTTACAAATTTGAATGTAAAAGAAGTTTCAAAATTAAACACTTTATTAACGCAGTCTCATTGGTATAGAATAAAACAAGACAACAAAAGGAATACATTTTATAAAGAGAAAATAAAGTATTATAAACTTATAGACAAAACAGGAAACCATTTAAAAAAACAATTAGAAAAAATCATATTTGAAAAACTAGAAGTATTAAAAAAAGGTGCGATTTCGACACCCCAAGAAAACAGTAAAAAAGGTGCGATTTCGACACTATATAATAGTCGAATACGCGCCCAAAACAATACTCAAAGCACTAAGATTAAAAATGTATTTTGCAAAGTGACCGGATTTAATATCTCCATGCAAAAAAGGAATAGTATTCAACTCTCTCATACTGGATTAAAATACTATTATAAAACAGATAAGCAAATCTTTGAACAAATCAAAAGACAATATTTGTCAAAACGTTGGCTGACGGCGGGTGCGGAAATACAAATAAAAGAGATTGCACACAATATCAGGAATAAAAGCAACAACACAACTAACAAGCAAAAAAAAATTTATCAACCAACCCAATTAAATGTTTTACACATATACGGGATTTAAAACAAAATAATGAATAAAAAATATACAGGAAAAGAACCAAACAAAATACTTTATCAAAAAACTGTTGATACAATTGAAAACAATATAAAATACAAGATTAAAAATTTGCGATTTGGAATGATTAAAAACATGCAGTACTATCCTGCTTTAGAAGTTATTAAGATTATTGATTATGCTGTTGATGGTTTAGAGGATCAAAAAATCAAAGAAAAAATTGAAGCAAATATAAAACACAAGATTGAAGATTTGAAGTTTTTAGCCGTTGAAAATACTCAGTACTATTCTGATCATGAAGTTATTAGGATTATTGATAATACCATTAATGATTTAGTAAGAAAGATATATTTTTAATATAATACGCATAACATCAGGAACACAAAGAGTAATAAGAATATTAAACAGGTTAAAATTTACCCTATTGAACAAGTTAATTTTCTACGCATTTTTAAAAATTACTAAAAGAAATATACAATAAGTCACTTTTTAAATATCACTAAAAGTGGGTATTGCAGTTCTTGTTTATTAATCGTTTATTTACTGATAAACAGAAAAGTACGCTTTGTTAATATTAATTTAAATCTTAAGAAATGAAAAAAGGAATATTAACACTAATTATGGTATTAGCAGTACAAAAAAGTTTCAGTCAGTATAGCACTTTAAATGTTAATGTAAGTAAGCCAAATCCAATGGGAGAGGCATTAAACAGAATTTCACAAGATGCAGTCGCAAATAGAATAGCAAGAGCAAATGAATCTGAGGCACAAGCCTCTAATAATTCCGCTTACAATGAGGCTCTAAAAAATAATTACTCTACAATAACTACTGATTATCTCATTAATAATTCAAATAATTACAAATATATTGTCATTGAAAATGTTGGGGGCTGGGCGCCTCACCTTAATAAAGCAGATTTGTTAGAAGCGTTAATAGGTGCAAAAAAATATATTATAATAGATGCGGCTAAAGATTATAATTCAAGAGATAAAGAAATTAAAAACGAAAAAAAAATACCGGATAATTTGATTAATAATAAAGAAGTTCTTTTTCTTAATTGGATGAGAGAAGATCAAGGTAACTATAATAGAATTACATTACTTTCAATTAAAAATGCAAAAGGCGAAATGGTTTATGAGTCTTTGTCTAAAAATTTGAGTCATGGGGAAATTTTAAAACCATTGATTTCAAATTATATTTACACTAAAGAACAAGCCTTATTGAAAATTGAGGATTTGAAAAAGTATTTAGATTTAGGATTAATAAATAAAGATGAATATGATATAAAAATTTCGGAGTTAAAACCAATTTTGTTGGGCAGTAACTAGAAATTAGAAAAAAAGCAATATTATTTTAAGTGACCCCATGTGATTTAGTTAGTAAAAGTGTAAGAGGATTCTAAGTAGGTAAAAGAAACAATAATTCAAGATAATTACTAAAATGAAAAAAGAATCAAAGGACATTAAACCACAACTCATAATCATGATAATAATAATAATCGCCATCTTATCCGCAGTTTGAAACATAAAAGCGAAACCTTTCAGAAATGAGAGGTTTTTATATTTAATCCAATTATTTTCTTTAAACTCATTCTAAATTACTGCCTTTAAAATGACAGTAAAAATCTGTAAACACATATAAACAAAGGAAAAGTAAATATTTCTTATTTAGAATAGGTTGTTTCTTTTGTTATGTCAAATACGACATAACAATTTTGGTGATGCAAATTTGTATATTTGTACCATACTATGAGAGACGACTTTAACATACAATTCAACGAGCGTAAAACTATAAATGCAGTTTTATATATTGTCGAAAGAATAGAAAGAAAAGATTTTCATAAAATTTTTAAAATTCTATATTTTTCCGACAGGGAATTATTTGCTGATTACGGAAGAACAATAAGCGGGGATCATTATATAGCAATGAATGCGGGTCCTGTACCTTCAAATCTTTATGATATTTTCAAATCTGTTCGAGGTGATGGTTTTTTTAAAGATGATGGTCGTTTTTCACAATATTTCGATGTCGTTGACAAAAACTTCGTTGTAAGTAAACAACAAGCCAATTTAAACACTCTTTCTAAAAAAGATATTGAATATTTAAACAATTCAATAACTAAATACGCTAATATGAGTTATGGTGCCATTAAAGACATATCACATGATTATGCGTGGGAAAATACCGTTAAAGATGATACAATGTCTTTTGAAAACATATTACTTGAAAGGGGAGAGAATGATGAGTATATCAATATGCTAAAAGATAGAGGTAATACTAAATTTAGTATAGAAAATGTCATCTGTTAATATTGGTGATGTTTTTGCAATAACATTTGAAAAAATAGACCACCCTAAGTATTGCATAATTACGGGAATAACATCTGAAGGGACATATACTTATTCAGTTTTTATAAATTCAAGTATTGATTTTATAACCAGAGTTAAACCTCATTTACTACCATTACAAATAAAAATAACTCAAAATAAAAATCGATTTTTAAGCCACGATTCTTTTGTTGGGTGTGAACATTATGAAATAATATCACAAACACAATTAAACAACCTGTATCAAAATAAATTTTGTAGATGTTTAGGCAGTTTAGATCCTGATGATTTAGTTAAAATTAAAGATACAATTGTTAATAGTGAATTGCTATCCCCTGAAGAACTACAATATTATTTCCAAATTCCAATAACGTAACGATTTAAAAATATAAAACCACTCCTAATCGAGTGGTTTTTTTAAATCAAAAAAGGAATAAATTTTTTGAATTTTCAAAATGGTTTGGCATTGGTTTGGCAATCAGAATAAAAAAAGCCCGTAAAGTATTGACAAACAATACTATTACGGACTTTTAATGTACCCGGAGCCGGAGTCGAACCGGCACGGTTTCCCACAGGTGTTTGAGACCAGCGCGTCTACCAATTCCGCCATCCGGGCTTAGCTAGACATGAAATAACAACAGTTATTTCAACGCAATAAAAGAGGTGATTGTGTTTAAATCAACCATCAATTCCTTTAACACGGTGCAAATGTAAAAAATAATATTAAATGTTCAACTAAAAATACTTAATTTTTTCCTTTCAGAGTTGAATAAATTTTATAAATTTGCACCTCGTTAAAAACACAACACACAACTAACTACACCCGAGGCGTATACAAACATCAGGCTTTATACGAATTAAAAAGCCAAATTGTATGGAGCGCAGCGGAATAAAACAACAAATTAAATGTCACACCTAGAACCAGAAGCTAAAATTTTTGCTTGTTCACAAAGTGTCTATCTTGCAGAAAAAATAGCAGAGCAGTACGGAATTCCTTTAGGGAAAATTACCATGTCAAAGTACAGCGACGGTGAATTTCAGCCTTCTTATGAAGAGTCTATCAGGGGTTTACGCGTTTTCATTGTTTGTTCTACTTTTCCAACTGCTGATAATTTAATGGAAATGTTACTAATGATTGATGCTGCAAAACGCGCTTCGGCAAGACACATTACCGCAGTAATACCGTACTTTGGCTGGGCAAGACAAGATAGAAAAGACAAGCCGAGAGTTCCGATAGGAGCTAAATTAGTCGCTAATTTATTAGATGCTGCAGGCGCAACGAGAGTAATGACAATGGATTTGCACGCCGACCAAATTCAAGGATTCTTTGAAAAACCGGTAGACCATCTTTTTGCATCGACAATATTTATGCCGTATGTTAAAAGTTTAGGATTGGACAATTTGACGATTGCTTCTCCAGATATGGGTGGTTCAAAAAGAGCGTATGCCTACTCTAAATTTTTAGAATCTGACGTAGTAATTTGTTACAAACAAAGAAAAGAAGCCAACATTATTGACACCATGGAATTAATTGGTGAGGTAAAAGGCCGAAATGTAATCTTAGTAGATGACATGATTGACACCGGAGGCACTTTGGCGAAAGCCGCAGATTTAATGATCGAAAAAGGAGCATTGAGCGTAAGAGCGATTTGTACCCACGCGATCTTATCTGGTGATGCTTACGAAAAAATAGAAAATTCTAAATTATTAGAATTAATAGTTACCGATACTATTCCGTTAAAGAAAGAATCAAAAAAAATAAGAGTGTTGAGTTGTGCACCTCTTTTTGCTGAAGTCATGCACATGGTGCACCACAACAATTCCATTAGTGGAAAATTTATAATGTAATGCATTAGACGTAAAGTCAAATGTTTTGAAGTTATAAAGTCATGCTGATAGCCAAAAGCTAAAAGCCAATCAAGTAATATTATTTAATAACTATATTTTTTTTACAATGAAATCGATTACAATTAAAGGATCAGAAAGAGAAAGCGTGGGTAAAGTAGCAACTAAAGCCCTACGTAATGCTGGATTGGTTCCTTGCGTATTATACGGAGGAAATCAGGCAGTTCATTTCTCAGCAGAAGTTATGGCTTTCAAAAACTTGGTTTACACTCCAAACGCTCACACAGTTGAGATCGATCTTGGTGAAGGAAAATCATTTAACGCAATTTTACAAGACATTCAGGTTCACCCGGTGTCTGACAAGATTTTACACATTGATTTCTTTCAATTATTTGATGACAAAGAAATTACTATGGAAGTTCCAGTAAAAATCGTTGGTAACTCTAAAGGAGTTATGGCTGGTGGAGATTTACGTTTGAACACACGTAAACTTAAAGTAAAAGCATTGCCGAAAAATCTTCCAGATTTTATCGAAGCTGATATTACTGCACTAGACATGGGTAACAAACTATATGTTACTAAAGTGGCTTCTCCAGACTACAAAATCATGCACCCAGACAACACAGTAATTTGTCAAGTGAAGATTTCTCGTGCTGCTATGAAAGCAGCTCAAGAGGCAGCAAAAGCAGCGAAAGCTCCAGTAAAAGGAAAGAAAAAATAATATTTTTTCAATCATTCAAGAAAGCATCAGTTGTAAAACTGGTGCTTTTTTTATTTAATCTGAACTCGTTTCAGATTCTATTTAGTAGCACGGCTATGCGTTTTCAGAACAACACTCCTCCTGCTGTCCATTCTATCTTTTTATCCTGAACTTGTTTCAGGATCCTGAAACAAGTTCAGGATAAAAAGGATGCCACTCCCATCAGGGCTACTCAGAACTATTTTGTTCTCAATAGCGATTTTCTACAAATCTAATAGTCCGATACTCTAATTAAGTCTATTTTTGCAACATGATAAAATGGATTTCAAATTTATTCTCATCAACAAAAAAAGAAAACAATACGGATTGTATAAAACCAGAGGTTCACGAACACCAAAAAAACAATACAGAAAGCGTGAGTAATAAATTTTTAATAGTAGGACTCGGTAACATTGGCGCCGAATATGTAAACACAAGACACAACATCGGTTTTAAAATAGTCGATTTTTTGGCTCGTAATGAAGGAATCTCTTTTGAAACGGTAAAATTGGGCGCAGTGGCTGAATATAAATTTAAAGGGAAAAAATTTTTCCTTTTAAAACCAAACACGTTCATGAATTTGAGTGGCAAAGCAGTACAATATTGGATGACGGCAGCAAACATCCCTTTGGAAAATATCTTAGTCATCACGGATGATCTAAATCTTTCCTTTGGCACCATACGTATCAAACCGAAAGGAAGCGATGGCGGACACAACGGATTAAAGAACATCAATCTTGTCCTGAATACGCAAAACTACACTCGATTCCGTTTTGGGATCAGCGACGAATTTAAAAAAGGAAAACAAGTGGATTACGTACTGGGAGATTGGGATGATGCAGAGAAATTGGCACTTCCAGAACGATTAGAACTCGCCTCAGAGATTATAAAATCATTTGGAACCGCTGGCTTAGAAAACACTATGACCGCATTTAACGGCAAATAAAAAAAGGGAAACATTTTAAAATGTTTCCCTTTTTTTAGTAATTTTATTTTGATCATTCAATCACAATTTTTCTCACCTCTTTTCGGTCTCCGTCAATCACTGTTAATAAATAAAGTCCCGGTTGCGCATTTTTCAATTGTATATTTTTATTAAAATTGGACTCGTTTTCAAATTTATTTTCAAAAAGCTTTCTGCCCAACAAATCATGTACCAATACCTTCACTTCGGAAGCTGATGTAGCGGTAAATTTTACATTAAAATTTCCTCTATTTGGATTAGGATATACAGCAAAATCATTGATTTCATAGTCCAGCGTTGCTAAAGTAAATATTTTCGTGCAAATTGTTATCGATGCCTGATCTACAGCTCCTGTCTTTGTAGCATCCACATCTCGCACCCTAAAAGTCCAGACTCCTTGTGGATTTTGCCCATTAAAAGCTGCTAATGGCTCAAATGGAGAAACGGTTTGAGAAGTAGTACTACCGCAAACAAGCAAATTTCCTAAGTCATCATAATTAAGTAGTAAAGCATTGTTCGTACTTCCGCAATTTCTATCAAATAATCTTACAGTAGTACCTGACGGACTTACAATCTCCATTTGTACATCAGACAAATACGAGTGCGTCAGACCTACGGCGAAATTCACATCGGATGTCGTTCCGGTTGAAGCTGGAACTGTTATCGTTCTTGTAGTATACGTTCCTCGCGCATCCGGAATTATTATTGGAGTTGAAAACGTATATGTGGTACATGATGAAGCAACTGAATAACCAATCGCAAAGGATTTGCTGTTCAACGCATAATAAATATTTGCGGTAGGTTCAATTAAAATCCTACAATTAGTTGCTGTAATATTGGGTACCACTATTGTTTCTGATCCGTCATTTGGGGAATTGGCACTTAAAATTGTTGAAAACGTCACACCTCCATCAGTAGAAAGCTTGATATTTACAGTATTGCTGCCACCTAAAACATTTGATCCACTCACATTCCAAGTGATTGTTTGATTTGTACCTTGGCCCCAACTTAAATTTTCTGTGTTTTGTGATGTAACCTCAAATGGGCCAATTGTTCCGCTTACGTTAACAATCATTTCGTCAGTATTAGTCTGGGCAGTTCCAAGCGCAGCATTATCTCTCCCTGTTAATGTAAAATGAAGAGATCTAGCAACTGAAGAAACGGATTCCCACGTTGTAGTTAATTTATTGGATAATACCGTGCTGTAAGCAGGCATATAGCGAATTGGCGAACTGCTTGGATATAAAGACCTAAAAAGAGGCCCGTCAATTTTAGTAGGAAAAGCTACGCTATTAACGCCACTGGTTGTTATAGCGGTATCATTTTGCTCCCAGCTATAAGTAACGGCATTACCGTTTATATCAGATCCTGAACCTTTTAATATAAATGCCGTGCCATTAGGAATTGTAAAATCTAAGCCAGCGTTAATTATTGGAGGGCTGTTACTAAGTGCCGTGTTTACAGGACATGTTTTTGACAAAAGATTAATTTGAATTTGTAAAATACTGACGTACGCAAAATAATCGTCAGAATTAGCCTGAACATCATAATCCGAGGTAATTCCTGCATACCCCATAATGGTAGAACCACTTCCCGGCTCTACATTTTTACCCGTTCCTTCAATTTCATAAGAAAAGGTATGATTTGCTCCTAACTGATGTCCCATTTCATGGGCGACAAAATCAATATCAAACGTATCTCCTTCTGGTTTCGCATCACTTGGTGATGTATAGGCGCTCCCTTTTGCAAACGAATTACCATTGGAAGGATTTACACATACACAACCTATACAACCTGCATCACCTCCACCGCCCGAAGCACCAAATAGATGTCCTATATCATATCCGTCATTGGTAATAACTTTTGTTAAATTAGTCTGCAATTCCTGTTTCCAGGCACCTCCTACTCCAGTCATAGCATCAGAATAAGGATCTGTAGCGGCATCGGTATAAATTATGAGATTATTATTAGCAATAATCTGTAATTTTATGGCGAGGTCTTTATTAAATACACCATTGACTCTTGTCATCGTGGCATTCATAGCTGCTAAAGCTAAAGGAATAGTACCTCCATGATACGCCGTATATTCTCCCGTACATGATAAAGCCAATCTTAAGGTTTTAAAAACTTTATTATTCGCTGAAATTTTGACTGTTGTATTTAGCAACTGTTTGTTTAAAACTATATTCTCCGTTTTGCAGGTAAAGGGCAAACTACCTTTATTTCTGTTTTTGGAACCAAAAAGCACATAAACAGTACTATCTTTAGAATATGGTTCAATAAATTCAGAACCACTATCCCCTCTTAGAATCATGCTCTGAATTCCCTTTGGTGATAAACTAAAATAAAGAGCAGCATTTCGATCTGTAATTCCAATACCGTTGTACGCTCTTATATCAGGAAATTGCGTTTGCAGTTCCGGTTCAAAATTAGAAGATTCCCAAACTAAAAATCGCTCTAAATCACCATTCATATTTGGAATAGTTATTTCAATTTTGCCGTTTGTAGCTGTTTTATTTTGGAGTAATTCCAAAGATTTTTTTATAGCAACTTCATTTAAATTAAACAATAACTGATTAGCAGCAATTGACTTAACATCGCTTCTATCAGAAACGCCACCGTTATCTTGAGCAATTTTTTTCCAATACGTACCTTCTTGCGCATGAATTGCTGTAGCTGAAAAAATAATTATAAAAAACAGTATAAATCTTTTCATAATTTGATAATATTTAATCCTCAAAATTAAAGTATTTATGTTAATGTCGGATTCAATTAAGCGATATTTTAAATTAAATACTGGGAAATTCAGTAGTATTTTATTTTTAATAACCTTAATTCCTTATTTTTTATTAAAATTATTCTGAAAATCAATTTGTCATTCGGTTACTTTTAAAATAGATACCTTAAATTTGCACCATTATAAAACACTTGCTTTGAAGATTTTCCATTCTATAAACGATTTCAGCTCCACAAAAAAAACAATTCTAACCTTAGGCACTTTTGACGGAGTACATATTGGGCATAAAAAAATCTTGAAAAAAATAGCCCAAAATACTGAAAATCAAAAATTTGAAAGTTTAGTTCTTACTTTTTTCCCTCATCCCAGAATGGTATTGCAAGAACATTCTGATATACAATTACTCAATACGATAGACGAAAAAATAGATTTGCTTGAAAAGATTGGTATTGAAAATCTTGTTATCCATCCATTTGATGAAGCTTTTTCAAGATTAACTGCCGAAGAGTTTGTGAGTAGCATTCTTGTTGATCGATTTCATATCCAAAAAATAGTTATTGGTCACGACCATCGATTTGGAAGAAATAGAACAGCGAACATTGATGATCTTATTGCTTTCGGAAAACAATATGGTTTTGAGGTAGAGCAAATATCAGTTCAGGAAATCAATGCCATTTCGGTGAGTTCTACAAAAATCAGAAATGCCCTTTTAGAAGGAGATATGGCATTGTCTAATGATTATCTAGGATACGACTACTTCCTAACGGGAAATGTTGTCAAAGGAAAACAACTAGGAAGAACCATCGGTTTCCCAACGGCCAACTTAAAAATCGTAGAGAATTACAAATTAATTCCCAAAAACGGAGTTTATATTGTAAAAAGCTTACTTGATGGACAGACCATTTTTGGAATGATGAATATTGGTTTTAATCCTACTGTTAATGGGAAAAAACAATCTATTGAAATTCATTATTTCGATTTTAATTCTGATTTGTACAATCAAAAGATCAGAGTTTCAATACTGCAGCGGATTCGTTCAGAACAGAAATTTGAATCGGTAGATCTCCTAAAAGAACAACTTAAAAAAGACAAAAAAACAGCAATCAGTCTCTTGCATAAATTTTAAATCGGGATAAAAATCTTTTATGTTTTTCATAAAAATTTATTATTTTTTCTGTAAATTTGGTATAATATACCCTTTTTCTCATAAAGGTATGATTCTTAAATTTTAAAACTGGCCGTATGAAACTACCTAAAGAATTAGTAAACGGATTTATTATTTTCATTGGAATTGGACTTTATTTCTTATTAATGGAGCTTTTAGGCCTAGCGGATATTTATTTATTACGTTTGTTTAATGTTCTATTTGTATTTTTTGGTACTTACAAAACAGTAAAATCAAATTTCGCCGATGGGAAAACCGTACTAGTTACTAATGCTGTTTCGGCACTTTTAACAGCACTTATAGGAATTTTCTTGAGCATTATTGGTTTAATTGCATACAGTTATATCAAAGGTGGAGACGCATATGTTGGGTCATTGTCAAAAACTTTCTTATTTGGAGGCGAACCATCTGTAATGACATATTCCATTTCTTTATTATTTGAAGGAATCGTATCTGCTGTAATTGTCACCTTTATCCTGATGCTGTACTGGGACACCCGTTATGCTTCAGACAAACACGGCGCTGAATCATAACCAAATTTACTTGTTTAACTATATTTTGTTTATTTAAATAAGGTCGCAAGGACAATTAAATTTAGTGTTCACAACAGTATCGTTTTCTTTCTTTTTTAAAATCTACCTCATTTTCATTAGAAATATATTGGCATCTAAACTCATACTCCGGTAACATATAAATTAGGAAACTTCAGTTTACCTCTAAATCTTTTTAGTTATAAAAATTTTGCAATCGGCTTTTCAATATTATTCCATTGCTTCTTTAGAACAATTTAACTACTTTTGAACCAGCAAAAAATCGCATCGATGAGTATTACAAAACACAATTGGACAAAAGACGAAATTATCGAAATATACAATAAACCTATGATGGATTTGCTTTTTGAAGCAGCCTCGGTACATAGAGAACACCATGATCCAAACGTGGTGCAGGTTTCGACCTTATTGTCAATAAAAACCGGAGGATGTCCGGAGGATTGCGGCTATTGTCCACAAGCAGCCCGGTACCATACTGCAATTGAAGGCAATGATTTAATGTCTGTTAGCCAAGTGAAAGCGCAAGCTCTTCGAGCAAAATCAAGCGGATCTTCACGTGTATGTATGGGAGCAGCTTGGAGAAATGTAAAAGACGGCCCTGAATTTGACCAAGTGCTTGAAATGGTTCGCACCATAAACAAACTGGATATGGAAGTGTGCTGTACCCTTGGAATGATTACGGAAAACCAAGCACACCGATTGGCAGAAGCAGGTTTATATGCCTATAACCACAATTTAGACACCTCTGAAGAATATTATAAAGAAGTAATTTCAACCCGAGGATTTGAAGACCGATTACAGACCATAGAGAATGTTCGTAAAACGAATGTTACTGTATGTAGTGGCGGAATAATTGGGATGGGAGAAAGCATTGAAGACAGAGCAGGAATGCTTGTAGCACTTTCTACATTGAACCCACAACCAGAATCTGTGCCAATAAATGCGTTGGTAGCTGTTGAGGGAACTCCGATGGAAGAAGAGAAACCAGTAGAAATATGGGAAATGATTCGAATGGTAGCCGCCACGAGAATTATCATGCCGGAAACTCAAGTGCGTTTATCAGCCGGCAGAATGAATATGAGCCGTGAAGGTCAGGCTATGTGTTTCTTTGCTGGTGCCAATTCAATTTTTGCTGGGGATAAGTTACTCACTACACCAAATCCAGATGTAAGTGAAGACATGAAAATGTTCGAAATGTTAGGTTTAAATCCACAAAAACCATTCACAAAAGTTTCTCAACCACAAACCGTTGAAGCTGAAGACTCTCAATTTGCACCATTAGGTGAAAAACCAAAATGGTCAAGACCCGGACATACAATTGAAAGAAATCTTGAAGCATCGGGTAAAGAAAAAGAATAGATTTTTCCTAATTAAAGCTTTTCTAATTTGCTCTTAATCTAAAAATTAAGAGCATTTTTTTTGTTTTTATCCATGAAAATAAATCTGATTGAAATAGAAAGTGTTAAACCATTTTAAAAGACGATTTTCATAAATTCCTATTCATAAATCTGTGGCGAAAATGTTGGCTTTGACCGCCCGAATTTCGATAAATGGCTCACTTTACAACCAACGAAAGGATACATTTGCAAACTTAACAATGGTAAAATATTGTAAACACTTAAAGAATATGGAAATGGTAATGAAATACGGCAAAGCCGGATTTTTAAAGTATCCGAGCGTTTCCGCCAAAAACTATAACCGTATTCAAAGCAGCCTACCCGTTAATTACTGCGAGTTTTATATATATTTTGCTTCAAAAACTAAAGGGAAAGAAAAGGGATAAACTATAAAATTAAAGAATACGTACTTAGTGCTCACAAAAATTAAATATAAAATTGTTAACGAACTCTAAAATTCATAAAGGTGATCCGTTTTAAATTTACCTCCATTTTATTCAATTTTTTAGTTTGACGTCTTATTATTGAGACGTCTCAGTTGACGATTTTCTTCGTCATCGTTGTACCGTTTTGCAATACAATTTTAACAAGCACTATCTGAAGATCCATTGCTAAATTAGTTATTACGAATTCACTGCTGTTAACATCACTTTTTTGATATATTGATTTGCCTAACATGTCAAAAACTTGAATTTTGTTTATAATTTCATCAGATGAATTAATTTTTATTTGTTTATTCGTATTAGAAACCAAAACTGTATTTTCAGCTGCTTCAAAAGTTCCTGTTCGTAAAGTTTTGCTGGTATTAATATAGCGCAATACAAACCGATTTTTGAAAGTCCCCACCTCTGTAGAAAAACTATAGGGTCCCTGTTTCAAGTTTTGAATAGTATTAGTACTCTTGTCCTCAATGAAAACATCCTGAGAAACGAGCACTCCGTCGACTTGATCAATAGCTATTGAAAAAACACCTTTTATGGTAGAGCTGTAACCTAAAGGTATAGCATCATTTTTTTCAAAAGGCAAAGCCCTGCCTTGTATCGTTAAATTTTTATCTTCGTTGATGCTATAAAAATCAGCAAAATCATTCCCATCAAAACTCTCTCCATCAAAACTACTGTCATATCCATTAGTGGCATTCGAAACATAACCTACCAAGGTTTGCTTGAAAACGCCTTGAGTATTGGTTAGATTGAGCCAAATGCGATTTTTTTCAATTGTATTTGTAGTTTTTGAGTTTGCCTTTATCTTAAAAAACTGGGAATTATCTAATCTGTTGCCGCTGTTATCTAAGCGCACACTGTTATTAAAAACAACATTACTAGACGATTTAGCAGTTGCTAAAAAAGCTTGGCCAGCTGCAATTTTTCCAGAAGGTATATTTTGGTTAGGTCCAGGACTTATCGATTTAACAGCCGCAACACCGCCGACTCCATTATAAGCAGCATAATCATCTGATGTGTAGGCATTATTGGCAATTTTAGTATTATGTGTCCAAAAATAAATTGTCCCATCAAGACCTGCATTGGCATTTAAAAATTTATCCGCATCTATAGCTGATGGATATGGATTTCCCAAAACACAATTATTACCACTGATGATATTTGTAGCATACACAATTCCATTATTAGGAACTCCATAAAATTTCGCAGTCCACGTTCCACCTAAAGTAAATATTGAACTTACATTATTATAATCGATACCCGATTGCCCATTACGAGCACGGGTAATATAACCTTTTCCGGGAATCATAATGTCTCCGGCAACATTCCGAACCCAATTATCAGTTGTTTGTGAATCAAAATTATAGAAAGTATCAGGCCAAGTACTCGCCATCCAAATAGCACCTAATGTTTGGTCAACAACCGGGGAACCCCAATATTGAAAATCATAATTATTTGCCATAACAGTGGTTGTACGTTTATAAACTATCTTCCCAGTATTAACGGCAGCATCATTAATTTGGACTAAACTGGCGTTGTTTTCAAAGGTCAAAAAACCACCTAAGTTCACGTTTACAAAATCGGTTACAGTAATTGTATTTGTGGGATTTACTACTAATGAACCTCCATTGGAAATAGTTAAAGTGTTGGCAAAAGCCACAAAATTGGTTCCTGAAATAATTGGGAAATTTGGTACATTTGGTATAATAACACAATTAGATGAAATTGGCACGCCATTAGGAGTCCAGTTAGCAGCTGTATTCCAATCGATGCTTGAAGAACCATTCCAAGTTTTAGCGGCACTTATTATCGTAACATTTGTTACTGCCGAAATACAACCGGAAGAATTTTTTGCAGTGACTGAATAACTTCCTGCTGCGACTGCAGTAAAAATTCCCGACGTGTTTGTGTATGTTGAACCATCAATACTATAGTTCATCCCCGTTGGCGCAGTTACCGTTATCGTTCCTGTGGCTACCGCACATGTTGGTTGGGTAACTGTTCCTATTGTTGGGCTTGATGGTAAAGACAGAATTGTAGTTTTGGCTGTGAAATTAGCTGGAGATAAATTCACACACCCATTTGCATCAGTGATTGACAATAACGTATACGTGGTTGTAGTAGTTGGATTAGGACTTAAGTTGAACGCCGTTGGACTATCAGTTGTAATAGTTACAGTCGAAGTAGCTGAATTAATATCATTTTTATATACTAAATTATAAGGAAGTACTCCTGAACCATTATTTGCGTCAAACGTTATTGTGGCTTGACTGCCAATACAAAATGAACCTCCCGTAAAACCAGTACTTGCTGTATTATCGGGCAGGGGATTTACTGTAACAGTTACTGTTGTCGTTGCAGGACCATTACATCCTGCGGCACTTGCCTTGATAGTGGTTGTTCCACGCCAACCTGCTGCATAAGTTACAGCAGCTGTTGATGGATTGATACTATTGCCTAAAAATGCGGCAGTAGTTGCATCCAAACTATATGTAATACCTGTTGAATTATTTGCTGTCGTCGTTGTAGTAACAATTCCTGCTCCCTGACAGCGAGTAGTTGTGGTTGGTGAAAAGGGGTTAATAGTTACTGTTTGCGTTATTGTTACTGTTCTCGTAACTTGAGAGGATGTACTACTACAGCCACTTGCAGTTACTTGAATATTTACTGTTCCTGAGAATCCGTTTGCCCAAGTCATTACACCTGTCGTTGCATTCATCACACCTGCTAAAGAATTACTCAAACTCCAGTTAAAACCAATATTACTTGTTGCCGTTGTGGCATAAGTAGTTGTCGTTGTCCCATTGATCAACTGACAGCTAGGCTCGGTTCCGGCGGAAATAGTTATCGCTGTTGGCGTACCTACCGTAGTTGAAATTTTTGTGATAACAACGCTTGCAGAATTAACGACATTGCAAGAACCATTAGAAACAACTACACGATAATATGTCGTTGAACTCACATTTGTAGCTGTATACGAAGCTGATGTAGCACTACTAATATTAGCAAAAGTACTATTATCACTCGAGGATTGCCACTGAAATCCTGTAGCCGTATAACCACTTAATGTCATTGTAGTGCTATTTGAATTTAAACAATAACTACGATTCCCTCCTGCTATTGTCCCAGCAACAGGAGCAGTGTTATTATTTAAAGATATCTTAGATGACGGTGAAATCAAATCTGGGCAGCTTGAAGTCGAATATTTCATTCGGTACCACGTGGTAACAGAAGGCATAGGGGGTATATAATTATTATTGTTTGCATCTCCAATATTCGTAAATCCAGTTCCTCCAGTAGTTGTGCTGCTTTGCCATTGATAGGACGTCACCGTTGTACCACTAACAAATGATATGGGAGAAATTGTCTGACCAGAACATAGTACCTGATTTGTTGGAGAAACTGCCGAAGAATAAGAATTAGTTCCATCACCGCAACTAATGGAACCGCTGGAACAGGGACCAGTAGTACAGTTATTAGGAGAACCACCTACTGTTGAACCGCCAGTGGTATTTATTGATCCCGAAGTTTGAAAAACCCCTGCTCCACTCACACTAACACCTCCAACAGGAGCTGTATAATCTCCATATACTTGTACATATCCGGTAACAGTAAAACCCCCACTTCCATTGTTATTATCGTCCACGTTGCCATTTACAATAAGACTACCCCCAATACTGATTGTTGTCCCATTACCAATTGTTAATGCACCAACAATAAGACTTGACCCAGTATTAATTGTAATAGTTGAACCGTTCCATGAAGCTGAACCTCCAAAAGTTGTTATGCTATTGGACGAAATTATTAATTTTCCGCTTGATGCTGTAGCTGTCAGGGTATGGGAACCATTATCAGTAACATTACCATTAAAAGTATAAGTTGCGTTACCTATATTGATATTTGTATCAAGAGTTATATTACTTCCCGAAACAACAGTAACATTGTCCGACGATGTAGGAACCACTCCTCCAACCCAAGTTGTTCGATCTGACCAATTACCTCCTGATGCTGTACTTGAGATATTTGCACCTAAAACTACAGTATGAACTAAAAGTAAAAAAAGGGGAAAGAGTAATTTTTTGATCATGTTTTTTAAGACGTATTTAAAAATAAATTCAATTCTTAACTTCTGCTTTTTTCAAAAGAAAAAACTTACAATAAAAACAAATTAAAAAAAACAAATTTACTTCCCATAATAAAATCGTTTATCGGTTAATATATCCGTCATAATGCAATTTTGCAGAATTAAAAAAACAACTTTCTTGTTAAAATGCTGAATTTAGAACACAGTAAAAATTTCAATTTACAACCAATTATTTTTCACAAAAGGCGAACTTTTTAAATCAGTAATAAAGTGCTAAATTCACCATTATAAAGACAAAAAATGAACCCGATTTATACTGTAAAAGTGGCCATCCATAAAATAGAACAGTACTGCGCCTATCAGGAACGCTGTCACGAAGAAGTAGTTCAAAAATTGCGAAGTATGAAAATGGAATCCGACGAAATCGACACGATCATGGTGCATCTTATCTCCGAAAACTTTCTCAATGAAGAACGCTTCGCTTGTAGTTTTGCCAGAGGAAAGCACCGCATCAAACATTGGGGTAAAATTAGAATTGTCAATGAATTAAAATTTCGAAAAATAACGCAATACAACATCAATCTCGCGCTTAAAGAAATTACTATTGACGAGTATACCGCAACTTTCCACAAAGCTTCAGAAAGACATTGGGAAACAATTCGGGAAACAAATATGCTGAAAAAAAGAAAGAAATTCTGTGATTATTTACTTAGAAAAGGGTTTGAAAGCAATTTAGTGTACGAGAAAGTTAAAGAGCTGGAAAATTCACAAGACCAATAAAATAAGTGCTCAAAATCACAGACTCAAAAGTATACTCACCGCGTTTCCGCCAAAACCAACGGCATTAATCAGTACTTTTTTTATGGGCTTTGTTTGTATTTGTACTTCTGCAAAAGGAATTCCTATAAACTTATTGTGTTGCATCATCAAAATAGCCAGTTCCATACTCAAAATCCCAGATGCCCCAAAAGTGTGCCCAATTTTCCATTTATTGGTAGTCAACAAAGGAAGGTTATCGCCAAAGATTTTCTCAATGGCTTTATACTCCGTCACATCTCCTTTTACAGTTCCCGGAGCATGCATAACAACAATGTCAACTTCGGATACTTTAGTGTTTTGCAACGCCATTTTCATGGATTTTTGGAAACAGGTTGCTTCGGCCGAAATAGAAATATTATGTTCCAAAATTTCCGTAGCATACCCAATTCCTTCGATATACGCCAATGCGTTTTCGGCTTTACCTATTTCGAGACAACATACTCCGGCACCTTCGCCTAGAATCATTGTACTTTGTTTCTTTTTTAAATCAAGTGCACGATTTGGATATGCTTCGGTACTATTCGAATAAATTTTCAGGGCTCGCATTTGGGCTATCGTAAAATCAGTTAATGGCGCTTCACTTCCACCAACCATAAATTTATCAGCCATGCCTGCCCGAAGCCACGCCACTCCGTTTACTACGGCGTGTAAAGCTGTAGAACACGTAATAGAATGCGATATTTCAGGACCTGAACTCTGCAAATCATGCGCCACCCAAGAAGAAATATTTCCTAAGGTCGTCGTTGGTGATGCTAAAGTTTGTGCTTTTCCAGTCTTTAAATAATCCTGATAGTGTTTTTCGAATAAATCTGTTGCACCTCGAGATGAACCAATATTGATTCCGAAAATATCGTTTCGAGTCCAACCCGCATTTTGCATCGCTTTTCTTGAAGCTGCCATGGCATACAAAACCGATTTGTCTAAGGATTTATATTTGTTATCTGAGGCTCGCAAAGCAGCAACAACCTGCGCTGATTCACTATCAAGCCTGCCAACGATAGTTTTCTTACGGTCTAAAATGTGCTCTGAAAAACAATGATTGTCATTAAGATAATTTTTCCAAATCGTTTTTGAGTCACTGCCCAAAGGAGATATCGAAGCTATTGCAGTTATGGAGATTGGTGTTGACAAGATATTTTATTTTAATGCACGAAGATTAACAAATAATTTCCACAGAGGTCCACCAAGTTCAAATAAAAAAATTGCTTTTTATAAAAACATCTTTTTGTTTTTTTCGTTTTTTTGTGACTATTTGTAAAAAAATTTATGCGAATTTAAACTATTTCCAAAGCATTTTCGACTACCTCATACACTTTTTGCAACTGTTCGTCCGTGATAACGTAAGGTGGTAATATGTATACAATGTTACCAACAGGACGCAAAATCACCCCGTTTTCGATAAAAAAATCATAGAGTTTGTTGCGCAAAGTTCCATAGTAACTGGCGGAACTTTCCGTTTTTATTTCTAATGCAAAAATAACTCCGAGCACACGAGTGGTAGTTACTTTAGGATGACTTTTAATTCGTTCTTGAAAGTCCAAATGATTTTGATTTACACGAATGATATTCGCTTGCATTTCATTGGTTTGCAACAATTCTAAACTGGCCAATGCTGCCGCACAACCTGTAGGATTTGCTGTAAATGTGTGCCCGTGAAACAGCGCTTTATTAATATCATCATCATAAAAAGCATCGAATAAATCCTGAGTAAAAGTAGTAATCGCCATAGGAATAGTTCCTCCGGTCAACGCTTTGGACAAACACATCATATCGGGTTTTTCTACCAAATAATCCGTTGCAAAAGTCTTTCCCGTCTTTCCAAATCCCGTCATCACTTCATCAGCAATGGTAAGCACTTTATTTTCCTGACAAATTCGCATCAATTGATCCAATGATTCGGGCTCATACATCACCATTCCTGCGGCTCCTTGAACCAAGGGCTCAAATATAAAACCCGCGCAACTGTTGTTTTTAATAACCAACTGTAACGCATCGTAACTTTCCTGCTCTAATCCTTTAACCGGAACCGGAATCCGAACCACATCTATAAACATTCCTTGAAAAGCTTGGGTGTAAAAGGATATTCCGCTGGCAGCCATTGCCGCAAAAGTGTCGCCATGAAAAGCGTTTTCGAACGCAATTATGGTAGTTATTTTTTCACCTTTATTGAAAAAATACTGCAACGCTACCTTAATTGCAACCTCAACAGCAGTTGAACCGTTGTCTGAAAAGAATATTTTTTGTTGGTTAATCGGTAAAATTTCCATCAACTTCTCGGCTACCAAAATAGCAGGTTCATGTGTAAATCCACCAAACAATACATGTTCTAATGTAGTAAGCTGTTTATAAATTGCATCGGCAATTATTGTATTCGAATGACCATATGGATTCACCCACCAAGAAGCAATTGCATCAATATATTCTTTATCATTTTCGTCCCAAAGTAAAGCACCTTTTCCTTTTTTAATGGCAATTGGCAACGCTGCCGTTTTGTGTTGGGTATACGGATGCCAAAGATATTGGCGGTCTCTTTCTGTTAAATTCATTTTGCAAAGATAAAAGAAGCCCGATAAAAGAAGTAAGAAAAACACAAAAAACAAATCTTGATTATTTCTTCTTTCTTCTTATTTTTTATAAACTCAATAGATTTTCTCTAAATAGATCCGAATATTCTTTAATTACATTTTTATCAAAATAGGGTTCTTGTTCTATTCTTCCAATGCATTTTACACCCGTTTTACTCCGGATTATTTCTTCAGTAGCTTTGTTTTCATCGCCTGAAAAAAGAATTCCTGCAACTGTAATCATTCTGTTTTGTAGGGCTTCAATGGTCATTAAGGTATGATTGATACTTCCCAGATAATGACGGGAAACCACAACCACTTTATAATCGGGCTGAATCAAATCGATTACGCAATCATTTGAATTTAAAGGAACAAAGACACCTCCTGCGCCTTCAATGACCAAATGATTTTCTGTTTTGGGTTCGAAGATTTTATTTAAATCAATCGTAATTCTGTCCAGCTCAGCAGCATAATGTGGACTTGCCGGAGTATTCAAAGCATAACTATTAGGATGAATCACTGTTTTTTTATTAGACAAAAATGATTTAACTTTATGGCTATCGGAGTTTTCTAAATCTCCGGCTTGAATGGGTTTCCAATAATCGGCTTCTAAAGCTTCTGTTATAATGGCTGACGCGATGGTCTTACCCACATCAGTTCCAATTCCTGTTATAAATAGTTTCATAATAATTAGCACACCGATGATACAGATTTAACTGATTGTCACGGATTTTTAAAAATTTATATTAGTTTTTTTCTATCGTTGGTGTAAATAGACCTTTTGAATTCAGGAGTTGTTCCAAAGTTCAATAACAATCCAATTTCTACCTCAGTTGCCTTTAGATAATTTAAAAGTTGGGCTTTATGCTCGTCCATCAAACATCCACAGGCTTTAAGCTCAAGAATAATAGAGTCTTCAATCAACAAGTCCGCAAAATAGTCGCCTACCAATTGACTTTTATAATATACTTTAATTTGCTTTTGAGCCTCTACTTTGTGACCTTGTGATTTCAACTCAAAATACATAGCGTTTTGATATACTTTCTCTAGAAATCCAAAACCTAATTCATTATAGACTTCATAATAAACTTTAAGAATCGAATCACTTAAACTTTTGTGTAAAAAATTAGTCATAATTAATTTGTGTTTATCTGTAATTATTTAAAATTAAATTTAAAAATCTGTGACAATCAGTTTAATCTGTGTCATCCGTGTTCCAATTACACAATTATGACTACACACCAAAAACTCTTCAATAAGAAATGTAAAATCAATGTCCCATAAACACAAAAGTACTTAACAATCGCAACACTTCTGAAATTTCTTCAGTCGAATTAAAGCTGTGCAAACAAAAACGCAGACGTTCTTGACCTTCTGGAACCGTAGGTGAAAGTATCGCTTTTACATCAAATCCCTTTTCCTGAAATTGACCAGCGAGGGTTTTGACTCTTTCATTTCCGGGAATAATGGCTGATTGTATGGCCGATTTGCTTCGGACAAAAAGTGGTTTTAAACTCAACAGATTTTTCTGCTGATTGAAAAAAATAATATTTTCTCTTAGTTTTAAAATTGAAGCCGAATCTTTTTTTAAATGCTGGTACGCAACCAAAATCGTGGCAACGGAATATGGCGAAAGTCCTGTGGTATAAATAAAACTTCGGGCGAAATTTACCAAATAGTCTTTCAATTCAACCGAACCTAAAATCGCTGCTCCATGACATCCCAACCCTTTTCCAAAAGTCATAATGCGGGCAAAAACATGATCTTGCAGGCCTAACATTTGAACAAACCCCTCGCCTTTAGAACCAAAAACTCCCAAAGCATGCGCTTCATCAACAACTAAATAGCAATTGTGTTTATTTGAAAGCAAAACTAATTCTCCCAAATCTGGGCAATCGCCATCCATAGAAAAAACAGATTCGGTGACGATATAAATAGTGGTGTTTGGATTCCGTACAATCAACTTTTCTAAATCTTCAAAATCATTGTGATTGAATTTATAAGCTTTGGCATTCGATAGTTGAATTCCGTCACGAATAGAAGCATGGCACAATGCATCGTATAAAATTAAATCTCCTTTTTGGGGAACTGCACTAAAAAAACCAATATTGGCATCGTAGCCCGAATTAAAAATTAATGCGGTTTCGGATTGATGGAACTGAGCAATGAAATCTTCTGTTTTGGGATACAGTTTATGATTACCCGACAATAATCGAGAACCCGTTGCTCCGTTTTGAATGATTTTATTGTTTATTAAATACTGATGCGTTTCCTCAAAAATAGTTGCCGATTGAGAAAAACCAAGGTAATCATTGGATGAAAAATCAATCCTTTTACTTGACACAGGCAATTGTCGCAACGTATTATTCTGCTTTCGGAATGCGAGTTTAGCCGATAGATTCTCTGGAAAATGTTTCATAGTCCGTAAAAATAAGCATCTTTTTCGGATTATGAATTTTGCTCTAATTTTGTTTGCTGATTTGTTCTAATTCGTAAATTTTGATACAATAATTCTAATTATGGAACTCATTTCAGTATTTACATAAATGAATTACAATATAAATTAACAATTGAAATACAATAATAAAAAATATATCCATAAAATTTTACGAAAACGGTTTCGATTTATATTTTTCATAAATTTATGTTAAAAAAAACTTAAAATTAATATTGAAGAAGTTAACTTATTAAATAGTTTTCTACTTTCGACAAATATGAAACGAATTGCATCACTTTTCTTATTAGTAACGTTGTTTTACAACGTGATGGGATACTATCTGATGTTTGCTTATCAAGAAGAGCAAGCTTGGGTATCTTCTATGGAAAAAAGACAGGATTCTGAGTTTCAAATAATCCAATTAAATGCAACTTTATATTCTTTTATTGAAGACACTGATTTTGAATATGTAAATGAAGATGTGGTTATCAACAACAAAAGCTATCATATTTTCAAGAAAAGAATTCAAAACAACATCTTAAGCTTGTATTACTTGCGCAATTCTCACCAAGATGCAATAAGCCAGGATTTAAAAGATATTGTTGATAATCAATTATTCAACGGATCCTCATCAAAAGAGTCTCCAGTTAAAAAATTACTAAAATCTTTCCTAAAAGATTACGTAGCCAATACAGCCATTTGTATGTCTTTTTCAACTGAAAAAGAAACTGAACTTGTTGCATTTAATAAAAATCCGAAAGAGTCTTTGCGCTCGGGACATTTTATCTTACCCTACACTCCACCTGATTTCGTTTAATTTAGATTTTATACCAGAAACATTTCAATACTGAATCCATAGTGATACCTAATGGTTTTTAGTTTTGATTATTTAAAAATAATATAGCTCCTCTGGGTTGCTATTAAAATTGAATAGTGTTTGCTCTACTGGTATAAATTTACGGCGAGAAGTACCTTATTCCTTCAAGAAAATCATTGATTCGCCAATCAAATTCACATTATTATTTTATTTTTTTGTCAATTTTTTTAAACAATTAGGACTATATCCTTTCGTTTAAACCGTAAAAACATAGTGAACTCCGAATAAAAAAAATCGTTCTGTTTGCTTCAAAATCATTTGCAGTGGTTTTCAATTGTACATATTGTGTTAACGTCAAAGAAAATTCAGCCACTCTAGGTACTCCTGCGTAAGAGGATGCGGCATTTGCAGATTACACGATTACCTCGGGTTTACAATCCGATTTAAAAAAGAAGTTTGTCAAGAATGCAACACAATGAGAATAACAGAACACCTTTTTAAATATTAAAATATCAAATTAATAACCGAAACCATTTTTTAATGAAAAAATTTTACTTGAGTTGCCTGCTGTTGGCGCCTTTATTTATGAATGCTCAAACAGAGATTGATGGAATTATGATGAGTAAAGGTAATTTTTGTTTTGGAACAATATACCAATACAGTAGCTGGGACAAGTATTGGGAAGGAACATTTAAAAGAGAAAACCTCAATTTTGGTACTGTATCCACAACGTCAGTGGCTCTAATGGGAAACTATGGCGTTTCTGATAAATTGAACCTTATTTTTAGTCTCCCTTACGTAGAAACGGTCGCCTCTGCAGGAACAATGGAAAGTCAAAAAGGATTGCAGGATATATCATTTACGGTAAAATACATGCCGTTTGAAAAAACAATTGGAAAAGCTACTTATTCTTTATATGCTCTCGCAGGACTTTCGGCTCCCGTATCTGATTACCCAGCTGATTATCTTCCATTAAGCCTAGGATTACAGAGCAAGACGGCTTCTTTACGAATAATGGGTGATTACCAAAGAGGCCATTTTTTTACAACTATATCAGGCGCTTATGTAAAAAGAGCCAATATTACCATTGACCGAAATGCCTACTACACTACCGAAATGCACTACACTAATGAAGTTGATATGCCAGATGCGATTTCGGTAAACTTTAGAATTGGGTATCGCTCTAACAGACTAATAACGGAAGTGATCCTAGACAATTGGGTTACTCAATCTGGAGGATTTGACATTACTACCAACAGCATGCCTTTTCCCAGCAATACGATGAATGCATTAAAAATAGGCTTGAATACTAAATATACACTAAAAAAAATACCGGCATTATCTATTATAGGGGGCTGCAATTTTGTCACTGAAGGGAGAAATGTAGGGCAAGCCAATACTTTTTATGGCGGTTTATTTTACGTCATTAATTTAAAAAAAACAACACAACAAGATGAAAAATAAAATACAAAAAATAGCCTCAAATACTCTTTTGGTTTTATTACTTGCGTTACACTACTCTTGTAGTGATGAGTTAGCAGAACGCAACGAGCAATTCTCTCAATTGAATCCGACCAATTCAGATGTACTTGCAGGGACTTGGAAAACATTCTTATTGACTACACCCGATGAATTCTTGCTGGACGCACCGGTAGCAGCTAATACCGCTGCATATGCGAGAGAAATTAACGAAATAAAAAGTTATCAACAAAACATAACTCCGGAACAGCACAAAATAATAAAATACTGGAGTGCCGGAGGGGTATTACGCTGGAACGAAATCATGAGAACATTAGTGGCCCGACACAATCGTCCTCCGTATCAAAATCAAGATGGAACGTATCCTGCACCTTCGGGAGCAAATCCGTTTTCGAATCCTCAATTTCCGTTTTCAAACCCTCCTTATGCGGCCAGAGCGTACGCGTATGTGAGTGCCGCACAATGCGATGCGATGATTGCTACTTGGCACTATAAAAAACTATACAATAGAGCAGCGCCTTTTATGGTTGATGCAACTTTGCCCGTTTTAATCCCAAAAAGTAGCTTGCCTTCTTATCCATCCGAAGATGCGGTTTTAGCAGGAGTAACTGTTGAACTGTTAAAATTATTATTCCCAACAGAAATCGCTTACATACAAGAAAAAGCAGAAGAACAAAAAATTTATCGCATAATTAGTGGTGCCAATGTTCGAAGTGATGTGGATGCTGGAATTATTTTAGGCAGAAAAATTGCCGCTAAGTTTATCGCCAGAGCGTCTACTGATGGTGCTGGCGCAGCTATTGGCAATCCGGTTCTTTGGACACAACTGGAGACGCAAACCGCTGCCACTGGAGAAATGCCTTGGAAATCTTTAGATTTTCCTGCAAGACCACCGATGTTGCCAATGTTTGGTAAAGTAAAATCATTTTTAATGACACCTGAAATGGTTATCGCCAGTCGACCGGTTCCACCGCCTTCCACGAAATCGGAACAATTTGCAAAAGAATTAGCTGAAGTAAAAACCAATAGCAAAAATGCTACAAGAAAAAATATGGAAATTGTCACCTTTTGGGCTGATGGCGTGGGTACGTACACACCGCCAGGCCACTGGAATGCTATTGCAGCTGAAGAATTTGTAACCCAAAATTACAGTGAAGTACGATGGGCCAGAAATATGGCGTTATTGAATATTGCCATGATGGATGCGGCTATCAGTTGCTGGGATGCAAAATACTTTTATTTTAATCCAAGGCCTTGTCAGATGGATCCATCCATCAAAACATTAACTGGAATTCCAAATTTTCCCGCTTATGTATCGGGTCACTCTACCTTCAGTGGTGCTGCCTGTGTCGTTTTATCGCATATTATTCCTGCAAAAGCGCAAAATTTTTCCACTATGGCAAAACAGGCTTCTGATTCTCGCTTGCTTGGCGCCATTCATTATAGAAGTGATTGTGAAAAAGGACTTGAATTAGGTGAAAAAGTAGGTGGCTTTGCTGTCGCAAGAGCTACAATAGATGGAGCGGAATAATTAAAATATAAGTTGATAATTTGTTTTAATGGTTTGTTTTAATATTTTTTATCAACCGAAGCCTAACAGACGTTGGAAACCCGTTAGGCTTTTTTTATAAATAAGATTACAACTTACCTTTTTTTATAAAAAACTAATTTTAAATCAACATCTTAAAATTAAAAGCACGATCCAATAATATAATAGTAAACATGTTTTACAACCTTAAAAAGAACAAAATGAGACCAACAATATTTATTTTAACAGTCTTGTTTTTTACACTCCCAATTCTGGCTCAAACACCAATAGACTCTACAAAAATCAACAATCTTAACCCTGTAAAAGTTGAAGCAATTCGGACAAAACAGGATATTCTTCGACTCGCCCCAATACAAGGAACGTACATTTATTCTGGCAAGAAAAATGAAGTCATTGACATGACTAAAAAAAATAGTGCACTGACGGAAAAATATGGTCGGCAAATTTTTGCGAAAGTTCCAGGTGTTTTTGTGTATGATATGGATGGCACAGGCAATCAAATGAACATTGCGGTTCGTGGCCTTGATCCACACCGCGGTTGGGAATTTAACATTCGTAAAGATGGAATCATTACCAACTCTGATATGTATGGGTATCCCGCAAGCCATTACAACATTCCCATGGAAGCCGTGGAACGCATTGAATTATTAAGAGGAACGGGATCTTTGCAATACGGCGCGCAGTTTGGCGGTATGCTTAATTACATTAGTAAACAACCAGATTCCACCAAAGCTTTTACATTTGAAACTATTAATACAATTGGTTCTTATGGACTGGTTAGTACGTACAATGGGGCGTCCGGTAAAATTGGAAAATTCAGATACAGTACTTGGATAAACAAAAAATGGATTACAGGTTATAGAGACAATAGTGATTCGCAGTATAATGCTGAAGCAATGTCATTTTTCTATGATCCTTCTACGAACCTACATTTCAAGTTAGAGTGGACACACTCCAATTACGTCACTCATCTTGCTGGTCCGCTAACGGATGAACTATTTAACCGTAACCCGAAAATGTCCACTCGATCCAGAAATTATTACAATCCTAATATTCATATACCTTCAATGACAATAGATTGGAAAATTGCTCCAAAAACACAATTACAGCTTACATCATCTGCCGTTCTCGGATCCAGAAACAGTGTGTTGTTTGACAAACCAGCAACTATTGATGATGCTGTTCAAGCATCAACACTTCAATACACCAATCGCCAAGTTGACATTGACCGCTTCAATAGTTATACAACAGAACTCAGGGTACTTCATTCCTATAAATTTTTTAATCACACCAATACGTTTACAACAGGAATTCAGTTCATGAATAACGATTTGCACCGCCAACAGCAAGGCAAAGGAACAACTGGAACTGACTTTGACTTATCGTTAGTCACTCCGGGATGGGGAAGAGACCTTCATTTTAAAACGAATAACACTGCTGTATTTATTGAAAATCGCTGGTTGTTCTCGAATAGATTTTCCGTAAACACAGGAGCACGAATAGAAATGGGAAAAACCAAAATGACAGGAACTACCGCGTATTACTCCGATGCCGAATTACAAAACTCCATCCAACATAATTTTCCCTTATTTGGTATAAGTGCACAATATGATATAACCGAAAATATAAATTTTTATGGAGGTGCATCGCAAGCGTATCGGCCTGTAATATTCAAAGATATTATTCCTACTTCTATTTATGAAGTCTCCGATAAAAATCTAAAAGATGCTTACGGTTATAATGCTGAAACTGGTTTTAGAGGCAAATGGAAGTCCTTAAAATGGGATGCAACCGTTTTTTACCTTCAGTACAATAATCGATTGGGAAGCATTGCGCAAACCAACTCACAAGGCGATCTAATTATTTTCAAAACAAACATTGGAGATTCCAGAACCAAAGGAGTCGAATTATTTTTGCAAAAAGATTTCTATATAGGAAACCAAGCGAGTTTGTCCGTCTTTAACTCCACTTCCTATATGAATGCGAATTATCAGGATGCAATTATAAAGTCCGGCACTACCAATACTAATGTTAGTGGAAATAAAGTAGAAAGTGTTCCAAAATGGATTAGTAGAAATGGATTTACTCTTACGTACGCTGTCGTTAGTCTTTCAGCACTTTATAGTTACACTTCTGATAGTTTTGCTGACGCTTTAAACACCGTTAAACCATCAATTAGTGGCGCAAGCGGCATAGTTCCTTCCTATCAATTACTCGATTTAAATCTGGCAATACAATTAACCGATAAAATTAAAGTTCAGATCAATGCTAACAATATCCTAAATAAACATTATTTCACAAAACGGCCGCAATTTTACCCAGGACCAGGAATTTGGCCATCAGATGGGAGAACACTTTCAGGCACGGTTTCCATAAAAATTTAAACAAAACTAAAATAAACACACAGCATGATCCGTACATTCAACTCCTTTTATTTTAGATTTAGTAAAAAAATGGAAAAACACAGTATCAATATGATGCGAATTGCTCTGGCAATAATTTACGTTTGGTTTGGTGCTTTGAAAATTTTCGGGATGAGTCCGGCAGGTGAATTAGTAGAACAAACCGTTTATTGGTTTCAACCCGAAATATTCATTCCAATTCTTGGTTTTTGCGAAGTAATTATAGGCCTAGGTTTACTGATAAAACGATTCATCCCTTTTACGATTGTATTATTATTACTTCATATGGCGGCTACATTTTTTCCTGTTTTTATTCTAAAAACAATCTGTTTTGATGCTTTTCCTTATTGCCCTACTTTGGCTGGACAATACATAATCAAAAATCTTATACTAATTTCCGGAGCCCTTGTGATTGCCGGAAAATATAATGAAAAATATTATGCCGAAATGAATTTGAAATTAAGCGAAAAATAAGATCCAAATCCATTTCGTATAATCAAAGATTTGCTAATTTTATAATTACAGATAGTAAAATACCATCCATTAATCCGTGATTCATAAAATCAAATGAAACCTATACTCTATAAAAGAGCCTCAACTATTGACGAATTGAAACAAATCAGAACACTACAAATACAAAACAGTTCTCAAAACATAAGTTGTGAAGAGAAACTTCAGGAAGGATTTGTTACCGTACAACATTGTATTGCCTTATTAGAACAAATGAATTCAGCTTGTGCGCATATTATCGCTAAAGATAATAACGCCATGGCGGGTTTTGCTTTGGTGATGTTTTCTAGCTTTAGGAACGAAATTGAGGCTCTGATCCCCATGTTTGAAAGAATTGATGAATTAGTACCCAAAGACAAAACCTACGTTGTAATGGGGCAAATTTGCGTAGATAAAAACTATAGAAAACAAGGGATATTCAAAGGGCTTTATCATTTTTACAAAGAGGAACTGCAACATCAATTTGATTACTTAATCACTGAAGTTGCGGCTATAAACCTTCGTTCCATGTCAGCACACGAAGCAGCTGGGTTCAAAATAATTGATACTTATGAAGAATATGGAATTGTTTGGAATATTATGCTTTGGGATTGGACATAAAAAAAGCCTACAATTCTGTTAGGCTTTTATATTTTATAATCGAGATTACTTTAGTCCGCTAAAATAATAACTTTATTGTTTTTCATTTCAATGGTTCCTGAAGTGATTGCTAGCGTATAATTTTGATCATCTAACTTAGTGAATTTACCTACTACTTCTTTTGCGAAAGCAAAACTAGAAGCTGTAATTTTCACGACACCTTTTCCTAAAATAGAAACGATTGGTGCGTGGTTATTCAAAATTTGAAAGCTTCCATCAACTCCGGGCAATGTAACCGAAGTTACTTCTGCTGAAAATAATTTTGCTTCTGGTGAAACTATTTCTAATAACATATTTTTTAGTTTAAAGTCTCAGTTTACAGTCACAGTACTGAATACTGAGACTGAATACTGAACACTAATTTATGCTTCCGCTAACATTTTTTCTCCAGCTTCGATTGCTTCTTCAATAGTACCTTTAAGGTTAAAAGCGGATTCTGGCAAGTGATCTAATTCACCGTCAATAATCATATTAAATCCTTTGATAGTATCTTTAATATCAACTAAAACACCTTTCAATCCTGTAAATTGCTCCGCAACATGGAAAGGTTGAGATAAGAAACGTTGAACACGACGCGCTCTTGAAACGGCTAATTTATCTTCTTCAGATAATTCTTCCATACCAAGGATCGCGATGATATCTTGTAATTGTTTGTATTTTTGTAAAATTTCTTTTACTCTTTGTGCACAGTCATAATGCTCATCACCTAAAATTTGAGGCGTAAGGATTCTTGAAGTAGAATCCAATGGATCCACTGCAGGATAAATACCTAACTCAGCAATTTTACGAGACAATACAGTAGTAGCATCAAGGTGAGCAAAAGTTGTAGCCGGAGCCGGATCTGTTAAATCATCTGCAGGAACGTAAACCGCTTGCACCGATGTAATAGAACCTTTGTTAGTAGATGTAATACGCTCTTGCATCGCACCCATTTCAGTAGCCAATGTTGGTTGGTACCCTACCGCAGATGGCATACGACCTAAAAGTGCCGAAACCTCAGAACCTGCTTGTGTAAAACGGAAGATATTATCCACAAAGAACAATACATCTTTCCCTTGATCAGTTCCTGCACCATCACGGAAATATTCAGCGATAGACAATCCAGAAAGCGCTACACGAGCACGAGCTCCTGGAGGCTCATTCATCTGTCCAAAAACGAAAGTAGCTTTAGACTCTCTCATTCCTGGCATATCTACTTTAGATAAATCCCATCCTCCATTTTCCATGGAGTGCATGAATTCATCCCCGTATTTTATAATTCCTGACTCTAACATCTCGCGAAGTAAATCATTTCCTTCACGTGTTCTTTCTCCTACTCCTGCGAATACGGAAAGACCACCATGTCCTTTTGCGATATTGTTAATCAACTCCTGAATCAATACTGTTTTACCAACTCCAGCACCACCGAACAATCCAATTTTCCCCCCTTTTGAGTAAGGCTCAATTAAATCAATTACTTTAATACCTGTGAATAAAACTTCAGAAGAAGTAGATAAATCTTCAAATTTTGGCGCTTGTCTGTGAATAGACATACCGTTTTCTCCTGTTTTTGGCAAGTTTCCTAAACCATCAATGGCATCTCCAATTACGTTGAATAAACGACCGTAAACATCAGCACCAATTGGCATTTGGATAGGATTTCCTGTTCCAACTACTTCATAACCTCTACTCAAACCATCTGTTGAGTCCATCGAAATGGTACGCACTGTGTTTTCACCAATGTGAGATTGTACTTCAAGTACTAATAAAGTACCATCTTTTTTTGTGATTTCTAATGAATCATAAATTTTTGGAAGTTCAACATCCTTACCGTTGAAAACTACGTCAACTACTGGGCCAATGATCTGGGCAACTTTTCCTATTACTTTAGACATTACTTATGTATTTATTAAATAGCTATTTAGGTTTATGAAATACAGCTTATCGAAATTGATCGATTAGACACTTTTTTCAGTGTGCAAAGATAATTTTTTAAAATATAAAATCAATAATTTTTTTTATAAAAAAAAGGATAATTTTAGTAGGTAATCGAGAAAAGGCTTCACAATAGATAAAATATGGCAATATCCTCAAAAACAAATAACCACCACGTCACAAAACGGGTGGTTATTTTATTAAAAAAATTACAAGTTAATTACGGAATAATTGCCGGAAATTGAATGCCGTACAAACCTAAATCAACTCCTTTCAAATTAGATCCGTATTTAGCATTTATAGCCTCTATGAATTTATTGGCAATCAAAGCATAGCCTCTAGGACTTGGATGAACTCCATCTAAAGAAAAAGTACCACCAGTCACATAAGCAGCAGTCATGTGAAAAGTACCGAAACGAATTCCTCCATTATTCAACTGATTTAATATTGCAGCTGTATCAACAAAAGCCAAACTGTTTGCATCTGCCGCAGCTTTTATAGTCACGTTATAGGCATCAGTGGCTAACTTTATTTCAGAAACCTCCGAAGCTGTTAAAACTCTATTGTCCTGTAAAGGATACGTTACCCCAACGGTATTAAAAGGTGGAGGAACTCCAACTTGCGATGTTCCAATAACGGTTCTTGTGGTAAGTAATATAAAATCTTTATTAGCAACATTTGCACCTCCATTAGCATGACGTGCCTGTCCATATAGATTGCCCATCAAACCTGCCTGAGCAACTGGAACACCAGCCGCCACAAGTTCCCTAGTAATCTGCGCACTATAGTTCACCAACGTTTCATCTCTTATCAACAAAGGATTCGTAGCAGAAGCCGTTAATGTTTTAATTCTGCTTCCAGCGCCAAGAGCCGTAAGAATTTGTTTTACTGGCCCCAACAACTGTGTGTTTAACTGCGCTGCAGTTGCAGCATCTAAAGGAACCGGATTATAAGGAACTGTCGTGAAAAACGGAAGATTGTTGATATAAGGTAAATTAGCAACAACACCTTTTCTTCCTCCAGCTGCAAGAGCAGTTGCTAAAGCATTATAAGCGGTATTAAAAGTTGCCGCTGGTGTAATATCATTTCCTGAAACAGGATCTTGAGAAGTAGGTATTCCACCATTAGTCGCATATCCTAACACATCGTTCCCTCCAATAAATAAAGAGAAAAAGGTTGGATTTTGATCCGTAGCATCTTTTAGCACACTTGACATTGCTGTTTTTGCAAATCGTCCAAAATATGGGTTAGCCTGTCCGTAACCTGCAATTCCTAAATGTATTGCCTTGGCTCCAGGAACACCCATATTACCATAAGCTCCAGAAATACTAGCACCAAGAACTGTTCCTGAAACACCGTTAACATTTACAGGTGCGGCTCCATTAAAATACAACCGTGTTGGAAATTGAGGAATTTGATTACCTCCAATGGAAAAACCTCCTCTATTGTCATCTGCCATAAATGGATTTGTAAAAACACCTCCGCCAACTAAAGCAAATTGTTCTGCTAGAATATTTGGGTATGAATTTTTTTGACCGGCTTTAAAAAGAGCGCCATCACTATATCCCGCTGCAAATGAATCTCCTAAAGCCACATATTTAGAGAAATCTGCTGTACCAGCCGTTAGTGGCTCTTCAACAACCGCCACATCATCGTTATTACATGCTGCGAAGGTTAGCGAAATCAACAACAGCCATTTGAAATTTTTTATCATGATATATTTTTTAAAATTATTGACCTTATTTAAATTATGGGTTGATTGTCCAAGAAGCAAACCATTGTTGCCCTATTGCACCTGCTCCTATTACTTGAATATAATCCTTTCCGCCAATATTAGTAGCACCAACTTTAAGCACCGACTTTAATTTAGGAAAACCATAATTAATTTGCGCATCTAAAACTGTATTTTCAGGCACTATTCCGTCAGCAAAAGAAGATTGCCATAAATACTCCGTATTGTATCTTGCATTAACGTTAAAACCAAAGTTTTTAAACAATCTAGTATTACCAATAGACGCTTTTACTCTATGTTTAGGAGTATTAAAACCAGCTATAAAACTAGGATCCTCTTCTTGATTAAAATTAAACTCAGCATAGTTATAATTTACACCAACTTCAAAATCCTTGTACACTTTTTTAGACAAACCTACACCAAAACCTAACGATGTAATTTTTGCAGTAGTATTAGTATAGACCTGGTACACTCTTCTGTCGCCGTTACTTAGAGCCGAAAGCGCAGCCAAAGTTGCAGGATTACCAAAATCAAAAGTAGTATTGACATCCCCATAATATGGACTAATTACCCTTGAAGTATTCATAAAGTCATTATATAAATTAAAGTAACCGTTTATATCAATTGACAAATCATTGTTAACGATGGAACGATAACCCACTTCAATAGCCTGAACCTCTTCCGGTTTTACTAATCCTATATTAGCCGCTCGCAACAAAGCTGCTGCTGCTGGAACATTAGTGGGGTTTGCTGCAATTGCCGCACTAAAAGCCTGAACAGAAGTCAACGTATATGAATTATTATAAGCGTTTTGCCCTGTCAATGTTAAAGTTGCAGGAATTCCTAATGCCTGACCTGCACCACTAACGGACCTAACCTCTGTAAAACGATCTAAATTCTCTGGAGCTGAACCAATTAAAGCGAATGGTCCTAAGTCAAGACCAATATATTGATCTTGCGTGGTTGGATTTCTGAAGCCCGTTTGATATGAAACTCTAAAATTATGTCTTTTAGATGCACCAGCTGAATAAACTAAAGAGATTCGAGGAGAAATATTCCCGTCAAAATTTTGACTTTTATCATAACGTGCTGATCCTGTAAATTTCAATCGGTCATCCAAAAATTTCTTAGTCAGTTGCCCGTAAGCTCCATATTCATTATAACGTAAAGGGCCATCAAAATCAGTGAAGATTGTTCCTTGCGAATTCATTTCATATTGTCGGAATGAACCTCCTAATTGAATCTCAGCAAATTTTACTAATTCTTTAAAATTATAATTTACATCAGAATGATACAGCTTTGACTGATCGATAAATTTAGCTCCTTTAGTAAGGTCTGGTTCAGATATTGCAACTGCTAAAGCATTTTTGAACTGAACAGAACCAGGCTCAAATCTAGCACTCCCTGTTGGAGTAGCCAAAAATGGAAGACCTGTTGGTTTGATATTGTAATCCGCATAATTTCTTGCATTTGCAGCTGATTGTTGAGCATTAGTTCCTAAAACAGCACCAGAAAGCTGATAAGCCGTTGCGTAATTTGTAAACCATTCCGTATCAGATTTTGCCGCTCTATTAACATTCCAAGCAGCAAAACGCATGTCATAAGAATTTCCAGCATCCTCATCTGTAATATATCCTCGTACAAAGAAATTTTTCCCTCTTATTTCTAATTTAGATTGTTGCAAGAAAAAATCGTCCAACGCATATCTGTTTGCACCTTGATAGATAGTACTTCCCAATCCTACTTTATGTTGCAATATGATTTCTGTTTCCCCTTCCCATGGTTTAAAGTGCAAAGAGAAATCAGCTTTTACACTTTTCACTTTATTGTCATTTAAATCTTGCTCTCGATATCCCGTTCTACTTACCTGACCTACATTCGTAATAAAAGTCGTAACCTCATCACCATATAAATTTAAACCATCATAGTTTTGATTGTTTGCATGTCCTATTGAACCACCAGTCATACTTCTTTGATCAGCAGCAATCCACTCTGTTGCTCTCAAAAAATTAAAATTTGCTTTGGCCGCAAAATGTTTACTAAAAGCAGTCGCTGCTCTCAATCCAAAATCAAAATAGTCATTTGTCCCAGCAGCATCTTGCGTAGTCTGCCCGTATTTTACGTAGGTACTAATTCCCTGATTTGTGAAAGGATTCTTGCTATTCATAAACAAAATACCATTAAAGGCATTTGCTCCATAAAGTGCCGAAGACGCTCCTGGAAGCAACTCAACATTAGCAACATCGATGTCCGAAAGGCCTATTAAGTTTCCTAATACAAAGTTTAATGCAGGAGAAGAATTATCCATTCCATCTACTAATTGCATGAAACGAGTATTCGCTACAGTGCTGAAACCTCTGGTATTAATGGACTTAAAGGAGATACTACTGGTATTAAAATGCACCTCTTTAAGATTTTCTAATCCATCATAAAATGTAGGTGCTGTAGTGCTTTTTATTTGTTGAATACCCATTCGCTCAATAGTAACCGGTGATTCAATCACTCGCTCTGGAGTTCTTGACGCAGAAACTACGATCTCATCTAGTTTGTTCTCTTCATCTAAAAGAATTACTACGATTTTTTGATTGACAGACGAAACAGTAATTTTTTGAGTTCCAAACCCTACACTTGTAACCTCAATGATAAAAGGGGGTTGTTTAGCGAACTGTAACGTAAAAGAACCATCTAAATTGGTAATCGTTCCCGAAGAGTCGCCAACAATTTTAATATTGGCTCCAGGAATAGGTTGGTTGTTACTGTCTGTAACAATACCTGAAATTGAATTTTGAGCAAAAGTAAGGCTACAAAAAAACAATGACAAAAAAAGTAAATACACTCTCATTGGGTTAAAGTTTGTTGGTTTATGATGCCAAAGTACAAATATTTTTGATATTAATAAAAAAGCCCCTAAAATATTTCATATTTAGCAGATATTTTGCCTCATTTATACTTATTCTATATTTATTTTTTATTATTATATATGTTAAAAATAATGCAATATTAATAGAATATCATTATGCATGCATATAAAAAATACATTTATCACAAAAAATTTATTATATTTTAGATATTTGATAAAAGTGATAAAAGCGATGGAAATTAACGTTTTCATTGCTCTTTTTAAGCATTTAAAAAGTCCCGATATAAAAAATAGTAATTAAAACAAAAGCCCCGAAAGAAAATCTTTCGAGGCTTATATTAAAATAGTACTATAATAACTGTTTTATAAAAAAATTTATTCTACAGTTACTGATTTTGCTAAATTACGAGGTTGATCAACATTACAACCACGCATAACAGCAATATGATAAGACAGAAGCTGTAATGGAATTGTAGTAATCAATGGCGACAAAGCGTCTGACGTTTCAGGGATTTCAATAACATAATCCGCTAATTGACGCACTTGCGTATCCCCTTTCGTGACAACAGCTATAATTTTTCCGCTTCTGGATTTTATTTCCTGAATATTACTTACAATTTTGTCATAGTGTCCCTGCTTTGGCGCAATAACAACAACTGGCATATGCTCGTCAATTAATGCGATCGGTCCGTGTTTCATTTCGGCTGCTGGATATCCCTCAGCATGAATATAGGATATCTCTTTAAGTTTCAAAGCGCCTTCAAGAGCTACAGGAAAGTTATACCCTCGTCCTAAATATAGACAATTAGGAGCATCCTTAAAAACCATAGCAATTTCTTTTGCCTTGTCATTCGTTTCTAAAGCCTCCTGAACCTTTTCAGGAATAATTTCCAATTCTTGTAAATAGGTGTGAAAATCACTATTCGACAAAGTCCCTTTGGCTTTTGCTAAACGTAATGCAATCATGGTCAACACTGTAATTTGTGTCGTAAAAGCTTTGGTAGAAGCCACACCAATTTCTGGTCCCGCATGTGTGTACGCTCCGGCATGTGTTTCTCTAGAAATAGAAGAACCCACTACGTTACATACACCAAACACAAATGCTCCGTGTTCTTTGGCTAGTTTTATTGCAGCCATTGTATCTGCAGTTTCTCCAGATTGTGAGATGGCAATAACTACGTCTTTACTATTTATTATAGGGTTTCTATATCTAAATTCTGAAGCATATTCTACTTCTACCGGAATACGTGCAAACTCTTCAAAAACGTATTCGGCAACTAGACCTGCATGCCAAGACGTTCCACAAGCCACGATTATAATTCTGTCGGCATTAAGGAATTTTTCTAAATTATCCTCAACTCCTGCCATTTGAATAATCCCGTTATTGGCATGTAGTCTTCCGCGGTACGTATCTTTTATTACACTTGGTTGTTCATAAATTTCCTTGAGCATAAAATGATCGTAACCACCTTTTTCTATTTGCTCTAAGTTCATTTGAAGCTCCTGAATATATGGATCAACTAAAGAATCATCTTTAATTTTTCTAATTTTCATAGCTTTATGCAATCTAATATTTGCCATTTCGCCATCTTCAAGATAGATCGCGTTAGTTGTGTATTCTATAAAAGGCGAAGCATCTGACGCAATAAAATATTCTCCTTCTCCTACGCCAATTGCTAATGGACTTCCCAATCTGGCAGCAACAATTTCGTTAGGGTTTTTTTTATCAAAAACGGCAATTGCATAGGCTCCCACTACTTGATTCAGAGCAACCTGAACAGCTTTTCCCAGTTTTAAATTATCTTTTGTCTGTACTTCTTCAATAAGATTTACTAACACCTCAGTATCCGTATCTGAATGAAAAATGTAACCCCGTTTTATTAATTCTGCTTTTAAAGGTGCATAATTCTCAATAATCCCATTGTGAATTATTGCCAAGTCTCCTGAATTAGAAAGATGAGGATGAGAATTTACGTCATTTGGAACACCATGAGTTGCCCAGCGTGTATGCCCTATTCCGATTGTCCCATTTTTTGTAATTGCTGTAGCAGCTTTCTCCTCAAGATCCGAAACCTTTCCTTTTGTTTTACAAAGTTTTAAATTTTCACCGTCATACAACATTACACCAGCGCTGTCATAACCTCTATATTCGAGTCTCTTCAATCCTTTTATTACAATAGGATACGCTTCTCTAAAACCAATATATCCAACTATTCCACACATATTTTTACTTAATTAGGTTTTGTATAATAAATTTCAAGCTTCAATCTCTTGTCATCCGGAACCGTGGATTTACCTCCAAACAAAATAGTCCCTAATGGATTCATCACAGCTGCTTTTGGCGCTCCAGAAATAAAAGCGTTTGGTGTTCTTAACTTATGAGAAACTATTGTTGCAATATCTTCCGTAACGACCAATCCCAATTTAACATTAGTTGAATCTTTGTACTTGATAAGATTTCTTATTTGATTTGTGACTCTAATTTTATACGTAACTCCTCTTTTATTAGTGGTGTTTATATTACCATCAAAAATGGTTTTTGATTTTTTAGCATTACTACTATTTGTTGTAGCATCTACAAAATAATCAACAATTGGTCGGTTATTATTAAAATCATATAAATAAATTCTTTGTGGCTCATAATTATTAGCCATAGCAGCTGCATCAATATGAAAAACCAAATTGGCTTCATTGATTAGCCATCCGCTATTCCTTATCGCTTCTAACTCTCCTGGAGTATTAAAAAGGCTAATCACGGCTACAGATCCTTCACCACCTTTTAGATACAACTTATCATCACCCTGAGTTGTATTTCCAGTAGTTGGCAATGCATTATAAGCAAGTCCACTACTAGCAAAATCAGTATTCAACAAACTCACTGAGTTACCGGTCATGTCAAGAACTATAGTTTTTTTAACTCGTGTAATACTAGTCACACCACCCGTTGTTGTTGATAAATCTTCGATATATTTTAAAGTGATTTTTCCTGCTTTAAAATTCAGCATTGCTAAATTTCCAGCACTACTTCCTGATTTTTCCATTTTAAAATAAAGTCCTCGGAAGTACTCTTTGAAAACATCATTTGTAGCTAATTTTCCATTTGCAACCGCATCAATTATTTTTGTCTTAAAAAAACCTTTGTTCAAATTCAATTGCATTCCCGGAGGAGTTCGTACAGTAGTAACCACCTTTGTAATTGAATCTGTTGTGGTCACAACATGTTCCGCTGGATCAAAGAAAAACGCATTGTTTTGAGCCACATTGGAATCATCATTTAAACGATTTGGTTTTTTTACATTATCAAATTCAGCATTTTGATCTGTAAAATATTTTTGAGGCTGTTTAAATCCACCCACAGGATCTGCATCTCTCATATAAAAACCCGACTCGAAAACACTTAGTTTCATCACGGCCTTATCAGCACCATATATAGAATCTAATACATAATCGCGACTGCCATCTGTTTTTGTAATCGTTTTTAACGCATCAAAATAATATGGAATTGTCAAGACTACACTTTCAATATAAGGTCTTGAACCAATCGTTGTTATCGTTGCAGGCAAAGTCAATTGAGTACCAAAATTGGCCGTTGTTTCTCCAAAATTTGGGTTATTATAAATTCCCAATGGATTTACAGTAAGATCATTCGATTGAATTGGCCCTGTTTTTTGATTGTAAGCTAAAACTCCGTACGTTTCTTTTTTGAGATCAAAATTGTTTTCACCAATTAAATCCCCTCCTATTTCATTATAATCTTTATCACAGGAATATAAAAAAACAACGCTCGCAACTAACAGAATTTTCTTAAAAAAAGAATTATTGTACATATTTAATAAAAAAGTTTAATTTAAAGAACCTCGTTTCTGTAGAAATTAGTATACGCTTCCGCGAATGCATCTTTCGCCGCGAAAGGTAAAAAAGGTTTTCCTGAAGATTCTATAAATTTTGTTAAACTTGGAGACAGGTTTTCTGAGGCAATAATCACCGCATCAGAATGCTTTATGGTAGCCTTAATAATGTTTTCATAGTCTGGAACCTCTAGATCCAAAATCGCCTCATCAGGAATACCGTCAAATTTCACTTTATTAATCATCTCTTTATCTAAAGTACCTTCAAAAGACTGACTGTAAACCGATGTAACAATTTTTGTCTCTGAGAACAATGCTTCATTTTTGTAAAAATGTTTCATATAAATGGGCAACATAGCGGCCATCCATCCATGAACGTGAATAATATCGGGAACCCAATTGAGTTTTTTTACGGTTTCAACCACGCCTTTTGCAAAGAAAATGGCACGTTCATCATTATCGGGATACATCACACCTTCTTCATCAGCAAATGTGGCTTTCCTTTTGAAATACTCATCATTATCAATAAAGTAAACTTGTATTCTTTCTTTTGGTATCGAAGCCACTTTAATAATTAAAGGCATATCCAAGTCGTTCACAACTAAATTCATCCCCGAAAGTCTAATTACTTCGTGCAATTGATGTCTTCTCTCGTTAATATTTCCATACCTTGGCATAAAAATTCTTATCTGTCCACCTTGATCATTGATCATTTTCGGCACGTCATAAGACATTAAAGAGACCTCATTTTCAGCGAGATAAGGCACCACCTCAGATGATACATATAATATCCTCTTATCTTTCATATTGTAATTTACTTAATTTATTGGCAATAAAAACCATGCAAAATTACAAAATTTTATGCAGTTATTAACTAAAATAGTAAGTTTGCATTTAATTTTAATAATACTGTCATGCATATTTTCTACGGAAAAGCATCTTTAATCGACTATTTGAAATCCATAAAAACCGTCCATTCCACGATTGGATTTGTTCCTACTATGGGCGCTTTACACCAAGGTCATTTGGCATTAATTCAAAAATCATTGCTGGAAAATGAAAATACTGTCGTGAGTATTTTTGTAAATCCAACACAATTTAACAATTCTGACGATTTAGCAAAATACCCACGAACATTGGAAGAAGACGTGAAAAAACTTACTGCTTTAAATCCAAATATAATTTTATACGCCCCATCTGTTGAAGACATTTATGACGGAAAACCACGTGCTCAATCTTTCGATTTTGATGGACTTGAAAATCAAATGGAAGGCAAATTCAGACCGGGACATTTTAATGGCGTAGGCACCATTGTAAAACATCTTTTTGAAATAGTAGACCCTACAAATGCTTATTTTGGTGAAAAAGATTTTCAACAATTACAGATTGTCATTAAAATGGTTGCCAAAAACAACTTAAATGTAAACGTGATAGGTTGTCCAATATATAGAGAATCGAATAATTTAGCCATGAGCTCCAGAAACGAACGTTTATCAGCGCAGGAAAGAGACGAAGCAGCAATTATTTATAAAATTCTAACCGCAGTAAAAGAAAAATTTGCAACCAATAGTAGCACCACAATTTCAGAATGGGTTCAAAAATCATTCAACAAGCACACGCGCTTCACGTTAGAATATTTTGTAATTGCTGATGAAACCACTCTTTTACCGTGTATTCGAAAAAATAAAAATAAAAAATACCGTGCGTTTATTGCGGTACATGTCAATAACATTCGATTGATTGACACCATTTCATTAAATTAATTTACTTTTGTAGCATGCAAATTCAAGTATTAAAATCAAAAATTCACCGCGTTAAAGTAACTGGCGCCGATTTAAATTACATCGGATCCATCACTATTGACGAGGCATTACTAGAAGCTTCCAATATTCTTGAGGGCGAAAAAGTCTCTATCGTAAACATCAACAACGGAGAACGTTTTGATACTTACGCGATCAAAGGCGAAAAAAATTCAGGAACCATAACACTCAACGGACCTGCTGCCAGAAAAGTGCAAAAAGACGATATCATCATCATCATTTCCTACGCAAACATGGATTTTGAAGAAGCAAAAACCTTCAAACCATGGGTTATTTTTCCGAATGAAAATGACAATTCGTTGACTTAATTTCTATTCGAAAAAAAAACAACACCTATTTTTTAGCCGCTGATTCGCTGATTTTGTATTTTAAAATCGGTGAATCAGTGGCTATTTTATTTAACGCTGTTGTACCTGACAAATAAACGCTGATTCCGCCCTTGAAATCAAAGCGCATTCTTAATAATTACTGGTTAACGTTTTCAATTAAAAGTAATAATGTTTATATTGCTTGCTTTATTTAGAGTATAATATAATTTCCAAAACGAACCAAATCATGAAAAAACTAATACTCTTATTACTCTTTTCTATTTCCGTATTTTCACAAAAAACTACAATTGCTTTCGATTCTCAAGTGCTTGGCGAAAGCCGGGAAATTACAATTGGATTACCTCCTTCTTTCGAAAAGAACCCAAATAAAAAGTACCCGATACTTGTTTTACTCGATGGCGATTACTTATTTGACCCATTTTACGGCGCTATCAACTACGGCGCTTACTGGGATGATTTGCCAGAAATGATTGTCGTTGGCATAAGCCAAAATAAAAATAACGAACGCATTGACGACAGCACTTATGATGAAGAAGATGGAGTTCCGACGGGAAAAGGCGCAAAATTCTTTGAGTTTATTGGCGCAGAACTGCTTCCGTTCATCGAAAAAAAATACCCAGTTGCACCATTCCGAATGATTGCGGGACACGACACTACGGCGGGATTTCTAAACTTTTTTCTGTATAAAGACAATCCTATATTCAATGGATATATTTCATTGAGTCCGGAACTGGCTCCTGATATGGAAAACCGCATTCCAGAAAAACTTTCAATTTTAAAACAACCTGTTTTTTATTATCAATCCAATGGGGATGGTGACATAAAAAAAATTCAAGAGTCTATAAAAAAACTAGACGAGAACATAAAACAGGTTACTAATCCCGCATTAAATTACAAGTTCGATAATTTTAAGGGCGCATCACATTATTCGCTTGTGCTGTATTCTATTCCAAATGCCTTGTACCAATTTTTTGATACCTATAAACCTATTTCATCTAATGAATACAGCGAAAAAATTACTGTACTTCAGTCCGGTTATGTGGATTATTTGATTAATAAATACGTTGGTATATCGAAAAATTTCGGCTTAAAAATACCGATTCGTGTCAACGATTTCAAAGCCATTGAAGCAGCAATTTTAAAAAATAAAGCCTATCCAGAATTGGATAAATTAGCTGAAATTGCCAATAAAAATTACCCAAAATCAATGCTAGCCGATTATGAATTGGGTTTAATGTATGAAAAAATGGGAGACCCGAAAAAAGCCGCAAAACGCTACCAAAGTGGATCCCAATTAGAGGAAATTGGCGAGCTATCAAAAAACATGATGATGGAAAAATACGACGATATGATCAGTCAAACACCAAAAAAATAATGTCAAAAGTAAAAACAACTTTTTTTTGCCAAAACTGTGGCGCACAATATGCCAAATGGCAAGGACAATGCAATTCTTGCAAAGAATGGAATACCATTGCGGAGGAAATTATACAGAAACAAGAAAAAACAGCTTGGAAAAGCGAAGCTGCTTCAAGCAGTAAAGCACCAAAACCGTTACGGATAAACGAAATTGATTCTGCTCAGGAAATCCGTATGGACACCACTGACGCTGAACTCAATCGCGTATTGGGTGGCGGAATAGTTCCTGGCTCATTAATTCTTTTGGGCGGGGAACCCGGTATTGGAAAAAGCACGCTATTGCTCCAAATCTCTTTAAAATTACCGTATAAAACCTTATATGTTTCGGGCGAAGAAAGTCAGAAGCAAATAAAAATGCGTGCCGAAAGAATCACCCCAAGCGGCGACAATTGCTATATTCTTACGGAAACCAAAACACAAAATATCTTTAAGCAAATTGAAGCCATACAACCGGAAATCGTGATTATTGATTCCATTCAAACGCTGCATACGGATTATATTGAATCCACTCCCGGAAGTATTTCTCAGATTCGGGAAACCACCGCCGAACTAATTAAATTCGCCAAAGAAACTAATATTCCCGTGATTCTGATTGGCCATATCACCAAAGACGGAAACATTGCAGGACCAAAAATCCTAGAACATATGGTGGACACGGTTTTGCAATTTGAAGGTGACCGAAATCACGTGTATCGTATTTTACGTTCGTTAAAAAACCGTTTTGGTTCCACAGCTGAAATTGGTATTTATGAAATGTTAGGCAATGGGTTGCGCGAAGTTTCTAATCCTTCGGAAATATTGATTTCACATAAAGATGAGGAATTATCCGGAACCGCTATTGCCTCCACATTAGAAGGCATGCGCCCGTTGATGATTGAAATCCAAGCCTTGGTAAGCACCGCAGTTTATGGAACACCGCAACGAAGCACGACGGGTTATAACGCCAAAAGACTCAATATGATTCTGGCCGTATTAGAGAAAAGAGCCGGTTTCAGGCTTGGCGCCAAAGACGTATTCCTGAACATAACAGGAGGAATTTCAGTGGATGATCCAGCGATCGATTTGGCTGTAGTTGCCGCTATTTTATCCTCGAATGAAGATATTGCGGTTAATAAAGATTTTTGCTTTGCTGGCGAAGTGGGACTTTCCGGTGAAATACGTCCGGTAAACCGTGTGGACCAACGCATTCAGGAAGCGGAAAAATTAGGTTTTTCAACCATTTTTGTATCCAAATACAATAAAATTACGCTAAAAAACACAGGGATTAAAATTCGATTAGTAGCCAAAATTGAAGACGTGGCAAGTGAGTTGTTTGGATAGAAAACAAATTTAAAAGAAATTTTACTCCTCAGATTTCAACTTGAAAACGACATCTGAGGTTTCCTTTGGTGGTTACTAATTAAATTTTGCAATACAAATTTCAATAAAGAATTTATCCTGAAACCTGAAAACTCGTCCACAACGATTTGAATGATCGTAAGCGCAAATTTGCAATCCGTCCATACCAGTGATCAGAAATAAAATAGTTAAAAAGTAATTCTCTAGATTTAAATAGATGCTAAAATTGACGATCACCATTGAGCCATTTGAACTATTTTTACTTTAACTTCCGCTGTACCTTCTATGATAAAAAACAAAATTGCTACACAAAATTTATCGGTAAAGTTGATGAAAATGCGCAAACTAATATTCCAAATTTATAGTGTAATCTGTTTATAATTAGTTTATTAATCTTTATATAAAAACAAACTTATAACTAAATTTTGGGATGCTTATAATTAATAATTTGTAAATTTATAATTCGGTTTTGTTCAAAAAAACTTCAAATAATGTAATTTTGATTTTGGATTTTTTAATTTTTGAAATTGTAATACTAAACCTTTTTATAACTAAAAAAAAATAGAGACATGAAAAGACAAACTGGCATCTGGATAGACACCTCAAAGGCAATTATAATTACACTTGAAGCGGGTAATAACGAAAAAATTTTCGAAATAGAATCTGATGTTGAAAACCGCGTTTACCACGATAAGGAAGGCGATAAAGGAAACTTTTCCGGAGTTCATCACGGCAACAATGAAACAAAATTCGAAAACCGAAAAAAAGAACAAATGGATTTTTTCATTAAAGAAGTTTTAGCCTACGTCAAAGGAGCAGATGAACTCTTTGTTTTTGGCCCGGCTGAAGCAAAGATTAGACTGGAACAAAAAATTCAGGACGAAAAATTATTTACCCATAAACTAAAAGCAGTTGAAACCGCCGACAAAATGACCTTAAATGAGATTGTGGCTAAAGTTAAGAAATTTTATATTTCTTAAATTTACGCCAATTGCATTTTTATATAAACCTCGCATTTCCTATCAACTTTACTAAAATATAATTCTGGGAACTACAACATCAAAAATGTTGTAGTTTTTTATGTTTAAAAGGTTAAAACATAAAAAAATGCCAATCTCCAAGAGTAAACAAGATCCATACAAGTTTTTTCTTTACTTTACGAATTAATTCACACATTGAATTCCATAAGACGACCGATTGTTTATGAGAACCAGAAAACAAAACATAATTCTTGCCTTAAATATACTTTTAGTACTATTTGTCACTTTAATTATTGTCTTTTATATATTTAGAGATGCCGTTTTACAACAAACAATGGCGAAAGTTTCTAATGAAATGAAAGTAGAATACAATAGCGATTTTACGATAAAAAAAGCTTCTTTTGAAGGATTATCAGGTCTAAATCTTACTGAAATCATTTTGGTTCCAAAAAATGCCGATACCCTTTTTAAAATACAAAAATTAAAAACCAGTGTCAATTTCTGGCATTTGATTACCGGCGACTTGCAACTTGGAACTTTAGAAATTCAAAATGGTTTTGTACAACTAATAAAAAAAGGGAAATTAACAAACTACGATGCCTTTCTAAAAAAAAACAATCAAACAGAATTACGCGATGAGAAAAGAGATTACGCCCAGTTTGCCTATAGAATCATCTCAAAAGCACTGAATTTAGTTCCGACGGATATGATTCTGGACAATCTGTCTTTTCGCCTTAATGATAACGGGAATAAAGCAACCATAAATTTCCAAAAATTGCGATTGGTCAACAAACAACTTGAAACTTCGATTAAAGTTCAAACCAATACGATTTCGCAACGATGGAGAATCAAAGGATTTGCCGATCCAAGAAATAAAAAAGCCGACATTCGTTTCGTTAATATTGACACAGGCGCAATCAAAATGCCTTATTTAGACGAGCGGTTCAACCTGAAATCAAGCTTTGATTCCATTCGTTTGAATATTCAAAACATAGAGAGAAATGGTAACGAATTGCATATTGATGGGTTTATGGCTATTGCCAATTTAAAACTCAACCACCCGAAAATTGCAAGCAAAGACGTTATTCTTAAAAACGCCAAATTTGACTATCGTTTTCTTTTGGGTCCTGATTTTATTTCCATTGACAGCAGCTCAACGGTTCAGCTGAATAAAATAAAGTTTCATCCTTACGTGGCTTATGAAACTGAAAAAGACACGATTTACAAACTCAAAGTAACCATCCCAAAAATGAAAGCGCAGGATTTCATCACGTCGCTTCCTGAAGGCTTATTTACCCACTTTAAAGGAATGGAAGCTACTGGTATTTTTGATTACAAATTGGATTTCGCATTCAACTCTAACAAACCCAATCAGCTGGTTTTTGACAGTAAATTGAAGAAAGAAAATCTAAAAATTACCAAATATGGCGAAGCCAATCTCAACAAACTCAACGGCGAATTTGTGTATCGGGCTCTTATCAAAAATGTGTTGCAACGCCCGGTTTTAGTTGGTGCGGCCAATCCAAATTATACGTCTTTAGACCAAATTTCACCCTATTTACGAAAGTCGGTTTTAACTACCGAAGATCCTTCTTTCTTTTCGCACCGTGGTTTCATCAGCGAAGCATTCAAACAATCCATCGTCAAAAACATACGAACCAAAAAATTTTCCCGTGGTGCCAGTACCATAAGCATGCAATTAGTGAAAAATGCTTTTCTGAGTAGGGAGAAAACAATATCACGTAAATTGGAAGAAATTCTATTGGTTTATATTCTGGAAAATAACCGGATTGTGAGCAAGGAACGCATGCTCGAAGTGTACTTTAACATTATCGAATGGGGTCCAAATGTATATGGAATTGGCGAAGCAAGTCAGTTTTATTTCCAAAAAACACCTTCGGAATTATCACTGAACGAATGCTTGTATCTCGCCCGAATTATTCCAAGTCCAAAAAAATTCATGTATCAGTTCAACGATCAAGGGATGTTGAAAGATTTTGCTGTAAAACAAGAATTGTTCTTAACCAATATTATGTTTCGAAGAGGACTTTTGACTCCTGAAGACACGATTTACAAATCCTTACCAATATTGATTTCAGGACCTGCAAAATCTTTTATCAAATTCAAAATACAAGATTCAACGCAAATAAAAGTGGATTCTTTGTCGGTTGATGATGAATTTGATCTGTAATGTTGAAAATAACCCTGTCCAATTTCTAAAATCAGACAGGGTTTTTTCATTTAAGGAGCCGGATCAGGAATCACTGCTTGCACTTCGTCAATCGCCTTTAAGATTTCATCTGAAAGTGATACTTGAATTGTATTAATATTTTCTTTTAATTGTTCCAATGTCGTTGCGCCAATAATCGTGCTGGTTACAAACGGTTGTTGTTCTATAAATGCCAACGACAATTCCGTCAAGGTCAATCCGTTTTTCTTGGCAATTTCCTGATACATCCGCGTGGCTTCAGTGCATTGTGGACTGCTGTATCTGGAATACTGCGGAAATAACTTGATTCTGGCATTTGGATGGTCTTCACCCGTAAGGAATTTACCGGACAAAACCCCAAAAGCCATCGGAGAATACGCCAATAAACCAACATTTTCTCTCAGGCAAATTTCAGCGGAACCGTTTTCAAAAAGTCTATTTAATAACGAATACGGATTTTGAATCGTTTTTATTCTTGGCAGATTGTTGTATTTACTTTCCTCTAAAAAACGCATAATTCCCCACGGATTTTCATTTGACAGTCCGATATGGTTTATTTTTCCTGCTTTGACAAAGCCGTCTAATGTTTCAAGTACATTGTGAATATTATCTTCCCAGGCATCGTCCTGCGCTTTAAAACCGCGTTGCCCAAAATAATTTGTCTTGCGTTCCGGCCAGTGCAATTGGTACACATCAATATAATCCGTTTGCAGGCGCAATAAACTTTGATCCAATGCATACTTAATACTGGCTGGTGAGAAATCTAATTTCTCTCTCATGTATCCAAAATTTGGATTGGGTCCCGCAATTTTGGATGTCAAAACGATATCTTCTCTTTTACCTGATTTTTTAAACCAGGTGCCAAGAATTTTCTCCGTACTACCGTAAGTCTCCTGACGTCCTGGAATTGAATACATCTCAGCCGTATCAAAAAAATTAATCCCTTTGTCAAAGGCGTAATCCATCTGGGCATGACCATCAGTTTCTGAGTTTTGTTGCCCAAAAGTCATCGTACCAAGGCAAATTTTGCTGACTTTTACATCAGTATTTGGTAATGTTGTGTATTTCATATTTAAGGAAATTGTAATTTATTTTCGATAACAAAGATAAAATTAGTTTGGCGTTAAGCTTTGGTGTTAACAGAAAATTGAGAAAAGTTTACACGAAGTTAAAAAAATTTAACCGCGGATTCGCGAATTAAAAATCCCTGAAACCAAAGATAAAATTAGTGAATTAGCGGTTGGGAAAAGGTTCTTTTTTTAACCCATTACGAAACTTAAGTTTAATTAAGAATCAAGGCTTAATTTTCATAATTCCTTAATGATTAAACTTATAAAACTGGACGTTGTTTTATAAAATATCCCGTAAAGAACAAAAAAAGGTTCAAAGCATACACTCTGAACCTTTCTATCCTTTGATGTTTGGACCTTAATTTATTTCATTCAGTAATTCGGCGATTTCGTCTAATCTCGGCGTAAGAATTATTTCGATTCTACGGTTTTTAGCTTTTCCTTCTGCAGTTGAATTACTCGCTAATGGCGAAAATTCTCCTCGTCCTGCCGCCGTTAAATTTTGTTTGTTGATTTTTTTATTTTCACTCAAAATAGCAACTATGGCTGTCGCCCTTTTGGTGGACAAATCCCAGTTATCAGCAATTGGACCTGAAGCCGTGAAAGCATCATCGTCCGTATGTCCTTCTATCAATACTGATATGTCTGGGTTGTCACCCAAAACTTTTCCTACTTCAATCACCGCTTCTTTCCCTTGAGAACCTACGGCCCAACTTCCAGAATTGAAAAGGAGTTTGTTCTCCATAGAAACATATACTTTTCCGTTTTTTTGTTCTACTGTCAACCCTTTTCCTTCAAAACTATTCAAGGCGTTAGACAGCGTCTCTTTTAATTTTCTCATGCTAGCTTCTTTGGCTGCAATCAAGTCTTCTAATTCTTGCAGACGTTGTGCGCTTTTGCTCAGTCGCTCTTGTTCTAATGCCAATGCTTTTCCTTTCTCATCTAACTGCTCCAATAAATCCCTATTTTTTTTCATATTGGTTTGCAACGCGTCACCACTGTTTTTTTCTAAAGCGACATAAGAATCCTGTAAGACATTAAATTTATTTTGAGCCGCGGCATAATCTGCTTTCAGTTTATTCAGTTCCGCTTTGGATTTGCTTAAATCAGTTTTTAACCCGTCGCGGTCTAATTCTACTTGATTTTTAGCTTTTAGCAAATCGGTATTTTCATCCGCTAAACTTCTGTTTTCTTTTTTTAAATCGGTGAACTTACTCTCTAAGTCGTTGTATATCTTTTTGGATACACAAGAGGTTGAAAGTGCCAATACTACTAATCCGATGGAAACTCTTTTAATCATTTTGTTGGTATTTATAAAATTTCTATTGTGTTGTTTTGAAAGCAAAAATGCCAATGGTATTTGAATGCCATAGCCCCGATAAAAGTGAAAATCCTTTCTAGTCCTGAACTTGTTTCAGGATCCTGAAACAAGTTCAGGACTAGAAAGATTGTAACGGATAGCGGGAAGTAGCTCCTGAAAATGTTACTAGATTTCGACCAAAATTGGACAATGATCCGAATGCACGGCATCTGATAAAATAACGGCTCTTTTTAATTTATGTTTCAAAGAATCACTAACTAAATTGTAATCGATACGCCAACCCTTGTTGTTTCCTCTTGCTCCGGCGCGGTAACTCCACCATGAATATTGGTGCGGTTCACTGTTGAAATGGCGAAAACTATCGACAAATCCAGACTTCATGAAACCGTCGAGCCAAGCTCTTTCTTGCGGTAAAAACCCGGAAATATTTTTGTTTCGGACCGGATCATGAATATCGATTGCCTCGTGACAAATGTTATAATCGCCGCAAATCATCAAATTTGGCGTTTCTTTTTTGAGTTCGTTGATGTAGTTTTGAAAATCATCCATAAAGGTGAATTTATGGTCCAATCGATCGATATTTGTCCCCGATGGCAGGTACAAACTCATCACTGAAAAATCATCAAAATCAGCCCGAAGGTTCCGTCCTTCGAAATCCATGTGGTGAATTCCGGTTCCATGAACCACATTGTTGGGTTTAATTTTAGAAAGTATAGCCACGCCGCTATATCCTTTTTTGCTTGCTGAATAATAATATTGGTACGGATAGCCCGCTTTTGCAATATCTTCAACCGGAATTTGGTCTCTGGTTGCCTTAATTTCCTGAAGACAAATAATGTCCGGATCTGCGAGTTGCAACCAATCAATAAATCCTTTTGAAATGGCTGCTCTGATTCCGTTTACGTTGTATGAAATAATTCTCATTACTTTTTTTTTTGAGTCTCTCCCGAAAAATTATTTTTACCTGCGGTTGCCAGCAATCCACTTTTTTATTTTATCGGAAAAAATTTTATTGTTTGAATGTGGATTTCAAATGTAACAAAAAACTAGAAGTTTGATTCAGAAAAATAGAGAAAATGGAGTTTTTTGCTATCTTTGTTTCTCGCTCTAAAAAAACAGAAAATACATGGGTTTAGTAACCGCCAAAGAAGTCTCACAAGCGATAAATGCAGATAAGTACGGGGTTTTGGGTACTTTTTCAGGCTGGATGCTAATGAAGGTTCTAAAAATCTCTACCTTAAATAAAGTATACGACAGAAATAAACATTTAAAAGACGTTGCGTTTTTAAACGGAATATTAAATGATCTACAAATAAAATTTGAAATTCCGGAAGAGGACTTAAAACGTTTACCAAAGGACGGTGCTTACATCACCATTTCTAACCATCCGTTGGGAGGTATTGATGGCGTTTTGTTACTGAAATTAATGCTCGAAAGAGAACCTAGTTTCAAAATTATCGCCAATTTCCTTTTGCATCGAATTGAGCCTCTCAAGAAATACATCATGCCGGTGAATCCTTTTGAAAATCACAAAGATGCCAAGTCTAGCGTGGTAGGAATAAAAGAAACATTGCGTCATTTAAGCGATGGGAAACCATTAGGAATGTTTCCTGCGGGGGAAGTTTCTTCGTATAAAGACGGGAAATTAATGGTAGATAAACCTTGGGAAGAAGGGGCTATTAAAGTAATCAGAAAAGCGCAGGTTCCCGTTGTCCCTATTTATTTTCACGCTAAAAATAGTCGATTATTTTATCTTCTTTCAAAAATAAGCAGCACTTTTAGAACGGCAAAACTACCCTCGGAAGTGTTTAGTCAAAAACATCGTGTGATAAAAGTGCGTATTGGCAAACCAATTTCAGTAAATGAACAAAATGAGCACACCACTATAGAGGAATATTCAGAGTTTTTAAGAAAGAAAACCTACATGTTGGCAAATCCTTTCGAAAAGGAAAGTCCTTTTTTACCAACACCAACTTTGAAATTGCCAAAAAGTCCCAAAAAGATTGTCACTGCGGCTAATCAAGAGAAAATGATTAAGGAAGTAGAGGCTTTACGGAGCACTGATTGTCGCCTTTTACTAAGTAAAAATTATGAAGTCTTTCTCGCCGAGGCAAAAAAAATACCCAATATTCTGCACGAAATAGGGCGGCTCCGAGAAATTACTTTCAGAGAAGTGGGCGAAGGAACTAATGAATCCATTGATTTAGACAAGCACGACCAATATTACCACCATCTTTTTTTATGGGACAGTGATGCCAATAAAATTGCGGGAGCTTATAGGATGGGACTGGGTTCTGAAATTTATCCAAAATTTGGGATAAATGGGTTCTATTTGAATGACCTCTTTCGATTTGAACCGGAATTACATGACATGATGCACAAGTCGATTGAAATGGGCAGAGCATTTATCATCAAAGAATATCAACAAAAACCTATGCCGCTTTTCTTGCTTTGGAAAGGAATTATGCACACTACTTTGCGTTTTCCCGAGCATAAATATTTGCTGGGCGGAGTAAGTATTAGCAATCAATTTTCTGATTTCTCAAAATCATTGATGATCGAATTCATGAAATCGAATTATTATGATCCTTACATTGCACAATACATCCACCCAAAGAAAGCCTACAAAGTAAAACTAAAAGATGCCGACAAAGATTTCATATTTGACGAAGCCGAATCAGATCTAAATAAGTTTGATAAAATTATTGATGAACTGGAACCAGGACATTTGCGTTTACCGGTTTTGATTAAAAAATACATTAAACAAAATGCAAAAGTAGTCGCTTTTAATGTAGACCCTCTATTTAATAACGCCGTGGACGGTTTGATGTATATCAGGATCGCTGATATTCCGGAAAGTACCATGAAACCCGTAATGGAAGAATTTCAGGCCGAACTGGAAAGAAAACTAAGTGAAAAAGAAGATTGACTGCAGATTATATAAAAATTCCCGAAAAAATCGGGAATTTTTTATGTTTTAAAACCAACCTTTTTTATTTACTTGATACGTCTGATAAAATTCTTCGTTTGATTTTGTTAAATATAGTATTCCTTCAACAATTCCGATCAATGCTCCTAAACCACATAAAAAACTGAGGAAAAATTGAATAATTCCTTCTTTTGTATATCCTAAAATAAATTTATGAATACCGAATCCTCCTAAAAGAATAGCAAGAATTCCTGCTGCAAGTTTTTTATTGTCTTTTTCAACTGGTCGCGGATTATTCCATTCTTCAATTTTTGTATTTTCCATAGCTTAATTGTTAAAAGGTTATTTTTCAGTGGTTAAAAATATAAAAATTATTGAAATGCAGCATCAATTGGTTCCCAAAGTTCTATCTTATTTCCTTCGATATCGAGAATCCATCCAAATTTTCCATACTCATAAGACTCCATATCGCCCACAATTGTTACACCTTCCTCCGATAATTTTTTTAACAAATTTTCTAAATCAGTTACTCTGAAGTTTTGCATGAATTGTTTTTCGCTTGGAGCAAAGTACGTGGTATCCATTGCAAACGGCGACCATTGCGTAGAACAATCATTCCCCTCTTTGTCTTTCCACCAAAAAGTGGAACCATAGTCATCTGTTTTTAAACCCAAATGTTTTTCATACCAAGATACCAATTCTTTGGGATTATTTGATTTAAAAAAGAAGCCGCCAATTCCCGTAACCCGTTTCTCCGCCAAGGCAACTTTAGGTTGACCAAAATACTTTGCTTTTATTTTATCAACTATTACTTGTGCCAATCGCTCGTGGCTTTCGAATGTCCAACCAGCAATATGTGGTGTCAGAATCACGTTCTTAGCTTTCAACAAATATTGAAAAGCTTCAGGTGTGTGTTTATCATTAAAAAGGGTTTCAAAGGATAATTTTTCATATTCCAAAACGTCCAGACCAGCTCCTAGAATTTTATCAGATTGCAATGCAGCAACTAAATCCGCAGTGACAATATTCTTGCCACGAGACGAGTTTATTATCCAGAAAGGCTTGGAAAATCCAGCAATAAAATCACTGTCAATCATTTTATTTGTTTCGGGAGTCCAAGGAATATGCAAACTAACAACATCCACTTTTTGCTGAAATTCTGTTAGTGAAACCTGCTTCGCATTGACATCACCTACATTTTCCTGAATATCATAACAAAGGACTTGCACATCAAAACCACGCAATTTTTTGGCGAATGATTTTCCCATGTTTCCGTAACCAATAATTCCCACTGTTTTTCCGTCAAGTTCATGACCGCGGTTGCTTTCACGGTTCCAATGTCCAGATCGTATCTCGCTATCGGCTTCATTCAATTTATTAAAAAGAGATAAAATCATTCCCAATGTATGTTCGGCAACGGCGTTTCGATTTCCTTCCGGTGCAGCGATAAGTGTAACGTTTTTGGACTTTGCATAATCGCAGTCAATGCTTTCTAAACCGGCTCCCACTCGTGCGATGAACTGCAAATTAATGGCTTTGTCTAAAAATGTTTTGTCAATTTTGAAACGGCTCCGTATAACAATTCCCTGATACTCTTGTATTTTGGCTTCAATTTCCTCTTTTGACGAGGTGAAATCACTGTGATTTATAAATCCGGATTGCTGCAATTGATCCCAAAGCAAAGCGTTATTACTGTCGATGTGAAGAATTTTGATGTTCATAAAATGTACTTTTTTAATACTTCAAAATTAATAAAAAAATTACGGTTTATTATTTTATCAAAGGAAATTAGCCTGTAAAATCGTAAATTAGCAATCTCAATTTTTATTATAATCGGAATGGTTATAATAAATGAAAAACTAAAAATGAAACTAACAAAAACCTTCAATGTTTTTTTTGAAAGCGAAAAAGCCGGTGGGCTATTATTGCTTTTCGCAACCATACTCTCTCTTTTACTAGCCAATTCACCCATTCAAAACGAGTACATTGCTTTTTGGGAAACCAGTATTGCAAATAATTCGGTGACGCATTGGATCAATGACGGCTTGATGACTATTTTCTTTCTTTTAATAGGTTTAGAATTAGAACGGGAAATATATCAAGGAGAATTATCCAGTATTAAAAAGGCGACGTTACCTCTTTTTGGAGCGTTGGGCGGAATGGCCGTCCCTGCCGGAATCTTTTTGGTGTTTAATTATGGAACTATTACACAAAATGGTGCTGGAATTCCTATGGCAACTGATATTGCTTTTGCAATTGGTATTCTGTCTCTTCTAGGAAAACGCGTACCTACATCACTCAAAATATTTTTGACTGCGCTTGCTGTCATTGATGATTTAGGCGCCATCTTGGTTATTGCCATATTTTACACAGATACGATTGCCTATATAAATTTGTTCATCGCTCTTGCTATTATGGGTGGTTTATTTATCTTGAACCGAAGACAAGTGCATAGTCTTATTCCTTATTTGATTGGTGGAGCAGCAATGTGGTATTTTATGCTAAATTCAGGTGTTCATGCAACGATAACCGGAGTATTATTAGCCTTTGTAATTCCGTTTGGTAATGGAGGCAAAAAAACGTCTTCGTATCGCTTGCAGCATTTTTTACACAAACCTGTGGCATTTTTTATACTTCCTTTATTTGCTATCGCAAATACTTGTATTGCCATAGATTCTAATTGGCATGAAGAATTGACTCACCCTAACACGATTGGAATCATACTGGGTCTCGTGGTAGGAAAGCCATTGGGAATCTGGCTATTCTCATTTATTGCTGTGAGTATAGGAATTTGCAAGTTACCTAAAGACCTAAAATGGAGCAGCATTTTTGGAGCAGGAATGCTAGGTGGAATAGGCTTTACAATGTCTATTTTTATAACATTACTTGCGTTTAAAAACGATGGCGAAGAAGTAATTACGTACTCTAAAATTGCGATTTTGATCGCTTCCTTTATTGCGGGAACGATTGGCTTTTTATGGTTGAAATTTAATTTGAAACCCGCTAAAGCAAAAAAATGATGATTTGACCAATAGATTAATTAATTTCTCTAATAAAAAAGGGTGTTTAGTTTTAAAGCTAAACACCCTTTTTTACGGAAACTCATGATTAGGATTTGGCTATTTATACGCTAAATTCATTTTACTGATCATGCCTGACCTTTATTTATTAGTCCAATAATCGAAGACCGTAACTTTATCTGGCGCTGGATTCAAAACTGACACAAACGCCTTGTGAGCCGGATGAATCAAATACGCATCTCTATCCGCTTCACTGTTGAAGGTCAGCACAAAACAATGCGTTAAACCATTATTTAAATTTTCGGGACTGTTATTAATTCCCCATTCATACGCTTTGACTAATTTGATTTTATGCTTCAAGTTCCCGAAAGCAGCAATCACTTTGTCAATTGCTGCGGCTTCTGTCCCTGGTTTCCATCCAAACATAACCACATGTTTGAGCAGCTGTTTTTGTTTGTCTTGTTGCGCATTTATCGTATAGGCTGAAATTAAAGTAAGGGTTAAAAGCAGTAGTTTTTTCATGGTGTTTTTTTTAAATATAGTATTTATTGGAGGTGTTTACACGAAAATAAAACAAGAATTTTTGAGGAATTGAAATAAAACATTTGCCTGCGGCAATGTGGGGGTCTCACCCGTATCCACGATAATGTATCGTCCTAATGCCTCTTATCCTTTAATTTGTTTCAACGAAGTTTTGATTCCTCGTATCAAGGACGAACTGAATCCGTGCATTTCCATTTCGTTTAATCCCGCAATCGTGCAGCCTTGTGGTGTAGTGACACGATCTATTAATTGTTCTGGGTGTACTTTTTCTTCCAGCAGCATTTGTGCAGCGCCTTTTACGGTTTGTGCAGAGATGGCCAAAGCGGTTTGCCAGTCAAATCCAATTTCGATTCCAGCTTGCATCGAGGCTCGAATGTACCGCAACGCAAAAGCAGTTCCACTGGCCGCCAGAACCGTTGCCGCATCCATTAATTTTTCGTCAATGATAGGAGCTGTTCCCAAACTTTGAAAAAGGGAAACTACATCTTGCGCTTTCTCCTTGTCTTTTTCATGATATGCAATACAGGTTGCCGAAGCGCCAAACTGTGCCGCAATATTGGGCATGATTCGGATCGCACTATTGGCAGCGCCAATTTTGTTTTGTAAATTTTCTATCGACAATCCGCTCACCGCCGATGCGATAATTTTATTGGAAATCACCGAAAGGATTTCGGCTAATACCGTATCTACTTGGTATGGTTTTATGGTCAAAATTATGATATCGGCTTCCTGAATCTGATGCGTATTATTCGTGGAAACGGTCGCTCCTAATTTTTCAAGATATACAATGCTTGAGGTATTTCTTCGGGTGATAGTGACTTGGTTTTCCGGCGAAAATTTTGATAATCCTAATGCAATCGAAACACCTAAGTTTCCTCCGCCAATGATGTGTACTTTCATGCTGGTTGTAGTTTTCCTCTCCCCAGCCCTTTCCAAAGGAGAGGGAGTCAATATGGGAAAGTGTAAGTTTTTATTATATCTTTTTGATTCTTTTATAAAAATTCGAATCTAATTTACTTTTAATTTCTATCGTTTCTTGTCTTATTTTTTATTCCGTTTTACTTCACAAAAAACTAAAATAACGTTTTGAAATTGTCCTACAATTTCTTTCCTCTTTGCTCTCTATTCTTGGTTCTTTCTTAAAACCCCAAAATCATTTTTGCAATTGAAAAATAAATCAAAATTCCGCAAATATCATTGCTGGTAGTGATAAACGGGCCAGTCGCTAATGCAGGGTCAATTCCAAATTTATCCAGTAATAATGGGATAAAAGTTCCAATTAACGAGGCAATTATAATTACAGACATTAATGCTATAGTCACAATAATCCCTACAATGATTTCAACATTCAATAGAAAATGACTTCCCAAGAACAATATTATAGCCAGAATCACTCCGTTTAATAAACTTAGTGACACTTCTTTGATCAATCTATTAAACAAGGATCCGCTCAATGAATTGTTTGCCAAGCCCTGCACAATAATTGCCGATGATTGCACCCCTACATTTCCCGCCATAGCAGCAATAAGTGGCGTAAAAAAGAATAAATTTCCATGTTCGAGCATGGCTCCTTCAAACAACCCCAACACTTTTACGGTGATGAATCCTCCCAAAAGTGCCAAAACCAACCAAGGCAATCGTGCTTTTGTATGTTCAAAGATGCTGTCATCCGCTTCAACGTCCTGGGAAATACCCGCCGCTAATTGATAATCCTGATCCGCTTCGTCCTTGATTACATCAACAATGTCGTCAATGGTGATTCGGCCTACTAATCGACCTAATTCATCTACTACTGGAATGGCTTCTAAATCGTATTTTTGCATGATTCGCGCCACCTCAACATCTTCAGTATCTACTTTAACCGAGTTTAGTTTCCGAATGTACACGTCACTTACCGGTGTTCTGGAAGAAGTAGTCAATAAATCTTTGAGCGACAAACGCCCTTTCAATCGGTCTTCATCATCCACCACATAAATCGAATGAACTCTGGAGATATTTTCAGCCTGAATGCGCATTTCTTTTACACAGGTGAGGACGTTCCAATTTTCATTGACTTTAACTAATTCCTTATGCATAATTCCACCTGCAGTATCTTCGTCAAAACGCAATAAGTCAACAATATCTTTGGCGTGCTCAACATCCTGAAGTTCTGATATAACTTCAGCTTTCAAATCTTTGGAAAGCTCCGCAATAATATCAGCTGCGTCATTAGTTTCCAACTCATCTAGTTCTTCCGCAATCTCTTTTGGCGAAAGCCTGCTTAATATATTCTCCCGCAAATCATCTTCTAGTTCAAGAAGAATTTCGGCTGTTTTTTCACTGTCTAAAACTTTAAAAATATAAGTCGCTTCATTAAAATCAAGCTCATCCAGAATTTCAGCAATATCAGCATGGTGCATATCATTCAACAATACTTCCAGTTGCTGGTCGTTTTTATTTTGAATGAGTACCTCTAATTCCTGAATTAATTCTTTGCTGATTTTAAATTCCATCGGCTTCTATTTTTTGGGTAAGTGCTATGAATTGTTCTACATTTAATTGTTCTGGTCGAAGGTCAAAAATTTCATCTTCTCTCAAACTATCCGACAAATTTAAGGTTTTTAAACTATTTCGTAATGTTTTGCGTCGTTGTTGGAAGGCTGTTTTCACCACTGTAAAAAACAATTTTTCGCCACAAGGCAAACTGTAATCTTTTTTTCTGCGCAAACGTAAAACTCCCGATTTTACCTTTGGCGGCGGAATAAAAACATTTTCGTCTACCGTAAATAAATATTCGGCATCATAAAAAGCCTGTACCAAAACCGATAAAATTCCATACGCTTTTGTTCCCTTTTTTTCACAAATACGTTGTGCTACTTCTTTCTGGAACATTCCTGCAAATTCCGGAATCTGATGGCGATATTCCAAAGCTCTAAAAACTATTTGAGTCGAAATATTATATGGGAAATTCCCAATAATTGCGAATTGTTTCCCTTCAAAAATTTCGTTGATGTTGTATTTTAAGAAATCTTTAGAAATGATTCGATCTTTTAATTTTGGATAATTTTCATCCAAATACGTCACTGATTCGGTATCAATTTCAATAACGTACGTGTTGACTGGCTTATCCAACAAATATTTTGTCAAAACTCCCATTCCTGGACCTATTTCCAGGACGTCATCATATCCTTCTAAATTCAGCGTGTCAGCAATGTCTTTTGCAATGCTTTCGTCTTTCAAGAAGTGCTGTCCTAGGTGTTTTTTGGCTTTTACTTTTTCCATATTGTCATTGCGAGGCACAAAGCGATCGCATTATATTGTTAGTTTTAGCTGCCACGAAGGCAGAAAGTGTATTTAATTAAAATGTAGAAAGTCATCGCAAAATTAATACTGACGACTATTTTTTATATCCTATTTTTTCTCGTTCTGGAACTATTTCTTTCTTTTCCATAAAGTTCATCTACATATTGAAAAACAAGTTCTATATTTTTTCCCTGATTTTCAATTTTCTTTTTCATTATTTCAAAATCCATGCGTAAGTCTGAATTATCGGAGAGCAATTGCCTCGTCTTTGTAAATATCCGCATTATCTAAATATTGGTTTGAATTGCTTTTTCACTATTCAAAACTCTCGATAACATTAATACTCCATGTTCTGTAAAAGCCATCGGTGCATATCGCAAACCCATGTTTTCAGAATTGGAGATCACAATTTGTGACCTCCAATTCTCAAATTCTACTTTAGATAATTCAAACATAAAATCTTCTGGAAATCTATTCAAATTTCTTCGTACAGCTTGCTTTAAAACCCTTGTTTCAACCCCGTAAAGTGTTGCCAAATCACGATCTATCATTACTTTTTGATTTCTGATAAAATAAATCTTAGTGTGTCATCTGGAATTATTGAAATTTTATCGCCCATAAAATGAAATTTTTATGTTTTTTATAATTGGAGGTCGCAAATTGCGATCTCCAATTTCATCTTTTTACAATCTGACTTGAACTCGCAATTTCCTGTTTTCAAGATTGTGGTTCAAAACGATACCCTGAGGGTGATGGTTTTGTTCCTCGCAATGACTCTAATAATCTGCAATCAATTCTAATTCTGTTCTAAAAGCAAGCATCTTATCTCCAAATAGTTTCAATCCTTCTTCACGAAAAGCTGGTGCATCTTCCTGGTAATATTTCGCCAAGGTTTCTTTACTTTCTGTGGCATATTGAACCGAATAGGTTACGCCGCCCATTTCCTCTTCGATTAAAACCCGCACCATTCTTGCCGAGGAAAATTTCCCAGTAGCCAGTATTTCAGGAATGTGCTTGTGTTGCATCCAGATCATCCATTGATCGTGAACGCTTTCATGTATGTTTGTGGTAACGTTGTATAGTATCATTTTTAACTGTTTAATCGTTGATTTGTTTAATTGGTTAATCGCATAAACAAATAATCTTTTTTATAAATTAGGATCGCCTCGCAATTGCCTGAATTTCTTCCTGGCTTCCACAAAATAAATACTGTCCTGATGATTGAACAACACTTTTTCATATAGTGGTTTCGCTTTTTCAGGCAATAATTGCTTGTTATAAATTTCTGCCGAAAAGTACAGCGCTTCATCAACGTAAATTCCGTCGCTATGCTGGTCAATAATCGTTTGGTATTGGCTTAAAGCCAAAGCAAAATCGCCTTTCTTTTCATATATTTTCCCTAATCGCAACAAGGTCACGGCCTCTATTTCCTGCCCTTTATAGTTTTTTAAAATCGATTGAAACTGAGTTACCGCTTCCTGAGTCCTGTTTTGATACAACAGATAATCTCCTTTGGCAAATTGTTTCAGTGCCGTTTGCGTCGAATCAGCTACCGTATTGTCGTTGATTAATAGAAAGTATTCCAAAGCGTCATTGGCAATCAACTGGGTATTTGCCGATTTCAATTCTGTAAATTGTTTCAAAGCCCAGGCGAAATCAGTTTTAAAATAACTGGTTTTTGCGGCTTTCAAACTGGCTTCGTGCGCCACAACATCATTTTTTAAATCCAATTCAATTTGCGAATAATAAATTAAAGCCTGATTGAATTTTTCTTCGTACAGCAAAATATCGGCCAGTTCCATTTTGGCATTAGCCGCTTCATAATCATTCAATTGCATTTCCAGCGCTCTCTTGACTATTGCCTTTCCTTCCTCAGGTTTTTTTAAATTAAATGCCGTGAAATGTGCCTGAATCAGCTGCAAAGATAAGGTAAAAGGACGTATCTCAAATTGTTTCAACAAGCCGTCTAATTCTGTGCTGATGGCAGTAAACTCGTTTTCGGATGCTTTTTCAATTTTCATGCTTATCAGATACGAATTCGCTTGAATAAGCAATTCTAAATCTTGTGTGTTTTCCAATACAAAACTCAAAATTTCTTTAGCTGCTTCTTGATTCTCGTCTTCAATTGCCAATTGCCCTAAATTTACAATATTAGCAAGCGATTCCGAATTGCGTTTATAAATGGCTTTTTCCTGAATAAATGCTTTTTCGAACTCTTTTTGTTGGACATAAAACCAACTCAAATAATGATTCCAAAAGAGATCTTGATTTTTTTGGGTTCTTAGAATTAATGCTTTGCGTAATATTTCATTGAAGTTTGCGTCACCTTGGTCAGCCATAAAACGAACCAGTTGATTTTGGATTCTAATGGAGTTTTGAGGACTGGCAAACGCTTCATCCAGAAAAGTGGAAATCATCATTTCCATATTTGACAACTGGCCGTAAAGTAGTCCTATTTGATAATTGAAATTTAAATTCGGCTCTAATTCAGTCGCGGTTTGGTAGGATTTCAGCGCGTAATCGAGTAACACTTTTTTCTCAAAAGCGCTTGATATTCCGTAAACTTCATTTGGATTTTTTCTGATTCGATCTAATGCCTGATCATAGTAAATGGTAGCTTTGGCATCATTTTTTTGCAACTGAAAATTATATCCTAATTCTACCAGAAGATTTCCTTGATTGTACTTATCAAATCGTTCTTGGATGGCTTTTTCGGCACTTTCAAACTGTTGTAATTGCTGAGAACAATCTATTATCCGTAAAAAATACTGGGAATTTAATGGAATCTCTTGCAGCAGTTCCTCATAGCTGATTTTTGCTTTTTCAAAATCGCCTTTATCATAATAATACTGCGCTAATTGTTCGTTCTGGGCGAAAGCAAATAGCGAGAAAAACAGCGTGATATGTAGAAATAATTGTTTCATTTCAAAAGTATTCAGTGTTCCGTTTTTTAGTTTTCAGCATGCGTACTCAAAAAATAAATATTTAATTCTTAACACCTAAAAAATTCACAATCAAACCTCCTTAGTTTTAAACAGTAGTGTTATAATGGCGTATTCCTATTTGATCGTTACACAACGGAACACTGACTACTAATTTATAATATCAAACCCGCAATACGGACGCAATACTTCTGGAATTACGATTCCTTCCGGCGTTTGGTAATTTTCTAAAATCCCAGCCAAAACTCTTGGCAAAGCCAATGCGCTTCCGTTTAAGGTGTGTGCCAATTGGTTTTTTCCGTCTTTGTCTTTGAAACGCAATTTCAAACGATTCGCTTGAAATGTCTCAAAATTAGAAACTGAACTGATTTCTAACCAACGGTCCTGCGCGGTAGAAAACACTTCGAAATCATAGGTCAAAGCTGCTGTGAAACCCATATCACCGCCACAAAGACGCAATATTCTATAGGGTAATTTTAGTTCTTGTAATATGCTTTTTACGTGTTCCACCATTCCATCTAACGCTTCGTATGATTTATCCGGATGCTCTACACGAACAATTTCTACTTTATCAAATTGATGCAAACGGTTCAATCCACGTACGTGCGCGCCATAAGAACCCGCTTCACGGCGGAAACATGGCGTGTAAGCGGTAGTCAAAACCGGCAATTCGTTTTCGTTTAAGATTACATCACGGAACAAATTGGTCACCGGAACCTCTGCCGTTGGAATTAAATATAAATCATCTGTTTTATCATGATACATTTGCCCTTCTTTGTCCGGCAATTGTCCCGTTCCATAAGCCGATGCTTCATTTACCATGTGCGGAACCTGAACTTCGTTGTACCCTGCAGCAGTATTTTTATCCAAGAAATAATTGATCAAAGCGCGCTGTAATCGTGCTCCTTTTCCTTTATACACCGGAAATCCTGCTCCAGTGATTTTTACTCCAAGCTCAAAATCGATGATGTCGTATTTTTTTACCAATTCCCAATGGGGTTGTGCGCCTTCATGCAAAACCGGAATCTCTCCTTCTTCAAAAACATTTAGATTTTCCTCCGGCGTTTTTCCAACGGGAACAATATCAGCAGGAAGATTGGGTAACGTATATAATTTTTCTAAAAGTTCTCCGGCAAGTACATCAGCAGTCTCTGCTAATTTCTTGCTTTTTTCTTTTAATAAAACTGTTTTTTCTTTCAAGATTGCGGCTTTCGATTTCTCTCCAGCTTTCATCAATTCGCCAATATCTTTGGATAATTTATTAGATTCGGATAAAATTCCGTCTAGCTCCACTTGCGTAGCGCGACGTTTTTCATCCAGTTGTACCACTTCATCAACAACACTTGTAGCATCGATGTTTCTCTTTGCCAAAGCGGTGATTACTTTTTCTTGATTCTCTCTAATAAATGCGATTTGTAACATAGCTTGATTTTTATAACGCTAACATATATAATAATGGAAGCAAATTTAAGAAAATGTTTGATAAGATAGGGACAAAAAAATAGTCAATAGTCGAAAGTCATAAAGTCATAAAGTCAAGCGCTAGGAAACAACCTTATTTAGGCACCCTTTATTTAATGTTAAAAAGACAATTGAGTGCAATACAAAACACCTTTAAGACTTTATGACTTGCGACTTTTGACTTAGTTTACGCTCTTTTAATCTCATGTCCCACGAATTCTTCTAAGGCGGCAAACATGTCATCTACAGAAAGGACTTCGAAATCGGGATGTGTTTTTAAAAAATCAGCATTCAAGGTAACCAAGTTTTCTTCAATTTCGAAAAAAGTGTCGTTGTTAAGTAAATCTCGAATAGGATTTACACCTTCCAGTTTCCCCTTCAGGAATTTATTCAGTTTGACGCTACTCATCAATTTCACTTTTTTGGATTGCTGTTGAAACAATTCCAAATGTTTTTCGGCGCCAATCAAAGCCAAACCTTCTTCTATCAATTCGTTTAGTTCTTTGTCCCAACCCGAATTGTATACAAATTGAGCAAAATTTCCTTCGGTATATTGTGAGGCATAATAATCTAAATAATAACTCATTACAGCGTCTTCATGAATCAAATCATCGTTCACACCTTCCTCTCGCATTAAATTGATTACCGAAATATTAGAGTGAATTACATCTTGGAGGTTCTCACTATTAAAGGCAGTTTCTGAAATAATTATTCTACCGAATTCCATAGGTTTTGTGTTTGAATATTTGCTGTAAATTTCGGGTAAATTATTACAGAAAAGAAATTTTATATTCCCTTTGTCAAAGACAATACTTCTAAGTAAAAATGATTTTTGCTGTAATTACGGTTTGTGAAACGCACGGGAACACTCAAAATAGAAGCTGTTTTTTTTGAAAAAAATAAGTTATCTTAGCAATATGAAAATGAAAGAGTCTATACAAATGAAATTAGCCGAATTTTTGACATTATGCAAAAGTCATAATGTTAAAAATATTTATGCTTTTGGTTCAGCTGTGACCGAAAATTTCAATGATGAAACTAGCGATATAGATTTACTAATCGAAATTGATACTGAAGACCCTATCGAGCGCGGTGAAAATTTGATGGATATTTGGGACAAACTTGAAGAATTTTTTCAAAGAAAAGTTGATTTATTGACTAATTCATCTATTAAAAATCCAATTCTTAGAAAAAATATAGACACTACAAAAATTTTACTTTATGACGGAAAAGAGCAAAAAGTATCTTTCTGACGTCTTAATGGCGATAAACTTAATTCGCGAATTTACTTTTGAAATTACCGATTTCAATATGTATGACAAAGACCGAAAAACTCAAAGTGCCGTTGAAAGACAGTTGGTCATTATTGGAGAAGCTCTGAATAAATTACGACTGATGGAAAATGAATTTGTAATTGAAAATGGAAATCAAATCATTGGCTTTAGAAACCGCTTGGTTCACGCTTATGACAGCATTGATAATTCAATAGTTTGGGCAATCCTTAATCGTCACTTAGAAAATTTAAAAATCGAAATCGAAAATTTAGGAAACTAAAATTGTAGCGGCTTACCGTAATAAAGTTAAAGTCGATAAACTTGTGCCATCTGACAAATTATTACAGAAACGAAATGCTTTTTTGTTCCACGGATTACAAAGATCAGCGCTGATTGATTAGCGTTATCATTCAATTGACGTCAGATTCATCACTACTCTTTTTCTGATTCATTTTTGTAACCAATGCTTTCAAACGTAATGCTTTTTCTTTTTTCTCCTCTTGAAGTTTAGTCTTTTTTCGATTTAGCAATTTGGTGTGTAAAGCCTTATTTTTGGTGTTTTTTTCGGGTCCTTTTGGCATGATTTGCAGTCTTCTTTAATTACGTTTGCAAATATAAAAAAAGCCACATTAAAAACGTGGCTTTCGTAATTGATGTGCTATTGATAAAATTTTACTAAGTTAGTTTTTAATCTTTTGTTCTAAATCCACCGCCATTTGCGGCGGAATCCTTTTCTTCAAAAATAAAATTTGCCCTAAATGACTGGATTGGTGTTCCATAACATGAAACCAACAATATTGGTTTGTTACACCATATTTTTTATGTTCTATAGCAAACCAAGCATCATCTTTCTTTTTTAGCTCGGTTATCGTTTTTGCTCTAACTTCATTATATAGATCTAAATAATACTGTATGTCATGCCCTTTAATCTCATCACGACCACCCTTATCTAAATCTAAAGCCAAACCCCACTTTTTCTTTTCTTCTGGATTAAATTCTCTGTTTTCAAAAGTGACAACTTGATAATAAGCCTCGGCTGCCGCTAAATGCATAACCAAAGCCCCAATCCTATTCGCTTCTTCATCATGTAAATAATCAATTTCGTATTTATCCATATTTTTGACTGTGTTTTCAACACGGTCTTTTAAATCTTCAAGCATCGAAATCATTGCGCCAATTTGAGGTGAAGCTCCTTCAACATTACCGATCTTTCCAGTCTCTTTTATTTTTATACCACTTCCCTCCATCAATAAAACCAACTTTCCATCAACGTTACCCTTATCAGATATAATTTTATATTCTTTGACTTTAACTATTTTGTTTTTGGATATCCCTAAGCCCCATTTTGGAATATCACCATTCGTAACAGGAGTTTCAAAACTGGCATTTAAAACCGTAATTGGTTCAAAAATGCCTTTTTCATTTTCAATTAGCAATTCAAATTTATCGAAATAAAATTTTCCATTATATAAACACAAGCCCCCAAAACTTAATGATTTAGTATTTGCATCGATAATTCCTTCAACAGTATAGGATTGCCACGCTTTTGCTTTAATTGGTCTATCACTCATATTATCAAAAAAGCCATCTTCTTCATTTTTAGTATCTACCCTAGCCCAAACCCCAGCCCATGCCATCGGGTCTTCGGACTCCATTTTTACAGAGGCGATTACTTTAAACTTTTTTGACACAGCAGTTTGAATGCTTATAGTTTGGTTAAAAGAAGTCCAATCGCTGGAAACTTCTTTTTGAGTTTGGGAATGAACAGAAAAAACACATAAAAACAGTAACAGTATCGTTATTTTTTTCATCTTAATAAATTGTTGAATTTAATTGTAGGCGTTTAGATTTAAAATATTTTAGTAAAAAAATGTAAATATAATACTATTTTTTAGAGCGTTATATTGCTGATCTTAAGTTTTTGAATCTGTCAGTATTGTTAATTAACTAAATATACTTCTCATAAAAAATTGTCGCAATACGAAATGAGCCCCGATTACTTCACTTAATTTCTATTTTCAGCGGAGTTCAGTGAACTTCGTCTGCAGTGAAAATCCTTTCTATTTTTGCTGCCAAAAATAGAAAGATTACTTCACCTAACTTTTATTTACAGCGGAGTTCAGTGAATATATTTGCAACGGATCGCGGGAAATAGCTTCAAATAAAAATTCTATTGCTTATTTTTGCGCTCTATAAAATAGAATCATGATACAGAATCCAAAAAGATATACCATTACAGCGGCATTGCCTTACACAAACGGACCGATTCACATTGGCCATTTGGCGGGTGTTTACGTGCCTTCTGACATATATTCCAGATATTTAAGATTACAGGGAAGAGACGTTTTGTTTGTTTGCGGAAGTGACGAACACGGCGTGGCTATTTCGATGAAAGCCAAAAAAGAAGGCATTACGCCACAGGAAGTGATCGATAAATACGACGGAATTATCCGTAAATCATTCTCTGATTTTGGAATTTCATTTGATAATTATTCTAGAACTTCGGCTAAAATCCATCATGATACGGCTTCGGAATTTTTTAGAAAATTGTATGAACAAGGTGATTTTATTGAGGAGGTGACCGAGCAATTGTATGATGCGAAAGCAGACCAATTCTTGGCAGACCGTTTTGTGGTGGGAACATGCCCTAAATGTGGCAACGAAGAAGCCTACGGTGATCAATGCGAAAAATGTGGTTCCACCTTGAATGCTACGGATTTGATTAATCCAAAATCGACAATTACGGGAGAAACACCAATAATGAAATCAACGAAACACTGGTTTTTGCCTTTGGATCGTTATGAAGATTTCTTGAAAGAATGGATTCTTGTTGGACATAAAAACGACTGGAAACCGAATGTTTACGGGCAAGTAAAATCGTGGATTGACGGCGGATTAGAACCTCGTGCAGTAACTCGTGACTTGGACTGGGGAATTGACGTTCCTATTAAAGGTGCCGAAGGAAAAAAATTATACGTGTGGTTTGATGCACCAATTGGATACATCTCATCTACTAAAGAATGGGCTTTGCGCGAAGGAAAAGATTGGGAACCGTACTGGAAAGATCAGGATACAAAACTGGTTCACTTCATTGGGAAAGATAATATTGTTTTCCATTGCATCATTTTTCCTGCGATGTTAAAAGCCGAAGGAAGCTATATTTTGCCGGACAATGTACCTGCAAATGAATTTTTGAACTTGGAAGGAAACAAATTGTCGACTTCTAAAAACTGGGCGGTTTGGCTGCACGAATATTTGGAAGAATTCCCAAATCAGCAAGATGTTTTGCGTTACGCGTTGACATCGAATGCGCCGGAAACCAAGGATAATGATTTTACCTGGAAAGATTTTCAGGCGAGAAACAACAATGAATTGGTGGCGATTTATGGGAATTTCATTAACCGTGTCGTGGTTTTAACCAATAAATATTACAATGGAATTGTTCCTACTCCAAATGAACTTTCAGAAGTGGATGAAACGACTTTGACCGAATTAAAAGCGTATCCGGCGGTGATTTCAAGTTCTCTGGAGCGTTACAGATTCCGTGAAGCATTGAGTGAATTGATGAATGTGGCTCGTTTAGGAAATAAATATTTGGCGGATGAAGAGCCTTGGAAAGTAATTAAAGACAATCCGGAGCGCGTGCAAACGCAAATGTATGTAGCGTTGCAAATTGCTGCTGCGTTGAGCTCACTTTGCGAACCGTTTTTGCCATTTACAGCTAAAAAATTATCAAGAATTCTGAAAATAACAAGTCCATTGAACTGGAATACTATTGCTCAAACTTCTGATTTGATTCTGGCAGGACACCAAATTGGCGAAGCGGAATTATTGTTTGCCAAAATTGAAGACGAGGAAATCCAAAAACAAATAGACAAACTGGAGGCGACTAAAACCGCCAACAAAGCAGAAAATAAAATAGCCGAACCACAGAAAGAAGCGATTCAATTTGAGGATTTTGCTAAAATGGACATTCGTACAGGAACGATTCTGGAAGCCGAAAAAATGCCAAAAGCCAACAAGCTTTTGATTTTGAAAATAGACACCGGAATTGACGTGCGCACCATCGTTTCTGGAATTGCTGAAAGTTTCAAACCAGAAGAAATCATAGGAAAAAAAGTTACTGTTTTAGTGAATTTGGCTCCAAGAAATCTTCGTGGTGTGGAGAGTCAAGGAATGATTTTGATGACGACAAATACCGAAGGGAAATTGGTTTTTGTAAATCCTGACACAGATGGCGTTGCAAATGGAGAAACGATAAATTAAAAAAAATCAACCGCAAATTTGCAAATTATTTTTTCAACTTTTACATTGAAATTTGCGAATTTGCGGTAAAACATAAAACCATGAACCTAAAAGTAATTGCCTTCGATGCAGACGACACCTTGTGGATCAATGAAACCTATTTTGATGAAACCGAGACAAAATTCTGTGGTTTGATGGAAGATTATCTGTCGCATCAAGGAATTTCCAAAGAACTATTTAAAGTAGAAATTGACAATCTAAAATTATACGGCTACGGAATCAAAGGGTATATACTTTCGATGATTGAAGCTGCAATGAATATTTCAAACAATACACTTCCAATTGAAATCATTGCAAAAATTATTCAATATGGAAAAGAATTACTCGAGAAGCCAATTGTTTTATTGGATGGCGTGGAGGAGACTTTAAACGCTTTACACGGAAAATACAAATTAGTGGTTGCCACCAAAGGCGATTTATTGGATCAACGCCGAAAATTGCACAATTCAGGTTTAGGTCATTATTTTCACCATATCGAAGTGATGTCAGACAAACAAGAAATTGATTATACGGACCTGATTAAACGACTGGAGATACAGCCAGAAGAATTTTTTATGATTGGAAATTCTTTAAAATCAGATGTCTTACCGGTTCTAGCCATTGGTGGCCACGCCGTACATATTCCGTTTCACACGACTTGGGCACATGAAAAAATCGATCATAAAGTGGAACATGTAAACTTCAGTGCTTTCGAAAAAATAACTGATGTTCTAAAAAGACTGAAATAATGCAAAACCCAGTTAAAAGTAAATCGCTAAACTAGTGCAGAATAAAGCAATTAAAAATTAAAGCAGATCATTTCGGACAACATTTTTTGATTCAAATTATTCCTCAGATACTTTAAAAAAAGGTGTTCAACCAAAGTAAGTGCGTGCAAATTAATTTTTTTAACATTTTTTTAAAAAAAATAAAAAAAATTTATATATTTGCCAAGTCATTGATTTTTAGAAAATTACAGTATTAATGGGTTTTTATTTTTTATAAGATTAGTATTAATCTTTATATAATTAACTGTTGATGTTTTTTAATTAAAAATTGTGATGTAAATTTGTATCGAATTTAAAGAAAAAAATTATGAAAAAAATCATACTTACGTTAGTTTTTGCTTCTGCAATGACAACTTTAAGTGCTCAAACTGAAAATGTAGAAAGCGCAAGTACAGGAAATGACTTTAACAAATGGTCTGTTGAATTAGCTGCAGGTTTAAACAAACCGATGAGACCTATGACTGCTGGATATAGAACTGCTGTTACTAGTGCTTATGTAGCTGATTTAGGTGTGCGTTACATGTTCAATAACAAATTTGGTCTGAAAGCTGATTTTGGATATAACAGTTTTAAAGAAGGTGAAAATTCAATAGGATTTGATTCTCAATACTACAGAGCTGATTTACAAGGAGTTGCTAACTTAGGAAGAATCATGAGTTTTGAAACTTGGACAAATACTCTTGGTTTATTAGGTCACGCTGGTTTTGGATTAGGTTTTGGTGAATCTGATAACTTTTCAGGAACTGACAGAATGGGTAATTTTATTGCTGGTGTTACTGGTCAAATTAAATTATCTAATAGAATTGCGTTGACTGGAGATTTTACAACAATTCTTAATGCTAAACAAAACCGTACTTTTGATGGTGCAAGTACAGTAGGATCTCGTGGTTTCGGCGGTGTACTTTTTAATGGTACTGTAGGTTTAACTGTTTACTTAGGTAAAAACGAAAAACATGCTGACTGGGTTATTGACAATGAAGGTAGATTCGACGCAATTGATGCCCGATTTATGGCTATTGAAAATAAAATGCTAGATTCTGATAAAGATGGTGTAGCTGATTATTTAGACGAAGAGCAAAACACGCCTGCAGGAACAATGGTTGATACTAAAGGAAGATCAATTGACAAAAACAACAATAATGTTCCTGATGAAACAGAAGCGTACATCTTGAAAAATTACGGTAGTACTACTGACAATTCTCCGCTATTAACAAACAATGAATTGATTACAAGCTTAATTAACGGTGGTTATGTTGCTGTTTATTTTGACTTTGATAAATCTACTCCAACTAACGTTTCTACAGAAGGTACTGATTTCATATTAACCTACTTGAGAAACAATCCTACTGCTACAATTGATATTGTAGGTCATGCAGATGAAGTTGGAAGATCTGATTACAATGATAAATTATCTAGTGCAAGAGCTAACAACGTGAAAAACACTTTAGTGAAAGCGAATGTTGATGCATCTAGATTAAATGTAGTTGCTGCTGGTGAAGATACTTCAGTAGATATCGATTCACAAAATGCAAGAAAATTAGTTAGAAGAGTTACTTTTAGAGTTAAATAAGCTACTTTTTTATATCATAAAGCCCTAAAGGAATTTTCTTTTAGGGCTTTTTTTATGGCTGCTATTTTTAGTTTTAATGACAATAATCGTCCAATATTAGCACTGAACTATTTTAGGATTAGTAAGCACCCGTATGAATTCAGGATCCCAATAATTAACAGTACTTTTGAACCAAAAATAAAATTACAAAAGCTTGAGAACACTTTTAGATATAGCGAAATGGCCTAGAAAAGAACATTTCCATTTTTTCAGACAATTTGAAGAACCGTTCTTTGGCGCGACAGTTGAGATCGAATGCACAAAAGCCTATTCAACTGCAAAATCATTAAAGGCTTCCTTTTTTATCTATTATTTATATAAAACATTGGTTGCTGTCAATAGCACCGAATCGTTTCGCTATAGAATTTCGGACGACCAGATATATGTATGCGACCAGATTAATGCTTCGGCGACTATAGGTCGTGAAGATGGCAGTTTTGGATTTTCGTTAATAGAATACCATGTTGATTTTGAAATATTTAATATGAATGCAAAGGCGGAAATTGAACGAATACAGCACACGACTGGTCTTTTTACCCGAACATTTACCGATGATAATGTAATCCATTTTTCGGCGATTCCATGGCTCAATTTCACTGCATTATCGCATGCCCGGAGTTTTGCTACTCCCGACAGTTGCCCAAAAATTTCTTTCGGGAAAATGAAAATTTCTGAAAACGGGAAAAGAACAATGCCAATGTCAATTCATGTACATCATGGATTAATTGATGGCATGCATGTAGGTAAATTTGTAGATTTTTTTCAAGACAGTATGAATCAGTAGCTTAAGTTTTTTGTAACTTTACTTAAAACTTATTAATATGCTATCAAATACAATTGAACACGCGCTGAATAATCAAATTCGAATTGAAGCTGAATCATCCCAAACCTATCTTTCTATGGCTTCATGGGCAGAAACTCATGGTTTAGAAGGTGTTTCAAAATTTATGTATGCACAATCTGAAGAAGAAAGAGTACACATGCTCAAACTAGTCCGCTACATCAATGAACGAGGCGGTCATGCTAAGGTAAGCGAATTAAAAGCACCTAAAATAAGCTACGGAACATTTAAGGAAATGTTTGAAGAACTATACAACCATGAAATTTTTGTTTCGGATTCGATTAACAAACTGGTTGACGTTTCGTTTTCCGAAAAGGATTATGCCACACACAACTTTTTGCAGTGGTATGTAGCCGAACAAATTGAAGAAGAAGCGCAGGCAAAACTTATTTTGGATAAAATAAACCTGATTGGTGACGACAAAGGCGGTCTGTATCTTTTTGACAGAGATATGCAACAACTAACATTTGATAACATACCCAAATAATCAAATATTATTTAGAATCTAACTTGATTTTAATTATTTAGAAATTGAGTAAAAAGAAGAAAAATAAGGATACGAAAAAGGATATAAAAAAGTTCCTTAAAAATGGTTCTGGTAAAGAAAGCCTGAAGTCCAAGTGTTGCGAAAAATATAAAAAAGGAGAAAATAAACGTTGCGAAAATTGTCCAAAATTTGATTTACCAAACAAAAATAATGGGTAGTATCAGCATACAGCTCTAATAGATAATAGAAAACCATCGACGTATCGATGGTTTTTATTTGGATTCGAGTCCTGATTTACAACAATTCAATTCTTGCTATCGAAAACCGGCACGGCTCACTATAAACTGAAAAACTATTTCCCCAATAGAAGCACATCATTTACAACAACTTCTGTAAAATAGCGTTTTTCGCCGTTTTTATCCTCGTAATTTCGATGTGTCAATTTCCCCTCAATGGCAATTTCTTTTCCTTTGGCAACATATTTTTCGATTATGTCCGCGGTTTTACCCCACGCAACTAATTTATGCCATTGTGTTTCCTCTACTTTTTCTCCTTTATCGTTCTTGTAGCTTTCATTGGTCGCTAATGTGAAATTGACTAGTTTTTTTCCTCCATCAAAAGTTTTGATTTCTGGGTCATTTCCTACGTGTCCAATTAATTGTACTTTGTTTCTTAATGTGTTCATGGCGTATACTATTTAAATGTTAGTGTATGTTTTGTTGAATTGGTCTTTCAAATCAACATTGCAAAGGTGCGTTGCCTTCGAAAAAATATTCGGTTACTAACTATTTACTTTCGGTTGTAATTATTTGTAACCGTTTGTAAATGGAAAGTTTTAGTTATATTTGATTAAAATAAAATTTTTATGCAAGCCAAAATAAACAAAGTAGAGTTACGTAATTTAAAATTCGAGGATTATACCGAACTGAAAAAATCGATGGTAGAATCTTATCCAGAAATGGTAGGTTCCTACTGGAGAGAGCATCACATCGAAAAATTATTAAGTATTTTTCCTGAAGGACAATTAGTGATACTAGTGGATGGGAAAGTAGTAGGCTCTGCATTATCATTGCGAGTGGATGAAAGTTTAGTGGATAAGAATCACAATTATTCGCAAATAACAGGTGCTTATACTTTTTCGACTCATAACCCACTTGGGGATGTATTGTATGGTATCGACATTTTCATTCATCCAAGTTACAGAGGATTGCGCCTGGGGAGACGTTTATATGACACCCGTAAAGAGTTGTGTGAACAATTAAATTTGAAAGCTATTGTTTTTGCAGGTAGAATTCCAAATTATGGACAACATGCGGAGAAACTTACTCCAAAAAATTATATTGAAAAAGTAAAAAGAAAAGAACTTCACGACCCGGTACTTTCTTTTCAGTTGAGTAATGATTTTCACGTAATCCGAATAATGAAAAATTATCTGGAAGGCGACACTGATTCTAAAGAATTTGCCGTTTTACTGGAATGGAACAATATTTATTATGATGAAAGTCCAAAATTAATAAATCTCGAAAAAAGTGTTATTCGATTGGGATTGGTGCAGTGGCAAATGCGTCAGTTGAATAATTTGGAAGCTTTATTCGAACAATGTGAGTTTTTTATAGATGTAGTTTCCGGATATGCAAGTGATTTTGCACTCTTCCCTGAATTATTTGCAGCACCATTAATGGCGGATTATAATCATTTATCAGAAGCCGAAGCCATTAGAGAATTAGCCAAACATACAGAACCCATTCGAAAGCGCTTTCAGGAATTTGCCATTTCGTATAATATAAATATCATCACCGGAAGTATGCCGTATTTAGAAAACGGCATGTTGTATAATGTTGGTTTTCTTTGCAAAAGAGACGGAACCTCAGAGATGTATGCTAAAATTCATGTGACGCCTAATGAAGTGCAGCACTGGGGAATGACGGGCGGATCACAAATTAAAACTTTTGATACTGATTGCGGAAAAATAGGTATCATGATTTGTTACGATGTAGAATTTCCGGAACTTTCCAGATTAATGGCTGATGAAGGCATGAATATTTTATTTGTGCCGTTCTTGACTGATACCCAAAATGCCTACACCAGAGTCAAGCATTGTGCTCAGGCGAGAGCAATAGAAAACGAATGCTATGTTGCCATAGCCGGCTGTGTTGGAAATCTCCCAAAGGTGAACAACATGGATATTCAATATGCGCAATCGGCGGTATTTACGCCCTCGGATTTTGCCTTTCCAAGTAACGGAATAAAAGCAGAAGCAACTCCAAATACGGAGATGACACTTATTGTCGACGTAGATCTGAAGCTATTAAAAGAACTTCATGAACACGGAAGTGTACGTATCCTGAAAGATCGCAGAACTGATCTATACGAAATTAAAAAAATCAATCCATGAATAAAACCTGTTTAGAATGTGGAGAGAAGATTGTAGGCCGCGAGGATAAAAAATTCTGTAGTGACGGTTGCCGCAACGCCTACAATAATAAAATTAACAAAGACAGCACTAATTTTATGCGTAACATTAACAATAAGCTGCGCAAGAATTACCGCATTATGGCTGAGCTGAATGTTGAAGGAAAATCAAAAACTACGCGGGCAAAACTCCTAAGTAAAGGTTTTGATTTTGAGTTTTTCACCAACGTATTACAAACCAAAACAGGAAATACCTACTATTTCCTTTATGACCAAGGCTACATGCTTTTGGACAATGATTTTTATATGCTCGTCAAAAAAGACATCTAAACGCCCCCAACCCCAATCTACTTACCTACTTACCTACTATGAAAAAAGATTATTCCTCTATTTTTGCCAGCTCATTTATTCTTGGGATTCTGGGATTGATTTACTTTACAATGATGCCGCACTGGACTTCAAATAAAGAAGGTTCTCTTTCTGAATTTTCGACTAACAGAGCTTTAAAACAAGTTGAAGCTATTTCAAAACAGCCCCATTATGTAGGATCTAAAGAACATGAAGTGGTTGCTAATTATCTCATAAAAGAACTGAACAAGTTAGGACTGCAAACTTCCGTTCAGCAAGGATACACCTTGAGTGACTGGGGAACTCTGGTACAATCAAAAAACATTTTAGCTCGCATAAAAGGAACTGCTAATTCTAAAGCCCTGTTGTTGCTATCCCATTATGACAGTGCGCCCCATTCGTACTCCAAAGGGGCAAGTGATGCAGGATCGGGTGTAGCAACAATTCTGGAGAGTGTTCGTGCTTTTTTATATTCCAAAACCCCGCATAAAAATGACATTATCATTCTCTTTTCAGATGCGGAAGAATTAGGATTAAATGGCGCAGCATTATTTGTCACAAAACACCATTGGGCAAAAGAAATAGGCTTAGTACTTAATTTTGAAGCACGTGGTTCCTCCGGCCCCAGTTATATGTTGATGGAAACTAACGAGGCAAATGCTGGATTAGTAAAAGAGTTCGCTGCTGCACATGCGACTTTTCCAGTTTCTAATTCCTTGATGTACAGTATTTATAAAATGTTGCCTAATGACACTGATTTAACTGTTTTCAGAGAACAAGGCAATATTCAAGGATATAATTTTGCGTTTATCGATGACCATTTTAACTATCACACTGCTCAAGATGACATCAGTCATTTAAACAAAAATACACTGGCACATCAAGGTTCTTATTTGATGCCACTTCTGAATTATTTCTCAAATACTGATTTACGCACTACACAAGCTAGCGAAGATTACGTCTATTTTACCATTCCGTTTACTTTTATAAGTTATCCTTTTAGCTGGGTTTTACCAATGGTGATAATCGCATTGGCATTTTTTATTTTCATCTTATTTTTAGGAAGAGCCAAGCGTATCTTATCGTTCCGCGAAATTGCAAAAGGATTTATTCCGTTTTTAGGATCCCTAATCAGTACTGGGGTAATTACTTTTTTTGGTTGGAAAGCATTGCTAATAGTATACCCACAATACAATGATTTACTTAACGGATTCACCTACAACGGGCACGCTTACATTGCGGCATTTGTGTTTTTGGCTTTGGCGATAACTTTAGCATTTTACCACTATTTTTCTGCTAAGAAAGTAACCAAGAATCATTACGTAGCACCATTATTTATTTGGATTGTGATTAATGGAACGCTCGCATTTGTTTTAAAAGGAGCCGGCTTCTTGATTATTCCTGTCTATTTTGGATTATTTATATTTGCTGCATTTATCACCACCCAAAAAAGACGTAAAATCCTAAGTCTTGTTTTTAGCATTCCGGCTTTAATACTCATAGCCCCTTTTATCCAAATGTTTCCTATTGGTTTAGGATTAAAAGTGCTGTTTGGTAGCGCTATCCTTACTGTTTTGACATTCGGATTGTTGTTGCCTGTTTTTGGGGCTTTCGCCAAAAAAGGAATTTGGTCCATCGTGTTTTTTATCCTTGCCATTGGCTTTTTTGCGAAAGCACATTTTGAATCAGGGTACGAATATGGAAAAGCCAAATCAAACAGCCTGCTGTATGTCTACAATGTCGATACGGACAAAGCCCATTGGGTAACCTATGACACCAATCTTGATTCTTGGACCAAAAGATATTTAGGTGAAGACCCTAAAAGCGCAACTGCTTTAAATGAAACCCCATTATTTAGCAAATACAATTCCGGTTTTACGTACGCCGCCGAAGGTCCTAAAAAAGACATTCTGAAACCAAGTATCACATTTCTGGAAGACCGAGTGGCTGGCAATCAAAGGTATTTGAAAATAAAAATCTCCCCGAATAGAAACGTCAATCGTTATGATATTTTTGCCAATGAAAAAATGACAATTCATAATTTTAAAGCAAATGGCGTGACCACATTAGGTCAAAAAAATTCACTGTACCAACGCAAGGGAAAGAAAATATTGAGTTATTATGTCGTTGGAAACGCACCTTTAGAAATGCAGTTCAGCGTAAATTCTTCGACGATTTTAGATATGGATCTGATGGAAAGTTCTTTTGATTTATTGACAAACCCTTTATTTGAAATAACAAAAAGAGAAAATTGGATGATGCCAACGCCTTTTGTTTTGAATGATGCAGTAGTCATTAAACAAAAAATAAAGCCGGGTCCAGTGGTCCTTGATATTTTAGGTAATGGTATGACAAAACCACTTGTTAAAAATAGTCCAACAGTCGTGAAAGACAGTATTAAAGTCCAATAATTTTTAAAAAAATGACAAAAATTAGTGTTATGGGTTGTGGATGGCTGGGTATGCCTCTGGCAATAGCCTCACTCTCAAAAGGATTTTCCGTGAAAGGATCGACGACTTCGGTAGCGAAATTAGCACTATTGGAAAATATAGGAATTACTCCTTTTCAAATTGTACTTTCAGAAAATAAAACCACCGGGAACCTAACTGAATTTCTAGAAAATTCTGAAATTTTAATCATTGATGTCCCGCCAAAACTTCGCGATTTAGAGCAAGAAAATTTTGTAAAAAAAATCAGAAATACAATTCCGTTTATAGAAAAGTCGTCGGTAAAAAAAGTGCTTTTCATCAGTTCAACATCCGTCTATGGCAATTCGCATACTACTGTTTCGGAAGAAACACTTCCAAAACCGGATACTGAAAGCGGCAAACAATTATTGGAGACCGAACAGCTTTTGCAAAACAACAGTCATTTCGAAACGACAGTATTGCGTTTTGGAGGCTTAATTGGCGAAGACCGTCATCCGATACATTTTCTGGCCAGTCGTGAAAATTTAGACAATCCGAAGGCTCCCATAAATTTAATCCATCAGCAAGATTGTGTTGGAATAATTTTAAAAATTATAGAAATGAATGCTTGGAATGAAACCTTTAATGCGGTCGCTCCATTTCATCCTTCACGAGAAATGTATTACACTCAAAAAGCACGGGACTTGAATTTGGCTTTGCCAAAATTTAATAATAAAGATAATTTTGGTGGAAAAATAATTTGGAGTGATAGGGTAAAAAACGTTTTAAATTATACTTTTACCAAACCAAATTTATAACGTGAGAACTAAAATTAAGAATGCTGTTTCGTCTAAAATTAATGCCATAGGATTGCCGATGTTAGCTTTATGCTGGGTTAGTTTTTTTTGGGGAACTACTTGGATTGCTTCAAAAGAAGGTGTAAAACACATGCCCGCATTACAGTTGGTAGCCATTAGACAATTTCTTGGAGGATTTCTTTATATTTCTTTCTTCCTGTTTAAAAAAGCGCCTTGGCCAAAAGGAAAGCAATGGAAAACAATCATTATTCTCAGTATTTTGAATTTTATGTTGAGCAATGCTCTGAGTACTTGGGGTGTAAAGTACATAAGCAGCGGACTTGGGGCAATCATTGGAGCAATTGTTCCTTTGTGGATTGTTATAATTACTTTTTTTAGAGGAGAACATTTGTCCAGAATATCAGTTGTAGGCTTGATCGTTAGTTTTAGTGGCGTTTGTGTTATTTTTTACGACCACTTGCACGATTTCCTAATTCCAAATTTTAGATTTGGAATTATAATTTCCATAATTTCTACTTTAACTTGGGCCTTTGGAACGTTGTACACGAAGAAAAAAGCAGCAACTTTTAATCCCTATTTTAGTTTAGGGATACAAATGTTCTTGTCCAGTATCTTGCTTTTTGCCTATACAGGCGCAACCGGAACTTCCGTTAGTTTAAACGCTATTCCCGCGTTATCGTGGTGGTCTATTGGTTATTTGGTCATTTTTGGATCGATTCTTACCTTCATTGCTTTTATCTATGCACTTCAAAATCTTCCTGCCGAAATTAGTAGCGTGTATTCGTATATCAACCCAATTGTTGCCGTACTATTAGGAGCTATGATTTTTAGTGAAGCGCTTAATGCACCTATTGCAATCGGAGGTGGGGTTACGTTGTTTGGATTATATATGGTCAATTATTCGTTACGAAAAGCCAGAAAAACCAGTGTCAAAACGCTCTAAAATAAGAAATCCCATTCAATTCAACGAATGGGATTTCTTGTTGTTCTTAAAAACCAATTACCAGATTCTTACACGCTTTTCAGGTGCAATATACATGCCGTCATTTGCTTGAATATCGAACGCTTTATAGAACGTATCTATATTTTGCAATGGAACATAAGCACGGTACATTCCTGGAGAATGCGGATCAGTTTTTACTTGGTTTTTCAAAGCTTCATCACGCATTTTTGAACGCCAGATTGTAGACCACGAAATGAAGAAACGTTGTTCCGGAGTATATCCGTCGATCAATCCCGGATTTCCGTTTTCTTTCAAATACAATTGTAAACCATCATAAGCGGCATTTACGCCTCCTAAATCTCCAATATTTTCACCTAAAGTAAATTTACCATCTACAAAAGTTCCCGGAATAGGTTGTAAAGCGCTGTATTGAGCGGCAAGCGCTCCTGTTAAAGCTGAGAATTGTTTTAAATCTTCTGCTGTCCACCAGTCTACTAAGTTTCCATCAGCGTTGTAACGTGATCCTGAATCATCAAAACCATGTGAAATTTCGTGACCGATTACGCCTCCGATTCCACCATAATTTACCGCTTCATCCGCTTGGTAATTGTAAAAAGGTGGTTGTAAAATCGCTGCCGGGAATACAATCTCGTTATTAGAAGGATTGAAATACGCATTTACCGTTTGCGGAGACATTCCCCATTTTTCTTTATCAACTGGTTTCTTTAATTCAGCAATATTTTCATTGAAACGCCATTGCGACATATTTTTAACGTTTTCAAAATAAGTCCCGCCTTCTTCTGGACTTTTGATAGTCAAGGCTGAATAATCTTTCCATTTATCAGGATAACCAATTTTAATTCTTGATTTATGCAGTTTAGCAATCGCACTTACTTTTGTTTCTGCGGACATCCAAGACAAATTATTGATTCTGTTTTCGAAAGCAATAAATATATTTTTAATCATTTTCTCCGCTTTGGCCTTGGCTTCAGCCGGAAACTTTTTCTCAACATATAATTTCCCTAAAGCTTCTCCAACCGTTCCGTTGATAGTTTGAAGTGCTCTTTCGTCACGTGGTCTTTGTTTTACTGCACCCGTCAACGTACGTCCGTAAAACTCCCAGTTTGCATTTTCGATTTCAGTTGACAATTGGCTTGAAGCGCTATTTAACAAACTCCAACGCATGTAGGCTTTCCAGTCTTCAACTTTATTCTCTTTAAAAATAGCTTCTAGCGCCGTCATGTATTTAGGTTGTGATACGATAACGGTATCTACTTTTGCCAACCCAATTTTTGTAAAATAAGTATTCCAGTTGATCGATGGCGTTAATTTGCTCAAATCAGCCAATGTCATTGGATTATAGGACTTGCGACGGTCTCTGCGTTCTACTCGGTCTAATCTTGGTTTAGACATGGCAATTTCGAGTGCCAGAATTTTTTCGGCATTCTTTGTAGCAATTGCCGGTTTATCACCAAGGTATTGCAGCATTTTTGCCACGTGTAAAACATATTTAGCACGTTTCTCTTTGGAATCGGCATCCTCAGAAACATAATAATCTCTGTCTGGTAATCCAACGCCTCCAGGACCTAAGTTAATGACGTTTCTACTGCTGTTCTTTGCATCAGTTCCTACGCCGGCGCCTATAAAGCCAATGCCGCCAATAGGTTCCATCTCGATCAATAATGCTTGTAAATCTTTGGTGTTTTTAACCGCAGCTATTTTCTTCAAATAAGGTTTCAGTGGCGCTATACCTAACTTGTTTCTTCCTACAGTATCTAATATAGATTTGTATAAATTAACCGCCTTGCCTTGATCAGTATTCGATTTGTAACTAGGATTTGTTGTCGCTTCTTTTAAAATCGCCAAAGCATCAGCATCCGTTTTTTGACGCAACTCATCAAAACTACCCCAACGCGTTCTGTCACTTGGAATTTCGGTATTATCTAACCAGGTTCCGTTTACATAACGAAAGAAATCATTGCTTGGCTTTACGTCCTTGTCCATGTAATTAACATTGATTCCCGGTTCTTTAGTTACCGGAGCATTCTGTGCCTGACCCACCGCAAAACCCATAATTGCAGGAATCACAAAAAGCAATTGCTTATTGCTAATTTTTTTCATTTTTTTTAGTTTTTTAGTTATATTAACAAAGCTATTAATAAAATTTTTCATTTATAGTTAAAATCCATTATTTACCAATACATTTTTATTAGACTCCTGAAAATACAAAAGGTTTAATCGAGAAGGATATTATTTTCATGTTTCTTTTCGAATCATGCATCAGGAATAAGATTGTGTTAATTTGAATTAAAACCAATTCCCGTTTTCGTATTTTTGCACCAAAATAGCATTATGTTACAATTTTTCAAAAAATACCGACTCATTTTAGGAGTTTTCATTGTTTTTTCGGCAATCACTTTATCCTTATTTTATTCGGCCCTAAAGCCAAAAAAGACACTTCCTATTTATAATCCCGCGGATGTAAATCCTGAATTAGTAGATAGCACCATCCAATACAAAAGCAAATACCATACCATCGCTGATTTTTCGTTTACCAATCAAAACGGAAAAACCATTACCCAAAGAGATTACGAAGGAAAAATATACGTTGCTGATTTCTTTTTTACCACTTGTGGCTCTATATGTCCAAAAATGTCCACCAATCTATCAGAGATTCAAGCAGCTTTTGCTACTAATCCAAAGGTGAAATTATTATCGCATACGGTTTTCCCAGAAACTGACAGCGTTCCCGTTTTGAAGGCTTACGCCAAAAAATATCATGTTGATGATCACAAATGGAACTTAGTGACCGGAGACAAAAAAGAAATCTACGCGATGGCCAGAAAATCTTATTTGGCGGTGAAACTGGGAAAACCAAGTGAATTATATGATATGGTTCATACCGAGAATTTTGTTTTGGTCGATACTAAAAAAAGAGTTCGTGGTTTTTATGACGGTACTAACAAAGAGGACATGAAACGATTAATCGAAGATATTACTTTTTTGAGTAATCAATAATACGCTTTGAAGGCTGCATAAGTCGCTTATAATCTGATTGAAAACCGAGTAAAACTAACCACAATCCCCTTCTTAAAAATATTTAAAAAAAGTACAAAATTGATAATTATCATTTTTTTTAGTTATATAATATGTACTTTTGCAATCTTAATTCAATCTAAATAAGACTTGCGAACAACGATACATTCTCTAAAAAAAGGTGAAAAAGCCATTATCAAAGATTTTGATATTGACATTGTTCCGTTGAAATTACTAGAAATGGGTTGTTTGCCGGGCAATATGGTTGAACTCCTTCAAATTGCTCCTTTCGGCGATCCTCTATATCTTAATATTAATGGTTCACACGTTGCTATTCGGGTGGAAACCGCCCGTGAGATTGAAGTTGAAATATTAACAAACAACTTATAATGACCAATCAAAATATCAATGTTGCTTTAATTGGGAATCCTAACACGGGGAAAACTTCCGTCTTTAATCAGTTGACAGGACTCAATCAACAAGTTGGGAACTACCCGGGAATTACGGTTGAAAAAAAGATTGGTTTTTGTAAATTACCCAACAATGTTAAAGCTAATATTCTGGATTTGCCCGGAACGTACAGCCTGAATGCAAGTTCGATTGATGAAAATGTTGTTATAGAACTGTTACTGAATAAAAACGATAAATTATATCCTGACGTAGCGCTAGTAGTTACTGATGTTGAAAATTTAAAAAGAAACTTACTCCTTTTTACCCAAATAAAAGACCTTGAAATTCCCACAATATTAGTCATCAACATGGCGGATAGGATGAAATTTAAAGGAATTACATTAGACATTCCTTTTCTTGAAGAGCATTTAAAAACAAAAATTGCACTGATCAGTTCTAGAAAAGGTTTTGGAATTGATGCTTTAAAAAAATTGGTTGTCAGTTACAAAACCATTTCCAGCGAACCGTGTTTAAACGCCTCAAGCATTGATCCTGAATATTTTGATACGCTTCGCAAAACATTTCCCACTCAACTGTTGTATAAATTATGGTTGGTGATCACGCAAGATGTAAACTTCCTTAATTTAGATCGTAATGAAATTCGAAGTTCGTTTACTAAATCACATTCAGATTTAAAGCGTTTGCAGCAAAAAGAAACGATAAGACGCTATCAGTTCATCAATACTGTTTTGAAAGAAGGATTAAAAATTGACGCCTCTATTGCTAAAGATTTCCGAAGCAAACTGGATCGCGTTTTGACTCATAAAGTCTGGGGATATGTTATATTCTTTCTGATTTTGTTCGTTATTTTCCAATCTATTTTCGAATGGTCTAAAATTCCAATGGACTTTATAGATGCTTCTTTTGCTTCATTGAGCACATTTGCTGCCCAAGAACTGCCGGCAGGAGTTTTAACCGATTTAATTTCACAGGGCATCATTCCCGGGATTGGCGGAATTTTAATATTTATACCGCAAATTGCGTTCCTGTTTTTGTTTATTTCGATTCTGGAAGAAAGCGGGTACATGAGCCGAGTTGTTTTCCTAATGGATAAAATAATGAGAAAATTTGGTTTATCGGGCAAAAGTGTGGTGCCGCTTATTTCCGGTACCGCCTGCGCTATTCCTGCGATTATGGCTACCCGAAATATTGAAAACTGGAAAGAAAGATTAATTACTATACTTGTAACTCCATTTACCACCTGTTCTGCCAGATTGCCTGTGTATGCCATTATCATCGGTTTGGTAATTCCGGATACCCGCCTTTTTGGTTTTATGAACATGCAAGGAATGACCTTGATGTTATTGTACCTTTTGGGTTTTGGAATGGCTATTTTTTCAGCTTATATTTTGAATAAAATTCTTAAAATAAAAGGAAAAACATACTTTGTGGTAGAAATGCCTAATTATAAATTACCGCTTTTCAAGAATGTGGCAATCAATGTCATTGAGAAAACTAAAGCTTTTATTTTTGGAGCCGGAAAAATCATTTTAGCGATTTCTATTGTGTTGTGGTTTTTAGCATCGTACGGTCCGGGCGAAAAATTTAATGATGCAGAATCAATTGTGACAAATAACACCAAGCAAAATCCATTATCAGCAGCAGAATTTGAGAATGCAGTAGCTTCACAAAAATTGGAAAATTCTTATATTGGTATAATGGGCAAAGCCATTGAACCCGCGATCTCACCTTTAGGATACGACTGGAAAATAGGAATTGCCGTTATTAGTTCCTTTGCTGCAAGAGAGGTATTTGTAGGGACATTGGCTACAATTTACAGCGTAGGTGGAAGTGATAATGAAGTGACAATTAAAAACAAAATGGCAGCCGAGATCAATCCGGTGACCGGAGAAAAGGTTTTCAACTTTGCCTCAGGAATATCGTTGCTGTTGTTTTACGCATTTGCCATGCAATGTGCCAGTACGCTTGCGGTGACAAAAAAAGAAACCAATTCATGGAAATGGCCGGCTGGACAATTGATCTTCATGTCTGGATTTGCTTATCTGGTGGCTTTAATTGCCTATCAAATTCTGAAATAAAACACTTTAGACGAAAACAAATCTTTTATAGTATTGCGCTTAAATTATTTGGAGCGAATCCTGCCTCTTTTTAAAGCTTAAAGTGGTGTTACAACATCTATTGTTTCTCGATAAGTAATCAACAACCAATAAAGAATTCGTAATATCGTCCGCAAACGTTAAATTTTAAATTTATACTATTTTTATTTTGTCTAAATAAGATTTAGAGTTACTTTTGCAACGTAGAATAAATCCAAGTACAATGAGAAATAGTATAATTGCGACTTTATTATTGACGACGTCAGTTCTGTTTTCACAACAAAAAGAACTGTCAAAAACTCAAAATGACAGTATTGAAAATCTGAAAGAAGTTATAATTACAACAGATGCAATTGTTGGAAGTAAATTCAAAGCCAAAAACAAAGCAGGCGCTACTTATTTTATCACTCCAAAAGAACTAAAAACATTCAATTATGATGATGTCTCCAGGATATTAAGAACCGTTCCAGGGCTTACTATTCAGGAAGAAGAAGGTTTTGGCCTTAGGCCAAACATTGGAATGCGAGGTACCAGTCCGGACCGCAGTAGTAAAATTACGCTCATGGAAGATGGTGTTTTAATTGCTCCCGCTCCTTATTCAGCACCCGCCGCTTATTATTTTCCAACTGTAAATAGAATGCAATCTTTTGAGATCTTAAAAGGTGGCAGCCAGATTCAATACGGACCTTACACCACTGGTGGGGCTATCAATATGGTTTCTACTCAAATTCCGAATCGTTTTTCTGCTAAAGTTGTTGCGAGTATTGGAAGTTTCAATACAAAAAAAACCTATGTAAATATTGGCGATGAAAGAAAGAACTTCGGGTACGTTTTAGAATACAACAACCGCGATTCGGATGGATTTAAAAAAATTGACAATAGTTCTAAAAATACTGGTTTCGAAGGAAAAGATTATGTTGCCAAATTTAGAATTAATACCGATGCAGATGCTAGAGTTTTCCAATCCCTGACTGCAAAAGTTCAGTACAGCGAAGACTTGGCAAATGAAACTTATTTGGGTTTAACCGATAACGATTACAATAATAATCCGTTTAGAAGATACGCCGGATCCAATGAAGATTTTATTGATACTGAGCACAAACAAATAATGTTCACGCATTACATAAAACCATCCCAGAAATTTAATATTACAACAAAGGCATACCAAAATAATTTTGCTCGGAATTGGTACAAACTCGATGCCTTACAATTAGGCACAACAAAAGTGGGAATTAATTCGATTTTAATTGATCCAACGACTTATAATGCCGAATATTTAGCGTTAACCGGAGCAAGCAATACGGTAGATAATGCTTTGATCGTAAAAGCTAACAACCGCAGTTACGAGGCAAAAGGAATCCAATCAGTAGCTAATTATAATTTTGGAACAAAAACCCTTAAACACGATATTGATTTTGGCTTTCGCTACCACGAAGATTACGAAGATCGTTTTCAATGGGTTGACGGATATGCCATGCAAAATGGCGTAATGAATAGAACCTCAAACGGAACACCAGGAACAGATGCAAATAGAATTACAAAAGCTGAAGCAATTGCTGCTCATATTTTATATACGATAACCTACGACAAATTTACTTTCTCACCTGGAATTCGATATGAAAATATCAATTTAGAATCCATAAATTACGGCAGTAAGGATATTTCAAGAGCGGGAACTAATATTGTAGGAGCCAATAATCGTTCTGATGTATGGATTCCAGGAATGGGAATTCTATACACCATCAATGAAGATTACAATGTGTTTACGAGCGTCCACAAAGGTTTTTCACCTCCGGGAGCTAAAGTTGGAGAAGATGCTGAAAACAGTATCAATTCTGAACTTGGATTTCGCTTTCGCAAAAACGCATTTTCCGGAGAATTGATCGGATATTATAATGATTTTTCAAATTTACAAGGTGCGGATAATATGTCAGGCGGAGGAAGCGGAACTGGCGATTTATTTAATGCGGGGGAAGCTATCGTGAAAGGAATTGAATTTTTAGCGACATATGAAGTACTTAACAATAACGAGAAAGGATATAAACTTCCTATTAGCTTTTCCTATACTTTAACAGATACTAACTTAAAAAGTGATTTTAATAGTCCAGTCTGGGGAGAGGTACAAAGCGGCGATGAGATTCCATATATTGCAAAAAATCAATTCGCTATAGTGGCAGCTTTCGAAACAGAAAAATTTAATCTGGCGATCAGTGGGAAATATGTTGATGCTTTTAGAACATTGGCAGGAACTGGAACTTTTGCGGCTCAAAATAAAGTAAACAGTAATTTTATAGTTGATTTATCCGCAAAATACCGTTTGACTCAAAACTTGAGTCTGATGTCTAATATCATTAATGCACTGGACAGAGAATATGCGGTATCACGCGTGCCTGCAGGATTAAGACCTGGAATGCCTTTTAGTTTTAACTTTGGAATAATGGCACAGTTCTAAAAAATTTGACATTAGTTTAACTGTAAAAAGCAAACCATTCGAATTGCTTTTGTTAATTTTATAATATGGATATTCAAGAAATAATTGCTTTTATTGCTTTGGGAATTGCCCTTGCTTTTTTGCTTAAAAAATTCTTTTTTAAAAAGAAAAATTCGGGTAAAAACTGCGGTAGCGGCACTGACTGCGGGTGCGGTTAAAATAACCGTTTTTCTGTTTTAAATCTAAATTTACTTAAACAAACCTAAAAAGCCATCATCAACAACGAGACTAAGGGTCACTGTTGTCAAAAAATTATAAAAAAACCATTAAAGTCAGTAATAACGTTGCATCTCTTTATTTCGCTATTAAAACAGAATTAAGCGAGCACTACTTAACTTCTACACCGCCCGGCTTAAAACGACACAGTTTTCGTTATTAAATTGACAACGTACAGAGGTTTACACAGTATTTTGCTCATTTGGATTTTAAGCAAGAGATTGCACTATTATTTTACATACCCAATTTTTACAAAATAGCTTTCCGATTTAATTATAACACCTTCTTTCGGATAAGGTACAACATTCAGGTTTTTTATATTTCTCTGCTTTTCAGGCAAATATTTAGAAAACCATTGTTTATTTTCTTCTTCATTTTTCATCGAAAAAACCATCGGATGGATCTCAACTAATTTTGAATCTTTATAAACCGAAATTACAACCGAAGCTTCTCCGGCCCAGATACACGTCACGCCTTTCGGGCAACGAGAATCAGAAACAATTTCTTTCAGAACTAAATTGAATCCCTTTTTTTTAAGACATTTTTTCTGGCTTATCTTTAGGTATTTAACTTTTTCGGTTTTCCTGTTTTGGGCAAAAGTTATCGTGCCAAAAATCAAAAGTAACAACAACAGAGAATTTTTCATGTTCTTTATTTTAAAATAATTTATCAAAAGAGTACGCCAAAAGAGCTACGTTAATGTTACAAAAAGGTTACTGGCAATTTTATTGGAAATTGTCAAATCCTTGTTGACCACTTTTATTTTCAAAGACAAATCAAAACTTTCTCTTCCTACGATTTCAATTCTAGAACCCAATGCAATTCCCTGTTTATCCAAATATTTCAAAAATTCTGACGAGGTATCTTTAACGCCAACACAAATTCCTGCCTGATTTTCGCGCAGTTCGGAAAGCAATTGTTTTTCTATTTTAACGATTTGTCCATTTGCATCAGGAATTGGGTCTCCATGCGGATCTTCAGTGGGATTTCCCAAAAAATCATCTAGTTTGTTGATTAGTTTTTCAGATTTAATATGTTCTAATTGTTCCGCAATATCATGAACCTCATCCCAAGAAAAATCTAGTTTATCTACTAAAAAAACTTCCCAAAGGCGATGCTTTCTTACGATCATTTTTGCTGCTTTTTTCCCCTGTTCTGTCAAGGAAACACCTTGGTATTTTTTATAATTGACCAAGTCTTTTTCGGCTAATTTCTTGAGCATATCCGTCACTGACGAAGCTTTGGTTTCCATTTTTTCGGCAATGGCATTGGTGCTTATTTCTGAATTTGAAATAATGGTAAGGTGGTATATGGTTTTAAGATAATTTTCTTCTGAAAATGTCATTGAATTTTAGATTGAGGATTAATATTTTTGATTTCAGATGACCAAGCCCAGCAGTATAAATCCGTTGTTTTTTTCTCTTTAAAAATAACACATTTAACTGATAACAGACCACGAGCGAAACCAGCTTACGAAGTTAATGCTTCTGATACTGAAACAAATTTAACACAAGAATTTAATTTTTTACGATAAGTAACGGAATAGCAATTTTGTGGCGCAATTTATTCACCGTGGTTCCAAAGATTAGATCTTTAAATCCGGTGTGACCGTGAGTTCCCATAACCAAAATGTCAAATTCTCCTTTGTTGATAATTTCCGGAATCACTTTATTAGGTTTTCCAAAGCCTAACTGTGTTGCTACTTTATATCCTTTTTCGGTGAGCATTACTTTGTATTGCTCTAATAATTTTTCGTCAATTAAAGTTTCGTGATCATCAATGTTTTCGCCATAAATCATAGCGCCAACGGTTTCTACCACGTGAATCAATGTGTATGTTGCTCCTATTCCGCCTAACTCAAAAGCGTTATTTAATGCCACTTCATCTGCAGCGGAAAAATCTACGGAGACCGCGATGTTCTTTTTAGTGTAATTTTCGGATTTAGAAAGTTTCAATTTTAAATTATGCGGCGAATGATTTTGAATATCTATTTTAGCCTTGGTAATAAAAGGTTTAAACACAATATAAAGTAACAAAATCAAGAAACTTATGGCTAAAGGAACTACTGTTAACCACAACAAAAGTGGATTTTTGGATGTTGCCAGCCATCCTGTAATTTCATCAAAAACTAATTTAGCGTTTAATGAAACTATAATTGTAGCAATAATCCAAGAAGCGATTTGGGTGATTTTTCCAATATGAAATCCTTTCATTTTTGATTTATCACTTACAAAATGAATTAACGGAATAATGGCAAAACCCAGTTGTAAACTCAGAATAACCTGACTCAAAATCAATAGTTTTCCGGTGACACTTTCGCCATATATAGTAATTACAATAACTGCAGGAATAATGGCAATTAATCGTGTAATAATTCTTCGAACCCACGGCTGAATGCGTAAATTAAGATAGCCCTCCATTACAATTTGACCAGCCAGCGTTCCTGTAATTGTGGAACTTTGCCCAGCAGCTATCAAGGCTATTGCAAATAATACAGGCGCCAATTTACTTCCTAAAAGTGGTTCCAAAAAACGGTGAGCATCCTGAATTTCGGCCACTTCAAACATTCCGTTTTTATAAAAAGTGGCTGCAGCCAATATTAAAATGGCGGCATTCACTAAAAAAGCTAAGTTTAGTGCAATCGTAGAATCGATAAAGTTGTATTTTAAAGCCTGTTTAATCCCCGCGGTAGTTCTCTCGAATTTTCTGGTTTGCACCAAAGAGGAATGCAAGTATAAGTTGTGCGGCATCACTGTAGCGCCAATAATTCCAATAGCGATATAAAGTGCCGCTTCACTGGGCATCGAAGGAATTAACCCAAACAACACCTTTTCCAGTTCTGGCTGGGCAAATATCATTTCAAAAATAAAGGAAAATCCAATAATAGCAACCAATACAATGATAAAAGCTTCCATTTTACGGATACCTTTATTGATTAAGAACAATAACAAAAAGGTATCTAAAACTGTAATCAAAACACCTTCAATCAACGGAATATCAAAGAGTAAATTAATACCGATCGCCATTCCTAACACCTCGGCAAGATCACAGGCTGCAATGGCAATCTCGGCAAGGAAATACAATATATAATTGATAAACGGCGAATAGGTTTCTCGCGAGGCTTGCGCCAAATCACGTTGGGTAACAATCCCCAGTCGGGCACTTAAACTTTGCAACAATAACGCCATAATGTTACTCATCAATAAAACCCAAAGCAAGGCATATCCAAACTGACTACCGCCCGCAATGTCCGTCGCCCAGTTTCCCGGATCCATATATCCAACACTGATTAAATAAGCCGGACCAAAAAAAGCAAGGATTTTTCGGAATACTGATTTCTTGTTTAGTGTGGAAACGGATTGGTTTACTTCTTCTAAAGATTTAGTCATGACATTAAGTTATTGATACAAATGTAATTAAAAAATTTGTTTTGTAAAATATAATTTTTAGCTTTGCCTAAACTTAATTTAAGTGTCGTGAAAAAAATATACGCGTTAGGGGTTTTTTTGATGTTTCACTTTGGCTATGCCCAAGAAAAAATAAATCTTTCAGGATTTGTTTCATCAGAAAAAAAAGGGATTTCGGAGGCCCGTGTGTTTTTAATTGGAACAAAATACGCCACCCAAACGGATAGTTTAGGCAAGTACAGCATCGTGAATATTGATGAAGGAAGTTATAAAATTCAAATTATCGCTGCAGGTTTTCAAACTCTAAAAAAGAGCATAACAATCAAAAAAAATGAAAACAACATTTTGGATTTTGAACTTTTAAATACTGAAAACCAACTCAATGAAGTGGTAGTTTCTGGAACATTAAAAGCGGTAAAAAGATTAGAAAGCGCCGTTCCTGTCGAAGTTTATTCCCCAATATTTTTCAAGAAAAATCCAACAGCCAGTATTTATGAAGCCTTACAAAATGTAAATGGGGTACGACCGCAGCTTAATTGTGGGGTTTGCAATACGGGAGACATTCACATCAATGGGCTGGAAGGTCCGTACACCCTAGTTTTAATTGACGGAATGCCCATAGTAAGCAGTTTGTCTACGGTGTATGGATTATCCGGAATTCCAAATTCATTGGTGGAACGAATAGAAATCGTGAAAGGTCCCGCTTCTTCTTTATACGGTAGTGAAGCCGTGGGTGGTTTGATCAATATCATTACCAAAAACCCAAAAAACGCTCCCCTATTCTCTGCAGATGTGTTTTCTACTTCTTGGTTGGAAACCAATGTTGATTTAGGACTAAAAATCAATGTAGGCAAGAAAGCGACAGCTCTTTTAGGTTTAAATTATTTCAGATACAATCAAAAAATAGACAACGATAACGACAATTTTACCGATGTGACGCTTTCTGACCGAATTTCCCTTTTTCAAAAATGGACTTTTAACAGAACGGAAAACCGATTGTTTACCATTGCGGCACGTGGCGTTTATGAAGACCGTTTTGGCGGTGATGTGCGTTGGGAGAAAAAACACCGTGGCGGAGACGACATCTATGGCGAAAGCATTTATACCAAACGAGCCGAGTTGATTGGAAGTTACCAATTGCCATTTCCGGAAAAACTGATGCTTTCCTTTTCAGGGAATGTACATTTTCAAGACAGTCGCTACGGAACAACAAGTTATATTGCCAACCAAAAAATTGGTTTTTTACAGCTAACTTGGGACAAAAAAATAGGAAGAAATGATCTGCTTACCGGAATTGCTACCCGATACAATTATTACGATGACAATACGGCGGCAACTTCAAAACTGGGAAACAACAACCCTGAAAAAACATGGTTGCCGGGAATTTTTGTTCAAGACGAAATTACATTCACTGAAAAACACAAGTTGTTGCTGGGACTGCGTTACGATTACAACTCGTTTCACGGAAGTATCTTAACGCCAAGAATCGCCTATAAATGGAAACTGAACGATAATAATATTATTCGCTTGAATGCCGGAACGGGTTTTAGAGTGGTGAATTTATTTACCGAAGATCACGCTGCTTTGACCGGTGCTCGTGAAATTGTAATCGCAAATAATTTGAAACCAGAACAATCGATAAATGCCAATTTGAATTATATCAAGAAAATAAATTTCGACAACGGAACCTTTATTGGCATTGAAACTTCCTTTTTCCATACGCGGTTCAGCAATAAAATTGTTTCGGATTATGCTACTGATCCCAACAAAATTATTTACGACAACATCAATGGTTACGCGATAAGTCAAGGAATCAGTATGAATATCGATTTCAATTTCCCAAATGGATTAAAAATCATCACCGGCGCTTCTTTGCTAGACAACAAAAACGTTGAAAATGGCCGAAAAGAAACACCTTTTCTAACCGAAAAATTCACAGCAACTTGGAGCGTTTCCTATAAAATTCAAGCTATCGATTTGAATGTGGATTACACTGGAAATGTGTACAGCCCTATGCAGCTGCCGCTTTTAGGCACTTTAGATCCTCGTGCTCCAGAATCACCTTGGTACAGTTTGCAAAACATTCAATTTACCTATTCTGGTTTAAAAAACGTTGAATTCTATGTTGGAATTAAAAACTTACTGAACTTTTTGCCCAAACAAAATAACCCGTTTTTGATTGCGAGAACAAATGATCCATTTGATAAAAACGTAACATACGACTCGAACGGACAAGTGCTAGCAACGCCTGAAAACCCGTATGGTTTGACATTTGACACGACGTATGTGTATGGACCCAATCAAGGAATTAGAAGTTTTTTTGGACTTCGATATACATTGCGATAATGAAAAATAAACTTGCCATACTATTGCTTTTATCCTGTGCGATTCCCGCAGGATTTGCTCAGTTGCATTCGGTTTCATTCGAACAAATCGACAGTTTGCAAACGATCGAAAAGAGAAATACGATTGTTTTTATTCAAACCGATTGGTGCCAGTTTTGTCATGCCATGAAAAACACCACTTTCAAAAATGAGGCAATCGTTAAGGAGCTCAACTCTGCTTTCTATTTTGTTAATTTTAATGCCGAGGAAAAACGAACCGTAGTTTTCAATAAAACTACTTTTCAATTCAAGCCAACTGGAAATAATTTTGGAATCCATGAGCTGGCCATCGCATTGGGAACACTAAATAAGCAACTGAATTTTCCTGTTTTATGTGTTTTGAATAGTGAAAATGAGGTTATTTTTCAGCACAGCGGCTACTTAAAGCCAAAAGAATTAAAGCTGATTTTAGAGAAACTAAAAGAATAAAATTGTTTATTTTTGGGGAAATGTCAAATTACCAAATGAAACACTACGATTATATTTTTACCGGTGCAGGATTATCGGCTTTGATGACCTTGTATAAAATGGTGCAATCCGGAAAATTTAAGGATACAAGTATTTTATTATTGGATGAAAATACTAAAAAAAACAACGACAGAACGTGGTGTTTTTGGAAAACCAACGATTCGGTTTGGGAAAAATCTATTTCCAAAAAATGGGATTCGGCTTTGTTTGCCAATGCAGATTTTCGTCGGAATTTAGACTTGAAACCGTACCGCTACAATATGGTTAAAGGGCTGGATTTTTACACGCAGGTATTTGATTTACTTTCGAAACAAGAAAACATCACTTTCATCCATGAAAAAGTATTGGAAATCGAAGAATCTGAAACTATAATTTTGGTACAGACCGAAAGTGAATCCTTTTCGTGCTCGAAATTATTCAACAGCATTTACAACAAACAAAAAGCAGCAAGTCAGACCAAATATCCTTTACTGCAGCAGCATTTTATTGGTTGGTTTATCAAAAGTGAGCAGCCTGTTTTCAATCCGGAGCAAGCTACTTTCATGGATTTTTCGGTGGAGCAAAAAGGAAATACCCGTTTTATGTACGTGTTGCCAACATCAACAACTGAAGCTTTACTAGAATACACCTTGTTTTCACACCAGCATTTAAAGACGGCGGAATACGAAAACGAAATACAGCAATACATCGAAAAACTTGGCATTACAACGTATGAAATTGTCGAAAAAGAGCAAGGCAGCATTCCCATGACCTGTTACCCTTTTTGGAAAGCAAATACGAAAAACACAATCAATATTGGCACTTCTGGCGGATGGACGAAAGCAAGCACCGGCTATACATTCAAAAATTCTGATAAAAAATCAAGTGAATTGGTGGCCTTTCTGGAAAGGGAAACCGACTTCACTAAATTTCATAAAAGAACCAGATTCTGGTTTTACGATTTGCTTTTGTTAGACATTTTGGATCGAAAAAACGAATTGGGTTCTTCTATCTTTTCTTCGATGTTCAAAAAAGGAAATCCAACATTAATTTTTAAATTCTTGGACGAGGAAACTTCACTTAAGGAAGACATTGAAGTAATTTTAAAATGCCCAAAAATGCTATTCATTAAAGCTATTTTTCATGTGGCTTTCAAATCATTGAAATAGCAATCAAACTATAACAAAACTTTATAATTCAACTCCTATTCTTGATTGTAAACTTTGTAACTTTGCAACTTGAAGTTATTATTTATTTAAAATAAAAAAGATATGTATCCAGAAGAAATGGTAAAACCGATGCAAGAGGAATTAACCGCTGCAGGTTTTCAAGATTTACATAGTGCTGAAGCAGTAGATAACGCAATAAAATTAGAAGGAACAACACTTGTAGTTGTAAATTCGGTTTGTGGTTGTGCTGCCAGAAACGCACGTCCAGGAGCAAAAATGAGTTTAGATGGCGCTAAAAAACCAGACCATTTAATCACTGTTTTTGCAGGAGTTGACAAAGATGCAGTTGATGCTGCCAGACAACACATGTTCCCTTTTCCTCCATCATCGCCAAGTATGGCTTTGTTCAAAAACGGAGAATTAGTCCACATGTTAGAGCGTCACCACATTGAAGGTCGCCCAGCGGAATTGATTGCTGAAAACTTAAAAGACGCTTTCAACGAGTATTGCTAAAAATTCTATTTAGAATGCATTAACCCTTTCCGAGTTTAGAACTCTGAGAGGGTTTTTTATTTATAAACTTTGTGAACTTTACATGTTTTTTATTTGGAGCTTTTTCCAGCTATTCGTTACAATCTTTTTTTCCGCTAAAAAGCGGATAAAAAAGGATTTCCACTGCTATCTAGGCTAAAAGATATTTGGTGCTAGAAAAAGAGGTGTATATTTGATGGTATTAAATAGTTAGGTGAAACCTTATTTCAACACAAAGTCAAGTAGTAATATTTTCAATTTTTGTATTATAACCTTTTAATAATAAAATATATTTTGGCTTCAAATAATTTTTCGATTTTGTAAATTGCGCAGCAAGAAATTAAATTAAATTAATTTATGGTTAGTTATTCAACAATAAAAAACAAATTGAAAATCGAAGTTGAACGCGAAAATAATATCGGTATGGCCCACCTTACGCATTATTTTCAAAATCATATAAATGGTGTTTCTCAACATTATTTTGAACCTGCAACCAAATATTTAAAAAAAATATCCGATGATTTGAATTTTGTTGAAGAACCCCAAATGCAACAACTACTACCAATGCAATTTGATGTTCCATTCCCACCGCCAATAAATTATGATTTTACATTCATCGATTTATTTGCAGGTATTGGTGGATTTAGAATACCAACACAGGAAATAAATGGAAAATGTGTATTCACTTCTGAATTTAATTATCATGCACAAAGAGCTTATGAAATTAATTTCGGAGAAGTTCCTTTTGGAGATATAACCAAACTTGATTTAAATATTGTTCCCAAACATGATGTTTTAATGGCCGGATTTCCGTGCCAACCATTCAGTATATCAGGTAAAATGAAAGGGTTTGAAGATACCAGAGGAACATTAATCTATAATGTTTTAAAAATTATAGAATTAAGAGAACCAAAAGTTGTTTTGCTTGAAAATGTAAAACATTTAGTTCATCATGATAAAGGACGCACTTTAAAAACAATATTAAAACATTTAGAAGAACTTGGATATAAAACTTCATTTGAAATACTAAATGCTTCCGATTTTGGTGTTCCTCAAAATCGTGAAAGAATTATAATTATTGGACATAAAAAGAAAACTTTTGACTTTTCAAAAATTAAAACAAAACCGAAACCAATTTTAAAGGGTTTTCTTGATAAAGATGTGCAATTTGAGTATTTAAATGAAGCATATACATTAATTCCAGAATATAAAACTCAAGCAAGTGGTTTAATATTTATCGGTTATAGAAATAAAACTATTAGAAAAGCAGGAGTTAGACCTGGAACCGAAAATCTTTCACGAGTTCACAAACAACCTAATAGAATTTATTCTTCCGATGGTTTACATCCTGCTTTACCTTCACAAGAGAGTTCAGGACGATTTTGGATTTATGATAATGGACAAGTTCGAAAGTTAACAATAAATGAGTGTTATAAAATAATGGGATTCCCAGAAAAATTTATTAAAATAAATAATTTAAGTGAATTATATAGACAAGTCGGAAATAGTGTTTGCGTTCCAATGGTCAAAGAAATAATGAAGCAAATCAAAACACAACTTTTATAATGGCTATACAAACACCTAACGAATTTTTAAATAAACTTTACAATGAGGCAATGTCTACGATTGGCTCTAAAGAAACAATTACTTCTATACTTAAACAGAATGAAAAAGATTTACTTGATATAATTTTAAAGTATTCCGAGCAAGCTAAAGCTTGTTTGGCTGTTGTTATGACTAGTTTAACATACAAACATTTTAATCCAGATCAAGACATTAGGAAACACCAAGCAAGTATTGATGATGGATATGCTGGAAGAACTTATGATCAAAAAAACATCACCCCTTTTTTAAAAGTTCAAAAATTTCCTGCAATGCAATCTGGAAGTGGTTGGCTTACTCGTTCTTTTGAACAAAAAATGCCTTTCAATAAAAATTTTACAGGGGCAATTAGCCCAAAAGAATTAAAGGTCGTGTTTTTAGATGTTTTAGACAATATTGAAAACAGAGCTAATTGTAAAGAATACTTAAATTACCTAATTCAAGGGTTAATTATACAGCGTAATAAACAAACTATAGATTTGGCAAAACCAACAACTTTGTCAATTAGTTCAATCTTAAATTTACTCGATAAACATTTTAGTAGTTCTTATAAGGCAGATGGAGCATCACGTTTACCAGTTTTAGCAATTTATGCCGCTTATGAATGTTTAATAAATGAAACTAAAAGATTTGAAAACAAACAATTATTACCATTAGAAAATCATACGTCATCGGATAAAAGCAGTGGCCGAATTGGTGACATTGATATTTTAAATGAAAAAAACAGAGAGTTCGAAGCTGTAGAAGTTAAATACGGAATTCCCATTACTTTACAACTTGTTCAAGATGCTTATTCTAAATTTCAAACTACACCTGTAGACAGATATTACATATTATCAACTGCTACAGTTAATAAAGACGAATGGGAAAAAATTGAAGTTGAAGTTCAAAGCATAAAAAATGTTCATGGGTGTCAAGTTATTGTAAATGGAATTATGCCAACTCTTAAATATTATCTTCGACTTCTTACGAATTCATTCGAATTCATTGAAAATTACGTAAATCTTTTAGAAGACGATAATTCTTTAAAATATGAACATAAAGAAAGATGGAATAAACTCATAAGCGAGATGAGATAATTTATAATACTAATAACGTAAAGACATCGCTTAACGTCTAGCAAACTAGGCTGAAAATCCGCGCTCCTGCACGAATCCTTTCGTGTGGCTCGAAGCGGTAATTACAATTTCGGAAAACTAAACATTCAATTTACCGCAAATATCTAGCCCAGATTACTTCACTGGATTATATTTTTATAGGAGTTCAGTGAACTTCGTTTGCAGCGGCATCCTCTTGTTGTAGCGATAGCGGAAACAAGAGATATAGCGAAAAGCTGGACATCGAAGATTCAGTGAAGCTAAAAAATTAAACCATTAAGGCATTCAGGTGAATTAAGCATGCCTTGTTATTGATTGTGGACCTTAGTTCCTTAAAAACTTTGCCCCTCTGAACCTTTTGCCTACTTTTGCAAAAAATATATTTCTCAACTTAAAACTGTTTATAGCATGCAACTGTATAACACATTAAGCGCAGAGGAAAGAGCCATCATGATTGATGATGCCGGAAAACAACGTCTTACGTTGTCTTTCTATGCTTATGCGCAAATCTCAAATCCAACACAATTTCGTAACGAATTATTTCTGGTGTGGAACGCTCTTGAAGTTCTGGGTCGAATTTATGTAGCCAGTGAGGGAATCAACGCCCAATTATCATTGCCTGCTGATCATTTCTATGCGTTCAAAGATTCGATCGAGGTCTATGATTTCATGAAAGGAATCCGATTAAATATTGCCGTAGAACAAGACGATCACTCGTTTTTGAAACTCACCGTAAAAGTCCGTGATAAGATTGTGGCTGACGGTTTAGTCGATGAAACTTTTGATGTGACAAATATCGGAATTCATTTAAAAGCTAAGGAATTCAATGAACTTCTAGAAGATCCAAACACGATCGTGGTCGATATGCGAAATCATTATGAAAGTGAAATTGGACATTTTACCAAAGCTATAAAACCAGATGTGGATACTTTTCGGGAATCATTACCCATTATCGAAGAGCAACTTGCGGAACACAAACAAGACAAAAAATTACTGATGTATTGCACCGGAGGAATTCGCTGCGAAAAAGCCAGTGCTTATTTCAAACACAAAGGTTTTGAAAACGTATACCAACTCGAAGGCGGAATTATCGAATACACCCGTCAGGTAAAAGCCGAAGGTTTAGAAAGTAAATTCATTGGGAAAAACTTTGTATTTGATCACCGCTTGGGCGAAAGAATCACAGACGATATTGTTTCGCAATGTCATCAATGTGGCGCACCTTGTGATGTGCATACCAATTGCGTGAACGAAGGCTGCCATTTACTTTTTATCCAATGTGACTCTTGCAAAGAAAAAATGGAAGGTTGCTGTTCTGCTGAATGTGTGGATGTAATTCACTTGTCGGAAGAAGAACAAAAAGCCATTCGCAGAGGCATTAAAAACGGAAATAAGATTTTCAAAAAAGGAAAATCAGACGTTTTGACTTTCAAAAATAATCAAGATCCATTAGCAGCAGTTCTGAATCTTAGTGAATTGGCTGAGTCAAAAATTGCTCGCAGAGTGGCTACCATTCTCAAAAAAGAAATAAAGATCAAAAAACAATACATTGGAAAAGGAACTCACTTTTTTCCAAAACCAAGCGTTGCTCAATTTCTGATTGAAGAAGGAGAAATCAAAATTGGTGATACAGTCTTGATTAATGGGACTACAACTGGAGAACAACAAATGATAATTGAAGAAATGTTTGTTAACGATCTCAATGCTAAAATCGCTATTTCAGGAGACATTTGTACCTTTAAATTGCCATTCCGAATTCGGTTATCTGACAAATTATATAAAATTGTAGATTAGTGGAAATTTAAAACTAATTATATGCCGCATTCTTTTAATAAAATATGGATTCATGCTATTTGGGCAACCAAAAATCGTCACGAATTAATAGATTTTTCAATAGAGAAACAAGTATATGAATACATCCGACAGGAATTAATTGACTTTGGATGTCCCGTCAGAATCATTAATGGAATGCCTGATCACGTTCACGCCTTATTTTTATTAAATCCACAAAAATCAATTGCAGACGTAATAAAACAAATTAAAGGCAGCTCTTCACATTCTATAAATGGAGAGAATTTAATGCTTGAAAAATTTGCTTGGCAAACAGGCTATGCCGCTTACTCCGTTAGTGAATCTCAATTAGAAGCCGTTTATAATTATATAAAGAATCAAAAGCAACATCATTTAAAAAAAAATTCTCAAGATGAATATGACGAATTTATAAAATTACATGGATTAAACTCTTCCCACGATTGAAACGTAATCTATGCACAAAATGTGAACAAACATGAAACCATAGCCAACCGTTTCAACGGTTGGAGATAATTGTGTGGAACCAATTACATAAAAAACAATGTGGGGATTCATTACGTCCATTACGTTACCCACGATTGAAACCGTGGGCTATATGCAAAATGAGAACAAACATGGAACCATAGCCAACCGTTTCAACGGTTGGAGATAATTGTGTGGAACCAATTATAAAAAAAACAATGTGGTGATTCATTACGTCCATTACGTTACCCACGATTGAAACCATGGGCTATGCACAAAATGAGTCAAGCATTAAACCATAGACAACCATTTCAACGGTTGGAGACAATCATAAGAAAAAAAATAAAATGACATCGAATAACAAAATAGAACTTATGGCTCCCGCTGGGAACTTTGAGTCGCTTCAAGCTGGAATAGACAACGGAGCGGATTCCGTTTACTTTGGCGTAGAACAACTGAATATGCGAGCACGCGCAACGGTAAATTTCACCATGGACGATTTACCGGAAATAGCAAAACGCTGCGAAGCTAAAAATGTTCGAAGTTATTTGACCTTGAACACCATCATTTACGATCACGATTTATCCGTCGTAAAAACATTATTAAACAAAGCCAAAGAAGCTAATATCACTGCGGTTATCGCTTCTGACCAGGCGGTTATCGCTATGGCGAGAGGCATCGGAATGGAGGTCCATATTTCAACTCAATTAAATGTGACCAACATTGAAACCATAAAGTTCTACAGCCTATTTGCAGACACGATGGTTTTGAGTCGAGAATTGAGTTTACGTCAAGTAAAAAGCATCACCGCTCAAATCGAAAAAGAACAGATTAAAGGCCCTAACGGAAACTTAGTGGAGATCGAAATCTTTGGTCATGGCGCTTTGTGTATGGCCGTTTCAGGAAAATGTTATTTGAGTTTACACTCCAACAATTCCTCCGCAAATCGTGGTGCGTGTAAACAAAATTGCCGCAAGAAATACACTGTTATTGATCAGGAAACCGGTTTTGAAATCGAAGTCGATAACGAATATTTAATGTCTCCAAAAGATTTATGCACCATAGATTTTTTGAACCAAGTCATTGATTCCGGTATTAAGGTGTTAAAAATTGAAGGCCGTGGCCGTGCTCCTGAATATGTTGCCACCGTTATTAAAACCTATCGGGAAGCCATTGAAAGTTATTATGAAGATTCGTTTTCTAAAGAAAAAGTAGCAGATTGGATGAAAGCTTTAAACACCGTTTACAATCGTGGTTTTTGGTCCGGTTATTATCTCGGACAAGAATTGGGCGAATGGAGTGATGTTTCCGGATCGATGGCTACACAGAAAAAAGTCTATGTGGGCAAAGGAACCCATTATTTCCCGAAAGCCAACATTGGTCAATTCAAAATTGAAGCTTACGACATCAAAATTGGAGATAAAATTCTGGTGACAGGACCAAGCACCGGAGCGCAGGAAATGATTATCAACGAAATGTTTGTCAATGATGTTACGGCTGACAAAGCCACCAAGGGCGATGATTGCACTTTAAAACTACCTTTCAGAATCCGAATGTCAGACAAATTATATAAAATTGTAGAAGCCTAATGGTTATTGTTACGTTACAAAGGGACAAATGCATTGGCTGTAATTATTGCGTTGAAATGGCGCCGGTTCAGTTTCAAATGTCCAAGAAAGACGGAAAATCAGTTTTGATTCATTCGCAAAATACCAAAGGTTTTTTTACTTTAAAATCACACGACCACACGATTGTTGAACGCTGTGAATTGGCGGCAAAAGCCTGTCCGGTCAAAATAATTTCGGTGAAAGAAACCTAAATTTTTTATTAAAAATTGATTTGGATTTAACCCATTACAGCTCAATTGTAATGGGTTTTTTTATTAAAAATTTATGATTTATTGGCGCAAATAGGCATTGTGACGTAAAATTAAAAAATACTATCTTTACGCTTTAAACGTTTTAAGAACTTAAGTTGTGCTCGTCGCAACACTACATATAAAATTATGGCATGTACAAGTTGTTCAACTACTGATGGTGGTTCACCTAAGGGTTGTAAAAATAATGGGACTTGCGGCACCGATAGCTGCAATAAATTAACGGTTTTCGATTGGTTATCTAATATGAGTTTGCCTAATGGCGACGCCCCTTTTGACTGTGTTGAAGTACGTTTTAAAAATGGAAGAAAAGAATTTTACCGCAATACCGAGAAATTAACGTTAAGCATGGGCGACATCGTTGCTACTGTTGCTTCCCCGGGTCATGATATAGGAATTGTTACTTTGACAGGAGAATTAGTTAAAATTCAAATGAAGAAAAAAGGTGCTAATTACCTGGGCAATGAAATTCCAAAAATTTACAGAAAAGCATCCCAAAAAGATATTGACATTTGGTCTATAGCAAGGGACAAAGAAGAGCCTATGAAGGTTCGTGCCCGCGAACTGGCGATTGCTCAAAAACTGGAAATGAAAATTTCTGATATTGAATTTCAAGGGGATGGATCAAAAGCCACGTTTTATTACACAGCAAATGACCGTATTGACTTTCGTGCACTAATTAAAGATTTTGCGAAAGAATTCAGTACTCGTATTGAAATGAAACAAGTGGGATTCCGTCAGGAAGCCGCTCGATTAGGCGGAATAGGTTCTTGCGGAAGAGAATTGTGTTGTTCAACTTGGCTAACCGATTTTAGAAGTGTCAACACCTCCGCGGCACGATACCAACAACTGTCATTAAATCCACAAAAACTAGCGGGTCAATGCGGTAAACTAAAATGCTGCCTGAACTATGAATTGGATACATACATGGATGCGTTGAAAGATTTTCCCGATTTCGAGACAAAATTGGTGACTGAAAAAGGAGACGCGATTTGCCAAAAACAAGATATTTTTAAGGGATTAATGTGGTTCGCTTACACCAATAATTTTGCCAATTGGCATGTTCTAAAAATCGAACACGTCAAGGAAATTGTTGCCGAAAACAAATTAAAAAACAAAGTTTCCTCGTTAGAAGATTATGCTATCGAGCTAATTGTTGAGCCAGAGAAAAATTTCAATAATGCAATGGGTCAGGAAAGTCTGACTCGTTTTGACCAGCCGAAACCAAAGAAAAAACAGCATAAAAAACGCAAACCGGCCAGTGAAAATGGAACGGCGGCAAATACCATCAAAGCGCCTGCAACCAACAACATTACTAACCGTCAGAATTCAAATGACAAAAAGCCTGTTGAACCAAGAAAACCAATAATTATTACTAAAAATGTGGATAAAAAATAGCGCTTTACTTCTTTTGGTGGTAATTCTCTTTTCTTCTTGTGATAAAAAAAGGGTTTTTGATGAATATAAATCTGTTGGTAGTGCGTGGCACAAAGACAGCATTGTTACCTTCACTTTACCCGAATTAGACTCCACAAAACGATATAATTTATTTATAAATGTTAGAGATAACAGCAATTATCAGTATAATAATCTGTTTTTAATTGTGGCCTTGGAATTACCTAACGGTTTCACAAAAGTGGACACACTTGAATATCAGATGGCAGATTCGGACGGAACACTATTAGGCAATGGTTTTTCGGATATAAAAGAAAGCAAACTCTTTTACAAGGAAAATGTCAGGTTCCGATCAAAGTACAAAGTGTATATCAAACAGGCTGTTAGAGAAAACGGTAAAATTCCCGGCGTAACGGCCTTAGACGGAATAACAGAAGTAGGTTTTAGAATAGAAAAAAAAGAATAAAATAGTATTATGGCTATCAAAAAAAATAACAATCCAGCAAGAGGAAATGTAAAAGACATTGCGCACTATCAAAAGCAATTTTGGAAAATATTCTTTATAGGCGTGGCTGCTGTAGGTTTATTTTTCTTATTTGCTTCATGGGGAATCTTCGGTTCGATGCCTTCTTTTGAAGATTTAGAAAATCCCGATTCAAACTTAGCTACCGAAATCATATCGGCTGACGGTGTGGTTTTAGGGAAGTATTTCGAAAAAAATAGGTCTCAATTACGGTATTCAGACTTACCAAAAAACTTGGTACAAGCACTAATCGCAACTGAAGACGCCCGTTTTTATGAACATTCCGGTATTGACGGAAGAGGAACTCTGAGAGCTATCTCTAATTTAGGAACAAGCGGCGGAGCGAGTACGTTAACACAGCAATTAGCCAAACAATTGTTCCACGGCGAAGGGTCCAAATTTCTGCCTTTTAGAATTGTACAAAAAATAAAAGAATGGATTATCGCTATTCGATTAGAAAGACAATACACTAAAAATGAAATCATTGCCATGTATTGTAACGTATATGATTTTGGCAATAATTCTGTTGGAGTAAGTTCTGCGGCAAAAACCTATTTTTCTAAAGAACCAAAGGATTTAACCATCAGTGAATCGGCAATATTAGTGGGGATGTTTAAAAACTCCGGTTTATACAATCCTATCAGAAACCCTCAAGGGGTAAAAAACCGCAGAAACGTGGTGCTTTTACAAATGGAAAAAGGAAAAATCATTTCGAAAGACGAGAAAGAAAGACTTCAAAGCTTACCGATCAAATTAGATTTTAAATTAGAAACACATAAAGATGGTACGGCTACATATTTTAGAGAATATTTGCGTGACTACATGAAAAAATGGGCCGAGGAAAATAAAAAGTCAGATGGTTCTGATTATGACATTTATAAAGACGGTCTAAAAATTTACACCACCATTGATTCCAGAATGCAATTGCATGCTGAAGAAGCGGTGACAGCCCATATGGCAAATCTACAAGAAGAGTTTTTCGCTCAATCTAAGGGCAATAAAAACGCGCCTTTTGTCAATATTTCTTCGGTTGAAACACAGCGTATTCTAAATCAAGCTATGAAATCCTCGAACAGATGGGCGGTGATGAAATCAATGGATAAAAGCGAGGAAGAAATTATAAAATCGTTTAGCGAAAAAACAGAAATGACTGTATTTTCTTGGAAAGGAGAAAAAGACACGATCATGACGCCGTTGGATTCTATTCGGTATTACAAACACTTTTTGCAATCTGGATTGATGGCAATGGAACCACAAACGGGTAATATCAAAGCTTGGGTTGGCGGTATCGACTACAAATATTTTCAATACGATCACGTAGGACAAGGTGCCAGACAAGTTGGTTCGACTTTCAAACCTTTTGTGTACGCCACGGCTATCGAGCAATTGAATATGTCTCCCTGCGACTCGATTCTTGATGGGCCCGTTATAATCAGAAAAGGGCGTCACAATGTTACCGAGGACTGGGAACCTAGAAACTCTGACAACAGATACCGCGGAATGGTTACCTTAAAACGAGGATTGGCAAATTCCATAAATACTATATCAGCAAAATTAATTGATAAAGTAGGTCCGGAAGCCGTAATCGATTTAACCCATAAATTAGGCGTTAAATCCGAAATTGTAAACCAACCATCCATTGCATTAGGAGCTGTAGAAATAACCGTTGAAGATATGGTTGCCGCCTATAGCACCTTTGCCAATCAAGGGGTTTATATGAAACCTCAATTTATAGCTAAAATAGAAGATAAAAGTGGCGTTATCATTTACGAGCCAATACCCGAATCGCATGATGTTTTAAACAAAGACATTGCTTATGCAGTTATAAAATTATTGGAAGGAGTAACTGAAGGTGGTTCTGGAGATCGTTTACGCACCACTGGTGGCGGTAACGGAGACAACCGCTGGACGGGTTATCCTTATTCGTTTAGGAATCCAATTGCGGGAAAAACAGGTACTACTCAAAACCAGTCTGATGGTTGGTTTATGGGAATGGTTCCTAATCTTGTAACGGGAGTTTGGGTAGGTTGCGAGGACCGTTCTGCTCGTTTCAAAAGCATTACTTACGGTCAGGGAGCCACAGCCGCATTACCAGTTTGGGGTTATTTCATGAAACTGTGCTATGCTGATCCTGCTCTTAAAGTTTCCAAGGCAGCCTTTGAAAGACCAGCAAATCTATCTATAAAAGTAGACTGTTACGTTCCTAAAAAGGTAATAGACACGACAATTGTAGAACAAGATACCGAAGAATTTGAATTGTAATTTCATTATTTCTCTCGACTAAATTTGGAATTAGGAGCTATTTCCAGCTGTACACTATATCTTTTTATCTTGTCTCGTTTTGAGAACGAGACAAAATAAAAAGGATGCCGTTTCCATCTGGGCTAAAAAACAAACTATGATTAACAAAAAAGTAAACAACGTTCAGGAAGCCCTTCAAGGAATTGAAAACGGGATGACCATCATGCTAGGCGGTTTCGGATTATGTGGTATTCCCGAAAATTCCATTGCCGAATTAGTAAAAAAAGAAACTACGGATTTAACGTGTATTTCAAACAATGCAGGTGTTGATGACTTTGGACTTGGATTGCTGTTGCAAAAGCGTCAAATCAAAAAAATGATTTCTTCTTACGTAGGCGAAAACGCCGAATTTGAACGCCAAATGCTTTCCGGCGAACTCGAAGTGGATCTTATTCCTCAAGGGACTTTAGCCGAACGTTGCCGTGCGGCACAAGCTGGAATCCCCGCGTTTTTCACACCAGCCGGTTATGGAACTGAAATAGCCGCAGGAAAAGAAGTTCGCGAATTCAACGGGAAAATGCATGTTATGGAACACGCTTTCAGTGCTGATTTTGCCATCGTAAAAGCATGGAAAGGCGATGAAGCCGGAAACTTGATATTCAAAGGAACTGCAAGAAATTTCAATCCATGTATGGCCGGAGCGGCAAAAATTACCATTGCCGAAGTCGAGGAATTAGTACCCGCAGGAACTTTAGATCCAAACGAAATCCATATTCCAGGAATACTCGTAAATCGAATTTTTCAAGGTGTGAAATATGAAAAAAGAATTGAACAACGAACCGTAAGAAAAATTTTCTAATTATGGCTTTAGATAAAAATCAAATTGCACAACGCATTGCAAAAGAATTAAAACACAACTATTACGTGAATCTTGGAATCGGAATTCCAACATTGGTCGCTAATTATGTTCCAGAAGGAATTGACGTCGAATTTCAAAGTGAAAACGGAATTCTCGGTATGGGTCCATTTCCTTTTGAAGGCGATGAAGATGCTGATTTAATCAACGCAGGAAAACAAACCATAACGACTTTGCCTGGAGCAAGTTTCTTTGACTCCGCATTCAGTTTTGGGATGATTCGTGGACAACATGTTGACTTAACAATCCTTGGTGCCATGGAAGTTGCCGAAAACGGTGATATTGCCAATTGGAAAATCCCTGGTAAAATGGTTAAAGGAATGGGTGGCGCAATGGATTTAGTGGCTTCTGCCGAGAATATTATTGTGGCCATGATGCACGTTAACAAAGCAGGAGAATCTAAAATACTTAAAAAATGTACCTTACCCTTAACTGGTGTAGGGTGTGTTAAAAAAGTCGTTACTGAACTAGCCGTTTTAGAAATAACACCGCAAGGATTCAAATTATTGGAGCGAGCACCGGGTGTAACCGTCGAACATATCCTGGCTTCTACCGAAGCTGATTTAATTATTGAAGGAGAAATTCCAGAAATGGATATTGATTAATTACCTCGAAGGATTAATAACAAAGGCTGTCTAATAAACAGCCTTTGCTAAATACAACAGATTTAGTCGTTAACGTTTTACAAAAAAAAGATATTATTTATTTTAAATAATCAGAAACTGAAACCAATTCATATTTCGGACTTCTTTTCATAAAATCTGCAAAATAAGAAGCGTGCAGTCCGCCTGAAAGTATAAAAACTCGGTCATTTTCATTCATGGGTATCCTATTTATGTTTGAAAACATTCTTAAATTTCTTTTATACAGTTTAGATGCCTCGTCTGCTCCCTCGAATCCTTTTTCCGTACCAACATAAGTTAGAATATCTGCATTTATATTCAAGAGAAAATCTTGATATTTTGGATTGTTTATTGTCCTCATCTTATCGATAAGTGAAAGATGATCTATTTTCCGACTCAATTCGGGTGACTCTTTCAATGGATTATTCACGTAGTTTCGATATGTTACTGAATCGATTGCATTTACAATTTCTTCTCCAATAGTATAGTTGTATCCCATTTTATGGTCAATGCCATAAAGCTTTTTCACATTACTTAAACGTCCAACCTCAAAAGCGACCAAACTGACCTCACTCCAATTTGTTTCTAAATCTTCCGCCGTTTTCAAATATTCTTGATAAGCCAAATTTAATCCATCTTGGTTTTCTGGTGTGATTTCCACACAAATAATGGTTGGCTTGAACTTAGCGATCATTTCATTCAGCTTCCTAATTTCATCTTGTTCTTTTGCTCCGTCTTCATTAAAATCGGTTTTGGTTGCATCATTAGTTTCACTCATGTGAAAAGTACCTACGTTCAATACTTTAATTTTTGAGTTTGAATCCAAAATTTTATTCTGAGCGAAAAAAGAAATACTTACTAACGACAAACTTACTACTAGAATTACTGAGTTTAGTTTCATGCTTAAAAGTTTTAATGTTTATAATGTCCAAAAATATGATGACGCTTCATATAGGGACTTCTCTTTTCGACAAACATGCCTAATTATGGCATTAAACACTTATCATCAAAATGTAGGTGTTGGTCGAAAATCTCCCATTAGAACACAGAAGTTTTCTGTATATTTGAAAATGAAAAAATCAGTTTTAATAACAATTCACTTATTTTTTTGGTTGGTATTTTGCTTCAACTATCAATATGTCTACAGTAATGACGGAATAGCCTTTAATACTATTAGCACTTATTTATTTTTATCCTTTTTAACTGTAAATCTAGTTACTTTCTACACTCATTATTGGGTTGTTTTGCCTCAATTTTTTAATCCAAAAAAGATTGAAATTGTATTTATATTAATGCTTATTAGCTTCATATTTTTTGGGTTATTTCGCTTTGCAATTGAAGAAATCATATATCCGAAATTATTAAATTTTAGAAATTATAACACAGATATATCAATCACTTATTACTTATTTGACAATCTCTATTATGGCGCTAATTCTATCTTAACAAGCTCATTAATCTGGATTTTAGACTATTCATTAAAAACAACAAATGAAGCCAACACACTTCGATCAGAAAAAACAAATGCAGAGATTAGCTTCTTAAAATCGCAAATGAACCCACACTTCATCTTTAACACATTAAACAACATTTATTCATTAGTTTATTCTAAATCAAATCAATCCCTAATTGCTATTGAGAGCTTGAGTAAATTATTGCGATATATAAATCAAACCAGTACTCAGATGAATATTGAAATTCTAAAAGAATGGGAATACATCGAAAATTATATTGAATTGGAAAGCATAAGACTAAATGAGCCATTAAACATCATCATTCATAAAAGTGTAAGCCACGATGCTTTAATTCAACCTATGCTGTTAATTCCATTTATTGAAAACGCTTTTAAACATGGAGAGCTATCTGACACAGAGATTCCTTTTAGTATTTTTTTTGAGGCAGATTCCGGCAAAATAAAATTTGCTGTTTCCAATAAAATCAGTAAATACTTAAAAGATGACTCAACAGGGATCGGAATAGAAAACATTAAAAAACGACTACAAATCACTTACCCGAACAAATACAAATTGAACATAAAGCAAACCGAAAATCTATTTTCGATTGAATTAGAATTAGAATTATGAAAATAAAATGTGCAATAATAGATGACGAACCATTAGCCTTAGGGCTATTAAGGAACTATACTAATAATGTCCCCTTTTTAGAATTAGTTTTTGTAAGCAAAAATCCATTGGATATAATACCTTTTTTAGAAACAAATACTATTGATGTACTGTTTCTAGATATTCAAATGCCACAAATTAATGGCATGCAATTATCCAGAATAATAACCGATAAAACACGAATTATATTTACTACAGCCTATAAAGAATTTGCTCTGGCAGGATATGAGTTTAATACCGTAGATTATCTTTTAAAACCCATTACATTTGATCAATTTTACAAAGCTGCTCAAAAAATTAAATTACTTGTTAGCAATAACGTTCCAAGCTACAAAGAAATACCTCAACCAAAAGAAGAAAATTTATTTTTCTTTGTTAAAACAGATAGTAGGTGGGTAAAAATTTCCTATAATGAGATTAAATATATTGAAGGCTTAAAAGATTATGTGATGCTCCACACTCAAAATGAGAAAATAATAGTTCTAGAAAACTTAAAAGAGTTAGCCGTAAATTTAGAAGATAAAGGATTTATGAGAGTTCACAAATCCTTTATCGTTAATTTAAATAAAATAACAAGTATCGAAAGAAATCGAATTTTTATTGAAAAAGAAATAATCCCTATTGGAGATACATTTAGAGAAATATTCTTGCAATGGTTTGCAAAAAAGAAGTAACAATGCCTGAAAAAGCCGTTACTGAACTAGCCGTTTTAGAAATAACACCGCAAGGATTCAAATTACTGGAGCGAGCACCGGGTGTAACCGTCGAACATATCGTGGTTTCTACTGAAGCTGATTTAATTATTGAAGGTGACGTTCCAGAAATGGTTATTGATTAAGCCCTGCTCTTAAAATACACAAAAACCACAATCTCAATAGCAATTGAGATTGTGGTTTTTCTTTATATGACAATACCTAACTGCCTTTTTATAAATCGCATCTGCTCTTGTTTTTTTCTTTTAAAAAAACCATGTTGCAACAAAAATAGCCGTAATCACACAAATTAAATCGACTAGAAGCATCGTTCCTAGGGCATAACGTGTGTTTTTAATATTTACGGAACCAAAATAAACTGCAATCACATAAAACGTACTTTCGGCACTACACTGAAAAATACTACTCAATCGTGCTGTTAGGGAATCGGCACCAAAAGTATTCATTGAGTCAATTAAAAATCCTCTTGATCCGGCAGAACTAAAGGGACGAAGTAAGGCAACTGGTAGGGCGTCCGTAATTTGCTTATTTACTCCCATATTAGAAAAAATGAAAGCAATCCAATTGCTGATAATTTCAAACAAACCACTGTTTCTAAATAACGAAATGGCGACTAACATCCCCAATACATAAGGAAAAATAGTCACTCCTGTTTTTACACCATTATTTGCACCCACAACAAAAGAATCAAAAACTGTCGTAGACGCTTCTGCGAATTTCTTCTCGTTAAGAAAGGAAAAAATCAACGTAAAAGCAATAATTCCAATTAATATCAAAGCAGAAAGATTAGCCGTAAAATAGTTTTTCCCAATTAAATCCAAATGATTTACATACATCAACAAACCAACAATTCCAGCTATTAATGTCATCAATACAATAACCAAAGAAGCACTCCTGAAATTAATTTTTTGTTTCACTCCAACAATTAAAAAGGCTGCAATCGTACCGATAAAAGAAGTGATAATACAGGGCAACATCACATCAGCAGGATTGCTTGCATTTGCAGCAGCACGGTATCCTATAATAGAAGTAGCGATTAAAGTAAGTCCTGAAGCATGTAAACACATGAACATAATTTGCGCATCACTGGCCTTATCTTTCTCTGGATTTATTTCCTGTAAACTCTCCATGGCTTTTAGACCAAAAGGCGTTGCAGCAGAATCTAATCCTAAGAAATTGGCAGCGAAATTCAAGGTCATATAGGATATCGAAGGATGGTTTTTAGGAATACTGGGGAACACTTTTACAAAAACAGGACTCAATGCTTTCGCTAATTTTCCAGATGCTCCGGAAATGATTAAAAGCTCCATCAATCCACAGAAAAAAGCCAAATAAGCAATCAGTGGAATGATTAAATCTAGCAGAGTACTTTTACAAGTCGGCAATAAACCGTCTGATTTTTGAACACCGCTATATATTTTTACGGTTTTGTTTTTAAAAACATAAGTGGTGTCGGCATTTAGCGTGTCCCGATTGATAATCATGGTTTGTTCTGGCGCTTTTTTGATGCTGTCGATAATAAAGGCAGGGAGTTCTTCTATAAATTTTTCCGAAACCAGAATTGGATCATCTTTCTTTCCGTTCAAAACGTGGTCAATAGTATAACTGTCACCAGAAAACAAACTAAACACTACAAATACAATTGCTGAAATAAAAATGACCAACCAAAATCTACTCAATACCATAATTTATAATTTTTGTAAATGTAATTATTTAAGCATACAAAGCACAAAAAATTCAAACACAGATTGCACGGATTAACACAGATTAAATTTGTGTAAATCTGTGCAATCTGTGTTCCTTCATCTACACATGAATAATCTCGTCCTCAATCAACAATTCTTCTCTACGCAATCGAAGGAAAATCTGCGCCACGGCAATAGTGTCTTTTTCACAATAGGTTACAATGCGATCAATATCTTTATCTACGTAAAAAACATGACCTACTTGACTGCCATCGATATCGCCTTTTGGAGAAGGAATCCCGAGAACTTTACACATCAATTTCAACGATGTATAATGTTTATAATCACCAAATTTCCATAATTCCAACGTGTCCAAATGTGGAATTTCCCATGGTTTTTTTCCAAATAAATTCAGCTTGTTTGGAATAGCAATTTGGTTGATAATCATGCGTCGGGCAAGGAATGGAATATCAAATTCCTTGGCATTGTGACCACACAAAACGTGTTGTGGCTGATTGAAATGAGTGTTCAGCAAATTATTAAAATCCAATAATAGTTTCTTTTCTTCTCCAAAGAAAGAAGTCACTCTAAAATTTCGAATATCGCCTTTGATGGTAAAATAACCCACCGAAATACAAACAATTTTTCCAAACTCGGCCCAAATTCCTGCACGGTCGTAAAAATCCTCCGGGGTATATTCGTCTTTGCGCTGGTATTGGGTTTTGTGTTCCCAAAGGTCTTTCATTTCAGAATCTAGTGCATTGAAATCTTCCGCTTCCGGAACGGTTTCTATGTCAAGGAACAGAATGTTATTGAGGTTTATTTTTTCTATCATTTTTATGGCACGCAAATGGTGAGAATATTACAGATTATCACGGATTTTCTTAAACGAATATAAAGAATTTATTGACAAAAAACTAAAACAAACTTTGCTGTGTCGTTGGATTCTCGTGTTCCAACAACCATTTTTTTCGCCACAGACCGCCTGCATATCCTGTAAACGATCCGTCTGTACCGATTACCCTGTGACACGGAACAACAATCCAAAGCGGATTTTTCCCGTTGGCAGAAGCAACAGCTCTAATGGCTTTTACATCACCCAAAATTTTGGATTGTTCGAGATATGTTCTGGTTTTCCCATATGGAATGTCCAATAAAGATTTCCAGACTTTTTGCTGGAAAGCGGTTCCTTTTGGGTTGCATTTAAAATCAAAATCAATTCTTGTTCCTTCAAAATAATCTTGAAGTTGTAAAACCGCTTCCTGCAAAACCGTTGAAACGCTTTCTGAAATCACGCCTTCTTCAGCAACAGAAATTACGGATATTCCATTTTCATCGCCTATGATTGTGGCAATTCCTAAAGGCGTTTTAATGTATGCTGTTTCCATATTTTAAAGATAAAAAAATTAACCAAATTGTACAGGAAGAAGTAACAAAGTTCAGAAATAAATACGCCTAAAACCTTTTGAACATAAAAAAACCATTCGCAGAGACGAATGGTTCTTGTATGTTAGCCCCGATAGCAGCGGCATCCTTTATGTTTTTCCTTTAAAAACATAAAGATCAGCGTAGAGCGGGATTAGCTCCTAAAAATCCCTAAATTATTTCAAACTTGAATATACGTATGCTTCTAAACCTTTCAATTCGTCATCAGACATGGCCTTGGTAATAACGAAGTTTGCTTTCATAACTTCATATTGGCTTGGGTCAACAATAGGTTCCCCTTCGCCTTTTAAAAACGTTACGATGCTTGCGTTTTTATCTTTATAAATCTTTGCAATATCCTGCAAGCTTGGCCCAACCACTTTCTTGTCTACTTGATGACAAGCAACGCAATTTCCTTTTCCTTTAAAAATTTCCTCCCCTAATTCCTCTGGAGTTTGTACAACTACCTCGGTGGATGTTGGGTACAAAGGTTCTTTTTTGACTTCTTCTTTTTTACAAGAAGCAAAGGCTAAAACGGCAAATAAAAACAATGTCTTTCTCATGATAATTTCTTTTATTATATATTACTATTTTACCACCCAATATATCTGGGTGGTTGAATTTGATTCAGGTTCAAATATACTAAAATTTGCGCTCTGTGATGGGTAACATGATCTTGCATCAAATTGAGTATTTGCAATTTTGATTTTGGACCAGCAAAAAAATCTACTTTTTGGGATAATTCAGCATCTTTGGTTTTTTGTACAAATGTCTTTGCCGTATCAAACGAGGTTTTTATTTCTTGAATTATTTGCGCTTTTGAAAGGCCGTTTACCGCTTCTTTTTTTACATATTTCTGTCCCGAAAAATGCGTTGTGCTCAACAAATTCATGTTATCTTGTATGTGAAATAATTGTTCTCTAAATGACATTTCACGGGTTGAAGGCTTGTAATCATATTGGTCTTCCGGCATGGCTTGTGCAACGGCCACTAAATAATCTTTAGAATTATCCCATTTCTCGATGAAAGTAGAAACTACCTCAACTTGTGCAAAAATGGTGTTGGAAAGCAGCAAAATCGCTATTATTAAACATTTTTTCATTTTCTATTTATTTAAAAGTATTGCCGCTTCTTTGGCAAAATAAGTCGAAATTAAACTCGCTCCAGCGCGTTTGATACACATTAATTGTTCCATCATGATTTTATCGTGATCAAGCCAACCTTTTTCGGCTGCGGCTTTAATCATCGCATATTCGCCCGAAACGTGGTAGACTGTTACTGGTACATTTACCGCGTTTTTGATTTCTCGCACGATGTCTAAATAGGCAATTCCCGGCTTTACCATGACCATATCAGCGCCTTCTTCTACGTCCCACAATGCTTCTTTGATGGCTTCGATGCGATTGGCATAATCCATCTGGTATGTTTTTTTATCTGTTGGAATATTTTCACTGTCAACGGGCGCGCTGTCTAACGCATCACGGAACGGTCCGTAAAATGCAGAAGCGTATTTTGCCGAATAGCTCATGATGCCTACGTTATGGTAACCGCCAGCATCAAGACCTTCCCGCAAACGCAGTACGCGTCCATCCATCATGTCCGATGGTGCTACAAAATCAGCTCCGGCTTGCGCATGAGAAACGGCCATTTTTACCAAGGCTGCGTTCGTCGAATCGTTTTCTATGTCGCCGTTTGCAATAATTCCGTCATGTCCAAAAATAGAATAAGGATCCAAAGCTACGTCTGGCATTACAATCATTTCAGGACAAGCAGCTTTGATGGCACGAATGGCATTTTGCATTAATCCGTTCGGATTCCAGGCCTCAACCCCCGTATTATCTTTTAAATTTTCACTGACTTTTACATAAATATTGACCGCACGAATACCTAAAGCAAATAATTCATGAATTTCGTTAACCGTCAAATCGATGGAACGACGAAAAATGCCGGGCATGGAAGGAATTTCCAATTTGTAATTTTCTCCTTCTGCAATAAACATCGGAAACATGAAATCACTTGGACTTAATGTCGTTTCACGAACTAAACTTCTTATGGATTCGTTCGTTCTTAATCTTCTGCCTCTTTGTAATGGGAACATATTATTTTCGTTTAAAGTTAAACTTTAATTTATTTTTTTAACCATTAAGAAATTAAGGGAAATTAAGTTTAAAACCTTAATGAACCTTAATTTCTTAATGGTTCAACTATTTAAAGCCAATCTCTTGGATTTTCTAATACGTTGACTAATTTTTCTTCTTCGCTTCCCGCTTCTGCGTGATGGTCATATACCCATTGCACATGTGGCGGTAAACTCATCAGGATACTTTCAATCCTTCCGTTTGTTTTTAAACCAAATAAAGTGCCTTTGTCGTGAACCAAATTAAATTCTACATAACGGCCACGACGGATTTCCTGCCACGTTCTATTTTCTGCAGTGTATGTTAAGTCTTTTCTTTTTTCTACAATAGGAACGTAAGCTTCAAGGAAACTATTCCCAACTTCTGAAACAAAGTTGAACCAATCTTGCATACTCTTCTCTGACGTTGCTTTGCAATAATCGAAAAACAATCCGCCAATTCCGCGTGCTTCATTGCGATGCGCGTTCCAAAAATAATCATCGCATTGTTTCTTATATTTTGGATAAAACTCCCGATTGTGTTTATCACAGGCTGTTTTACAGGTTTGATGAAAATGAATTGCATCTTCTTCAAACAGGTAATACGGTGTTAAATCCTGTCCGCCACCAAACCATTGCTGGATCACATTTCCGTTGTCATCGTACATTTCGAAATAACGCCAATTCGCGTGAACGGTTGGGACCATTGGATTTTTTGGATGCAAAACCAAACTCAGTCCGCAGGCAAAAAAATCAGCTTCACCCACATTGAACATCTTTTGCATGGCTTCCGGTAATTTCCCGTGAACTGCCGAAATATTAACACCGCCTTTTTCGAAAACGTAACCGTTCTCTATCACGCGTGTTCTTCCTCCTCCGCCTTCCGGACGTTCCCAAAGGTCTTCACGGAATTTGGCTTGACCTTCAACTGCTTCCAATCCTTTACAGATTTGGTCTTGAAGGTTTTGTATGTAGGAATAAAATTGTTCTTTCATTATAAATTTGCTTTTGCAACAGCTATTTTACTATTAATTCTAAACGAAAACATCTGTTTTCCTAGTCTCGCAATCTTTTGTTTAGCATTTTTCAAATTAACTTTATTATTTTTTATACTTTCCTGCAAGGCTTCCAAAACCTTGTAGGTATAACTACGAATAATAATCTTAATCAAACATTTCTAAGGTTAAAAAAAACCTTGCAGGATTGCCACAATATTATTCAACCGTATGTTTTTCAGTTAAAAGATCATTTTTTTGATTATGACAAAAAATAAAATTTTCCAGACCGCCAAACTGCTTCAACACTTCTTCTTTCTCTATTTTTGTTTCTTTATTTGAAATAAAAGCTTGATATGAAGAATACTTATAATCCTGAAATTTTAAATCGAAATGATGCTTCGGATTCGAATGTACATATACTATTAATTGCTTCAAGTAATTCTCATCGTTTAGTTTTATCCTCTTAAAATGTTTTTCAAATAAACTTCCGGTTCTGTGTGTCTGTTTCTTAAAAGCTTTAGCATAAGAATTAAAAAAATTAGAAAATGCCTGTGTCACTATTTCTTCATCTTCATTTAATCGGATAGCCAAATGAAAATGATTTTCCATTAAGCAATATCCAAATATTGAGATTTTATCTAATAAATATTTTGAAAGCTGTTTTAAAAAGAAATTTTTATTTTCATCATTTTCGAAAATTAAACACCCGTTTATTCCTCTATTATAAATATGATAATAACCATCTTTTTCTAAAACTTCTAATTTCATATTTTGGCTTTTATATTTACAATCCTGCAAGGTTTTTTTAACCTTGTAGGTATTGTTTTTAGGCTGATGTTCTCCAACATACCTACAAGGTTAAAAAAACCTCGCAGGAGATGTCGTAAAATAAATTTTACTGATTATACTCCTTCACCGCATCAATGAACGCTTTGGCGTGATCCACAGGAATATTTGGCAAAATTCCGTGACCTAAATTCACAATGTATTTGTCTTTTCCAAATTCGTCAATCATTTCGTGTACCATTTTCTTTATCACCGGAATTGGAGACAATAATCTGGATGGATCAAAATTTCCTTGTAAAGTGATATTTCCACCAGACAAATATCTCGCATTTCTTGGAGAACACGTCCAATCTACTCCAATTGCCGAAGCTCTACTTTTTCCCATTTCGCCTAATGCAAACCAACATCCTTTTCCGAAAACAATTACCGGGGCATCATCGGCCAATGCTTCAATGATTTGGTTGATGTATTTCCAGGAAAATTCTTGATAATCCACTGGAGATAACATTCCGCCCCATGAGTCAAAAATTTGAAGGGCGTTTACTCCCGCTTTTACTTTTTCTTTTAGATATAAAATAGTGGTATCCGTGATTTTTTGCAATAAAACATGAGCAGCTTCTGGATGTTGAAAACAAAATCCTTTCGCCATATCAAAACTTTTAGAACCTTTCCCTTCCACGGCGTAACACATAATTGTCCAAGGAGATCCTGCAAAACCGATTAACGGCACCTCATCATTCAACATTTCTTTGGTCAATTTGATCGCCTCAAAAACGTATCCTAATGTTTCCTGAACATCTGGAACGATTACTTTCTCCACATCTTGAATCGTGCGTATTGGATTTGGCAAAAACGGACCGAAGTTTTCTTTCATCAACACTTCAATTCCCATTGCTTGAGGAATTACCAAAATATCCGAAAACAAAATAGCTGCATCCGGAGCAATTCTTCGTATTGGCTGAACCGTAATTTCGGCAGCTAATTCTGGAGTTTGACAACGGGTAAAAAAATCATATTTGTCACGCAAAGCGATGAATTCCGGCAAATACCTTCCAGCTTGACGCATCATCCAAACTGGTGGACGTTGTACTGTTTCTCCTTTTAGTGCTCTTAAAAATAGGTCGTTCTTAATCATGTATTTAAATTTTAGCAGATTGCTAGATGCTTTCCGGTGTGTAATATTCAATAACTTCCAAAATCACCTCTTCGATAGTCGGCGTTTCGGCAATTACTATGTTTTTAATTTTCTTTGTTTCTAATGCTGATGCTGTAGTAGTGCCTACGCAAAAACAAACTTCATTCTTGATTTTATTATTTGTCAAATAACTTTCAACGGCAGATGGGCTAAAAAATAGAATTCCGTCAAAATTTTCTTGGTCTGATATTTTAAAAGGTGCCAAAGTTGTTTGATAAACTTCGATTTCGTTAAAAGTTATTCCAGCATTTTTTAATGCTTCAGGCAACGTTTCTTTACGCAAATTTCCGCTCAAAAAAGTATAGCTTTCCTTATTGTAAATTAAAGTGATTATTTTGGCTAATTCAGAGGCGTAATCCAAATAAACATCAACTGTAAAGCCATGTAATTCAAGTAATTCCTTGGTTTTTATCCCTACACAAAAAACAGGTTTGGTCTTTAAAACTTCCCAACCGTTTTGTTCCATCAAACTTAAAACAGCATTTTGGCTACTAAAAATTAAATTGTTGTTGATTGTATTTAGTTCAAAAAGGTTGTTTTTTATTTCGATGAAATCTTGTTCTAAAAGATCAAAATTCGCATCAAGAAATACTTGCCTTTGTTCTGCCGACAATGTTTTAGTGGATAAAATGCTTGTTTGGCTCATTATTTCTTCAAATTATTTTTAATTTCTGTCATCAATTTTGTTCCGCCATTATTCAGAATTTCCTGAGCAGCATAAAACCCTAATTTCTTCCATTCTTCGATAGGAACAATTTTATCGATTTCAATCTTTTCTTTTCCGTCAAGCGAAAACAAAACACCTTGAAAATGAATGGTATCCTCTTCTTCATTATATTTGGCTAAAGCCCCAATGGGAGCTGTACAGCCTCCTTCTAAGGTTTTTAAAAACTGTCGTTCAATATAAGTTACAATTTCGGTTTCAATATGATTTAACTGTGATAAAGCATCACGGGTAAAAGCATCTTTTTGCATCGCAACGACCAGCATTGCGCCTTGAGCCGGTGCCGGAATCATCCAATCCAAATCAATATAATTCGAAGGTTTCAAGTTGATTCTTTCTAATCCTGCTGCCGCAAAAACAGCTCCGTTCCAATCACTTTGCTGCAATTTCTGCATTCTAGTATTGACGTTTCCGCGTAAATCAACTACTTTATGAGTCGGGTATTTATTTAGCCATTGTGCCTGACGACGCAAGCTTCCGGTGGCGATTGTTCCTTGTCCATTAAGAAAATCAAGGTTTCCTTTGTGTACCAAAATATCCAAGGTACTTGCTCTTTCCAAAACTGCTGCCTGAACAATTCCTATTGGTAAAGCGGTCGGAACATCTTTCATCGAATGCACCGCAATATCAACCTGACCGTTGATCATCGCGATATCAAGCGTTTTTGTAAAAACCCCTACAATTCCTAATTCGTAAAGTGGTTTGTCAAGAATGATATCTCCTTGTGATTTTACTGCTATGATTTCAGTTTTATACCCTAAATCATTTAGTCTTTTTTCGACGTTGTGGGCTTGCCAAAGCGCGAGTTCGCTATCGCGGGTTCCTATGCGTATCGTTTTACTCATTATTTTGTAGTCACTCCAATTTTAAAAACTTTCTCAATCCATTCGATACTTTCATCTACCATAGTATCATCATCTTTCAAATGATTGGCAAAGTGTGTGGTTATTTTTTGGATAATTCTATTGCTGATAATCTCTGCTTGTTCTTCATTGAAATTGGAAATTTTTCTGCTTTGAAAATCCAATTCTGAATTTTTTATCGCATTTAATTTTGCTTTCAAAGCATTGATTGTCGGGGCAAATTTTCTGCCTTTGGTCCAAGTTATAAATTCTTCTTTTATTTCTTCAATGATAGCCTCAGCAGCAGGAATGTGTTTTTTCCTGTTTTCTAAAGTCTCATCCGTTAGTTGTGACAGATAATCCATGTGAATCAGCGTAACGCCCTCGATCTCTTCTACATCTTCATTTACATTTTTCGGAATGGATAAATCCAGAATCAACAATGGTTTTTTTAAATTCAGAATCGCTTTGTCAATTGTTGGATTTTGTGCTCCTGTTGCTACCACAACAACATCTGCTTTTTGCAATTCCAAATGGAGTTCCGAATAATCTTTTACAATTAAATTTAATTTTCCGGCTAATTTCTCCGCTTTCTCTTTGGTTCTGTTGATTAGCGTAATGTGTTCGTTTTTAGTATGTTTTACTAAATTTTCACACGTATTTCTCCCAATTTTTCCTGTACCAAACAATAAGATGTTTTTGTTTCCAATGTCTTGCACATTGTTGATAATGTAACGTACCGCGGCAAAAGAAACCGAAGTAGCTCCAGAACTAATTTCCGTTTCTGTTTTTATCTTTTTACTTGCCTGAATAACGGCATTCACCAATCGTTCCATAAAAGCATTGGCTAAACCCAACGATTTTGACTGTGAAAATGAATTCCTTATTTGGGCAATAATTTCAAAATCACCAAGTATTTGACTGTCTAAGCCGGTTCCTACACGAAACATGTGGCTTATGGCTTCTTGATTTTTATAAACAAAACCTACCTTTTGAAAGGATTCAACAGAGCCTTGACTATTCTCACAAATTAATTTGATTAATTGAAATGGATGTTCCGCATAACCGTAAATTTCAGTTCGGTTGCAGGTAGAAGTGACTATTAAACTCTCTATTCCTTCATTCTTGGCTTGATCCAGTAAACGCGTTTTTGCAGCGGCGTCTAAACTAAACTTACCTCTAATCTCAGCATCTGCTTTTTTGTAACTCAATCCAACGGAGTAAAAATAATGATGCTTTAATGTGTTATTGTTTTCCATATTTGCACTTTTCCAGAAAGTGAAACAAAATTAGAACTATAGTATTTATAAAAGTAACGCTAGAAGTACTTTTTGTATCGCTACATGATTTTTTGGATTTAAATCGTTATTTTATTATAAAAACCCCTATTTTTGTACCAGAAACGGCTTCTTTTCACTGTCCTATTTAGAGCGTTTCTAAATAAAACAACCTGATAATTATCATTTTTGTATTAAAAAAACATCGCTATGAGTTCTCAAGAAATAATAAAAATTGAAGATGATTTTACCTTAATTCGCTTTCAGAATGACGGCACCGATGTCTTTCAAGCCCAACGTGAAGTCAGCAGCGGATTGATTCAGTTTCATTTTGGATTAAAAGGAAATGCAAAATTCATTTTTAATCAAGGGAATTATGCTTTGGAATTAAAAGAAGAAAAATCGTTACTTTTATATAATCCACAAAAAGAATTGCCTTTAAACCTAGAATTAGCGCCAAATTCATGGGTGATATCCGTAATTATTTCGATCAAAAAATTTCATGCTTTGTTTTCTTCCGAAGCGGATTATATCACGTTTTTAAGTGCTGATAATAAGGACAAAAAATATTATAATGAAGGGAATGTTAGCCCGTCGATGGCAATTGTTTTGTCTCAATTGTTTCATTATAGCTTGCACCCGTCAATAAAAAACTTGTATTACAAAGGAAAAGGATATGAGTTACTAAGCTTGTATTTCAATAGAACCGAAGATCCAAACGCAGAACAATGTCCGTTTTTAATTGATGAGGATAATGTTTTGAAGATTAGGAAAGCCAAAGAAATCATTATTGCCAATATGGCCGAACCACCAGGATTACAGCAATTAGCCGATGAAATAGGTTTGAATTTAAAGAAACTGAAAATGGGTTTCAAACAAATTTATGGCGATACAGTTTATGGTTTTCTATTTGACTACAAGATGGATTTTGCTCGAAAACTACTCGACAGTGGTTCCTATAATGTAAACGAAGTAGGATTGAAAATAGGATACAGCACCGGAAGTCATTTTATAGCGGCTTTCAAAAAGAAATTTGCCACCACGCCTAAAAAATATCTGATGTCCATTAACCCAAATATGTCGTAAACAATCGATTTCTTACATTAAACAATAAATAAAAAATAGTTAATCGCAACTTATAAAAAAGTAAGTTTATTTACTTTTGTACCAACAAAAAAAGACAATATGAAAGGTGTATTATTAGTTAATTTAGGTTCGCCGGAAAGTCCAACTCCTAAGGATGTTAAACCATATTTAGATGAATTTTTAATGGACAAATACGTAATTGACGTTCCGTTTTTGTTGCGAGCATTATTAGTACGTGGAATAATTTTACAAACAAGACCTAAAAAATCCGCAGCCGCTTACGCAAAAATATGGTGGGATGAAGGTTCTCCTCTTGTAGTTATTTCCAAAAGAATGCACGCGAAAGTAAAACAACTGGTTGACGTTCCTGTTTCCTTGGCGATGCGCTACGGAAATCCTTCACTTTTGTCTGGTCTACAAGAACTGCACGACCAAGGCGTTAATGAAGTATTGCTTTTCCCATTGTACCCACAACACGCAATGGCATCTACAACTACCATATTAGAACTAGCCGAAGACTTGCGTAAAAAACATTTCCCAGAAATGAAATTTACTATCGTACCCGCATTTTATAATAAACCGGATTATCTCAAAAACCTGGCTGATTCCATCAAAGGGCATTTAGAAGGATTTGATTACGATCATTTATTATTCTCTTACCATGGAATTCCGGAGCGTCACATTCGCAAAACCGATATCACCAAATCACATTGTAAAATTGACGGTTCTTGTTGCAACACACCGTCACCGGCACATGAATTTTGTTACCGTCACCAATGCTATGAAACGACCAAACAAGTCGTAAAATTACTGGGAATCCCCGAAGGAAAATACAGCCAGACTTTCCAATCTCGATTGGCGGGAGACAAATGGTTGACACCTTATACGGATGTGGAAGTAAACAAAATGCCTGAAAAAGGAATTAAAAAACTTGCCGTTGTAACCCCTGCTTTCGTATCCGATTGTTTGGAGACTTTAGAAGAAATTGCCATGGAAGCCAATCATCAGTTTAAAGTTCACGGTGGTGAGGAATTTTTGGCAGTTCCGTGTTTGAATGACAGTGACGATTGGTGTCAAACAGTAAGCAATTGGATTTCGAATTGGTCGAACTCCCCATTATCCGTTAAAGCTGACTCAGAGAAAATAAATGCTTAAATGGCTGTTACCGCCGATGAGTTAGGAACTCAAGACATCAAAAAACTCTTGATAAAGCAAGCGGTTCCATCTTCTATTGGCATTTTATTCATGTCCGTTAATATTTTAATTGACACCATATTTGTTGGACAATGGATTGGCTCTCTAGCCATTGCGGCGGTAACCGTAGTTTTACCCATCACCTTTTTAATTTCTTCTTTGGGAATGGCCATTGGTGTGGGCGGAGGCTCCGTACTTTCCAGAGCCTTGGGAGCTGATCATAAAGAAAAAGCATTGCACACCTTTGGCAATCAAATCATAATGACTTTTTTATTGGCATCTGTTTTTGTGCTATTTGGTCTTTTTTTCAGCACCGAAATGCTGATGCTTTTTGGTGCGAAAGGAGCGATAATGGAACCCGCCAGAGAATTCTTCTTTCCCATAATCATCAGTGTCCCGTTTTTGGCACTTTGCATGATGGGGAACAACGTTATTCGGGCCGAAGGCAAGGCTAAATTTGCCATGGTAGCAATGATTATTCCCGCTTTCATAAATATTATATTAGATATTATTTTTATAAAATATTTGGATTTAGGAATGTTTGGCGCTGCTTTGGCGACAGCCGTATCCTATTTTTCATGCTTCTTATTTGTGTTTTGGTTCTTTTATTTTAAAAGTGAACTAAAACTAAAAATCAGGCATTTCAAGTTTAATATTCCTCTTGTAAAGGAAATTACCGAATTGAGTTTTGTGACTTTTTCAAGACAAGGAGTCGTTAGTATTTTGGCAATAATCCTAAATCATACTTTATACACGTATGGCGGCGAACAATCCGTTGCTATTTATGGCATAATCAGCCGAATGTTGATGTTTGCCTTATTTCCTATTCTGGGTATTACGCAAGGATTTCTGCCGATCGCAGGTTTTAATTACGGTGCCGGAAATTATGAAAGAGTGAAAGAAAGTGTACAGCTTTCGATCAAATATGCGGCCTTTTTAGCCTCTCTAATTTTTGTGATTATTCTAATTTTTGCAAAACCTATAGTCGCTGTCTTTACTACAGATCCACTCGTTATTGCCCAAACTCCCGAAGCATTGCGCTGGGTTTTTGCGGCTTCGCCAATCATAGCCGTTCAATTAATTGGCGCAGCCTATTTTCAAGCTACCGGAAAGGCAAAAAAAGCATTGCTTTTGACGTTAAGCAAACAAGGATTTTTCCTGATTCCGTTAGTGCTGATTCTACCAAATTTTTTAGGTATTTTTGGCGTGTGGATTGCATTCCCAATTGCTGATGTTTTATCAACAGTGTTAACGGGCTATTTTCTAAAAAAAGAAATGAATACAAAACAGATACAAACTAAAGATGGAATACTATAATCACCTTAAATCGCTACACCTCATTTTTGTAATTACCTGGTTTGCAGGATTATTTTACATCGTTCGTTTGTTTGTTTACCAAATTGAAGCGGCACAAAAACCTTCGCCTGAGAAAGAAATTTTACAAAAACAATACAAAATAATGACGTACCGCTTGTGGTACATTATCACTTGGCCATCAGCAGTTTTAGCAAGTATTTTTGCATTTTGGATGTTATTTTTTACTGATTTAGGGCGTTCTTGGCTACAAATGCCTTGGATGCATGTAAAACTTGGCTTTGTATTTGTGTTGTATTTATACCATGTAAAATGCCATCAAATATTCAAACAACTGCAAAATGACGAGGTAAAATACACTACAACTTTTATGCGATTGTGGAATGAAGGCGCAACGATTATCCTTTTTGCTGTGGTTTTTTTAGTAGTTTTAAAAAATGCTGTTAACTGGATTTATGGTGTAATTGGAATCTTTCTTTTTTCGATTTTGATTATGTTGGGGTTTAAATTTTATAAAAAAATCAGGGACAAAAATAGTGATCAGGTATAAGTGATCCTTGGTTAAGCTGAATACTGAAAATGTGAATACTATGTTTAAAAGCTTCAAAATGTCAATGTTTTCGTTACGAATCAGGATCTTCCTTTCGATGATTGTATTGATTATAATGGCTTCGGTTTTATTAGCTTCCATTTCCATAATTCAGTTTAAAAACGAAGCCAAAGAATACCATCAAGAACGATTAGAACGCAATGAAAATGCCGTAAAAGAACACATCAACTATGTGCTTTCGACGACAACTTACCCTTTAAATTCCAATAATTTAGATTTGATTTTTAAAGATAAAATTCATGAATTAGCACACATTCATAACATTGAAATCAACATCTACAGTTTGGATGGAAAGTTATTGAAATCCTCCAAAGAATCATTTTCTGTCGATAAAGTGGCGCCGCCAATTCCCAAATACATTTTAAAACTCGTTCGTTCTTCCATTGAAAAAAGATATGTGGACATTAAAACTATTGAGGGTAAAAAGAACCGCTCGGCCTTCAGCCAAATTAAAGACGACAAATTCAAACCGTTAGGAGTTTTAAACCTGCCTTATGTGGAGGACGATGGCTATTATGAAAATGAATTAAAGAACTTCTTGATTCGTTTGGGACAAGTGTATTCCTTTATGCTTATTGTGGCTTTTGCATTGGCCTATTTTCTTTCGTCATACATTACTAAATCGTTAAAAACAATCTCCGACAAGTTAAGCGAAACGAGTTTGAATCAAAAAAACGAAAAAATTGTTCTGGAAGCCAACAGTAAAGAGATTAATCTTTTGATTAAAGCGTACAACGCAATGGTGGATGAATTAGAAAAAAGTGCCATTAAACTAGCACAAAGCGAACGCGAAGAAGCTTGGCGCGAAATGGCGAAACAGGTGGCTCATGAAATCAAGAATCCGCTGACGCCAATGCGATTAACAGTGCAGAGTTTTCAGCGAAAATTTGACCCAACGGATCCGAATGTAAAGCAGAAAATGAATGACTACTCCGAAACCTTAATCCAACAAATCGATACGATGAGTGCGGTTGCTTCGGCTTTTTCCAATTTTGCATCGATGCCCGCACAACAAAATGAAACCTTGAATGTGGTGGAGGTGGTAGAACTTGCCATGGACATTTTTAATGAAGAATACATCGAATTTAAAAGCGATTCTCCCGAAATTATTTCGAAAATCGACCGAACACAACTCATTCGAATTATCACGAATTTAGCAAAGAATGCCATTCAGTCTATTCCCGAACAACAGGACAAAAAGTCCATCATTGTAATTGTACGAAAAGAATTAAACAACGTTCTAATTACCGTTGCCGATAACGGAATAGGTATTCAGCCCAAAGACATCGCCCGCATTTTCGAACCCAAATTCACCACAAAAAGCAGCGGAATGGGGCTTGGTCTTGGAATTATAAAAAACATTATCGAAAATTATAAAGGAACGATTACCTTTGAAACTGAATTTGGAAAAGGAACTACTTTTATTGTTTCGCTTCCTATAATTAACTCTTAAAATTACTCTTATGAACTACGAAAATATTTTAATTGCAACCGAAAACAACATCGCGACCATTACTATTAATCGTCTTACAAAATTAAATGCGTTGAATGTTGCTACCATTTCTGATTTGCACAAAGTATTCAAAACATTAGCAAAAAATGATGAAATTCGGGTAATTATTTTAACAGGAAGCGGTGAAAAAGCTTTCGTGGCTGGTGCAGATATTTCAGAATTTGCTGATTTTTCGATTGAAGAAGGAACACAACTGGCGGCTGAAGGGCAAGAAAAATTATTTGATTTTATAGAAAATCTAAAAAAACCCGTAATAGCAGCCGTTAATGGTTTTGCATTAGGTGGCGGATTAGAATTGGCGATCGCATGTCATTTCAGAGTCGCTTCGGAAAATGCAAAAATGGGATTGCCTGAAGTTTCGCTAGGCGTCATTCCGGGTTATGGAGGAACACAGCGTTTGCCACAATTGATAGGAAAAGGACGCGCAATGGAAATGATTATGACTGCAGGAATGGTAACCGCACAGGATGCCTACAGAACTGGGCTGGTGAATCACGTAGTTCCTGAAGCCGAACTTTTAGACTATTGTGTCAGTGTTGCCAATAAAATAATCAAGAACTCTCCTTATGCCATTGGTAAAGCCATAAAAGCAGTCAATGCTAATTTTAAAGAAGGAAAAAATGGCTATGAAACCGAAATAAAAGCTTTTGGAAAATGTTTTGGAACCGAAGATTTTAAAGAAGGAACAACAGCATTTTTAGAGAAAAGAAAAGCAGTGTTTACTGGGAAATAATAACAAAAGAGAGCCACATCGGTTCTCTTTTTAGTTTGCAAGTGATTATCCTTTAAATAATTTACTCAAAAACGAATTGTTACATTTACAACACTTAATTTTGCAGACCCGTTTCGGAATATAACACACCATCTAAAACCAAACTTATGTCCTTCCAACCTGTATTTGCACTTTTCTGGGAAAAGGTGAAAGAAAGCATCCAAAATGGCACTTACGCCAAATTAACACTTGCCAAAACCATTGGTGACACGGAACTGAAAAATATTTATGTGCGTCCCGTTTTACTGGAAAATGACGTATTTAGTCTTTCGGTTACGGCACGTTACAAAACCGAAGAAGTAGAAAGTTTCCATACGCTTGATGAAGCTTTTATTATATTGGCTCCGTATATGAATAACCCATTTTTAACTGCTTTGCTGTTTACGACAGAGAATGACATCACCTTTAAACTCAATAAAAAAAGAGTGGGAACCATTATTGAGCAAGCGCCAACTTTTAAAAACGCTTCAGATGTAATTCTTGAAATGAGCGCTAAAGGAATTTCGATTTAAGATTTTTGATTACCGATTGCTGATTTTTGATTTAAAAAATTAGCAATCGAAAAAACATTTGAAATTTAAAATTAGTAGTTAGTGATCAGTTCATGGTTTGTATGTATACCAAAACTGAATTCGATTTTTTTCTAGTAGAGCAGTAGTTTTTCAACGTCAATAAACTGAATACTAAAAACTGAACACTGTCTACTTACTTCTCCCCTTCCCATTCTGCATAAAACTGCGCCAGAAAACCTTCCATATAACGGTGTCTTTCTTGTGCAATTTGTTTTCCGGTTTCAGTATTCATCTTATCTTTCAAAAGCAATAATTTTTCGTAAAAATGATTTAGCGTTGGAGAATCGTTCTTCTTGTATTCTTCCTTTGTCATACTGGAATTTGGAGCGATTTTAGGATCATAAAGCGTTCTATTTTTAAATCCTCCATAATTAAATGCTCTGGCAATTCCAATGGCGCCAATAGCATCTAAACGGTCTGCATCCTGAACCACATCCAATTCTATTGAAGAGAATTTCTTTTCAAAATTGCCGCCTTTGTAGGAGATGTTTTCAATGATATTTATTACATGCGTAATAATTTCTTGATCAACATTTTCTGATTCCAAAAATTCTCGAGCTATTCTTGGCCCAACAGTTTCGTCACCGTCGTGAAACTTACTGTCGGCAATATCATGCAGCAAAGCTCCAAGCTTTACAATCGTAACATCACAAGTTTCATTTTTTGAAATCAGAACGGAATTTTTAAACACTCTTTCGATATGGAACCAGTCATGTCCGCCTTCGGCATTATCGAGTTTTTCTTTAACAAAAAGTATCGTTTTGTTTATTAAATCGGGGTTTATCATCGTTTGTTTAATTTTAAAAAAAATGTTGAATTTTGAAGTTTTACAGCTTCAAAACCCAACATTTTTACTTTATATTTAGAATTTAGGAATCTATCGCACTAAAGCTGGCTCTACCCATTTAAAAATATGTGATTCTTGTGGAATTACCATTCTCTCAGAAATTTTTGCCATTCTACCAGGCAATTTCATTAGATAATCACGGGCTTTCTCTGCTTCATCTGTCAAACCGATAATTTTGTCAATTTCCCATTTGTCAATTAATTTTTGCATAATATCCACATAATCAGCGGCGGTGTAAACTCCAATTCTTTGCGCCGAATCAGAAAATTGTTCAAAAGCAGTACTGATTTTTTCACCGGATTCTCTCAGGAAATGCGCCGGCATAACGATTTTTGCTTTCATCATGTATTGAAACGCAAGCATCATTTCACTTGGATCTATTTGAAAAATACGGGTAACAAATTCGCTGTACGCATGATGATGACGCATCTCGTCACCAGCAATCATTTTGCACATTTTAGACAATTTGTTATCGCCATATTTCTTGGCCATTTGCGCTACTCTGTTATGGGAAACATAGGTTGCCAATTCTTGAAAACTGGTATACACAAAATTTTTGTAAGGATCTCTTCCGGTTCCAATATCAAAACCATCGTTGATAAGGTGTTGCGTTGTCATTTCGACTTCGCGCATGTTTACACGACCTGATAAATACAAATATTTGTTCAGTAAATCGCCATGACGATTTTCCTCTCCCGTCCATTGTCTGATCCATTTAGACCAACCATTTCTCTCTACGTTATCAATTCCTTCAACGTCCATTAACCATGATTCGTAAGTTGGCAAAGCTTCCTCAGTAATCGTATCTCCTACTAAAGTCACCCAGAAATCATATGGTAATTCTTTTGCAATTTCACGTAATTCTTTGACCTCATCAAAAAAAGTATCACTTTGGGAGTTAGGCAAAAAATCTGTTGGTTGCCATATTTTCTCCACTGGAATTAGATACTGATCGACAAAGCTATCTACGTTTTTCTCCAAAAACTGCATTACTTCTAATCGAATGTTTTTTATTGACATTATATATAAATTAAATTTTTATTTCTTGAACAACTGCTATTTCTATCTCCTTCATTAGATCAGCAAAATCATAATCTTTAACTGCTAACGGCTTATGCACTACAAAGGTAAGGCGATTTCCTAAACCTAAAGGGAAAAACCCGTATTTAACTATTTTCCAAGAATTGTTTATGCTTACTGGAACTACGTATGCCGAGGGCGCATATTTACATAAAATTTTCAACCCGCTTTGCGCAAACTCTTTTGGTTTACCGGTCTTGCTTCGTGTTCCTTCGGGAAAAATAACGGCAGAACGGTTGTGTTTTTCAATATATTCTGACAATCCTTTAATGGCTGGAATGGCTTGTTTAGGGTCTTTACGATCGATTAAAGCAGAACCACCATGACGTAAGTTAAACGATACGCTTGGAATGCCGCTACCTAATTCTTTCTTACTGACAAATTTACAATGAAAACGGCGAAAAAACCAAATCATAGCAATAATATCGTACATACTTTGATGGTTGGACACAAAAATCAGTGGAACATTTTGTGGAATATTTTTTATGTTTTCAAATTTGTAGGTTGTTCCCAGTAGATTCGTGCATTTCAACAAGAAAAAATTTAAATAATCGACACTTTTTTTATGAGCCTGATAGCCAAAGACATTGAAGCAAACCCACTGAATTGGATGGAAAATTACCAATGTAAGACCGAAACATAAATAATAAATTATCGAAATGGGATACGAAATTAGTCGCTGCATGCTTTAAAAATTTGCCACAAAAGTAAGAAATATATTTTTAGCGGGATTTAAATCCGAAACAACACACCGACTCAACGTTTAATTGTAACTTTGCCAATCAAAATTTATGTCTTTTTTCCATTAAAATGAACTTTACCTACCCAAAAAACGAAAAGCTAAAAAGTAAAATCACCATTGGATTATTGTTTACCGAAGGGAAATCAGTATCTAAATATCCTCTGCGATTGGTATATAAAGCCGGTTCTTTTGACGAAAGTGAAAAAATAAAAATGGGGGTTTCTGTTTCCAAAAAGAATTTTAAGAAAGCAGTAGATCGTAATTATTTTAAACGGGTGTTGCGCGAAACCTATCGGCTCAACAAGCACATTTTAATTGATAATCTGGATCAACCATATTCTTTTATGTTTTTTTACCAAACTAAAGACCGATTGACATATGAGGAAATCAATAGCAAAACCATTCAATTATTTGAGAAGTTTTTGCTTCAAATAAAAAAAGAAGAGTAGCAATTCTATTTTTTGTATTTTTAGCATTAAAATGTAATGTTTATGAAGTCACTAGCCTTATTTTTTCTATTATTATTTTCTTTTTCCAGTTGTAAAAAAAGTGATATTTCTGCCGAAGATATTGCGGGTGATAAAAAATTAATGACTATAAAACTTCCTCCAAAAGAAGCTTCAGCCGGCAATGCTCTTTATGACAAAGCCGATTTAAATGCAACGGCAAAAGAAACGCATCAAAGTATTGAACAAAAAATCATCAAAGAAGGCAACCTTCGTTTTGAAACCAATGATTTAACAGCTACTTATAATCAAATACATGATGCGGTAAAGAGTCATAATGCTACTATTCAAAATGAGACTGAAGGTAAGGATTATGAGTCTGTTTTTAGAAAATTAATAATTAGGATTCCAAGCAAAAATTTTGATTTGTTTTTGAAAGATATTTCAAAAGGAGTTGCTTATTTTGACAATAAAGAAATATCATCTCAGGATGTAACCGCAGAATATATAGACATTGATGCTCGATTAAAAGCTAAAAAAGTACTGGAAAACCGTTATCTCGAACTTTTGAAAAAAGCAAATAAAGTTTCTGAGATGTTAGAAATTGAAAAACAACTTTCGTCCATTCGTGAAGAAATCGAAGCAAAAGAAGGCCAGTTGAACTATATGCAAAACCGGGTTTCATTTAGTACAATTACTGTAGAATTCTATAAATCTATCGCTGAAGAAAGTGGCGTAACAGCCTCATATGGAATAAAAATTTGGACTGCTATCAAATCGGGATTCAATAGTGTTTCGAGTTTATTTATAAATTTACTCAGTATTTGGCCGTTTATCATTATCTTGTTTGCTATAGGTTACTTTATTAGAAAAAGATTTAAGACAAAAAAAATATAAAACAATGTATTCTTTCTTCAAAAAAAAATTCATAATTCCAGTTGTCGCTTCGGCATTTCTGTTTATTGGTGCCAGCTTCAAAGACGATTTTTTTGAAATCGCCAAGCAAATCGAGATATTCACTACCCTTTTCAAGGAATTGAACAGGAATTATGTTGATGAAACGAATCCTGGAGACTTAATGGATAAAGCCATTAAAGGAATGCTAGCCAATTTAGACCCTTACACTGTTTATTTCAACGAGCAGGATGTGTTGCGCTTCAAAATAAACAACACTGGAGAATATACTGGAATAGGCGCTTTACTGACTCGTAAAGAAGATAAATTGATAGTCAAGGAAGCTTACAAAAACTTCCCTGCTGATAAAGCAGGACTTAAAGCAGGTGACGAAATTACTCAAATAGGAGATATAGTATTAGCAGATTTTAAAGAAGATGCTTCACAACTTTTTAAAGGTGTTAAAAACACGAAAATTGATATCAAATACATCCGACAAGGCAAAATGAACACCACTCAAATTGTCCTTGATGAAGTCGAAATTAAATCGGTTCCCTTTTTTGCAAAAATCGACGACAAAACCGGGTATATTGTACTGTCTCATTTTAATAAAAAAGCAGCATACGAAACCAAAGAAGCATTAGAACAATTAAAAAAAGACGGAGCTGAACGAATTATATTGGATTTAAGAGATAATCCGGGTGGGCTTTTAAATGAAGCCGTGAGTATTTGTAATTTATTTGTCCCAAAAAACGAGATTATTGTTACTACAAAATCAAAAATAGAAAAACACAACAACACATTTAAAACAAGCAACGAGCCAGTAGATACTGCGATTCCGTTGATCATTATTGTCAATGGCAGAAGTGCATCTGCATCAGAAATTGTGGCTGGCGCCTTGCAGGATTTAGATCGCGCAGTGGTGGTAGGAACCCGTAGTTTTGGAAAAGGATTAGTACAAAGACCAGTGGATTTAACATACGGTACACAACTAAAAGTAACGATTTCTCGCTATTATACGCCATCTGGAAGATGTATTCAAGCGTTAGATTACACCCGAAAAGACAGCAATGGCAAAGCTATAAAAACCGATGAGAAAAATTACAATGCCTTTAAAACTCGCAAAGGGAGAACCGTTTATGATGGAGGTGGTATCCAGCCCGACGTGGAACTGGAAGAAGCAAAATCAAGTCCAATAACCGATGCATTGTTAAAAAATGACGGAATTTTTAATTATGTAACTAGTTATTATTATAAAAATCCTGATTTAGGGAATCGAATCCCTACCATTTCTGATAGCGATTTTCTTGATTTCAAACAGTTTTTAAAAGTTCAGAAATTTACTTTTGATACCGAAACGGAACTCGCTTTGAAAAATACTTTGGCTATAGCCAAAAAAGAAAAAATAGAGGAATCAATCCTTGTAGAATACCAACAACTGCTTACTGCGCTGCAGAAAAGCGAGACTGTATTACTGGATAAAAACCAAAAAGAGATTAAAAATTTGATTTTGAACGAAATCATTAAACGGTATCAATATCAAGAAGGATTGTATCAATATTACATTAAAAACAACTCGGAAATTAAGAAATCCGTTAGTATTTTAAACAACAGCTCGGAATATAAGACTATTTTAAAACTATAATGAAGAACTTATTTAGTCTAATCTTTTTGCTTTTATTTAGTTGTTTGTCCGCTCAAATTAAAACCGCAGAAACCGTATATTTTGAATTTGATAAATACAACCTTTTTAACGACCAGATTCAAACCATTGTCAATTTTATAAAAAGAGTAGATACTACGAAAGTTGAATCCATACAGATTTATGGCTATTGTGACGACATAGGCGATAAGGATTACAATTATAAATTGTCAGTCAACAGAGTAAAAACCGTTCAAAATATAATCACTTCTAATGGTTTTAATAAAAACAAAATTGTTATTATCGAGGGTAAAGGTCGGGTGATTTTAAAAAATGATCCTTTTGAAAATCTAACGGAAACCCGGTCCAAAAACAGACGTGTTGACTTGTTTCTTGTAAAGAAAAACAGTTTTGGAAAAGGAATTTATAATTCTTTTCAGGACAATCATAAAGTTGGTGACCGCGTCTACTTAGACGCGATTTTTTTTCATTTAGGAAGCAGTAAATTAACGGAACAATCCAAACTAGAGTTAGACAAAATTTCAAGAATTCTGCAAAAACAAAAAAACGTACAGTTCAACATTAAAGGACACGTTTGTTGTACTCCAAGCGAGTATGATGATGCTATAGATATAGAAACCAATGAAAGAAAACTTTCTTTAAATCGGGCGAAAAACGTATACAAATACCTTATCCTAAGAGGCGTAAGCAGCCTAAGAATGAACTATTTAGGATGTGGAAACAAATTTCCTACCGGTCTGGGAGAGGCACTCGACCGAAGAGTCGAATTTGTTATTGTGAAAATTTAATTACGCTCTTTTCATCTCAATATGCGGAATATCATCTTCGAGATACATTTCGCTAGTTTGTACAAATCCGTGGTTTTCGTAGAATTTTTTTAGATACAACTGGGCTCCAATAGTGATTTTACTTTCGCCAAAATGCAAAGCGATTCCAGCAATTGATTCTCGCATTAAGTCATGTCCCCATTTTCTGTCACGGTAATTCGCAGCAACAGTCACCCTTCCAATGGAAGCATTATCAAAACTGATTCCTGGTTTGAATAATCTGGAATGAGCCACAATTTTACCTTCAAATTCACCTATGAGATGTAATGCCACTTTATCTTTGCCGTCTAGATCAAGATAAACGCAATTTTGCTCCACTACGAAGATCTCACTTCTTAATTGTAACAAATCGTATAGTTCGTGAACAGTCAGTGCGTCAAACGCCTTAATTTCCCATTGTAACATCATGCTTTTTTTATGTTTTTTTGTATTATACAAATAAAAGAAAATAAGATTATCTTTTCAATACATTTGCTGATTTTATAATAGCTTCCAATTCATGCATGAGATTGCGTTTTTCTTTAGATGGCGCATAACAAAAACCTTCTAGAACCAGTATTCGATTGTATTCTTTATCGATTATGGCATAATTGATAAAAGGCCCCGACATGAAATCATTATTTAACTCCCACGTTCCCTTAGTCTCAAAGGTTTCTTTATCATCAATAGTAATCTTGAAAAGGTAAGGAGCATACGCCTCTTCGGTAATCATATTTGTATCAGGCTCGGTTCCGCTGATGTATAACTTACCGATGGAATCTCGCATTTTTATAATACTGGAGATTAAATCCCCGTCTTTGTCAATGGTATTGAGCGGAACTTGATAAATTAAAAGACTCGTATTTCCCCCGATGAGTTCCTTTTTTAACCACATAAAATTACTTTTTTGAAGTACGTATGCATAACCGGTAGGGACCTGCAAGGTAATGTGGAATTTATTCGAAATAACCTTCGGGTCAATATGGGATTGACTGTTAATTTTCTGGCATTCGGCTATTTCTGACTGTTTAATCAGCTGAATCATTTTGGGTGCATTTTTTTCAATGCTTGCTATAATATCCGCGCTCGTTTTACCGGAAATATGAAATACATTCTGAGGAGATGCGTATTGATCTTTAACAATCTCAAACTTAGTTATGTCGCCTTTTTTAACTACAATAATAGCTCTGGTATCCGTCATAAAACCTTCCAAAAGCTTTACCGGATATTGATTGATGTTAAACAGCGGTTCTTCTTGTGGCAATCCAATCACTGGAGATGCAAACTTGTTTCGAATGCTGTCTCCTACATCACCATTCCATAGCTGATCCTCAATAATAACTGAAATAGTATTGATTTTTCCGGACGTTTTTCGCGGCAAAGATTCCGTTTCTTTTTTACAGGAAAACAGCATCAAAGAAATCAGAAGAAATAAAAAATTGGCCTTATTCATTGCTATTCAATTATAAAATAAAACCCAAATTTATAGAAGTTTACTGTATTATCCGTTTATTTTTAACTTCATTCCGGGCTTGAGTTCTTCACTGCGAATACCGTTCCATTTTTTTAAATCAGAAATGGTTACTCCTGGATATTTTTTAGAAATACTATACAACGAGTCTCCTTTTTTTACATAGTAATCAATCGCTTGTGTAGTAAAAGGTATGTTGGTATTCGTTTTTTTCTTGAATGCACTTACCATTGCTTTATGGGTATTGAAGATTATTTCATCTTTGGCAACAATCAAAGTGGCGCCTACGACGATCGCATTATCCGGCAAATTATTCCATTGTTTTATATCCGCTGCTGAAGCTCCAAATTTCTTCGCGATATCCCCTAAATTATCTCCTTGGAGCACAACATATTCACTGTGTTTTGGTTCCGGACCAGAAACTACTTCTTCTTCACCATCCGACTCTTTTTTTACAATTTGCAATGATGCGCCTAATAACACCTTATCATTAGAAAGGCGATTCCATTGTTGAATTTCGGCTACGGTAACATCATATTTAGCAGCAATACTTCCTAAATTATCTCCTTTTTGAACCACATACAATGCTGTTGCATTAGCTACTTTCGTTTCCGGATATGGTGTTTTTTTCGTCTTTTCTTCCTTATTGGCTTGTACTTCAGCTGCAGCGATGTTAGGTTTGCTCGAAATTTTATCTGGCGATACCGAATCCATTTTAGGCGCTTTCTTAACGGCTGCAAAATCCGTTTGACCCATTACAATTTTTAAACTTTTTCCATAAGCCAAAGCATTACTTTTAAGTTTGTTCCATTTTTTTATATCAGCCACCTCAACATCATATTTACGGGCAATTATATTCAGATTATCTCCCCGTTTCACCTTATAATAGGTTGTTTTAGACAGTGCAATTTTCTGAATCGTGTAATTAGCTGTATCCTTAACCGTCATTGCTTTTTCAATTTGGAATGGCCGTTCCCGTTTGTTTAACTCATATTGCGTGTAGGCGTAGATCTGGTCTTCATTAGATGCAAAAATGGCTATTTTTTCTTGCGGTAATCTCAAATAATGATTTTCATTACGATAAAACGGAATCACATTTAGCTTGTATGAAGGATTTAAAACCTGCAATTGTGCCACAGGAACATCCAGTAAATCAGATATTTGCCTGAATGTCATTTGCTTCTTAATCCTAATAGTATCAGTGGAAAAATGTTTTACTGAGGCTCTGTTAGGAACAATTCCATGCTCTTTGTGGTATTCATAAATGTACATGGTAGCAAGAAAAGCGGGTACATAACCTTGCGTTTCTTTGGGAAGATTTTTTCTGATGTTCCAATAGTTTTGTTGCCCTCCAGAACGTCTAATTGCTTTTGCAACATTTCCGGGACCAGAATTATAAGACGCCAAAACTAAATCCCAATCACCAAATATTTTATACATATTTGTCATGTACTGCGCCGCGGCTTCACTGGATTTCAAGGGATCACTTCGTTCATCTACATAGGAATCTATTTTCAGTCCGTATTGTTTTCCGGTTTGGTACATAAACTGCCAAAGTCCTGTCGCACCCATTTTTGAAACTGCTTTTGGATTCAAAGCTGATTCTACAACAGCCAAATATTTTATCTCCAGAGGAACATTTTGTTTGGCCAAAGCTTCTTCAAAAAGCGGGAAATAATATTCTGATGAACCCATTAAGCGCTCAAAAGATTTCTTTCTGTTTTTTAGAAATGATTTAATGATATTTTCCAGTCCTTGATTATACTCGATATTGAAAGGGGATTTGGCATCCATTGCCGCCAGCCTTTCTTTTAAAAGAGCAGTAGGTAATTCATAATCCACAATTTGGTCAATATTAATGTTTTTAATATCATCCAATAAGTTGTTGTATAAATCTAGGCTTGCTACTTCTTTCATCCATAAACTGTCGACACAAGATGCTAGGTTATCTTTTACGAAGGTTTTCTTAATAGAATCTAAATAGGATAATTTTGTCTCTACTCTTAAAATGTGTTTATTTACAGCTACTTCTTGCGAAAATAAGTGCGCAGATGCTACGAGAAAAAACGATAAAATGGTATTTTTTATACTCATATTTTTACGATCAAAGACCTATATTACAAATGATTACAAAGCTTATTTTTACAAACTTAACAGGTTTCATCTAAAAAATACTAGAAATAGTGTTAAAAATGCAATCTTCCGTTCATTTGCAAAAAATTTTGACTGCTTTATAATGCAAAAAAAACCTTACCGATGAATAGCATCGCTAAGGTTTTTACTAAATTTTGAAACCGTTTTGTAGTTTGAAACATCACGAATCAAACTGTTTTACGTTTATTTGCAATTCCAAATTAGTCCAGTATAGCGGCTATTCCTGGTAATGTTTTACCTTCAAGCATTTCTAGCATGGCGCCACCTCCAGTTGATACGTAACTCATTTTGTCTTCTAGACCAAATTGTTTTACAGCTGCCACAGAATCTCCACCTCCTACAAGTGAGAACGCTCCGTTTTCAGTTGAAGCAGCGATAAAGTTCCCTAGGGCAATTGTACCATTAGCGAAATTTTCCATTTCAAAAACGCCTAATGGGCCATTCCAAAGAATAGTTTTAGACTCCATAATTACTTTTTTGAAGTTTTCCAATGATTTTGGTCCTGCATCCAAACCTTGCCATCCATCCGGAATTGCTGAAACGTCTACAATTTGAGTTTCGGCAGTATTAGAAAAAGCATTTGCCGCAACAACATCAACTGGAATATGTATTTGAACTCCCTTTTCTTTAGCCAATCTTAAGATTTCCAATGCTAATTCTTGTTTGTCATCTTCACAGATAGAATCTCCAATTTTACCTCCCAATGCTTTTACAAAAGTAAATGTCATTCCACCACCAATAATCATGTGATCTACTTTATCCAAAATATTCTCGATAACCGTAATTTTTGAAGAAACTTTAGATCCACCAAGAACTGCTGTTACTGGTTTTTTACTGTTTTTCAAAACTTTGTTCAGGCTTTCAATTTCTTTAGCTAACAATAATCCGAAACATTTTTCAGTTGGGAAAAATTGAGCAATAAGTGTAGTTGAAGCGTGCGCTCTGTGTGCTGTTCCAAAAGCATCGTTTACATAAATATCACCAAGTGACGCTAACTCTTTTGCGAAAGCAAGATCTCCAGCTTCTTCTTCGTCATGAAAACGTAGATTTTCTAACAATAAAACCTCTCCCGCTTGTAATTTTTCAGCTGCAGCTGCAGCTACTGAACCAATACAATTTGAAGCAAACTGAACCGGTACGCCAAGCACTTCTGAAGTAGTTTTTAGAATGTGTTTCAATGAATATTTTTCTTCAACACCTTTTGGTCTGCCTAAATGTGACATCAAAATTACGCTTCCACCTTGAGCAAGAATCGCATCAATGGTAGGTTTTGCCGCTTCAATACGAGTCGCATCTGTTACGTTAAAATTTTCGTCCAAAGGCACATTAAAATCAACACGTATCACTGCTTTTTTAGTTGCAAAATCAAAGTCATTTAAAGTTTTCATCAGGTATTTTTTTAGTTTGTTTTTTTGAAAGAAAAACAAATATAGAGCTTTTAAATTATTAATAAATTAGGAAAAACAACATAAAAGCAACTTGCGACAACGAAATCGATGTAAATTAACAAATAAAGCATTTTTTTAATACTTTAAATATTTTTAATTCTATAAAAGTAAATTAGAATTTTAACAAAAAACCGCATTTAATATCATTTTCATACCTGCTTTTCTTGAAACTTTGCATCCTAAAATTTTAGACTAAACCATTTTCTGTTATCTTTGCTTTATGCAATTTTCAGAAATTTTAGGACAAGAATACATTAAAAGTCATTTGACAAAAAGTGCTAATTTGGGAAGAATTCCACATGCGCAATTGTTTGTCGGCCCTGAAGGAAGCGGTACTCTACCCATGGCGATTGCGTATGCCCAATACATTATTTGCAGCAATCAAAACGCGGCAAACGCAGGTTCAAACGAAGCCTGCAATATCAAATTCCAGAAAACTTCGCATCCGGATCTGCATTTTATTTACCCAACCGTAAGCACTGAAGATGTAAAAACCAAGCCCAAAAGCATAGATTTTATTACTGAATGGCGTCAGTTTTTAGAACATAATCCTTACGGAAGTTTGTTTGACTGGTATCAAATGCTCGGTGTTAAAAATAAACAAGGAGAGATTAGGGTTGATGATGCTCAGGAAATCTTGAAATCGCTCGCTTTAAAATCTTATGAAGGCGGATATAAGATAATGATTATTTGGATGGCTGATAAATTGAATATCGCCGCTTCCAATAAATTATTAAAATTACTGGAAGAACCTACAGACAGAACGGTTTTTATCCTGATTTCAGAAAACGAAGAAGATATAATCCAAACCATTCGTTCCCGTTGCCAAGTCCTGCATTTTAACGGATTAAGTGAAACCGTGATAGCCGATGCCTTAGTCTCAAGAGAAAACACGGAGTCTAAAACAGCTTTGAAAATAGCGCATCAAGCACAAGGAAATTATAACAAAGCGTTGCAATTATTACAACCGGACAGCGAATCAGTTTTTTTTGAAAAATGGTTTGTTGATTGGGTTCGTGCTGCTTTTAGAGCCAAAGGAAATGCAGCTGCCATTCAGGATTTGATTTTGTGGAGCGAGCAAATTGCGGGTTTAGGAAGAGAAACCCAAAAGAAGTTTTTACATTTTTGTATCGATATGTTCCGTCAGGCGTTGTTACTCAATTATCAAACGCAAAGTCTGGTTTACATGGAGTCACAAGTAGAAAAATTCAAATTAGAGAATTTTGCCCCTTTCGTCAATGGCAACAACATAAATGATATTTTCAACGAACTTTCGCAGGCCATGTATCACATCGAGCGCAACGGAAATGCAAAAATTATTTTAACCGATTTATCAATCAGACTTACCCGTTTAATTCACAAAAAATAAAACTATGAACAACATTACTTCGATTTTAATTTTAATTTTTCTCGCCATTACTTTCCTGCAATCCGGTTATGACAAACTGTTTAATTGGAAAGATAATGTGGATTGGTTAAAAGGTCATTTTGCCAAAACTCCATTAAAAAACCTTGTACCACTAGCATTGCTTAACATTTTAATATTAGAATTAATCGCTGGTACATTGTGCGTAGTAGGTTGCATTGAATTATTCGTAAATAATGGCAGAATATTTGGTTTTTACGGAGCAGTTTTCTCTTGTATCACTTTGTTGATGTTACTTTTCGGACAGCGATTAGCCAAAGATTATGATGGTGCGAGAACAATTGTTATCTACTTCATACCCGCTATATTAGCAGTGTATTGGTTAAACTAAAATCATATTCTTAAAAAATAACAATTCTCTTTTACATAAAAAACATGACACCTAAACATCCTTCAGAATCCCTGACAATATTAACTGATTTGGTTTTACCAAGTGAGACCAATCCATTAAATAATCTTTTTGGTGGCGAATTATTGGCCCGTATGGATCGCGCAGCAAGTATCGCAGCACGAAGACATTCCCGAAGAATTGTAGTTACGGCATCCGTAAATCACGTCGCCTTTAACAGAGCTATTCCGCTAGGAAGTGTTGTTACGGTTGAGGCAAAAGTTTCAAGAGCTTTTAAGAGTTCAATGGAAATTTATATTGACATTTGGGTGGAAGACAGAGAGTCTGGCAACAAAACCAAAGCAAATGAAGCCATTTATACTTTTGTTGCGGTTGATGATACCGGAAGACCCGTAGAAGTGCCACAAATAGTTCCAGAAACAGAGCTGGAAAAACAACGTTTTGATGCCGCATTGAGACGCAAACAACTCAGTTTGGTTTTAGCAGGAAAATTAAATCCTCATGAAGCTACTGAATTGAAGGCACTGTTCCTGTAACTAGTATTAGCAACTTATTTTTTATTTAAATTTAGATTTAAAATATTCTTGAAAGAGAAAATTTACATTGAAAAAAGAAGTATTTTTACGAAAATAAATATTCGAATATGAACGAGATTTTCAGGATAATTAATCATTCTGTCAGTTTATTACAGTTATAAAATAATACAAATAGATGAAAGAAAAGGTAAAAGAGAAGATGAGTACAGAGAAAGAATCCAAATTAAAAGCGCTACAACTTACGCTTGACAAACTAGACAAAACATACGGAAAAGGAACGGTGATGAAAATGGGAGACAAAGCCATTGAAGAAGTGGAAACCATCTCATCCGGATCTTTAGGAATCGATTTAGCATTAGGCGTTGGCGGTTATCCAAGAGGTAGAATTGTAGAAATATACGGTCCAGAATCTTCTGGAAAAACGACCTTAACACTTCATGCTATTGCCGAAGCTCAAAAAGCGGGAGGAATTGCAGCTTTTATTGATGCTGAACACGCTTTCGACAGAAACTATGCTGAAAAACTAGGTGTAGATATCGAAAACTTAATCATATCGCAACCAGACAATGGAGAACAAGCATTAGAAATTGCTGAAAATTTAATCCGTTCAGGAGCCATTGACATTGTAGTAATTGACTCCGTTGCCGCACTGACTCCAAAAAGTGAAATTGAAGGCGAAATGGGAGATTCTAAAATGGGTCTTCACGCTCGTTTAATGTCTCAAGCGCTGCGTAAATTAACAGGGACTATCAGTAAAACCAACTGTACTGTTTTCTTTATTAATCAATTGAGAGAAAAAATTGGTGTAATGTTTGGTAATCCTGAAACAACAACTGGAGGAAATGCATTGAAGTTTTACGCTTCAGTTCGTTTAGATATCCGTCGTTCTACCCAGATTAAAGATGGCGATAACGTCCTTGGAAACAGAACCAAAGTAAAAGTGGTAAAAAACAAAGTCGCTCCGCCATTTAAAATCGCTGAATTTGATATCATGTATGGAGAAGGAATTTCAAAAACAGGAGAAATTTTAGATCTTGCAGTAGAATTTGAGATTATCAAAAAAGCGGGATCATGGTTCAGTTATGGTGAGACCAAATTAGGTCAAGGTCGTGATGCCGTGAAATCGCTGATAAAAGACAATCCGGAATTAGCAGATGAACTTGAAGAAAAAATTAAAGCCAGAATAAAAGAATTAGCAGCAGCATAAAAACTAAAACCCGAGCATATCGGGTTTTTTCAATTTATAACGCAGCCTTTTTTAAAAATTTCATCTCTTAGAACACCTTCAATAAAAAGATTTAGACTGACAGAAGAATAAGATGAACTTTTAAATTATTAAAGATGAAAAGAAATGTATTGCTTCAATTGTTTTTATTATCTTAACTTGCTGTACTTTTGAAATTACGAACCGATTTACAGTTAAGAAACAAGAGCGCTGTCCTCTAGAAGTAACAACAGTTTCCTACGGTTGCAGTTAATAATAGTAAAACAGGGAAAACAAATGAAAAAGAGATTATATCTATTGAAAGATTTAAAATCAATTCGAACAAAGAGAAGAATCAAAAGGCTGCTGTTGTTTATTTCCAAAAAAATCATTCACCGTTAAAACAAACTATAGCTAAAACTAACGAGCTAATTAGGAGAGGCAAAAAACCTGAATCAGGTCCATTTTAGCACTAATGTAGGTTTAGGATTTAATTACCAGATTATAAAATCATTTCAAATTATTTTAGAGCCAATGATTAAATATCAATTGAATACCTTTTCCAATAACTCTGGTGACTGTAAACCGCTTTTTATTGGATTGTATTCCGGGATAAGTTATAGCTTTTAATGGAATCAGAATCGAAAGCTATTAGTTGATTGTATATTATTTCGCGTACTTCTTCGCGAATTTCTTTGCGGTCAACGCCAGTTTTTCCCAATGTTTCTAAATGTGAATGCATTTTAACACGCATAATTCCCGGGCTACCGCTGAAAAAAGTATACGGAAATCTCTTCTTATTATCGGCAAAAGTAATGGGAACAATAGGAATTCCATGTTCTATCGCTAATCGGAATGCGCCATCTTTGAAAGTGTCCAACAAAATCGATACATCATCTGGAACACCGCCTTCTGGGAAAATACAGATACTCAATCCTTGATTAATTCTTTTTTGAGCACGATTAAAGACTTCCATTTTACTTTTCGAACAATTCCGATCCACCAAAATACAGGTTCTTTTATAGAAAAAGCCAAACAACGGAATTTTTGAAAGTTCTTTTTTACCTACAAAAACAAACGGATTTCGAGTCAAGGCAAGCATCAGCATAATATCAGCCATTGAGGTATGATTGGCAACAATCATATAACTTTTTTGGTATTCCATTTCTTGGCTTTTATCTATTTTATAATAAAATCCCATCCCAAAAAGAATAAATTTTGCCCAAATACGAGCCATTTTAAAAAAATAGGGATAGCCGCTTTCCGTCAAAATAGACAAAACCAAAAAAGGAAACATTACCAATATGGGAATGGCCATCAAAATATAAAACCAGACGCGCCAAAGCACCCAAAAAATAATTTTAAATCCTCTCATAAGTTCAAATGTAAGAAATCGGATGTAAATATTAGTAAAATAATTTGCTTTGGAAAACTACCTAGTAGAAAAAATTTACAATCCTTGCGAACTTTGCGTAAATCTTTGCGAACTTTGCGGTTAAGAAAAAATCATAATGGCAAAAATACTTACAGGCGTTCAAAGTACCGGAACACCACATTTAGGCAACTTACTTGGCGCAATCATTCCCGCAATAGCATTATCAAATAAACCTGAAAACGAATCCTTTCTTTTCATTGCTGATTTGCACTCGATAACGCAAATAAAAAACGGTGAAACCTTACGAACCAATACTTACAGTACCGCTGCAGCTTGGCTTGCCTGTGGTTTAAATGTAGAGAAAGTAGTTTTCTACAGGCAATCGGATGTGCCACAAACAGCGGAATTGTCATGGTATTTAAGCTGTTTTTTTCCTTTTCAACGTTTGACATTAGCGCATTCTTTCAAAGATAAAGCCGACAGACTGGAAGATGTCAATGCTGGTTTGTTTTCGTATCCAATGTTGATGGCTGCTGATATTTTATTATACGATGCCCAATTTGTCCCTGTAGGAAAAGATCAATTGCAACACCTTGAAATTACTCGTGATGTAGCCTCTCGTTTCAACCACCAAATGGGAGAAACATTCGTGATTCCAGAAGCGATAATACAAAAGGACGGTATGTTAATTCCGGGAACCAACGGCGGAAAAATGAGTAAATCAGCGAATAATATTATCAATATTTTCCTAGATGATAAATCGCTGCGCAAACAGGTGATGAGTATTGAAACTGACAGCACGCCACTGGAAGATCCAAAAAATCCAGAAACCTGTAATGCATTTGCCATTTATAAGCTATTGGCAAATGAAGAACAAATAGCCACAATGACCGCCAATTATCTTGGTGGAAATTATGGTTACGGTCACGCCAAACAAGCTCTGTTTGAATTGATAACTGAAACCTTCAAAACCGAAAGAGAAAAATACAATTACTACATGAACCATCTTGCCGAAGTAGATGCTTTATTGGAGATTGGTGCACAAAAAGCAGCTGCTGTTGCCAATGGAGTTCTGGCAAGAGTGAGAGAAAAATTGGGATTTGAATCTATATAATACCGAGTATCAATTCAAAAAGAATCCAAAAGTTTTTGAGAGTCTTTTCAAACTATAACAATTAAAATAAATCGTTTAAAAAATTCCAATCTGGATTAATCGTATTAATTAATATTTCTTTTTTATCTCGTTTCAAATCTTTAATTTCTTTCTCACGAGCAATCGCAAGCTGTATCCAGGTAAAATGTTCATAATAAAGTAAAAATTCAAAATTATATCGTGCAGTAAAACTATTTGGATTTATTTTTTCTTTATGTTCTTGCAAACGTCGTTTTAGGTCATTTGTAACACCTGTATATAGCACTGTTTTATTTTTGTTAGTCACTATGTAAACATAAAAATTGTATATACCTTCTGTGTATTCTATCATAATGATGTTCTTTAAGTCTATTGTTATTGCCCTCATAATTTGAGACGCTTCCAGCGTGACAAACTAAGTAGAGTGTGTTTTGTTTCCCATCAATATAGTACCAACCAATTTATTTTCTTTCTATTTGTCACGCTAGAAGCGTCTCCATTTTGTGTTTTTTTATATTCGCTTATATCGCCTCAAATAATTTCCCCGGCAAAGGTCTAATTACTCCTTTTAGTTCCATATTGAATAAAGACATTAAAAATAAATGTTTTTTTAATAAAATATTTTCTTAGATTTATAACTAGATACCTTCCAAAATGTTTTAGATAACACTAAATCCATTAGATGAAAAACATACACCTTTGTTTAATAACAATTTCAATATATTTATTAACTATTGGTTTATCGGCACAAACTGCGTCAGATACTATTTTTTTATTGAAAGACAATAATTACAAAATTTATATTGAACCCAATAAAAATGATGTTAAATATCGTTCATTTGTAAAAGAATCGAGGGATAACAAAATTCTTGATTTACCTGCAAAATGGGTTCCTTTGTATGTCCATAAAGGCAATTATTATGTATATGAACCTTGTGATTTGGGAACTAACACATCAATTTATTTATCAAAAAAACAAATTTATTTTTATGGCTTTGAATTAAACAATCATAAACTAAATTCAAAACTTAAAAAAGTAGAAGATTCTCATTATGGATTATCCTATATAGATTTAGATAAAAAAATTGTTTCGGTTGATATATACATCATTGATAAATTAAAAATGGTTTCCATATTTAAATACAAAAATCAGAAGAAAAAAATTAGTTACCAGCTCATGATTGACCAAAATAAAATTAATGAATTTCAGATGATTGTAAATGAATGTACTGATAACAAAGTCCAAGAATTTACATTTGAAACAGTAGATTATCAAAAACTAATAAAAGAAGCAAAATAGTTATCATTATATTTAAATGACTTAAAAACAGAAGGCATTAGTAAAAACGATTGCATTTTTTTTATCAAATCGCCTCAAACAATTTCCCTGGCAAAGGCCGAATTACTCCTTTCAATTCCATATTCAACAGCATTCCAGAGATTTTATAAATAGGAAAATCACAACGCAGCGCAATGATATCCATTAATTCTTTTCCAGTTTTTAACAGGTAATCATATACTTTTTGCTCGTCTTCCTCTAAGCCTACAAACAATTGCTTTTGTACGGGTTTTGTTTCCTTCTGAATATCCCAATTCAAAATATAAATCAAATCTGCGGCGCTGGTAAGCAGGTTTGCTTTTTGGGTTTTTATCAGGTTGTTGCAACCCTGACTGTACTTATCAGTCACACGTCCTGGAACCGCAAAAACATCCCGGTTGTAATCATTGGCCATATTGGCTGTGATTAATGAACCACCTCTATCCGCTGATTCAATTACGATAGTCGCCTCAGACATTCCTGCGACGATGCGGTTTCTTCGAACAAAATTTTCTTTATCTGGATTGGAGGAGCTCCAAAACTCAGTCATAAAACCACCGTTCTGTTCTACTTTGGCGACGTATTTTTTATGGGTTTTCGGGTAAATTTGGTTCAAACCATGCGCCACCACGCCTATCGTTTGTAAATTGTGTTCCATTGCCAGTTGATGCGCCACAATATCAACGCCATAGGCAAATCCACTGACAATTATAGGATCTAGCGGAGCCAAATCTTCTATCAGTTTTCTGCAAAATTCCGTACCGTATGAGGTAATTTGGCGGGTACCAACAATGCTGATTACTCTTCTGTTTTTTAAATTAATATTTCCCGATGTGAATAATAAAAGTGGTCCATCAATACAATGTTTTAAGCGTTCCGGATAATCTTCATCCTGAAAATAAACTACATTGATTTCATTCGCTTTTATAAACTCCAGTTCCTGAGTTGCTTTTTCGAAAACGGATTTGTCCTTTAGATTTTTCAGCAAAACAGATCCTACTCCATCAATAGCAGCAAGTTGCGATGCTTTAGAATTAAAAACTGCTTCTGCTGAACCAAAATGAGTAAGGAGTTTTTTGGCCATTATGTCACCCACTCCTTCTATTCTTTGCAATGCCAATAAATAAAATAAATCCTGCTCTTTCATGCTAATTATTTGAGACTGAAATGTATAAATTTTTATGCGAATTGTTAATAAAAATTGTGAATAAAATTTTGATAAGTATTTTCGTTGTATAACTTTGTAACTATGAAAATCGAACCATACATCGCGCAGCTTTTATACCGTTATCAATGTGTAACCGTTCCGGGTTTTGGAGCTTTTTTGACCGAAATTCAATCGGCAAAACGAAACGAAAGCTCGAATTCGTTTTCTCCTCCTAAAAAAATGATTGCTTTCAATGCAAATTTGAAAAACAATGATGGTTTATTAGCCAATCATATCGCTTTAGCTGAGAAAACTTCTTATGAATATGCCGTAAGCGCAATTCAATATGAAGTTTTTAATTGGAAAAAAGCACTAGAAGAAAATGAATTTTTTTCTATAAAAAATGTGGGAGATCTTCGTTTGAACGCGGATAAAAATATAGTTTTCACGCCATGCGATCAAACCAATTATTTAACCAGTTCTTTTGGGTTGGCTCCTTTTATTTCACCACTTGTTAAAAGAGAAATCTTCGAAAAAGAAATTGAAGCTATTGAAGAAAAAGCAACCATCACAATGGTTCCTGAAGAAACCAGAAACGCAAATCCATATTTAAAGTATGCCGCTATTTTTGTATTAGGGTTAGCACTTGCGGGAAGCGTTGGTTATCCAATGTATCAAAACCAAATCGCCTCAGAAACGATTCTTGTTGAAACTACCGTTCAAAAGCAAGTTCAAAATAAAATTCAGCAAGCCACTTTCTTCATCGAAAGTCCTGTTCCTGCTGTTACACTTTCCGTAAAATCGGCTACCGAAATAAAAATGCCGTATCACATTATGGCTGGAGTGTACCGCGAAGAAAAAAATGCCAATAAGACGTTGCGAATTTTAAATCGTTTAGGATATGATGCCAAACGAATCGCTCCTAATAAAAACGGTTATTTTCCGGTTTTATATGGCAGCTACGCCACATTTGCTGAAGCTGAAAAAGCAAAAAAAGAAATTAATAAAAAGCACAATCCAGAGGCTTGGATATTGATTCAATCACTATAAAAACCAAAACCCTATTCGGTTAGGAATAGGGTTTTTTAGTTTTAGCGTTTTGTTGTTTTAGTTCAAACTCGCTTTGTACATTCTGGCTTCTTCCCAAGAGAATTTATGACCATGTTTTTCCATTAAGGTATTTAGCGATTCTTCTTTGTAACCGGCAAAAGCAGCCGCTAAATCCTGCATTTTATCCTCCGGCAAAACTTCCGAAATGGATACCGCTTTGGTTTGTATCAATTTTACAAAATGCGAGTAAATTGTTTGTTTCGTCAGCACTCTGATTGTCGCAATATCCGCAATTGATTTCTTCTCCACCCACAACTCATAGGTTTCCTGAACCGTTGATTTTTTAGGTGCTGCTGTTTTTGATTTTTTCGAAGTATAGCGTTCCACGTCTTTTTCGTCTTCAATCAGCGTGATATTTAATTCCTTGAATTGATTTTGTATGACTTCCGTTTTTCGACTAATGTATTTTTTTATTTCTGAGGACGTCAATTTCTCTTTCGAAATAGTTTCTCCTGCAACAACCGTTTCAATCAATAATTTGGCCTTCATTAGGCGCAGAACGGCTTTGGTTTGCAATTCTTCCAGAACGATTAATTCATCATAAAATGCCTTTACTTTCTTGATGCGTTTAACTTCCTCCAGTTTCCAAAGGATTTCAAAAACCAAATCGTCCATTGGTTTTAGGAAATAACTGAAAGCAGCTTGAATGCGTGCCGATACATGATTCAAATCGACCGTTTCCTGAGCAAAAAGGGTATTCAATTGTGAAATGAATTTTCTGGATGGATCCAAAAGCTGTTCGATGACTTCCGTTTGCTTTTTGGCCCAAACGGCATGTTTGGATTTCTCCGAGATTTCTGATTTTTCGTTGTAACTGAATCTATGATTGCGCCATTCCTGCGCCAAATCACTCCAATCGAAAGTGTTTATCAGATAATTATGGATGAAATTTTTAGTTTCAAAATGCAGGGCATTCTCTAAAAATGAATCCGAAGCTTTGTTTAATGAATAATCCATCACATCCTGATCATTTGAAATGCCGTTCATCCTTAATGGAGAAAGCAAGATAAGCCCTTCTAGCGAGCGCAAACGGGATAACGCAACATAAGCTTGCCCTGGAAGAAAAACTTGCGAAACGTCAAGCGCTGCTTTGTCAAATGTTAAGCCCTGACTCTTATGAACTGTAATAGCCCAAGCTAATTTGATAGGATAATGCACAAAAGTCCCCAAAACCTCTTCTTCAATTTCTTTGGTGGTTTCATCTACTTTGTAGCGGATGTTTTGCCATTCGTATTTTTCGACTTCTATGGTTTTGTTTTCTTCCGGGAAATGAACCAAGATTTCCTGAGGCGACAACGATTTGATAATTCCCATTTTTCCGTTGAAATAGTGTTTATCAAAAGACAAATCATTTTTTACAAACATGATCTGCGCGCCCACTTTCAGTTGTAATTGTTGTTCTACGGGAAATATCTTCTCCGGAAAATCTCCCGTTATTTCCGGTTTATACACCATTGTGTTTCCTTCCAAATCTTCCAAAGCCTTGGCATTCATCGTATCGGCCTTGTTGTTGTGCGTGGTTAATGTGATGTATCCCTTATTGGCTTTTAAATCAAAATCCGGTTTTACATATTGGTTTAAAGTTTGAATGTCTTGCTGCGAAATCTCGTTGTTACGCAAATTATTCAAAACCGCAATAAACGTATCGTCGGTTTGGCGAAAAATCTTGGATAATTCAATATATAATGGCGGATTTTGCTGCACGACATGTGAATGGAAAAAGAATTTACCTTTGTAATAGGTTTTCAGCGTCCGCCATTCTTCGTCCCGAATTACCGGTGGCAACTGCAATAAATCCCCAATGTACAACACTTGAACACCACCAAAAGCACTGTTTTTTTTTCGTACCGTTTGCATCATATAATCCATAGCGTCCAGTAAATCAGCACGAAGCATACTGACTTCATCAATAATCAACAATTCCATATTGCGAATCACTGATTTCTTTAAACCACTCATTTTAAAATGCCTGCGCAAGGTCGCTTTGGTTTCAAATTTAGTGCTTTCAGAAAATTGAGGCGAAGAATTATCGGGAATAAATCCTCCAAAGGGCAGCTGAAACATCGAATGTATCGTTACACCGCCCGCATTTAATGCGGCAATTCCAGTTGGAGCCACAACAACGGTGTTCTTATGTGTAGTTTGGATAATTTCCCGTAATAGCGTGGTTTTTCCCGTTCCTGCTTTCCCGGTAAGGAATACAGATCGATGGGTTTGATTGATAAATCGTAACGTGTAAGCGGCGGCTTCTGAAATGGTTTGCATGTGGCGTATATATATAATGCTAAAGTATTGAAAATTAGGAGTACTTTTTTAACTCTTGGCAAACATTTTAGGATTATAATTCGAATGTTTTTTAGCCCTGATAGCAGCGGAAATCCTCGAGATTTAGAAAGTGATTTTTTCTAGCTGGAAAAGAGCGACCAGCGGAAGCTCCTTTTACAGGTAAGAAAAAACACTTTCTAAACGAGAGATTATAGCGAATAGCGGGAAATAGCTCCAAAAAAAATGCCTTCAATCTAACAGTAGACGAAGGCAATTTTTGAATTAATATAAAAAAATTATTTTTTAGCTTCTGCTGTTTCTTCCGTTTTTGCAGGAGTTTTGTATTTGTCGTTCAAGGCTTTGATGATCTCTTTTGTGATATCAAATTTATCTTCAGCGTATAAAATTGAAGCCGCATCACCTGTACCGTAGATGTATGCATACCCTTTATCTTTACCGTATGCTTTGATGAATTTTTTTACGCCGCTTACTAAAGAATCCATTTCTTTGCCACTTTCTTGCTGCAATTCTTGAGACAGTGCTTGTTGCGCATAGCCTAATTGTTGTTCCTTTTTTTGCAATTCGGCTCCCTTTTGTTGTGCCCAAGCCTGGCCATTTGCTTGTGCTTGCGTTTGAAAACTGGCAGCTTCCTGCTTGAATCTTGCAATTTCAGCTTCTAATTGTCTTCCTTTTTCTTCTGCTTTTGTTTTATATTTTGCTTCAAGGTCTTTTGCCTCTGTATATTCTTTCATTAATTCAGAAGTGTCTACGTAAGCTGTTTTTACTTCTTTAACTGCTGCTGGTTTATTACAAGCAACAAGTGAAATTGAAAGTGCGATAATTACTAATGCTTTTTTACTCATATTTTTAATATTTCTTTTTTGGTATTCGTGAATCTTCGATTTCATTTTAGTTAATTTCTAATTTTTAAATATTGGTGACAAAAATATAAAAAAATAGATAGCATTGACATAAAGTTTAAAAATTGCTCTCTATTTCTATTATAAGAATTTATTATCGTTATTAATAAACGTATAATTAATGACTATTAAAATCGAAGTCCATATCTTTTAAATTATCGAATTAGTTTACAAATACATGTAACGACTTCGACTTTGTCTAAAAGCACGCTTAAATGCGCTTAATTTGACTTTTAATTGTTTTTCAGGATGTAAATGTGTGAAGAATACTCTAAATTCTTCTTTGCCTTCCAATTCGATTGCAATCCAACAAAAAACGCTCTAATATAATTCATTGTTCCTGTCTTGTATTTTTCCGAAAGCAAAGCAACATAAAATGAATCAAATTTCATAGGAAGTACTTTTACCAATTTTATTTCTTCTTTCTCGAAAAGTCCCTGAATTGCCGTTTTAGAAAAATGCCAAAAATGAATCGGCACATCATAAGCAGCCCAAAACTTTCCGTAATGTTTTGCATCAAATGACTTAAAATTTGGAACCGCAATTATCAAAGTTCCGTTTGGTTTTAATAATCGCTTTAGTTCTTTTATTTGGTTTTCTAAATTTGGAACGTGTTCCAAAACATGCCACATTGAAATCACATCAAAAGAATGATTGTCTAATTCGCTGGTTTCTCCAACAAATGAAACGCCTTTCTTTTTTGCAATTGCTTTTGCTTTTTCGCTTGGCTCCACTCCTATGGTATGCCAACCGTTTTCTTTGGCCACCGATAAAAAATCTCCTGTTCCGGCACCAATATCTAAAATACTTCCTTTATTAGGTTGCAATGAATTAATTAAATTCAATTTATTTCTGAGTGCAATAGTTTTTACAAAATGATATGCTTTTTCAAACAGAGATCGTTTGCTGTCTGTGTGCGAAATATAATCCACGCTTTCGTAATACTTCCCCAAATTTTCTAAACTGGGTTGTGGAGCGGTAATCAGCATGTCTAATTTCTCGTCATGATACAAATTGAAAAATTCCTGAGAAACAGAATAATCTTTCACGGTTAAAAAAGGAGGTTGATTTGAAATGTTCATATTGTTGTTTTTCAGTTTCCAGCTGCAGTTTCCAGCTGAATCCCTTTGTATATAATGCAAATTTAATTTTGTTTCACGTGGAACGTATTGTCATGTATTCATTTTTTTACTGAACACTGAGACCGTAAACTACTTTCTTACCGTCCCATATAAATCAACAACACTGAAACATCACTTGGCGAAACACCACTGATTCGTGAAGCTTGAGAAATGGTTACAGGGCGAATTTTGCTTAATTTTTGTTTTGCTTCAATTGACATGGATTTAATTTTCTCATAATCGAAATTTTCCGGAATTTTTACATCTTCTAATCGAAGTAGTTTATCGGCATTGTTTCTTTCTTTTTCTATGTAACCAGAGTATTTCACTTGGATTTCGGCTTGTTCCAAAATTTCCTGGTCCACATCATGGCTCGCAACATATGCCAATACCTTTTCAAACTTCATCATGTCGTCTAAATCAATTTGCGGACGCGAAAATACTTTGAACATTTTATCTCCTTGCGCAATCAGTGCCGTTTCCTTTGCTTCTAAAACTGGATTTGCCTCGGCAACGGTAACGCTTGTTTCTTTGAAGAAAGCCACCATTTTTTCTGATTCATTTAATTTGTGTTCCATTCTGCGTAAACGCGCTTCAGAAGCCAAACCTATTTCATGTGACATGGGAGTTAATCGGAAATCGGCATTGTCCTGACGCAAAAGCGTTCTGTATTCTGCGCGAGAAGTAAACATTCTATAAGGCTCTTCTGTTCCTTTCGTGATTAAATCGTCAATCAAAACTCCGATATATGCTTCGTCTCTTTTTAAAATTAACGGCGCTTTTTCATGTACTTTCAAATGCGCATTTATTCCAGCCATCAATCCTTGCGAAGCCGCTTCTTCATATCCAGTAGTGCCATTTATTTGTCCGGCAAAATACAATCCTTCAATAAGTTTTGTTTCCAAAGTATGTTTCAATTGCGTAGGCGGGAAATAATCATATTCGATTGCATAGCCCGGACGAAAGAATTTGACTTTCTCAAATCCTACAACAGAACTCAATGCCTTGAATTGAATATCCTCAGGAAGTGATGTGGAAAATCCATTCACATACACTTCGCACGTATTCCATCCTTCCGGCTCAACAAACAATTGGTGTCTTTCCTTATCAGCAAAACGATTAATTTTATCTTCAATTGATGGACAATATCTAGGTCCAAGACTTTTAATTCTTCCATTAAACATTGGAGAACGATCAAAACCCTCTCTTAAAATATCGTGAACCTCAAGAGAGGTATACGTCATGTGACACGACTTCTGATGAATCAACGGCGACGTTACATCCGAATAGGAAAATTTATCCGGTTTGGCATCTCCTTTTTCTTCATTCATTTTAGAATAATCCAAAGAACGTCCATCGACTCTGGGAGGTGTTCCCGTTTTCATACGACCCGATTGAAAACCAGCAGCAACTAAATCTTCGGTGATTCCATACGCAGCACTCTCGCCTGCTCTGCCGCCACCAAATTGTTTTTCACCAATATGAATTAAACCATTTAGGAACGTTCCGTTAGTCAACACAACTGATTTAGATCGAATCTCTACTCCAAGGGATGTTCGGATTCCTTTTATTTTTCCGTTTTCAATAATCAAACCTTTTACCATTTCTTGGTAAAAATCAAGATTTGGAGTTCCTTCCAACATCATTCTCCACTCCTCAGCAAAACGCATACGGTCACTTTGAACACGCGGAGACCACATTGCAGGCCCTTTAGATTTATTCAGCATCTTGAACTGAATTGCAGTCCTGTCAGAAACAATTCCAGAGTACCCACCCAAGGCATCAATCTCACGTACAATCTGTCCTTTGGCAATTCCGCCCATTGCAGGGTTACAGGACATTTGGGCAATATTCTGCAAGCTCATGGTAACCAACAGCGTTTTTGAACCTAGATTTGCAGCGGCAGCAGCGGCTTCAGAACCGGCATGTCCCGCGCCAACCACTATTACATCGTATTCATTTTGAAACATCTTCTTTTATAATTTAATCCTAATTAAGGAGTGTAATTTTGTATTCTGTATTTTTTTGTTCCACGTGAAACAGTGTAAAGAAATTATTTAACAAACTATCGGTGTTCCACGTGAAACACTTCAAATGTTTACAACCCACTATTGTTCCACGTGAAACATAGCGATTTTTTCATCTTCTTTGGATCTCATTAAGAATTCCTCAGCTTCGCCTTTGTCTTTATAGCCGCAGTAGTGTAAAATACCATGTACTAAAACGCGCTTTAATTCTTCCTCAAAAGAAACATTAAAGTCGGCAGCATTATCTTTTACTCTTTCGATCGAAACAAAAATGTCTCCGTGCAATTCATTGCCCATCGAATAATCAAAACTGATAATATCCGTTAATGTATCGTGTTGCAGATATTCCACATTGATTTTGTACAAATATTCATCGTCGCAAAAGATATAATTTATCTCCCCTTCTTTCTTATTTTCCGATGTAATAACAGTACCCAGCCAAGCGGCAGTAGCTTCTTCGTTTTCTAAATTGAAATCGGTTTCGTAATTAAAATTGATCATTTTATTTTAAAATATTCTTGAACCTTTTGATTAAAATTCGAGCGCAAAGGTAAGGATTGTCTATTTAATATTTCTATGCTATTCAAATAATCTAATAAAGCAGCTGGCAGCGCATTAGATCGATTATTAAACTCCTTTTTATTGCTTTCTGACTGACGTTTATTTTCCTCTCCTTGCTGTTGAATGGCTGAATTCAATTTCAGCAATTCCTGCTTCACGTTCAAAATCTTTTGGAGCGTTTCATTCTTAAAACCTTTGTTCAATAATTGCTTTTCAATTTGCTTCATTTGTTCCAACGCACTTTGTCCATTGCCTCCTAATCCTTGTTTAGTAAGTTCGTTTTCCAATGCTTCGCGCAATTGTTTTTGCTCTTTGTAAATTTCCATTATAGCTTGCGCATCTCCTTCACCACCCTCTCCATCTTGACCCGACTCACCAGGCTTACCTTCTTTGCCCTTTTGCCCTTTTGGACCATCGCCCTCTTTCTCGCCCTTTTTTATTCCGCCTTTCATTTTCTCACCAAGACCTTCTTGCTTTTTAATAATGTCAGGCAATTGCATTCCTTGTCCTTGACCCGGTTTTGGTTTCCCAGAACCCATTGCTGACATTTGCATTTGCATATTGTTAAGCATGTTACTAAGAAAATCTGCTAGCTTGTTAGCGGCTGAGATAGTGTATTGTTGGTGCGACAACCCTTTTGGAACTTGAGAGTCAGTTAAACTGGTTAACGACTTATCAACGTTGTAAATTACATTGCCAATTTCTTCTGTGATTTCCTCCGCAATTTTTGGATTCCGCAGTGACATCGCAAATAAGCTATCGTCAACATGTTTGAACTGCTGCTTTAAATCCTGTTGAATTTTGATGTTTTTATTAAATGACGGAGATCCTGAATTGTGCTTTTTAAACTGGTTCATCAAGTCTTCCTGTGACAAAGAAAACGCCAATAAATTGTCCAGAATTTGTCGCAACATTGCAACATCTTCCTGCAACTGTTCCATCTCACCTTCCTCCAAAGTTTGTGCCATTTTTTGCGACATCTCTTTCATTTTTTTAGAAGCACTTTTTTGATTTGGCTTCGCTTTATCTTTTTTGTCTTTTTTCAATTCCTCAGAAGCTTTCTTTAAATCATCGTCAATACTCTTTTCTTTAGCATCGTCTTTTGGTAAATCCAAAGGTGATTTTAATTCCTTGTTTTCTTTTTCCAAATCATTTAAATCTTCTTGAATTTTGTCAAACTCAGCATTGATGTCTTCCTGTTTATCAAGTTTATTTTCCTTTTCATCATCGGATAATTTATCTTGTTTTTCAGAAAGCTTGTCCAGTTTGTCTCCCAATTGCTCTGCTTTTTTCTCTACATAAAACTTCTTCGTCAATTCCACCAACTGTTCTAAATTCTTACTTTGGTTTTTACTGTTTTGTTTAAATTTATCCAACTTAGACAGCAGTTCTTCATTCTGAATTTTATCGTTGAGTTCTTTTAATTCCTCTAAAAGCTTCTGGTTTTTTTCCGATTCCTTTTCTGCTTTATCCATTCGCTTTTGAAGCGCTTCTTTTAATTCATCCTTTTTATCGGTTTTAAATTGCTCCAAGTTATCATTCATTTTTTTTGTGAATTCCTCCATCATCTCTTCTTGTTTCATCTGACGTTTGATGAAATCATTTACTTTTTGCTGATCTTTGAAATCCAGATTTTCTTTCTCTTTTCCGGTTTTTTGCAACTTCTCCATTTCAGAAATTTGCTTATCCTGCTTTTCTAAAGACTTCTCTAAACTATTAATATTATCATTTTGTTGATCCAAGATTTGCTCCTCTTTTTCTTCGTTTGTAGCCACCCTATTGGAAAAAACGGAAGACTTCGTGCTTTTAAAATTATGTATTCCATCATTGTCAAAAACTTCAAAATAATAATCGTAAGAAACCCCTTGCTCTACAGGAAGGTTACTTGGAAAAGAAAACACGAACTGATCAAAAGCACTTTTCTTAATAGCAATTGTTCCTTTTTTAGCGGATCGTGGCTTCTCTCTTTCATAATATACAATTTGAAGTTTAGACAGACCATAATCATCTGAAATTTGTCCTAACACATAGTTCTTACCGACCTTTAAACTATCAGGTGCATTGTCTACGCTGATTGTTGGAAACTGATCTTTAATAATAGTAAGCTGATAATTAAGTTTCTCATAGTCTTGAACCTTCTCATTTGAAGTGAGAATTTGATACTCTGTATTTTGAACTATACTTTTCGATAAAATAAAGGTATCTCCTCTTTTTGAAAAAGAAGTTTTTAAAATCCCATCCATCCACGTAACATTTTGGGTCGCTTGAGTTTCTATTTTCCAAGTTACACTCGTTCCTTCCGGAATTACTGCATTTCCTGTTCCATTTAAAGTTTCTGCTTTTTTATTCAAATAAGAAGGAAAGTTCAACTGCATTTGAAAATTTGCAATCGAAGGAACGGTTATTACTTTTAATTCATAATCCACCGAAGAAATAGCATTTCCCTCCACGTGGAACAAACTATTTTTTGACGGCTTCACAATTTTAAATTGAAATTCACCTGCTTTAGAGGATTCCATAAAATAACTTTCGCCATCAATAAAAATCATCGCATTCTCAGGAACTACCTTGCCTTCAGTTTTAATTCGAAGTATAAAATCCTTTCCTTGTTCCGTTTCCAAATTCGAATTTAAAACAACGAATTTAAAAGGAGCTGGCGGCAAAAAAGCGGAATTAAAATGCACTACTCTGTTCAAACTTTGAGAAATTATACTGCTGTTTCCAGAAAGATAAAAGACAGCAAATAACAGCATTGGAATTAAAGCCAAAGGAAAATACTTTTTATTTCCATTATAATTTATAGCATTTCCAAAAGGTATTGGTTGCAACGCATTTGCTTTTTGTTCAATCGAAGCGGCTAATAATTCCGATTTATTTTGATGAATATCAGAATCTGCTAATTGCAGGAAATTCGTCAACTTATCACTCACTTCCTTAAAATGATTTCCAATAATAGTTGACGCCTGGCTGTAATCGATTCCTTTTTTAAGTTTAAATAATTTAAAAAGCGGAAATAAAATAAAACGAAACAACAAATACAGTTCTACTCCTATAAAAGTCCAAAATAAAATGGTTCTTCTCATTGGCTTAAGCCAAAGAAAAAACTCGATAAAAACCGTAAAAAGGAAATATAACAATCCTAAACCGATAAAGAAAATAGTTCCCCGTATCAATTCGTTGGTATAAAACTTCCTAATGAAAGCTTCTAATTTTTGATAAATAAATTCTCGATTTTCCAAAATTTACGCTTTAATTTTTGTAACCATTAAAAGTAATAATTTATATGAATAAAGAAATGTTAAAACTCTTCAAACTTATATTCTCCTTTTTGAATAATCCAATTGAGTAATCGAATTTGTATCTTCGCAAAAAATTTACAGCAATGTCTAAACAAGTTCGCGTGCGTTTTGCACCAAGTCCAACGGGACCTTTACATATTGGCGGCGTTCGTACCGCATTATTCAATTATTTGTTTGCCAAAAAAAACAATGGCATTTTCTTCCTTAGAATTGAAGATACGGATCAAAACCGTTTTGTACCCGGTGCCGAAGAATATATCATGGAAGCACTGGAATGGTTAGGAATTGCGCCAGACGAAACTATAGGTAAAAACGAGAAATTTGGTCCATACCGTCAAAGCGAAAGAAAAGATTTGTACCAACAATATGCGGATAAATTAATCCATTCCGGAAATGCGTACTATGCTTTTGATACAGCCGAAGCCTTGGATACAGCAAGAAAATTAGAAGAAGAGCAAGGAAATACCTTTATATACAATCACCATAACCGAGAAAAACTGGACACTTCATTAGTAATTTCTGCTGACGAAACTGCTAAAAGAATTGCTTCTGGAGAACAGTATGTGATCCGTTTTAAAACTCCAGTGAATGAAACGTTGCATTTGCATGACATCATCCGTGGTGCTGTGAAATTTGAAACGAATCTTTTAGACGATAAAGTATTGTTTAAAAGTGACGGAATGCCAACGTATCATTTGGCTAACATTGTGGATGATCATTTAATGGAAACGTCGCATGTAATTCGTGGTGAAGAATGGTTACCGTCGATGCCTTTGCACGTTTTATTGTACAGAGCATTTGGTTGGGAAGCCCCGGAATTTGCACATTTGCCTTTGATTATGAAACCGATTGGAAATGGAAAATTATCCAAACGTGACGGTGACAAAATGGGATTTCCAGTATTTCCATTGGATTGGAAAACAGCCGACGGCGTTTCATCGGGTTACAGAGAGAAAGGATTTTTCCCAGAGGCCGTAATCAACTTTTTAGCCTTGTTAGGTTGGAACGATGGAACCGAAAAAGAATTATTCACGCTGACAGAATTAGTGGAATCATTTGACCTGAACAGAGTTCATAAAGCTGGAGCTAAATTTGATCCGGAAAAAAATAAATGGTTCAATCACCAATACTTAATCAAACAGGACGATGCAACTTTGGCGCAAGCCTACGCTCCTATTTTAGCTGAAAAAGGGTTTTCTGTTGATGAAAGTGTTGTAACAAAAATGGTTTCTTTAATCAAAGAACGTGCGCACTTTGTCTCTGAATTTTGGGAAATGAGTGATTTCTTTTTTGTGGCTCCAACAACGTATGATGAAAAAGCCAGCAAAAATTGGAAAGCCGAAACACCAACATTAATGCAGGAATTAATAGCTGTAGTAGAGGAAATTACCGATTTCACTTCAATGAATATCGAAACAATCGTAAAAGACTGGATGACGAAAAATGAAATTGGAATGGGAAAAGTAATGCAACCGTTTCGTTTGAGTTTGGTTGGCGCACTGAAAGGGCCTCACCTATTTGATATCGTTGAAGTAATTGGAAAAGAGGAAACCATTAACAGAATTCAAAATGCTATAGCGACTTTATAATTTTTTAAAACATAAAGTTCACCTAAAAGGCTCAAAGTACACTATGATTTTTAGTGCGTTTTGAGCCTTCTTACTTATCTATTTCTGTGGTTTTTTATAAATAAATTATCAAATTCCCATTTAATATTCCAGGATTTCCCTTGAAATCGACTCCTAAATTCTTGTTATTCAAGTTTTCAAGCATGTTATTGACTCCATATTGATAGGAAACATTAGCTCTGAAATGACGAACTCCAAAAGTGATTCCAACCGTTGGATAAAAATTAAAATTTGAAATCTCCCTAATATCTTTGGCTAATAAAGTTGTTCCAGAAATAACATTGTTTTCCTCCGTGTTATCGATATTTAATTTTCCATTTACTTGAAGAATGGGTCCAAATTCAATACTCAAATGATTTTCAATAAGCCTGTAACTCAACTGTAAAGACACTTGAGCCGACGCTAATTTATAATTGACATCTTCCTGTGCCATAGTCAAAGTATTCGTTGCAACAGAAAAATTATTTTCGCTAAACTGAATCGTGTACAACATGTCCCAGTTATTATAGAAATTTCCCCGCATTGAGAGTCCCGCATTCCAACCTAAATCAGGTTTTGTTTGGAAATTATCAGTGTTTAATGTAAATTGATTGATCCCAAAACTAATTCCTATCCTATTTGAATCCCTATATTTATATTGGGAAAAAGCGGCCATGGAAACGAAAATTAAAAATAAAGTAAGCGCTATCTTTCTCATAATTGAAATTTACTAGTACAAACCTAAAGTTTTTTTGTAAATTGTGAGATAATTTTTAACTAAAAACAAATAATAATATGAATATTGCATTAATTATACTACTAGTATTTGGGGTTTTCATTTTACTGTCTTCATTTTTTACGGTAAAACAACAAACAGCAGTTGTTGTAGAGCGATTTGGAAAATTTTTAAGTATCAGACAATCCGGTTTGCAATTGAAAATTCCTTTAATAGACAGAATTGCAGGACGTGTTAATCTAAAAATCCAACAATTAGATGTCATCATTGAAACAAAAACGAAAGACAATGTTTTTGTAAAACTAAAAGTTTCAGTACAATTTATGGTTATCAAAGAGACTGTTTATGATGCTTTTTATAAACTGGAATATCCACACGATCAAATAACTTCTTATGTGTTTGATGTTGTTCGTGCCGAAGTTCCAAAACTAAAACTGGATGATGTTTTTGAAAGAAAAGATGATATTGCCATTGCTGTAAAAGGAGAATTGAATGAAGCCATGACTACTTATGGATACACGATTATCAATACTTTGGTAACGGATATTGATCCGGATATTCAAGTAAAAAATGCTATGAATAGAATTAATGCGGCTGATAGAGAAAAAACAGTTGCTGAATTTGAAGCTGAAGCATCAAGAATTAGAATTGTAGCCAAAGCCGAAGCAGAAGCAGAAAGCAAGCGATTGCAAGGACAAGGTATTGCTAATCAAAGAAGAGAAATTGCCAAAGGTTTAGTAGAAAGTGTCGATGTTTTAAACAGAGTTGGAATAAACTCGCAGGAAGCTTCAGCATTGATTGTAGTTACACAACATTATGATACGCTTCAAGCTATAGGCGCTGATGCAAATTCAAATCTGATTTTATTGCCTAATTCTCCACAAGCTGGAAGTGACATGCTTAATAATATGATTGCTTCCTTCAGTGCTTCCAATCAAGTGGGTGAACTGATGAAAAAAAGAAATGCTAAGGGAGCTTCAAGAAGAGCAGCAAATATTACAGAAATACCTGAAAATCCAGACGCTCCAGAAACTCCGGAGATCGAAGAATAAGTTAGTTGAATTCATAAAAAAAGAGGCTTAAAAGCCTCTTTTTAATTTTGATACCCATTTGATAACCTTCGGAAAAGTCCTAGAAACAAAAGGAATTGCTTTACTCACATATGGAATTGCAAGATTTATTAACGTTCCGTATTTACCCGAAAAAGCATTCAGCGAAGAGCCTATCACACCACTAACAATATGTTGCGGTGTAAAACTTTCTTTGGTTTTTTTGATCCCGAAAACCAGTTTTTGATAACTGATTTCTTTTTCAATTTTTAATATTTCCAGCTCCCTGTCAATCTGAGCATAAGATGAGTATTTTTTTGTTACCATGGTTTAGTCGTCATTAAAAAATATTTCAGAGAATTTCTCTAATACTGACCCTTCAAAAAACCGATCTTTGATTGTGAATAAAAGACCTGTCAAGACAAGGTAGCCTCCTGCAATAATTAAAAATCCTAACGGATAATTATCAAAATAATTCCCAATTGCCATAGCTCCGGCAATAGAACAAAATAATAAAACCATGCTAAAACCTATAAAAATCGACGTAAACTTAAGAATCATGGTGGTTGATTTCATGGCAACCTTAAAACTCCGTAATTTATAATATGCCGCAGTGCTTTCTAAATAAGCTTTGGCTTGTTCTTGAATGTTTTCTGTATTTTCTTTAAGTTCTTCAAAAGCCATGGATTTATTTTTAGAATTTAATAAATTGTTTAATCAAAATTATTTATGAAATTTAGCATTCTGTCGCTTTAATTCAGCTAATTTCTCTTCTAAAAAGGAAATTACATCCTCGGTCTTGTAACTCATATCTGAAACCAGCTCTTGGTACGTTTCCTCTAAGTCAAATTTTGCGATTGAAAATTTATCTTTCATTTCTAAAGATGCATTCTCAAGTTTATATTTTAATTCGTTTTTAACATCCTCAAAACCATATTTAATTTTCTCTCTCGTTACTGAACCTTTATCAGGTGCTAATAATATTCCTATTCCAGCTCCTATTGCTGCTCCTGTTAAAAGAGCCAATAATGTATTTCCTGAATTATTCGACATGATTCTTTATTTTAAATGTTTGTTTCATAAAGATACAGATTTATTAACAGCAACCCGTTAACAACTCGTTAAAGTGTAATTTTACAAGATAAAAGACATATAAAAGCAAGCTGCTGCACAGTTATTTAAATTCTACACGTACAACTGTATATTCTTTAACTGTTTCTTAAAATTAATCTATGAATGTCGTTTTCGATTGAAAAAAAATATTAAAAACAATAAAACTATAAGTGATTACAATAATAAGAAAAGCGCTCATTTAAGAGAGCTTTTAATTGCTAAAATCTATTTAAAAAATAAATTTTATAGTGTAAGTTCATTTAACAATTGCAACACCTTTTCGTTTTTTTCGTTCATTTTTAATTCTGAAAGTTGAATTTCGAAAAGTCTAAAATTATTTGTATTCTTTTGTAAATTTTCAATTGCCAAAATTCTAACAGCCGCCATTTGACTTTTTAAGGACATTGTGTATAATTTTTTCAAGGCCTCTTCTTCAATATCTTTTACTTGTACTTTTTCTGAATGATGTAAAATTAAATTCGCAAACAACAACGAGTTATTATCATTCTTACTGTTTTTGACAATAGTCTGAACGATTAAACTGTAATTATCAATACTCTTTATGTTAACAATAATACCGTTTAAGATCAAATTGGCATTGTTTTCGTCTTTTTCTTTTACATATTTATTGATTTCTTTTTGGGTATTCATCAATAAATTTTCCTCTTTTTTCCCTTTTTCTTCCCAAGCATCTTTCAATCCAACGGTTTTATTAAAGACAATTTTGCCTTTAGTTGAATCTTTATCCACATTGAAATATCCCAAGCGTTGAAACTGGAATTTCTCTCCAGACTGAACCGTTGCTAAACTAGGCTCTACAAATCCTTTTACAGTTTGCAGCGAACTAGGATTCATAAACTCTAAGAAATTTTTCTCTTTATGACTATCGGGCGCTTCATCAATAAACAAGCGATCGTAGAGACGAACTTCTACTTCCAGCGCATGTTTTATAGAAACCCAATGCAAGGTTCCGGCCACTTTGCGTTGACTGGCTTCGCTCCCACTTCCACTTCTACTATCTTCATCATACGTTACATGAATTTCAATAATGGCTCCTGCAGCATCCTTAACAACACTTTCTCCTTTGATGATGTAGGCATTTTTCAAACGTACTTCTCTACCTAAACTCAATCGGAAAAACTTAGCTGGAGCCTCTTCTAAAAAGTCTTCTCTTTCAATAAATAATTCTTTCGAAAAAGGGACTTTTCTAAATCCTGCGCTTTCATCTTCCTGATTATTTTCGGCTTCCAACCATTCTTCTTTACCTTCCGGATAATTTGTAATGACCAATTTTATTGGGTCCAAAACTGCCATAACTCTAGGAGCCGTTTTATTCAAATCTTCGCGCAAGCAAAATTCCAAAAGTGAAAAATCAATAATGTTTTCTCTTTTGGCAACACCAATGCTATCACAAAACTTACGAATAGAAGCAGCGGTATAGCCTCGTCTTCGCAAACCTGAAATAGTTGGCATTCTAGGATCATCCCAACCATTTACAATGTTTTCCTGCACCAATTGTAACAATTTTCGCTTGCTCATTACGGTGTAATTCAAATTCAAACGCGCAAATTCATATTGATGGGGCCTTACTTTTGAGTCATCATCGATTTGGTCTAAAAACCAATTGTATAATTCTCTGTGCATTACAAATTCTAACGTACAAATAGAATGTGAAATTTGCTCTATATAATCGCTTTCCCCATGTGCATAATCGTACATTGGATAAATATTCCATTGATTCCCTGTTCTATGATGATGACGATGTAAAATACGATACATCAATGGATCACGCATCAACATATTAGTGGAAGTCATATCAATTTTGGCACGCAAAACATGACTACCTTCTGGAAAATCTCCATTTTTCATTCCTTCAAATAAAGTAAGATTTTCTTCAATGGAACGGTTTCGATAAGGTCCATCAAATCCAGGCTGTGTTGGCGTTCCTTTTTGAAGCGCCATATCTTCAGAAGATTGACTGTCTATGTACGCTTTTCCGTTTTTAATCATCAAAACTGCCCATTCATATAATTGCTGAAAATAATCAGAAGAATATAATTCCTCCGACCAATTAAACCCCAACCATTTCAAATCTTCTTTTATAGCATCAACATATTCCTGCTCTTCTTTAGCTGGATTTGTGTCGTCAAAACGCAAGTTAACGGGCGCATTGTACTTTAATCCTAATCCAAAGTTCAAGCAAATCGATTTAGCATGACCAATGTGTAAATATCCATTAGGTTCTGGTGGAAAACGGAACCGTAATTTATCTTGGGGAAAACCGTTTGATAAACTGTCTTCAATGATTTGTTCTATAAAATGGAGTGATTTTTCTTCAGTTGACATTTTTTTGTTTTATTTTAGCAAAGATAAAAAAAGTTTAAGGTTAAAGGTTTAAAGTTCGCTAGAAACCTGTAAAAAATTACAATATAGTGCCACCACCTTAATCCTAAAACATTAAACAGAAATAAAAATGGGAATTATAAAACTTAAAAATATCAGAACCTTTTCCTATCACGGTTGTTTACTCGAGGAAGGTAAAATTGGGTCTGACTATACCGTAAATTTAGAAATTAAGACTGATCTTAGAAAATCCAGTCTAACCGATGATTTGAAAGATACAGTGGATTATGTGCTTTTAAATAGTATTGTTGTGGAGGAAATGGCGATTCGTTCCGACTTATTAGAACATGTGGCACACCGAATCATATCGCGCATTTTTGAAGAAATTCCTGAGGTTTCCAGAATTATTGTTGCCGTTTCAAAACTAAACCCTCCTATTGGTGGTGATGTTGAAGCAGTTACTATAGAAATGGAAGAATATAGAAGCTGAATAAGAAATATTGAAAAAGTGTAAAAAAATATTTTTTAAAAATTTTAATCTTTAATCTTTTAAACTTTAAACTTTTTAAGTACTTTTGCCATCCGCTTAACAATGGCGTCGTGGCCGAGCGGCTAGGCTGGGCTCTGCAAAAGCTCCTACTCCGGTTCGAATCCGGACGATGCCTCTAAAACCTTCAAAGCAATTTGGAGGTTTTTTTTGTGTCCAATTTTTAAGAAAAATTAAGTAAAGTATGGTTCAAATCCAGACAATATTCTAAAACCTTCAAAGCAATTTGGAGGTTTTTTTTGTGTCCAATTTTTAAGAAAAATTAAGTAAAGTATGGTTCGAATCCAGACAATATTCTAAAACCTTCAAAGCAATTTGGAGGTTTTTTTTGTGTCCAATTTTTAAGAAAAATTAAGTAAAGTATGGTTCGAATCCAGATAATATTCAAACACCTTCAAAGCAATTTGCAGGTTTTTCTGTGTCCAATTTTTAAGAACAATTAAGTAAAGTATGGTTCGAATCCAGACGATATTCAAAAACTTCAAAGCAATTTGGAGGTTTTTTTTGTGTCCAATTTTTAAGAAAAATTAAGTAAAGTAGGATTCGAATCCAGGCAATATTCAAAAAACTTCAACGCAATTTGGAGGTTTTTTTATGTACAATTTTTAAAAAAAATTAAGTAAAGTAGGATTCGAATCCAGACGATATTCAAAAAACTTTAAAGCAATTTGGAGGTTTTTTTTGTGTCCAATTTTTAAGAAAAATTAAGTAAAGTAGGATTCGAATCCAGACAATATTCTAAAACTTTCAAAGCAATTTGGAGGTTTTTAAATGTCTAATTTTAGGAAAATTAAAGAAGTTTCTATTTTAAACCATTAAGGAATTAAGATAAATTAAGTCTAAATATTAATGAAACTTAATTCCTTAATGGTTTAAAAAACTTATATATTTAAATAAAAAAAGCATTGACCATAATTAATTCATGGTCAATGCTTTTACTATTTTATAAAATTATAATCTGTTAATTATCTATTTTTTCAAATGCTTTTTTAACCATTGCTTTTTCTTCCGGGAACCAACCTTGAGTGATTAAAACCATTCCAAAAACCATCATTACAATACTAATTCCTTTTTTAATTTTAAGGATGTTTACCGGTGTTAGTTTTGTTTTTAATTGTTTAGCTAATAAAATTTTAATACAATCGACAAACAAATAAGAAACAACTACTGATATAAAAAAAGTTATCATTCTAGAGGTTTGCATTTCTAGTTTTGGTCCTACTGAAATAATAATGGCCAACCAAAAACCTAAAACGCCAATATTGATAATGTTTAACAAAAATCCTTTTATAAAAAGGCTCAAATAGTTTTTTTTCACTATTTCACTATCAATAATATCTGTATTTATCTTTTCCTCTTTTTTTAATTGTATGAACGAAATTATACCATAAACGAACATAAGTACGCCGCCGAAAATAAAAAGTGCCGGTTGATCTTTTAAACTTTGAATTAATCTGTAACTGCCTAAATAAGCAATTCCAATAAAAACAATATCTCCGGAAACTACTCCTAAATCAAATACTACTGCAGCTCTAAATCCTTTTATAATACTCGTTTCGAGTAAAATAAAAAAAACAGGACCAATCATAAAACTTAGGAAAATTCCCCAAGGAATACCAGATAAAATATCGTTTATCATTAATAATCTAAATTTAATACCATAAAATCTAAACCAAAGTACTAATTTTTTTCTAAAATAGTACCGCCAATGAAAACTTCCGTATTAAGCTGTTTTGGTTTACCGTATACAAAAATAGAGCCTCCTGCTTTCACTTTGGCATCAACCAATGTAGTGGCATATATCTCAGATTTTCCTCCTGCAGCAACGCTTATCGTTGTTTGTTTTGTATGTAAATCAATTGCTTTGAGGATTCCGCCTGAAGTAATAACAACTTCCTGATTTGTAGCTGTACCAGAAATATCAATTATTCCACCTGCACTTGCTTTGACATTCACTTTATCAACATCTGTTTCTATGTTAATTTCCGCTCCAGATTTTGCATTCAACTCCAATAGTGTTTGTTTAAAAACAGTTTCGCTTGAAACATAACTTCCCTCGCTTGCGGCTATACTTGTAATATCTTTAAAATATAATTTAACTGTAATTGCATCACCTGATAATAATTGTGGAAATGGCATTCTGATTTTCAGTTCGCCATTTTTATTTACCGTTTCTACTTCATCAGCGCGCGCTCCGCTTATAACAATTTTGTTTTCTGAAGCTGCTATTAATTTTACATTAATTTTATCAAAAACTTTTACTTGATCAAAATCTCCTAAATTTCTATTTACCTGAGCATTTATTAATTGACTTAAAAATACTAAGGCAATAATCACTAAATTCTTCATTTTATTTATATAATTGGTTCTTCAACTCTTCTTAAAAAATTAAAATCCAGTTGTTTTTTAACTAAATCGGCATTTTTTACTTTAACGTAAATTTCATCTCCTAATTGTAATAATTTACCAGAAGTTGCGCCAGTTAATGCATATTGTTTTTCGTCAAAGGTGTAATAATCGTCTTTAATATCTCGGATTCTGCACATTCCTTCACATTTGTTCTCAATAATTTCAACATAAATTCCCCATTCAGTAACACCCGAAATTACGCCTAAAAATTCCTGATCCTGGTGATCTTGCATGTATTTTACCTGCATGTATTTAATAGAATCACGTTCCGCATTGGTCGCCAATCCTTCCATAGTGGACGAATGAACACATTTCGTTTCATACGTTTCTTCATCCACAGATTTTCCTCCGTCCAGATAATGCTGCAATAATCGGTGCACCATTACATCCGGATAACGACGAATTGGTGAGGTAAAATGCGAATAATACTCAAAAGCTAAACCATAATGTCCTATGTTATCCGTAGAATATTTGGCTTTACTCATACTTCTAATCGCAAGTGTATCAATTAAATTCTGCTCTTTTTTACCATTTACATCTTCCATTAATTTATTTAAAGCTTGTGAAATAGAACCTTGTTTAAAATCAATTTTATGTCCAAACTTGGCAATAACAGCTTGCATCGCAAAAAGTTTATCCTCATTTGGCTCATCGTGAATCCTGTAAATGAAGGTTTTCTTTTGTTTTCCAATGAATTCTGCTACTTTTTTATTCGCCAAAAGCATAAATTCTTCAATCAGATGATTCGCATCTTTAGAAACCTTAAAGTAAACTCCTTGCGGTTCACCCGCTTCATCTAAATTGAACTTGACTTCTACTTTATCAAAAGAAATGGCACCATCCGCCATGCGCCTTTTTCTGAAAATTTTAGCTAATTCGTCCATTTTAAGCGTAGCAGCGACAATTGCTGAAGAAACTTGATACGAACTTCCAGTTATTGAAATTTCTTCGGGAATAACGTCGTCCTTCGTTTCTATGATATATTGTGCTTCCTCGTACGAGAATCGTTGGTCGGAGTAAATTACTGTTCGTCCAAACCACTGATTAACTACTTGCGATGTTTCGGTGATTTCGAATATGGCCGAAAACGTATATTTTTCTTCATTTGGGCGTAAAGAACACGCAAAATTTGACAATACTTCCGGTAACATTGGTACTACTCGATCTACTAAATAAACCGAAGTCGCTCTTTGATACGCTTCATCGTCTAGGATTGTTCCTTCCTGAAGATAATACGAAACATCGGCAATGTGAATACCAATTTCATAATTGCCGTTTTCTAATTTTTTAAATGAAAGTGCATCATCAAAATCTTTGGCATCTTTTGGATCAATTGTAAACGTCAACGTATCTCGCATGTCGCGACGTTTGGCAATTTCCTCTTCTGCTATCGAGGTATCAATTTTTTGTGCAAACGTTTCTACTTCTATAGGAAACTCTGAGGGTAATCCGTATTCAGCCAAAATAGCGTGAATTTCAGTGTCGTGTTCTCCTGGTTTCCCTAAAACTTTTATTACGGAACCAAAAGGACTATCGGCTCTGGCCGGCCAATCTTCAATATGAACCAAAACAACGTCGCCTTGCTCCGCCTCCCCTATTTTATCCTTGGGAATAAAAATATCGGTATACATTTTTGGATTTGCGGTAGAAACGAAAGCAAAATTAGCTTGAATGTCAATAACACCAACAAAGTCGGTTTTATGTCTTTCAATTACTTCAATCACTTCACCTTCCGGTCTTTTACCTTTTCTTTGATTATAAACATACACTTTGACAATATCTTTATCTAAAGCATGGTTCAAATTATTGGTAGGAATAAAAACATCTTCTTCCATTTCAGGACAAACAAAATAAGCTGTTTTACGTCCTGTCATGTCAATTTTACCTTCGTAATAGTCTTTACTTATTGCTTTTACTAAATATTTCCCTGGTTCTGATTCGATAATCTTATTTTGAGAAGCCAAAATCTTTAAATCTTTGATAATTTGATTTCTGCTTTGCGTATCGTCCAACTCGAGCTTTGCTCCTATTTGTTTATAATTGAATGCTTTATTAGCACTTTGCGATAATATTTTTATTATTTTATCAGAGTAATCTTTCTCTTTTTTTATCGGCTTTCTTAATCTTTTACTCATATGTCTGTTCTTAAAAGGTTAAAATTACAAAATACTTAACTGTTTTTGGTATAGAAGTAGCAGTTTTAAAGAAAATATAACTTTAAAGAATAATTGTATCTTTATAAAAACAATTAAAATGGAAGACTTTCAAACAATTGCAATTTTTAATTATTCGCATGAAATTGTAGTGCTGAAGCATTTATTGGAACAAGAAAAAATTAATTATTATTTTGAAAACGAAACTTTAGTTTCCGTTGATCCATTTGGGAGTTTTGCATATGGTGGAATCAAACTTAAAATTCACATCAGCGATTTTGAAAAGGTACAAGGATTTTTAGACGACTTGAATAACAATCTAAAGATTGTTTAAAATAAATTAGATCTTTAAAATCTATTTTTGAAAGTTTAAATTTTTGAAAGTTGTCAACATATATTTAAATAAACAAAAAGAAAAATTAAATTTAAATTCTTTCTTGGTTGTTATTATAGTGTGTTGATAGTCGCAATAAATTTATTTTAAAATGTATTGAAATCAAGTTAAAAGATGTTATACGGACTTATCAACATAGTTTTTTTATAGTAAAGTGCTCGTTGTGAAGTATTTTCTAATTTTAGTTAACAACGGTTAATAATCTAAAATGAATTGAATTTGTAAATAAGTAGTTTTTAAAAATTTGTTGATAAACTATAATTTAATATTAATAACTATTCTAAAAATTCATCCAACTAAATTTGGATTTCTAATGTGGGTTTTGGATTACTTATTTTTTCGATACAACCCAAAAAAACTTCTAATATTCTATCTAAAGTTATGAACAGTATATGTTAATTTAAAGTTAACTGAATATCAAGCCATTGCATTTCGCTATTAACAATGTAAATTTTTAACATTTTAAATATAAATCTTGCGGTCATTTACAGTTAGTTACAGATGTGACAGCATTGTTAATAACTGCTAATGTATTGGTGTTATGATAATTATAAAATATAGTAGTAACGTTCCTTTTTTTGCCTCTATGTAAATAACTTAAATATTTTTTTAACACGAATTACACCAATTTTTAATTGCTTTTTTATAAGACAAGCATATTAATTTTTAGTACTATATTTCAATTGTAATAATCAATTTCAGGAACGAAATTAAAATTCTGTAAAACTAGATTACTTTAATTAAATTTGTACCACACAACTTATACCTATATTATGAAAATCTCCATAGGAAACGATCACGCAGGCCCGGATTATAAAAAGGCAATTGTTGAAATGCTTAAAGCAAAAGGACATGAGGTAACTAATTATGGAACCGATTCATCAGAGAGTGTTGATTACCCAGATTTTGGTCACCCCGTTGCTACAGATGTTAGTGAGGGAAAAGCTGATTTCGGAATCGTTATTTGCGGCAGCGGTAACGGAATTTCCATGACAGTGAATAAACAGTCTAAAGTGCGTGCGGCTTTATGCTGGATAAAAGAAATCGCAGTTTTGGCTCGCCAACACAATGATGCAAATATTATTAGTATTCCCGCTCGTTACACTTCAATTCCACAAGCAGTAGAAATGGTTGAAGCGTTCTTAAGTACTGAATTTGAAGGCGGAAGACATCAAACAAGAGTGGATAAAATTTCTTGTTAGAATTTTTATATTGACTAAATTTACATTAATTCAGTCAATACGTTGACTGAATTAATGTAAATTCAGTCAACACATTGACTGAATTACTATTTTTTGATTATATTTGGTTTAGGTTTCTAAATCAAATAGAATGGAAAATTATTTAAAAAGAGCACTATTTCAAGATTTTGGTAAAAAAGTACTTCCTAACAAAGTATTGATTTTACTGGGTGCTCGTCGTGTTGGAAAAACCGAACTACTAAAAAACTACCTTCAAACTATTCCTGACGGGACTTATTTACAATTGAATGGAGAAGATATCAATGACGCTAATTTACTTAAAGAACGTTCTGTAGCGAATTACAAGCGATTATTACTCAACATTGATTTATTGGTTATCGACGAAGCCCAAACGATTCCTGATATTGGACTTATTCTAAAACTAATTGTAGATTCTATTGAAGGAATCAAAATCATTGCGACAGGTTCTTCTATATTTGATTTAAACAATACTCTTGGCGAACCATTAGTGGGACGAAAAAACACCTTATTTCTTTTTCCATTGGCACAAATGGAATATTCCCAATACGAAAATTACAAACAAACTACAGAAAAATTAGAGGAGAGATTACTTTTTGGAAGTTATCCGGAACTGATTCAATATCCTGATTGGGAGAATAAGAAAGAGTATTTGTATGAAATCATCAATTCGTATTTACTGAAAGATATTTTAGTATTTGAAGGAATAAAACACGCCGATAAAATATATGATTTACTGCGTTTGATAGCCTATCAAGTAGGAAAAGAAGTTTCACTGCAGGAATTAGCAAATCAATTGCAAATGTCTAAAAATACAGTTGCTACTTATTTAGATTTACTTTCTAAAGTGTTTATTATCTTTAAAGTTGAAGGATTCAGTCGCAATCTTCGCAAGGAAATTGTGAAATCCAGTCATTGGTATTTTTATGACAATGGCATACGAAACGGCATTATCAATAATTTTAATCGATTAGATTCCAGGACAGATGTGGGCGATTTATGGGAAAATTACTTGGCAGTAGAACGCGTTAAAAAGCAAAATTACCTAAAAATAAAAACCAATAATTATTTCTGGCGTACTTATGATCAGCAAGAACTGGATTGGCTTGAAGAAAAAGGAGAAGAATTGGCGGGATTTGAGTTTAAGTGGAGTGAAACCAAAAAGGTCAAAATTCCCGCCGCTTTCGCAAAAGCGTATCCGGAAGCCACTTTTGAAGTTATAAGTAAGAATAATTATTTAGATTTTATAACATAGAAATAAATGATAAAAACCTGCAGCACACCAATTAAAAAAAACGTCCATAGAAAAGACATTTTTGACGTTTTGTGACGAAAAAAAAGCATCGCTAATCCAGCACCAATTGTTCCGCCAATTACACTTGTGAGCAATAAATTACGTTCAGAAATGCGCCATTTTTGTTGTACGGAGAGCCATTTATCTAGTCCTGTTATTGAAAAAGCAACCACGTTAATAAGGGTAAAATACCAGAATAAAAAAGACATAAATAAGGATTTTTGACTCAAAGATACTATTTTAGCAACATGACTTTGTAATCCTATATTTAAAATGACCAACATACAATATATCTCAAAATATGTTGCTACAGCAGCAATTAATATTCAAAACACAGTTCAATTACTACAGGAAGATTGTACCATTCCGTTCATTTCGCGGTATCGAAAAGATACAACCGGAAATCTGGACGAGGTTTTTATAGAGCAAATTGCCAAATTTCAAAAAGAGTATGGAATTATCGTAAAACGCAAAGAAGCAATTTTAAAATCGATTCAGGAACAAAATGCACTTAGTCCAGAATTAGCCAAAAAAATCCAGCAAAGTTTTGATTTGCAAGAATTGGAAGATTTTTATTTGCCTTTCAAAAAAAAGAAAAAAACAAAAACGGATGTTGCCCGTGAAAACGGATTAGAACCGTTGGCAAAAATCATCATGGCGCAAAATAATGATGATGTTGACTTAATATCCACAAAGTATTTGAATGAAAATACTAGTAATGAAGAAGCGGCGTTACAAGGAGCCAGAGATATTATTGCTGAATGGATCAATGAAAATATTTATGTTCGAAAGCAACTCCGAAGATTGTACGAACGCAAAGCCACCATTACCACCAAAGTAGTGAAAACAAAAAAGGATACTGAAGCGGCGCAGAAATTCAATCAGTATTTCGAATGGTCGGAACTATTGACTAAAGCACCTTCGCACCGATTATTAGCCATGCTTCGTGCTGAAAATGAAGGTTTTATTAAATTCAAGATTGAAGTTGATAGTAATGAAGCGTATGATATTATAGCTGCTTTAGTTTTAAAAAGTCAAAATAAAACAACGCCGCACGTACAACTAGCTATTCAAGACAGTTACAAACGATTGCTAAATCCGGCGATTTCCAACGAAGCTTTGCAAGAAGCCAAAGCGAAGGCTGATGCCAATTCTATTCAGGTTTTTGCGAACAATCTGGGTCAGTTATTATTGGCTCCGCCTTTGGGTGAAAAACGAATTTTGGCGATTGATCCCGGATTTAGAAGCGGATGTAAAATTGTTTGTTTGGACGAAAAAGGCGATTTGTTATACAATGAAACCATATATCCACATGCGCCTCAAAAAGAGGAAGCAATGGCAATGAAAAAAATCCGTTCGATGGTGAATTCCTATAAAATTGATGCGATTTCTATAGGAAATGGAACCGCTTCGCGCGAAACGGAATTTTTTATTAAGAAAATAGCTTTCGATAAACCGGTTCAAGTTTTTATCGTTTCTGAAGCTGGCGCATCCGTTTATTCCGCCTCAAAAATTGCCCGAGAAGAATTTCCTAATTACGATGTCACGGTTCGAGGCTCGGTTTCAATAGGGCGACGACTTTCAGATCCATTGGCGGAGTTAGTTAAAATTGATCCGAAAGCCATTGGCGTAGGCCAATACCAGCATGACGTGGATCAAAATAAGTTGAAAGAAGAATTAGACAATACGGTGATTCGTTGCGTGAACTCGGTCGGCGTAAATATCAACACGGCAAGTAAACATTTATTGAGTTATGTGAGTGGAATAGGAGAGAAGTTAGCCGAAAATATTGTACAATATCGCTCTGAAAATGGTCCATTTACAGATCGAAAACAACTCAAAAAAGTACCTCGTTTGGGCGAAAAAGCATATCAGCAGGGCGTTGCTTTTATCCGAATTTCAAATGCTAAAAACCCGTTAGATAATTCAGCGGTGCATCCTGAATCGTATGGAATTGTGGAGAAAATGGCCAAAGATTTGAAATTGGCGGTGCATGATTTAATTGCAAATAAAGAAAAAACGGCTTTAATAAAACCAGAAAATTACACTACACCAGAAATAGGTCTCTTGGGATTGAAAGATATTATAAAAGAACTCGAAAAGCCTGGATTAGATCCCAGAAAATCAGTCAAAGTATTTGAATTTGACCCCAATGTAAAAACGATCAAAAATGTAAAAACTGGAATGGTACTGCCTGGAATTGTAAATAACATTACCAATTTTGGTTGTTTTGTTGATATTGGTGTGAAGGAAAGTGGTTTAGTTCACATCTCACAACTTAAAGCAGGTTTTGTGAGCGATGTGAATGAAGTGGTGAAATTACACCAGCATGTTCAAGTCAAAGTCACTGAAGTGGACGAAGATAGAAAACGTATTCAGTTGAGTATGATTATTTAAAACAAAAAAAAATGCTTTTCAATCGAAAAGCATTTTTTTTATTTAATTTCTTCTTCTTCTTTTTTATCAGCTGGCTGACCGTCTTTGGATGCGTTTTTAAATTCTTTTAATCCGCTTCCTAAACCTTTCATTAATTCTGGGATTTTTTTACCTCCAAAAAGTAATAAAACAATCGCTAATATAACAAGGATTTCTGTAACACCAAATCTTCCCATGATTGAATAATTTATTGCCGAAGCAAATTTCTAATAAACCTTAAAGCAAAGGTATATAGAATTAGTGAACGGAAACTCTTTTTGTTGCATTAATTTGGTTTGAAAAGCGTTAAAAATTTATTAAAAATATATTTAAGAGGGGAATAGTTGACTAAGACAAGCAAATACAATCAATGACAATAATTGTTATATTTGTTCAATAATAAAAAAGTATGTCTAAAAAAAGGCTAAAACGGCGCAAAATCAAAGAAAAATTATTCAATAAATTACGTTTAATAATCCTAAACGAAGACACATTAGAAGAAACTTTTTCACTGAAACTTACCTTAATGAATGTTTTTGTGGTGGCAACTCTAGGAGCAATACTTATTACATTTGTCACTACTTTTATTATCGCTTTTACTCCTTTACGAGAATTCATACCCGGTTACTCTTCGTCAAAATTAAAAATGGATGCAATGGAACTGGCTTTAAAATCAGACTCTTTGTCAAGAGCTTTAAATAAAAACGAAGCTTATATCCAATCAATTCAAAAAGTGTTGACAGGAGAGTTAGACTATGCAAAATTCAATAAAGATTCAATACTATCGGCTGCGGATGAAGTGTCTAATCCAGCTGATTTATCGGCATCAAAACAGGAATTGGAATTGAGAGAACAAGTAGTGAAAGAGGAAAATCCCCACCCCAACCCTCCCCGAAGGGGAGGGAGTCGAAACTCAAAAAAGTAAAATATCAAGATAAAAATGTCAATAAAATCAAGTGTTGCAAAATTATTTGCAAAAAAAATATACCAGAAAACACAGCTTTGGGCTACTAATCCTATTGAAACGCAACAGAAGGTTTTACAAAAATTAATCAAAGAAGCGAAGAAAACGCAATTTGGGATTAATCATCATTTTGACCAAATAAAAACAGCAAAGGATTTTGCAAAACAAGTTCCTGTTCGGGATTATGAAGCGTTGAAACCTTATATTGATCAAGTGGTGAACGGTGCTGAAAACATCCTTTGGAAAGGAAAACCACTTTATTTTGCTAAGACTTCCGGAACTACTTCCGGAGCCAAATATATTCCGCTGACGAAAGAATCCATGCCTTTTCATATCGAGGCTGCTCGAAATGCAATTCTACATTACATTCACGAAACTGGAAAGGCTGATTTTGTTGATGGCAAAATGATTTTTTTGCAGGGAAGTCCAATGTTAGAGGAAAAAAATGGAATTAAATTAGGAAGATTGTCTGGAATTGTGGCGCATTTTGTTCCAAAATACCTTCAAAAAAACAGAATGCCTTCTTGGGAAACTAATTGTATCGAAGACTGGGAAACCAAAGTGAATGCCATTGTCGAGGAAACAATCAACGAGAACATGGCTGTGATTTCTGGAATTCCTTCCTGGGTACAAATGTATTTTGAGAAATTACATCAAAAAGGAGGGAAGCCTGTTGGGGAACTCTTCAAAAACTTCAATTTATTTATTTACGGTGGTGTAAATTATGAACCGTACCGCGCTAAATTTGAAAATTTGATAGGGCGAAAAGTAGACAGTATTGAGTTGTTTCCGGCTTCGGAAGGATTTTTTGCGTACCAGGATTCACAAAAGGAAAAAGGAATGTTACTGCTTTTGAACTCCGGAATTTTTTATGAATTTATAAAAAACGACGAATTTCATTCTGAAAACCCAAAACGATACACCATCGGCGAAGTGGAATTGGGCTTGAATTACGTTTTGATTATTTCTACCAATGCGGGGCTTTGGGGCTATAATATTGGCGATACCGTTCAATTTACCAGTTTAAAACCATACAGAATCATAGTATCTGGAAGAATCAAACATTATATTTCGGCTTTTGGAGAACATGTGATTGGTAAAGAAGTGGAAAGTGCCTTGCAGGAAGCAATTCTTGGAACGGATATCCGCATCAATGAATTCACGGTGGCGCCACAAATCACGCCAGTAGAAGGATTACCGTATCACGAATGGTTCATTGAATTTGAAAACGAACCGGAGGACAGTGTAATTTTTGCGGAAGCGTTAGACAATGCGATGCGAAAACAAAACATGTATTATGATGATTTGATTGTGGGGAAAGTGTTGCGTAAAGTGGTGGTTACCAAAGTAGCTAAAAATGGATTCCAAGATTATATGAAATCGATAGGCAAACTGGGCGGACAGAATAAAATCCCCAGGCTTTCCAATGACAGAAATATTGTGGATCAATTAGAAAATTTGTAAATTAGAAAATGAGAAAATTCACGATGTTGTTATTGTTAGTGAGTACTTGCATTTATTCACAAATTAAAGGGATTGTGCTTGATGAAAGTAAGAAACCCATTCCATATGTTAATATTTGGGTTGAAAATGAATATATCGGATCGACATCTGAGGAAAATGGTTCATTTTCTATTACGGTAGCAGATCAAAATAAGGTTTTGATTTTCTCCGCTTTGGGTTTTGAAACCAAGAAAGTTACAGTTGCGGGCGCAGAAAAAGTGGTTTTAAAAAGAATAACTTTTCAGTTGGATGAAGTGGTTATTTCTAAAAGTAGAGGCACTATAGAAATAGAGATTGGAAACTCTAAAAACATAAGTTCTTCACATTTATCAGGTAGAGAACCATGGATTTTTGCCAAACGATTTAATTATAATAATGATTTCTCAAGAACGCCATTTATTAAAAACGCTGTTATTTTTACAAAAAATGAAATAAAGAATGCCACTTTCAAATTAAGAATTTTTGGAGTAAATAAAGAAGGTAGCCCAGGTTTGGATTTATTAAACAAAGATATTATTGTAAAAGTTAAAAAAGGTAAAAGAGAAAATAAAATTGATTTAACTAATCATAACTTGCTTATTCCCAAAAACGGAATTTTTATAGCTTTTGAATCAATGATTATTGAAAGCAATAAGTTTAAATTCAAATATAAAGAAAGCAATTCAAAAAAAATAAAGGAGCAAGTAGCATATGCTCCTAATATTATTTGCAATACAGTAGATTTAGAAAATACGTTTGAATATAGAGGAGGAAAATGGATTCAAAGAAAAAAATCAATTAGCGAAAATGATTATAAAAATAAAGTAATAGAACCTGCAATTAATCTTACTTTAACAAATTAAAATATAAAAAAACTACATTTACGGGTTAGAAAATAATTAAAGAATGAAAGAAACAAAAAATATATCACGCTCCAGAGCACAAGAATCATCGGCAGCAATTGAAAAATTGTACATCACTATGCGTCATCTTTTCAATCGAGGATTTTATAAGCCAATGGGTGTTTCTGGAGATACATTGAGAGAAGCATTATTGGCATTAAGCCCAGAAATATATGGAAATATTGCAGATGAAAAAGTTGAATTAAATGGACTTTTGTATGTTATAGAGCGTCTTCCGGTAGGAATAGAAGAATGTAGATTCATCAATTTAACTTCGGAAGAAGGGTATTCAAAATCTCATTTTCAGGCGATTGTTCCGCCAAAAAGACGACGCAATTGTTACCGTATCGATGAGGAACAAATGAACGTGGAAATCACTCGCGGACGCTCGGATATTTATGATATTCTAACGCATTTGACGTTTATTTTTATTGAATCCCATAAAATTAGAAATAGAGTTTTACTCGATGACGCTGGTGAAGTATCCCGCGATTGGTTCAAACTGGAACAAGCAGTATCTCAAAAGAAAAAATTGACCCTTGTAGAAAAAGAAAAAGCCATTTCACATGCTGCGAATATTCTAGGAAGACCCTTTGAGGAAGTGTTGGATATTTATGACGCATTTGGTTCAGCCGCGGCGCCAGATCGATTTTTGCACGTTATTTTTTGGTTGGGGAAACTGGCAATTGAAGAAATTGTTGACGATAATAAGAGAACAATAACCTTTAGTCCTATTCTAAGAGAACGATTGGGGCATCACATTCACGGGGAAATTTGGGCTACTAACATCAAGGAGGTTTTGAAAGACAATCAACTTTTGGATCGTCCCATTCACGTAATTAGTGCCAATATGCACAGCGTGATGAACTCTATTTTTGCCACTGAGGTTTTAAAAACGAAGTTTAAAGACAAATCGGATTTCTTTATTTATGAGGAATTGAGCAAGTCTGGCGCTAATGAAGTTCGGAATCAAGTTTCGGTAGTTGCTTTAAAACACGGGATGATATCATTACCGGACACTTCAGGAACAAATATAGACGTGCAGATTTTTGACACTGCTAAAATTAATTGGTCCAAAACATCATTTCCAAAGGCAAATACCGGAGATAAAAAACCAGTGCTGATTGTTATGGACTATGCTTTTGGGGAGCAAGCGTACGAAACCATTGATGAGTTATTGAAACCGTATAAAAAAGCCACTTTGCTTAATGTAGAATCAGTTTCTATCATGGGAAAAGCTGGAATTTTGGAAGGAGGAAAAGGCGATATTATGATTCCAAATGCGCATATTAATGAAGGAACGGCGGATAATTATTTTTTTAAAAATGAATTGACTGCTGAAATGTTTGAAGGGAATGACATTGCAGTTTTTGCCGGCCCAATGGTTACTGTACTGGGAACTTCGTTGCAAAACAGAGAATTATTGAAGTTTTTCCATGAATCGACTTGGGGAGTTATTGGATTGGAAATGGAAGGTTCTTACTATCAAAAAGCCATTCAATCGGCCTCAAAAATCAGGAAGAGTGTACCTCATGATGTGAAAGTGAGATATGCGTATTATGCATCAGATAACCCTCTGGAAACAGGAAGTACATTAGCTTCAGGCGGACTTGGGACCACTGGTGTAAAACCTACGTACTTGATTACCATTAAAATATTGGAACAAATCTTCAACGTAAAATAAAAACATAGGATGAACAAAAACCAACCCGATAACCAAGAAGATCAGGAAATTGATTTAACACAAATTTCTAAAAAAATAATAAAATTATTTGAACGGATTAACACCTTTTTGTTCAGGTGTATTCAGTTTTTCGTGAAAAATGCGATTGTAATTGTGGTTTTACTGGTGCTTGGAGTGGGATTGGGATATTATTTAGATGCGACAAAAAAAACCTATGATCATCAAATTATAGTTAGTCCAAATTTTGGAAGTGCTGATTATTTATATTCAAAAATTGACTTAATTGAATCTAAAATACAAGAAGGCGACACCTTCTTTCTAAAAAACGTTTTAGGAATAAAAAAGCCAAAAGAAATAATTAAAATTGAGATTAAGCCCATTTCAGATGTTTATAAATTCATTGAAAATAAGACAGAAAACTTTGAATTAATCAAGTTAATGGCAGAGGGTGGCGATATAAAAAATATTCTCGAAGATAATTTAACGAGTAAGAATTACACTTTACATACGATAAGGTTCAAAACTAAAAAACAAACAGACACTACAGAAACGGTTCAACCTATATTAAATTATTTAAACAATACCGAGTATTATAAAAAAGTACAAAAAGAAGCGGTAAATAATATTCAAATAAAAATGATTCAAAATGACACCATCATTTCACAAATAAATGGTGTTCTGAATGGATTTTCTGATAGGGTAAATGGTTCTCAAAAAAGTGATAAGCTTGTGTATTACAATGAAAACACGCAGCTTAACGATGTTATTAAAACAAAAGAAACTTTAATTATTGAACAAGGAACTCATAGAGTAGAATTAGTTGGATTAGATAAAATTATAAAAGACAATAGTGCAACATTAAATATTGAAAATACAAACTCAGTGAATGGAAAGTTAAAAATGATTTTGCCTGTTTTATTTTTGCTTTTATTTATTTTGATTTATTTATTTTCAGGATTTTATAAAAATCAATTGCAAAAATCAAAAAGGATTTAATTGTTTCTTACTTTCGTTTTAAAAAAAACTACACCGAGGTTTAATTAATTCGACAAATACAAATTTCTGAAATTTTGAAAACAAATCAATATGGGTTGCATTAAAATAAAAAAAAATCCAGTTGTTTTACAGAGTTTAAAAACAATGTTCTTACGAATTATAGGTGTAAGTACCCTTTTCGGGTTTTCATTGTTTTTAACGCATAATTACGACCCAAAAATCATTGGTCAATTCGACTTTATAAGAGTGCTTTTATTAGTTTTAAGCAGCATCTGTGTTCTCGGTACGGATCAATCCATATTATATTTCACAGGCATTCTAAAAAGTAAAAAGGAAATCAAAAAATTAAAGGCGATTTATAAAAAGATTGTACTGCTTATTTTTATACTTTGTTTATTGGTATTGGTTGTTTTTAGTAACATTGGTCAAAACAATATTAATTTATTTTTTAACGATAAAAGCACTTATGTTTTGATGACCAAGGCAATTATTGCTTTGTTTTTTTATTCGATAACGTTGTTCAATACGGAAACAATTCGAGCATTAGACAAAATTTATATTGCTGAATTATTTAGAAATACATTCAAGTATGTGTCCGTAATTTTAGGAGCTATTGTTTTGTATTATTACCATCAGGAAAGTTATTTGGTAGATACTTTTTTGATAGGATTTGTTGCTCTGGCGATTGTATCCACAAGTATTGTTTTTCGACTTTTCAAAAAACAAAATGCGGACTCAATACTTTCAAATGATACGTCTTCATTTTCGTACTCCTTTATTGCTCACAAATCGTATCCCATGGCCGTAAGCAGTTTGGCTATTTTTTTGATGATGACTTTTGACATCGTGTTTTTGAAAAAATTTAAAGGCGATGAAACGGTTGCCTATTATGCCATTGCAATGAAGATCGTTTCTATTTTGTTTATGATTAATAATTCAGTGTATATTTCAGTTTCTTTAAAAATTGCGCAACAATTTACAGATAATAATATGGCTGCTCTTTTAAATACAATGAAACAAAGTTCCAGACTAATTTTTGTACTTACACTGCCTCTTGTTGCGGTGGTTTGTTTTTGTTCTGAAAGTATTTTATATTTTTTCGGACCTAATTATTTACAAGCCAAACAAGCGCTTTTAATATTAATGGCAGGTCACTTAATAGCTTCCCTATTTGGAATAACCACTATTTATTTGAACATGACGGGAAGACAGCGTATTTTTCAAATGGTATTAATTTTGGCAGTATTTCTTAATTTTATTCTTAATTTTATATTAATCCCAAAATATTCTCTTACCGGAGCGGCAATTGCTTTTGTGTCTAGTTTACTTTTTTGGAATATGGTTACCGCAATAATTATTTATAAAAAAGATAAACTATTAATTATTTTGCATTAAATGGAAAAGGTAAATGGAGACTTTCTTTTTAGCGTAATTGTACCCGTTTACAATGTTGAAGAGTATTTGAATCAATGTATAGATAGTATTTTAGAGCAATCATTTTCCAATTTTGAATTAATTTTAATTAATGACGGCTCGACGGATAGCTCATTAGCTATTTGTTCAAAGTACAATGAGAATGATGAAAGAGTTGTATTGATTAATAAAAAAAACGAAGGTTTATCCGCTTCTCGAAATCAAGGGCTGTTAGAATCGAAGGGCGAATATATAATATTTGTTGACAGCGATGATTTTTGGGTGGGACAAAATGCATTACAGGAGATTAATAACTTAATCAACAAAACGAATGTTGATATTATTATTCATGAAGAAAGTAGATATTTTTCTATAAATAGAATAGAATGTAAATACAATCAAAACAAATTAAAGCAAATTACGGGAAATTTTGAAGAGGATGCTTTAGATTTGGTTTATCATCATTTATATGCCGCAAGTGCGTGGAATAAAGTAATTAAAAAATCAATACTAATTGACTATGGCTTGTTTTTCACTTTAGATAAAATTGGTGAAGATATGGAATGGTGTGCTAAATTGATGAATCACCTGCATACCTATTGTATTTATCCTAAATCATTTTATATGTATAGGCAATTAAGGCCAGGTTCGATAGTATTTAATATTAACGAAAAGGTAGTTTTAGATATTTTTATGTCAGTAAAAAAAGGATTAATTGAAATTAAAAATAATAAAGACATACTGCAATTGGCAATAAAAAACTATTGGTCTTTTTATTATGTAGTTGTATTAATGCATCTTGATAAACTTTCCCCAACTAATAAAAAAGTTCTTATTAAGGATCTTGCTATTTGGAAAAATTTGATCTCTTCAGGAAGAAACCTCACAGTAAATAAAGTAAATAGATTTTATAAAATTTTACCGTTTTCAGTGTTACCACAATTTATGAATTTATATTTGAAGGTAAATTTATTATATAAAAAAACGAAATTGTGATTAAAATTGAAGGATCATTTATATGAAAACAAAAATTAAAAGAAACAAAGCGGTATTTATAGGGTTGTTTTTTGGTGTTTTAATTATAGCTTTATTGACACCTTTTATTTTGCCTGCAAGATATTTTAATGATACGGTAATAATAGTATTTGACAAACACCACGAAATCGGCTGGTTTGGCAGTTATCCATTTGCCATCATGTTTTACAAACTTACGGGACTGCGAAATCTTCCTTTTTTTGTCATTGCCCTTATTCAATTTCCTATAGTTACCTACATTTTATATAAAATTGGTGTGCCGTCAAACTTCCATAAGTTAAATGTAAAAAATGGTTTGGTGTATGTTGCTTTTCTTCTCACGGGAATATACATGTCTATGCCAACAAAGGAATTTATAACTTTTTTAATGTTTTGTACCATTCCTTTTATCTTTCAATCTGATAAAAAACCAAGATTTAAAATCATTTTGTCACTACTTTTAATTGCTTGTTTTTCGTTTTTCAGGCCCTATTATTTATTGCTTCCAATATTCGCAATAGCGATGTATGCAGTATCGTATATTAAATTTGAGAATAAAACCTTTTCAACTATTTTTTATGGTTTATTAATTGCCATTTTTCTATCACTGAGTCATGGCGTTATCAGGGGAGAGTATATTTCTAAACTAACAAGGGAAAATTATGTCATTAGTAACAGTAATAAAAACAATATAAATACGGCAATTGTATCGCCAATATCACAAGACACTTGGTACGGTGAAGCATTTGGTATTGTTTATGGTTTTATGGCGGTAAATGTGCCTATAGTTGAGGCAGTCAAGCATGTTTTGTCCCCGCAGGTACTTGCTTTTGTAATCTGGCAGTTATTGATTTTTTATATTTTAATTGTCAGGTTTTCGAGATGTTTAAAAAACAGAAAACAATATCAATTTGAGTTGTGGACTTTATTAATTTTGTTTGCTTATTTTATCGTTCAAGGTATATTTGAACCGGATTTAGGCACTTCCATTCGACATAAAATAGGCCTTTTTCCTTTAATATATTTTGCATTGTACTATGAAAATTTCAGAAAAGACATTCAACAAAGTATTTAATTTATTATTATTTTTAATTTCTATCACGTTGATTTTCAGAAAGCTGTGTACTGTTTTTTTGATAGTTTTTGTAGTTTTCAATTTGTTGTTTGTAAAAAAAATCAAGATATCAAAAAGCCAACTACCAATTGTGTTGGTAATAGCAGCACCGTTTTTGATGGAAATGCTGTTTTTTGGAACGAATGATTCGTATGCTCTCGGTTTAAAATCACTCGAAAAAAGTCTATCATTACTTTTCCTTCCAATATTTATAATTGGAAATTATCAGCGAATTCTATTTTTTAAAATTTTGAAAGCCTATTGCATTGGTACAACACTTATTATGGCATTCTTTTTTGTTCGTTTTATAGTGTTGTATCCCGAGCATTTTTTTAAATATCTCAATGGAATTCATCTTTGGGAAATGGGTTATGTGTTTTCTGAAAGTATTGGTATTCATGCGCCTGCTCTCAATATGCACTTGGCTTTTGTAGCATTTTCTAATCTTTATTTTTTGCTTAAAACTTCAAAAACAAATTATAATAAATGGCGTAAAATAGGAGATTTATTGTTTTTTATCAGCTCTTTCTTTTTTGTCTTGTACGTGAATACCAGAATGGCATTAGTAGCCACTTTAGTTGGATTTATAACAGTGGGTTGTTTCCAAATTTCCAAAAGATATAGTCCTACAATTATCTTCAAAAGAGCAATTATTATACTGCTTTTAATAGGTTCCGTTTTATTTTTATTTATCCAAAAGAATCCTTTTATGAAAGAAAAGTATTCGACTCAGATTTTTGCGAATATGGATAAAGTCGGAAAATTAGACGCGATAGATCATCCGGAAATCGCCGTTTACAGTTCCTTTGTAACCCGAGTATCAATTTGGAAATCAGCTTGGGAATTGTCCTTAAAAAACCTTCCTTTTGGAGTGGGAGCTTCGGATGGAAAGATCGAATTAGTCAAGTATTTTAAAGAAACGAATCAAGTATTTCTGGCAAAATATGAGTTCCCAACACACAATCAATTTTTAGATTATTTATTGAAATTTGGAATATTGGGACCAATTGCAGCCTTATTTTATATTGGATTTATTGCTTACGTAGGAGTTAAGACAAAAAATGCAGTTGTAATTTCATTCTTTTTCTTGTTTTTCACTTCAAACCTTACCGATGATTTCCTCCTTCGTTTTGACGGAATTGTTTTCAGCGGGCTATGGATTTCTATATTCGCCAGTTATTGGCTTCAGCAAAAAAACAAGCAGATTGCGGCATAATATTCTTTGGAATGACAAACAAACCGCTTAGTTAGCGGTTTTAATTTCATCTTTTCTAAATTCTAAATGAGGGTAAATTTCTCCAACTTCTGAAAATTGTTGCAGTGTTTCGATTGGTACATTTTTTACAACATAATCTTTACCGGCAGGAAGCGATTTGATATAATCATCGGTCGCAGCCACAGAGTTCGTTCTCCAGCGGGCGCCTTCCTTAATTAGGTACCATTGCCCAGTTGAAGCGTGAACTATTTTTCCTTCGTATCGATCAAAGTCAGTTAGCTCAACTTTTACTTCGTTAGATTCCTTAGGCGCAACCTCTTCAATGGCATCTTGCTGTGTCATTTCCTCTTTCTTGTTTCCACAAGACAATGAAAATAAGGCAACAAGAGTCGCAATCATAAACTGTTTTTTCATTTGTATTTATTTTAAAGTATAGAAATCTAAATTTTTGTAAAAATCGGTATTTTTTTATGTAAAGAAACGTAATAGTAGTTATTTATAGTAGAAATATTTTTAAAATAGGTATTGATACGATAATATAAAGTAATACTTTGGAATCATTAAATTTGTGATACATTTACTTTTAATACGAAGTGCGGGAGGAATAACGAATGATTATTATTCTTTTACATCATACAAAATGACAAAAAAAAAGATAGTTCATTTATTACATGCGATCGGTGGAGTGGATGTGTATCTGCGACTCGTTTTAGAGAACATGAATACTACTTCATTTGAAAACATTGTTATTCATGGAACTAAAGATACGAATAAACCTTTTTTTGATAAAAACGGGAACAAAGTAAAAGAATATAACGTTTCTATTTTTAGAGATATTTCAATAGTAAATGATACTAAATCGTTATTTCAAACGTATAAAATTCTAAGAAAAGAAAAACCAAATCTAATTCATGCTCACAGCGCTAAAGGGGGCATAATAGGCCGGATTGCGGGAAAAATATTGGGTATAAAAGTACTTTATACGCCACATGCTTTTTCCTATTTAAGTACGCAAAACCGTCTGAAAAGAAGTTTTTTTTTGACTATTGAAAAGCTTCTTTCCAATGGAAATAGTATACTTCTTGCCACATCTGAGTCCGAGAAAAAACGTGCCATAGAAACCGTTGGTTATAAACCAGAAAATGTGCTAGTTTTCAACAATTGTATTGAACCAATCACTAAAATACAACCCTTATCCATTCCTAAAACGTGGCCTGAACAGTACATTTGTACAGTTGGTCGACCCTCGTATCAAAAAAATATTGAACAAATGATACAAGTGTTGCACGAAGTGAAAAAAGAAGTGAAAATTCATTTAATCGTCATGGGTGTTGGTCCGGTATCAGGTCAGCTAGAATCCGTTAAAAATTTGATGAAGGAATTGGACATGAGTACTGACGTAACGCTTTTAAATTGGACAGAAAGAACCGATGTTTTTAATATAATTAATCACTCTAAATTCTATCTTTCAACTTCCAGATATGAAGGAATGCCCTATTCTATTATTGAAAGCATAGCATTATCTAAAGCTTGCGTAGTTTCCAACTGCGATGGGAATAAAGATCTAATAACTGATAATTATAATGGATTTGTTGTTGATAATGATGATATAAAGGGTTTTAAAAGTAAAATTTTGAACTTATTGAAAGATGAAGAATTATTAGATACCCTATCAAAAAATGCTTTTGATTCGTATTCTGAAAACTATAATATCAAAAAAAACATTTCGGAACTGGAATCTATATATTTGAGATAGCAGCTACTGAATTAAAATTGAAAAAAAAATAAATGCCTACAGAGTTCATTAAACAAAAGATTAAGAAAGAAAAATTTCATCCCGGGATCATTGGGTTTTTCATTAATTATAATTTTCTGATTCGAAAATCAATTCGAAACGCCATAAAAAATAATGCTGATAAACTTACTGGATCTTTACTGGATTTTGGTTGTGGAACTAAGCCTTACAAGAAATTGTTTGTAAATGTGAAGGAATATATTGGCGTAGATTATATGATTGTAGGACGAGAACAAAATTGTAATGAAGTAGATACGTATTATGATGGGAAAGAAATCCCATTTGAAAATGAACGATTTGATTCTATTTTGTGTACTGAGGTTTTAGAACATGTTTTTAATATTGATGAATTATTAAAGGAGTTTAATAGAGTATTAAAGAAAAATGGTACAGCGTTAATAACGACGCCTTTTATGTGGGAAGAGCATGAAATGCCGTATGATTTTGCAAGATATACAACACCAGCTTTAAAATATTTGTATCAAAAAAATGGGTTTAAGGTGATTGATAGTTTTAAAACAGGAAATTACGTAGAAGTTATTTTTCAGTTTAATTTAAATTACATAAAGAATATTCTCCCTAATAATAAAAATGTAAGACAGGTTTTTCTAATTCCTTTTATCGTTTTTTTTAACTTTTTTGGAATTCTGTTCAGTCTATTATTGCCAATAGATAAAACCGCTTATTTCAACAATGTGTTTGTTTTAGAAAAAATGGAATAATTTGTAATGCATAACCAATAAAATGAACATAAACGGTTATGAAAGAAATATTTTACCTATATTTCTTTCACAATCCTAACGATAAGTTTATTTTTGACAGCGACCTCTTTATGAGGTGAAGGAGCGTTATATTAATGAAGTAATTTAGTTACTTTTTAATATATTACTTAAATACTTCCGAAACTATAAAATCGATATGAAAAGAATACTTATCACTGGAGCCGCTGGATTTTTAGGATCACATCTTTGTGACCGTTTTATTAAAGAAGGCTATTTTGTTATTGGAATGGATAATCTCATTACAGGAGATTTAAAAAATATAGAACATTTGTTCAAATTGGAGCATTTTGAATTTTATCATCATGATATCACCAAATTTGTTCACGTTCCGGGTCAACTAGATTATATTCTGCATTTTGCATCGCCTGCAAGCCCAATCGATTATTTGAAAATTCCGATACAAACCTTAAAAGTGGGTTCTCTTGGAACGCACAATCTTTTAGGATTGGCACGTGTTAAAAAGGCTAGAATCCTCATTGCATCTACGTCTGAAGTGTACGGAGACCCATTGGTTCATCCACAAACCGAAGAATACTATGGGAATGTAAACACGATTGGACCAAGAGGCGTTTATGATGAAGCAAAACGGTTTCAGGAATCCATAACGATGGCGTATCACACTTTTCATGGCGTTGAAACTCGAATCGTTAGAATTTTTAATACGTATGGACCTAGAATGCGTCTTAACGACGGCCGCGTAATACCCGCTTTTATTGGTCAGGCAATTCGTGGGGAAGACTTAACCATTTTTGGGGACGGAATGCAAACGCGTTCGTTTTGTTATGTCGACGACCAAGTCGAAGGCATTTTCAGATTATTGCATTCCGATTATGTTTACCCAGTAAATATTGGTAATCCGGATGAAATTACCATCAAGGATTTTGCAGATGAAATTATAAAACTGACGGGGACTACTCAAAAAGTGGTGTATCATCCTTTGCCTATAAATGATCCTTTACAGCGTCAGCCTGATATTACCAAGGCGAAAGAATTGCTAGGCTGGGAAGCCAAAGTAGGCCGTGCTGAAGGAATGAAAATTACTTATGATTATTTCAAATCGTTATCCAAAGAGGAACTTTCTAAAGAAGAACATAAAGATTTTTCCAGTTATATAAAGTAACAGAAATTTTTTTAAAAACCGATAAAAAACCAAACAGGTTACATTCGTTAATTATGACTGCATCTCAAACAGGAAGGTATTCAAAGTACATTAGACCCATTAGTATTTTAATAGATCTGATTGTTATTTTGATTCTCGGGTTTTTCTATTTTAAAGACCTTAATTTTAAGATTGAGCACTTTCTTATTTATCAAATAGTTGGATGGGTTACAGTTGCTTTTTTTATAAGATTCTACGCGATATATCGTTTCACGACTCCGCTTGAAATTATATCAAAAATAGTCAAACAGAGCGTTTTATTTCTTTTAATAACTATTGCTTTTTTTCCGTTTTCAAAACAAGTTGTGTTTAATGGGATAGTGGTTGCGCTGTTTATAGCTTCCGCTATAGTACTAATTACGATTTCAAAATTTTTATTGTTTTATTATTTAAAAGAATATAGAATAATAACAGGAAGTAATTATCGAAACGCGGTCATAATCGGTTATACTCCTGAGGCAATAGAATTAAAAAATCTTTTTGAAACGAGAAATGATTATGGGTATCGTTTTTTAGGCTACTTTTCAGATAAGAAATCAAATCAAAATATTAAAGGGAATTTGGCAGAATTAAAGCCTTTCGTAATTGAAAATTGTGTCGACGAAATTTATTGCTCATTAAACGAAATTTCCAATGAGCATTTGCAAGATTTAATTGATTTTTCAGATGAAAACAATATCACGATAAAATTTATACCAGATGGCAAAGAGATTTTTTCGAAAAATTTAAAAATTGATTATTACGAATTTTTTCCCGTTTTATCATTAAAGAAAACCATGTTGCATGAACCCGCGACAATGGTATTTAAGAGGGTTTTTGACATTGTTTTCTCCATGATAATTATTGTAGTTCTGTTATCTTGGCTAATCCCTTTATTAGCGATTTTGATAAAACTAGAATCCAGAGGTCCTGTCTTTTTCAAACAAGGAAGGCCTGGAATTGATGAACATGAATTTTTCTGCTATAAATTGCGATCTATGAAAATCAATAAAACAACAGAAATAGAAGCCTCAAAAAACGATCCGCGTGTTACTAAAATAGGGAAGTTTATGCGCAAAACAAGTTTAGATGAAATGCCTCAATTTCTAAATGTTTTACTGGGTGAAATGTCAGTTGTAGGTCCGCGTCCGCATCTTTGGGCTCAAAACAAAGTTTATGGAAATAAAGTTAAAAAATATATGGTGCGCCATTATGTTAAACCAGGGATTACGGGATTAGCGCAGGTGAGTGGTTTTCGTGGCGAAATTGAAACAGAAGCTGATATGATTAACAGAATAAAATTTGATGTTTTTTACATTGAAAATTGGTCTTTAATTTTGGATTTAAAAATAATTTTCCAAACGGTTATCAACATTTTTAAAGGAGAAGAAAAAGCATATTAAAATGGAAAAATCACTCATATCCATAATTACGCCTTCATTTAACTCCGAAAAATTCATTTTGGAAACGATTCAATCTGTTCAAAATCAAACCTATAAAAACTGGGAAATGATTATTGTAGACGATTGCTCTACTGATCAAACGGTTTCAATAATAAAAGAAGCGTCCATTCACGATAACAGAATAAAACTTTTTCAACTCGATACAAACTCCGGAACTGGAATTGCCAGAAACACCGCTTTGGCAAAAACCACTGGAAAATATATTGCCTTTCTTGACGCAGACGATTTGTGGAAACCTCTGAAGTTAGAATTACAAATGGAATTCTTAAAAGTGCATAATCTTCCTTTTACATTCTCCTTTTACGAATGTATTAACGAAGCAGGGCAATCGCTCAACAAAAGAATTGAAGCGCCATTAAACCTTTCTTTCCGGCAGTTATTTTTATGCAATTACGTGGGCAATCTAACGGGAATCTATGAGGTGAATTACTTTGGTAAAATACCCATTTCGTCTATTCGTAAACGACAGGATTGGATGTTATGGCTCACCATTCTAAAAAAAATAAAAACAGCACAACCTATTCCTGAAAGTTTGGCTTATTACAGAATCAGAGAGAATTCAATATCTGCATCCAAATATGAGCTGTTAAAACACAATTTTGCCGTTTATAGAATGTTTCATCGGTTGAATTTGGTTGTTTCTATACTTTGCATGGTTGGATTTTTATTTACGCAGTTACTGCTAAAGCCACACTATTCCAAGAATATTAAAGAATCGATTTAAATTGTTTTAATTTCCCACGATTGCTTCTTTCTAATACTTTTTTTCGGGTAAAGCTAAATTTCAAATTTGGTTCAAGGTATAAAGCTATCGCTTGTTCAATTTTTTTAATTTGTGCCAAATTTAATTCGGTTTCGCTCACATATTCAATTTCAAAACTATCTATTTTGGTTTGTTTTATAACAAATTCTTTTACGTTTCCGTCGTCTTCAATAATACTTTTTGTCACATAATAGAAAGTAAGACCAGGCGACTTTTTTCCGCTTGGCAAAATAGCAACATCACTAGTTCTTCCAATTAATTTTTTGAGAATTGGTTTTTGTAACGTGCTTTTTTCGTCCAAAATTCCAATATCGCCTATGTCGTATCGGATAAACGGATGCGCTTTATTGAATAAGGAAGTAATGACGATACGTCCTGAAGTACCGTTAGGAACTGCTTTATTATTGTCGTCTAAAATTTCCACAAACAACGTTTCGGAATTTATTTGCCATTCGTCATTTGGGTTCTGGAAGGCAATCAAATCCAGTTCTGAAGCGCCATATTCATTGACAATAGGAATGCCAAATTGTTTTTCCAATAGGAGTTTGTCTTCTTCAAAAAGCATTTCAGAAGTTACCATACACACTTTTAAAGAGGGACAAATGGCTATTAATACAATATTTTTCTTTTGTAAAAATTTGGCAAACAAAACAATCGAACTTGTGTAACCGTTGATGTAATCGAATTTTTTGGTTCGAAAATGAGTCAAAAATCCTTCTAAAACTGTATCCGATAAATCAAAAATGGGAAACCGAAACCGATGGCTTAAAAAATCTTTAAAGCGTTCTTTTTTGTATCCAATAAAATCCATTGGAATTCCATAAAAACGCGCTTGAAAGGACGCATTAAAATCGATGTCGTACCAACCAAAACGATACATGTTTGAAGCCCAAGTCAACGCATGACAATATTTATCTTTGGCAAAAATAAAAGGAGTTCCACTGGAACCGGACGTTTTATTTACGTAACTGTTTTTAGGAGAATAGCCGTTCGAAAGTCGATCCAATAAAGGTTTCTGTAAATTTTTCTTATTTAAAACGGGTAAATCTTCCCAGCGGGTAAAAGTTGTTACACCGGTTAAATCTTTGTAAAAAGTATTGTTTTGCAAATGAAAATGAACAATTTCCAATTTTTTATGTTCAACGAAAGTCTCGTGTTCTTTTTCAGAAAAGGCTACAATTTTCCGTAATTCGGCTTTGGCTTCCTTCATTGGGAAACCATTTAGTTGCAAGGATAAGTCGAATAGTGGAAACATCACGCTACTTTTGAAATGTCAAAACGTTTGATGGATTGCAATTCTTCGGCTTTATTTTCTTTTTCTTCTTCAATATCAAAATCATTTTGAAGACCTAACCAAAACTTTGCGGAATTACCAAAATATAGACTCAACCGCAAAGCGGTATCAGCCGTAATGCGTCGGTTTCCTTTAGTAATTTCAGAAATTCTGGTTTGTGGAATTTTCAAATCCTTCGATAATCGGTAGGCTGTTATTTCCAATGGGATAAGGAATTCTTCTAATAAAATTTCACCTGGATGTATATTTTTTAATTTTTCCATTTTTACTGTTTTAATGATAATCTATAATTTCTACCTCAGTTGCATTCTCGTCTTTCCAAATAAAAATAATGCGCCATTGATTATTAATTCGAATACTATAATAGTCTTTTAAAGTGCCATTTAATTTTTCTAATCGGTTAGATGGAGGGATTCTTAAATCGGTCAAATCCTGGGAATTGTTCAACATTCTTAATTTTCTCCTGCCAATTTGCTGTATTTCTATTGAAGGTTTCTTCACAACAATTCCATTCCATATTTTTTCGGTTTCTTTAGATCCAAATGAAATTATCATATCTTATACGTTACTAACGTTAAAAGTAAGTAAAAAAAATTATTATTTCAGCATAAAACGAACTATTTTTGCACGACAACTAAACACAACTAAACATGACAATTTTACTACTGGGTTCTGGCGGAAGAGAACATGCTTTTGCATGGAAAATGCTTCAAAGTCCGCTTTGTGACACACTTTTTGTAGCGCCAGGAAACGCTGGAACAGCTTCGATAGCTACTAATGTTGACATTAATCCAACTGATTTTGAAGCTATTAAATCGTTTGTTATTCAGGAACAAGTAGCAATGGTTGTGGTGGGACCAGAAGATCCTTTGGTAAAAGGAATTTACGATTTCTTTTTAAACGATTTCTTATTAAGTCATATTCCAGTTATCGGCCCATCAAAAATTGGGGCGCAACTGGAGGGAAGCAAAGAATTTGCAAAAGAATTTCTAATTAAACATAAAATTCCAACTGCCGCGTATGATAGTTTTACTGCAGAAACGGTGGAAAAAGGATGTGAATTCCTAGAAACATTGCAACCGCCGTATGTTTTGAAAGCGGATGGATTAGCCGCCGGAAAAGGGGTTTTAATTATCCAGGATTTGGCAGAAGCCAAAGAAGAATTACGAAACATGCTGGTGCATCAAAAATTTGGTGCAGCCAGTTCTAAAGTCGTTATCGAAGAATTCCTTGACGGAATTGAATTAAGTTGTTTCGTTCTTACCGATGGAAAAAATTATAAAATTCTGCCAACAGCCAAAGATTATAAACGCATTGGTGAAGGTGACACCGGATTAAATACAGGCGGAATGGGAGCTGTTTCGCCAGTTCCTTATGTTGATGCGGTTTTGATGGAAAAAATAGAAACACGCATTGTAAAACCAACTATTGATGGTTTTCAAAAAGACGGAATTCCATACAAAGGGTTTGTTTTCATTGGGTTAATTAATGTCAACAACGAGCCAATCGTAATTGAATACAATGTGAGAATGGGCGATCCGGAAACCGAAGTGGTTATCCCGAGACTAAAAACTGATTTAGTGGAATTATTTTTGGCTGTAGCCAATGGAAAACTAGACGAAATCGATTTGGAAATTGACGAAAGAAGTGCCACTACAATTATGGTTGTTTCTGGCGGATATCCGGAAGATTTTGAAAAAGGAAAAGTAATTTCAGGATTAGAAACCATTGAAGATTCCATTGTTTTTCATGCAGGAACTAAACTGGATAACGGAAATGTAGTCTCAAATGGAGGTAGAGTTCTAACCGTAACTTCTTATGGAAATGATTTTGAAGAGGCCATAAAAAAATCTTACCAAAACATAGCGAAACTAAATTTTGATAAGATGTATTATAGAAAAGATATTGGAAACGACCTAAAATAGTTTCCAATTATCGGTCACTTTTTTTTTAATTCTTATTTAAAGAAAGAGTGAGCGGTAGTATCTTGCTTCTCTGTTCCAGCGTCTTCAAAAATCTTTAATTGTCTGATCCAATATACCATTGCCGAAGCACAAATAATCATGAAAATCCAGTTAATTGTGTTAGCAGCAAACCAAGATGATAGCTCTAGTGAGCGTAAAAAGTCTAGAGGAGCAAATAAAATATTTACAAATAAGTATTCAATTCCTTCGAAAAATGCTTTCATAATGTATAAAATTAATTTTATTAATTGTTTTTTAAGAAACTCAGGGTGTTAAAAACGCTTATTTAAAAGAATCTTTTTGAACTTGCAGGGTTTACTTTTTAAACAAGTATTATATTTACGAACACAAAAGTATAAAATATCCTTATGATAACAAGTGTTTTTAGAAAATCTACACCATTAAATTTTTCATTGGTCGTAATCTTAATGCTGGTTTTCTTTTCTATATACCAATTTCAAGATTTATCCTGGATGAATTCCTTTTTATTAATTTTAAAAAAGGCAATGTTGTTCTGCGTTTTATTGGCTTCTGTTTTTATTACGGATTTTGTTGCCAAAAAAAACGGATTGAGTAAAGACAGTACGTTCACGTTTTTTTTTTACATTTTATTACTGCTTTTCTTTCCTTCCGTATTAGATAATTTAAGCTTGATATTGTCTAATTTCTTTATTCTGTTAGCGCTACGCCGATTGATTTCATTGCAATCTCTAAAAGCTTCTAAAGAAAAAATATTTGATGCTTCATTGTGGATTTTTCTGGCTGCATTATTTCATTTTTGGAGTATAATCTTTATAGTTCTAGTTTTTATATCTATAATTTTCCATGTTTCCAGAGATTATAGAAATTGGATATTACCCTTCATTGCTTTTTTTGTGGCGGGAATTATGTTCTTACTTTATGCCACAATTTTCAATTTAAACGTCATTGAATACATTGTTAAAAGTGTAGAAATTAATTTTGAAATTAATTATTTCACTAACAATTTTCAAAATGCTGCTTTGTCAATCTATGCCACAATCGCATTGTTTTTTGTGGTATCTATGTTTGCGACTTTATCCAGCAGGCCACAATTGTTGCACACTTCCTTTAAAAAAATTATTGCTTCTTTTTTTATTGGGATTCTTATATATGTGATTTCTTCTGATAAAAGCAATGATTTGTTACTGTTTACATTTGCACCTTTGGCAATAATGGCAGCGAGCCATATCGAAATACCCCAGCTTAGGTTGAAGCGGGAAATGGTTCTATTTGTGCTTATCGCTTGTAGTTTGTTTGCTTTTTTCTCCCAGTTATAATTTTTCACCGTACGCTAAATCTCCTGCATCTCCCAATCCTGGAACAATATAACTGCGCTCATTTAATTTTTCATCTAATGTAGCAACCCAAAGATGACAGTTTTCGGGCACATGCTTTTCAAGGTAAGCAATGCCTTCCGGCGCGGCAATAACAACGGCAATGTGAATTTCTTTTGGCGTCCCTCTTTCCATCAATTTATTGAAAACCGCAACAATAGATTGACCGGTGGCTAACATTGGATCAACTAATACTAGATTTTTTTCATTTATATCAGCAATAGCTTGGTATTGCACTAAAATATCAAAGTAATCGTCCTGGTTTGGATGGTGTCTAAAGGCAGAAACGAAACCATTTTTGGCATTGTCAAAATAATTTAAAAATCCCAAATGCAAGGGCAATCCAGCGCGTAAAATGGAACATAAAACCAATTTATCTTTGATCTCAGTTGTTTTTTTAAGACCCAAAGGCGTTTGGATCTCGACACTTTTGTACTGTAGTTTTTTACTTAATTCGTACGCCATTATTTCGCCAATACGTTCAATATTTCTTCGGAAACGCATGCTGTCATTGTGAACATGTACATTTCGTATTTGTCCTAAAAAATGATTTAGGATACTATTGTCTTCTGATAAATAATGAATTTGCATGTATATGTTTTTGGTATTAAACTTATAAATATTTTTATAATCTATAAAAGTATAAAAAAGTATCTTTGTCCTTTAAAATATAAAGATATGTTTTCAAAATTAGCTTACGCCGTATTCGTGCAAAGTATTAAAGATTATCACCAGTTTGATAATGTAGACCAACCGATTAATAATCCTTTTCCAAAAGATAAATTTGAACATTTGTTGTATCATAAAAACTGGATTGATACCGTTCAATGGCACTTTGAGGATATCATTCGTGATCCAAATATTGATCCCGTGGCTGCTTTGACTTTAAAAAGAAGAATCGATGCTTCTAATCAAGAACGCACCGATATGGTGGAATATATTGACAGTTATTTTCTTCAAAAATACAGCCCGGTGATCGTAAAAGACAATGCAAAAATCAACTCAGAAAGTCCAGCTTGGGCTTTTGACCGATTGTCTATTTTGGCATTAAAAATTTATCACATGAAAGAGGAAGCTAATCGTGCCGAAGCTTCACAAGAGCATAGAGATAAATGTCAAGTTAAATTGAATATTTTATTGGAACAAAGAACGGACTTGTCTTTGGCTATTGATGATTTATTGACAGACATCGAAAATGGCAATAAATTCATGAAAGTATACAAACAAATGAAAATGTACAATGATGATGATCTGAATCCTGTTTTGTACCAAAACAAGAAGTAAAACAAGATATTTTGAACCATTACCGTATTAAGAAAATTAAGAAAAACTTAATGAGCCTTAATACAGTAATGGTTTTTAAACATTAATTAATTGTCAAAAAAAATCCAACATATAGCCGTCATGAGACTTTCCGCAATGGGAGATGTCGCTATGACGGTTCCTGTTTTACGTGCTTTTGTAAGCCAGCATCCGGAAGTTAAAATCACGGTTGTTTCCAGACCTTTTTTCAAACCTTTTTTTGAAGGAATTCCTAATCTTTCTTTTTTTGCTTTCGATGAAAAAGAACGACACAACGGACTATTAGGATTGTTGCGCTTGTTCCAAGATTTGAAAAGTTTAAACATTGATGCTTTTGCCGATTTACACAATGTCTTGCGGTCTAAAATCATTCGAAATCTTTTTGCTTTAAGCGGTAAGAAAGTAGCTTCAGTGGATAAAGGAAGAGCAGGAAAAAAAGCGTTGACCCAGCCCGAAAACAAAGTGTTCAAGCAGCTGCCTTCGATGTTTGCAAGGCATGTCAAAGTATTTGAACAACTCGGTTTTACAGTTGATTTATCGCATCCAGTTTTTCCTGAAAAAGCAGTTTTGAGTCCGGAAATTCTAGCGATAATTGGAGAAAAAAATCAAAAATGGATAGGAATTGCTCCTTTTGCACAATACGATTCTAAAGTCTATCCGATGGATTTGATGCAGGAAGTGATTGATAAATTAGCGTTGGATAGAACTCATACTATTTTGCTTTTTGGCGGTGGAAAAAAGGAAATCGAAACTCTAGATTCGCTTGCTTCCAACAAAAAAAACGTTATCAATATTGCGGGACAATTAAAATTGCAACAGGAATTGCAACTCATTAGTAATCTGGATGTGATGCTTTCCATGGATTCCGGGAATGCGCATATTGCAGCAATGTTGGGCGTAAAAGTGATTACCCTTTGGGGCGCTACGCATCCGTATGCGGGATTTTCACCGTTTAATCAACCTGTAAAAAATGCTTTGGTTTCGGATAGGAATCAGTTTCCAAAATTACCCACTTCGGTGTATGGAAATAAAAAAGTCGAAGGTTATGCAGAGGCGATGCGATCGATTGCTGTTGATTCTATCGTAAAGGTTTTAAATACCTGCAAACTATAAATGAAGATTTAAACCTCGTAGAGGATTTTAATTTTTTCAAGATTTTGTTATTTTTATGTAAGAATAACTTTAACATTTTAATAACGAAATAACTTTAAATTTTTAGTGGGAATAATACTATTTTTGGCTTAAGTGTATAAGATTTTTACGCTGAAGGCAAACTTGCGGTGAAAGAGGATTGTTTTTTTCAGTTAAGTTGCTTTTAGAAATCTTGAAATGCTAATACAATAAAAATAGAAACTATTTATGCCAAAAATTACTGTAACAATTACAATTTTGTTCTTATTCTCTTTTTCAGCGTTTTCTCAAAAAACAAACCTTTCGGGTCTTTTAACCGATGGTAGCGAAAACAAACCCATTTACAATTCGGTTGTTGCTTTATTAACTCCCAAAGACTCTATTTTATACAAGTTTACCCGATCGGATAAGGAAGGGAACTTTAATTTCAAAAATGTAAAAGCAGGAAATTACATACTGATGACAGCTCATAGCCAGTATGCTGATTATGTAGATGCCATAATTGTTGAAGAAGACGAAAAAAAAATGGGGACAATTGCCTTAATGAGCAAAATTAATGCGCTTAGAGAAGTAATTATAAAGACGGGTTCTATTAAAATTAAAGGCGATACGACCAGTTACAGGGCAAGTGATTTTAAGGTAGATGCTAATGCCAATGTAGAAGAATTACTAAAAAAACTGCCGGGGATTCAAGTTGATAAAAATGGTGTTATAAAAGCCATGGGTGAAACGGTAGAAAAAGTATTGGTAGATGGCGAAGAATTTTTTGGTGATGACCCCGGTATGGCGGTAAAAAACCTGCGAGCCGATGCAGTAAAAGAAGTACAAGTTTTTAATAAGAAAAGCGATCAAGCCGAGTTTACAGGAATTGATGATGGCGACACAAAAAAAACAATTAACCTAAAATTGAAGGAGGATAAAAAGAAAGGTTATTTTGGTAAGATAGATGCTGCAAATCAATCATTTACAGATACTGATTCCAGATACAATACCAATTTGATGTTTAGCAGTTTTAAAGGCAAAAGAAAACTATCTGCTTTTTTATTAAATGGGAATACGGGGCAAGATGGACTTGGCTGGCAAGACAGCGAAAAATTTGGAGCACGGGATGATATAAGCATGAACATGGATGACGATGGAAATGTAAGTTATGAATGGACAGGTGGCAATAATGATGAAGAACCTTATGTTGACACTCAAAATGGTTTTATCAAAAACACCAACGCAGGATTGCAGTACAGCAACAAGTGGAATGATAAACAAACATTGAATCTATCACCAAAATACAATAACCAAATTTATACAAACAATAAAAGCAGTTTTACCCAAAGACAAGTGGGAGAAACCCAATTAAACGAAAACAGATCAACGGTAAGCAATGTAAACAGAAGTAATTTTAAACTAAATGCTATTTACGATGTAAAATTAGATTCTATAAACTCGATAAAATTTACCGCCAAAACTAATTTTTATAATACCGAAAGCGATGAATTTACAAACGGAGAGACAACGGGAGGTGACGGATTGTTAAAAAACAAACAAGAAAAAACATTTAATACAAATTCGGATAAGGAATCCTTGTCTGCCAGTATTTTGTATAAACATAAATTCGCTACAGCCCGTCGTACATTTTCTGTAAACGGTAGTTGGAACACGTTGAATACAGATTCAAATAATTTCTTAAAGTCTTCCAACGAAAGTTATGATGCAGGTGTTTTTTCCTCTAGGGATGATGTAGACCAAAACAAAATAGGAGAAAAAACAAATCAAAATCTTGCTGTAAATGTGACCTATACTGAGCCTATTGGTAAGAAATTTGCAATGCAATTTGCCTATCAAGTTGCTCATAACACTGGTGAAAGCAACTATTTAACGTATGATTATTCGGATGCTACAGGCAAGTATGATGTGGTTGTAAATTCTTTATCAAACCAGTTCAAACAGACAATAACGACAAACAAGCCCAATGTAAAACTGAGTTACAATGCCAAAAAAATAAATTACAGCTTTGGAAGTGGTTTTGGTTTTACTTCGTTTGATTTACAAGATCAAACTTTAAATAAAGAATACAAGCGCAGCTACACTAACTTTTTTCCAACTGCAAATTTTTCTTATAAGTACAAAAGCAACAGTAACTTGCGTTTAAATTATCAAGGCGCAACCAGACAGCCTACCATTGATCAATTACAGCCTTTGAGAAACAATCAAGATTTTTTCAATCAAACTTTAGGTAATCCAGATTTAAAGCAATCCTTTACCAATAGTGTAAACATATCACACAATAGTTATAGTATTTTGACAGAATCGCATTTTTACCAAAATATTTCTTTTAGAACGACTTCCAATTTAATTTCATACAACAAAGATATAGATCCAGAAAGCGCTAAAACAATTAGCACACCCATAAACACAAACGGTAATTTTTCTGGAAATTTTTATTTTGGATATGGATTTAAGATAAAAAAAATAGATTTACAAGTTAATCTTAATCCATCTGTTAACTATAACAAATCAGCACTAAGTATTAATAACAAAATCAATAATTCCAATACTTTAAATTCAGGATTTTCAATTTATTTAAATAAATCAAAAGAGAAGAAATACGAATTTAGTTTAAGTAATAGATTTTCAAATAACAGAAACAGTACTTCTCAAAACAATGAAGTAAAATCATTTAACACTAATAATTTGGACCTGGATATAGGGGTTTATTTTAGGGAAAAATGGAAACTGTCCACAGACTACAATTTAAATTCTCGTCAAAAAACGGTCGATTTTCAAACCAATCTTACCAATCAATTGTGGAATGCAAGGCTGCAACGGACCTTCAAAAACGATGAGTTTACGGCTTATATCCTAGTACGAGATATTTTGAATCAAAATATAGGCATCAATAGATATGTTTATGAAAACATAATAGGTGAGGAACAAAATGATAGGCTCAAAAGATATGCTATGATAGGCTTTACCTGGAATTTTAAAAACAAAGGTCAAACAATAAAGAAGTAAATCAGTAACGGTCCTGAACGAAATTCAAAGAATTATAATAATGAGCATTTAAAAAATCTAATTATCTAAGTTATCTATATATGAAATCAATACTTTTTTTTATTGCAACACTAATTTTTACAACTACATCAAAAGCACAACTATTTATAGATAAAGCTGTAATTGAATATGAAGTAAATACCAATCTCAAAAAAACGATGAGCAATGACAGTTGGGATGAGATGATGAAAGACAACCTGTCTGACCTAAAAATATCCTATTTCACCTATACTTTTGCCGAGAATAAAAGCCTATATAAATTTGTTAGATGGAGCCCAAAAACAAGAATACCAAAGCACGAAAAAGATGCAGATGAAGAAAACACTTGGTATTTTGATTTTACAACAGGAAAAATGAATATGCAAAAGCAAATAGTAGGAACTAATTTTGTAATAACAGACAGCATACCAAACATACAATGGAAAATCACAAATGAACATAGAGAAATAGCCGGTTATAATTGCCGAAAAGCCGTGGGCAAAATAATGGATGACGTGTATGTATTTGCTTTTTACACAGACGACATTACCATTTCTGGCGGTCCATGTTCTATAAATGGTTTACCGGGTATGATTTTAGGACTTTCAATACCAAGATTATACACTTCATTTATAGCTACTAAAATAGATTTAGAAATCAGTAACGCATCCGACATAAAACCAATTGTAGCCAAAAAAACCTATGATTTAAAAGAACTAAAAAGATTAATAGAAGAAAAAACAAAGGATTGGTTCAAATATGGCGAGGATAAAGAAGAAAACAAAAGACAAAAAAATCTTTTTTTGTGGAATGCTTTTTTATAGTTCTTTAACAACTTGATTTTAAATGCTTTTGTTTTCAGCTAAACAAGCTTGTAATTGTGTGAGGTTTTAATTTAAAGCTTAGTTTTCAAATCCATTCTTTCGTGCAGTATTCTTATTATTTCTATTTCTTTGACCGAAATAATTCTAAAAAAAATAATGTGATGATTGGCTTTATAGCCTAAAAGATCTGGTTGAACTAACTCATAATTTTTCCCAAAGTTGGGGTAATTTGCTAATTCCTGACAAGATTTTAATAGGAGTTTATAATATTTATTGGCTTGTTTTTCTGACCACTCCTCATAAGTATACTCCCAGATTTCAGTCAAGTCGTTAACGGCTAAATTTGTCAAATAATATTTAGCCATTTGTTTTTTTCTTTGCTTGTAATGTTTCTAAGTGTTTTTTTGGATCAAAGTCTTTTGCAAATCCACTATCAATGCCTTCCTGAATGGCATTTTTTAATAGTAAAACTTTATCTTCTTCCTCTTCTAGCATGCGGAGTCCAGCCCGAATTACCTCACTTGCATTTTGAAACCGACCTTTTGAAATACTTTTTTCGACAAAAGTTTCAAAATGATTTCCTAAAGAGATGGATGTGTTCTTTCCCATGATTTTACTTTTTTACTAAAGTACCAAAATTTGGTAACAATTGAAATATTTTTTTGGAAAATTTAACATTAATATGCTCATTATTAGTTAATCGTTTAGTAAAAAAGTACTAGCTAGTAACTATGGACTTGCTACCCAAAATTAGTTGTGTAAACAGGAATCTATCAAACTTACTCAATAACAGCGTGATTGTTAGTCATACTATAATTCCGCTAATACAATCAAATCCCAACCTTCCTAAAAACAAAAAAACTTCCCTTTTCAGAGAAGTTTCATACATAAGCAATTTATCTTTTAAACATCATCATAATCTACATAGATAGTTTCTGAGGTTGGATGCGCTTGACAGGTAAGAATCAAGCCATCAGCAATTTCTTTATCGGTTAGGATGGAGTTTTTTGTCATTTCGGCAGTTCCAGAGATAACGCGGGCCAGACAACTGCTGCAAATTCCGCCTTGGCAAGAATACGGAGCATCGATACCTTGCTTCAAAGCGGCATCAAGAACGGTTTGTTTTTGTGACATTTCGAAAGTTGTTTCCTCATCATCCACCATAATGGTGATTTTCGAATGTCCGACTAATGATTTTTCTATTTTGTTCTCTTTGGTAGAAGTAGAGAACAATTCAAATTTTATTACGGTTTCTTTGACATTATGTTCCTTTAAAACACCGGAGACAATATTGATCATTTCTTCCGGCCCACACAAATAGAATTTATCAAACTCTAATTCCTTGTGTTTATTATTCAAAACAAAATTCACCGTCGATTTTTCAATTCTTCCAAACAAAGCATGTTCAATTTTGGCTTGACTGAAAACACAATGAACAAAAAAACGACCCACATATTGCAATTGTAAATCGTGTAATTCTTGATGAAAGATAGTTTCTTCGGGCGTTTTGTTTCCGTAAACTAATATAAAAGAACTTTTTGGTTCGTTTTTCAACACCGATTTCAGAATAGACAGCACCGGAGTAATTCCGCTTCCAGCTACAAAAGCCGCGTAGTTTTTTTGTCGGTCCGCTTGAGGTTCAAAAGTGAATTTCCCCTCGGGTTGCCCAACTTCAAGAACATCGCCTGCTTTGAGTTTCGTGTTGGCAAATTGGGAGAAAGCTCCGTCTTTTACTGCTTTGACCACAATGCGCAACTCGCCACTTTCCGGAGAAGAACAGATAGAATACGCCCGACGAATTTCGGCACCGTCAAGTGTTAATTTTAAATTGATATATTGACCGGCAATAAAAGTATAGATTGGTTTTAATTCCTCGGGTACGTTAAAAAGTATCGAAACAGCGTCTTTGGTTTCGCGTTTTACTTCTTTTATGATTAATTTTAAAAAGGATGACATGATTTTTTTTTTGCAAATATAGTAAACAGAATAGGTTTTTTGAATTCAAACTATTTGAAAATTTGTATACCTAATATAATTATGTATAAGTTTCTTATGTATATTTGTTTTTCAAAATGAAAAGGCAAATGAAAAACTCACAATTATACAAAGGAAGTCTGAATACGATTATCATGAAATTGCTCGAAGAAAACGGCAAGATGTACGGCTATGAAATCACGCAGAAAGTCAAGGTGATTACCCACGGCGAACTCAACATCACCGAAGGCGCTCTGTATCCGGCCTTGCACAAACTGGAAGCCGAAGGTTTGCTGGATGTTGAAATCGAAAAAGTGGATAACCGCATGCGTAAGTATTATAAACTCACGGAAAGCGGTCAGAAAGAAACCGTAAACCGACTCTCAGAACTCGAAGATTTCATCCGAAACATGCAGAGTTTAGTGAACCCAAGTCCAAAATTAGAATTTTAATTTTATGAAGATGAAACTAACCCACCAACAAATAGACCAACTTTACCTTTTTATCCGTCAGCATTATGTGGTATATTACGATTTACAAACGGAATTAGTCGATCATTTAGCAAACGCCATTGAAACCGAATGGGAACAAAATCCTAAACTAACTTTTGACGAAGTTTTAAATAAAGAATTTAGAAAATTTGGTGTTTTTGGCTTTATGGATGTGGTGGAAAGTCGGCAAATTACTTTAGGAAAAAAATACAACCGTATTGTATGGAGTCATTTTAGAAGGTTTTTTACGATACCTAAAATTATAGTGACAGTATTTTTGATTTTGGCAGTGTTTTATTTCCTTAAAAAATATTATACAATAGAGATTTTTAGGATATCCATGTTTTTTTTAATAGTTAGTATGCTGCCTTTTTTGTTTTTTGCAAACAGAAAAATGAAAAAACGTAAGCAGGAAACGGGAAAAATTTGGCTTTTTGAAAAGATAATTTCTAATTATGGAACTTTTCCCTGGTTAATGATTTTGCCCTTTCATTTTTTTAATATCATTAGAATTGATAGAACAACAAATCCAAATGACTTGGCACTATTTTGCATGAGCCTGTTTATAGTCTCAATGTCTTTGGCCATTTATATTGTATTAAAAATAATTCCTTCCAAAGCAGAGGCCTATTTAAAACATACTTACCCAGAATATAAATTAGAAAATTTGTAACGTTTTCCTGTTTTTAAGTACCTATTATTAAACCAAAATAACCAAACTATGATTCAAAAATTCCTTTATCTCGAATGGAAAGCATTTTTTAGATCGGCTTCCTTCGCTACTAATTTGGCTTTGAAAATCCTGATGGGTTTTGTGGCTATTTATTTCATTTTAATTTTCTTGGCAATAGGAGTGGGGGCTTTTTATATTTTAAAGAAAATGAATATGGACCCCATTGTTACCGTGAATCAATTCCTGATTTACTATATACTGATGGACTTAATCATCCGATTGCTGTTGCAAAAAATCCCAGTGATGAATATTCGTCCGATGTTGATTTTTCCAATTGAAAAAGCTACCATTGTTCATTTCTCCTTGGGGAAAACCGTTTTGTCCTTCTTTAATTTGGTGCATGGTTTTTTATTGATTCCCTTTAGTGTAGTATTAATTATCGAAGGCTATGATGTAGTGTCCGTGGTACTCTGGTATGCTGCGCTGTCTTCATTACTATTTATCAATAATTTTCTGAATATTCTACTGAGTAATAAAGATAATTTATTTGCCATATTCTTAGGAATAGCAGCAATTTTAGGAGGATTACACTATTACGGACTTTTCAATATCACCGAGTTTACGGCGCCATTTTTTAATGCTATTTTCAATACCTATTGGGCTTTTGCCATTCCGGTAGTGGCTCTAATCGTTTTATATTATGTTACATTCCAGTATTTCAAAAAAAACTTATACCTGGATGCGGGATTGTCTAACAAACACGATGTTGCCAATACAGAGGATTTGACTTGGTTAAACCAATTTGGAACCATAGGAACCTTCTTGAAAAATGACATTAAATTAATCAAAAGAAACAAACGGTCAAAAACCACCGTGGGATTGAGCGTGATGTTCCTTTTTTACGGTTTGCTTTTCTTTACCAATGGGATTGAAGCTTACAATAATCCTGTGATGCATATTTTTGCCGGGATTTTCGTTTCAGGAGGATTTCTCATCACTTTTGGACAATTTGTACCCAGTTGGGACAGTGCGTATTACCAGTTAATGATGACGCAAAATATTCCTTACAAAGGCTATCTGAGTTCGAAGTGGTGGCTGATGGTAATTGCTACAATAGTTACCACGACTGTCGCTTCTTTCTATCTTTATTTTGGGTGGCAGGTATATTTAACAATTGTTGTAGGTGCTATTTATAATATTGGATTCAATTCCCATTTGGTTTTGCTGGGCGGTGCATACACTAAAACGCCAATCGATTTAAGTTCCGGTAAAGGGGCTTTTGGCGATAAAAAAGCATTCAATATAAAAACCATGCTGATTTCGATTCCCCAATTGGCTTTGCCTGTTTTACTGTATTGGTTAGGTTCTAAATTTGGCAATGCCAATCTAGGATTAGCGTTAGTGGCGTCAGTGGGAGTGATTGGATTTGCATTTAAAGACAAAGTTTTTTCCTTAATCGAAAAAATTTATAAAACCGAAAAATACGCAACCATTGCGGCTTACAAACAAAAAGGATAATTAGCAGTCACATTAACCAAAATAACCAGTTAACCGATTAAACTTTAAAAAATGATACAAGTAAATAACCTTTCGAAAACGTACAACGGAACAACCGTATTAAAAATAGATACTTTAGAAATAAAAAAAGGCGAAAGCTTTGGATTAGTGGGAAATAACGGAGCCGGAAAAACCACTTTTTTCAGCCTTTTATTGGATTTAATCCAGCCTTCAACAGGGAATATTCTCAACAACAATGTACAAGTGAACACCAGCGAAAACTGGAAACCATTTACGGCTTCTTTTCTGGACGAAAGCTTTCTGATTGGATACCTCACTCCCGAAGAATATTTTTATTTTATAGGGGATTTACGTGGACAAAACAAAGCCGATGTCGATGCATTATTGGCCACGCATGAAGAATTTTTCAACGGAGAAATTCTTAAAAACAAAAAATATTTACGCGATTTATCTAAAGGTAATCAGAAAAAAGTAGGGATAATAGCTACTTTAATCGGGAATCCGGAAGTGATTATTCTTGATGAGCCGTTTGCTAATTTAGACCCCACCACACAATTTCGATTAAAGAAAATCATCAAGGATTTAGCTGATAATCCGGAAGTAACCGTACTGGTTTCCAGTCACGATTTGCAGCATACCGTTGAGGTGAGTGACAGAATAGTCGCTTTGCACAATGGCCAAGTGGTGAAAGACATTCAAACGTCTCAAGAAACGTTGCAGGAACTAGAATTGTTTTTTGCTATCTAAAATGCAACGTTAAGGTATTGAGAAAATAGTTTACCGCTAATTTGCCGATTGCATTGCTGAATTTGAGCGTTAATTAACGCAGTAGCGGTTTATTTTGAGTCTGTCAAATCAAATAGTACCACATTCATGTCTATCCAAGTTTAATTTGGGCGTGACACGGAAAAAAATCCGGGTCGGGCTTTCCCTCTCAATCTTTTTTATTCTTTAAAAAAAGAATAAAAAAGGATTTCCGCTACAGCCCTCACGCAAGCAAGACTCAAATAAACCCCGATAATTTTCACGATAGCAAAAAGAAACGTATTTTTACCAGTACGTATACTAAAAAGCACATTTAAAAGTTAATTGATAAAAACGTTTTCCATTGAAAGTCAATCGATTCAAACAGTTATTTTTCTTCTTATTTTTTGGTTTTTTAGTAGCCTGTTCTACTAAGAAGGATACTTTTATGGCCAGAAATTCCCATGCTTTAAGTACAAAATATAATATTTTATACAACGGCCAGGTAGGTTTGGACAAAGGAGTAAAGGAAATAAAATCCAACAATGATGACGATTTCTGGAAACAGCTGCCAATAGAAAAAATGCAAATTGTAGAAGATTACACTTCCACAACAAAACCTAAAAACACGAATTTTGAATTGGCAGAAGCTAAGGCGACGAAAGCCATTCAAAAACACTCCATGAACATAGGCGGAAGAGAGAAAGCCTATTTGATGCTTGGCAAATCCCGTTACTACGACCAGCGATTTGTTCCGGCACTCGACGCATTCAATTATATTTTATACAAATATCCCAATAGCAGCAAAATTTATGAGGCTAAAATTTGGCGAGAAAAAACAAATATGCGTTTAGGAAACGATGCTTTAGTAATAAAAAATATAAATAAATTATTAGAAGACCACGACGTAAAAAAACAGGTTGCTGCAGATGCAAATGCCCTTTTAGCAGAGTCTTTCTTAAATTTAGAAGAAAAAGACAGCGCCGTTGCATCACTAAAATTAGCCATAGCATTTACCAAAGTAAAGCAGGAAAGAGTACGATATCGTTTTATTTTGGGACAATTATACCAACAATTGGGATACAAAGACAGCGCTGCCAGTGCGTATCAATCAGTGATCGATATGAACCGAAAAGCGGACAGGAAATTTGTAATTCAGGCGCATGCTAAAAAAGCGGAACTGTTTGATTACCAAAACGGGGATTTCAATTCTTTTACAAAAACGTTTGATAAACTGGCAAATGATAGAGAAAACCGCCCGTATAAAGATTTAATTCTCCATCATCTGGCAGTGTTTTATGATCAAAAAATGGAGCAGAAGAAAGCGTTAGATTTTTATAACTTATCGTTACGAACAAATTCAAAAGATTCCTATTTAGTAGCGTCCAATTATCGAAATTTAGGAAATATGTATTTTAGAAATTCGGAATATCCTGCAGCGGCAAAATATTATGACAGTACATTGGTTAAACTCAATGACAAAACGCGCGAGTTTAATAAAATTCAAAAAATTAGAAGTAATCTGGACGAAGTGATTCTATATGAGGCTCTTGCCAAAAGAAATGATAGTATTTTACATGTTGTTTCATTGAATGAGAGTGATAAAACAGCGTATTATGAACAGTATATCATTAAATTAAAAGAAGCGGATGAAATCAAGAAAGTTGAAGAAGAAAAACGAAAAGTAAAACAAGAAAATCTAGAAAGAAATAGTTCAACGAGTGTTATTGATCCGGCTTTTAATCAGGAATCTGGTCAACCTGCTAAAAAATCAGCAATGATGCCACCAGTGATTAGTAATGCTACCGCACAACAAGGCGGTACTGTTTTCTATTTTTATAATCCTACGACTGTAGCTTTTGGAAAATTAGAATTCAAAAAAACGTGGGGCGACAGAACTCCCAATCGCAATTGGAGATTATCATCCGGTACTGTCAATCCAACGTTGGCAGATTCTTTGATTGTGGGCAAAGAAACTCTTGAGGAGGTATCAACAGTGGAGAAAATGGTGGAGCAATACACCACGGATTATTATTTAAAGCAACTTCCAGTAACACAAACGGAGGTAGATAGTATTAGTAAAGAACGCAATTTTGCCTATTACCAATTAGGGATTATTTATAAAGAAAAATTGAAAGAAAATAATTTGGCCATCGCTAAACTGGAACACTTATTAAACAAGAATCCAGAGGAAAAACTGGTTCTTCCGTCGACGTATAATTTGTATAAACTATATCAAATCACCGATGCAACCAAAGCAGAAGCGATGAAAAAAAGAATATCGGCTCAATATCCAGATTCTCGTTATGCACAAATTATAAACAGCACAGGCTCAGATGTAACCTCGTTAAATGAAACCCCGGAAAGTGCGTATACGAAGTGGTATAAATTATATCGACAAGAACAGTTTGTTACTGTTTTAGAAAACGCTGACGCATTGATTAATCAGTTTTCAGGAGATGAAATTGTTTCAAAATTCGAATTGCTTAAAGCAAATGCCATTGGAAAACTAAAAGGATTAACGGCGTACAAAAATGCATTGCAAGGTGTGGCGGACAACTATCCGAACACCGAAGAAGGCAAAAATGCCCAAGAAATAATATCAAGTCAAATTCCGTTTTTAGAGAAAATGGAGTTGAATACAACAGATTCAAATAATTGGAAAATTTTATACCGTGTAGGTTCACGAGAGGATACTAATACAAAAGCAATAGAGGAGAAAATCAAAATGTTTATTTCTGCAGAAAACCTGCAAAAACTATCATATTCCTTTGATATTTATACGGAAAAAGAAAATTTTATCACGATTCACGGAATAAAATCAGAAGTTTACGCAAAAGATATGGCATTTGTATTAAAAGAAAATGTAAAATATAAAATGATTGATCCTGCAATTGTAGTGTCAGGTGAGAACTACAAAGTGATTCAGATCAAGAAAATTATGGACATCTATTTAGCGCTAAAAATTCCATAAATATGTTTGATAAAAAGCAAAAATCCTACACCGATCTTTTGGGAAAAACCAATAGAATTGTTGAAGGAACTACTATAAAAGGCGATATTATTTCGCACGCTGATTTTAGATTAGACGGTAATTTGATAGGTAATTTTCAATCTGGAGGTAAAATTGTCATTGGCCCTGCCGGAAGCGTTATTGGAGATATTGCGTGCAAAAATGCCGACATTGAAGGAAAATTTGACGGAAAAATTCAAGTAACTGAAGTGCTGAATGTAAAATCAAAAGCCAGTATTCATGGAGAAGTTACCACTGGAAAATTATCTGTGGAGCCCGGTGCTGATTTTAGCGCTGCCTGTACAATGAAGGCTACTATAAAAAATATAACCCATACCGATGGACAACAATCCCAACCAAAAAAGAGCGAATAAATGGCTTGCGCTGATTAATATTCCAATTCAAATGGGCGCCATCATCTTTCTGTTTTCTTATCTTGGAGACTGGTTAGACGAAAATCATCCACACCCAAAAGTGTATTACAGTAAAATTTTAGTAATGGTTGGCGTCGCGCTAGCACTATACAATGTGATACGACAGGTAAATGAAATCAATAAAATGCAGTAATCTCTGATAAGAAAAAACGATTAAAAACGAGCTGAAAAAGTCTGAATGGTCGTAAAAATTAAAATAACTTTGCACCTCAGTGCCATTGCGGCAAAAATCAAACACAATGAATTTAAAAAAATACAAACCGCTTCTGCCATTATTGGCACTTGCCGGATTGGCTTATGTGGTGCATCGAGCAGCTTTTTATCTCTTAAATATAGATGACGCCACTTTTTATTATTCGATAGAAACCTTATATATGTTGTTTCTGGTTTTATCGATTATGGTATTTGTACTTCTGTTAAAAGTTAAAGAACGCAGTTTTGATAACGTTGGGATGTCATTTCTTTTAACGACTAGTATTAAAATGATTGTTTGTTATCTGATTTTAAAGCCTATATTGCAGGTTACAATTCAAAACAATGCAATAGAGAAAAAGAATTTTTTTATGATGTTTATTCTCTTTTTAGCAATTGAAACCATATTAACAATACGTATATTAAATGAAAAGCAATAATTATAGTATTCAAGGAAAAAATCCATCAAAAATAAATTTTTATATTCTTTTGCATATTAATAAAAGATGTACATTTGCACCAAATTTCAGAAACGTAATAAATTAAGATAATTAACTGTTATGGTGATTTCAAACAAACCACTTAGATTTATATTAGCGACTTTAGTAGCGTGTCTTCCTTTAATCAGTTTTGCAAATCCTGAACAGGATCCTGTGCAAGTAAAAACAGAAGTTGCTCATGAGGCGATCGAAGGAGCTCATGCAGAACCAACGGATGTAAAATCTAAAATCAAGACATTTATTAATCATCACCTTTTGGACGCGCATGATTTTACTTTTTCAGTAGATGAAGAAACAGGGGAGCATTTTGGTTTTTCGTTGCCTGTTATCCTTTGGGACAATGGTTTGCAAGTGTTTTCATCATCAAAATTTCATCATGGTGAAGAAACGGCAGAACACAATGGAAACTTCTACGTACTGCACCACGAAAAAATATACAAAACGGAGGCGGATGGAATTTTAACCGAAGAACACGGTCACCCTACAAATGCAACTCCACTTGATTTATCGGTAACCAAAAGTGTTATCGGTATTTTAGGAATAGCGATCTTAATGTTTGTATTGTTTACCGGTTTAGCAAAATCGTACGGTAAAAATAATGGAATAGCTTCTGGAGCTGGACGCTTTTTTGAGCCGCTTGTACTGTACATCAGAGACGAAATTGCCATTCCAAACATTGGAGAAAAAGGATATAAAAAATACATGAGTTATTTATTGACTATATTTTTCTTTATTTTCTTTTTGAACATATTAGGATTAACGCCGCTAGGATTTAACGTAACAGGAAATATTGCAATCACAGCATCATTAGCTTTGCTAACGTATGTAATCACCACTTTTACCGCTAATAAAAATTACTGGGGACACATTTTCTGGATGCCAGGCGTGCCAACTCCAATGAAATTTATCTTGGCTCCAATTGAATTATTGGGGACCATAATCAAACCATTTTCATTAATGATCCGTTTGTACGCTAACATTTTGGCAGGACACGTTGTGTTGATGAGTATTATTGGTTTAATGTTTATTTTTAAAAGTTGGATTGGAAGCACTTTGTCTTTTGGATTGGCATTTGCACTTTCTATCCTTGAGATATTAGTAGCGTTTTTACAAGCGTATATTTTCACCATGTTATCTGCCCTTTATTTTGGAGCAGGAAACGAAGAGCATCATCACGAGGAAGCTCACCATTAAGTCGAACGTCAAACGTCGGAAGTTTAAAAGTCAGCTTGACCTTATGACATTAGACGTTACAACTTTAGACTACTAATAAGAGTGTTTAATTTTTAATTTATATATTATGGAAATTCCAACTATTGTAGGAGCAGGATTGATTGTTATCGGAGCAGGTTTAGGTATTGGTAGAATTGGTGGTTCAGCAATGGACGCTATTGCTCGTCAACCAGAAGCTTCTGGAAAAATCCAAACAGCTATGCTTATCGCAGCTGCACTTATTGAAGGTATTGGTTTTGCTGCGTTATTCGCATCTTAATTAAAACTTATAAAACACTAGTTACAACGGTTGGTTGTAACTAGTATTTTTAAAATTAAAACATTACAAATTGCTATTAAAAGCAATTCATACTTTAAAATTTATAATTAAATATAATGGATAAGTTAATAAATGATTTTTCGTTTGGTTTGTTTATTTGGCAAATAGTAATATTTGTTGGATTGATATTCTTGTTAAAAAAATTCGCTTGGAAACCAATTCTTGATGCCGTTAATGATAGAGAAGAAGGAATCAAAAGTGCCTTGCTATCTGCTGAAAACGCTAGAAAAGAAATGCAAAACCTTCAAGCTGACAACCAACGTATTTTACAAGAGGCAAGATTAGAGCGTGACAACATGCTTAAAGATGCTCGTGAAATAAAAGAGAAAATGGTTGCTGATGCAAAAAATGAAGCACAAGCTCAAGGATTAAAAATGATCGAGCAAGCCAAAGCAGCAATTGAAAGTGAAAAAAATGCAGCTATGGCAGAATTGAAATTACAAGTTTCAACGTTATCATTGAGTATAGCAGAAAAAATATTGAAAGACGAATTATCTAACAAAGAAGCTCAAACTAAATTAGTTGAGAAAATGTTAGGCGACGTTAAGTTAAACTAACAATTATGGCAAGTACAAGAGCAGCAATTCGTTATGCAAAAGCAATTTTGGATATGGCAGACTCCATTGGTGTGACCAATGAGGTAAGCAAGGACATGACTTTAATTGCTTCGACAATTAATGGGAATCAGGAATTGAACACTTTTATTGAAAATCCTACCATTAAAGTAGAAGTTAAAGAAAATGTACTATTGGAAGTTTTTGCTGATGTAAATGGGGTAACCAAAGGACTTTTTCATTTGTTGTTTGAAAACAAAAGATTTGAAATTGTAGAAGCAATTGCATTGGAATACAACAAATTGTTTGACGAACTGAATGGTATTGAAGTTGCAAAAGTAACTACTGCTTTTCCTATGGATGCAGCTTTGGAAGCTAAAGTTTTAGCAAAAATTGCATCTCTTTCGGATAAAAAAATCACAATTGAAAATATAGTAGATGCTTCAATAATAGGAGGATTTATTTTAAGAATAGGCGATAAGCAATACAATGCTTCAGTAGCCAACAGATTACAAGTATTAAAAAGAGAGTTAAGTAATTAGTTTTATTGCACATTTAAGTGTCTAAATTATAAATTAAGATGGCGGAAATCAAACCTGCTGAAATTTCAGCAATATTAAGAAAGCAAGTAGAAGGTTTTGAATCTGGTGCTACACTGGAAGAAGTAGGAACAGTACTTCAAGTTGGAGATGGTATTGCTCGTGTTTACGGGCTTTCTAATGTTCAATATGGAGAGTTAGTTGAGTTTGACAATGGATTAGAAGCTATTGTTTTGAATCTTGAAGAAGACAATGTTGGTGTGGTACTTTTAGGACCATCTACAGGAATCAAAGAAGGTTCAACTGCTAAAAGAACACAACGTATCGCTTCTCTTAAAGTAGGAGAACAAATGGTAGGTCGTGTAGTAAACACACTTGGTTTCCCAATTGATGGAAAAGGACCAATCGGTGGAGACTTATACGAGATGCCTTTGGAAAGAAAAGCTCCTGGAGTTATCTTCCGTCAACCCGTTACTGAGCCATTACAAACAGGTATTAAAGCAGTAGATGCTATGATTCCAGTAGGTCGTGGACAACGTGAGCTAGTTATTGGCGACCGTCAAACAGGTAAATCAACGGTTTGTATCGATACGATCTTAAATCAAAAAGAATTTTATGATGCTGGGAAACCAGTGTTCTGTATATATGTTGCAATTGGACAAAAAGCTTCAACTGTAGCAGGAATTGCTAAAATGTTAGAGGAAAAAGGAGCAATGGCGTATACCATTATTGTTGCTGCTAATGCTTCTGATCCAGCTCCGATGCAAGTGTATGCTCCTTTCGCAGGTGCTGCAATTGGAGAATATTTTAGAGATTCAGGTCGTCCGGCTTTAATTGTTTATGATGATTTATCTAAACAAGCGGTTGCGTATCGTGAGGTTTCTCTTTTATTGAGAAGACCACCGGGACGTGAAGCATATCCTGGAGACGTTTTCTACCTTCACAGTAGATTATTAGAACGTGCTTGTAAAGTAATTGCAGATGATGGAATTGCTAAAGACATGAACGATTTACCAGATTCATTGAAATCAATCGTAAAAGGTGGTGGTTCATTGACTGCTTTACCAATTATTGAAACTCAAGCTGGTGACGTTTCTGCCTATATCCCAACAAACGTAATTTCGATTACAGATGGTCAAATTTTCTTAGATGGAGATTTGTTTAACTCTGGAGTTCGTCCAGCAATTAACGTAGGTATTTCGGTATCTCGTGTTGGAGGAAATGCACAAATTAAATCAATGAAAAAAGTAGCCGGTACATTGAAATTGGATCAAGCACAATTCCGTGAATTGGAAGCGTTTGCTAAATTTGGTTCTGATTTAGATGCAGTTACTCTGAATGTAATTGAAAAAGGTAGAAGAAACGTTGAAATCTTGAAACAAGGTTTGAACGATCCATATACTGTAGAAGATCAAGTTGCCATTATCTACGCTGGTTCTAAAAACTTATTGAGAAATGTTCCTGTGAACAAAGTAAGAGAATTTGAGAAAGACTTCTTGGAATTCTTGAACAACAAACACAGAGCAACTCTTGATGCGTTGAAAGCAGGAAAATTAACAGACGAAATTACAGATGTAATCGAAACTGTAGCAAAAGAATTATCAGCAAAATATAACTAAAAAGTACTAAGTAAGGAGTATTAAGTATCAAGATTTTCTGGGTACTTAATACTTAATACTTAAATCTCCATACTTACAAAACAATGGCAAATTTAAAGGAAATCCGTAATAGAATTACTTCCGTTTCATCGACGATGCAAATTACATCGGCAATGAAAATGGTTTCTGCAGCAAAGCTAAAGAAAGCACAAGATGCAATCACAGCAATGCGCCCTTATGCCGAAAAATTAACGGAATTATTGCAAAATCTTTCTGCCACACTTGACGGTGAGATAGGAGGAGAGTTTACTACACAACGTGAGATCAAGAAAGTATTATTAGTTGTAATAACTTCAAATCGTGGTTTGGCAGGTGCTTTTAATACAAATGCAATTAAAGGAGCTAAAAGCCGTGCTGAATTTTATGCAGGAAAACAAGTGGATATTTTTGCTATTGGCAAAAAAGGAAATGATGTTTTGAGTAAAACGCTTTCAGTGATTGAAAATCAAAGCGCTGTTTTTGACGACTTGACTTTTGATAACGTAGCTAAAATTGCTGACCTGTTAACGCAGAAATTTGTTTCTGGTGAATACGATAAAATTGAGTTGATTTACAACCAATTTAAAAATGCTGCGACACAAATCGTTCAAACGGAACAATTTTTGCCTTTAGCACCATTAAAATCTGATGTTGCAGTTTCAACTGGAGATTATATTTTTGAACCTTCCAAAGAAGAAATTGTGTTGACTTTGATTCCAAAATCATTAAAAACACAATTGTACAAAGGAATTCGTGATTCATTTGCTTCTGAGCACGGAGCGCGTATGACTGCGATGCACAAAGCAACTGATAACGCAACGGAATTGAGAAATCAATTGAAATTGACTTATAATAAAGCACGTCAAGCTTCTATTACTAATGAAATCTTAGAGATTGTTGGTGGTGCGGAAGCATTGAATGGGTAATAGATCATTGATTCGAAATATATTCTAAGAGCCAACAGATGTTGGCTCTTTTTTTGTTTTGCAGTCAATTTTTTTAATTAGACCAATCCTTGTTTATTCCATAAATCAAAATACTTTCCTTTTTGTTCTAACAGTGCATTGTGGTTTCCCGACTCGACTATAGTGCCATTTTCCATCACCAAAATAGTATCTGCATTAGCTATGGTACTCAGTCGATGGGCAATGACAATAACTGTTTTTCCCCAAGATTTAAAATTGTCAATCACTTCTTTTACAATTCTTTCTGAATTGGTATCCAAAGAGGATGTGGCTTCATCCATTAATAACACTTCCGGATTTTTGTATAAGGCTCTAGCTATAGCAATACGTTGTTTTTGTCCTCCGGAGAGCATGGCTCCATTTTCACCAATTTGGGTTTCAAAACCATTGGGCAATTTCTCCACAAACTCTGTAATTCCTAATTGTTTAGACAAATCTAAAATACGTTGTATGTTCGGAAATGAATCACCTAAAGCAATGTTTTCTATAATATTTCCCGAAAACAGATTGAGTTGTTGCGGAATGACACCGATACAATTTCGTAGGCTCTGATAATGAATAAATTGAGAGTCGTACTCTCCGATATAAATTTTCCCTTCTTTAATGGGATATAAGTTTTGTAATAATGAGATCAATGTCGTTTTACCACTTCCGCTTTCGCCAACAATAGCTGTGGTTTCATTTTTCTTGAAAATGGCGTTAAAATTTTTGAAAACTTCTGTTCGTGAGCCATAACGGAACGTTACATTTTCGAATTTTATATCTCCCATGTTTTCTCTTTGCAATTCGACTTTATTTTCTGTTTCTTCCCGTTCTAAATCCATTATCTCAAAAAGCCTGTCAGCAGCAATCAGTGCATTTTGTGCCGTTTTGTTCATCCCAATCAAGGAAGCAACTGGCGAAGTAAAATAGCCAATCAAAGCATAAAAGGAAAATAACTCACCGGGAGTAATGGCTCTGTCAATCACGTAACCCGAACCAATCCACATTAAAATAACAGTAAATATCGAAGCCAGAAATTGAGTAGAAGTCCCTGCAAAAACACTGTTTAAACCTGATTTGTAAGTGGTAAATAATAGTTTTACAAATTTATTTTCCGTTTTAAGATTCGAAAAGTCTTCGATTCCAAATTCTTTTACGGTTCTGATATGCGTGACACTTTCAACTAATTGCGTTTGTAATTCGGCAGCATTCTCCATGATAACGCGTTCTACTTTTTTATTGAACTTATTTAAAATATAATAAATAGCTCCATAAAATGGAATTACTAACAGAATCACCAGGGCCAATTTCCAATAATAGGTAAACATCAATGTGAAGGAAAAAATTACAATGAAGATATTGACAATCATATCAATCGCCACTTCATTGATAAAAGATCTAATTTTTACGGCATCGCCAATCCGAGATGTGATTTCACCCACTTGCATCGTATCGAAAAAGCGTTGTGGCAGATGGAGCAGATGTTTGTAGTATCCTAAAATTAATTTGGCATCAATCAACTGCCCGGTTTTCATAACAAAAACACTCTTTTTAGAACCGATGTAGGCTTGCAGTATGATGATGCAAATCATGGAAACACTCAGCAGATTCAGTAAGTTTCTGTTGCCTTCCACCAAAACATAATCAGTAATTTTTTGAATATAAATGGACATGGCTAGCCCTAAAACGGTAAAAAGTATTGCACCGACCAAAGCTTGAACTAAGATGGTTTTGTGTGGCTGTACCAAATGCCAAAAGCGTTTTAAAGGAGAAACTTTTTCGTTGTATTCCTTAAAATCATCATTCGGGGCAAAAAGAATCAATACGCCAGTCCAGATTTTTTGAAATTCTTCAAAAGTGTAGGTTTGCATTTTCCCAAAAGCAGGATCCATTGCTGTAATCTTCGATTGGCTTTCGACCTTCGACTTTTCAACTTTATAAATCACCACATAATGATGCAGTTGTTCTTTGACCACCACATGAGCAATAGCAGGAAGTGGAATTTTATCAATAGCATCCATTCCTCCTTTTACCCCCTTGGCAGAGAAACCCATTTTTTCGGCAGCTTCAATTATCCCCAGCACATTGGTACCTCGTTTATCGGTATTGGCAAATTGACGAATTCTGGCTATAGGCAGATTAACTTTGTAATGATTGCCAATAGAAGCGAGACAAGCAGCACCACAATCTTTGATATCATGTTGTTTTATTTTTATAGAGGCCATTAATAGAAAGTGGATAGGAGAGAATAGACAAAAGACTTCCTCTGAATTAAATTATTGTTTTTATATTCTATTTCCCTTTTGGGGTTACTGAGTTAACTGTTTTGGATTGAGCCAATCATCTACTTTGTCAAACAATAATTCATACAAACTTCTTCTGGTTATGATGTAACGTGTAGTGAGTGTCATTCCTTTTGTAATTTGGGTTTTGTAACCGGATTGCAATTGCATTGCGGTAGTATTCAGCCCACAGCGTACTTTAAAAAAAGCTTGTTCCCCTTGAATGGTAATATTACGGTCTATGTCGATCACTTTTCCTTCCAGCAATCCCCATTGGTTGTAATTGAAAGCATCCAATTGGAATTTTACTTTTTGGTTTTTCTGTATCATTCCAATATCGTTTGGTGAAACTGTACTTTCTACAATCAATTGATCTACTGCCGAAATAGTGGCAATGGGTTGTGAGGCATTTAGGAAAGAACCGGTTTGAATCCCCGAGAAGTTTTCTATAGTGCCCGTTAAAGGTGCGGTAATAACATAATTCTTAGATTCAACGGTTATTTTTTGGAGCGTTCCGTTTAGGTTTTTCAGTTGCTCTTCGAGTTCTCTTTTTTTGTTTTGCCACAGGCTTCGTTGATTTTTCTCGAATCCGGAAAGTGCTTGTTGAGCATAGGTATAATCAAAACTGTATTTTTCGAATTCTGCTCTGGCAATCACGCCTTTTTCATACAATTGCTTGTTGCGGTCGTAGCCTATTTTGGCTTGGGCAATTTTACTTTGCAATTCACTTTGTTTGCTAGCATAGCTATACCACTCTTGCCGTACTGCAGGTGTTTTCAGCGTATTGCTTCTGCCTAAAACTACAAGCGACAAATCATGAACCTGATCTTGAACAGTTGATGAAACCTCCTGATTGGTGGCTTTCTCCGTATCCAGATTTTCTTGTGTAAGTTGTACCAGTGTATCGCCTTTTTGCACGATACCATTGTTCCTGAGATTGACAAATGTCACTTTTCCATTCACCAAGCTGGTTACGGGAACATTATCCGTAGTACTGCGCACTATGCCTCGGCTCTGGCTGCTGATATCGATTTTGATAACAGGCAATAGTGCAAGAAAAATTAGTATAGCCAAAATCAACACCAAGTATATTGATATACTCTTGGTTTTATTTTTGGCAATTAGGTTTTCTAGGGTGTTTATAGGGTCTGAACTTAGGTTCATTTTTTTGCTGAAATTTAAAATTTTCGAGGGTGTATATGGAATCTTAACTGAAGTTCATTTGCTTTTTGTTATATGGAGCTTGGATGTTTTACAGAGATGAGAGTTATTTATTGAATTTTTGAATCTACCTCTTTTTGTTTAAAATATAGTTTAATAAATAGCAATGCAATTGCTAATCTATAGATTCTATAAACCCAAATATTGACATCCCAAGCGAATAATTCGTGGGTGTCACGTTGATCAAATAATGAATAAAAGAAGCTTATTGTAAACAACACACCTATTACAAGGTAAAAGGTTTTTGATAATTTCATTAAAATTAATTTAAGGATTATACAATGTCTTTTGGTTATTTCAAATTTAATTAAAACGTTCTTTATGAAAATCAAAAAAGAAAAAACCATTTTTGAATAGCATACAAAATCCTAGACACCTGACAAATTAGTAATTTATAGTATTTTACCTATTTTAAAAAAACTGAAAATGCATCAAAGCCCCCACAAAAAGCCATATTTCAATCTCAAATTAGTGATAAAATATCCCTTAATCATTTGTGGAAGGACATAAAAAGGATAAAACATAGCTAGTTGCCAATGTAATATCTTTAATATTTGAAATATGTACAAGACCAAATAATACTATTGAGAATACAATTAATTAATTCCTATTTTCGTTTAAAACTTGCATAAATCAAAAAGATAGCCAAAATAAAAAATAGTGTCAAATTTATCTCTTTTGATGTCTCAATTGACAAAAACGTAAAATTTTCACTTTGTTTCGAGAGAATTGTATCAAAAAACAACACTAAATATGTTATTCCCACGATAAATAGAATAGTATGATTTTTTTTGATTCCATTTTTTTATTTTTTACCAAAGTATTGTTAATGATAGCTTTTGATTATTCAAATCTTTTTAATCCATTTTTTTATTCCTTTTTAAAAAAATATTGACAATAAAAAACACTAAAATTCCTAAAATAGAAGAAATAAATCTAAAAGCTCTAATTTCTAATGCTAAATCTTTTGCGAATAAATTATAAATTAGAACTCCAAGAACAACAAATAATAATTTATGTTGTTTATTCTTAAATATTAAACTAAGAAGTAAAAGTATAATAATTGGAAAAAGGAAATCAATTAAGTAAAACATATTGTATCGTTTAAAGGTTAAGGTGTCGTAAATAACGACACCTTATAATTATTGAGATTAAGAAGGTTTGTGAGTATAATTAAATCCTTGGGAAATTGAATCAACAGTACCTTTTGGATCTTTAATAGCATCATATATTGCGGAACCAAGAATTCCAATAGCCAATTCAATCCAAAGACCACCATTAATTTTTTTTAAATCTTTTTCTTCTAGTTCGATAAGGTTTTTCATATTTTTTTTTTAAATTTTTTCGCCACCTGCACAAGATTGAAAATTACTTACAATCTCTGAGTTATGATGATTATTTATAGCTTCTCCAGTAGTTGCAATAATTCCCAGTATATTACCTACAGCAACCCAAAATCCATTCGTACCACCATCAACTTGTTGTACTTCTTGAGCATTAAGCTCTACTAAATTTATATTATTTAAATTCATTTTCTACGTTTTTAAAATTAAACATTTTTTGTTGTGACAAAAGGAGTTTCTCGAGAACTTTCTTTTTATTTACATTCTTTATTCCGGCAGCTGTGCATTCCGTTTGCTTTGTTTTTAAGGATTACAAATTAGCTTTATCAAATCCCATGCTTTGTTTTTTATAGGGTTACAAAACAGCTGTATTATTCCCTCACAATCGGCCTGATTATAATTTACAAAATGATTCCGTTTTTACAGTAACGTCTTACTAAGAAACTTTGTCATTTTTCTGATGCCAAAATTAGAGTAAGAAAAGGCTGTAGACAAACAGTTGTTATCGGAATTCCGCGAATTCCGTATCGAAATTCAGGAATTTCGACATATATAGTTTTTAAGTAACTGAAGATTAATAGCTTGAAAATTTCTCAAAAAAGTATTTTTTTACTTCAATTTTAGTTGAGATACTGTATTTTTGTAAAAACCTTACTACAATGATTTACCTACAACCGATTAAAACGGTTTTTTTAGTACTATTTCCTCTTTTTTTATGGTCGCAATCTCCTATTACAAAACATTCTTCTTTACCTTACGATAGCATAGATAATAATTACTTTAAAGAAGAAGGTAATTATCAAAAGCAATTAGCTTGGGCAAATGTGTATCTCGAGAAAGCTCAAAAGGATAAGAAATCGATCCGAAAAGCTAGAGGTTATTATTTAGTTGCTATTTTGTATTATACTGACAAGCCTCTGAAAGCAATAAAGTATTTAGATAGTGTCATAAAATATTCTAAAAACAATAGTAATAAATTTTTTCCCGCAGCTGCTTATTGCGAAAAGGCAGACATATTGGTGAAACAGAGAAAGTTTACTGAAGCTTTACGTAATTTCAATTTGGCAGAACAAGCAGCTTTAAAAACAAACATTGATTATTATTATGTGGTGCAAAACGCTATTGGAACAACAAAATCTGAGGAATTAGGAGAGGTCGGCGAAGCTTTAAAATTGTACCAGGAATGTTTTAACTATTATCGTACTAAAGATTATCGAGGGGATTATTATTCATGGGATTATCAAAACATAATCTTTGGATTAGCGGATTGTTATAAGGCTTTAAAAAAATCAGATTCTACTACTTTTTATAATACTTTAGGCTATAAAGAAGCTTCAATTACAAAAAATAAAGAATATCAACTTTTGTTTACTTTGAATGAGGGTGCCAATCAGGTGGATAAAAAAAATTATTCTGCTGCTCTAGACAGCATTAGTAAAGCTTTACCAGAATTAATTAAAATAAAAAACACAGGAAATGTTTTGGCTTCTTATTATTATTCAGGCAAAGCCTATGTTGGTTTAGGTAATAAATCAAAAGCGGTTCAAAATTTTATAAAAGTGGATTCGATGTATAAAATTAGAAAAAGAATTACACCTGAGTTTGTAAGTGGATATTCTTATTTGATTGATTATTTTAAAAAAACAGGTGATAAAGAAAAACAGCTACAATACATTACAACGTTTATGGGTATTGATAGTGTGTTGCAAAGAAACTACAAACATTTAAATAAGGTTTTGCTAAAAGAATATGATACTCCTCATTTGTTTGCTGACAAAGAAAATCTGATTCAGTCTTTGAAAAAAAAGCAAACTACTTCTTATGTTGGTATATTGGTTTTGGTTTTATTAGTAATTGCCATTGGTGGTTTTGGAGGCTTTCAGTATTATTTAAAAAAACAATACCGAAAACGATTTGATGCCATTGTGTTTCCAGTACCGATCGAGAGTACTAACAATCCAAAAAATGAGGATACAAAAATAGTTGTAGAAGAGATTGTTGCTGAGGAACAATCACGGATTTCATCAGAAATTGTAAAGCAATTGCTTGAAAAGTTAGCTTTATTTGAAAAAGATAGCGCTTTTTTAGAAAAAACAATCACAATTCAAAAAGCAGCCGTGAAATTGAATACGAATACTAAATATTTGTCTAAAGTAATTAATGAAAATAAAGGAAAAACATTTGTTAGCTACATTAATGATCTTAGAGTTGAGTATGCCATCACTCAATTAAAAGCACAACCGAAACTCCGTAATTTTACGGTACAAGCTTTGGCCAATGAGTTTGGATTTAATAGTGCAGAGTCCTTTTCATCTGCTTTTTATAAAAAGTACAAGATAAAACCTACATATTTTATAAAAGAGTTAGAAAATTTAATATAGAGTGAAGTTGCTGTATTACAGTGTTATGTGTTTTTATACGGTATCGAAATTCACGGAATTTCGATAACTAACTTTTATTTTTTTTCTGAAAAATCACTGAGACAGTATAAATTTGGAAAAAATAATAATTAATAAATTTATAAAAATGAAAACAAACAAACCAAAAGCTAAAGTATCTAAGTTTAATTTAGAAAAAATGAAAGTAGCGAAGTTGGATAATTTACATTTAGTCAATGGGGGAGATAATACTTTTGGAGATGAACCAGTCACTATCACAGATAAAGTTTTGAGTGGAGGGTCATCTAGAGTATGCATTCCACCACCTAATTAGTAAATGATAGACCTATTAATATTGAATTTAATAAAATTATGCGATTTATTTTTATATTTTTTATTCTAGTTTTTTTTACCAACTGTAAAGCCAATAAATTTACTCAGAAAGAACAACAACCAGTTTTATCAGTCTTAAACCCAATTGATGAATTTAATCCCAATGTGTGGTATGATAAAGATGTAAATGTTGAACAAATACCGGGGATATCCTTAAACAAGTGGTACAAAGAAAATAAAAAAACCAAAAAAAGAAGTGTTACAGTTGCGGTTATTGATACTCAAATCGATACCAATCACGATGAATTGCTGAATACATTTTGGATAAATAAAAGTGAGATTCCCAACAATAATATCGATGATGATAAAAACGGTTATATTGATGATATTAATGGTTGGAATTTTATTGGTACAGGAAAGCGTAGTACTGTTTGGGCAAATTTTGAGTTTGTTCGTATAGTGAGAGATTATGATAAGCTATATAATGGTAAAAAAACTTCTGAAATAAATAAAACTGATTTACCTTCTTATAATGAGTATCATAGATCGATAAAAAAGCTTGAACAAGAAAAAGGATTTTATGCGAATTGGCTGAAATCACTGAAATATAATCTTGTGAAATTTCCAATTGCAAAAGATAGTCTTAAACGGTATTTCACCAAAGAAGATTATTCGTATCAGCAGCTGGATAGTATGTATAAGAAATACAAGATTAATGATAAGACGTACATGCAAAGGAGAGATGATGATGATGATGATTTAGGTGCTATGGTAGATTTTATGATGGCACAATTCGAAGTAAATCAAAAGAATCTGAGTGACATACAAGTTAAGGAAAAAGAAATAGATTCGATAGTTAATAGAAATTTAAATGTAGGCTATGATGAAAGAACTTTTTTTGATCTGAATCCTGATGTTTTGGAAAAAGGATATGGAAATAGTAACATTAGTTCTAATTTATCTGGAAAAACAATTAATAATCATTGTACCATGGTCTCAGGTATAATTGCATCAAATAGAGCAAATTTAATTGGAATTAATGGTATTTCCAATAATGTAAAATTGATGCCTTTGAGTATATCCCCTTCTGGAGATGAACACGATAAAGATATAGCTATGGCAATACGGTACGCTGTTGATAATGGTGCTAAAGTTATTAATATGTCTTTCGGCAAAGAGTTCTCCTTGCACAAAGAATGGGTGGAGGAAGCTTTTAAATATGCTGAAGAACATAATGTTTTGTTAGTACATTCGTCAGGAAACAATAAATTTAATGTAGACATAAACCCTTATTTTCCAACTGATGTCGCTTATGAAGATGGTTCTAAAGAAGTATGTGGTAATTTTATTAACGTAGGAGCCACTACCGCTAAAATTGACAGCACTTTAGTAGCTTCCTTCTCTAATTATGGCAAAAAGAACGTAGATTTATTTGCTCCTGGAGATAAAATTTATACCACAACTGCAGGAAATAGTTATGCGTATGATTCAGGTACTTCATTAGCAGCACCTATGGTTTCAGGGGTCGCTGCTTTGATCTGGTCATATTATCCTAAACTTACAGTTCAGGAGGTAAAACAAATCATTTTAGATTCGGGTACTGCTTATGATATTGAGGTTTTGGTTCCTGGTGGAGAAGGTAAAAAAGTAAAATTTTCAGAACTATCTAAATCTGGAAAGGTTTTGAATGTCTATGATGCGATGGAACTCGCTAAAAAAGTGAGTAAAAAGAAACGATAATGAACATCTACCAAGTTCTTCCTTTCTCGCACTATGTTTTAAGAACCCCTTTATTTCCATTGTCTTTCTATTGGGATATATTGGAAAAGTATTCCGAAGAGGCCATATTGTCGCAGTTTGAAAACCCTTATGTTAGAGAAGCCATTCGTATGGCTTCACCAGAACTGTTAACGGCTTTAGACAAATGGAAAGCTGATCCTTCCAGTCTATCCAATAAAAAAGGGAGAGTTTGCAGCTTAGTTTATTGAAATATCTTGCGCGAATATCAACTCGTTGTACGCCTTTCGGGTTATTTGCTGGTTGTTCAGTTGGAAAAATAGCTTCTGAAACGAACATTATACTTAATCATCCTCAAAATTTCAGCCGTTTTACTCAATTTGACATGCAATTTTGGGTGGCACTATTACACCAATTTGCGAAACAGGAAGAAGTTATACCTCATCTCAACTATTATCCCAATAATTCGATCTATGCTCTTGGGGATTTTTACCGATATGTTGAATACAACTATGTAAAAACAAAAAGAGAGCACAGCATTTCAGCATTGCGAAAAACGACACTATTAAGTGATTTAGTGCTCAAAGTAACATCAGGGAAGACAGTTGATGAAATGGTTTGTCTTCTTGCCGATGATGATTCTGAAACCGCAGAAGCTTTGGAATACATTAATCAACTTATCGATTTTCAGTTTCTGGTAAATGAATTGGATGCAACAGTTACAGGTAGTGATGAATGGGCGCGTGTTTTTTCAATCATTGATAAAATTCCGAATTTTAAAAAAGAGTCTCTACTTTTGCAAAGTATAAGAACTCAATTTTTAGTATTGGACCAAACGCTTGTCCCTTATGAAAAAAACTATGAAGCTATAAAGGATTTAATTCAGAAAATAGGTGTGGATCATGATGAAAAATATCTTTTTCAAACTGATTTAAATACGACCGCTTCCGTAAATACTTTGAGTACTAGTTCGCAAAAAAAAGTCTTCCAAGCGGTTCGTTTTTTAAACGGAATTCAAAAGCGAAAGAAGTCTGAAAACCATACGAGTTTTATAAAAGCATTCACTCAAAGGTATGAATCCAGAGAAATGCCTTTGGCAACTGTTTTGGATACTGAAACGGGAATTGGATATCTTCAAAATTCTGAAATGAATGATACGCATGAGATTTTGGAGCAGTTTTCTTTTAAAAGCAAAGCTCATGAGTCAGTCAGTCAGTCCTGGGCCGCTTACGATTTTATATTGGAGAAAAAATTGCAAGCATGCCTCTTAAGGAACGAAAAAGTCATTTCGCTTTCTGAAAATGATTTTCCTGATTTTGATCCTAGTTGGAATAATGCACCGACTACATTTTCGGTAATGATTGAAATTGCATTGCATCAAGAAAAAGAATTGCTTTCAATTGAATCTTCAAGTGATGTTAGCGCAGCAAAATTATTAGGACGTTTTTGCAATGGAAATGATGCTATTTGCAATTTAACCAATGAAATTGTAAAAAAAGAGGTAGCCTATCATTCTGATAAAATTCTGGCTGAGATCGTTCATATTCCGGAATCAAGAACGGGTAATATATTGAGAAGACCTGTTTTAAGAGCATTTGAAATTGCCTATTTGGCTAACTCTGGAGTAAAGCAAGACTATACGATTGATCTAAATGATTTAATGATCTCGATACGCAACAACAAAATTATTTTACGATCTAAGAAACACAATAAAGAAGTTATTCCTTGTTTGTCAAATGCTCATAATTATGCTAATAAATCGCTCCCCATTTATCATTTTTTATGCGATTTACAATCTCAAGATGTAAAACCCATTAATAGTTTCAGTTGGGGTGTTTTAGAAACGCATAATGATTTTTTTCCAAGGGTTGAGTACAACGGAGTACTACTTTCGAAATCAAAATGGCGGGTAAGTAAAACTGAAATTATGCCTTTTTATAAAATGGATGATAACCAGTTATTTGAAGCTTTTTCGAGTTGGAGAAAACAACGAAACATTCCTCGTTTTGTAAATTGGGCCTATTTTGACAACACATTATTACTTGATTTTGAAAAAGAAATCGGGATTCAATTATTTTTAAAATCAGTTGCAAATCATGCTAAAATAACTTTAGAAGAATTTCTATTCACCAAGGAATCTGTTGTGAAAAATAGCATTGGTGAAAATTTCGCCAATCAGTTCATACTATCCTATTTTAAAGAGCAATTGTAAAGTATGGAAAGAGATTTTTGCATAGGGAGTGAATGGCTGTATTATAAAATATACACTGGAGTAAAAACAGCAGATCTTATATTGTCTGAAAAGTTGTATCCCTTAATTTTAGATTTACAAAAGGAAAAAATAATTTACAAATGGTTTTTTATCAGGTATAAAGATCCTGATGAACACTTAAGAATCCGTTTTTACAGTAAAACCTTAGAAAATACCGCCACGGTAATCGCCAGAATGTATCCGGTTTTAAATATGTTGTTGGAACAAAATAGCATTTGGAAAGTGCAAACGGATACGTACCAAAGAGAAATGGAACGATATGGTGTAAAAACGATGATTGCTTCAGAAAAATTATTTTGGTATGATAGCGAAATGATAATGAATTTTTTAATGGTAAAGTCCTCTTTTAAAAAAAAGGAAACACAACTTTTATTTAGCTTTACTGCTATTGACACATTTTTAAATTCATTTGGATTAAGTAATTCAGATAAATTATTTTTAATGGATCAGTTACAACTGGCTTTTAAAAAAGAATTTAATGCGGATAGAAGCCTTAAAAAAGAATTAGATAAACAGTATAGAGAATTGTTCATGGAAATGCAGCGGTTTTTACTAGGAATAGCAATAGATGATTATCCTGAGATTTTCAATATTATAAAAGTAAAGCACAACAAATGCAATGAACAGATTGATTTCATTAAGGGCAAACTACAAATCCCTTTATCCGATTTTTTGATGAGTCATATTCATATGATGATAAACAGACAATACACTTCAAAGCAAAGGATGTATGAGTTGGTGATTTACGATCATTTACATCGCTATTATAAAATTCAAGAATTCAGAAAATGAAACGCCCATGACAATCGTCATTGACAAACAGCAATATGATTATAGGCGTTCCATCTTCCAATATAAAACAAATATTATAAACAGATGAAATAAAAGGGTTTGACTCCAAACAAACCTTTTTATTTTAGAACGAAACATATTTTAGTTTAATCCAGTTACTTCAAATGCTCCATTATTTATGGTGTGTAGTAGCACACCATTATCATATACTTGCAAGATCATTTCACCTTTAGTTACTTTTAGACCGTTGATGATGACATGTTCTTTGATAGTATAACTACCCGAAGTTTGAAATTTTTTCCAATCGATGGGGCGAATCCATAACAATTGAGTAGCTCTAAAGATGCCTATGTATTGCTCCAAGTCGACCCTGTTTTCTAAACTGTTGTGGTCAAAAGTATAGGTTCCTTTATCTAAATCCCATAAGTCTTTTTTGGATTTGATTATGGCTCGATAACCATTGTCAGAATAAAACCTAAAATTATATGGATTTACCTTTAAATTTGGGTCATACGAATCAGCGTGATAATTAGTAGAAAAAGTAAGGTTGTTTGTTTTAAAATTTAAGTCGCTAATGAAACTAGTACAAGGAGTAATACTTATTTTATTAACAGTAATTTTTCCAATAATTCTTTTTCTTTTTTGGGGTTGATCCAACGAAGGAATGTTTGATTCTACTTCTAGGATTTCTCCGTTAAAGTCAAAGTTCAAGTATTTTTTTGATTCATCAGATACGAAGTTATTAATTGAAATCAATCCTTTAGGATTAAAATCTGCTGTATCAAAAGGTTTAGTGCTCTCACCAAATCTGGTGTAACTAATTTTTCTGACAACTCCTTTTTTGGTGATAGATAATTCAAAAATAAAATGAGGTTCATTTTTCCCTCTATCATAGGTAAAGGAAACAAAAATAGTGTTGCAGTTTTCATTTGCAACAAAAGTCTCATTTTCTACTTTAAATTTTTCGTTTTCAATTTGTAATTCGATAGAATTTACGATCTCCTCTTTTTCTATTTCATCCTTATTACAGGAGAAAAACAATAAAATAAAAAAGGAAATTAATATCTTAACTGAGAAATTCATAAGGTTTTTGCTTTGTAAATTTACTTTTATGTTTTTTACCATTGTAATTACTTTTTTGGATGCATTTTGTTAATCCCCAACATAGAAAAACAGTTGGCTATTCCTATTTTTGATTTTTTAAGCAGTCATAAAATAGGAGATTTTAGTTAAATCCAGTTACTTCAAATGCTCCATTATTTATGGTATGCAAGAGCACACCATTATCATAAACTTGCATATTTATTTCACCTTTAGTTACTTTTAGACCATTGACGTTGACATGTTCTTTGATAGTATAACTACCTGCTGTTTGAGATTTTTTCCAATCGACGGGACGAATCCATAGTAATTGAGTAGCTCTAAAGATGCCTATGTATTGCTCTAAATCGATCCTGTTTTCTAGACTGTTTTGGTCAAAAGTATAGGTTCCTTTATCTAAATCCCATAAGTCTTTTTTGGATTTGATTATGGCTCGATAACCATTGTCAGAATAGAAAAAAAACTGGTAAGGATTTGTTTTTAAACTGGAATCATAGAATCCCACTGGTCTATTGGTTACAAAACTTATTGCGTTTGTTTTAAAATTTAATTGCGAAATAAATGTATCGCATTTTATGGAACCGATATCATTAATAGTGACGACTCCTTTAATTTTCTTTCTTGGTTGATTTTTATCCAATGAATTAAAATCAGTTTCTACTTTTATCAGTTCACCTTCGTACTCAAAATGCAGATACTTTTTGACTTCATCATATTCAAAGTTAGAAATAGTTAACAATCCATCTTTGTTAAAGTCAGGAGTTTCATAGGGATAGCTGTTAAAACGATAGTCGAATAATCGTATATCATCAATTCCGCCATTTTTTAAGAGGTTGATTACTATGGTAAAATGTTCTTTTGCTGATTTGTCTGACTGCACACCAACAGAAAGTCTTTCACAATTTTCAATAGCGTGTACCGTAGCATTGGTAAATTTAAATTGATCATTATCAATTTTAATTTCGAAAGAACTTTTGATGTCCTCTTTTTCTATTTCATCTTTATTACAGGAGAAAAAAAATAAAATAAAAAAGGAAAGAAATATTTTTAATGATAAACTCACAAAGCAAAAACTTTGTGAGTTTGTTTTACTACTTTTTACCATTGAACTTGTATTGGTCTTACTTCAAATTGAATATAACCAGTTGAATAGGATCTGGTATAGATTTGTTGAGTATTAGGGTTTTTATTAACAACATTGTCATAAAATGGGACAAAAATGTCACCAAGAAAATCACTTTTTTCTGTGTACTTTATGGAGTAAAAGGTTGCCTGAGTTTTTTCGTTAGATATTCCAAACTTAATGCCTAATTTAACTTTTTCTCCAGTATTTGCATCTATACCAAAATTCATATTGCTTTTTTGGTTTATTGTTTCACTTTTGGTGATTTCAAACGTATTATCGACTTCTTCAAAAGAAAATTTCCACTCATTAGAAAAACGTTCTAAATCCCATGTTTCAAGCTCAGGAGATAAATTGTATTTTGGGTCTAAAAAGTTGATGGTTTTTATTCCAACAACAGTAGTTCTGATATATGTTTTTTTGAAAGGCCAGTTAAATCTACTAAAGGCTTCATATTTTAATTCAAATAAATCTGAGGGTTTAAATGACATCCCTTTAGTTGTACTAGTTCCTGCTACAACACTAGAGTTATTTGCGGCACCAGGTGCTCCAAAAAAGCAATAGGCTCTAAATTCAAATTTGCCATCCGTCCATCCCGAGGAATCATTCAATCTGTAATCTGTAACTTTTGAAGGGTCATTAGTATGACCAGAAACTGTTAAATAAGCGACATTTGGATCACCTTTCATTGCAAAGGACGTAATGTATTCCCTATATTTACCTGAAACTTTGCCATTTGAAATACTTGGAGTCAAACCATAATAAATATTATCTCTTTGCCAACCACCTGGCCCGTATCCTTCCCACACATTGTAGGAGTCTATTAAAAATTGGTCAATACCGTTATTATTTACTATTGGGGGATTATTGGTCGAAGCATTTGGATCAAAATTTTCATCAATAAACTCAAAATCTTCAAAACCAACATTTGCTAATTTTGCGCTTTTGTTTATATTGTTATGATTTTGTTTCACCCTCAATCTTTCATTTTCTTTAATTACAATAATAGGAAATCCTGGCGTTACTTCGGATTCAATTACGTATTTATTTCCATCTTTACCAATAACAGGAATATCATTGGAGGTGTTTAAACGAAACGCGACTTCAGGAACTTGGTTTTCATCATTTACATCCCATGTTTCTGCCGAAAAGTAGCCTAATGGCAATTCAGGAACAAATATAGTTAACAGGGGTAATTTTTGTTCAATTTCAATTAACTCTGCTTCATTTTTAAAAAAAGGAAGTATAGCTTGTCTAAATGTAGTAGCTTGAGAAGATTTAATTAAGGTACTTTTGTCAATTTTCCCATTACTTTTCCCGTTATAATCAATTGGTATAATACTTTTGTTTTTGACCAATTGATACATTACATCATAATCCTTGTCAAATTTCTTTAAGGCTTCTTCTTTTACTAATCGTCGTAAATCTTGATTAGCAATTAATGCGTTGGCAAGAGATTCCGCAAATTTCATTTTTAATTGTCCATTTTCATCCATGTTTATAGATGTAAAGGGAATTTCTGCACTTATTGTATTTTGTGTTTGAGGTGTTGTATACTCGTCACTACTGCAACTGCTGGTTAGAATGGTTATACACGTGAGCCATGCAAACGGTTTAAATAATTTTTTTTTCATGTTTTTTAAATTAGTTTTATTAAAACTTTAAATTGTTTGTGGCGAGATCTAAGAATAATGAATATCTCTTAAATCGTGAATAATAAATTTTTTCAAATCAAATTTACTTTCAATAACGTCTTACTAAAAACTTGTTTGATTTTCTGTTCCCAAAACTAGAGCGATAAAAATTCCTACACAAATACTTGTTATCGGAATTCGCGGAATTCCGTGTCTAAATTCCGTGAATTCCGATAGGTTGTTTAATAAAAGAGAGTAATTCATTTTTTTTAGAAAATAAGGATTGTAATGTCTTTCCGGAAAATCATAATTTCTATTCTTCCAAACCATTCTTTTTTTCTTTAATTTTACATTTTTGAAAAACAACCATGAAAATACAATTAAGAGAACTTACCACAGTAGAAGAAATGCTTAAAAACATTGAAGTAATGCGATTTTTATACCCCGCATTTACGGTAGAAAAATACGAATCGTATCTTACGGAGATGATTCCGCATAATTACAAACAAATAGCTGTTTTTGAAAACGAGGTTTGTGTGGCGGTTTCCGGATTTTGGTCTGGGACAAAACTTTGGTCGGGTAAATACATCGAGATTGATAATTTTATTGTGCACCCGGATCACCGTTCCAAAGGTTTGGGCAAAATGATGACGGATTATGTTGATGTATTGGCGAAGGAAACCGGCTGTACCATGATCGTTTTAGATGCTTTTACCGGAAATTACACGGCACATCGCTTTTATTACAATCAAGGATATGTTCCTAAAGGATTTCACTTTCTTAAGATTTTAAACGAAGAGGGATTAAGTTAAATTGAAAATTATGAAAAGATATAAATCGATTGGCGTCTTATTTATCGTCGCGATCAGCCTGACTTTTTGTGCCATGAAACAAGAATTTCAAACGGAATTTCCACAGGAAATACAATCGGTTTTTTTTCAGAATGGGGACGATGGTGCCGAAAATAACCAGACACATTTTTATATCGAATTCAAAAAACCAATTACCGCAAGCATCAAATTGGAGAAAATCTATTTTCACAATCAAGAATCTCCGGTTGAAGTAATCACTAAAAATACCTTTGTATCACATTTTTTTCAAATTAAAAAAGAAGATTTGATTTTGGATAGTAATCCTGCCAATGAATATGGGAATAAGGCGCCGCGGATTCAAAAATCTAAATTTGATTTAAAATCCAACGAGGCAGTTTTGCAATATAAGCAAGAGAATAAAACTTTTTTTTATAAAATAACGAATGTCATGGAAAAGCCATTGCGGTAATTTTGGTAAAAATGAATCAAAGGTTGTAGTGGTATCTCTGTTCCAAAACTAATATTCACTTCAGTTGATTAAACCAAAGAATTCGTTATTTTTGTTTTTATAAATAGTAATAGATACATCATTTTGGGATTATATAAAAATCTTTTTAAACAGACTGCCATTTACGGATTAGCAACGGTCATCCCGCGGATGTTCAGTTTTTTTTTGGTCCCTTTATACACTGATTTACTGCCAAAGGCAGAATACGGAAAAGTTTCCATCATTTTTGCCGGCATGATTTTTTTTAATGTCATTCTTGCGTACGGAATGGAAACCGCTTTTTTCAGATTTTACAATAAAGAAACAGACAAGAAATTGGTAGTGGAAACCACATCCGTTTCGCTTTTTTGGACTTCCATTTCGTTTCTATTCATAGCATTATTATTCCGCAATAAATTAGCCGTTTGGGCTGGAATTGAAGCGCAATTTATTACGTATAACATCTGGATTTTAGTGCTCGACGCTTTGGTGATTGTTCCTTTTTCTAAATTAAGAGTCAATCAACAACCGATAAAATACGCCATAATCAAAATAGGAAATGTAGCTGTCAATTTGTTTTTGAACGTCTTCTTTTTGAGTTATTTACCGGTGATTTCACAATCAAATCCGGATAGTTTTTTAGGTTCTTTTTACTTGGAAGATTTTCAGATAGGCTATATTTTTGTGTCTAATTTAATTGCCAGTCTACTGACCTTTATAGTGTTGTCACCCAATTACTTTATATTGAAATGGCATTTTGATTATTCGCTTTGGAAACGAATGATGCAATACGGTATGCCTATTATGATTGCTGGAGTAGCATTTGCCATCAACGACCAATTTGACAAAATTTTATTGGGATACTTATTGCCTCCTGACATTGCTGATGCCGAAGTAGGAGTGTATTCCGCCTGCTACAAACTTGGTTTGTTCATGGTTTTGTTCAGAACGGCCTATACTTTAGGAATCGAACCCTTCTTTTTCAGCCACGCTGACAATGAGGATGCACCACAAACATACGCTACAATTACTAAATATTTTGTGATTTTTGGGTCATTTATATTACTGTCTGTCATCGTTTTTGCCGATGTTCTGAAAGTGATTATGATTCGCGATAAGTCCTATTGGGAAGCCATGAAAGTAGTGCCGCTCATTATTTTGGCCAACTTTTTCTTAGGAATTTACACCAATCTTTCCGTTTGGTACAAACTGATCGACAAAACACATATTGGTGCCTATATTTCCATCGTGGGTGCCATAATCACACTCGGGTTAAATTACCTGCTGATCCCAACAATGAGTTATTACGGGTCGGCAATTGCCACAATTGCGGCCTATGGAAGCATGATGTGTATTTCCTATTATTTTGGAAATAAATATTATCCCATTCCATACGATACTAATAAAATCTTCATGTATCTATTGATTTCGGTAGGATTTTCGGCAGTCTCCTTTTATGGTTTCAGAGAGAATTATTATGTCGGAATCACATTATTACTTGCATTCATGTATTTTATATACCACAACGAAAAAGAATTATTAACCAAAATCGTCAGCAGAAAAAAGAATTAGAATGTAATTTTCAGGAGCTATTTCCTGCTATTCGTTGCAAATGAAATTCACTGAACTCAAATGAAAATAAAAGTATAGTGAAGTAATCTTTTCCTTTTTAAAGAAAAAAGGAAAAGGATTTCCACTTTTATCAGGGCTAAAAAAATCTAATACAATACGAAAGAACATGTAAGAACAAGTCGCGACTTGTCCCTCCTACATCCATTTTTAAATAAAAAAACAATGACAGTAAACATAATCAACAAATCACAACATGCCTTGCCTAACTATGAAACCATAGCCTCTGCAGGAATGGACTTACGAGCCAACTTAACTGAATCCATCATATTAAAATCATTGGAAAGAACGATCGTAAAAACAGGTCTTTTCATTGAATTGCCCATAGGTTATGAAGCACAAGTACGTCCAAGAAGTGGTTTGGCTGCCAAAAAAGGAATTACGGTCCTGAATTCTCCTGGAACAGTAGATGCCGATTATCGTGGAGAAATTGGAGTTATTTTAGTAAATTTATCCAATGAAGATTTTATTATCGAAAACGGAGAGCGCATCGCTCAGCTGATCATCGCAAAACACGAACGTGCGCAGTGGATTGAAGTACAGGAGCTAACAGAAACGTCACGAGGAGAAGGCGGTTTTGGAAGCACTGGAGTAAAATAGTTTTCGGTATTCAGTCGCAGTTAGCAGTTGTGAAATAGCAGAATTAAAAATACATTTCAAATACATCGCTCGAAAATCCGTTTAATCCGCGTAATGTGTGGCGAATAAAAGAGATAGTTCGCCAATCGTGCAAACAAAAAACAATAAAAATCTTCGTGAACTTTGCGAAAACCTTCGTGAACTTTGCGGTTAAAAAAAATATTAAATGAAAATAATTGTTCCAATGGCCGGTCGTGGATCACGACTTCGACCACATACATTAACCATTCCTAAACCATTAATTCCTGTCGCTGGAAAACCAATCGTTCACCGTTTAGTGGAAGATATTGCTGGCGTATTGAATCAAGATATAGAAGAAGTGGCCTTTATTATCCATGAAAGTTTTGGCAAAAAAGTAGAGGAAGAACTACTTGCTATTGCACAAAAATTAGGCGCCAAAGGCACTATTTATTACCAAAATGAAGCTTTAGGAACGGGTCACGCCATTATGTGTGCTAAAGATTCTTTGAGCGGACCTGCAGTTATTGCTTATGCCGATACTTTAATTCGTGCCGATTTCGATTTAGATCAAGATGCCGATAGTGTTATTTGGGTAAAACAAGTAGATCATCCCGAAGCTTTTGGTGTGATAAACTTAAACGATGCGAATGAAATTGTTGAACTGGTTGAGAAACCTTCGGAATTTGTTTCGGACCTTGCCGTTATTGGAATTTACTATTTTAAAGATGTTGCTGTTTTAAAAAATGAACTTCAATTAGTATTAGATAATAACATTATTCACGGTGGAGAATATCAAATTAACGATGGGATCAAGCAAATGATGGCAAAAGGCATGAAATTTGTACCCGGTAAAGTTGATGAGTGGATGGATTGTGGTAATAAAGACGTTACCGTAGAAACAAATTCTAGAATGCTGGGTTTCTTACACAATGACGGAACACATTTGGTAGATTTTGATGTCAAGTTAGAAAACTCCACAATTATCCCGCCATGTTACATCGGCGAAGATGTGGTACTGATAAATGCAACCGTCGGACCTAATGTTTCTTTAGGAAAAGGATGTCATGTAGTAAACAGCACTATTAAAAATAGTTTGGTACAGACGCACTCTCATATAAAAAATGCGAATTTAAATAACGCGATGATTGGAAATCATACTAGTTTTGATGGTAACTTTACAAGCATAAGTATTGGTGATTATTCGGTTTTAGAATAATATGGTTCAGTTCTTGTGTGATTTAAAACAATTTAGAATTAAAACGACAGAATGAAAAAAAGCGCTTTAATACTTTTATTTCTAGTTTTGCACTGCAATTCAGCGTTGCTATGGGCGCAAACGAACCCCGAAGAAATTAAGCTTGAAACCGATCAGTTTCAGGAATATTTTTATGAATCATTGCTGCAAAAAGGAATCGAAAATTACGATAAAGCGGTCGTAGCTTTGGATAAATGCATCAAAATTAAACCGAATGATGCCACGGTATATAATGAATTAGGAAAAAATTATTTAGCGTTAAAGGAATATAAAAACGCGTATTCTTCATTTGAAAAAGCCGCACAAATTGATCCAAAAAACAAATGGTTTTGGTTGGGAATGTATGATGTGAGTTATGAAACCAGCAACTATAATCAGGCAATCACGGTGATCAATAAACTGATAGAATTTGACGTTAAGTATAAAGAAGATTTGACATCGCTTTATATGGGAACAAAACAGTTTGACAAAGCGTTGGATTTAATCAACGAGTTAAATGAAACATTTGGAAAAACAGACAGAAGGGATTTATACAAGAGCCAGATTCTTTCCGAAGGGAAATTTCAAAACATCGAAGCTTCAAATTTGTTAGATCAAATTGAAAAGAACCCAAAAGAAGAGTCTAATTATATCAGCTTGATAGTTTTGTATTCTAAAAACAATGAAGAAGCCAAAGCTTTTGAAATTGTCAAAAAACTGGAAAAAGCGCTGCCTAATTCTGAATGGGCTCAAGTTACGCTATTCAAAAATTATTTGGATACTAATGACGGACCTAACGCGATAAAGGCCATGAATGTAGTTTTGGCCAGTGCCAAAATAGATTCTAAAATAAAACACAGAATACTGAATGAGTTTTTGATTTTTGCGGATAAAAATCCTCAATACACAACTGATTTAGAAAAAGCGATTTCGTATTTCGACACTGACAGAGAAGTCAATGTAGCTAAAGAAATAGGAAAGTTCTACCATGCGAAAAAGCAATGGATTAAGGCGATTAAGTATTATGAACAAGCTTTAAAAAATGGCGCAGGAGATGACATTGAAACTAATTTGCTTTTGCTTCAAAGCTATACCGAGACAAAGCAGTTTGAATTAGTAGCTAAAAAAGCATCGGCAATGGTAGATATTTTTCCAACGCAACCACAGTTTTACTACTATTCGGGTATGGCGAGTAATCAATTGCAACAATTTAAAAAAGCCAAGGATATACTGGAAATGGGCTTGGATTACTTGGTTGAAGACAAAGCATTAGAGATAAATTTCAACATTCAGTTGGGCGAAGCTTACAACGGTTTAGGGGATTTCAAGAAAAAAGAAGTGTATTTTTCCAAAGCCAATCAATTATTAAAAGAAAAAAAATAATGAAAAAAAACGCATTAGTAGTAATACGTATGGCCGTCATGGTGTGCTTCGCCAGTTCGTTCGCGCTCGTGTCTTGTAAATCGAAAGCCATGGCCGTTGCATCCAGTAATGCGCCAACAACGGAGGCGGGTTATATGACATCCAAAAAAATTATAGAAAATCATTACAACAATAAAAATCAATTTTCTACATTATATATAAAGTCAAGTGCCCGATATGCTGACAACAAACAAACTCAGAATGTTACGGCCGAAATTAGGATTAAGAAAGACGAACAAATTTTGGTAAGTATCCGTTTTCTTGGAATTACAATGGCGAAGGCATTGATTACGCCAACTTCAGTTAACTATTATGAAAAAATAAACAGTAGTTATTTTGAAGGTGATTTCAGCAGTTTAAGTCAATTTCTAGGAACGGATTTAAATTACAGTAAAATTCAAAATATGTTATTGGGAGAAGCAATGGATGATTTGACAAAAGGGAAATATCTAGCGTCATTATTGGAACAAACGTACCGATTAGATGATGCTTCGAATACAAATACTAAAAAGTCGTTTTTTTTAGATGCGGGCACGTTTTTGGTTCAAAAACAAGAAATCACACAAACTGCTGAAGAACGCATGATAAAAGTGGCGTATGCCGAGAATAAAGTTTACAATGAGGGAACCTTACCTACACGTGTGCTTATCAATACTTTTCAGAAGAAGGGGAATACCGAAATTAATTTAGATTATAACACGGTTACTTTCAATGAAGAACTTTCTTTTCCTTATAGTGTTCCCAATGGGTACAAAAGAATTATAATTAAGTAAATTAGCAAAAATATTTTTTTAATATGCCAAAATTTCTCCTTAGCCTGATCTTTATTTGTATGACCTCATTATTATGGAGTCAAGGTTCCCAACAAGAAAAATTAGAAGAACGTAAAGCTCAAATTCAAAAAGAAATTAGAGAAAATGAAAGGTTGTTACAAACCGTAAAGAAAAAAGAAAAATCTGCTGTCAATGTAGTTATTGTTCAAAGCACTAAAATAAAGCTTAAAGAAAAATTAATAAATACGACCGAAAAGCAAACGAAATTGCTTGGAAATGATATGTATATCAATCAAGTGCAAATCAATAAGCTTAAAAAGGAATTGGTTATACTTAAGGAAAATTATGCGGAAATGATTGTAAAATCATATAAAAGCCGTTCGTCCGAAAGTAGAGCTATGTTCTTATTATCGTCGGAAAATTTTTTGCAGGCGTATAAAAGAGCCCAGTACATGAAACAGTACACCAGCTACAGAAAAACGCAGGGTGAAGAAATTAAAACAAAGTCTGACAAGCTTACGGATTTTAATCAAAAACTGAACATTCAAAAAACTGCAAAACAAAAACTGATTGCTGAAAACGAAAAAGAACGATTGTCGCTCGAAAAAGAGAAAAAAGAGCAATTGAAATTGGTCAGCGTTATCAAAAAAGATAAGAATAAGATTTCACAAGAAATTAGAAAGAGACAACAGGAATACAGAATTATTGACAGACAAATTAATAAATTAATTCGAGAAGCGATTGCTGCAGCCAATAGAAAAGCGGCTTTAGAAAAAGCAAAAGCAAATCCGAGTGCTCCAGTTTCAAAGGCTGCCGTTTCCTCATCAAGAATAGAATTAACCCCAGAATCTAAATTAATTGCGGATAATTTTAGAGCCAATCGCGGAAGGTTGCCTTATCCTGTGGAAAAAGGGTACATCTCACTAGGTTATGGTAATCAAACGCATCCATTATTCAACACCATCACCGTTCACAACAGTGGTGTCGAGATTACAACAGATCGTGGTGCAAGCGCAAGAGCTGTTTTTGGCGGAGAAGTAACGAGTGTCATTGTTTTATCACCTGTAAACAAAGCGGTAATGATACAACATGGAGATTTCTTCACAGTATATCAAAATTTGAGTTCTGTGAATGTTAGTAAAGGAGATAAAGTAAGTATTAAGCAAAGCCTTGGAAAAGTGAGAACTAATGGCGAGACTGGAAAAACAATAATTAAATTTTTAATTCTTCAAAATACAACGTACAATAACCCTGAGGGTTGGTTGTCACCAAGATAAGAATCTTATTTCCATAAAAAAAGCACTATTAATTCATTTGAATATAATAGTGCTTTTTTTATGGAAAATATATCTAATTATCAAAGACTTAGAACCGACGAATTAATGGCTGGTTAATACGCATTTATCAATAGAATAGAAAGAAGTATTGCAACCAACGTAACGTAAGGAAACCAATGGCTTTTGATCTTGAAAAGGATTGCTTAACCAACTATTTTGCTTTATCAAATGAAGAAACTACAGATTTCATCATTCCTTCGGTAGACCAAGTTCCAGAAACTATAATACGTCGGATGGTGTACAATGGATCTAAAGAATCTCTTTTGGTTGATAAAATGTAGGCCATTTTGTAATCGCTCTTTTTTATTTCAGGAAGTGCTGTTGTATTCCATAAACCAAATGGATAGGCAAAATCGTTAACTGGTTTTCCTATTATATCTTCCAATTTTGCTTTTGGTTTTACCAATTGCGTATTCCAGTCATCTCCAGTGTATTTAGTAACCATATGGTGATCCCAAGTGTGAGCTCCTACAATATGCCCGTCGTCAGACAAGCTTTTAATTTGTTCTTTGCTCATGTATCCAGGTCGATTAATAGAGACAGTCATGATAAAAAACACGCCTTTAAACCCGTATTTTTTCATCTCAGCTGCGCCAATTCTGAATTGTTCTTCTCGGGTATCATCAAAAGTTATCATAATAGGTTTTGCCGGTAATGGACCGTCGTAGACTAAATAGTCATACAATTGTTCCGGCATAATAGTTTCGTAACCGGCATCGGCTAAGGCTTTCATTTGTTCTGCAAAAGCGGGAGGTTTTACGGTGTACACTTTCATGTTTCCACTCGCACTGGCGCTAAAATCCCTGATGTTATGATAACATAAAATTGGCACTTCTTTTTTCGAAAGAATGGTCGCGGCATCAGCAGCTACTTTTTTTGGAGCAACAATTTTTGCAGGCGCTGTAATGAGAGATGTTTCGGGTTTTGTTTTGCGAGGTTCTGATTGACAGCTGACCAGTACTAAAAATCCACCTAAAATAACGTATAGAATAGTTTTCATAAATCAAATAGTAATTATTGGTACTGAATGTAAATTGGTTTTGGAGTAAATTTTACCAACTCTTCTGGGCTGTACATTTTCCAATCTTTTTTGTTGTCATTTTTATAAAACAACTTAAATCCTGCAAACTGCACAGGTTCTCTATAAATATAACTTCTGTACGAATCTTTTTTTAATACTTTACTTCCAAAACCATCCATATCCATTACAATTTGAACTTCGGGAACGGTTTTAATTTCTTTGTAATTTTTTACCATTCCTTGAGTAAAACGGTGTACCACCAATACTTTTGGAGTGAGTTTATTTTTGCGCACGATGTTTGCCAAAATAGTAACAGCATCATTAATATCAGCGGCAGTAAAATGCCCAATTTTGGAACCCGGACGTTCTCCGTTTTTCATCGAAAATTCTGGATCAATACCTAAATGAACATTCGGCATGGAAAGGTATTTTTCTAGTTCAGCTACTTCTGATTTAACAGTACTGTGTCCTACTTGAATGTCCAGAAACACCAATGCACTGATTGGCTTTGCCCAACTTATAATAGTGTCTATTTGTTTGAATGGCATTCTCATGCGGTGCATATTATTTTTTCCCGGAGCGCCTTGAGCGGTAACGGCAATGTAATGCAAAGCAGGAATTGTTTTAACAGTAGGGTCAGCTGCTTGCCATTTGGCCACTTCACCTTGTAATTTTTTAAGCATCTCAGCTCTCGGTATTTCGCCCAAAATCCCCATTCTTGTGGAATATAAATTTCCGTAATAAGCAATGATTCTATTGTATGGCAGTAGAGCGCCAGGCAAAGGATACGGTGCTTTTACAGGCCATCTGCCCGTAGTGTCATTATTGCTTAAGGCTAACATTCTCTTGTTGTAGTCGACCGTGTCGATTGTAAGGGTTGTCGTTTTTTCGGTGGTATCCGTTTTTACAGTGTCTGATATTTCTGAACCGGTTACAACATCAGCCGCTTTTCCTTTTTCACAGGAAATATTTAAAAGCAGTAATGGAAGTGTAATAAATGCAATAGCTGATTTTTTCATAAATTAATTCTATTTATTTTCAATGTAAAGATATAATATTTTAGAAACGGCTGGTCCATTAAAATAGTGTTCTAAGGTAGAACTTTTTATATAATTCACACATAACTGCGGCTTTTAGATTATATATAATGAAGAGCCAACTCTGGTTAACGCTACTAACGAATAATTTGAAAAGCCCTCCTTTACGGAAGCCTTTAAATTTGTAAACTGTCTTTAAAATAATAGTTTGTAGTATCAGCTTGTCCCAAAATTAAACAATCAAGTGTAAATGAAAAGTGCTGGTCAATTTGATTATTTTTTGCAGTTGTAAAACCTCATTTTTTATATTATTGGTAACGTTTAAGAATAAATAAAGAGGTTGTACCATTACTAAACTATTGTTTATACTATGCAAATGTTAACTCTTTGTTATCTGAAAAATAATTTTTGCTGTTGCTCTTTGAATTAATTTTTAGCCGTTTTTCATCAAGGGTTTACTATTAGTATCATTTATTTAAATACTTTTTTTAATTCAGAATTAGACCAGTTAGTCCTTGGGAAGGTCTTCTTCATTAGTCAAATAAATATTTATAATTTATGAAGCGGTTCTTTTAATCAGTTGCTTGCTAATTTTTTTTTTAAGTTTAATTTAATTTTAGTAGCGTTAAATTAGTTTTCGACAATATACTTTTATCTAATCGATCGTAAAAAACAGCGATTAGAATCCTTTTTTTGAACACCTAATTTCTATCCATTTTTGCAATTATTTAGTATTTTCCCTTTTCTCTTTTTGTATCAAAATACACTCTGTTGTTTCCGAAAAATTTACTTTTTGTTGTTTCGTAATTAACATTTGTTTGGCAATTTACGACTTCATTTGCCCATTATAAATAAATTAATAAAAAATGAAAAAAATTAAATTTTTGATGTTATTTCTTTTAATGGTGTTTTCTGTCGCTTCATGGGCACAAACAGAAGTGATAGGAGTAGTATTAGATGATGCAAATTACCCAATACCAGGTGTTAATGTTTTGATAAAAGGAAATAATCAAGGAGTAGTAACTGATTTGGATGGTCGTTTTAGTATAAAGGCAACCGTTGGAGATGTTTTAGTTTTTTCTTACATAGGATTAGAAACACAATCAATAATCCTCAAAAACTACAATAAATTAAATATAAAGTTGCAGTCAAGCGCTATGCAATTAGATGATTTGGTTGTAGTTGGATATGGTTCTAAAAAAAAGAGCGACGTTACGGGTGCAGTTACTTCTGTAAAAAGCGATCAGTTTAATCGCGGTATCGTTACTTCTCCAGAACAATTGATTCAAGGTAAGGTTTCGGGGGTTAACATCACATCAGCAAGTGGAGAACCAGGCAGTAATCAAACCATAAGCATACGTGGTCAAGGTGGTGTTCGTTCGGGAAGTACGCCTTTATTTGTTGTCGATGGCTTTGCGCTCGATAATTCCGGGACAGGAGGAGCTACCAATCCGCTTAGTTTTATTAATTCGGATGATATAGAATCAATTGATGTATTGAAAGATGCTTCTGCGACCGCTATTTATGGAGCAAGAGGGGCAAATGGTGTTATTTTGATTACTACTAAACGAGGAAAAAAAGGGGTGTCTAAAGTAACATATTCCACTAGTTTGGGAACTTCGAGTATGGCCAAAGAAATTCCGGTTTATAGTGCTGACGCCTTTAGATCAAGGGTTGTTGAAATTGGCGGAGAGCTCACGGATTTAGGTGGATCTACTAACTGGCAAAAAGAAATTACAAGAGCTGCTTTTACACAAAATCACAACGTATCCTTAAGTGGTGGCGCTGATAATATGACCTATTTTGCCTCTATTGGAAGTCAGGATCAGCAAGGAATTATAAAAAACAGTGAATTAAAAAGACTTTCCGGCAGAATTAATATTACGCAAAAATTACTTAATAATAGGCTCAAGATTGATTTGAACCTGAATGCTACTAATACCATTAGCGAACGACCGGCAATTGAAAGTCTGATAGGTACTGCATTAAGTCTCAATCCGACCTATCCTGCTTATGATGAAAATGGAACTCCTTCTATATTTCCGGATGTTTTCAATCCTTTAATTCGTCTTAAATTGTATGAAGATATGACTCAAACGAACCGTATTATTGCGAATATTTCTCCTTCATTTGAAATCATCAAAGGATTGGATTACAAACTCAATTTTGGTGTTGACAACTCCAGTTCTGATCGCGATATTCAAAACCGACCAAGTACTTTGCCCCAAGAGGACGGACGTCTTGATTCATTTTATAGCAATAATAAAAATACTTTGATTGAGAATTACATCACCTATAATTTTGATTTAGGGGAGAATAATTTTTCATTCTTGGCGGGTCATTCCTTTCAAAAAACATTCGTGCAATACCGACATTGGAGCATTGACCGATTTAAAGATAATGGGATCGACCCAAAATACAATCCAGGTTTGGGACAAGAATTGGATTTAATAGACAATAAGCCTTCGGGATCGGCGGTTAAGAATGAATTACAATCGTTTTTTGGAAGACTGGGATATAGTTTTAAAAATCGGTATTTATTAACTGCTACTTTTCGTAGAGATGGTTCTTCAAAATTTGGAAGTAACAATAAATACGGAAATTTTCCTTCCTTTTCAGCAGGATGGAAAATTTCTGAAGAAGAGTTTATGCAAGCAAGTCCGTTTAGCAATCTAAAGATTAGAGCTGGTTGGGGTCGAACCGGAAATCAAGAAATCCCATCTAAAATTACACAAGCTTCCTCGACAACTTCAGTGAGTGGTAGCACCAGTTATCCCCTTTATCCATCAGGTACTTATCCTGGAGGAACTACTTTTGCTCGTTTTGCCAATCCAGATATTCAGTGGGAAGTATCAACACAAACCAACGTAGGTTTAGATTTTGGATTCTTTAAAGGGGCTTTATCCGGAACCGTAGATTATTTTAATAAAGTATCCGATAATATTTTACTTGAAGTGGTGCCCTCAGATCCCATACAGCCAGCTTCTACTTATTGGACCAATGTCAAAGATATGACCATCACAAATAAGGGGTTAGAATTAGCACTAGCTTATCAATACAAAAGTGAAAAAGGAGTTTCATTTGGATTAGGTGGTAATGTATCTTTTATTGCCAATAAAATTGAGAAATCTCCCTTTACGGTTCTGACAACAGGAAGTGCATCAGGATCTGGTCTTTCCTCGGCTACGATAAATGGTTATGTAAATGGCGAACCTATTGGTACCTTTTTCATGAAAGATTTTACTGGAATTAATGCTCAGGGAATGAGCCAGTTTCGAGATGCCAACATGGATGGCCAGGATACGGATGCGGATCGTGTTGTTGCCGGTAGTGCATTACCAGACAAATTATTCAGTTTTTATGGTAATCTAGCATACAAAGCATTTGATTTTAACTTTAATTTTAATGGAGTAGCAGGAAATAAAATTTATGACAATACTGCCAATTCTAATTTCTACAAAGCACGTTTAGCTAAATCACTAAACACAACCGCCCCAGCGGGAGAATTTCCTTCGGAATCGATCACAAACCCAGCTTCAATTTCAACACGATATTTGAAAAATGGAGCATTCCTCCGTTTAAACAATGTTTCCCTAGGTTATAATTTAAATCCATTGTTTATAGGCGTTGGAGATTGGATTACTGCAATGCGATTTTCAGTAACCGGGCAAAATTTATTTGTCATTACGGAATATGACGGTTACGATCCAGAGGTCAATTCAGATCGATCTGTAGCTGGAGTAACATCTTACGGTATTGATTATTTGAGTTATCCAAAAGCAAGAACATTCTTATTCGGATTTACTGTTTCATTCTAATTAAATAAAATTCACATGAAAAATAAAATTATACTATTACTGACTGTATTAACTTTTATGCAATTTGGCTGTACTACTCTTGAGGAAGAGGTTTTGGACGAGTCCTTAACTGGCGGCGCTTCTTCAAATGCAGTCGCAGATGGAAGTATTGCGCCAGCATATGCGGTTTTGCCGGGATTGTTTTTACACACCAGTTATTTTACTTTGCAAGAAATAGCAACTGATGAAGCGATCCTGCCTTATCGAGGAGGAACTGATTGGGGGGACAATGGCATTTTTATTGATATGCACCGTCATACTTACACCAGCTCTCACATTCGTATAAAAGATACTTGGGGATCCATTACTCAAGGTATTTCGCGATCAGTGACTGCAATAAATGCGCTCACCCCGCAGGCAGCAAGCAATCCTACCGCTAAACTTTATTTGGCGGAAGCCAAAGGTTTACGAGCGTACTATTCTATGTTGAGTTTAGATTTATTCGGATTAATTTTTGTAAAAGAAAACCCCGCAGAAGTTTCAACTATTTTGCGCGGCAGTGAAGCCGTAGAATATATCAAAAACGAATTTTTAGCTATTGAAAACGAAGTTTCTAAAAATGAAGGCCCGGGTCGTATTACGCAGGGCGCCGTGTGGGGACTTCTAGCTCGTTTACATTTAAATGCCGCGGTGTATCGAGATCCTTATGCTGGAAAATTTGATTTCAAATCGGAGGACATGGATAAGGTGATTTCGTATACTTCTAAAATTATTGAATCCGGTCAATACAATCTTTCTTCTGAATATTTTGAAATTTTTGATGATGAAAACCATACGAACAAAGAGTTAATTTTTGCTGTTGATCAACGAGCAGAATTGAACGGTCATAACCGACTGGCTTATTTCTCTTTATCAGGAGACCGATTCCCGCTAGCAGCTTTTGTAAAAGCAAATGGAACAGACGGCCCAGCCATTACATCTGATTTTTATCGGACTTGGGTTGCTGCTTATGGTTCCCAGGATCCTGCAATAATGGATCCTAGGTTTTCTAAAAAGAATCTTATAATACCGGCGGATTCGTGTGTTACGGCAGCTAATTTTGAAATTGACCGAGGAATCATAAGAGGCCAGCAGTATGGATTGATTACCACCGCTAACGGTCAACCTTTTTTACGATGTGGTGACGGAATTGGGTATAAAATAGGAAAACTCAGAAATATAACCAGAGCCGACAAAACAAAACTAGTCAACCATACGGAGAAAATAGATTTCACAGCAGAAGGAAGTGGTTACAGCAGTGGGTATAGAGTATTGAAATATGAGTTCAGTAAAAAATCAGATAATGGGAGAAATAGAGGTGATGCCGATATTGTTATTCTTAGATTGGCCGATGTTTATATGATGCGTGCTGAAGCAAAACTTCGTAAATTAAATGATGCAGCTGGCGCGCTTGCAGATGTAAACTTAGTAAGAGCTTCAAGAACTGCACGAATTGTTCCGCCAGCATTGACCGCAATGACACTCGATCTTTTGTTTAGAGAACGTGGATTTGAATTTTATTGGGAAATGCTAAGACGTACAGATATGATTCGTTTTGGTAAATATGAAGGAACTTGGACCGAAAAAACGGATGGCAATGTTCAAAAACGTCTTTTCCCAATCCCGCAATCTGCAGTTGATGGCGCTTCTGACAAACCTGGCTATTTAGTTCAAAACGCAGGATATTAAATAAATTAAAACGTGTGATAAATAGTATTATTTTAAAAAAATGTTAAACCGTACTACTAAATTCGCGTCCTAAAATATAATTTTATTAAAGACTTTTCGGCAAACTGTATTAGTAACCGAAAGGTCTTAATAATTAAATGCACTTATTAACGCTACTCTTTCTTGATCAATTATACTATGTTCCAATCTATTAAAATTTTAGTTCTCAGCTTGTTATTTTCCTTGCAGTTTATTCAGGCGCAAGAAGTACAAAAATATAAAATACATTCCCATAATGATTATGAGCAAAACATCCCTTTTTGGAGTGCTTACGCCAATGGTTTAAATTCGATTGAAGCTGATATTTTTTTGAAGGACAACAGCCTGTATGTAAGCCATACCGAGTCCAATATCAAAAAAGAACGCACTATCGAAAAGCTATACTTAGATCCTTTGCAACAAGTAATGGCTCTTAAATTGGGAAATCAGCAAGCGATACAATTACTCATTGATATTAAAACCGAGCCTTTTGCTACGTTGAAAAAACTAATAGCCGTTTTAGAAACGTATCCGGCCGTTATAAACAATAAAAACTTTTCTGTTGTCATATCGGGAAACCGACCAGAAGTAAAGAATTATAAGCAGTATCCGACTTACATTCAATTTGATTATCAAAGTTTAGATTCTATTCCTGAAAAAGAACAATGGGAGAAAGTCGCTTTAATTAGCAAAAGTTTCAATGAATTTTCTTCTTGGAACGGAAAAGGTCGACTTACTGCCGAAGATTACAAAAAGGTATCTGAAGCGATTAATAAAGCACATAGTTATGGAAAACCATTTCGTTTTTGGGGATGTCCAGATTCTAAAACCGCATGGAAAACGTTCAAAGATCTTGGAGTCGATTTTATAAACACCGATATGCCTTACGAGAGTTCCCGTTATCTGAATACATTAGACAGCAGAGTTTTTTATAATACGATCGCTTCGCCGGTATATACCCCAACGTACTTATCTGACAGGAAAAACAGTCCGATAAAAAATGTTATTTTGCTTATAGGCGATGGAAACGGACTTGCACAGATTTCTAGTTCTGTTTTGGCTAACGGCGGTCAATTGACGCTGACGCAATTAAAATCTATCGGGTTTATAAAAACACAATCCTCGGATGATTTTACTACAGATTCAGCAGCTGCAGGAACTGCTCTTGCTATTGGACAAAAAACCTATAACCGAGCAATTGGAGTAGATTCCTTAGGGAAACCCGCTGAAAATATTATGGAAATCCTTACTAAAAAGGGATTTAGCACAGGTGTAATTACAACGGATCGTATAACAGGAGCGACACCGGCTTCGTTTTATGCCCATCAAAAAGAGCGTGATTTGACAGCAGCAATCGCTAATGAACTTACAAATAGTAAAATTTCTCTTTTTATGGGTGGAGGAAGTGCTAATTTTTCGGCTGGTTTTTTAAATACTGATTTCATCATTTTAGACTCCCTTGCAGATGTTGCCAAAAGTAACAAGAATCAAGTAGGTCTTTTTTTCTCTGAAAACAATGTTGACAGTGTTTTAAATGGGCGTGGAAACCTATTGGCAGAAGCTACAAAAAAAGGACTTGAATTTTTAAATGCCAAGAATAAACCGTTCTTTCTTATGGTCGAAGGGGCTCAAATAGATTCCTATGGACATGCGAATAATGTACCGGGAATTGTTTCAGAAGGGATTGATTTTGACAGAGCTATAACCGAAGCGATTAAATTTGCAGATAAAACTGGCAACACTTTGGTCATTGTTACCGCAGATCATGAGACTTCCGGACTTTCTCTTCCGCAAGGGAATTCAAAAGAGAAAATGATTGAAGGCGATTTTACAACTTATGATCATACCGGAATTATGGTGCCGATATTTTCTTATGGACCCCAATCGGATATTTTTTCGGGAGTGTATGAAAACAATGAAGTCTTTCATAAAATCAAGCAAGTGTTGCAACTTAAATAATGCTATTGTTTTTCTTTAAGTAAATTTTAAACGCAACAGCAGTGTAAGAGAAAAGAGGTTTTCCTGTTTTAGAAACCTCTTTTTTTATGGAATACAATGGTGTTTATAGATTAGATCAATTGTCAGTTCGAGCGCAGTCGAGAACCATTGACTTTAATATAGTTGTTAATGATATAAAACAGGTTCTTTTATTGGTCCCAAAAATAGTTAAAACTATGTACTTTGTGCATTTTGCTTTAGCTTCTAAAAATTTTTACCGCAGATTCGCAAATTATTTATATAGCTTTGATGTATTTAATTTGCGAATTTGCGGTTTAATTTTTTTGTTCCCATTTTAACCATGTAGGCTTTTAAGTCTGCCAACCAAATCTATGGACTTTAAGTCCATGGTTTATTCCTGAATAGCGCCTGTTTTCAAATCAATAAAAAAATGATCCGCCGGAGCTCCGTTTAAGAATTTTTTCAGAATAGTCAGAAAAAGAATTGTATTTTTTTCTGTTATATTTTCTGGATTTAATTTTCTTTGCTTTTGATGATCAAGATGCGACCTTATAATAAACTGATATTGTTTTATTCTTTCTTTTCCAATGGCTGCAATAGCGAGTTCATCGGCGCTTCGAATGCGGTAAAAATCAGTGATAAGCTCTAAACCGGACCATTTAAAATCACTTTGATTGAGCTGATTCTTTTTTAATTGTTGTTTAACTTTCTTTTCCGCTTTTTTCCAAGCCTGTTCAAGATTACTTTTGTGGCTTATAATTGTGTCATAATCTGCTTTAGATTCTAAATTAGCAAGTATCAGTAAGTCTTCACCTGAAATATTTAAAATAAATTTCTTAAATAATTCAGGCCAATCGTCTGGTAAAAAACGCAATCGAACTAATTCTTTCAGATGAAAATCGGTAAAATCATGATAGTTTTTTGTTTCTAAAATTGCGGTATCCCAAATGTCTGTCGTGTTCTGGCTTTTCAAAAAATCATATTCCATTTTATAAAGATCGAATAGTTCATTAAATCGGGGTACTTCATTGATTGGTATCGTTTCAATTTCCATAACTTCATTTTTTTTGATGGTGAGTAGTTTGTAGGCGGGAATGTAGGCTGCCAAAGAAGGGGTTTGAATGTTTACCAGCGTGTTTCCTTTTTTGGTTTTTCGAACACCTGTATCGTTGATGTGCATGTGTCCGCCAAAATGGATTTTTAATCCGGCATCAGCAAAAGTTTGTGCGACTTCTTCTGTTGGAACACGATTTAATTGCCATTTGTCTTTACCCATTAATTCTGCAATTTCAGGGGAAGCATCGTCATTAAATTCTACCATAGGAAAGTGGCTAAATGCGATCAGGGTTTTTCCTCTTTTTTTAGCCTCAGCACTTATTTTCTCAATCCATGGTATCAGGTGTTTTTTATGGATAAGAACCTTATTATACCCTAATCCTGCATCTGAAAAGTGTTTAGAATTCTTTGAATTTTCAGGGGCCTCTTTTTTAGGAATATAGACATTACCATCAATGGCCAGTAGCCAAAGCCCTGCAACAGGTTCTACCACGTAACTTGCATCGGGAACGGAATATCCGGGTGCTACGGAATAGGTTCGGCCAGTCAAAGAAGCGGCTTCAGTAGCTTTAATATAATTGTAATTGTCAGCTGAATACGTGCTGAAAGGAGTGGCCCAGAATAAATTATTTTCTTTTGGAAAAAAACCAAAATCTTTTAGTTCGCTTGTAATGCCGAGATATCCCATTTTGGCAATATCTTGGCTAATTACTAATGTGTTTTCAGTATTACTGTTGGGTTGATACAATTCTTTTTTGCTAAAAATAGGTTGTCGTTTTCCGCCCGCGCCCAAAAAATCATCCTTCCCTGATTCTTGAGCGAATGGTCCTGAAGGATCGTGATTGCCTGTGGTGATAAAAAATTGAATATGATGTTTTTTAGAATAATCAGTAAGGATTTGCTTCAATCCCCGAATGTGAAGCGGTTGTCCATCATCACTATAGTCACCCGGAAGCGCGACGATTTTCACACCTCGTTTTGCAATATCATCAAGGGCTGCGAGAAAGGCAAAATAGTTTTCATTATAAATCCGAGTGGAATGTAACTGCGATTCCATTGTTCTTAGTAGCGTATGCTTTCCGTTCTTAGGATTGATAATTCCTTTGTAATTGCTGTCGTGTAAAGTTCCATATATATCCTGAAAATGAACATCTGCCAGAAAAGCAATTTTTAATTCGTCAGGGGGAGACTGTCCTTTTGAAACCGCAGTAAAAAGACACAGAAAAAGGGAAAAATAAATGACTATTCGACTCATTGAAGATTTTAAATTAGTTGTATTTAATGTTTTTAAACTGTGCAAGGATAGAAAAAAAAGAATACAATTCATTTAAGGGAATGTTACGTGTTTATTTATAACACTATTTTCTCTAGACTTTAGATTTGAACGGAATGCACCTTAGTTAATTGTTCAGCTTTTAATTTTAATAAAAAGGGAGTTTACTTTTAACACAATTTCAAAATAGGGTAGGGAAAATACAAAGAAAAGGCTAACTTTATAAAAGTTTTTACTCATCTAAATACCAAACAATTGTTCAAAAAGCCTTTTTCGTATCTTCTTTTATTATTCAGCACTTCTGTGGTTTTTAGCCAAGTAAAAAAAGATACGATTGCCCTTTCAGAAATCATATTAAAGGGTTCGCCTATAAAAAATGTTCTTCAAAACACTGCTTCTTCCGTTTCAGTGATTACCACAGCTGACATCAATAAAAGTGATGGAATTATTCTCACTCCGTTTTTAAATAAAATCCCGGGCGTTACGATGCAGCAAGGTGCTTTTAACACTAACAGAATTACGATTCGTGGCATCGGGGCTCGATCTCAATATGGAACGAATAAAATAAAAGCCTATTTTGATGGGATTCCATTGAGTTCTGGTGAAGGCGAAACTACAATAGAGGATATCGATTTGGCTTCAATCGAAAAAATTGAAATTATAAAAGGACCAAATTCCACTAGTTTTGGCTCTGGTTTGGGTGGTGTAATTCAATTGTTTTCAAGAGAGACGCCTTTACTGGAATCTTTTGGAAAATCAACGGTCACTTTTGGAAGTTTTGGTTTGTTGCAGCAGCGACTTTCTGAAGGATACAGCGATTCCAAAACGAATTTATTTGCCAGCTTTACAGATTTACAAAGTGACGGATTTAGAGCCAACAGTTCTTATGACCGGAAATCATTTAACCTGCACGCTAAACAAAAAATTGCTTCTAATGGTAGCTTGTCATTTTTGGGAGTTTTCACCCGACTGAAAGCTTTTATTCCAAGTTCTATCAATGAGACAGACTTAAAAAATAATCCTGAAAAGGCAGCCAATACTTGGGCAGCGGCACAAGGTTATGAGTCGTATGACAAATTTATGTTCGGATTAGGATACGACCATCAATTGTCTGAAAAATGGTCTATACAAACCAGTATTTTTTCTAATTTTAAAGACGCGTACGAACCCAGACCTTTTGACATTTTGGATGAAAAAACAAGTCTTATCGGGTTTCGTTCCAACGTGAATTACAAAGACAAAGTGTTTTCCTTACCATTTGAACTAAGTTTTGGCACGGAATTATTAACGGAAAAGTACGAGTATTCCCTTTTCGAAAACTTGTATCAATCCCAACCTGGCCAAGGAAGTATAAAAGGCGACGCGTTCAGCGCGATAAAACAAAATCGGAATTACAGCAACTACTTTTTACAAATGGAACTTTGGATTTCACAAAAACTACATCTGGAAACCGGAGTAGCATTTAACACAACCAAATATTCGTTAAAAGATGTTTTCGAAAATAATTCGGGAAGTCAAAAGATGCCATTTACTTTTGGAAATGTATGGTCGCCAAGAGTTGGTTTGTCTTATAAAGTAAGCAAAGGGAAAAACATATTTACATCTGTCAGCAAAGGATTTTCTGTTCCTTCAGTTGCCGAAACATTGACTCCCGATGGTCAGATAAATACCGATTTGAAACCAGAAATTGGGTGGAATTATGAATTGGGTTTCAAAGGAAATTGGCTTACAAATAAAATATACACGGAAGTAACTTTTTATACCACACAAATTAAAAATTTATTGGTGGCACGGCGCACCGCTGATGATCAATTTGTAGGCATTAATGCGGGTAGCAGTTCCCATACGGGTTTGGAATTCTTGGTTAATTATAAACTTTTAGAATTGACCCAACTTGAAATTACGCCTTACTTTTCCGGAGCGGTAAATAATTTTAAATTTAAAGAGTTTGTGGATGGTGGTACTGATTATTCGGGAAACCAACTTACGGGCGTTCCCGAAAAACAATTTAATATTGGACTAGATTTAAATATAAAAAACGGATTCCGCATCAACACGTCTTTCCAAACAATGGGTACTATTCCGTTAAACGATGCCAATACAAAATACAGTGAGCGGTATGCATTGCTAAATGTTAAAACGACGTATGTTTTTACAATTCTTAAATTCTTAACAACAGAGCTGAATGCCGGAATTAATAATGTACTGGACACCAAATATGCAGCTAACATTTTACCAAATGCAGTTGGTTTTGGTACAGCTGCTCCACGCTATTTTTATCCCGGAAATGCTATAAATTTTTATGGAGGTTTTTCGGCTGCTTATGTTTTTTAGATAATAATCCCTGATTGCAATTTTATTTTTTAATGGCAGCTACTTCTTTCACTGTAACGATTTTAGTTTGTTTATTGTTCCAAGAAGTCATGATGTAATTCATCACATCGGCCACTTCCTGATCCGTAAGTCCCATGGCTGGCATGCTGCCGTTGTACTTAATTTTATTGACAACAATTTCGCCACTTTGCCCAAATTTTACCGCAGCTATACTTTGATTTCTCTTGGTTTTTAACCAACTAGAACCGGCAAGAGGAGGGAAGTTCTTACCATCTCCTTTACCATTTGCACCATGACATTGCATGCAAAAATCAGCATAAATTTCTTTTCCGGGTGACTGAAATTTTGAAACAACTGCGGTTTCGCTATTCAAGTCAATATAGTTGTCTGGGGAAAAGGGGTTTGCAATCGAGAAGCTTCCCAATACAAATACTCCAAATCCTAAAAATAATTTCGTTGTAAACATAGTTTAATTAGGTATGATTTTAATAATTCCTTTTCCTTCAACGCCCATATAAATATAGCCATCTGGACCTTGTGCCACATTGCGCACGCGACCAATTCCGGTTGCAATTTTTTGTCTGCCGATCACTTCAGTGCCTTTCAATTTTAGTAGTTCAAGATATTGAAACTTTAAAGAGCCAACCAGCAAATGTCCTTTCCAATCCGGATATTTATCACTGGTAACAAAAGTCATTCCACTTGGAGCGATAGAAGGCAGCCAATAATAAATAGGTTTTTCAATGCCTGGTTTTTCGTTTTCTTTACTAATGGTTGTTCCGTCGTAATCGATGCCATAAGTAACTACAGGCCAGCCATAATTGGCTCCTTTTTTGATGATGTTGATTTCATCTCCACCTTGAGGCCCGTGTTCATGTGCCCAAATTGCTCCTGTTACGGGGTTTTTTGCCATTCCCTGCGGATTGCGATTCCCATAAGTGTAAATGGCTTCTTTTGCTCCAGCCTGTCCTACAAATGGATTGTCTTTAGGAATGCTTCCGTCATCATTTAAACGGTATATTTTTCCGCCGTCGCGTTTAATATCTTGCGGATTTACAAAATGTTCGCCGCGCTCTCCAATGGAGAAATATAAATAACCATCATTATCAAATACAATTCGGGAACCAAAATGCTGCCCTTTTGTAGTGTTGGGAGTGGCTTTATAAAGCGATTCGATCTGTGTCAGACTTCCGTCCAATAATTTTGCTCGAATAAGTTTGGTATGGCCACCAGGTACTTCACCATCTTCTGAGGCAAAGGTCATATAAATCCAGCCGTTTTTTACATAATCAGGGTGTAAAGCAATATCTAGTAATCCGCCCTGTCCACGAGAATACACTTTGGGAACATTTTTTATTTCGGTTTTTGTCCCGTTTTTAATGTGATACAGAATACCACTTTTGTCAGTAACTAACATTGCACCGTCGGGCAACCAAGTCATTCCCCAAGGAGCAGCAATATCTGCGGCAACGGTTTCAAGGGTGTAATTTTTAACTTCATCTTGTAGGGGAATATCATTCGACTTCACTTGTGCCTTGCAACTGAATGAAAGGAATGAAAGAATCGCGAGAGAAACTATTGTTGTTTTTTTCATGAGTATGATTTTTAATCTTTTAAAAAAGAAATCTTTTAAAGGTAGTAAATGCGGATTTAAAAAGATAAATAAGTTTTTAATTTTGCTTAGAATTAACAAAACGCAATGATAGAAGTTTTGTTTTTGCTGTCAGAATTCAAAAAACTTTTTATTGTTTTACAAATTTGAATAATAAAAGCTTTAATACGACACCTTGAAAAAAGATATTTTATTAGTTTTGGTTTAAGAAGTTTAAACAAAATTAATATTGCCGTTAAACGGTTGAATTGTACTACCACTTTAAATTATTTGTTTAACTTTACATAAAAATTATTAAACAAAATAGTTTTTAAAATTTACGTTTTGAAGTTTTGGAATACCACTTTTGTTTCACCAGAATATTGGTAAGTATAAAAAAGTATTGCACGAATAAACATTTTAAACTCATTTTAAAAATTATTAATGAAATGTCACTGATTGATTCTTTGTAATTAATTAGAAAAGATAAATTAAAATTTGATGAAAAATAAAAAACCAGATAGTGTCGTATATTCAGTTGAAAAAGGTTTTAATGCGAATGTATTGCCTTACGCTACAAATGTTGGAGCCCCTGTAATCAGGGTTGATGATGTAGTTTCTTGGAAAAGTAGAGGGATTGACAATGTGAATAAAGAGCTAGGTAATAAGTTTAACGAACTCAAGCTGCAATATCAGAAGTTAATGCAAGAATACGAATGGAATGAATTAGTGTACAGCGCTAAATTTTCATTTGAACCTGTAATTGGTGAAATTTATCATTTATATAGAGATGCTGAAGGCGTAAATTTTCTTTCGTTGATAGGACCAGATGAATGGAATAAGGAACATATTGGGACTTTTAAACTGAACAGTGATAAAAAATGGATTCACCTTAATGAATATTAATCGAATTGCTGATAAATTAAGGTAACCGAACTCTTTCACTTAAAAGCAAGAATTCAGAGGAACGATATACGCAATTTATTCAATTGTATCCGGATTTAATTCACCGTATTCCTAAAACTCTGATAGCTTCCTATCTGGGTATTTCAAGAGAAACATTGAGTCGTCTATCGCATTGACGTGATATAGATCACCAATTATATGTGCGGTAAGTCCTTTATTATCTATAGAATGTTGTCTAATTTTGTACAATAAAAATTTTAAAACGTAAACATGAAAAATATAGCATTAGTAGTTGGGGCAACCGGAATAACGGGTAGTAATCTTTCAGAAAAGCTTATTGCTAAAGACTGGACAACTTTTGGTTTAGCCAGAAACCCACGAAAAGACATCGAAAATCTAAAGCCAGTTGCTGCAGATCTTTTGGATCTGGAAAATTTAAAGATAGCTTTAAAAGACGTTTTCCCCACTCACATCTACATTACAACTTGGATGCGACAAGATTCTGAAGCCGAAAACATACGTATAAACAGCTTAATGGTAAGAAACCTTCTGGAGGCATTATCGCCTAAAAAATCTGTGCAACACGTAGCGCTTGTTACAGGGCTAAAACATTATCTGGGGCCGTTTGAGGCTTACGCCAAAGAAGGATTCTTGCCCGAAACGCCTCTTAGGGAAGAACAACCCCGTCTCGAAATAGAGAATTTTTATTATGCGCAAGAAGATGAAGTTTATATTGCTGCAGCGCGTGATGGTTTTACTTGGAGCATTCACCGCCCGCATACTCTTATAGGAAAAGCGGTAGGCAACTTAATGAATCTTGGCACTACGCTCGCTGTGTTCGCCAGCATTTGTAAAGAAACAGGCAAACCGTTTCAGTGGCCGGGTTCAGAAGCACAATGGAATGGACTTTCAGATGTTACCGATGCCAGCATATTGGCAGAACATTTAATATGGGCTTCCACAACAGAAGCGGCCCGTAATGAAGCATTCAACGTGGTCAATGGAGATTTTTTTCGCTGGAAATGGCTTTGGAACAAAATAGCTGCATCGTTTGGGATTAAAGCTGTAGGTTATGATGGTACGATTCATCCTCTTGAGGAACAAATGAAAGATGAAGCTTTGGCATGGAAAAAAATGGCCAATCAACATGCTCTTAACGAGTCTGATTTGAACAAACTGGCCTCACCCTGGCATACTGATCTTGACTTGGGACGCCCCATAGAAGTGATGACCGATATGTCTAAAAGTCGCAAACTCGGTTTCCTTGTTTTTCAAAGAACGGAAGACTCATTTAACGATTTATTTGAACAGCTTCGTACGGATCGATTGATTCCGTAGTTATCTAAAATAGTGTGCATAAAAACAGGGGCCGCAAGATATATTTCTTGACACCCCTGTTTTATTTATATTTCCCCTCGAATTGGTGATAGCTACCTTTTCAATATTTACACATCAATGGCATCATAAACCAAGACCTTTTTCCATAAATGAGAACAGTTCTTTATGAAGTCCTGGTGAATGGGATGATCCTGGTATATTTTTTGCCCGGCTTCATCATCAAAAAACATAAGTTCTGAAACATCCCAAGAGGTGTCTACAACTTCCCGTTTCTCGGTTGAAGCTATAACTCCAACATGAATTTGACGAATCGATGGAATTCCCGTTAAGGTTTTCAAACCAGAAATTAATTGCTGTTTATCAGCCTCGGATTGTGGGTTCTTTAACCAAAAAAATACATGGTGCAACAATGATTTTTTCTTTGGACGTATTGCAAAGCCCATAATGCCAGCAACTCCAAGTAAAGTTGCGAAACCTATAAATCTTCTACGTATCATCAATTTATTTTTTTAAAAGGTAAATATCGAACTTTAAAAAAGAAAATAGAAAAATAATGCTTTTTATTTGTTTGAATGGATTCGCATAAAAAAAGGTTACTGGTTAGTGTCTTGAAACCTTATCTATTGCTACTCTATTTTTAGGGTCTTATTTTATAGTGTGCATAATTCCTTGGTTGTTGTGATCTTTTTCTTTTTAGCGACAGCGAAGATCTTTAAAAAAACCAGTAGAAAAAGAGGTTATCAGTAGGGAATTTAGTTATTTTGGAGGCAATCATTGAGATGATGTAAAAACACTGCAAATGAAAATAATTGATAAGCTCGCCTGGATTGAAATTAAAAACAATAAAATTCTATCTACAAAATCTTTTGGCAAAGATAAATATTATATTCCTGGGGGTAAAAGAGAAATTTTTGAGACTGACGAACAGGCGTTATGTCGTGAAATAAAAGAAGAATTGAGTGTAGTGTTAATTGCAGATACGCTAAAATTTATTGGCGTATTTCAAGCACACGCTCATGGGCATTCTGAAGACACGATTGTCAAAATGACTTGTTATGCTGCAAGTTATACTGGTTTGCTAAAAGCGAATTCAGAAATCGAAGAAATGATCTGGTTGACTTATTCCGATAAAAATAAAATATCAGAGGTGGATAAGTTAATTTTTGATTTTTTGAAAGAACGCGATATGTTGGAATAAACAATTATGTAGAGAATAAATAGGAGTTCTAATATGAAAGTACACTCTATAAAACAAAAAAGACCTTACATTGCTGTAAAGTCTTTTTAAAAAGCTCCCTCTCTTGGGCTCGAACCAAGGACCCTCTGATTAACAGTCAGATGCTCTAACCAACTGAGCTAAGAAGGAAACTGTATGTTTTTATTCTGATAATGAATGAACGTTTTTATATGCTTATTTGTGAAGTGTGTTTCACTTGTAAAGCGGTGCAAAGATAGGGCTTAATTTGATTTTTGCAAGCAAAAATTAAAAAAAAATTTATTTTTTTTACTTCCCTACAATTGACTTGTAAATGTCGTTTCCGTTAGCGAATAACAACAGTGTTATAAGTAATACGAAACCAACCATTTGCGCGTTTTCTAAGAATTTATCGCTTGGTTTTTTACCGCTGATAATCTCATATAATAGAAACATTACATGTCCACCATCAAGTGCGGGGATAGGCAATAAGTTCATTACTCCAAGCATTATCGATAATAAAGCAGTGATATTCCAGAAAACTTCCCAGCTCCATGTATTAGGAAAAATATCAAATATCGCTTTAAAACCACCTACTTGTTTGTAAGCACCGGTGCTTGGACTGAAAATCATTTTCAATTGTTTTCCGTATCCTACTAATTGATCTTTTCCTTTCTCTAATCCTACAGGGATTGATTCCAGTAAACCAAATTCCTGTTTGCTGACTTTATAGTAGCCTAATTTTTCAAGTGAGGCCATGCTCAATTGTCCGATGCCAATGCCTAATTTTCCATCATTAGAAACAATAACTGGGACTTTAATTTCTTTCTCATCTCTTAAAATAGTAGCTGTAACCGTTTTGTTTTTGTTGCTTTCCAGAACCGTTTTGGCTTGGTCAAAATACTTTGTAGATTGTCCGTTGATCGCTATTATAATGTCTTTTGGTTGTAAAGCAGTGTTTTTAGAATCTGCAGAAATAGCTCCCACGACAAATGGCGTTCTGATATCCAGCAACACACTTTTTTCTTGTTTTGATAATTGGTCTACAAAATCATTTGGCATTTTAATAGCTTGTTCCGCGCCATTTCGTACAATAAGAACCTCTTTTGCCATGATAACTTTCATAGTAAGGTCATTATCAAATTTGACGATTTTTTCACCATCAACGGAAATGATATGATCTCCCGTTTTAAAACCCACGTTTTGCATGGTTTTGTTTTCTACTAATAAACCGTCTTTCAAATCTTCATTAGCAATAAAAGTATCGCCATAAGCAAATGCCATTCCGATATAAATGATAAAAGCCAAAATGAAATTCACGGTAACGCCACCCAACATAATAATCAAACGTTGCCAAGCCGGTTTAGAACGAAATTCCCATGGTTGCGGAGGCAAAGCCATTTGTTCCTTGTCCATGCTTTCGTCAATCATTCCGGAAATTTTCACATAACCGCCCAAAGGCAACCATCCGATACCGTATTCAGTTTCGCCAATTTTCTTTTTTATAAGGGAGTATTTAACATCAAAAAACAAATAAAATTTTTCGACTCTGGTTTTAAACAATTTAGCAGGAATAAAATGTCCTAATTCGTGAAGTATAATAAGTAATGATAAGCTCAATAAAAATTGAGAAAGCTTGATAACTATGTCCATTTTTTAATTTTAGTTCTTTTTACAACTCACAAAAGTAAGGTTTTCTATTTGTTTAATTTGCAAATATTGTCCCATAAGACTTTAAATGTTTGTTAATTAATGGAAATACAATCTCTCCTTTCGTTACTGACCCTTAACTTTACTTTTTTAAATAGAAATTCTATTGTCAACATTCAAATTAGTACCCTTAAATTAAAATTATGCAATCTCAATTATTCTCCTCTCTCCAAATAAAGAGTATCACACTCAAAAACAGAATTACAATTTCTCCAATGTGCCAATATTCTGCTCAAGATGGCTTCGCCAATGATTGGCATCTCGTGCATTTAGGAAGTCGTGCCACCGGAGGAGCGGGACTAATCATTCAGGAAGCAACTTCGGTTTCTCCTGAAGGCCGAATTTCTCCTGGCGATTTAGGACTTTGGAAAGACGAACAAATCGAAAAAATGCAACAAATTAATCAATTTATTGTTAGTCAAAAATCGGTTCCCGGAATCCAATTGGCGCATGCCGGAAGAAAAGCAAGTAGCGCCGCTCCGTGGGACGGCGGGAGAAAAGTAGACGAAACCCAAGGCGGCTGGAATACCGTAGCGCCAAGTGCGGTGGCCTATCATGACAATGAAAGAACACCTGTTGCATTAGATAAAACGGGGATTAAAAAAGTAATTTCCGACTTTAAATCAGCTACAAAAAGAGCGGTTCAGGCGGGTTTTCAAGTATTGGAAATCCATGCAGCGCACGGCTATTTGTTGCATCAGTTTCTTTCTCCTTTGTCTAATTTTAGAACGGATGAGTACGGCGGAAGTTTTGAAAACCGAATCCGTTTTACGCTCGAAGTTGTTGATGCAGTTCAGTCAGAATGGCCGGACAATTTGCCTTTATTCGTTAGGATTTCCGCGACAGACTGGGCAGAAGGTGGATGGAATGCTGAGGAATCAGTGCAACTTTCGAAAATATTAAAAGAAAAAGGAGTGGATTTAATCGATGTTTCTTCGGGGGGATTAGTTTCACACCAAAAAATTCCGTTGGGACCAAATTACCAAGTTCCTTTTGCGGAAAGCATAAAAAAGGAAACCGGAATAATGACTGGCGCAGTTGGTTTGATCACCGAAACTGAGCAAGCGGAGGAAATTGTCGCTTCAGGGAAGGCAGATTTAGTGTTATTTGCCAGAGAGTCTCTTAGGAATCCAAGTTTAGGATTGAAATTTGCCGAGGAACTTCAGGCTGATGCCCATTGGCCAAAACAGTACGAAAGAGCCAAAATTAAATAAGTTAGGTTACCTATTTAATAAACTTACCGTCCTCAAATGGTTAAACTTTGAAGCAGATAAGAAATATAAATCAACGCTATATAAAATAATACCATGCAAAAAATAAAAACGGCTTTACTTTCCTATGGAATGTCCGGAAAAGTATTTCATGCTCCTTTTTTAAATTTTCATCCCGGATTTGAGCTGCTTGGTTCTTGGGAGCGAAGTAAAAAATTAATTCATCATGATTTTCCCGCGGTAAAAAGTTACGCCACGATGGAAGAGTTGTTGGAAGATGATGTTGATTTGGTGGTCGTTAATACGCCCGTAGATACACATTATGAATATGCAAAACAAGTCCTTTTGGCTGGAAAACATGCTTTGGTCGAAAAAGCATTCACCACAACTGTTGCTCAAGCTCAAGAATTGGCGGCCTTGGCCAAGGAAAAAGGATTAAAACTGACTGTTTTCCAAAACAGAAGATGGGACAGTGATTTCAAAACCGTACAAAAAATTATTTCAGATAATGTGCTTGGCGAAATTGTCGAAGCCGAATTCCATTTTGACCGTTATAATCCTGTTTTAAGTCCAAAGCAACACAAAGAAACGGCCAATTCAGGGGCCGGAATTTTAAAGGATTTAGGTCCCCATTTAATTGATCAGGCACTATGCTTGTTTGGTTTGCCACAATCCGTTTTTGCGGACATTCGCATTACAAGGGAACATTCTTTGGTGGATGATTACATGGATATTATACTGTATTATTCGAACTTTCGTGTCCGTTTAAAAGCTGGATTTTTTATACGTGAAGCCATTCCGTCTTTTGTGGTTCATGGTAAGAAAGGAACGTTCCTAAAAGTGCGTGGTGATGTACAGGAAGATGAATTAAAATTAGGAATGAAACCCAATTTAGATGCTTGGGGAACTGAATCTTCAATTATGAAAGGACTTTTACACACCGAAATAAAGGGTGAAATTGTCAAGGAACTTGTCCCAACACTTCAGGGGAATTATTATGACTTTTTTGACGGTGTTTATAATTCAATTACTCATGATACTATTGAACCGGTAACGTCACAAGAGGGCGTTCATGTGATGCAAATTATTGAAGCCGCAATTCAAAGCAGCGCGCAGAAAAAAGTAATCGATCTGTAATAACTGTTTTATGAAAATAGAAATCTAGCCACAGATTCACAGATTTCATAAAGGTAAAAATTAGTGAATCGGTGGCCTTTTTATTTAAAAATCAATTGTTAGATTTATAAAATCTACCGCGAATTCGCTAATTTTTAAAAATATAGAAATTAGCGGTGCTCACTTTTTATAAACAATAACGATGTATTTTTTTTTCTTATGTGTTGTTTTGACACAACCAATGGTTGCTTTTTGTAATTTTGACAAATTAAATTTCAAAATTCACCTAACTTGATAGACTTAAATTTCATATCCAGATTTAGAACCAAAGCAAAATTCAAAAAAAAATATAAAGACGCTAAGATTTCGTATTTGAAAAGAACTCGTTGGGCAGTTTCCATGTTTTATTTTGCAATGGGTTTGTGTTTTGCCACTTGGGCAAGCCGAATTCCGGATATTAAAACCGCATTGCAGTTAAGCGAAGGTGATTTAGGTAGTATTTTATTTGCATTACCATTAGGACAATTGGTAGCCATGCCTTTTTCCGGTAAGTTGGTCGACCGTTTTGGAAGTCACCGTATTTTGATCGCCTCCTTACTATTTTATGTTTTATGTTTGACTAATTTAGGCTTGGCTGTGCAGGCATGGCAATTGTCACTGGGCTTATTCTTCTTTGGAATTTTTGGTAATTTATCAAATATTGCGGTCAATACTCAAGGTGTTTATACCGAAGTACTTTTCAAAAAAACTATTATGTCGTCTTTTCATGGAATGTGGAGTTTTGCAGGATTTACGGGAGCTTTGATAGGTTTAGCAATGCTGTCTTTAAAACTCAATCCATATCAGCATTTTTTAATCGTAGCCGGAATGGTGCTTTTGATGATTGCTTTTAATTATAAATTTTTAATAAAAGCAAAGGAAACCATCAAAGTCGAAAAGAAAAAACTTTTTTCAAAACCGGACAGTGCCTTAATTTGGCTTGGAATCATTGGCTTTTGTTGCATGGCAAGTGAGGGAGTTATGTTTGACTGGAGCGGCGTTTATTTCAAAGATGTCATCAAAGCACCCGGACCATTGGTGATTTTGGGGTACACTTCGTTCATGATTATGATGGCGGGCGGACGTTTCTTAGGAGATGGTCTGATTCGTAAATTTGGTCGAAAAACGGTCTTGCAAATCAGCGGAATCATGATATCAGCGGGGCTTTTTACAGCGGTATTTTTCCCGTTTGTAATCCCCGCAACCATTGCGTTTATGTTTGTCGGATTGGGAGTTTCCACGATAGTACCCACCGTTTACAGCGTTGCAGGTAAAAATCCAAACGTGTCTCCCAGTGTGGCATTGACTACCGTTTCAAGTGTCAGTTTCTTAGGTTTTCTTATGGGACCTCCTATTATTGGTTACATCGCTGAGTTATCAAGCCTGCGATTTTCATTTGCTTTCATCGGTATTTTTGGAATTCTCATCACATTGATGGTATCCCGAATCAAAGCAATCGAATAAATAAAAGTATTTAGGAGCACTACATTTCGTTTTTATAAAAACACATCCTCCCGCTGTTCGCAGTATCCACGCACAAAAGCGTGGGATACTTGCTGCCATCGGGGCTATTGAATTCGGTTGTATTTTTTAAGAACTTTTCCAAAAAATAGTTTCGAAAACGGATTCATAAAAATAATTACATTGAAAATCAATATGTTAGTATTTTTTTTATACATTTAACATTATAATTCTTTCATAGATTATTTTGATTGATACTGCATACAAAATACCACTTAGTTGGCAGTATCGTATTTAAGGTTTATACCACTTTTTCCAAAATTCACTTTTAATTAATTTAGCGGTATCCCGTTTCGGATAACGTTTTCAATGTTTTTAGTTCAACCGTTGCAATTCATTGTAACGGTTGAACTTATTATTGCAATTCAAGCTTTTAAAAAATATAAACCGTCATCCGTTGCATCTATGAATAAATTTTACGTTGCTTTCTTTTTTATCATTCAACTGGGATGCATTACGGCACAAGACAACACAGGATTTTTTGGAAAAGTCGTGGACTCAAAAACCCAAAATTCTTTGGGTTTTGTGGTCGTCAGCATTCAAAATACGACTTTGATGCAACTCACTAAAGACGATGGAAATTTCAGTTTTCAAACAACTCCTTCGGGGAATGTACTGATACTTCTTCACAGTCAAGGATTCAAAGACGCTTTGTATCCCATAGAAATTAGCGAAGGTAAAATGCTGGATTTAGGAACCATAACCTTAGAAGAAGACCAAACCACAGAACAGCAAAATAGTATAGTAACGCTTGGAGAGAGCGATTTTAGTGATGAAAACAGCAGTTCCGAAAGCACTTCCGGACTGTTACAATCCTCGCGCGATGCTTTTTTGCAGGCCGCCGCTTTTAATTGGGGACAAGCTCGTTTTAGAGTCCGCGGATTAGACAGCGAGTATTCCACGATGATGATAAATGGCGTTTCCATGAATAAAATCTATGATGGAAGACCACAATGGGGCGAGTGGGGCGGATTGAATGACGCACTCCGCAATCAGGAATTTACACTCGGAACCACACCTTCGGATTATACCTTTGGCGGGATTTTAGGAACACAGGAAATCAATACGCGGGCTTCTATTTATAGACCTGGTTCTCGAATCTCCTTTTCATCAACTAACACTAATTATAGTTGGCGCACGATGGCAACGCATGCTTCCGGAATGAGTGCCCGTGGTTGGGCATTTGTAGTTTCGGCAGGAAAGCGCTGGGCGCAGGAAGGCTATTTTGAAGGAACTAATTATGATGCGAATTCCTTTTTTATCAGTCTCGAAAAGAAGTTAAGCGAGAAGCATTCGTTGAATCTGACGGCAATGTACACGCCTAATTCCAGAGCTAAAAATTCCCCAAACACAGCCGAAGTCGCGCAACTGACCAGTATAAAATACAATTCCTATTGGGGTTTTCAAGACGGTAAAAAGAGAAATGCCCGCATAAAAACGATTGAAGAACCTACGATAATGCTGAATCATTATTTTAAAATTAATGATAAAACCAATCTGAATTCAAGTGTAATGTATCAATTTGGGAAAATTGCCAACAGCAACATCGATTATCAAAATGCGAATAGTCCGGATCCTACGTATTACAGAAAACTACCCAGTTATTACAGCTCGCTTTATGCACAAGATAACGGGGAATTTTCGGGAGCATTTACTCCGGATTATGACAATGCGGAGAAAAGTAAAGCGGAATTTTTAGCAAATTCTCAAATCGATTGGACGGCATTGTACCAAGCCAATCAAAATCCAGTTGTGAATTCCAATGGAACAATTTTGGGCTACGAACCAACAAAAAGTAAATACGTTTTGTATGAAGATCAAGTAGAAGACCAAATGGCGGTAGCCACAACAAATTTAAGCGCGCAATTGTCCGAAAACATTTTTTTGAATGCAGGAGCATCGTTCAAAAAACTAAAATCGCATAATTCACAAAAATTGCTTGACTTACTTGGCGGTTCTTATTTTGAAGATATCGATGCTTTTTACAGCGGGAATCAATCCCAGTCTGATTTGAATAATGTAGACCGACAAGTAATTGTTGGAGATACGTACGGATACAATTATAATTATTTTGCCAATACTTTAGAAGCGTTTACCCAATTTAAATTTACCTACAGTAAAGCGGATTTTTATCTGGCGCAAAATTTTTCCAGAGCGGATTATCAAAGGGAAGGTTTGTACAAAAACGGAATCTATGAAACCAATTCCTTCGGGAAAAGCGAAAAAGTGGTGTTTGAAAATTTTGGCTTCAAAGCCGGATTAAATTTGAAAATTTCCGGCAAACAGTTGGTGACTTTTAATGCAGCACATTTGACTAAAGCACCTTCTTTAAGAAATACTTTTGCTAATTCCCGTTTGAATAATTCCATTGTTGACGAACTCGAAAGTGAAAATATCAGCAGTCTGGACGTCAGTTATATCTATCGTTCCCCAAAACTCAAAGCCCGACTAACAGCGTATTATTCTCTAATTAAAAACGCTACTCAAATTTCTTTTTTTTATGCGGAAGGAATTTTTGATGATGGCGCAGGTTACTTAAACACCGATGCTTTTGTGAGCCAAACATTAACGCAATTAAATAAGAAGAATATGGGTGCCGAATTTAGTTTGGAATACCAATTGACACAAACATTTAAAACCACTTTTTCAGCGGCTTTTGGGGAATACATTTTTGACAGTAATCCGAAAGTGACGTTGACAAACGATGCCGAAGCAACTCCAGAAAATACCAGCCCGGTTTTTGATTTTGGAACGGCTTCCCTTAAAAATTACAAGCAAGCGGGAATGCCACAACGCGCGTATTCCGTGGGAATTGAATATAGAGATCCAAAATATTGGTGGATTAGCGCGAATGTAAATTACCTCACCAACAGTTATATTGATATTTCACCCATTTCCAGAACTGAGATATTTTATAAAAATCCCGCAAGTGCTTTTAATTTTCCGGAAGCAACCGAAGAACGGGCAGCAGTGCTATTAAAACAAGAAAAATTTGATCCAACGACGTTGTTCAATCTTGTGGGCGGAAAATCATGGCGGATTTATGGAAAAAATTTCGGGATTTTTGCCAGCATCAATAATGTACTTGATGTTACGTATAAAACAGGCGGTTATGAACAAGCCCGAAATGCCAATTTCAGACAAATTAATCAGGATGTTTCCAGTGGCACGCCTTCTTTTGGGCCAAAATATTTCTACGGATACGGCAGAACGTATTTTGTAAATCTTTATATCAATTTATAAATTAAAGCATATGAAATCAACATTTTATAAATCGGTTTTACTGTTGACAATTACTTTCAGCAGTTGTGTAACAGATGAGGTTGCGGCACCAAAACTCCTTTGTACGCAACCGGATTTAGTAACTAATACAACCGTTGGCGATGTTCGCGCTACTGCGAATGCCATTGTAACGCAATACAAATACGATGATATCATTGAGGCGTATGTGGTTTCAAGCGATGAATCGGGGAACTTTTTCAAGTCTATTTCCTTTCAGACTTTGGGGACAGCCACAACACCACCTGTAGGATTTAGTGTTCCCGTGGATGCTACAAATTTATACATTGATTTCAGATTGGGTAATAAAGTGTACTTAAAATTGAAAGACCAATACACTGATATTTCATTTGGCGGGATGCGTATAGGAAGTATTTTCGTGAACTCCTATAATGAAGGCGGAGTAGGACGGCTTTCGCAAAATGAGTATAAAAAAGTGTTGAACACGTCTTGTACGAATGTTGGCGAGGAGCTTTTGGTGCGGTCGTTATCACTACCCGAATTGCTGAATGATGCTAATTTGAATACGCTGGTCGAATTGTCTGATGTTCAATTTTCAGCCGAAGCTATAGGACGACATTATTTTGAGGAAATCAATAACGTGGGCGGCGCAACAAATTGGGGTTTAATAGATAAATTAGGCAATAAAGTGTATTTTAGAACCAGTAGTTTCTCTGATTTTGCGACTAAAATAGTTCCGCAAGGTAGCGGAAAAGTAAGGGGAATTTTGACGAAATACGGAACGGATTACCAATTATTGCCGCGTTCCGAAAAAGATGTTGTGATGACCGGAACGCGACTGGTTCCTTTCTTCGTTGAAAATTTTGAAACCGTGGTTGATAAATCGAAATTAAGTCTTCCGGGTTGGTCCAATTTGGTGCAGAAAGGAACGCTTTTCTGGAAAGGCACCGTTTATTCGGGAAATGGATATGCCGAATTTAATATTTCTGGAACTAAAGTTGTTTCAAATGTAGCGTGGTTGATTTCGCCTAAAATAGATATGGAGGTTCACACGAAAGAAGTTTTATCTTTTAGATCGGCTCAACATCATTTAGACGTTGATTCCCAATTAAATTCTTTGGAAGTATATGTTTCCAGTAATTTTGACGGGTTGAATTTTGCTGCTGCAACTTGGGTTCCGTTAGCCTTTAATTTGCCCAAGCAAGCCACACCTTGGTATCAATTTATAGGAAGTGGCGCAGTAGATTTATCTTCGTACAAAGGTAAAATTAACATTGCTTTTAAATATACCGGTTCCGGGAAAAATCTAGCTTTGGATGGTGCTTTTCAAGTAGATGATGTACAGGTTTTTGGGATTAAATAATTTTTATAAAAGGCTTTGCTTGAATTACTATATTTGCAGCCTTAACATTTAAATTAAATTATGAAATCTACTTTATTAGCATTAGTTTCTTTATTATTTGTTTCTTGTTTATCGGATAATGAAGCATCTAAACCTGTTGATTACACCGTTCAAAATGAAAAAGAAATCGTGGATTATATTGCCAAAAATAAATTGACTGCCACAAAAACCGATTCAGGTTTGTATTATGTGGTTACTGAAGCGGGAACTGGCGCTCAACCAACAGCTTCATCTAATGTTACGGTAGCGTACAAAGGGTATTTTACCAATGGAAATGTTTTTGATGAAAGTAAAGCAGAAGGTATTTCTTTTGGATTAAATCAAGTTATAAAAGGTTGGACAGAAGGCATTCCCTTTTTTAAAGAAGGTGGAAACGGAATTCTTTTAATTCCTGCTCACCTTGGTTATGGAAGCAATGGTAGCGGACCCATTCCAGGAGGCTCTGTTCTTGTTTTTAATGTTAAACTGATTAAAGTAAATTAGTTCAAAGTATGATAAAATTAAAAAAGGCTGTCTAGATTTTCTAGGCAGCCTTTTCTGTTTTATAAATCTATGTGGTAAAATGAATTACAATATACAGATTATTATTATTTGATTTCAACGATGCTTATGGCGTAACCTCCACCGGGAGCACTGAGTTGTTTTAGTTTTGATTTGTTGGTCACGGTCATTTTGCGAATCGTATACGCTTGTGGATTGGTTTTATAATGAGCGTCTTTTGCATCAGCATAAATCGTGGCCGTATATTTCTTTCCTTTTTCCAAGAAATCAAATTTGATGGTTGAGGTTCGAGATGTATCACCATTTACATTCCCAATAAACCAGTTGTTAGTCACTTTTGCCTTACGAGCCACAGTGACATATTGCCCTGGTTCTGCCTCAAGGTATTTGCTGTCAGACCAATCTACTGCTACATCTTTGATAAACTGAAAAGCATCCGGAAAGCGATCATAATTTTCTGGTAGATCAGCCGCCATTTGCAACGGACTATACATCGTTACATACAATGCCAGTTGATTGGCAATCGTGCTGTTAACATGAGAATTATTGTCAGGATTTAATTTGCTTAAGTCCATTTCGAAAATTCCCGGCGTATAATCCATCGGTCCGCCCACTAAACGTGTAAAAGGCAATACCGTTACGTGATTAGGTTTAGATCCGCCAAAAGATTGATATTCTGTTCCTCTTGCGGCTTCGTTACCAATTAAGTTTGGATACGTTCTGGAAATACCAGTTGGACGAACCGCCTCGTGCGCATTCACCATAATTTTATAATCGGCTGCTTTTTCTATGGCGTATTGAAAGTGGTTGTTCATAAATTGGTTATAATGATTTCCACCGTTTTCAAGGATAGAACCAACATAACCACTTTTTACGGCATCATATCCATTGTCTTTCATAAACTGATACGCTTTATCCATGTGGCGTTCGTAATTACGCACAGAACCCGAAGTTTCGTGGTGCATAATCATCTTAACACCTTTTGATTTGGCGTATTCATGTAAACCTTTGACATCAAAATCGGGATACGGCGTTACAAAATCAAAAACATAATCTTTGGAGTGTCCAAACCAGTCTTCCCAACCTTCATTCCAGCCTTCGACTAAAACGGCATCAAAACCATTTTTAGCGGCAAAATCTATGTATTTCTTCACATTGGCGGCATTTGCACCATGTTTTCCATTTGGTTTTGCTTTTGAAAAATCAGTCACACCAAGTTGTACCGAAGGAAATTCATCAGTGTACGCCCAAGTACTTTTTCCGGTGATCATTTCCCACCAAACACCCACATATTTTAAAGGTTTTATCCATGAAGTATCTTCAATTTTAGAGGGGTCATTTAAGTTCAACGTCATTTTTGAAGCTAGAATTTCTTTTGCGTCATCACTAACAATTATCGTGCGCCAAGGCGAATGATTTGGAGCTTGTATGTATCCTTTATCGCCTTTAGAATCTGGTGTCAACCAGGATTCAAAGACCATATTTTTATCATCCAGATTTAAATGCATACAAGAATAATTGATTAATGCCGCTTCATGTAAATTGATATACAAGCCATCTGCTGTTTTTAGCATGAGTGAAGTCTGAACTCCTGTTGTAGAGAAGGACTTTTGAGAAACATTTGCAGTAGTTGCTTTTTCTGACAAACCTCTAATTTCTGATAATTTTGAGGTGGTATAGTCGTATTCTTGCGTGTCATAATCGCCTGGAATCCAAAATGCCGTGTGATCGCCAGTCATGGCAAACTGGGTTCTTTCTTCTTTTATTACAAAATAAGTTAGGTTTTTTTGCGAAGGAAATTCATAACGAAATCCTAAACCATCGTCAAACAAACGAAAGCGGATCACAATTTGTCTGTCGGTTTCTTTTTGATTTAAGGTTACTGCCAATTCATTATAATTATTGCGAATTACGGCAACTTCGCCCCAAACTGGTTTCCAATTTTCATCAAAAGTTGCTGTTTTGGTGTCTATAACAGTGAAATCATTTAATAATGATTTTTTGTCATTTTTTAATTCAAGACCCAATTTACTGGGTTTGACAACTGCTTTACTTTTGTAATTTAAACTGTAACTTGGAGTTCCGTCATTTAGTAATGTAAATTCCATCACAAATTTTCCATTTGGTGATTTTAACTGCTGCGATTTTGCGGGGCTTAAAAATGCTAACGATAGTAAGGCTGTGAAAAGAAATTGCTTCATTTTTTATAATATAAATTAATAATTAATCCAAATTTGGAAATAGCATTCGGATATTTTTTTAAGAAATCGATTTATTGAAAAATTCAACGGTTTTAATTCAAATTTCGATGGTGCGAAAGCAAAAGTAAACTGTTTAATGTTTATTTCAGACGCTTTCCACCCGAATAAAATTTGAGATGATGTGCTGTTTTGTTCAATTTAACTGATAGTACGTCAAAATTAGTGCCGAAACTGTTTTCAAATGATATGATTTATTAAAATAGAACTAACATTTAATGTGCGCAAGTCAAAAACAAGAGTTTTCAAAATAACTGCAAATTTGCCAAATTTTTTTGGCCACGAATTACCCGAGTTTTCACTGATTTTTTTTGAAATCAAATGGTGATCCGTGGCAAAATTATTCAGTAATATAATTTTTGGCTCAATACAAAAACTATCATTATTCACGGCTTCTAATTTTTTATAAACCTATAACTCAATAAGTCCCTGACAAATCATTAAATTTGTAGCTTATTCAAAAATATGTTAGAAAAAGAAGTAATAAATTTCGAAAAAACGGCTATTGTTGGTATCGTAACTCAAAACCAAAGTGAAGAAAAACTCAAGGAGTATCTTGACGAATTGGAATTTTTGACTTTTACCGCAGGAGGTGAAGTAGTGAAACGTTTTTCGCAAAAAATGGAACGTCCAAATCCCAAGACTTTTGTTGGAACTGGAAAAATTGAAGAAATACATCAATTTGTAAAAGAAAACGATATCTCGACTTTGGTGTTTGATGATGAATTGTCGCCTTCACAGCAAAAAAATATATCTAAAATAATTGTCGAATGTAAAATCCTCGATAGAACACACCTTATCCTGGATATTTTTGCGCAACGTGCCGAGACTTCGTATGCCAGAACGCAAGTAGAATTAGCACAATGCCAATATTTATTACCAAGACTTTCCGGAATGTGGACGCACTTGGAGCGTCAAAAAGGAGGAATTGGAATGCGTGGACCGGGCGAAACGGAGATCGAAACCGACAGGCGTATTGTTCGTGACCGAATCGCATTATTGAAAGAAAAAATAAAAAGTATCGACAAGCAAATGGGGACACAGCGAGGCAATCGTGGCGCAATGGTTCGTGTGGCTTTGGTGGGATATACTAATGTTGGGAAATCAACTTTGATGAATGCCGTAGGAAAAAGTGATGTTTTTGTTGAGAACAAACTTTTTGCCACTTTGGATACCACTGTTCGAAAAGTGGTCATCAAAAACTTGCCTTTCTTACTTTCGGATACTGTCGGATTTATCCGGAAATTGCCAACACAACTCGTTGATTCTTTCAAAAGTACGTTGGATGAGGTTCGCGAAGCTGATTTGTTATTGCATGTGGTTGATATTTCTCATCCTGAATTTGAAGATCATATCGCATCCGTAAATCAAACTTTATTGGACATCAAGGCAAATGACAAGCCGGTAATTATGGTTTTTAACAAAATCGATGCTTACAAGCATTTGACCATTGATGAAGATGATTTAATGACCGAAAAAACGCCAAGACATTACACGCTGGAAGAATGGAAATCGACTTGGATGAGTCGAGTAGGCGAGCAAAATGCGTTGTTTATCTCAGCTACCAAGAAAGAAAATTTCGAGGAATTCAGAGAACGCGTTTACGAAGCGGTACGACACATTCACATCACCCGTTTTCCGTACAATAAGTTTTTATATCCGGATTATAAAGATGCAGTGGAAAAAGAAGACAAAGACGAGGAAGAAATCGAATAATTTTCTCTAAAACATAAAATACAGCAATCCCTTTTGAAAATTCAAGAGGGATTTTTTTTTGGCATGCCCCAGCTTTCTCTGCGTTACAACTGCGTCAGGCTGTACGCTGCAATCTCCCAAAGAAAAACGTTTGCAACTCGGTCGCTAAAGCTGGAGTAATGCTCTTGAATCTTCAGAAAAACTTTTAAACAAGTTAGTTTTTTATTTGCAAATTGTTAACTTTTAAGATAACTTTGTACCATGAGCAGAGAAATTATATTTTATGAAAATCATTTTATTGAATTTTATCAAAAACAAGATGAAAAAGTAAAAGAAAAAATAAAGTATGTTCTTGAATTAATAAAACAAGTTGAAAAAGTTCCAGAGAAATTTTTAAAACATTTAACTGGAACAAATGGACTATATGAAATTAGAATTGAATATCAGTCGAATATTTATAGGATATTTTGCTGTTTTGACAAAGGAAAATTGGTGGTGCTTTTTAATGGTTTTCAGAAGAAAACACTAAAAACACCAAAAAATGAATTGGACAAAGCATTGATTTTAATGAATGAGTATTTTCAACATAAAAACTAATAAAATGGAAAATTATAAAATTATAACAAATTTTGACCAACTTGTCGAAGTTGAACACGGAAAAATTGGAACTGAAAGTAGAAATAACTACGAAGAAAAAACGCAAATGTTTATCATCAGTGAAATGCTGAAAAATGCCAGGAAAGAAGCAAAAATTACTCAAGAACAATTAGCAGAAAAAACTGGAACTAAAAAAAGTTACATTTCTAGAATTGAGAATGGAAAAGGAAATATTCAGCTCTCTACTTTAATTAGGATTTTTGAATTAGGACTAAACAAACGTATTGGCTTGACATTTTTATAAATAAATTCCTCTCGTTTGTATACTCCCCAACGAGTTCCTACTTAAATTTGAAGATAAATCGGAGCGGTTGCAACGCTAATCACTACAACAACGCTATTTCGGGAAGTTATAGATTCTTAAAAACCGTAATTAACGCCTAGTCCAAATACTTCTCTTACCTGAACGGCTTGAACGGAATTATCATCGTAAATTGCCTGAACAGCCACATTTGCCGACAGGTATTTATTGATTTTCATAATGACATTCATTTGGTAATCGACATCAACGTTTTGTGGATTGTCTAAATAATTGGAATATAAATTCAGTCTATTTTCAACCGATACATTTGTCATGATATTGAATTTGTAATAGGCTGAAATACTTGCTCCAAATTCAAATCGGGAAGAATCGCCTTGCAATACTCCAAAAGAAGGCCCAAATTCAGTAAAATGAGGATGAACAATAATTAGTTTTGCTGTCGCCGGAGAAAAATTGACACTCAAATTGTTGCTTTTTTTCCAGAGCATTCCAGGTCCCAGTTGGAAGTAAGCCGGAGAGAAAAAATGGGATATTTTTTCGTCATTTTTGTCTAATCCCGTATCCATTTGAGTCTTGAAATTAAAAAACATCGAATAATACCATTGTCCTTTGGCTTTCTTTCCCCAAAGAGAATTCAGTTCCAGACGATCGTCTGTTTTTGCGGTTTTTTCATCTCCTTTTATTTTGGTTAAACCGTACGCTAAAATGAATTTATTATCCCAAACGATGTCTTCTTTTTTATAATTGAAATCGTAATTCAAACCAAAATTCCCCGCAATATTCGAAGTTCCGCCACCCAACCACTGCTTGTTGTATGCAGATTGATTAAAAAGCAATGAGATATTTCCTTTTTTGGTCCAAAACTTTGTAGTGTCTCTTGCTGTTTCTTGTGCAGAAACAGAAATCAGGATAAAAAAGAATACAAAAGAAACAGCTATTTTTTTCATGACTTTATATTTTAAATGTGGCAATTAAAGTATAAAATAAACACAATGTTAGTCCTTTTTAGGCGCTTTATACAATGGAACGGCAGAGCACGCTTCACCATACATAATACTTCTAGCAAAAGGTTGTAAGTAGTGCGCGGCTACTACGTAAGCCCGCATGGGAACCGGTTTTCTGGAGCATCCTTTTATGATAATAGACTTGTTTTCATAAACTGAATAGTCAATTTCAGACAGTAATTCTTCATAAAGTGAAGCGTCTAAATCTTCCAAAGTTCCATTGATGATTTTCTTTGCAAATGGCGCTAATTGAATTGCAACCAAAATAGAAGCCCAAGCAGGAACAATAGCATCGGTACTGCAATTAATGGCGACGTCCTGATCTTGATATTGTGTCCAATCGTGATTTTTAAGTTGCGCTCTAAAGTCTTTTTCTTTCAATAAAAATCCTTCTAAAAGCCACTGCGAAATATCGATTTGCGTGCGAATTCCCTTTGGATAATAATCTTCAAGATCGAAGACTTCCAAAACACTATTGGCAACTTTATTTATTATTTCCATTTTTTTTTTTTTCGTTTACAGTCACAGTCACAGTTGTAAGACTGAAAACTGCGACTGAAAACTGAATACTTTTTAAAGCATGCCCAGTTCTAATTTTGCTTCTTCGCTCATTAAATCTTTGCTCCAAGGCGGATCAAAAGTGATTTCTACTTCGGCATCTTTAACATTGGTAATCGATTTTACTTTTTCTTCTACTTCTCGTGGTAAACTTTCTGCAACTGGACAATTTGGCGATGTAAGCGTCATCAGGATTTTTACTTCATAATCCGTATTGACCATCACGTCGTAAATCAATCCTAATTCGTAAATATCTACAGGAATCTCCGGATCGTAAATAGTCTTTAATATTTTTACGATTGATTCTCCTAATTCGGCAGTGTCTATAATTGTTTCTTCCATAATTTTTTTTAGTTTAAATTTTAAGGTTTAAAGTTGCGGAATGCACTTCAAAACTCGTTTATTATCAGAGTTATTCTATTTTCGTAAATGTCTTATAAGGTTAAAAAGAATTGGTGTAGAAATTAATTCTGCGTGCTGAATGCCAAAGCATACATTTTGATGTTTTTTATCATCGATACCAATCCGTTGGCGCGTGTTGGCGATAAATGTTCTTTCAAACCTATTTCGTCAATAAAATTCAGATCGGCGTCTAAAATATCAGACGCTTTTTGATTTGAAAAAGTACGAATTAAAATCGCAATAATTCCTTTTGTCAAAATTGCATCGCTATCGGCGGTGAAAACAATTGTATCGTCTTTTTTCTCCCCTTGCAGCCAAACTTTCGACTGACAGCCTTTAATCAGATTGTTTTCTGTTTTGAATTCTTCTTTTATCATAGGAAGTTTTTTTCCTAATTCGATGATGTACTCATAGCGTTCCATCCAGTCATCAAACATAGAAAACTCATCAACGATTTCTTCTTGTATGTCTTTAATTTTCATAGTATGCTGAATTTATTTCAGTATTATTCTTTTTTAACAAATGAATTGATTTTATTTACGAACTTCTTAATTTCTTTTGGTGGAAAACCATGATCAAAACTTGCCGTTTTGTAAAATTTGTCTTTATAATTGATTTTCAAATTGGCTATAGCCGCACCGTCATGAAAACGTTTTTCAGTAGGGGCTTTTAATGTTTCCAAACTATCTAATTTCATCGTTTCAAAACAATCAACAAGTTCTTTCCAGTCAGCCTCCGATATTTTTGTCGGTGTCGCTTTGTCGTTTCCATCTCTATCTTTTGAAATAGTCACCATTTGATTCTCTATGGTTATTTTTTGATAAAAACCTCTGGTGTTGGCTTCATATTCAATTACAGCATTTCTAATTTCCTGCGCTTGCGCACCGTTACATCCTTTTCCAAGAAAAATAGTCAGGAATAATAAAGATAGTATTTTCATGTGTAGATAATATTTGTTTTTTATGGGAACATTGTGTTGCCATTTTTAGTCATCGCCTTGTCCTATTCTTAAATTTTTATGACAACATAAGTTGTGCTTTTTTAATGGCTTCAACCATGATGTCAATCTCTTCTTTGGTATTATAAAAAGAAAAGGAAGCTCGTATTGTTCCCGGAATGGTAAAGAAAGTCATGATGGGTTGCGCGCAATGATGGCCGGTTCTTACAGCTATTCCTAGTTTGTCAATTATTGTACCAATATCGTACGGATGAATCCCTTCAATATTAAACGAAATCACAGACGTTTTTTCCTTGGCTGTACCAAAAATCTTCAACCCTTCAATTTCCAATAATTGTTTTGTGCCGTAGTCCAGTAATTCCAATTCTTGTTGTTGAATGTTTTCAAAACCAACTTCGTTCATGTAATCAACGGCAGTTCCCAGAACAATTCCTCCAGCAATATTTGGTGTTCCCGCTTCAAATTTATGAGGCAAATCAGCATAGGTTGTTTTCTCAAAAGTCACTTCCTTAATCATTTCGCCACCACCTTGATAGGGAGGTAATTTATTCAACCACGCTTCTTTTCCGTATAAAATTCCAGTCCCAGTAGGACCACACATTTTATGTCCGGAAAAAACATAAAAATCACAATCTAGTTCCTGAACATCCGGTTTTAAATGAGGAACGGCTTGCGCGCCATCAATTAAAATTGCTGCGCCAACTTCATGCGCTTTGTCAATCATATATTTAATTGGATTGACAGTTCCAAGCGCGTTCGAAATATGATTTACCGTTACGATTTTGGTTTTATCAGATAATAATGTGTCGTACTCTGTCATTATCAGTTCGCCATCCTGATTCATTGGAATTACACGTAAAATCGCTCCCGTTTTCTCACATAACATTTGCCAAGGCACAATATTGCTGTGGTGTTCCAACGCCGAAACCAAGACTTCATCGCCCGGTTTTAAAATCGAAGCAAATCCATTGGCAACTAAATTAATTCCATGCGTTGTTCCCGAAGTAAAAAGGACTTCATGAGTAAATTTTGCATTAATATGATTTTGAAGTTTACCACGTGAAATTTCGTAAGCATCAGTTGCTAGTTGACTTAATGTATGAACACCACGATGAATATTAGCATTTATTTCCTTATAGTATTTTGAAATCGCGTCAATCACAACCTGTGGTTTTTGCGAAGTGGCTCCGTTGTCAAAATACACCAGTGGTTTCCCGTTTACTTTCTGGGAAAGAATAGGGAAGTCGGCTCTAATTTTATTTATGTCTAACATTTAGCTGCATGTTTTTATTGTTTTTTATTGGTCAGATAGCACGCCAATAGTCAACATTTTTTAGATAACCCAATTTGTTATTGGTGTTTCTTTATTTAGAATTTTTCTAAATACAAAAGTAGTGAAATTGGAATTAATTTATGGCAAACACTTGTTAATAAAACCTGATTTTCTCGGTCCGGCATTGGTTTATAAATGTGGTTCTTTTTTATTAAATTGCTTCAAATTAATTTTCTATGAAAAAATTCTTGAAGGTCGTTGGTTTGGTTTCTTTTATCGGAATCTTTTATTTTGGATTCACTACGTATCCCAAGCTGGATTTAATTTCTGGCTTTTCAGCCAAAAGTATCGCTTCGGGGCATTTTATTGATAATCGTTCGCAGGAAATGATTGAGAAAGGCGACAATGATATCGATATGATTGATTTGGCCAAAAACAAAATTGAAGATGTCGGGAAATTTGCAGCCGCTTCGGTTTATGGGTTGAAGGAACGAAAAGCGATTTACCGCGAAGGTTTGGGAGCCACTTTAATCAACGATGATTTTGATGTTACAAAACCGTATGAAGTCCCTAAAAGAACAAAATTGAATAACAATTTACCTTTTCCGTATGGAAATAACGAACCTAAAGACATCGTTTTTGCAAATGTCGATTATACTAAATTGAATGTGGCTGTCGCCAATGCTTTTGATGTAAAAGATGACTCGAGCCTAAAAGGCGAACAGGCGAAGCAAATCAAAAAAAGAACACGTTCCCTTTTAGTTGTTTATAAAGACAAAATCATTGCCGAAAAGTACGATACCGGTTTCGATAAAAACAGCAAATTATTGGGTTGGTCGATGACTAAAAGTATTACTAGTGCCATGTTTGGAATTTTGGAGAAACAAAGAAAATTTGATATTGATGATCCTGCTCCAATTCCGGAATGGGCGAATGACAAACGAAAATTGATTACAACCAGCGATTTGCTGCACATGAATTCTGGTTTACAATGGGTAGAGGATTACGAGACTATTTCTGATGCCACCAAAATGCTTTTTCAGGCCGAAGATATGACTCGGGTGCAATTAGAGAAACCGGCGGATTATAAACCCAATATGCGGTGGAATTATTCTTCGGGAACGACAAATTTGCTTTCGGGAATTTTGCGGAAGCAGTTCAAAACGCATCAGGAGTATTTAGATTTTTGGTATTCCGCGCTAATTGATAAAATAGGAATGAACTCGATGGTTGTCGAAACGGATATGGCCGGGAATTATGTAGGTTCGTCCTACGGTTGGGCTACAACACGCGATTGGTCAAAATTTGGGTTGCTGTATTTGCACAAAGGAAACTGGAACGGAGAACAAATTTTCAACGAAAGTTGGGAAAAATACACTACAACTCCTACGAATACTTCGAACGGAAGATACGGCGGACACTTTTGGCTTAATGCTGGCGGACATTTTCCTGATGTTCCAAGAGATATGTATTATTGCAGCGGTTTTCAAGGACAAATGATAGCGATTATTCCGTCACTTGATTTAGTAGTTGTACGAATGGGTTTAACCGAAGAACCTGAATTTGATTTCAATGGAATGTTGAAAGGGATTGTGGGGAGTTTGGGGAAATGATTGGATAAAAAACCCTGTCAGAGTTTTAAAGTCTGACAGGGTTACCATTATAACTTCTTCTTAGTGTTGATTACAAATCAAATCCTATTTTCACGCCTAATTTCGTAGCGATAATTTTGGTAATTCGTTGTTTCAATTCCGGTATTTTAATGTTTTCGATAACGGCATTCGAGAACGCATACATCAATAACGCTTTGGCTTCTTTTTTAGGGATTCCGCGTTGTTGCATGTAGAACATTGCAGTTTCGTCTAATTGTCCAATGGTACAACCGTGCGAACATTTTACGTCATCAGCAAAAATCTCTAATTGTGGTTTTGCATTGATCGTTGCTTTGTCGCTCAATAATATATTGTTGCTTTTTTGGAACGCATTTGTTTTTTGAGCATCTTTCTCCACATACACTTTTCCGTTGAAAACTCCTGTAGAACGATCAGCATAAATTCCTTTATAATCCTGAAAGCTTTCACAATTTGGAGTGGAATGTTTCACTAAAGTATAATGATCTACGTGTTGTTTTTCACCAATAATTGTTATTCCGTTTAGAGTACTTGTCAAGTGTTCTCCAAAGTGATAAAAATTCAAGTTGTTTCTCGTAAGGTTTCCACCAAAAGAAAAAGTGTGAACGGATACATGGCTTTCTTGCTTCTGAGAAACATAAGTGTTGTCAATTAAATTTGCTTCAAGCGTATCGTTTTGAATTTTGTAATAATCTACGATAGCACGTTTTTGAGCATAGATTTCAGTGACAGAATTTGTTAATACCGCGTTTTCGGTTAAACTTTGATGACGCTCAATAATTTGAACATGAGAATTCTCACCTACAATTACTAAGTTTCTAGGTTGAACTAAAAGTGCGGCGTCGTTTCCTGTTGAGAAGTACATAATCTCGATTGGTTTATCCGCTACTTTACTTTTTGGAATGTTGATGTATGCGCCTTCAATAGCAAAAGCCGTATTCAAGGACGTTAAACTTTCGTCTTTGTTGGCGATTTGATTAAAATAAGTGTCAATAACCATTTTGTATTTTGGTTTGGTCAACGCCGATGACATCAAGCAAACATCAATTCCTTCGTGTGTGGTTGACGATAAATGCGAACTGAAAACCCCATCAATAAACACTACTTTATAGGTGTCTATTTCGTGTAAAAAATATTTTTTTACATGGTTGAATTCAACGGCATTATCTTGTTTTGAAAAAACGGTAAAGTCATTTTTTAAGATGGCGTTTAATGACGTGTATTTCCAAGCTTCGTCTTTTTTCGTTGGAAAACCTTTATTTTCAAAGTTTTTTATGGCGGCAGTTCTCACGTCATGAAGTTCAGCGTGAACATCAATACGCTCTTCGAAAGCCATAAAAGACGATAGTAATTTTTCTTTCAATTCCATTTTTATTTAAGTCTTAAAGTCGAAAGTCAAATGTCTTAAAGTCGGTATAAGCATAAAATAGCTGATTCAACTATTCTTGACTTTCGACTTTCGACTTTTAAACTTTACGACTAGATTCTAAGTATTTAATAAAACCACTTAACAATTTTGATATTTCTGTTACTGATTCTAAAAGTTTTTCAAATTCTTCTTTAGTAATATAATCTAAATCAAATGCAAAATATAATTGAGAACGAACTTCTCCAGCGGAAGCTTTTGCAACATATAAAAAGTAAATAAACTCTTTGTCTGTATTTCTCTCAAAGCCTTCAGCGATATTTGATGATATAGAAATTGATGCTCGTCTAAATTTGTCTAATGAAATCAAAGTCTTTCTTAAAATTTGTGTTTTCAGTAATTAGATAAATCCTTTTGTTAAAAACTCTTGCTTTTTGCCAAGAATTAATTTCTTCGAAAGAATTAAATTTCCCCATTACTTTTTTCTTTTTTCTTTTGACTTTATGACTTTTGACTTTAGACTATTTTAATTTTAAGCTTCTTGTTCTTGTTTAATCCAGTCGTATCCTTTTTCTTCCAGTTCGTGCGCTAATGCTGCTCCACCGGATTTTACAATTTTTCCGTTGTACAAAACGTGAACAAAATCAGGAACGATATAATCTAATAATCTTTGGTAATGCGTAATCACTACGATGGCATTTTTGTCACTTTTAAGTTTGTTAACACCGTTGGCAACAATACGTAAGGCATCAATGTCAAGTCCAGAGTCAGTTTCATCAAGAATTGCTAATTTTGGTTCTAACATCGCCATTTGGAAAATCTCATTACGTTTTTTCTCTCCACCAGAAAAACCTTCGTTTAAAGAACGAGACAGAAATTTCCTGTCGATTTCTAATAATTCTGATTTCTCACGAATGACTTTCAGCATTTCGTTGGCTGGCATTTCTTCTTGACCGTTTGCTTTACGAGTCTCGTTGATGGCTGTTCTCATAAAGTTCGTTACTGAAACACCCGGAATTTCCACCGGATATTGGAACGATAAAAATACGCCTTTATGTGCTCTTTCTTCGGGGGCCAATTCTGAAAGGTCTTCACCATTCAAAGTGATTTCGCCTTCGGTCACTTCATAGTTTTCATTTCCTGCAATGATCGAAGCCAATGTGCTTTTTCCTGCACCGTTTGGTCCCATTATCGCGTGGATTTCTCCCGCTTTTACCTCAAGGTTGATTCCTTTTAGTATTTCTTTGTCTCCAATGGAGGCGTGTAAATTTTTTATTGATAACATTTGTTTCTTTGTTTATTCTTAATGACCTTTTAGTGATAAAATGTCTAATATTTCAATTGTATTTTCTTCGGTAACTTTATATATAATGCGATGTTCTTGATTTATTCTTCTTGACCATTTTCCAGAAAGCTGGTATTTTAATTGTTCCGGCTTTCCGATTCCTTCAAAAGGATGTAATTGAATGTCTTCTATTAAATCTGTAATTTTATTTAAGATGTTTTTATTTCCAGATTTAATCCAAAAATCTAAATCTTTTTTCGCTTTAGTCGTAAATACTATTTGCATAAAGCACGTATTTCTTCCATCGTCATTTTTATCCCTTTCCCGTCTTTAATACTTTGTTCTGCTTCCAAAATTTCTTTTACAAATTCTGGATTATATGGTTTTTCTTCTTCTACAATTTCAAATCCAAGCGATTTTGCCAATGATTTTAACACTGGAAAATCTTTTTTCTTTACATTTTTTAAAACCAGATCCATAATTATTTAGATTTAAAGGTTATCCAACACTTCCCTCAAGAGAAATTTCTAATAATTTCTGTGCTTCTACGGCGAATTCCATTGGTAACTTATTCAATACATCTTTACTGAAACCGTTTACGATTAAAGCAATGGCTTTTTCGGTTGGGATTCCACGTTGGTTACAATAGAAAACTTGGTCTTCGCCAATTTTACTTGTCGTAGCTTCATGTTCTATTTTTGCCGATGGATTTTTACTTTCGATATAAGGGAAAGTATGTGCGCCACAATTGTTGCCCATTAATAAGGAATCACATTGTGAAAAGTTTCTGGCGTTATCCGCATTTGGTCCAATTTTAACCAAACCTCTATAACTATTTTGTGATTTTCCGGCAGAAATTCCTTTCGATATTATAGTCGATTTAGAGTTTTTACCTAAATGAATCATTTTTGTTCCTGTATCTGCTTGTTGGAAATTATTGGTGACCGCAATCGAATAAAATTCTCCTGTCGAATTATCTCCTTTTAAAATAACCGAAGGGTATTTCCAAGTAATAGCAGAACCGGTTTCTACTTGAGTCCAAGAAATTTTTGCGTTTTTCTCGCAAATTCCTCTTTTGGTTACAAAATTAAAAACTCCGCCTTTTCCTTCTTTGTTTCCTGGATACCAGTTTTGTACGGTTGAATATTTTATTTCGGCATCATCCAAAGCAATTAATTCCACTACCGCAGCGTGCAACTGGTTTTCATCGCGAGAAGGTGCCGTACAGCCCTCAAGGTAACTTACATAACTTCCTTCGTCAGCAACTAACAATGTTCTTTCAAATTGTCCGGTTCCTGCCTGATTGATTCTAAAATAAGTGGAAAGTTCCATTGGGCAACGAACGCCTTTTGGAATATAACAAAAAGAACCGTCAGAGAATACTGCCGAATTCAACGCAGCATAAAAATTATCTTTTTGTGGGACAACCGTTCCTAAATATTTACGGACTAATTCCGGATGTTCTTTGATGGCTTCAGAAATACTCATAAAGATTATTCCTTTTTCGCCCAATGTTTTCTTGAAAGTAGTCGCTACTGAAACCGAATCGACTACGATATCCATCGCAACATTATTCATCATCTTTTGCTCATCGACTGAGATGCCTAACTTTTTGTACATTTCTAAAAGTTCTGGATCTACATCGTCCAATGTTTTGCTAGGATCTACCGCTTTTGGCGCTGAATAATAGGAAATGGCCTGAAAATCAGGTTTGGTGTAATGCACATTTGCCCATTCTGGCTCAGTCATTTGTTCCCAAGCACGAAAAGCCTCAAGACGCCAGTCGGTCATCCATTGGGGCTCTCCTTTTTTCTGTGAAATAGCCCGAACGATATCTTCATTTAAACCAACAGGAAACGTTTCTGATTCTAATTCGGTGTAAAATCCATATTCGTATTCTTTATTTTCGAGTTCGATTTTTAAGTCGTCTTCTGTGTATTTGCTCATGTTTTTTTTTGTCTTAAAGTTTTAAAGTCCGGTGTCTTACTGTCAATTTAAGTCTTTCGACTTTATGACTTTTGACTTTCGACTATAAAGAGAAACTCTCTCCGCATCCACAAGTTCTGTTTGCGTTTGGGTTATTGAAAACAAATCCTTTTCCGTTAATTCCTCCAGAAAATTCTAAAATTGTTCCGGCTAAGTATAGAAAAGATTTTTTTTCGACTGCAATAGTGATATCGTTATCTACAAAAACTTTATCGTCGTCACTTTTTGTTTTATCAAATTTTAAATCATAAGACAATCCAGAACATCCGCCGCTTTTTACACCAACTCTTACGTAGTCGATTGCAGCATCAAAACCATCATCTTTCATTAGATCGATGATTTTCTTTCTTGCCGTGTCAGAAACTTTTATCATAGCTTATATTGATTTTGTCTAAATTAAGGACAAAGATAGTATATAAAAAGCTTTTTACATACTTGATAACATTTTTATAACCAATGCAAAAATAGAAAAAAGCTATTTGAAACCGCTAAAAGCATTTGAATTCCTTAACTTTGAAACCTATCAAAAGCAACAAAAAAAAATGAAACTATATCCTATAGAAACAGGCAATTTTAAATTGGATGGCGGCGCAATGTTTGGCGTGGTACCAAAGACAATTTGGAACAAAACAAATCCCGCCGACGAAAATAATTTAATTGATATTGCCGCACGCTGTTTGTTGATTGAAGATGGTAACCGACTTATTTTGATTGATACCGGAATGGGAAACAAACAATCCGATAAATTTTTTGGCTATTATTCGCTTTGGGGTACACATTCCATGGATAAATCGCTGGCAAAACACGGATTTCATCGGGATGATGTCACTGATGTGTTTATGACTCATTTACATTTTGATCATTGTGGGGGAAGTGTGCAATGGAATGCTGAAAAAACAGGCTATGAACCAGCATTTAAAAACGCAAAATTTTGGTCTAATGAAAAGCACTGGGAATGGGCAACAAAACCAAATCCCAGAGAAAAAGCGTCATTTTTATCCGAAAATATTTTGCCGATGCAGCAAAGTGGTCAGCTGAATTTCATTCAAAGACCCGAAGGCGATTTTTTAGAAAAATCAGAATTGGGTTTTGGTATCTTCTTCGCTGATGGCCATACCGAACAGCAAATGATTCCGCACATTCAATATAAGGATAAGACCATCGTTTTTTGCGCTGACTTATTGGCAACAGCCGGACACGTACCTATTCCTTACGTGATGGGTTATGATACCAGACCATTATTGACTATGCCCGAAAAAGCAAAATTTCTAAATTCCGCAGCGGATAATAATTATTATTTATTTTTGGAACACGATGCACATAATGAAATTATTACTGTAGAGAAAACGGAAAAAGGCGTGCGGTTAAAGGATGTTTTTACGTGCGGACAAATCTTAACTTAGTGTTAATCATAGTTCCTTATGTAACAAAAAAAATTATTTTAGACAAATATTTTAAAATTAACAAAAACATTTTCAATGAATACCATTAAACCCATTTACATTTCTGCTTTTGCTTTTTTAGCATTAGTAGGTTGTGGCGCTTCAAGACAAGTTTCAAATACCTCAAATGCTGAACTAGTTGCCATAAGCGCCCCTTTAAACATTACGAAAAAGGCGCCAATTGCTGAGAACGACTTGAAACGTTGGAGTCATTTAGATATAGTGACTGATACCATTCCTGGAATGAGTGTTGATAAGGCTTACGCCGAATTATTAAAAGGTAAAAAAGGCGTGCCTGTAATTGTTGGAATTGTAGATTCTGGTGTAGATATCGAACACGAAGATTTGAAATCTGTACTTTGGACCAATACTAAAGAGATCGCCGGAAACGGTATTGATGATGACAAAAACGGATATATTGATGATATTCACGGCTGGAATTTTCTTGGAGACAGTACCAAAGAAAATTTGGAATACGAAAGAATTATCAAAGATAAAACCTTAGTTGATGATGCTACGTACCAATCGGCAAAAGCACTCAATGACAAAAAAGTGGCTGATGCAGCGGCAGGAAAAACGCGTTCAGAGCAAATGTTAGAGGCCCTTGCGACGAGCGATGCTACTTTAATGAAACATTTTGGCAAGTCAGTCTATACTATTGAGGAGGTAAATGCGATCGTTTCGCAAGATTCGGAAATACTAAAGAGCAAGGCGGCTATGCAACAAATGCTTTCATATGGATTGCCAATTGCAGAACTAAAAGTTGCTGTTCAAAAACAATTAGATGATCAGATAGCACTTATAAATGGAGACAACCTAAAAACTGATTACCGTAAAGTAGTAGGAGATAATCCAAACGATATTACCGATACTACATACGGAAATAACAATGTAATGGGACCAGACAAGAACGAAATTCTTCATGGAACTCACGTTGCCGGAATTGTTGCTCAAAGCAGAAACAACGTATTAGGAGGTGACGGTGTCGCTAACAACGTTCAAATTCTTACCGTTCGTGCCGTGCCAGACGGAGATGAATATGATAAAGATATTGCACTTGGAATTCGGTATGCAGTGGATAATGGTGCCAAAGTAATCAACGGAAGTTTTGGAAAAAGCTTTTCTCCACATAAACAATGGGTTTATGATGCTATAAAATATGCAGAAAAAAAGGATGTGTTAATTGTTCACGCAGCTGGTAATGATGCAAAAGATATTGACTTTGCTGAAAATTTCCCAAACGATTCTGAAGACAAAGTAACTGAGTTTGCGGATAACCTAATCACAATTGGTGCTTTGAATTTTGAATACGGAAATAAAGTTGTGGCTCGTTTTTCTAATATTGGAAAAATTAATGTTGACGTTTTTGCTCCTGGAGTAAAAATTTACGCTACAACTCCAAACAATACCTATAAATACTTACAAGGAACTTCGATGGCCTCGCCAAACGTTGCCGGAGTTGCCGCATTAATTCGTTCGTACTATCCAAAATTATCTGCGAAACAAGTAAAGCATATTTTGATGGATTCAGGAATTGCCATTACTACTGATGTTATCGTAGGTGGAAAAGCAAATGATGTACGTTCATTTACCGCACTGTCTAAGTCAGGAAAAATAGTAAATGCATACAATGCTTTACTTATGGCAGAAAGAATGTCTAAATAATATTAAAAAATTCATTACATGGAAGGGCAATTTTGCCCTTCCATTTTTATTTAAAACCTACATGAAAAAATCACTTTTATTTTATTTTGTTGCTTTTGGCTTTGGAACTGTTTTTGCCCAAAGCAATTACTATTGGCAGCAACATGTCGATTACAAAATGGATGTCTCCATGAATGTAAAAACAAACCAATACAACGGAACACAGGAATTGGTCTACACCAATAATTCTCCAGATACTTTGAGAAAAGTATATTATCACCTGTTCAATAATGCCTTTCAGCCCGGAAGCGAAATGGATGCCAGAATCCAAAGCATTAAAGATCCTGACGGCAGAATGGTCACCAAAGTAAAAGTGGGTGATACCGAAGTTAAAGAAAGCCGCATTAAAAACTTGAAGCCAAATGAAATTGGTTTTTTGCGAATTTCTAATTTCAAACAAGATGGAGCAGTTGCCAGCGCAAAAGAGGTGGGAACAATTCTTGAAGTGACTTTGGCAAAGCCATTATTACCCAATTCAAAAACTACATTCACATTAGATTTTGACGGTCAGGTTCCAATTCAAATTCGCCGTTCCGGAAGAAATAATGCCGAAGGCGTAGCATTATCAATGGCGCAATGGTATCCAAAACTTGCCGAATTTGATTTTGAAGGTTGGCATGCTGATCCTTATATCGCCAGAGAATTTCATGGCGTTTGGGGAAATTTTGACGTAAATATTACTATTGACAAGGACTACGTTTTAGGAGGTACCGGTTATTTGCAAAACAAAAATGAAATAGGGCACGGCTACCAAGATCAAGGCGTTGTTGTAACTGTTCCAAAGAAAACTAAAACATTGACATGGCATTTTAATGCGCCAATGGTTCATGATTTTACTTGGGCTGCTGATCCAAATTATATTCATGATGTGGTAAAAGGACCTAATGGTGTTGATTTGCATTTCTTGTACAAAAACAATCCGAAATACATTCAAAACTGGAAAAACCTGCAACCGAAAACGGTTCAGTTAATGGAGATTTATAACAAAACGGTTGGCGATTATCCGTACAAACAATATTCTGTGATTCAAGGTGGCGATGGCGGAATGGAATATGCCATGTGCACGTTGATTTTGGGTCAAGGTACTTTTGACGGGTTGCTGGGCGTAACCGCTCACGAAATGGCGCATTCTTGGTTTCAGCATGTATTGGCTTCAAATGAATCAAAACACGGATGGATGGACGAGGGATTTACTTCTTTCTTAGAAGATTTTGGATTGAATGAGATTTCTGATAAAAAAGTAGAAAATCCTTTTGCTGGAGCGTATACCGGTTATTTTTCTATGGCAAATTCAGGAAAAGAATTACCACAAGGAACGCATGCAGACCGCTTTGACGAAAACAGAGTGTACAGCATTACTTCGTATAGTAAAGGGGAAATTTTCTTAACTCAATTGATGTATTTGATAGGGAAAGATAATGTCATGAAGACATTGAAGAAATATTACAGCGATTTTAAATTCAAGCATCCTACGCCAAATGATATTAAAAGATCTGCAGAACGAATTTCTGGAGCAAATCTCGATTGGTACTTAGTGGATTGGACAGAAACCACCAATACTATTGATTATGGAATCAAAGACGTAAAGGAAAATGGAGATAAAACAACTGTCACTTTAGAAAGAATTGGTAGAATGCCAATGCCTATTGATCTAGTAGTGCAGTACACGGATGGAACAACAGAAAGTTTCTACATTCCGTTGCGTATGATGAGTTTTGAAAAAGAAAATCCGAATCCTGCGGTTAAAAGAACCATTTTGAATGATTGGGCTTGGGCGTATCCAACGTTTGAATTCAACATTGCTAAACCGAAAACTTCCATTAAGAAAATCACTATTGATCCAAGTGCGTTAATGGCCGATTTAAAAAAGGAAAATAATTCCTATGAGATAAAGTAATACTATTAATTAGTTCATTATAGTCCAATTATTTTTGTCACATCGAGCGCAGTCGAGATGTCACAACGGTTCTCGACTGCGCTCGAACTGACAATTGGACTATTTTATGATAACAATGGTATAATTTTGAAAAGCCCTGAAAAAGGGCTTTTTTTATGCAAATCAATTACGGGATTGACTTAAAAATTAGATTTTTTTATAATTTATCGTCTAAATTTAAAATATTCCGCTAAACTATGTTTCTTATTTTTCAACATTGCAGAAACCAGTTTCATTCCTATGACCGAGAATGTGATGCCATTGCCACCAAATCCCAAAACAAAATAAGCACTTGGAAAATTAGGATGTTTGCCAATGTAAGGTAAGCCGTCTTTGGTCTCGCCAAAGGTTCCTGCCCAGACAAAATCCATTCTGAAATCATAATTTGGTAAAATTTTCTTAAGATATTTGGTTAATTTACCGGACTTCTCGTTTAGTAATGCATCCCTTTTTTTGGCGTTTATAAAATCCTCGTCCGCTCCGCCTATAAGCAATCTGTTGTCATCTGTAGTCCGCATATACATATAAGGTGCTGCGGTATTCCAAAACAAGGTGTCAGTAAGATACGATTGATCATCTTCAAATCTTTCGCCCACGATAGCATAGGTCGAAAGTAATTTTACAAAATTGTCTTTAATGATTTCAGTACTTTCGAAGCCGGTGCAGTAAATTATTTTCTTTGCGGTAATAATTGTGTCGTGTTCCGTTACAACCGTTACGCCATTTTGCTTATGGGTAACTTTTTTGATATCCGTTTTGTCGAATATTTTTAATCCTTTTTCGTGATTATAAGCAAGAATGTCGTGGGCTAATTTAAACGCATCAATACTTCCTCCTTGATCGGACAAAATGCCACCATAACAATGTTTGATTTGATACTTTTTATCAATTTCATCGGCTTCCAACCATTTTACAGGTATTCCAATTATTTTTCGCGCCTCGAATTCTTTTTTTAACCAGCCAACATCTTTCTTGAAAGCCGCAAAATACAGCGATTCTTTTTTCTTAAACCCACAATCAGATTTTACCTTTTGTCCTATTTTCTTCAGATCATCAATCGATTTATAACATGCCCAATAACATTCAACGGCGGCTTTTTCACCAATCAAATCTATAAGTTGGTACAAAGGAATGTCGATTTCGTATTGTAGCATTGATGTCGTGGCCGAAGTACTTCCATGACCTATTTCTCTGCGGTCTATCAGTATGGTTTTGTACCCATCGGCTATACATTGATGTGCTGTAAGGCTGCCTGTTATTCCACCGCCTACGATTAAAATTTCTGTGTCCAAGTTTTCCCTTGATGAAGGATAGGAGTTGATGATTCCATTTTTCACTAGCCAAAAAGGTTCGCTTGATTTTAGTTTCATGCTGATGAGGTTTTGATCAAATTTAGCAAAAATAGTGTTGAGAAATCAAAAAATTTATTCTGTTTGTTTATTCGGATATTGTTCAAAGCTTGGTGTTCTGTTGCGTGCTTAACTTGTTTTTTAGTTTATTTTCAAATGACAGATAGAGAATCACAATCGCTATGATTTGTAAAATTAATGCCAGAATAGATCCTTCAAAACCAAAATCCCCACCGTTCCAGATAGAAGCATACTTAAAATTCGTTTCAATAATAGAATAATTGGTCATCCCACTAATATTATATCCAAAAACAGTTCCCTGAAAGAAATTCCAGCTAAAATGTAATGCGATGGAAAACCATAAATTCTTGGTATATAAATAAGGTAATCCCAGTAAAATACTAGCCACGAAAAGTTGCAGTAGCCCAAATAAAGTGATGTTTGGATTCCAGGCATGTAGCAGACTAAAAATCACAGAGGAAATAATTAAGGCTAAATAGTTGTTAAACGATTTCATCAAGTTGTTTAAAATAAAACCCCTAAGTAATAATTCTTCTGAAAGCGCCACGAATATAAAATGTCCCAAACTTAACGCGAAGGACAACAAGTTGAAGTTCAAGTTTTTAAATTCAATTTCTTCGGAAAGGATCAGACTAATAAAACCAACAGACATGATGATTAATCCGTAATATATTCCACGAATAACATCTTGTTTGATATACTTTTTTTCAAATCCGACACTTAGGAATGGTTCTTTTAAAACATATATCATAAAAAGCCATACAGTTACAAAAGTTCCAATAAAACTGGCTAATGACACAATAAAAACCTGAGCCGGAGTTCTGTCAACAAATTGAATGTTACTGATGTCAAGCCCTGCAAAATAGTACCCAATTGCTTGGAAAACCGCAACTATTACAAAATAAGGCAGTATTATTTGCAAAACATTTTGCCATCCTTGGTGTTTGTCTACAATAGTGTTTTTCATTAAAGTGTTTTCTTGTTTTTTTTAAAGCTATTCAAATATAGGAATTATTTTATAAAAACAGGTGCGACAATAACTATCTCAAATACATGATGGAGTTGGAATTGCACAAAATAGGTGGAAGGATTATTCATATCCAAAAAAAAATGGGGTTTAAAAAATCAGGACAGCAACCTTGATTTTTTAAACCCCAAACTCTTTTTTAACGAAAGTATTATTCTTTTTCGGCTCTCAAATTTTTCAACATATCCTCAGCCATCGTTTCCATATCAAATTCATGTTTCCAGTTCCAGTCTTTTCTGGCTTCGGCGTCATCAATACTCGCGGGCCAGCTGTCCGCTATTTTTTGACGGAAGTCCGGTTTGTAAGTAACAGTAAATTCAGGAATGTGTTTCTTGATTTCGGCAGCAATCTCCGTTGGCGTAAAGCTCATTGCGGCTAGATTGTAGGAAGAACGAATTTTTATTTGTTCCACCGGCGCCTGCATAATCTGGATGGTCGCAGCAATGGCATCGTCCATATACATCATCGGCATTTTAGTTTCTGAGGATAAAAAACATTCGTATGTTTTATCCGAAAGTGCTTTGTGAAAAATATCCACCGCATAATCCGTAGTTCCGCCACCAGGAGGCGATGACCAGCTGATTAAACCTGGATAACGAATGCTTCTTACATCTACACCAAAGATATTATGATAGTATTCGCACCATCTTTCACCCGACTGTTTACTGATTCCGTACACCGTTGAAGGTTCCATGATCGTGTATTGTGGCGTGTTTTCTCTGGGTGTTGTTGGACCAAAAACGGCAATACTCGAAGGCCAGAATATTTTTTTTATTTTTCCGGCTTTCGCCAAATTCAAAACGTGAAACAACGAATTCATATTTAAGTCCCATGCAAAAGCTGGGTTTTTCTCGGCTGTCGCCGATAATAATGCGGCCATCAAATACACTTCGTCAATTTGATGCAATTCCACTAAATGTTCAATTTGATTGAAATCCAAGGCGTTCACTACCTCAAATGGACCGGAATTAACAACATCAATATTTAACTTTCGGATATCCGAAGCAATTACATTGTCTGTTCCGTATATTTTTCGTAGCTTTTGGGTAAGCTCCGTTCCAATTTGTCCGCAAGCGCCAATTATCAATATTTTAGTACTCATTTTTATCTGTTTTGAAAAACAAAGGTAACGTTTTCGTAAATACCATTATTTTGATAAAAATAGTATAATTTTCTTAAAATGGTATTTAATATGCGGCAGAGTTTCTTAATTTTTAAATTTTTAAACTTAAAAATAGCTTCAAGAATATTAGATTGTTATTCCGATGCTGTAATTCGTAATTGTAAATTTACTTTGTAACTTTGTACGGCAATTAATAATGATTTTTGAAAGGAGCGTAACTGGTTTTCGTTTATAAAATCAAGACCGTATGTGAATTACATGCAATCATTAAAAAAGGATAAATCGCGACACATGAAATATAAAATAATAGTTTTCTTTTCTTTGGTTTTTCTGTTGTTGTCCTGTAAAAATGACAATCAAAAACGCATGGCCGAAAATAAAAAGGAGATGCAAAAAAGAGAAGTCATTTTTAAAAACGTAGAGAAAGGCTGGGTTTTTTATGACACGCCGGTAACGGAGGCGTCGGAGAAAAGTATCGCCACTTGGAACGAATGGCGCATTTTTTTGGCTGAATTAACGCAAAAACCCAAAAAAACAATTGGAGCATTTCAACAAAAATCAAAATCCCTTTCTAAAAAAGTGATGGCATTAAACGACAATATTCCTTATGAATACAACAAACCTCAAATAAAAAGCAGAATTTCGACTTTGATTACTAAAGTTAGATTGTTGGATTTATTCATTCATTTGGATAACATTCCGGATAAAAAAGTAACCTTATTAGTTTCAGAAATCAACTTGGAATTGGTTTCACTTCAAAGACAAATGGACAAAATTGTGGAGAAAAGTAGAATCCCTATTGAGGAAGGTGAATCTGAATTAAGGAGAATGATGGATACGGCAAGAGCCATTCCCAATACACCAGTTATAGATCCAAATATCCCACGCGTTGAGTAAAAAATTCCTATACAGCACCTACGATAATGCGCCAAAAACACAGCAAATAGTTGCTCGTTTATTGGAAAATAATCAAGTAAAAATACAGCTGTCGGGACTTTTGGGTTCTGCAGTTTCGTTTGTAATTCGTTCTGTTTTTAAACAATCGGAGCTTCCTTTTTTAATTGTTTTAAATAACAAAGAAGAAGCCGCATACTACTTGAACGATTTAGAACAAATGATTGGCGAACAAGATGTGCTGTTTTATCCCGGTTCGTATCGTCGTCCGTACCAAATTGAAGACACCGATAATGCCAATGTTTTGCTTCGCGCCGAAGTCCTCAATCGAATCAATTCCCGCAAAAAACCAGCCGTTATTGTCACGTATCCCGAAGCATTATTCGAGAAAGTGGTAACCCGAAAAGAATTGGACAAAAACACCTTGAAAGTAAGTGTTGGAGACAAAATTTCTATCGATTTTATCAACGAAGTTTTGTTCGAATATGAATTTAAAAGGGTTGATTTCATTACGGAACCCGGAGAATTTTCGGTTCGTGGAGGAATTGTCGATGTGTTTTCTTTTTCGAATGACAATCCGTATCGAATTGAGTTTTTTGGTGACCAAGTGGAGAGTATTCGGAGTTTTGATGTAGCGACGCAATTATCGATTTTGCAACAACAAAAAATCACGATAATTCCAAATGTGGAGAACAAAGTTTTTCAGGAAAATCGAGAGAGTTTCTTGGATTATATATCGGAGAAAACGGTACTTTTTATCCAGAATACCGAAGATTTTTTATCACAGTTAGACAAGCAATTTGGTAAAGCCGAAGAAGCTTTCGCTAAATTGTCACAGGAAATAAAACGTTCGAAACCGGAAGAATTATTCTTGAATCAAAAGGAGTTTATAAAAAGAGCGTTGGATTTCTCGATTGTGGAATTCAGTTCGAAAGCTATTTTTAGAACCACTAAAAAATTTGAATACCACATTCAGCCACAGCCGTCGTTCAACAAACAGTTTGATTTGTTACTAAATAATCTGAATGAGAATCATTTCAATGGCTACAAAAACTATTTGTTTTGTTCCAATGATACTCAAGCCAAGCGATTTCATGATATTTTTGAAACCTTGGATGAAGCCAATTCTGAGAATATCCGCAAGCAGTATAACACGATTGTTTTGCCTTTGTACCAAGGATTTATAGACGAGGAAAACCAAATCACTTGTTACACTGATCATCAAATTTTTGAGCGCTATCATAAATTCAGCATCAAAAATGGCTATTCAAAAAAACAGAATATTACCTTAAAAGAACTCACGACATTATCTGTTGGCGATTATGTGACGCATATTGACCACGGAATTGGACGTTTTGGGGGATTACAAAAAATACAAGTCGAAAATAAAACGCAAGAAGCAATCAAACTTGTTTATGCTGATAATGATATTGTGTATGTGAGTATTCACTCGCTGCACAAAATCTCAAAATACAACGGAAAAGACGGAACGCCACCCAAAATTTACAAATTGGGTTCGAATGCCTGGAAGATTTTAAAACAAAAAACGAAGGCGCGCGTTAAGCATGTCGCCTTCAATTTGATTCAGTTGTATGCCAAGCGGCGATTGGAAAAAGGATTCCAGTTTGCCCCCGACAGTTATTTGCAAAACGAACTGGAAAGTTCCTTCATTTACGAAGATACGCCGGATCAAACCAAATCAACGGCAGAAGTAAAAGCGGATATGGAAAGTGATCGCCCGATGGATCGACTGGTTTGTGGTGATGTGGGTTTTGGAAAAACCGAAGTCGCTATTCGTGCGGCTTTCAAAGCGGTGGACAACAGCAAACAAGTTGCAATTCTGGTTCCTACTACTATTTTGGCATACCAGCATTACAGAACTTTTACAGAACGATTAAAAGATATGCCGGTTTCCGTTGGCTATTTAAACCGTTTTAGAACGGCCAAACAAAAAGCGGAAACACTAAAATTATTAGCTGAAGGAAAACTAGATATTGTTATTGGAACACACCAACTAGTAAACAAAAATGTAGTTTTCAAAGACCTTGGGTTGTTGATTGTGGATGAGGAACAAAAATTTGGAGTCAATGTAAAAGACAAACTGAAAACGATCGCCGCCAATGTTGATACATTGACCTTGACGGCCACGCCAATACCACGTACATTACAATTTTCATTAATGGCTGCTCGTGATTTATCCGTAATTACAACACCACCGCCTAATCGTTATCCTATAGAAACGAATGTAGTCGGTTTTAGTGAAGAATTGATTCGGGATGCGATTTCGTACGAAATTCAACGCAACGGACAGGTTTTCTTTATCAATAATCGCATCGAGAACATCAAAGAAGTGGCCGGAATGATTCAACGTTTGGTTCCAAATGCCAGAGTGGGAATTGGTCACGGCCAGATGGAAGGCAGAAAACTGGAAGAATTGATGCTGGCTTTTATGAACGGAGAATTCGATGTTTTGGTGGCAACGACCATTATCGAAAGCGGTTTGGACGTTCCCAATGCCAATACGATTTTCATTAATAATGCGAATAATTTCGGATTATCTGATTTGCATCAAATGCGCGGTCGGGTAGGGCGTAGCAACAAGAAAGCGTTTTGCTATTTTATTTGTCCGCCGTATTCTGCGATGACGGATGATGCGAGGAAAAGAATACAGGCTTTGGAACAATTTAGTGAATTGGGAAGTGGTTTTAACATTGCGATGAAGGATTTAGAGATTCGTGGTGCAGGAGATTTATTGGGAGGCGAGCAAAGTGGTTTTATCAACGAGATTGGTTTTGATACTTATCAAAAAATCATGAACGAAGCCCTTGACGAACTAAAAGAAAATGAATTCAAAGATTTGTATCCGCAGGAAAACAATTTGGAAACCAAAGAATATGTAAAAGACCTGCAAATCGACACGGATTTTGAGTTGTTGTTTTCTGACGAATATATCAATAACGTTTCGGAACGATTGAGTTTGTACAATGAACTAGGAAGCGTTAAAAATGAAGAAGAATTGATCATTTTTCAGAATAAATTGATTGACCGTTTTGGTCCTATGCCACCACGAGCCAACGCTTTGATGAATAGCATTCGAATAAAATGGATTGCGACCCGAGTAGGAATCGAGAAATTGGTAATGAAACAAGGTAAGATGATTGGCTACTTTGTGTCCGATCAACAATCGAATTATTACCAGTCGAAACGTTTTCAGGATGTTTTGCAGTTTGTTCAAAAACACAGTTCTATCTGCAAAATGAAAGAAAAACAAACGCCAGCTGGATTACGACTTTTATTGACTTTTGACAATGTGAAAAATACCAGAAAAGCATTGGAATTGATGGAGTTGTTAGGTGGTGAATAAAGATAAAGAGTATGATTATTTGATTAAATAATTATACTCTTTTAATTTTCCTACTTTTCTAATTTCAAATAGATCTTCTACATAATAGCCCTCGTTAATTGTAATTTTCCCATCGCTTACTGTGTTGTGAGCAGCTGGAAAACTTTGATATATTTCTTCATAAAACCTATCTTCATATTCGAATTCAATTGGCTTTGTGAAACTTATTTTCTTTGGTTTAAAGGAATCGGGAGAGATTGTATTATAAAGTCCTTTAGGTTTTGATGGCGATGCCCACCTTCCTTCTTTTGTCATATAAACATCATCAAATAAATATTTTATTTGAATTAATTCTTCTTTGAATTCTAGCACATAGAATAAACAATAATCATATTCAAGAAAACTAGTCTTAAATGGAATGTAATTTTGTTCAAATGGAGATGAGTGTATGTAAGATGTAAATTGAATAGTGTCTTTTTTAAAATTACCATAGATATTTTTAACTACTAAATATTTTGATAAAGTTCTAGAATCTAGGGCAAAGGAATTGCAATAACTAGAAGGAGAAATCCAAGCTTTAATTTTCTTGCCTATAAATACATATAGTTTTGTTGGCTTTTCTGTATGTTGAGGCCAAACTTCACAGGGTTCTAATTCTAATTTAATAGTATTTTTTTTCTTCTTGACTAAATCATTAACCAGTATTTTTTTGTGGTATGGTATTCAGATTCAAAAAATAGGGAATCCGAAAATTTAGCATTTATTTCAAAATTACCTAAATTATCTGTTTTTGTTCTATAATTTCTATCATTTAATAATCGCTCAAGAACCTTTGAGCATTTAATAAACTCTAAATAGGAATCGTCATTTCTATTCTTAAATTTTGAATGCTCTTTCCAATACGTATATAAGGATTTACTATGTTTTCTTAATTTATTTATAGTGTCATTTTTAATAATATAAACGACTCGATCATTAAATTCTCCTGAATTAAATGCTTGACCTTTTACTGCTATTTCTTGTGAAAACAGCATTTGAAATGTTAGCAAAAAAAATAGAGTCAATTTTTTCAATTTTGAAATTATTTATAATTCATAAATATAAGTTTTTTCTTTTAATTTTTTATATAAAAATTTCACGCTAACTTTTACCTTCATTTACATTTTACAATCTGAATACAAAATGAAAAGCATTAATAATGATGTAGTTTTTGAGAGAGAAGTACGAAGTTATTCAGTAATGTAAGTACATTAAATATTTTAACATTTAATCTCTGCCTCCGTCGGACGGCGGGGCGAATTCTAATTCTTCAAATCCTTAATTACTTTTAAAGCCACTTCCACTTGGTCTTCACTTACTAAAATGGTGAAGTCATTACCAGTCGAATCGTTTTCAGGATGTTTTGCAGTTTGTTCAAAAACACAGTTCTATTTGCAAAATGAAAGAAAAACAAACGCCCGCTGAATTAAGGTTTTTATTGACTTTTGACAATGTGAAAAATACCAGAAAAGCATTGGAATTGATGGAGTTGTTAGGTGGGCAGTAAAAAAAAAGCAAAAGTTTTGCTTTTTTATATTTGATTTTTACCACTTCTATCCAAATGAAATTTAAATTAAGAGATACCTTTTATCTTGAAATCTTTGGAGACTCTGTAGCGGAACTGAATGCATTATTCGCATCGAAAATTTTAAAAGAAATTTAAATTGAAGAACTTCCGGTTTGTGAATCATTAGGCTGCGCTTTTTTTTGAATATCTTACTTAAGAGGCAACAGGAATTGATTTTATATTGAAAAAATTCTAAAAAAAATCAATTCTGATTTAGTGTATAAATATGATTTGATTCAGAATTATGTGTGGGAGCTAGTACACTTTGGAGAATCACCACAATTGAGGACTGCTAGAGTCATTTTTCTAGTTTTTTCAAAAAAAAGCAAGTTAACTCCGATGTCTTTTCTTAACAAATAGATTGATTTATATTTCGTCAACATCGATTTTACAATTTGCTTGTGCTACTCTTTACTATCTTTTTATTAACAATTTAAAACAAATACTGATGGAATTAATAAGCAATAAAATAGCAGTAGTAACCGGAGGAAGCCGTGGATTAGGAAAAGACATGGCTTTGAATCTTGCCAAAAAAGGGCTTGATGTAATCCTAACCTACAATAGCAAAAAAGACGAAGCTGACGATGTTGTAACCGAAATTAAAAAAATGGGGCAAAAATCCGCTGTCATTCAATTAAATGTTGCTGAAGTGAGTAGTTTTAATTTGTTTTTCCAAAATGTGGCGAGCACTTTAAAAAGCACTTTTGGGGCCGAGAAAATTGATTTTTTAATTAACAATGCGGGTATTGGCCTTCACGAAAGTTTTTCGAATACTACTACCGCCCAATTTGATAATATGGTAAATATCCAATTTAAAGGACCTTTTTTTCTGACTCAAAAAGCATTGGAAGTGATAAATAATGGAGGTGGAATTGTAAATATTTCGTCAGGATTGACCCGTTTTTCATTTTTAGGATATTCTGCCTATGCAAGTATGAAAGGAGCGATGGAGACATTGACTAAATACCAAGCGAAAGAATTGGGAGAAAGAAAAATCAGAGTTAATATAGTGGCTCCGGGTGCTATAGCAACCGATTTTGGCGGAGGTGCAGTTCGGGATAACGAACAGTTAAATAAATCTATTGCTTCGTCAACAGTAGGACGTGTGGGTTTGCCAGATGATATAGGAAGCGTAGTCGCCTTTTTGTGTACAGACGATGCTAAATGGATAAATGGACAACGCATAGAAGTTTCGGGCGGAGCCAATTTGTAATTAATTATTTAAACATAAAAAAGGGATTGGTTTATTGAAAACCAACCCCTTTTTTTATTCAATAAATATGTTTTTATAACTTTCTCAGACCTTTCATTTCAGAGAAAGTTCCTTCTTTAATACTTATTGCAACTCCTCCACCGGGAGCAATGTATTGTTTCAGTACACTTTTGAAAGTTACAACAACTTTACGAATGGTATAGTTTTGTGGTTTCTCATTCCAGTTTGCATCTTTTGCATCAGCATAAATCGTTGCGATGAATTTTTTACCTTTTGGAAGATAATCAAAAACAACGGTGGCTGTTCTTGAATTTTCATCTGTAATCCCACCTACAAACCATTCATTTTTACCTTTTGCTTTACGTGCAATAGTTATATAATCTCCTGGCTCAGCTTCTAGGATATAACTGTTATCCCAGTCTACGGCAACATCTTTTATAAACTGAAAAGCATCTGGAAAACGGTTGTAGTTCTCCGGAAGATCCGCCGCCATTTGAATGGGACTGTACATAGTCACGTAATACGCCAATTGTTTGACCAAAGTCGTATTCACACGTTGATTTCCACCAGTTTTGTAATAGGTAAGATCCGTTTGAAAAATACCAGGCGTATAATCCATTGGTCCGCCCATCAATCTTGTAAAAGGTAAAATAGTAGTGTGTTCCGGTGCTAGTCCGCCCATAGCCTCAAACTCAGATCCTCTCGCTGATTCCTGTGCAATCCAGTTTGGATACGTACGATTTAAACCAGTAGGACGTACTGCTTCGTGACTGTTTACCATTATTTTATAATCAGCAGCACGATTGGCAACGTGTATGTAATGATTCACCATCCATTGTCCGTCATGGTGTTCACCGCGGGGAATAATCTGGCCTACATAACCAGTTTTTACAGCATCATAACCGTTTTCATTCATGAATTCGAAAGCACGATCCAAGCGACGCTCGTAATTTGTCGCCGCTCCTGAAGTTTCATGGTGCATGATGATTTTTACTCCTTTGGAAGCAGCGTATAAATGTACCGCTTTTACATCAAAATCAGGATAAGCAGTTACAAAATCAAAAACTTCTTCTTTCCAGTTGTTGATCCAATCTTCCCAACCAATGTTCCATCCTTCGATAAGAATGGCATCAAAACCATTTGCAGCAGCAAAATCAATGTATTCTTTAGCGTGTTCTGTGGTAGCGCCGTGTTTCCCATTTGGCGTAAGCTTCGTAAAATCCTGGTTTAGTTTTACATTAGTTTCTTTACCATAAGCCCAAGTGCTTTTTCCAGCGACAAAATATTCCCACCAAATGCCAATATATTTCACGGGTTTTATCCAAGAAACATCTTTGTAACTAGTAGGTTCGTTGAGGTTTAAGATTAATTTTGAAGCCAAAATATCCGTTGCTTTGTCACTTACCACAATAGTTCTCCATGGTGTTTGCGCATCTGTCTGCATGTATCCTTTGCTTCCTACGGCATCAGGTGTAAGATGACTGCTCATTTTAAAAGTAGTTGCATCAACGTTCAAAGACATTGCCGGATAATTGATCAGCGCCGCTTCGTGAATGTTGATGTAAAGTCCATCTGTTGATTTCATCATGGAAGGTGTTTGTACCGCCAGATTTTTGATGGGAAATTGCGAATTGATTTCGATAGTCGCTTTTTTCATCAACGAAGGAATTTCGGAAATCTTCGATGTGGTATAGGCATATTCATTGGTGTCATAATCGCCCGGAATCCAGAAAATTTTATGATCTCCCGCCAATTGAAATTCAGAATGTTCTTCCTTGATTACAAAATAGTTTAAATCATTTTGTTTTGGAAATTCATATCGAAAGCCTAAACCATCATTAAACAAACGGAAACGAATGCGAATGTATCGATTGTTGTTTTTGGTTTGCGCCAAAGTAACGACCAATTCGTTGTAAGTGTTACGAATTGTTTTTTCCTCCCCCATAATAGGGTTCCAAGAATCATCAACTGATTTTTGTGCTGAATTCGTAATACTAAAACCATCCATAAACGATGGCGCATTTTTTAGTTCTAGCCCTAAAGTACTCGGTTTTACAACTGGTTTTCCCTTGTAACTTAATTGATAAGTAGGTGTTCCGTTTGCAGTAAGTTCAAATTCAAAAGAAAGATTCTTGTTTGGAGATGTTATCACTTGCGCCTGTGTCCAGAGCGGACTTGCACACACAAACAGCAATAAAGCTATTTTTTTGGTGATCGAAAGTGTTAGCGACATTTGTGTGGATCGAAAATTCATTGTCTTAGTTTTTGTTTTAGCAAAGCTAAAGTTTAATTTTAAAATTCGTGTCTTATTAATTTTTCAAAATTACATATTGAAATGGCGTTAAGCTTATTTCTGAGGTTACTGTTTATTGCATTGTATTACAGCGCTGGTTTCTAGCATAAATTATTTTTTTATGACTTTAAGTACTTAAGGTAAAGTCTACAAATTCAAAATCCCTTTAATCATAATTTTAATTAAATTATACAAAGGGATTTGTTGTTTTTGAATTTAAGACTACTCTGACGACGATTTATTAATCACTAATGAGTATTATTTTAATTTTTCAGATCTTTAATTACTTTGAAAGCCACATCCACTTGGTCTTCACTTACTAAAATGGTGAACTCATTTGAAGTCGAAATCACTTCATTGATGATGATTCCTTCCCAAGCCAAACGCTGAAAAATGAAATAGTAAATCCCTGGAACGACAATATTTTCTTTAGGTAGTTTTACCGTGATCGAAGCGAGATTGTCTAGTTTTTGAATCAATTTTTCATGAACAAAATGCTTGTCAACTAAGTGAGTGATGCTATTACTAACCACAATGTTAGTCTCATTCACACCACGGGATGACGTGTAAAAAATATCCGGAAATGAATTGATGTCCGTAATTAAATCGGCCTGTTTGTTTAGAACGGTGTCAGAGGCGGCAAAGGTATAGTCAGTCAAAGCGGAACGAACGGTGATTTCTCCAATGTTTTTTATTACTTTATTGATCTTATGATTTAATCTAAAGTCTAATTCTTCGGTTAATCTTTTTAATGCCATTACAACAGCGCCTTGTTTTACTTCTTTGCCAAATTCACTTTCTAATTCAGTCATTATGTTTCTAGATAATGACGTCAAATTGATGATTCCAAGTGATAAAGCATTTAGCAGAAAGGGCTTAGTTTTAATATAATTTTCTACTATCGAAGAAACAGTTTTCATAATTTCTGAGTTTTTTTAGTTAGTTAGATTTGTAAGTTAAGGTAGATTGTGTGTTAAAAACAGTGCAAATGTAAATAAAAAACAATTTGTTACAAATATAACATTCAAAAAAAATGAATTAAAAATAATAAAAAGCATCGATAAGGTGCTCAATTATAAAAGATTTACCTTCTTTATGTATGGCTATTATATCAAAACGAACATCCATTTCTAAATTTCTTTCGTTAACAAAGGCATCTACTGCTTTCACAAGAAGCCGGATTTTTTTTGGTTTTACAAAATCCTGAGGCAAACCAAATTCTAACGAAGTGCGTGTTTTAACTTCGATAACGGCAAGTGTATTTTCTTTTTGGGCGAGAATATCTATTTCGGCTTTTTGGAAGGTCCAGTTAGTTTCTAAAATAATATAGCCGTCTTTCCTTAGAAATTCAACCGCCATTTCTTCTCCAAGTTTTCCAAGTTCGTTGTGTTCCGCCATGAAGTAAGTTTTCTGTGTCTTGTTCCTGTTTTCAAATTTAGGAAATCAAAAATCGGTAATTTTAATTCAAATTGCCTTTATTCAAAAACCAGCGTACTGAATTTTTCATTGACATCAAGAGTTACATTGTTTCCTAAAATTAAGGCTCTATTGTCTTGAATATGACCGGCAGGAAAATTATATAAGATTGGAATATTGTATTTTTTTGTGATATCCTCAATAATTTCAATTGCATTTTTGCCCCAAGGAATATCATTGTCTTTCATTTTTGTCATGGAACCCACAACAATTCCTCTAATGCTTTCCAGACAACCATTCCGTTTTAAATTCATCATCATTCGGTCAATATGATACAGATATTCATCTAAGTCTTCCAGGAATAAGATTTTATCAGTGCAATCAATCGCTGATGGAGAACCGAACAAACTGTAAAGAATCGATAAATTACCGCCCACTAATTCTCCAGTAGCTTTTCCGGGTCTATTCATCAAGAAAGAATCAATTTGGTACGACAATTTTTCGCCAAATAAAGCAATTCGTAGTGTTTCTTTGGCTTGCGGCGTTGCTCTGGGAGCGGTGATGGGCATGATACCGTGGATGGTTTTAAAACCCATAGTATTCAAGTGGTTGTGTAAAACGGTGACATCACTGAAGCCAACAATCCATTTTGGTTTTTTTTTGAACCTTGTAAAATGTAATAAATCAATTATACGCACGGTTCCATATCCGCCTTTCACGCACCATATCGCTTTGATATTTGGGTTGTCCAGTTGCTGCTGAAAATCGGCTGCACGCTGTTCGTCAGTCCCGGCTAATTGATTGTAGTCTAAGCCAATCGTACTGCCAATGACAACTTCCAGTCCCCAACTCTGCAACAAATCGATGGCGGGTTTCAAGTTGTTATCAGTATTTTTTCTGGCTGTTGCCAAAATAGCTATTGTATCTCCTTTTTGTAATTGTGGTGGTGTGATCATTTGTGATTGGGCTTGGCTATTGAAAGATTGTAAAACAAAAATAAGGAAAAGAAATTTATATAAAACAGGAAGGCGAGGCGTAAAAGTAAATCGGTTTGTATTCATGTTTTAGGATTTTTCTAAAATAATTGGAATCATAGCGTCTGTAAAAGACAAAAAACAAAGATAGACTATTTGAAAATAATTTTAAGTTGAGGGTCAAATGACTATTTTTACAACAACAAGATTCAAAAACGAGTCAGATAAACCGCTGGAAATAAATGAAACTTATGAGAATTACGCGCTGGATTCCTGTTCTTTTTTTATTTTTTCCAATTGCAAGATCGACTGCGCAACAAAAAAAATATGTCATTCATACCGTTGCATTTTATAATTTCGAAAATCTTTTTGATACCATAAACGACCCGGCCACTTTTGATGAAGAATGGACGCCAAAAGGGTTGCAACGTTGGACATTCGATAAGTACGAAAAAAAACTGGTGAACTTAGCCCGCGTCTTATCTGAAATCGGGTCTGCTGAAAACGCCGATGCACCTACATTTATAGGAGGTTGTGAGATAGAAAACAGAGGTGTTTTGGAAGATTTAGTCAAGCAACCCAAATTAATCGAAAAAAACTACGGAATCGTCCATTTTGATTCGCCAGACAAAAGAGGAATCGATGTGGCGCTGTTGTATCAGAAAAATAAATTTCAGCCTACAAGTTATGCAAACGTTCCCTTATATATTTATAAAGAAGGAGGAATGAAGACTGAAAGTTCCAAAGCCACTTTCGAGGAAAAAACAGATGATGAACTGCAAATAAGCACTAAAAATTATCGGGTTTACACGCGAGATCAATTATTGGTAACGGGATTTCTAGATGGCGAGGAAATCAATATCATTGTCAATCACTGGCCATCCCGCTCTGGTGGTGAGAAAAAATCCAGTCCTTTCCGGGAAGCCGCCGGAGCATTAAACCGGAAAATAATTGATTCTTTGCAACGGATAAATCCAAATGCAAAAGTGATTATTTTGGGTGATCTCAATGATGGACCGTATAATAAAAGTGTCAAATTAGGACTTGGTGCCAAAGCAAAAAAGACGGAGGTACTTCCGTTTGGAATTTATAATCCGTTCGAAGAACTAGCCAAAAAAGGATTTGGAACCATCGCATTTCGGGATGCCTGGGATGTTTTTGACCAAATAATGGTTTCAGCAAACTTATTAAAACCTGATTATTCAAGTTTTAGATATTGGAAAGCCGGAATTTATAACAAGTCATTTTTGATACAAAGCAGCGGACAATATAAAGGATATCCCCTGCGCCATTCCACCACCGAAATAGGATTTAGCGACCACTTCCCCGTCTATGTTTATTTGATCAAGGAGAAAAAATAACGATTTATTATTTCATAACTTTACATTAAAATCAAAATTATGGCAGTAGCAAAACCTTTCAACCTCAACAAATGGATTCAAGAAAACCGTCATCTTCTTAAACCGCCTGTTGGCAATAGAAATTTGTACAGAGAATCTGGTGATTATATTGTTATGATTGTGGCGGGACCAAACGCCCGAAAAGATTATCATTACAACGAAACCGAAGAATTGTTTTACCAGCTAGAAGGCTCCATTAAAGTAATCATTCAAGAAGATGGTGAGCGTAAAGAAATGGAATTGCATGCCGGTGACATGTACCTTCATCCCGCTAAAATCCCGCATTCTCCAGTGCGTTCCGAAGGTTCAATAGGCCTTGTCATTGAGCGAAAAAGAGTTGGAAAAGGATATACCGATGGGTTAATGTGGTTTTGCGATAATTGCAATCATAAGTTGCATGATGTTTATTTTGAACTGCATAATATCGAGAACGATTTTCTGCCTCATTTTGAATATTTCTTTAATTCAGAAAAGTTGAGAACCTGCGAGAAATGTGGAACCAAAATGGAAACGGATCCACGATTTGTTGCCAAAAAATAATTTTAGGAGCTTTTTACTTCATCAGGGCGCTTCGCTTGTGTTCCATATCCGTTTCGTCTTTTAGCCTTTAATAAATCCACGAAAAGATGCCACTGCAAGAGAAATTTATGGATCGCCGGTTAAAATAAAATTAAAGGAAAGTAATTGCCACATGCTATAATCTCATAACAAGATTTATTATTAATGAGTTTTTTCCTGGCGCAAACGGAGCAATCTTATCGAAGATATTTTTCTATGCGAACAGTATAATAAATAAAAGTAGCAATGTTTAGAATTTCACGTTAAATCAATATATTTGTAAAAAAATATAACAATTTTTAATAAAAAAGTTACAATGATAACAATAGCAGATAAATTCGGAATCAAAGAAGCCCTTAAGCAATTAGGGATTGACGAAATAAATGAAGGAACATCAACCGGAGCAACTAATTTTGCAAACGGTAAAATCATCGAAAGTTATTCACCTGCAGACGGAACTTTAATTGGAAAAGTAAAAACGTCTTCTAAAGAAGATTATGAAAAAGCAATGCAAAAAGCTTCGGAAGCTTTCCTGGAATGGCGTATGGTTCCAGCTCCAAAAAGAGGGGATATCGTTCGTCAGATGGGCGATGAATTACGAAAATTCAAAGAACCGCTTGGAAAACTAGTTTCGTATGAAATGGGAAAAAGCCTTCAAGAAGGATATGGCGAAGTACAGGAAATGATTGACATCTGTGATTTTGCGGTGGGATTATCCCGTCAATTGTACGGATTAACAATGCACTCTGAAAGACCTTTGCACAGAATGTATGAGCAATACCATCCAATAGGAACCGTTGGAATCATTTCAGCATTTAATTTTCCGGTAGCAGTTTGGAGCTGGAATGCGATGATTGCCTGGGTTTGTGGTGATGTTGCCATTTGGAAACCAAGTTCAAAAGTACCGTTGTGTGGAATTGCTTGTCAGAATATTATCAAAACTGTTTTAAAAAGAAATAATGTTCCTGAAGGCGTTAGTTGTTTAGTAACAGGAAATGAATCTGGAGATTTAATCAATAACGACAAAAGAATTTCGTTGGTGTCGTTTACGGGATCAACAAGAATTGGGCGTCACGTATCAAAAACTGTAGCAGAACGTTTCGGAAGTACCATCCTTGAATTAGGAGGAAACAATGCGATTATCGTTTCGGAACATGCGGATATTAGTATGGTATTGGTTGGAGCCGTTTTTGGCGCAGTAGGGACAGCAGGGCAACGTTGTACATCAACCAGACGTTTAATTATTCACGAAAGTGTGTATGATAAAACCATCAGTGTACTGAAAAATGCCTATGGTCAGCTGCAAATTGGAAATCCACTGGATGAGAATAATCACGTTGGTCCACTAATCGATAAAGGCGCTGTTCAGGAGTATTTGACTGCAATTGAAAGCGCCAAAAAAGAAGGTGGAAAAATAATTGTTCAAGGCGGATTAGTCGAAGGTGAAGGATATGAAAGCGGTTGTTATGTACGGCCTTGCATCATTGAAGCGGAGAACCATTTTGATATCGTTCAAACAGAAACGTTTGCGCCTATATTATACGTAATGAAATACAGCACAATTGAAGAGGCGATTGCATTGCAAAACGGAGTTCCACAAGGACTTTCTTCTTCTATTTTTACAAACAGCATGCGAGAAATGGAATTGTTCCTTTCTCAATCGGGTTCTGATTGTGGAATTGCCAATGTGAATATTGGGACTTCGGGAGCAGAAATTGGTGGTGCTTTTGGCGGTGAAAAAGAAACTGGTGGCGGACGTGAATCCGGTTCCGATGCCTGGAAAGCCTACATGAGAAGACAAACTAACACCATTAACTACGGAACTCAATTACCATTAGCACAAGGAATCAAATTTGATTTGTAGGACCAAAATATATTAAATAAAAAAAGGCAATTTGAAATATTCAAATTGCCTTTTTTTATTAAAAATTGCTTCGTAAACGTTGCGGGTAATCGTTCTACAAATTGAAAGAAGCACCAATGTTAAACGTGAATTGGTTATTTAATTTATCGAAACCTATTGGATTTGTTTTGTAACTGGCAATTGGAATTCCTGCTTCGGTGAAAATACCAAAACCTTCCGTAAAGAAATAACGGAAACCTAAATGTGCACCAAAATTTCTCAGACCTAAATCCAATCCCGGGTAAAGATCCATCTTTGGATCTAATTCAAAAACATTTCCCAAATTTGCATTGAATCTTCCTTTAATATCTACTCTGTCTCCAAAATCAGGTTTATTTCCTAAATCATCATTAGAAACGGATAACAAATAAGAAGTGACAAATCCGAATGACATGTTTTCTCCAACTCCAAAATCAGAAGAAACACGAATTCCAGATCCTCCGTTTTGAAAGTTACCTCCAACATCAAATTTAACATCTCCTTTTCCTTTGAACGCTTGTGCATTGATTAAGCCAACTGTCAATAGCAATACCAATGTGGTAATCTTTTTCATACTCTTAATTTTTAAAGTGGGTGCAAAAGTAGGTCAATAAAATCTAATTTCTTCCTTTCTCGTCAAAATACAATTGGTCTAAAGGTTCGCTTTGCCAGAATTCCTTACTGTCAACATCCAGAATAGTCAATGGTCCTTTAAAAGCTGCTCCGGTATCTATATTCCAAACATTTGCTTTTTGTATTGGGATTGTTTCCCCAATTCGGGTTACGGGAGTATGACCTATATAAATTTCGGTATATAAAGTAAAGCGTTTTGGGTAGAAAACGTCATCATTTTTCATAGTCTTGTCCAATGCCAAAGCCGTTTCCCATAATGTTCTGTCCCAATAGAAAAGCCCGGGAAAATATTCAAAATCGACACCATTCATATTGGTAAAACCAGCATGAACAAACAGACGACGTTGCTCGTCCAAATAAAAATTTTCTAATGATTTTAAGAATTCAATATGCTTTTGCTTTGTCTTTACGCTGACGGACTCATAGGCCACAACAGTTGCTTCTCCACCATGTTTATACCATTGCAGATTGTCTTTACTTTTATCTAGCCATTCCAGCAATAAATCATCGTGATTCCCGCGGATGCAAATACAGTTTTGTTTGGTTTTTAAATCAATTATAAAATCAAGTACCTGAGGGGATTGACTCCAGCCATCAACATAATCTCCCAGAAATACCAGGGTATCGCTTTTAGTAACTTTGGCTCTGTCCATAATTTGGTGTAGTGCTCGCAAACCACCGTGGATGTCGCCTATAACAAGTGTTCTCATGTACTGGTTGTTCTTTTATTAGTATGAAAATAACGGGACGTAAATGCTATTTTACAAGTCATAAAATTAAGGAAAAGAGTGATGAAGTAATACTTTTTAACTTATTTTTTTAACTAAATTAAAAGGAGTTGTATTTTGAAGGGTATAATTTTTTTAAAAATTGGAGCTGGAAATTCTTCGAAATCGTATTTTAATTGGAAGCCAAAATATCACTGTTTTAGGTGATTGTTTTATTGGTTTTTTCAGATTAATTTTACAAAAACAAAATTATTTTACAAATGGATGCACTCCTCGCATTATCGCTGCTATTAGCTAAACTAATCTGTCAAGTTTTAAAAGAAATGTTGGCTTTTATTTAAAATTTATGAAAACTAAAATATTTTTATTGCTGCTGAATTTTAATTTTGCTTCGTAGTCTGATAATAATTAATTCGAATCCAGAAAAAATTAAATTCGTAAAAATTCGTTTGATAGCTTTAATCTTTTGGTTTTTATAAAAGATGGAAAGTCAGTTAAAATTTCGCAGTTGTCAAGATACTATGGAGATTTTAATGAGTATATAATATTGATTCCCAAAGCAAAAGCAATTTTTGTTAAAGATCAAAAAAGGGTATTCCAATTGTCAAAATAAAGGCATGAGAAAACAATTTTTTCAACAAAAATCATTGCACATCATATTTCATCTTTCTTAAAATCCGCAATGCTTCTTTAAACGATAAATACACGTGGTTGAAAGGTTTTAAAAGCACTTTTGTATCAATCAGTTTTTGTTTGGCTTCTTCAAAACCGTTGAGGTAACAGATCATGAAGGTGGAAGGCAGGTTTTCTAAATCTTTGTGCTCTCTTTCAGTTAACGATAGTCCTTTTGAATTTAAATCCAGAAGATATACTCAATAATTTTAAAAGGTATTAAAAAGAAAGAAAAAGAACATATATTTATTCATTTTATTCGGAAAAGTTGTACGTATTTATTGAAATTTAGTAGCTGCAAAAAGCTATTGGAAATAGCCAGAATATAAAGGTATGGAAAGAAATCTATTGCAGGTCAATAGTCCACCAAAAAAACCAGAATAACGGACCTTTAACAATTATAAATTTAAAACCAATTATAAAACCAATTAAATTACTTTTTATCGCTACACTTTTTTTCACTGCAGCAGCCAATGCTCAAATTATCAAAGGCAACTGGATGGTAGGAGGAGATGCAAGTTTCTTTAATTCCAATGTAAAAGATGAAAACGGACAAACATTAGGCAGTAGTAATGGAATCAGGATATATCCTAATATAGGGTACTTTTTCCTTACTAAATTTGTCGCAGGAATTAATGGGAATTTTAATTATGGTAAGCCATCTGGAGGCTCTTCAAATACTGGTTTTGGTGGAGGTCCTTTTGTTAGGTATTATTTTTTAAAACATGAGCAAAGAGTTAATGTTTTAGTAGAGGCAAACTACAATTATTTCATTTCAAAAACACAAGGATTTGATTCAGCCAATGGCAGTAGTTATAGGTTCAAGGCTGGTCCTGTAATTTATTTCAATAGTAGTGTTGGTTTAGAATTAACATTAAATTACGGCTCAAGCAAATTCAACCGCAATACTTCAAATGATTTTAATATAGCTTTTGGATTTCAAATACATTTAGAAAAATAACTTTTAAAATAATCATTATGAAACGTAATATCAAGCTTTTTCCTATTTTTTACAATATTTTGTGTTTGTAAATCTTTTGCGAAAGTTTCAACAACAATAACAGATATTTTGGTTAACAATCAGACCACCGTTAATAATTGTGGATTAATTGATTTTGGTTCAGTTTCCAATAATAATTTAACGGTTCATTTTAAATTGACAAAGCCTTCTTCTCAAGCTATTGGAAATTGTAATTTAAAAATTTTGCTCAAATATTCTACTTCTACTTCTACTTCTGGTTCTCAAAGAGCGAATGTTATTATTCAATCGGGAAGTTGGGCAAATAATAATACTGAATTTATTGGAACAATCACCTGTAATATTTCGGAAAGTGAAATCCAGGTTTCAGGCAGTAGTATTTTAATTGAATGTACAACTGATAGCAGTGTGAAAACTAGCAGTTGTGAATATCCATTAAAGAAAACCCCAACGCCAACATTTACAATTTCACCAGCAAGTGTAAGTATTCCATGTAGTTCAACAGCTCCTGTAACATTTACTGTGAATAATGTATATAATTCTCCGGGTACTTTGTCTTATTATTGGAGTGTTTCTGGATGGAAAAAGGATGGTGTTGCTGTTAATACGTTCATTACGACAACCAATACTGTTAATTTAGTCCCAAATTCATTCTCACCTTCAAATATTTATGTTTGGCCTGTTTTGAATGGTGTTACACAAGCGCAAAAAATGATTACAGTTAGTTTAGCTCCTTTTACAAACTCGTTATCAATAACAGGAAATAACGCGATTTGCCCATCTACTTCGGCTGTTTATAGCGTATCTGATTTTGGTAATGGCCTCTGCTATTAGTTGGAGTACATCAAATGCTTCAATTGCGACGGTTACCCCTGTTTCCGGCAGTCAAGTAACTGTAAATCCAGTTGCTACGCAAGGGACATTTAATTTAATTGCTGCAATAACGAATGCTTGTTGACAGCAAAAAACACTTACCAAAACGCTGACTATTGGTAAACCGATGTTTCAAATAAATTATGTGCCACGTGATTTGTTTATAGATTTATCATTATCACCGGATTATGGTAGTGCTGCTCTAGATGAACAAGGGGTGGATATTAATGCAATTTCGTGGAATAAAATAGCCCAGGAAGGAGGCGATGTTTATTTTAGCGGTGATGGTTTTTACGGAACAGTATTGTTTCCCAATAATAATTCGAGTATAACTATAAATGTATCTCTAACAAATAGTTGTGGCACTACAAGTTATCCCGTAGTTTTGATGTCAGGATATGCGGATAGTCGTATAGGTTATTCTCAGCCCTCAATAAGTAAAATAAGCAATGATTTATACGAGATAATAAATGTTCCGGAGGATACAAATAAGGTTAAAGTTTCAGTTTACGATATTTACGGAAGTATGGTATTCAAGACAAATACAACTAACCAAATTAATTTATCTAATTTGAAAGCTGGGATTTATGTTATTAAAGCGCAGGTAAAAGACAAAATGATGACGCTTAAAATCATTAAAAATTAGAGAATAAAATAGTTTTAAAAGCGGTTTTTGCTCAATCCTAAAACCGCTTTTTTTTGCTTTGAATTCTTAATTAGCTTTGAAAAAAGATTTTTGTAAAGGTTACCTACTGCACATCATATTTCATTTTCCTCAAAATTCGCAACGCTTCTTTGAACGATAAATACACGTGGTTGAAAGGTTTCAAAAGCTCTTTTGCATCAATCAGTTTTTGTTTGGCTTCTTCAAAACCGTTGAGGTAACAGATCATGAAGGTGGAAGGCAGGTTTTCTAAATCTTTGTGCTCTCTTTCAGTTAACGATAGTCCTTTTTGGAGTTTTTTTAACAAAGCAATATTGGCATTGTAAATATGGAATAACATTTTTTTGTTGAATTCTGGCGGTTGAAAAAGTATCTCTCGTTCTATTTTGTAGTAGCCATTATCATGAAAATGAATGGTCTGTTTTTCTAAAGGATAATAGCTTGTTTTGTCGTTCAAACCCAAAGGAACGTATTCAATAATCGTAAAAGTATCTTCGTCGAAAATAATTTCAACGACATCCTGAGCCGAATAAAATAGTTTGATTTGCTCATTTATTAATTCAATATCTACGCGGGACAAATAGGTTTTGTCGCGGGATTTCTTGGCAATTCCTGCCCAGCAAATCACAAATAATTCCTTGAATACTTTGTACTTTGGCGCCATATCCTTGTGGCGAAAATTCATGAAATCAATTACGCCATCGAGTGTGTATTCGATACTGTTTCTGGAGTTGTTTTCAATGCCAATAACGGTTTCAGTATTTTGATAATTCTTTTCGATTTCGCCCTCAACTGGCATCGTATTACTTCCTCGTCGCATAAAAACGCTGTTGGCAGGGATGGTATGAATTCCTTTTTTGAAATGCGAGGTTTTGTTTTTGGGCTTGACCGTTACCAGTCCAATAACTTTGTCTTTTGGCAAATTTGGAAAAGGCACATTTTCGTATTGAATTTTGGGAGGATTCTCGAGATAGGCATTCACTAAGTTTTGAATCCTGCTGTCGTCAAAGAAATCATCACCCACGATTGTGTTATCCTGATCTTCAACACCCACAACGATATAGGAATTATTGGTAGGATTTGAATTGGACAGCGCACAAATGTGTTTGAGGAACTTGGCTTTTCCTTCTCGTGTATGCAAATTCAACTGACGCTTTTTATCATAAAAACTGCTCTCATCATTGTGAGCGAGCAGATTTTTAATAAGAATGCGTTTGTTGATCATTGCTATTTATTTTTTATTTCTATTTTTTATTGTTATTAAGGCACGTTTGTTAATCATATTTTGACCCTTTTCGATCAGAACTTTTGAAAATAAACTACCGCTAATTCGCAGATTTTTCAATTAATTTTATAATCTGCGAATTAGCGGTTAAATTTTTTGTACCCGTTAAGATTATCGTTTATTCCCATTTCTTCGAAAGAATTGTAATTCGCCATATTCGAAGGTTTTATAAATAATAATAGAAATAAAAAATAATTAATCTCTTTTTAAAATAGTAGCAGCAGCTTGTGCCGTTGGTAACACCATTAAATCAGCGATATTAACATGATAAGGTCTAGAAACAACAAAGTGAATAATGTCAGCAATGTCCTCTGGAAGCAATGGCTGAAAACCTTTATACACATTGTCAGCTCTTTCGGTATCGCCTTTAAAACGTACCTCGCTGAACTCCGTTTCCACCATTCCAGGATGAATGGCACCCACTCGAATTCCGTAAGGATTTAAGTCCATGCGCATGGCTTTGTTCAACGCGTCAACAGCGTGTTTTGTGGCACAATAGACGTTTCCGTTTGGATATACTTCTTTCCCTGCGATGGAACCAATGTTGATGATGTGACCCGATTTGCGTTCGATCATTTGCGGCATTATAGCTTTCGAAACATATAAAAGCCCTTTTACATTAATATCGATCATCGCATCCCAATCGTCTAAATCTCCGTTTTGTATGGAGTCTAAACCATGTGCATTTCCAGCATTATTAATCAAAATATCAATTTTAGAAAAGGCTTCCGGCAAGGAATTGATGCTTTCAAAAACCGCTTTTTTATCCCGAACATCAAAAGATAAACTGTGAATTTCGGTAAATTCCGAAAGTTCTTTTTCAAGCGCTATTAATCGATCCTCGCGGCGTCCGCAAAGAATAATTTTATAATTATTTTTAGCTAATATTTGGGCTGTTGCTTTACCAATGCCACTGGTGGCTCCGGTTACTAAGGCTGTCTTTGTCATGAGTTTTTTCTGTTTTAAAGTCTAAATTTTTGAACGGAACACTAATTTTAGGCTACGTCATTTCCCATGCTAGCGGACCAAATCGCAAACCAATCTTCTTTGTCTAATTCTAATTCGACAGCTTTCATTAGGGATTGAATTCGGGCCACATTTACCGTTCCCGCAATAGGAATCACTTTTGCAGGATGTTTTAAAATCCAGGAAAGCAATATGGTATCAGAACCAAAATGATATTTTGAAACTAAGGTCGCCAGTAATTGTTTCAAACGTCTGGTTTGTGGAATATCTTGTCTAAAAACGATCCCAAGTGGATTCCAGGACATCGGACGAATGTTATTGGTTTGCATGTAATCAAAACTTCCATTTACCATAGGCTCAAAATTGGTAGCTGAAAACTGCACCTGATTGTACAAAACTGCTGTTTTTTGACGAATCAATTCGGTTTGTGTAGCCGTGAAATTAGAAAGTCCAAAATCAATAATTTTACCATCTGATTTTAGTTTTAAAACGGCTTCGGCAATTTCATCTACCTGCATTAAAGGGCTGGGTCTATGCAATAAAAGCACATCCAGATAATCAGTATGCAGATTTTTTAGTGAATTTTCAACAGACCAAATGATATAATCTTTGGAGTATTCATAATGTTTTATAGTGTTAACTCGGTTTTCGGTCACCATCTGAATGCCACATTTGGATATTAATTGTATTTTTTCTCTGTCAATTTTACTGGAGTCAAAAGCTTTTCCAAAATCAAATTCGGTTGTATAATCACCGTATATATCGGCATGATCAAACGTCGTAATTTTGTTTTCCAAGCACACATTAATCATGTTTTCCATTTCTTTGGTACTGAGATTTTTATCCCAGATTCCCCAATTCATCACACCTGCTACGATAGGTGATAATTTTGTTTTATTCATCGTTTTTGTTTTTTATTGAAATTCATAATTCTTCGATTTCAAAGTATATTTTTCAAAGTTCTTAAAAATATAAAAATTGTATCATAATTCATCCTTAAAATTAAGGCTTTTGTCGAAGTTTTAACCATTTTTTAACATCTTACTTCTAAAAAAAAATTCAATTTGCACCATCAAAACGACGGCATTAAATTCAAGGTTTTAAAATTTATAAAATGGAAGAAAATACAGCGACTTTAGACATTAGAGCAATCAATGAAAAAATTGAAAGAGAGAGTGCTTTTATAGACCTTCTCTCAATGGAAATGAATAAGGTCATCGTAGGTCAAAAGCACATGGTGGAGCGTTTGTTAATTGGACTTTTAGGTCAAGGACATATTTTGTTAGAAGGAGTTCCGGGATTAGCTAAAACCCTAGCAATAAATACCCTTTCACAAGCGATACACGGCTCTTTCAGCAGGATACAATTTACACCGGATTTATTACCAGCTGATGTTGTGGGAACTATGATTTACAACATTAAACAAAATGAATTTTCGATAAAAAAGGGACCAATTTTCGCTAATTTCGTCCTTGCCGATGAGATTAACCGTGCGCCTGCTAAAGTACAATCGGCCTTACTGGAGGCCATGCAGGAAAAACAAGTGACTATTGGTGATACTACTTTCAAGTTAGATCGACCATTCCTGGTTTTGGCTACTCAAAATCCAATCGAACAAGAAGGAACCTACCAATTGCCTGAAGCCCAAGTCGATCGTTTCATGCTAAAAACGGTTATCGATTACCCCAAAATGGAAGACGAGCGTTTAGTGATTCGTCAAAACTTAAAAGGAAGTTACGAAAAAGTAAATGCTGTAGTTTCCGTTGAACAAATTTTACGCGCGCAAGAAGCAGTTCGTGAGGTTTATATGGATGAAAAAATAGAAAAATACATACTTGATATTATTTTTGCCACCAGGTATCCAGAGCAGTACAAATTAGCTGATTTGAAACCATTGATTAGTTTTGGAGCGTCGCCACGTGGAAGTATTAATTTAGCGAATGCCGCAAAATGTTACGCTTTTATCAAACGTCGCGGGTATGTAATTCCGGAAGATGTGCGTGCTGTAGTTCATGATGTGCTGCGTCACAGAATTGGAGTTACCTATGAAGCCGAAGCCGAAAATATTACTTCAGTGGATATCATTAACAAAATCGTAAACGAAGTAGAAGTACCTTAAAAATTAGTTTTCAGTTTTCAGTCCCAGTTTACAGGCTGTGTCTTGTTAACTGCGACTGAAAACTGCGACTGAAAACTAAAAAAAATGGATACAAAAGACCTCTTAAAAAAAGTACGAAAAATAGAAATCAAAACCCGAAGATTGAGCGATCATATCTTCTCGGGAGAGTATCATACGTCTTTTAAAGGACGTGGAATGACGTTTAGCGAAGTGCGTCAATACCAGTACGGAGATGATATTCGTGCGATTGACTGGAATGTAACGGCACGGTACAACGAAGCACACGTAAAAGTTTTTGAGGAAGAACGTGAATTGACGATGATGTTAATGGTGGATATTTCGGGTTCAGAAAGTTTTGGGTCGAAAAATCAGTTCAAGAAGGACATTGTTACGGAGATTGCGGCAACGATGGCTTTTTCGGCGACTCAAAACAATGATAAAATAGGTTTGATTTTGTTTTCGGATGACATCGAATTGTATATTCCTCCTAAAAAAGGGAGATCACACGTGTTGAGAATCATTCGAGAATTGATCGAATTTCAGCCTAAAAGTCGAAAAACAGATATTGCTCAAGCTCTGAAATTTTTATCGGGAACCCAAAAAAAGAAAGCAATTGTATTTGTAATTTCTGATTTTATTTCAGAAGATTATGAACAAACATTGAAAATCGCATCCAAAAAACACGATATAACAGGCATTCGCGTATACGACATTCGAGAAGAAAAAATGCCGGATTTAGGCATGGTTTCGATGCTTGATGCCGAAACTGGAGCAATTGAATTGATAAATACGGGTTCGAAATCAGTGCGAATGAAGTATGAAAAGCAGTACCACGACAAAGTAAATTATTTTAAAGAGACATTTAGCAAATCAGGTTCAGGTGTGGTAAATACTAGAGTTGACGAAAGTTATGTGACAAAACTGCTGAGTTATTTTAAATCGAGATAAATCCCCTCCCAGCCTCCCCAAAGGGGAGGAGTTGAAAGAGGATTATAATTTTCACGACTCGGCTCCCTCTCTTTTGGAGAGGGTTGGGGAGAGGAAAAAATATTTAATATAAAAATGAAAATTAGACTTTACCTACTATTATTGCTGCTTTCCACGGCTGTTTTTGCACAACAAAAGCAAGTAGTCACTAGTATTGACACGATTAAAAATAAAATTGGTGCCGAATTTAAACTATCCATAAAAACCACCGTTGATACTTCGTCTAAAGTAATTTTCCCAAAATTAAAAAATTTAGGCGCTTTAGAGGTGATTCAGTCCTATCCTATTGATACCGTCAAGATCGATGGTCAATATGAATTAATCAAAAAATACGGTTTAACCCAATTTGATTCCGGTAGATATGTTGTTCCAAGTATCAATATTTTTATCAACAGCAAACCGTTTATGACCGATTCGCTTTTGGTTGAAGTAGCGAATGTTCAAGTGGATACATTAAAACAAAAAATGTTCGATATCAAGGACATTGCTCCAGCGGACAACCTGATTGGAGACTGGTGGAAATACCTGTTGATTGTCGCATTGATTCTTGGCATTGGAGCGTTTATTTATTGGTTCATAAAATTACGTCAAGAAAAGAAATTACGTCAAGAAATTTATAAAACCCCTATTGAGAAAGCGACCAGCTTGCTAGACACATTAGAGAAAAAAGAACTTTGGCAAAAGGGAGAAGTCAAAGCCTATTACAGCGAGTTAACGGATATTGCTAGAAATTATATTGAAGAAGCAATAGAAATACCAGCAATGGAGAGCACTACTTCAGAATTGATTCAAGGACTTAGAGCGGCTTCTGTTAAAAAGAAAATGACACTTTCGCAGGAAATCATCGAAAATCTGGAGCGTGTTTTAAAACAAGCCGATTTAGTGAAATTTGCTAAATCAAAACCATTGGATTTCGAAATTACCGAAGACCGAAATAAGATTCAAAAAGCCATCTTGACACTTGACAGTTCAATTCCTGTGGAAATACCAGTCGAGGAAGATGTGTTGTTGAATGAAGCGCAAAGACAAAAACAGATACAAATTCTATTGCGCAAACAAAGGAACAAACGCATTGTCACTGCGGTGGTTTCAGTTATTTTTCTATTGGCAGCGACCACAACTTTTTTCATTGTTACCAAAGGATTTAGTTATGTAAAAGATAATGTTATAGGCCATCCGACCAAAGAATTATTGGAAGGCGAATGGGTAAAAAGCGAGTATGGAAATCCTGGAATTATCATAGAAACACCAAAAGTGCTTAAGAGAGTAGATTTGACTAAAACACTCCCTAAAGATGGAATGGCTTTAATTAAAGAAATGCAATCTTTTGCCTATGGAAGTGTTTTAGATCGTTTTTATCTGATGGTTTCTACGTTAAAATTTAAACAGGAAACACAAATAGATTTGGCTAAATCTATGGATGGAGCTTTACAATCACTCGAAGCTCAAGGAGCTCAAAACATGATTGTAAAACAGGAAGAATTTGAAACTAAAGAAGGTGTTAAAGGAATTAAAGCGTATGGCACTTTTTCGCAAATTAATGGGGACAGCAAGTCAAGTGTAAAAATGTACTATGAAGCAATATTGTTCAGTCAAGAAGGCGGATTGCAGCAGATTTTACTTTTTCACGAAGAAGGGGATACCTATTCAAATGAAATATCAGAACGAGTTTTGAACTCTGTCGAATTAAAACAAGCAAATAAATAATGGAGAAAATAACTTTTTTAAACCCAGAATTTTTTTGGTTGTTTCTGTTGATTCCAGTGGCGATTGTTTGGTTGTTGCGAAAAAAGAACCATCAATCAGCGACCTTAAAAATAAGTTCATTGCAAGGATTTAAAGGTTCTACTTCGTATTTGACAAAGCTAAAGCCGATGTTGAATGTGTTTCGGATTTTAGCATTGTGTTCTTTGATTATAGCCATGGCAAGACCAAGAACGGTTGATGTCAGTAATAAAACAAAAACTACAAAAGGAATTGATATTGTTATGGCAATAGACGTTTCAGGAAGTATGCTAGCCAAAGATTTGAAACCAAATAGAATGGAAGCCCTAAAAAGAGTTGCCGCTGATTTTGTTGACGAACGACCAAACGACAGGATTGGACTTGTAGTGTATGCCTCGGAAGCGTACACAAAAACACCGGTAACCAGCGACAAAGCTGTTATTCTTGATGCAATAGGAAGCATAAAATACGATACGGTTTTACAAGACGGAACAGGAATTGGAATGGGATTAGCCACCGCAGTAAATAGGTTAAAAGATAGTAAGGCGAAGAGCAAAGTGGTGATATTAATGACGGATGGAGTAAATAATGCCGGATTTATTGAGCCCGAAACCGCTTCGGACATTGCAAAACAATACGGAATAAAAGTATATACAATAGGAATAGGAACAAATGGAATGGCAATGTCTCCTTATGCAATTGGTGCAAATGGTCAGTTTTTATTCCAAATGATGAAGGTGGAGATTGATGAGCAATTGATGAAAAGCATTGCTAGAAAGACCGATGGGAAATATTTTAGAGCATCAAGCAACAGCAAATTAGCGGAGATTTACGCCTCCATCAATAAATTAGAGACTACCGAAATCGAAGAATTAAAATTTTATGATTATGATGAAAAATTCAGACCTTTTATATGGTTTGCCGGTTTTTTATTATTGCTGGAATTAGGATTGCGAAATACAGTTTTTAAAAGCTTTATATAATGACAGTCGCAGTTTTCAGTCGCAAACTGAAAACTGCGACTGAAAACTGTGACTAAAAGTAAAAAAATGGAATTAGACGAAAAAAAATATTTATACCTCCTTTTTGTACTGCCTCTTTTGGTGTTGGTTTTTCTAGTCAATTTATATTGGAAAAGAAAGAAACAGCGCGAATTCGGGGATTTAGAGATGGTGAAAAGACTGAGCCCGGAAAGTTCTGTTTTTAAACCAGTTTTAAAATTAGGAGTGTTGCTTTTGGCATTGACCGGATTAATTCTTGGATTGGTAAATCCAAAAATTGGCACTAAAATGGAAACCGTAAAGAGAGAAGGAATCGACATTGTTTTTGCAATAGATGTCTCTAAAAGTATGCTTGCAGAAGATGTGGCGCCAAACCGTCTGGATAAAAGCAAGCAAATCGTTTCGCAAATCATCAACCAGCTTGGAAGCGACAGGATAGGAATTGTCGCGTATGCAGGAAGCGCTTTCCCGGTACTGCCCATTACTACGGATTACAGCGTTGCAAAAATGTTTTTGCAAAGCATGAATACAGATATGGTTTCCTCCGTAGGAACATCATTTAACGACGCAATCAAATTATCGTCAACGTATTTTGATGATAAAAAAACAAGTAAGCTGCTCATTATGATTTCTGATGGGGAAGACCATAATGAAGGTGCAGAAGAAGCCGCAGAAGAGGCAAATAAACTTGGAATAAAAATCATTACAATAGGTGTTGGAACTGAAAAAGGAGGAACTATTCCATTGAAAAAAAATGGAATTGTCGAAGGTTTTAAAAGAGATAACAATAATGAAGTGGTTATAACAAAATTAGTTCCACAAAGCCTGACAGCGATTGCCAAAGCAACCAAAGGCGGTTATGTAAATGGAAATAACACTAAAGAGGTGCTTGAATATATTAAGAACGCATTGAATAACATTCAAAAAACAGAATTTGAAGCGACAGAAATGGCTGATTTTCAATCGCAATTTCAATGGTTTTTAGGTTTTGCTTTTGTTTTCTTATTTCTGGATATTTTCCTTTTGGAAAGAAAAACAAGTTGGGTAAACAAATTGAATTTATTTAACGAGAATAAAAAAGTTTAAAAAGTAACGTATTGCATTGGCTCCATTATTGGAACAAAAATACTCGGATACTTTGACACTTACATTTAAAAACACAATGAAAAACATAATTTTATATCTGGTATTGCTTTTTTCTTTTGGTGCAAACGCCCAACAGAAAGATAGAATATTGCCCAAAGCGAACGAGGAATATGCCGAAAATAAATTTGTAGATGCCGAAGCTAATTATAGAATTTCGGATTCAAAATTTCCAAATAAAGCCACTGCACCTTTCAATCTTGGGAACACTATTTACAAGCAAAAACAATCCTCGGAAGCAAAATTTGCGTATGCTAAGGCATTGAAAAATTCCAAAACAAGACCGCAAAAACACAGGGCCTTTCATAATCTAGGAAATGTTTTTATGAATGAAAAAGATTATACGCAAGCAGTTGAGGCGTACAAAAATGCTTTGAGAAATGACCCAACAGATGATGAAACACGTTATAATTATGCGTTGGCAAAAAAAATGCTGAAAGAAAATCCTCCAAAGGATGACAATAAAAAAGACGACAAAAAGAGCGATAAAGACAAAAAAGACGATAAGAAAGACGGAGAAAAGGATAAAAAAGACAACGACAAAAAAGACGATAAGGGAGATAAAGACAAACAAAATAAAGAGCCTAAGCCTAATGAAAATGGAGAGCCAAAACCAGCTCCAGGAGGAATTTCTAAAGAACGTTTAGAGAACTTATTGAATGCAGTGAATAGAGAAGAAAAAAAGGTGCAGGATAAAGTGAACGCCCAGAAAGTAAAAGGAAAACCAGTTAAGACAGAGAAAGATTGGTAGTTCAATTAGACAATTTGAAAATGAAAAGATTTATAGCAGTACTTGTTTTTATGGTGTGCAATTTACTTAGCGCTCAAGTACAATTTGAGGCTAGAGTCAGTAAAGCTACGCTAGGAATCAACGAGAGACTTCGCATCGATTTTATGATGAATGTCGATGGGGATAATTTTGTCCAACCGTCTTTTGAAGGATTTAGAATTATTGCAGGACCAAGTCAGCAGGTAAGTCAGTCTTGGGTCAATGGAAGAAGTTCTTTTGAAAAAATATATTCTTATTTTCTTTTGCCAAATCAAAAAGGAACATTGGTTATCAAGCAAGCGGCTATAGAATATAATGGGCAAATTTATAAAACATCGCCCATAAAAATAAATGTTACTGCAGCGACGGAACAGCCGGGAGATCCTAATGATCCTCAAAATTCTGCGGATGGAAATCTCTATTTGGTTGCTGATATTTCTAAAACAAATCCATATGTCAACGAGCCCATTACGGTGGTTTATAAATTGTATTTTAACAATATCGGAATTACAAACTCTACTGAAATTAATAAGCCAAAATACAACGATTTTTGGAGCCAAAATATTGATATAAAACAGTTTGTTGCTGAAGAAGGTATGTTTAAAGGGGAGAAATACCGTTTTATTGTGCTTAAAAAAATAGTTTTATATCCTCAAAAATCAGGAAAGTTAGTCATTGAACCGCTGGCATTAGATATTGACGTTGAATTACCGTCGAATCGCAGGGATATGTTTGGTCGAATGGTTGTCACCCAAGGAAGGAAGCGAGTTTCTGCTGGATCTAAAACCATAAATGTAAAGGCCCTTCCCGAAGCAGGAAAACCAGAGGACTTCTCAGGCGCAGTTGGAAATTTTGATTTCAAAGTGACGCCAACAAAAACCAATTTAAAAAACGGAGAAAGTCTGGATTTAGTGGTAAGTGTAACCGGAAAAGGAAATTTGAAGTTATTCAGCTTACCAAAACCGATCGCGCCAAATGCCTTGGAAATGTATGACGCCGCTCACAGCGAGCAGGTCAACACACCGCTGTCAGGAATGGCCGGAAAAATTTCAGACAGTTATACGATCGTTCCGCAGTACAGAGGGAATTACCCGATAAAACCATTAAAATTCACGTATTTTGATTTGGGTTCCAAAACCTATAAAACGCTAAGTTCTCCAGAGATCATGATTAATGTTCTCGATGGTCCTTTGCCTACTGATGCGACAGTAGCTTCTGGTGCGGATGCAAACAAGAATGCAACAGACAAAGTAGAGGAATTTAAATTCATAAAGTTGAAAAGCAACCTTTTGACGATTAATAAGAAAGATTTCTTTGGATCTACTTTATTTTATGGATTGTTCTTTTTCCCATTTTTAATGCTGCCTTTAATCGTATTATTCAAAAAGAAAAAAGAAGCTATTGATGGTGATATTTCCGGAAACAGAATTCGAATGAATAATAGATTGGCTAAGAAATATTTATCAGAAGCCAAGAAACAAATCAATAACAAAGAACTGTTTTACATTGCGCTTGAAAGAGCGATGCACAATTTCTTGAAAGCCAAGTTGCATATTGAAACGTCTGAAATGAGCAAGGATAATATTCAGGAATTGTTGTTGTCAAGAAATGCTAATCCAGAAGCGGTGAATGATTTTATTGCACTTACGGAGAACTGTGAAGTGGCACGATATGCACCGTCATCAAGTGTGGCTATTCAACAGGATTTTGACAAAGCCGTTTTGATTATTTCAGACTTAGAAAAACAGATTGCTTGACCACAAAGGGCACAAAGAAGACGCTAAGTACACTAAGTTTAAAAAATAAATGACTGAAAACGAAATATCAAAAATTGTATTTGAAAGTGCGCTAAAAGTTCACAAGGTTTTAGGTCCCGGATTATTGGAAAGTGCTTACGAAGAATGCCTGTTTTATGAGCTTAGAAAATTTGATTTAAAAGTTGAAAAACAAAACGCACTGCCCTTGACTTATGAAGAAGTGAAACTGGATGTTGGTTACAGAATTGATATAATTATTGAGGATAAGTTTATTGTTGAGGTCTGTTGAAGCTTTAACAGATGTTCATTTGGCTCAATTATTAACGTATTTGAGATTGTCAGATTGCAGATTAGGATTACTAATCAATTTTAATGTTAAATTACTAAAAGAAGGAGTGAGAAGAGTTATAAATGGGTCACTTTAAATAGTGACCTCTGCGGCTTCTTTGTGAACTTCGTGTTTAAATTTTTATGAAAAACATACTTTATATATTACTATTGACAACCCAAATTTTCTTTGCCCAAAATGGTTTTGAAAGAGGAAATGAATTGTATAAAAATGGGGAATTCGATCAGGCAGTTCAAGCGTATGAAAGTGTTTTGACAGCAGGGAAACACTCTTCTGAATTGTACTTTAATCTAGGTAATGCGTATTATAAGTTGAATAAAGTAGCGCCTTCTATTTACAATTATGAAAAAGCATTGGTATTAAACCCAAATAATAACGAGGCGATTAACAACTTGAAATTCGCTCAAAAACGAACTATCGATGAAATTAAAGTAATTCCAAAAGTAGGTTTTGGAAAGCTGATTCGGGATTTTACGGGAATCTATCCGTACAATACGTGGGCATGGATTTCTGTTGGATTGGCAATGGCGTTCCTGTTGGTTTTTATTGGGTATTATTTTTCACAAATTACACTGTCAAAAAGGATTTTCTTTTTTGGAATGTTTATGCTTTTTTTGCTAATTCTAATCAGTGTTTCGGCTACAATTTTTGAAAAAAGTCATTTTGATAACGAAAAGCCAGCCATCGTTTTTGATGAAATAGCCAATGTAAAAAGTGAACCTAGAAATGGCGGTAAACCTATTTTTATACTGCACGAAGGAACTAAAGTTTATGTGGAAGAAGTCATTGGAAAATGGAAAAAAGTACAACTAACGGACGGAACCGAAGGCTGGATGGAGAGTAGCGCGATAAAGGAGGTGAAGTAGTTTAGAGTTCAGGGATTAAATACACGATCTAAAAAGTACTCCAATATTCGCTGTAAAAAGTACGTTGCTTAAATAGTATCCCAACATTGACCAACGGATTCGTAATTCTCCCCAATCCAATTTTCAATAATGCAATTAATATAAAGTAACTTTTTGAAAAACTAAATGTGCAATACGGAGAAAAAATAGAAAAGCTTACACAAACAATTATGGGTTTAAAAGGCAAATAATCAAGATTTTGCGCTTGTAGTTTGAGGCTGCGAACTGCGACTAAAATGTATTACAAATTACTTTTTCTTCAAACTACTATACCATTCCTTTAATGAAGGATATATGTAACCCGCTGTTTTTTGGATTGGAGTGTAGAAAAGAGAACTGTCCAGCGTTTCTTTTTTGGCTAAGATATGATTGTAATTTATTTTTTCGAAAATTGCAAAAACGATACTAATAATTAAAATCGTTTTTAGCACCCTGAAGAAACCGCCGCCTAGCTTGTTCAGCCATCCTAAAAAGGCAAAATCAGCTATTCCGGTCAGGAACTTTCCTATTAGTGACACTACTACCACCACGGTGATAAACGTGAGAATAAAAGCTACTACTTGAATTGTATTTGGATTCCATTTGACAAGTCCCGATAGTATATCCTTCATAAACGAAGAAAATTTGACCGCAAAATAAATTCCCGCTAACAACGAAACCAAAGAAGCTAGCTCTATGAAAAGACCATTTTGAAGGCCTTTGAAAAAAGCAAAAGCGAGCAGTACACCCAAAATAATATCCAAAAGTCCCATGATACTTAAATTAGAAAAATAAAATTGCAAATATAAAAGAATTGTTCCGTATCAATTGCCAATTTTCAAGTTCTTATCTTTGCGCAAAATAATTTGATTATTCTTTTTGAAAATCTGCGATACAAATCTGCATTCAAAAATCATTAATCTACAATCAAAAATCAAAATGTCAAGAGACACGCAACTTAAAGAACGCTGGGAACAGCTTGTAACTATATTATCCAATCAATTCTCTCAAGGGGAGGATTTAGATTTAGACGCTATTATTTATTTAATTGGAGTGCAAGAACTCGGAAAAGTACACAGTGAATATAAAAAAGACGAAAAATTAAACCTGATGCACATTGCGATTTGCAGGTTATTAGAACCGTATGGCTTCTATGAATTTGAATTTTTTGATGAAGAAGGATGGCCTCATTACAAAGTAAAAGAAGAATTGCCTCCGCTAAAAGCGGGAGAACAATCCGTTTTGATGAAAGAAGCCATTGTCAATTATTTTTTGGAAAGAGAACTAATTTCGTAGTTTGCAGTCGCAGTCTCAGTTTTCAGAACGAATCTACTGAAAACTGAGACGGAAAACTGAAAACTTTTTCCTAAATTTGCACTCTCAATTATTGGATGAAAATGATAGACAAGATAAAAGAATATATTGGTGAAGCACAAGCTTTTTCAACGCAAAACGCAGCAGAGTTAGAAACGTTCCGAATTAAATTTCTTGGAAGCAAAGGTCTTTTAAAAGATCTTTTCGCTGAATTTAAAAACGTTCCAAACGATCAAAAAAAGGAATTTGGACAAGTTATCAATTTGCTTAAAACTTCTGCCGAAGACAAAGTAAAAACCATACAGGAAGCTTTAGAAAGTAAAGAAGAAATCAAAGGGTTTTATGGAGATTTGACCCGTTCGGCTGAACCGATGATTATTGGCTCCCGTCACCCTATTTCATTGGTGAAAAACCAAATTATAGATATCTTTTCAAACATTGGTTTCAACGTTTCCGAAGGTCCGGAAATTGAAGACGACTGGCACAATTTCACCGCATTAAACTTACCGGAATATCATCCGGCGCGTGACATGCAAGACACGTTTTTCATTCAAACCAATCCTGATATCTTGTTGCGCACGCACACATCATCCGTTCAGGTGCGTTACATGGAAGAAAATAAACCGCCCATTCGTACCATTTCTCCGGGAAGAGTATTCCGTAACGAGGCTGTTTCGTCCCGTTCTCACTGTATTTTTCATCAGGTGGAGGGATTATATATTGACAAAGACGTTTCTTTTGCTGATTTAAAACAAACCCTTTTATATTTCACCAAAGAGATGTTCGGAAAATCAAAAATCCGTTTGCGTCCGTCCTATTTCCCGTTTACCGAGCCAAGTGCTGAGGTCGATATTTATTGGGGTCTGAAAACAGAAACCGATTATAGAATTACCAAAGGAACCGGTTGGTTAGAAATCATGGGTTGCGGAATGGTGGATCCAAATGTTTTAAAAAACTGCGGCATCAATCCAGATGAATACAACGGTTTTGCCTTCGGAATGGGAATTGAAAGAATTGCGATGTTGCTGTATCAAATCGGCGATATCCGTATGTTTTACGAAAATGACGTTCGCTTTTTGGAGCAATTTAAATCAAGCATTTAGGCATTTCGAGAAACGATACAAGCTGATACAATTTTTAAATTTGCGTTTTTAAGAGCTATTTCCAGCTATTCGTTACAATCTTTTTTGAGGCCAAAAGCCTAAAAAAAGGATTTCCACTGCTATCTGGGCTAGGGCTTTTAAGTTCACAATACATTTATTTTGAATGCGAAACAATAATTAATAATGAATGAAGAGTTGCTTCGTTCTGCCAAATGACATGAAAAAAGACATCATTATCCCCGAAGTAGAGAACGTATTTTTTGCAGCAGTCCAAGAATGGAGTGACGATTTCATGGAAAAAGTGTGGTACGCTTATTTAGTCAATGACAGCGATTTCTTAGTTGAAAGTGTCATGGTAGTTTCCAAAGCTTTTGGAACCATCAATGGTGAAATGAAAAAAACATCATTGTTACGTCACGCTTTTGCTGAAATTCCTGCGGTTTCTGTTGTTAAAGTCGAAATGATTGAAAAAAGTGTTTTGGCACTAAACAATGAATTCATGCTCACGTTTTTCATGGACGGCAAATTATACGATAAAAAGTTCGCTTTTAAAGCAAATTCCATTAATGAAACCGAAGTCGAAGAAGTGCCTATTTTATTTGTTGACGGAGTTGTCGTGAGATAATTCAGTATTATTTTCTATTCTTGTTTTTTTCTTCCAACGAAAATAACTGACCAAAAATATTCCGGCTAAAACGAAATAAAGTGTTCGGAGTAGATTTTTTTTGGACAAAAAGGCATCTTCAAAAGACATTTGGAATAAGTCAAATGCAGCCAGGACAAATGAAAATAGGAATCCCCAAATCATCCCATTTTTAATCTGAAATTTCCATCTTTCGCTCATAAAAATTATTTAACGGCTTGTTGTTTGACTTTGGATTTCCAAGTGAAATAACCTAAAACAAATATCCCTACAAGGATGTAAGCAGCTGCTCGAATATAAAAATTAGCGGTAGCAACCTGTTCTGAAAAAGGAATTTCTTTGATGTCGAATAAAACATTGAAAATTGTCATAAACACACCCCAAATCCCGCCAGTTTTAATTTGATATTTCCATCTTTCGCTCATAAAATGATTGTATTTTAATTGTTACATCTACAAGTGAATTAATCCAGCTTATCAGTAAGTTTTTTAAACACGGACTTAGCGTCCTGTCCTTCATACAAAATACTGTAAACGGCATCTATAATTGGAGTTTTGGCTCCGTACCCTTGATTGAGCTGATACGCACTTTTGGCCGCATAATAGCCTTCGGCAACCATACTCATTTCCATCATTGCTGATTTAACCGTGTAGCCTTTACCAATCATGTTGCCAAACATTCTGTTTCTGGAAAATATAGAATAACCAGTAACCAATAAATCCCCTAAATAAGCAGAATCATTGATGTTACGTTTCATTTTATGAACTTTCTTGATGAATTTTTTCATCTCCCGAATCCCATTACTCATTAATACGGACTGGAAATTATCGCCGTAACCTAGGCCGTGTGCCATTCCTGCCGCTATGGCATAAATATTTTTTAGCATGGCTGCATATTCCGTTCCTATAATATCATCTGTGATTTTAGTCTTGATGTAATTTCCAGATAAATTTTTAGCTATAGTTTTTGCTTTGTCGGGATCGCCGCACGCAATGGTCAGGTAAGAAAGGCGCTCCATTGCTACTTCTTCAGCGTGGCAAGGACCCGTAATTACACCTATATTATAATAAGGAATGTTATATTTCACATGAAAATGTTCTCCTACAATTAAGCTTGTTTCTGGTACAATGCCTTTAATCGCTGAGAATATTATTTTATCTGATAATGAAACCGTTAATTTTTCTAATTCGGCATCCAAAAAAGCGGACGGAATTGCAAAAATAATGTAATCGGCATACGCTACAGCTGCATTGATATCGCTGGTCAGTTTCAGTTTATTGACGTCGAATTCTACTGAACTCAAATAGTTTGGATTGTGTTTGTATGCTTTAATGTGTTCTATAGCAGCGTCATTACGCATGTACCATGAAATTTCGGTAAGATTTACACATAACATTTTTGCTATCGCTGTCGCCCAACTTCCACCACCTATTACTGCGAATTTTACTTTATCAGCCATTTTTTTATTCAATTTCATCAAAAGTACTTAAAAAACTATTGATTATACAAATAAAAATAGGCCAAGAACGTTGCGATTTAACCGGATTAAAAAAGGGGATTTATAACGATTGAAAAATAATTTTAATTTTTTTTGTTTTTTAACACAATATAAATAATAGAATTTCGTTATCTTTATTTATAGTTTAATAATTTAACAAAATAATGAGAATTGAGTTAGTTAGTTATAATTTAGAATTTTAAAAGGCGTTCCCACAAAATGAGAACGCCTTTTTTTATGCGGTACTAACGACCAGCAATGATAATTTTTGAATTAATAACTCATTTCAACAATAGATTTTACCTTTTCTAAAGTGATGTTTTGTTTTTCTCCTAATCCTAACCAACCTCTTTCTTCAAAACGATTTACAATAAAATCAGCTGTTTTGTCAAAATCTTTGGTGTAATCAGATAATTTAGTTTCCATTCCCATGGTATGGAAAAATTCAACTGTTTTAGTGATGGCTTCATTTGCGATTTCGTCATCAGTTCCAATTAAATTGAAAATACGTTTTCCGTATTGAGCTAATTTTCCTTTTTTAGTTTCAAACATAACGCGGTATAAATTTGGACCCACAACAGCCAAAGTTCTCGCGTGATCGATTCCGTATAAAGCCGTCAATTCATGACCGATCATGTGTGTCGCCCAATCCGATGGAACTCCTTTTTGGATTAATCCGTTCAACGCCATTGTACAACTCCACATAAAGTTAGAAGCCAAAGCATAATCAGTCGGTTTTTCTACAACGTCAGCGCCAATTTGTATCAAGGTTTGTAAAATACTTTCAGCGATTCTGTCTTGAAGATACCCTTCATGCGGATAGGTTAAATACTGTTCCAAAACATGCGTGTAAGCATCAACAACTCCGTTTTGCAATTGTCTTTTTGGCAAAGATTCAATTACGGTTGGATCGCAAATTGAAAATTTCGGAAACAAGGCACTACCGCCAAAGGATAATTTTTCTTGTGTAGATTCAATAGTTATTACTCCGCCGGAATTCATTTCGCTTCCTGTAGCGGGTAAAGTTAAAATGGTTCCAAAAGGGACAATCGTTGTCAAATCAGTAGTCATTATTCTTTTCTGAAGAATGTCTATTGGATTTCCGTCAAAGTGTGCCGCAGCCGAAATGAATTTTACGCCGTCAATTACAGATCCTCCACCTACAGCAAGAATAAAATCGATGTTTTGTTCCTTAATAATAGTTACGGCTTTCATCAATGTTTCAAAATGCGGATTTGCTTCTATTCCGGCAAATTCCACAATATCAAAACCTGCCAGATTCTTGATTACTTGATCGTGTATTCCGTTTTTAAAAATACTTCCTCCTCCATAAGCCAAAAGAATTTTTGCTCCTTTTGGCACTAAAGTGGGTAGTTTTTCAATTTGTCCTTTTCCAAAAATTAAATTGGTAGGGTTGTATAATTCAAAATTTAACATCTTTTTATTTTTTTAAATTTAATTGGTTTAATAATTTTTCTGCAACTAGTTTTGGCGAAGCTGCGTTTTGTCCTGTAATCAATAAACCGTCTTCTACGGCATAAGGCTGCCCGTCATCTGCTTTTGAATACATTGCACCATTGGCTCGCAAAGCATCTTCTAATAAAAAGGGAACGACATTAGTTAAGTTAACAGCTTCCTCTTCCGTATTAGAAAATCCGGTTACCTTTTTATCTTTTACTAAAAATTCTCCATTTATTTTTACGTTTTTCAACACTGCGGGTGAATGACAAACAAAAGCGACTGGTTTGTTACTGGTGTAAAATGCTTCAATCAAAGCGATTGAATTTTTATCCGTAGCTAAGTCCCATAACGGACCGTGACCTCCTGGATAGAAAACGGCATCGTAATCAGACTCTTTTACATCCGCTAATTTTTTTGTGTTTTTCAGTTTTGCCAATAATTCAGTATCAGCATCAAATCGTTTAGTGTACTCAGTGGCAGCAGATGTTTCTTGACTTTTTGGGTCAATCGGCGGCTGTCCTCCTAGTGGAGTGGCAATGTCAATAACAACATCTTTATCTAATAATTCGTAATATGGAGCTGCGAATTCTTCTATCCAAAATCCTGTTTTCTCTCCTGTGTTGCCTAATTTATCATGACTGGTAACAACAAATAATACCTTTTTCATATCTTTTTTAGTTTGTGCCGTTGCGGAAATGCAACTTGCGGTTAATGCTATAATGGCAAATAATGCGATTTTCTTCATTTATAATTTTCTTGTTACAAATTTACTGCGAATATGCTATTAGTAAAAATAATTTAAATTATGTTTGTGATAAATATATTTATATCATGGTTAATCTGGAATGGTATCGAACGTTCAAATCCGTTTATAAAATCGGCAATTTTTCTTTTGCTGCCAAAGAATTATTTATCAGTCAACCTGCTGTTAGTCAGCAGATATCAATGTTGGAAGCCCATGTAGGGTATAAACTTTTCAATCGAAAGTCGAAAGGAGTAGAGCCAACTGAATATGCTAAGTTACTCAATAATTTAATTATAGAAGCACTCGATCGATTGGAAAATGTAGAAAACGGTTTTCGCGCCAAAGCGCTCAATGCCAATCGTTTAATCTCAATTGGAATTTCCAAACATTTGATGCGAAGTCTGGGTAGTGCTTTGGTTTCGAAATTTGATTTTATCGACTTCCGTTTTCATGAAAACGACATTCTTTTTGAACTAGTCGATTCTAAAAAACTTGATTTTGCTATTGTCACCCAACAATATGATACGTTTGACACAGTTCAAAAAAAGGTTGGAGAAATTAAACAAGTGATTGTAGGTTCAAATACTATTGATGCTTCCGAATTAAAGTCCAATATTAAAAGGAAAGATTTCGCAGCGATTGAACAATGGTTGAACGACCAAAAATGGTTTAGTAACAATGCGCAAATTCCGCATATCAAATTGTTTTGGCTGCATGTTTTTAATAAAAAAAGACCGTCGATGATTGCCAATTACATTATTCCATCCGAATATGAAATGCTGGAAATAGTTTCGGAAAATACCGGAATAGCTGTCGTTTGGAATTGCAATGCGAAAAATTTAATAGAAGAAAACAAAATCCAATTGTTGTGGAACAGCAAGCAAATGCCCTGTACAGAAGTATTTTTATTGTCAGGTAAAAACGATAGTTTGAATTCTATTTTTGAGAATATCCAACTCGAATTGAAAAAGGTTTTGGCGTAATTACTTCTTATAAAAGTTATTATGATCAATAAATTCCCAAACTTTAGCAGGTAATAAAGGTTGTACATTTTTCCCTTTTTTAATATTATCCCGAATAAATGTCGATGATATTTCGACAACAGGCGCGTCAATCACATGAATTTTTGAGTGATTCTTGAAAGTTACATTTTCTGGTTCCAAGGATATTCGGGGATACACATAAATGTCATGATTCTCCAAAATCGCGTCGTAATTTTTCCATTTGTGCAAAGATTTCAAATTGTCTTCGCCCATGATTAACGAGAACTCGTACTGTGGATATTTTTCCTGTAAATGGACTAACGTATTTACGGTATAATTGGGTTGCGACAGCTTAAACTCAATATCCGAAGGTTTTATCTTTGGAAAATCCTCGGTAGCAAGATGTACCATTTGCAAGCGATGGTAATCATCGAGTAAAGTGTTTTTTTTCTTCAAAGGATTGTGCGGCGTGACCACCATCCATACTTGGTCTAAATCAGCATGCTCCACCATGTGGTTAGCGATGATCAGATGCCCAACATGTATGGGATTAAACGTTCCGAAATACAATCCTATTTTCATTTATTTGGATTTTAGGTTTTGGATTTTAGGTGTTGATTATAACTGAAACCCAACACCTAAAACCTAAAACCAATTTTTTATTTCACATAATTCTTTACCAATTGATACGCTTCTTCCAAAGCAATATCTAAATCGTAGTTTTTTATAATAACATCAAATTGTGGTGCTGTTGCCAGTTCAACAGAAGCTTTAGCGATACGCATGTTGATTTTGTCCTCACTTTCAGTGGAACGTTCCTTTAATCGTCTTTTAAGTTCATCTACGCTGGGTGGTTTCACAAACACAGCTAAGGTTTCTTCGGGAAATTTATGCTTGATACGCAATCCGCCAGATACGTCAATATCAAAAATCACGTTTTTTCCTTTGGCCCAAATGCGTTCCACTTCGCTTTTTAAAGTACCGTAGAAATTATCGCGGTATACTTCTTCCCATTCGAGAAAGTCTTCGTTCTTGATGTGTTTTTTAAATTCTTCGGTAGACATAAAATAATAATCTTTTCCGTTTACCTCTTCGCCTCTTGGTTCGCGGGAAGCTGCCGAAATTGAAAATTCAAGATTCAAATCTTCTTTGCTTAATAAATGTCTAACGATAGTAGTTTTTCCCGATCCTGATGGTGCTGAGAATACGATTAATTTTCCTCCTGTACTCATTTGTTTCTTTACAATAATTCCTATTCTTTTTTGTCTAATTTTTCATTAATAGATTTTAAAAGATCGTTATTTTCTCTTTTTAGTCTTATTAATTCATCTAATTGAAATATCCATCTGGTTAGATAAACACAAATAAAAAACACAACAATTCCTGAAATCACATAAAAGAGGTTAAAATTTATCATAATTTAATATATTAGTTTTTTAAATGATATTTATATAATCTTAGAGGACATTCAATACTTGTTCTTTGATTTTTTCCAATTCGTCTTTCATTTGAACGACTAATTTTTGCATTTGTGCGTGGTTGGATTTAGAACCCATTGTATTTATTTCACGTCCCATTTCCTGAGTGATGAAACCTAATTTTCTCCCGTTGGCTTCAGTTCCGTTGATGGTTTCCAGGAAATAATCCAAGTGATTGGTCAAACGCACTTTTTCTTCGGTGATGTCTAATTTTTCTAAATAATAAATCAATTCCTGCTCAAATCGATTTTCGTCTACATTCACTTTAAGTTCGGAGATTGCAGTTTGCAGACGGTCTTTTATTGCTTGAACACGTTCTGGATCAAGTGCCAAAGCTTCGGTCATGTACTGACGAATATTGCCTATTCGCAACTGAAATTCTTTCTCTAAAGACATACCTTCGTCTCTTCTAAAAGTCAAGATGTTTTGCAAAGCCTCCTCGATAACGGTTTGGATTTGTACCCAGTCGTTTTCATCGATTTCATCACGCTCTATTTTCATGGTATCCGGCATGCGAATAGCCATTTTCATAAGTTCCGTTTCATTAGCATCAGCATAGACCTCTCTAAGCTGATTGATGTAGGCTTTTACAATCGGTACATTTACTTTGGTCGAGGTTTGTTCCGCGGTACTTTCGATAAAAATAGAAAAATCTACTTTGCCTCTTTCCAGTTTCAGTGCGATTTGGTTGCGTAAACCCAATTCCATTTCGCGGTACAGCGAAGGCATTCTCACATTTAAATCCAAACCTTTACTGTTTAAAGATTTTACTTCTACCGTTATTTTTTTGGTTGGTAACTGCAAAGTTGCTTTACCAAAACCCGTCATTGATTGTATCATATAGTTATATAAAAGAGGTCAAAGATAAGAAAAAAGTGTTCAGTTTTCAGTCACAGTTTTCAGTTGGGAGCAGAGCAAATTTCATTTATTTAAAATTTTAATTTTCTCAAATGTCTTTAAATGGTAAAAAACATACTACAAAGGTAAATTATTTACGGACTCGATTTAAGTTTAGCGCTTTGACTGAAAACTGAGACTGAAAACTAATTTTTTTTCTGTGTCACCAAGTAAACGCCGAAAAATATTAAAACTGCTGAACCAATTTTTACCAAATTTAATTCGTCTTTGCCCAAGCGTATCGCAAAAATAGTTGCGAACAGCGGTTGTAAATAAATAAAAACGGCAACCGTGGTTGGTTTTAATTCTTTCATCGAAAGTAAATTCAGGAGATACGTCAGAAAAGTCGAAAAAACGACTACAAATCCTATTTTCCAGCAAATGTCCACGGGAACAAAAGCCCATTCAACAGCTTGCAATTGGCTCCAGCCAAAAGGCAAAACCATAATAAAACCGAATAAATAGATCCATTTTACAAACGTAAAGGCATTGTATTTATCCATTAATTTCTTGACGATAATCAGGTAAAATCCATAGGAAATGGCGTTGACCAAAACCAGAAAATTTCCCAATCCGGCATTTGTGGCGCTGCCAATGGATTTTCCGTACAGAATAAGAAAAGCCGTTCCTATTAAACCAAGGATAATCCCAAAAACCATTCGTTTTTGCATGCGTTCCTTCATGATCAATGCCGAAAGTGTCAATACAATCATCGGTGTTGAAACCATGATTACCGCAGCACTAATGGGAGAAGTAAGGCTTAATCCTTTGAAAAACGTGAGCATATTAAAAGCTACGCCAAAGAAAGCTGCCGCAATAATTCGGGGAAAGTCACGAAACGCAATTTTCTCCTTCGGCATAAATAGCCATACAATCCAAAACAAAATTAGTGAGCCACCGGCACGCAAAACGATAAAACCATAGGCGTCAATGTACAAGGGCATGACATCTTTGGCAATGGTAAACGTAACGCCGTAAATCAAAGAAACTATTGTGGCGGCAATGAGCGCGAGATTTCTTTTAGACATTTGCAAACGCAAGCATTACCTGGTGCATGTTTTGCTGTGTGTTGCCTATATAAATCTTGCCGTTAATAATAAATACAGGACGACTCAAAAAGGTATAATGCTCTAAAATGTATTTTTTGTAATCGTCTTCGGTTAACGATTTATTCTTTAAATCCATTGATTTATACAACTGTGCTTTTTTACTAAAAAGCGCTTCGTAACTTCCAGAAAGTTCGCGCATTTGTTCCAATTCTTGGACTGTAATCGGATCTTGTTTGATGTCATGAAACTTCAAGTTGTGGTCTTTCGGTAATGATTTTATGATTTTTCTACAGGTGTCGCAAGAGGCGAGATAATAAATTTTGTTCATATAAAAAGCGATTTATTTGTGCAAAGAAAAATCATTTGAGATGGAAAATGAGTAATTTTATCAAAAAATAAAAAAATGAATCAAACATTTGAGGTCAACACTACAACCAGAAATATGGTTTCAAAATTTCTAACAGGCTATACTTTGGAGCAACTTAATACGATTCCAGCAGGGTACAGCAACAATTTAATTTGGAATATTGGCCACATTATCGTGACGCAGCAATTGTTAGTGTACAAACTTTCGGGTTTGCCTATGTTGGTTTCGGAGGAATTAGTCGAAAAATACAAAAAGGGAACCAAGCCGGAACACATCGTGACACAAGTCGAAATAGCGGAAATTAAGGCATTATTGTTTGAAACAATTGATCAAACTAAAGCTGATTTTGACAATAAAACTTTCAAAGACTATAATGAATATCCTACTTCAACTGGTTTTACCTTGAGAAATGTTGAAGATGCGTTGGTCTTTAATAATGTTCACGAAGGACTTCACATCGGTATTATGATGAACCTTAAAAAGTTTATTTAGTACCTAATCGCACTTATTTTATAAATCAAGTTGGTAAAAATCCTTTTTTTTGAAAGACTTAAAAAAGATTTTTGCAATTTAGAATTAAATAGTTTTACTTAATAACTAAATAATCGTTCACTTCTTTATATGGTAATACTAATTCTTTAGGTCCATCAGCATACGATGCGGCTTCATAGGAATTGTAATATAGCAGCAGCCCATTATCGGTATAAAATATATTTTGGGGCAGATTGAATTTTTCGCCTTCAAACATTAATCCGGTTGCATTGATCGATTTGTTTGCAGGGATTTTATATTTAGCTCTGAATTTTTTTTCGGCGAAAGCCATAAAAGCATCTGTGTCATTAAACAATTCCTCATTCGAAATGGATTTTCCTGTAGATGGATCAAACAGCAAAGAACGCAATCCCTGGTATCCATGAGCACCACCAGTATATGTGTAATGGTTAATTTCTATATTCAAAACACTTTCGGACTGGTATTTTAAACTTCCTTTAACTTCAGCTTCCCAACCAAAGGTGTCATTAGGAAATTCTTTTTGGAGTTTTTCATAGGAATCAATAAAAGAGGCTAATAATCCATTATAATCCGTTGATGTATATGGCTTTTCGCCAAAATAAATGATCTCCTTCAATACTGAAAACACTTTTTTATTAATGCTGTCCGCTACAATAGGATCGTTTTTTGCGATAGGAATCTTTACCGTTATCTCAGGACAATTTTCGTTGCATGGTAACGTTGTTTTTTTATGAAAAGATTGGTCTTTAAAAGCTAACTCGTCCGAACAACTGGTTATTAATAAAAGGAATGCAGCAAAAATTATATAATGTTTCATCTCAAAATTGTTAATTATATACAAAGGTATCGACTTGTGGCTTGCTTAAATAAATTAAAGGGTAAATTTGTGAAGTTATTTAGCATTTAAAATAAAAAAGATATGAAATTCAATACGAAGGTAATCCATGGTGGTCAGCATCATGATCCAAGTACGGGTGCGGTTATGCCGCCAGTATACCAAACGTCAACATTTGTACAAACCAGTCCGGGGCAACCTATAAATCCAGATTATGAGTATAGTAGGGCTGCAAATCCTACCAGAAGCGCTTTGGAAAATGCGCTGGCCAGTATCGAAAATGGAACACGTGGATTAGCTTTTTCGTCAGGATTAGCAGCTACAGATTGTGTTTTACGTTCTTTTAAAGCAGGTGATGAAATTATTGCTATGGATGACTTGTATGGCGGAACCTATAGAATGTTTACCCGTATTTATAAAGATTCAGGGATAAAATTTCATTTTGTGGATATGAATGACATTGGGAAGTTCAGGTCATTAATCAACGAAAACACGAAATTAGTGTGGGTAGAAACGCCAACAAATCCTTTGATGAAATTAGCCGATATTCAGGAAATTGCTAAAATCACTAAGGAGAAGAAAATTCTTTTTGCGGTTGACAATACTTTTGCAACACCTTATTTGCAAAAACCATTAGACTTAGGAGCTGATATCGTAATGCATTCGGCAACTAAATATTTGGGAGGCCATTCTGATGTTATTGCCGGAGCGTTGATTGTAAAAGATGAAGCGCTGGGTGAACAATTGCATTTTCAACAATTTGCAACAGGAGCAACATTAGGACCAATGGACAGTTTCTTGGTGTTAAGAGGAATTAAAACCTTGCATCTTCGCGTGGAAAGACATTGTGAAAATGGAGGAAAAGTGGTGGAATTTTTGGACAATCATCCAAAAGTTAAAACGGTATATTATCCGGGATTACCAAGCCATCCGTATCATGAAATTGCCAAAAAACAAATGAGTGGTTTTGGAGGAATGGTTTCATTTACTTTTGTTTCTGGGAAAAAAGAAGATGCGATAGATTTTCTGGAGAAATTAAAAGTTTTCACATTAGCAGAATCTTTAGGTGGTGTTGAATCATTAGCAAATCATCCGGCTTTAATGACGCATGCATCCATTCCCGAAGACAAGCGCGCAGCAGTTGGGATTACAGATGATTTGGTTCGATTAAGTGTAGGTATAGAAGATGCCGAGGATCTGATTGAAGATTTGAAGCAAGCATTAGCATAACTTAATACAATGAAACCCCAGTTCTAAATCTCAGAATTGGGGTTTTATTTTTTATAAATGATTAGGTAGATGTTATTGTAAGTAATAAATATAACCAACATTGAACCATACCAACCAATCATTTGCTTTGTTTTCTTTATAAAGTTCGGGATTAGGATTTAAACCATCAACCCAATTGGAGAAAAAATATTGAAATCTTAAATCAACCATTAAATCTCGTAATGGGCTTAGTTTATAGCGCGTACCTACACTAGAGACAACGGACCAAACGGTTCCTCCTTCGTTAGAAAATCCATAAGGGCGTCCATCTGTTGGCGTTAAATATTTAGGAAATGTAGTCAATGGAGTTCCTAATGGCCCCAAGGATGATGAGGCTTTAGCGTTGTAATGACTGAATTGTCCGCCAAGGCTGACAAATGGCCCTAAACTTCCTGTTCTTGCAGTGAAATCACGAATGCTCAAAGGGAAAAATTCAAGTTGCATCCCGATATTCGTTACGGCAGTACTCCCAGTCATTGCTTTTAATTGCTGTTTTCCTAGCGAAGGTTTTCCTTCAACATATTCTCCAAAATGTTGCAATTCAGTTTTATTATACGATAGTTCAGATCTTAATTTAAAGTGATCATTAAAATATGTTTCGGGCGTATAACAGTTGCATTCCGCTTTATAAGAAAAGTTGAGATAGTGAATAATCCCGATTCCATATCCCGTATTTCCAGCGTTTGTTGTAAGATCATGGCGTTCTCCATAATCAGATTGAAATGCAACAGGTCCCACTATTACCCCTATTTCATGCGAAAACCCACCGAATTGCGCAATTGAATCAGGTGAAAATCCCAAACAGATTAATAATAAGAGCATTATTTGTTTGACCATTAGGGTTGTTTTGCTAATCTTCACAAATATATAAAAACATCATACACATATAAAAATAAAATTAAAAATAAGCAGACAAATTCTTATTTACTTACGAAAGTCTTAACCATTTGGTTTATTTGTGGATATCATAAACACAATTGATTAAAAATGCTTAATAAAAAGATAATTCTATCTATAAATTAAAAAAAACAGAGTCGGAATATTTTTATAAAATGTATCTTTGTCAAGTATAACGAAATCGTTTTCTTAATTAATTATTTATAATCTATGTTACTAAAAATAAATGATTTTATGGCCCAAGTTGAGGCCAAGAATCCAAATGAACCTGAATTTATTCAAGCTGTTAGGGAATTTGCAGAGACTGTAATTCCATTTATTGCAGAGCAAAAAAAATACGACGGAAAAAATCTGCTGCTAAGAATAGTAGAGCCGGAGCGTTCTATTATATTTCGTGTTCCGTGGGTTGATGATAGCGGTGAAATCCAGGTTAATCGAGGTTTTAGAATTCAAATGAATTCAGCTATTGGCCCGTATAAAGGTGGAATTCGTTTTCATCATACTGTAAATCTATCCGTGCTTAAATTTTTAGCTTTTGAACAAGTATTTAAAAACAGTTTGACTACTTTGCCAATGGGTGGCGGAAAAGGAGGATCTGATTTTGATCCACAAGGAAAATCTGATGGTGAAGTAATGCGTTTTTGCCAGTCTTTCATGACAGAACTTTGCAGACACATTGGGCCACAATTAGACGTTCCTGCTGGGGATATCGGAGTTGGAGCCAGAGAAATTGGATATTTATTTGGTCAATACAAAAGAATCAAAAACGAATTTACAGGCGTTTTAACTGGAAAAGGATTGGCATATGGCGGTTCTTTAATCAGACCTGAAGCAACAGGTTACGGAGTAGTTTATTTCGCAGAACAAATGCTAAATACTATTGGTCAAAACATAAAAGGAAAAACAGTCTCTATCTCTGGATTTGGAAATGTTGCTTGGGGTGTAGCCTTGAAAGTAAATGATCTTGGCGGAAAAGTAGTTACTATTTCTGGTCCGGATGGTTATATTTATGACGAGGAAGGAATTTCTGGTGATAAAATTGAATTTATGCTTGAAATGAGAGCACGAGGCGATAATAGAGCCGAAGCGTATTTAGAAAAGTATCCAAAGGCAGTTTTCCACAAAGGGAAAAGTGTATGGGAAGTAAAAGTGGATGTTGCAATTCCTTGTGCTACCCAAAATGAGCTGAATGAGGAAGATGCTAAAAACCTAATTGCAAATGGTGTTACTTGTGTTACTGAAGCGGCAAATATGCCATGTACTTTAGAAGCAATCAAGTTGTTCTTGAAAGCGAAAGTGCTTTTTGCGCCAGGTAAAGCAGCAAATGCAGGAGGTGTTGCAGCGTCAGGATTAGAGATGACCCAAAACTCTATTCGTTTAAACTGGACTAGTGAAGAAGTGGATTCCAGATTAAAAGAAATCATGGTTGGAATACACAATCAATGTAAAAAATATGGGACTGACAAAGAAGGTTATGTCAATTATGTTAAAGGTGCAAACATTGCCGGATTTGTAAAAGTAGCAGATGCTATGCTTGCTCAAGGAGTGGTGTAAATAAAATTTAGTTTTAATTAGAAAGCTTTTCACTGTTGCGATGCGTCGTAAGGTGAAAGGCTTTTTTTTGCGTAACAAAATGCTATGACTTTCCTTTGTTCTATATTTGTAAACCAATATTGATGCGAATAATGAAAAAGAGCGTTTTATATTTTTTGCTTTTACTTTTTTTCCAAATGGGTTTTTCCCAAAGTAACTTGTCGTGGCAAGGTTATTTCTCTTACAATGAAATTAAAGACCTATCAGAATCTGCGACGGCTGTTTTTGCTGCTTCCGAAAACGCACTATTTTCAAAAAATGTAGCGACAAACGTAATTAAAACAACAAATACTATTGACGGTCTTTCCGGACAAACAATTTCATCGTTATACTACAGTGTAACATTCAATAAAACAATTGTAGGATACGAAAACGGACTGATGATAGTCATTAATGAAGGCGATGCAAGCATGCTGAATGTGGTCGATGTCATCAATAAACAACTTCCTCCCAATATAAAAAAAATCAATCACTTCATGGAATATGAAGGTGTTGCTTATGTTTCCTGTGATTTTGGAATTGTTCAGTTTAATCTGGCTACCATGCAATTTGGCGATACTTATTTTATCGGCGATAATGGAGGCGAAATCATGGTGAACCAAACAGCAATTTACAATGGATTTATTTATGCCGCCACAAATAGCGGAATAAGAAGAGCCAGTGTTGCTAATAAAAACTTAATTGATTTCAATCAGTGGGAAACAATTGCTACAGGGAACTGGTCAAATGTCGTGACTTTTGGTGCGGACTTATTTGCCATAAATGCTGCGGGATACATTCATAAATTTAATTCAGTTTCCAGTTTGTTTTCAGGAGTTATTGTCCTTCTTCAGCCTTCACTCGATATGAGGGCAACGGCAAATTATGTAATAGTAACAACGGCGAACAGTATTTATATTTACAACAATCAGATGGCTTTGGTGCGCCAGATAAATACAAATCAAATTACAGATCGTAATCCAAGTTTTACCAGTGCAACAGTAATAGGTGATGCTATTTTTATTGGAACAAAAGAAAATGGATTGATTACGGCGTCACTTTCTTCGGCAGCAACTTTCGAGAATAGTACGCCTATCGGCCCTTCGCGCAACAATATATTTGCGCTTCAAGTCACGACCACTGCGCTTTGGACGGTGTATGGAGATTATACGGCAGATTATAATCCATATCCGTTAGATCGGTACGGCATCAGTAAATTTAGCGCAACTGGATGGTTGAATATTCCATATGAACAAGTTTTAGGAGCACAATCGATGACCAGAATAACAGTTAATCCCAGCAATGAAAGCGAAGTATACGCGAGTTCTTTTTTCTCAGGATTACTAAAAATAGAAAATGACATCCCTACAATTTTATACAATCAAACGAATAGTGGTTTAGAGTCGCTAACCTATTTGGGGCCAAGTTATATCGATGTCAGAATTAATGGAGCAGCATTCGACAAATCAGGAAATCTTTGGGTTACTAACAGCCGAATAAAAAACGGATTGAAAGTATTTAGAGCTAACGGACAATGGCAAAGCTATTCAATGAATACTATTTTGGATTCCAGTATCAATGCAAGTTTGGGTCGAATGGTTATTGATAAAAATGGAACAAAATGGTTGTGTACTGTTGGTGATGGAGTTATTGGTTTTAATGAAAGTAATAATGTCTTTAAAAAATTAACAACGGGATCGGACACGGGGAATCTACCAATTTCAGATGTGAGAGCGCTTGCTGTTGATGCTAGAAACCAACTTTGGATAGGAACTACAAAAGGATTGCGGGTTTTATCCAATGTAGGTAGTTTTCAAACCGAGGACCAGCTGAAGGCCAATCCCATAATTATTTTAGACGATAATCTTGCGCAAGAGTTATTATACGAGCAATTTATTACGGATATTGCTGTTGATGGCGCTAATAACAAATGGATTGGCACTGCCGATTCGGGTTTGTTTCTTGTTTCACCAAACGGTCAGGAAACCAAATATCACTTTACGATAAATAATTCACCATTGCCCAGCAATGTTATCAATGATATTGATATCAATAGCACTACGGGCGAAGTTTTTATTGCAACGGCTAAAGGTTTAGTTTCTTTTAAAGGGACTGCGACAGCGCCAAATGAAGATTTAAATAATGCCTACGTGTATCCCAATCCAGTGCGGCCCGAATATCAAGGAACGGTTAAAATTGCCGGATTGCTCGATAAAGCTACTATTAAAATCACCGATATTGAAGGGAATCTAGTTTTTGAAAAAATCTCTGAAGGTGGGACATTAGAATGGGATACCACTGCTTTTGGAAAACACAAAGTCGCTTCTGGAGTGTACATGATATTTATTTCGGCACAAGACGGAGTGGAAACCAAAGTTAAAAAAGTAATGATTATCAGATAGGTTTCAGGTGCTGGGTATTGGGTTTTAGAAAATTCAACACCAATATCTAAAAGCTAAAAACCAATACCTAAAATGTTAGTAAAAACTAAAGCAATCGTCCTTTCGTCTTTAAAATTTCAGGAAAAAAGCCTTATTGTCAAATGCTTTACGCTGTCGCATGGATTGAAGTCCTATTTTGTTCGGGATGCTTTTTCGAGCCGAAAAGCCAATCAAAAAATTGCCTATTTCCAGCCGTTGACTATTCTTGAAATTGAGGCGGTTCATAAAAACAAAGGCACTTTAGAAAATTTCAAGGAAATAAAAATTGCCTCGCCTTTTCATTCCATTCATTCGGATATTTATAAAAGCACGATTGTGATGTTCATTTCTGAAATGCTGCATCATTCCATTCACGAAGAAGAAACGAATGAGCATTTGTTTACCTTTCTGGAAACGGCTTTGCATTGGTTGGACAATCACGATGAAATTGCTAATTTTCATTTAATTCTATTATTGGAAACCACAAAATATTTGGGTTTTTATCCTGATATTTCGGATATGGATATGCCTTTTTTCGAAATGAACGAAGGTGTTTTTACGCCTTTTAACGCCATCAGTTCACTGACAGAACATGAAAGTAATTTATTTAAAAAACTGATTGATTTAAAATTCGACAACAATCAAAAAACATTCCATGTCATCGAAAGACAAATCGTATTGAGAATACTGATTGATTACTACAGTTTTCATTTGGACGGATTCAAAAAACCAAAATCTTTAGATGTTTTAAGAGAAGTTTTCTCTTGATTTCTCTCGGTTACTCCTTTTTATAATTACTAATTTATCCATTATTTTGATTTAAGTTCCAATTAAAAACACTGTTAAAAAGAACTTATAAATTTTAAAATTGTCAAATAATTAATTAGTATATTTGATATAATTATTCATTTTTATGTTTCAACCTACTGATAATCATAAACTTGATCACTATGAAGCTTATTTCGACTATTCTTTAGTAAAGTAGTAGTCAAATTTTAAGACATCAAATTTCATAGTATAATTTAGTACAACAAAAGCCCTGATTTTTTATAGAATTTATTTACAGAATACAGTTTTCTTATTAAATTTAAAAACTCATAAAATGAAATCAAAATTAAAAAAATTTGGAACATTGTTGTTAGCGATTGCTTTTTCTGGCGAAGTAGCTGCACAGACAAAAGAAGCCTCAAAAGATCCCAACATTGATAGCAATGTCAGAGAATTTTTGAAAGGCCTTAATTCAGCACCAGGTAAGCCAATAGAACAATTGCCGCCAATAGAAGGCCGGGCAGTGCTGAGCGGCTTACAATCGTCAGTAAAAGTTGACATCTCTGGCATAGTTGTCACAGACAAAACGATTGTCGTGGATGGACAAAACATTATGCTCAACATCGTCAAACCTGCAAATGCAAAAGGCACATTACCTGTATTTATGTTTTTTCATGGTGGAGGCTGGGTGCTTGGAGATTTTCCTACTCATCAACGTATGGTTAGAGATTTAGTGGTTGAATCTGGTGCAGCGGCGGTCTTTGTCAATTATACGCCATCTCCAGAAGCTCATTATCCAGTTGCGATCAATCAAGCGTATAATGCTACAAAATGGGTGGCTGAACATGGAAAAGAAATTGGAGTGGATGGTAAACGACTTGCAGTTGCGGGAAACAGCGTTGGAGGAAACATGGCTACCGTAGTTGCCATGATGGCTAAAGAAAAAAAAGGACCGACTATTAAATTACAGGTTTTATTTTGGCCCGTTACCGACGCTAATTTTGAAACTGAATCCTACAACTTATTTGCAAAAGATCGATTCCTGACTAAAAATTTAATGATGTGGATGTGGGATAATTATACAACTGACCCAAAACAGCGTAAAGAAGCTTATGCTTCACCTTTGCAGGCATCAAACGGTCAGTTGAAAGGATTGCCACCAGCATTAGTGCAAACAGCACAAAATGATATTTTAAGAGATGAAGGAGAAGCGTATGCGCGTAAGTTAGACGAGGCAGGGGTAAAAGTAACGGCAACACGTTATAATGGCATGATTCACGATTGGGGACTATTAAATCCAATAAGTACGGTTTCCGGAACTAAATCAGCGTTGTTGCAAGCAGCTTCAGAAATAAAAAAAGCACTGAAATAAAGCTTGACTTTCTAAGTGCAAATCAATATAATTTTTAAAAAAAAGCATCCGCGATCTATCAATCTGGATGCTTTTTTTATTGTTTTCTCGCGACTAGTCAAGTGAAATAGAATGTTTTTTAAAATTTGATTTAAATCGAAACGCAATCTTTTTTTATTTTTCCTAGTTTGTGCGATTCACCTCAGTTTTCATTCCATTTGGACAGCGTAAAAGAACGCTAACGTCCTCGGTAACGCAAATACTCGTCACTCTTTACTTATAACTCATAACTATTTATTACTTTCGCACTTTGATATAGAAAAGGATAAAATGAGCACAAAATTTACTGAATACAAAGGACTTGACTTACCAACTGTGGCGTCAGAAGTACTTGATTTTTGGAAGAAAGAAAATATATTTGAGAAAAGTGTAAGCACGCGTGAAGGAAACCCACCATTTGTGTTTTTTGAAGGGCCGCCTTCGGCAAATGGATTACCTGGGATTCACCACGTAATGGCGCGTGCAATTAAAGATATTTTTTGTAGGTATAAAACTCAAAAAGGGTTCCAAGTTAAGCGTAAAGCCGGCTGGGATACGCATGGTTTGCCTGTAGAATTGGGTACTGAAAAAGAATTAGGAATTACCAAAGAAGATATTGGGAAAACGATTTCCATTGAGGAATATAACGAAGCGTGTAAAAAAACCGTAATGCGTTATACGGATGTTTGGAATGATTTGACCGAAAAAATGGGTTATTGGGTGGATATGGAAGACCCATATGTGACTTATAAATCCAAATATATGGAAACGGTTTGGTGGATTTTGAAACAAATCTATAACAAGGATTTGATGTACAAAGGCTACACCATACAACCGTATTCTCCAAAAGCTGGGACCGGACTGAGTTCACACGAAGTAAATCAACCGGGAAGTTATCGTGATGTAACGGATACGACTGTTGTGGCGCAATTCAAAGTAATTGATGCGCACAAAGAATTGTTATTCTCTAAGTTTTACAATTATATCAGTTCTAATAATTTACTGCACTATAAATTAGAAGCGTTGGATTTAGAGGAAATCTTTATCTTGGCTTGGACCACAACACCTTGGACTTTGCCAAGTAATACCGCTTTAACGGTAGGTTCAAAAATTGAATACGCTTTAGTCAAAACATTCAATCAATATACGTTTCGTCCGGCCACATTAATTTTAGCTAAGAATTTAGTTGGAAAACAGTTCGGAAAAGGCTTTTTTGAAAGTGCTGATCCTGCAGATTTTGAAAACTTCAAGGAAGGTGATAAAAAAATCCCATATCAGGTTTTGGCGGAATGCAAAGGAGCTGATTTAGTTGACATTCGGTATGAACAATTGATGCCATTAGTGCTTCCGTATCAGAATGCTGAAAATGCTTTTAGAGTAATTTCAGGAGATTTTGTAACTACCGTAGATGGAACGGGAATCGTGCATACCTCTCCAACTTTTGGTGCTGATGATGCCAAGGTGGCTAAGGAAGCTACGCCAGAAATCCCGCCAATGTTAGTTCTTGACGAGAATGGAACTCCGGTTCCGTTAGTAGATTTACAGGGAAAATTCACCTCGCATGTGGGAGAATATGCAGGTAAATATGTAAAGAACGAATATTACAACGACGGTGAAGTGCCAGAGCGTTCCGTAGATGTTGAAATCGCCATTCGATTAAAAGGAGAAAACAGAGCGTTTAAAGTAGAAAAATATGTCCACAGTTACCCGCATTGCTGGAGAACAGACAAGCCTATTTTATATTATCCTTTGGATTCGTGGTTTATAAAAATCTCTGAAGTAAAAGACAGAATGTTTGACCTGAACGAAACGATCAACTGGAAGCCAAAAGCGACAGGAGAAGGACGTTTTGGAAATTGGTTGAAAAACGCCAATGACTGGAATTTATCACGTTCCAGATTCTGGGGAATTCCATTGCCAATCTGGAGAACTGAAGACAAACAAGAAGAAATCTTAATTGGTTCTGTTGAAGAATTATACAACGAAATCGAAAAATCGATCGCGGCAGGTTTCCAAAAAGAAAATCCTTTCAAAGGTTTCGAAGTTGGAAATATGGCGGAAGAAAATTACGATTTAGTGGATTTACATAAAAATGTAGTCGATGAAATTACGCTGGTTTCGGCTTCTGGTAAACCGATGATACGTGAAGCGGACTTGATTGATGTTTGGTTTGACTCGGGTTCCATGCCGTATGCACAATGGCATTATCCTTTTGAAAACAAAGATAAAATAGATGAGAATAAAGATTTTCCTGCTGATTTCATTGCAGAAGGAGTTGATCAAACCCGTGGTTGGTTTTATACCTTGCACGCAATTGGAACATTAGTTTTTGATAAGGTAGCCTATAAAAATGTAGTTTCTAACGGATTGGTTTTAGACAAAAACGGGCAAAAAATGTCCAAACGTCTTGGAAATGCAGCAGATCCATTCGAAACATTAAAAGAATACGGTCCGGATGCTACCCGTTGGTATATGATAGCGAATGCGAATCCTTGGGACAACTTGAAATTTGACTTAGAGGGAATTGCAGAAGTTCGTAGAAAATTCTTTGGGACATTATACAATACGTATTCGTTTTTTAGTTTATATGCGAATATCGATGGATTTAAGTACGAGGAAGCCGAGATTCCAGTAAACGAAAGACCTGAAATTGACCAGTGGATAATTTCCGAATTGAATACTTTGATACGAGAAGTAGATGGTTTTTACGCGGATTACGAACCAACAAAAGCGGCTCGTGCGATCTCTGAATTTGTTCAGGAAAACTTGAGCAACTGGTACGTACGTTTGTGTAGAAGACGCTTCTGGAAAGGGGAATATGCACAGGATAAAATTGCAGCGTATCAAACATTATACACCTGTTTGTTGACCATAAGTAAACTGGGTGCGCCTATTGCCCCTTTCTTTATGGACAAACTTTACAGAGATTTAACTTTAACAACACAGTCAGAAAAATATGACAGTGTACATTTGGCAGAGTTTCCAGTTTCAGTTGAAAACTATGTTAATAAAATGTTAGAGAGCAAAATGCAGAAGGCGCAGACCATCTCGTCATTGGTTTTATCACTCCGAAAAAAGGAAATGATAAAGGTACGCCAACCCTTGCAAAAGGTAATGATTCCAGTACTTGACGAGAATCAAAGGGCTGAAATAGAGGCCGTTTCTGACCTCATAAAAGCAGAAGTAAACGTAAAAGAAATCGTACTTTTGGATGATGCTTCGGGTATTTTAGTTAAGCAAATTAAGCCCAATTTTAAGGCACTTGGACCCCGTTTTGGAAAGGATATGGGCCTGATTTCTAAGGAAATACAAGGGTTTTCGAAAGAACAAATCGATAAATTAGATAAAGAAGGCAATTTAAGTATTGTTATTGCAGGAAATAACGTAATTTTAACAGGAGAAGATGTAGAAATTACGTCGCAAGACATTGAAGGATGGCTAGTTGCCAATGCTAACGGAATAACGGTGGCGCTAGATATTACAATTTCTGAGGAGTTGAAACAGGAAGGGATTGCAAGAGAATTAGTAAACAGAATTCAAAATATCCGTAAAGATTCAGGATTTGAAGTTACAGATAAAATTAAGGTCCAAGTGAAAAGAAATGGACTGCTAGAAGTAGCAATTCTTAAAAATGTAGACTATATTAAATCGGAAACATTAACTGATGAATTGGTTTTTGTAGATGAACTGGAAAAAGGAGTAGAAATTGAATTTGACGAAATAAAAACAATGTTATTAATTTCAAAATGATATAAAAATGGTAGATGAAGCTACAAGATACTCTGACTCAGATTTAGCAGAGTTTAAAGTAATAATACTTAATAAAATACAAAAAGCACAAGCAGATTTAGATTTGATAAAAAGTGCGTACATGAATGATTTGAATAATGGTACTGACGACACGTCTCCGACATTCAAAGCCTTCGAAGAAGGAAGCGAAACAATGTCTAAAGAAGCAAACTCACAACTGGCGATTCGTCAGGAGAAGTTTATTCGTGATTTGAAAAATGCACTCTTTCGTGTGGAAAATAAAACGTACGGTGTTTGTAAAGTTACAGGCAAATTGATCGGCAAAGAAAGATTAAAAATCGTTCCTCATGCCACGATGAGCATCGAAGCGAAGAATTTGCAACGATAAACATCTAGTTAAACAAGATTTAACGCTCTAAAGGGAGCGTTTTTTTTGATTAAATTGTTATTTTTGCGCCATTAAAATTTATAAAATGTCATTACGAAAAGCGTATCTCCTTATTTTTATCTTATTGCTTGTTGATCAAATTACTAAAATTTACATTAAAACTAATTTTATCTTAGGAGAAGAAGTTGAAGTATTCAAATGGTTTAAAATTCTGTTCATTGAAAATGAGGGAATGGCTTGGGGAGTTCAAATTCCGGGGACTTATGGAAAATTATTTTTAACTCTTTTTAGAATTGTCGCTGTTGGCGGAATTGGATATTGGTTGTGGGATTCAGTGCAGAAAAAAAGTTCAGATTATTTAATTATTGCGATCTCTTTAATTCTGGTTGGCGCATTCGGCAATATCATTGATTCTGTTTTTTACGGAGTTATTTTTGATGACAGTCAACAACAATTAGCTACTTTATTTTCGGATCAACCCTATGGTACTTGGTTTCACGGGAAGGTAGTTGATATGCTTTATTTCCCTTTTTGGCACGGAAGTTTACCGAGTTGGTTGCCAATATGGGGTGGAAAAGAATTTACGTTTTTCAACGCTATTTTTAATGTTGCAGATATGGCGATTTCAACAGGGGTTGGAATCTTGATTTTTTTCAACAAAAAAGCTTTTCATAACAATTAAATTCAAAGATGTTTACACTATAAAAAAAGACCTGTTCAGTACTGACAGGTCTTTTTTGTTTTATTAATGTTTATTATGTCCGGGTGCGTAATGTTTAGCACTTTTACCGCCATATATTTTTTTAGCTTGACCCGGTGGAAGTCTTTTAGCTTTATAGGTTGATCTGCTGGTTCCGGTGTAAACACTGCAGCTTGAAAATGAAACTGCAAATAGAATAACCATAACACTTACGGCAAATCTTGAATTTTTAAATGTTCTCATAACTTGATTAGATATTAACTGTGGCGAAAGTACGGATTAAAAATTAAAACAAGTGAACTTCATTAGGAGTCACGCAATAATTCAGTTTTATATCGCCTTCAAAAACATCGGTTATTAGTTCTTCGGGGTCAAAGAAAGACAACCCAATTTTGACTGCATCCGGTTTGCATTCTGATAAAAATTTGTCATAAAACCCTTTGCCATAACCCACGCGATGTCCTTGTTTATCGAAAGCCAAAAGCGGTACAAAAACCACCTCAATTTTAGTTGAAGGCACTTCAATTCCATCTACCGGTTCGGGAATGTTGTATTCATTTTTTTTGATTCGGGTATTGTCAGTCAAAAGAAAATGAGTCATGTTTCGAGTTTTAAAATCAGCTTTCGAAACAATAATTTCTTTATCCTTTCCCGATAATACGTGCAAAACATATTCGGTGTTGACTTCCTTGTGTTCCGTAATGGGAAGGAAAATATGGAAATACGTTTTGTCCCAAATAGGAAGTCTTAGTATTGTATTGGCAACAGCCAAACTCATTTCTTCCACTTCATTTTCAGAAAGAGAATTCCGTAAGGCTTTGTATTTTTGTCGTAATGCTGTTTTATTCATTTTAATAATTTTATTCGCCTTCTTCTCCAAGAGCATTCGACAAATGATAAATAGCATCGCCTTCATAAACAATAGGGGAATGGTTGGCATTGATGATATAACCGTCGTTTGGTGCTTTTACTTTTCGCTCAAACTTTCCGTAGGGATCTGTTATGGTAGCCAGAACAGTTCCTTTTTTTACAAAATTCCCTATTGTATTATAATCGTGTAATAATCCGGAGCACTTGGCTCTAATCCAACCTGATTTTTCAATGTAAATAGTGTTGGATTTCTGTTGGACAACAGTATGTTTTGGGTCTAACATATTAAGGTGCGAAAGCAGGCGTTTTGCCCCATTTATACCTTCATCGGCGATAGCATTATTGATGTCCAGTGATTTTCCGCCTTCAAAAAGCAACATTTTAACGTCCATTCTCTCACTTGAACTCCTAAATGAACCTATTATATTTCGGGAATATAAGGTGAATGGCGCATTAAATACATCGGCTAGAATTTTTAATTCCGGATTATTATGTGCTATTCTGATTTGTGGGGCGTTAAAACGGCTCGCTCCTCCGGCATGAAAATCCACGGCATATTCTACAAGTGGCATGATTTCAGCTAAAATATGAAACGCAAATCGGCTGGCCAGAGAACCGGTTTTACTTCCCGGAAAAACACGATTTAAATCCCGACCGTCTGGAAACTCTCTGGATTTATTGACAAATCCATACACGTTTATTATTGGAATACAGATGATTGTGCCTCTTTTCGGCTTATTTATTTTTTTGTAAATAAGTTGTCTTACAATTTCTACTCCATTGATTTCGTCGCCATGAATCCCTGCCGAGAAAAGAACTACGGGACCTTCATACTTTGAACGTCTTACCATAATGGGGATATTCAGTTTTGTCGTGGTGTGTAATCTGGCAATCTCGACATTGATGGTTTTGCTTTCACCAGGAATAATGCTTTCGCCAAAAAGAACGATTGGAGTGGTATTGATTTTTATCATAGATTCTTGAAAACATAAAAATAACGATAATAACGAATTAGAAACTAAAATTTTGATAAAAATTTCGCAAGCGAGATTTCAAGAGTATTGATTTGTATTTCGGGATTATTGAGATTAACTTTGTTTCATGAACCCAACAACTTTAGCGTTACAAATTCAAACCTTGCCGGATGGTCCTGGCGTATATCAATATTACGATAAGGAAGGGAAAATTTTGTATGTGGGCAAAGCCAAAAATTTAAAAAAAAGAGTTGCGTCCTATTTTAATAAAATTCACGATACGGCCAAAACCAATGTGCTTGTAAAGAAGATTGTAACCATAAAACACATTGTGGTTCCTACGGAAACTGATGCGCTGTTACTAGAAAATAACCTAATAAAAACTTTGCAGCCGCGTTACAACGTATTGTTGCGAGATGATAAAAGTTATCCGTGGTTGTGTATCAAGAAAGAACCTTTTTCGCGGATATTTGCCACCCGAAGAATGGTCAAAGACGGGTCGGAATATTTTGGTCCGTATACCAGTTTCAAAACCGTCAGCACTATTTTAGAGCTGATCAAAGAATTGTATCCATTGCGAACGTGTAATTATGATTTAAGTAAAAGCAATATCGAAAGCGGGAAATTCAAGGTCTGTCTCGAATATCATATAGGAAATTGCATGGGGCCTTGCGAAGGTCACGAAACTTTAGAAAATTATCAAAAGCAGGTCGATGCCATTCGCGAAATCCTTAAAGGAAATTTCAAAGAAAGCATGAAGGAATTTAAGCGGGTCATGACGAATCTAGCTGCTGATATGCATTTTGAAGAAGCCCAAAAAATCAAAGAGAAAATAGAAGTCCTCGAAAATTACCAATCACGCTCTACGATTGTAAATCCCAAAATCACTAATATCGATGTGTTTTCAATCGTTTCGGATGAAAGCGCGGCGTATGTGAATTTTCTGCAAATTTCACACGGATCGATTATTCGTTCGCACACAATGGAAATCAAAAAGAAATTGGATGAACCCGATGAAGAATTACTAGAACTGGCGATTGTCGAGTTGCGAGAACGTTTTCAGTTGCTGTCTCGCGAAGTTATCGTCCCGTTTCACGTAGATTTAGGGGAACAAATAAAAATTACCGTTCCGCAGCTTGGCGACAAAAAGCAAATTTTGGATTTGTCCATTCGCAATGCTAAGTTTTACCGGATTGAACAATTGAAACAACTGCAAATTGTAGATCCAGACCGTCATACGAAAAGAATTATGGCACAAATGCAAAAAGACTTGCGATTGCCGGTGGAACCCAGACATATCGAATGTTTTGATAACTCAAATATTCAAGGAACGAATCCTGTTGCGGCTTGTGTGGTTTTTAAAGATGGCAAACCAAGTAAGAAGGATTACCGTCATTTTAATATAAAAACAGTCGAAGGACCGGATGATTTTGCCTCGATGACCGAAGTCGTCTACAGAAGATACAAACGATTGCTGGATGAAAATCAACCGCTACCGAATTTAATAATTATTGACGGTGGAAAAGGACAATTATCAGCGGCACTGAAAAGCCTTGATGAATTAGGTTTGCGCGGAAAAATAGCTATAATTGGAATTGCTAAAAGGCTGGAGGAGCTCTTTTATCCGGGAGATTCTATTCCGTTGTATTTAGATAAAAAATCAGAAAGCTTGAAAATAATCCAGCAGTTACGAAACGAAGCACACCGTTTTGGGATTACGCATCACCGGGATAAAAGGAGTAAAGCAGCGCTAAATTCATCTGTAGAAAGTATTCCGGGCATTGGCGAAAAAACCATGATGGCCTTAATTCAACATTTTAAAAGTGTTAAAAGATTAAAATTAGCGACAGAAAAAGAAATTTCGGACGTTATAGGTATGTCTAAAGCCAAAAAAATTACCGAATTTTACAAGGCTACAAATGAATGATTAACTTCAATTTTTGAATAACCGATATCTGATTGTGCTAAATTCTATTACTACCAAATTGCTTTTTATGAAGAAAATAACGCTGTTATTTATTGTTTTTGCTAGTTTGACTGTGTTTTCGCAAGAGCAAAAGAGACCAAAAATAGGTTTAGTTTTAAGTGGCGGCGGAGCAAAAGGATTTGCGCATATTGGAGTTTTAAAAGTACTGGAAGAAGCAGGTGTCAAAATTGATTACATTGGGGGAACCAGTATGGGAGCGGTTATAGGTGGGCTTTATGCTTCGGGATACAATGCCAGCCAAATTGATTCAATCTTTCAAGCTACAAATTTTAATGAACTGCTGAACGATTTCATTCCCAGATCTTCTAAAAATTTTTACGAAAAAAGAAACGACGAATTATACGCGCTTGTTTTGCCATTTAATAAATTTAAAATAGGCATTCCGGAAGCATTGTCAAAAGGAATGTATAATTATAATTTGTTAAGTAGAATTACCAGAAACGTCAGGCATATAAGGGATTTTAACAAACTTCCAATTCCGTTTTTATGCATTGCAACCGATATAGAAACAGGGGAAGAAGTAGTGTTGAATAAAGGAAATTTAGCTAAGGCTATGATTGCCAGTTCTGCGTTTCCGTCTTTATTTTCTCCTGTGGAAATTGATGGAAAATTACTAGTTGATGGTGGTGTCGTTAATAATTATCCAGTTGAAGAGGTTCGTAAATTAGGCGCTGAAATTATCATAGGAGTTGATGTTCAAGATGATTTATTAGACAGAAGCCAACTCAAAGACGCGACCAGAATTTTAGTTCAAATTACAAATCTTCAAACTATTGGTAGGATGAACAAAAATGTAAAAGAAACGGATATTTACATAAAGCCGGATATAAAAAACTACGGAGTCGTATCTTTCGATAGAGGAAAGGAAATCATTAGAAAAGGAGAAGAAGCGACTTTTTCAGTGTATGAAAAAATAAAAGTGCTGGCTGACCAGTCCCATCCATATAAGAAACCAAAGCTGAAATTGATTACAGACAGCTTGCAGATCATAGATATCAATAGCAATGAATTGGATAATTACACCAAAGAATATGTGATTGGTAAACTAAGGTTCAAACCAGGAGTTAAAACCTGCTATGACGATTTATTGAACGGAATAAATAATATAAACGCAACTCAAAACTTCAGTTCAATATCGTATTCATTAGATGAAAATAAAAACGGGAATGATTTAAATTTAACATTAAAGGAAAACGGTTCAAAAACGTACCTAAAATTTGGACTGCATTATGACAATTTATTTAAGAGCGCCGTTTTGATTAACCTCACCCATAAAAAAACGTTTTTTAAAAATGACAGAACCTCGCTAGATATTGTTTTGGGAGATAATATTAGGTACAATTTAGATTACTACATTGAGAATGGATTTAATTTGAGTTTTGGTTTTAAATCGCAGTTTAACCAATTTAATAGAAACGTAGCCAGAGAAATAAGCAGTTTAGATTTAGGCGCTATGGGTTTGAATGCTATTAATGTTGATTTTTACGACATGACAAATCAGGCTTATTTCCAATCGTTATTTGTTCAGAAATATTTAATAGGAGGAGGAGTTGAATTAAAATATTTAAAAATAAAGTCGGGAACATTGGCCAATATTGATCCGATAATTGACAACAGTAATTACTTAAGTCTTTTTGGTTATATGAAGTTTGATTCCTTTGATAATAAATATTTCCCTAAAAAAGGTTGGTATTTCTCAGGGGATATACAGTCATATTTAGTCTCATCAAACTATACAGGAGAATTTCAGCCGTTTTCTATCGCCAAGGCGGATTTTGGTGTGGCGGCAACACTTTTTAGAAATGCAACGATTAAGTTTCATACCGATGCCGGTTTTTCATTTAACAAAGAAAGTGTTTCGTTTTTTAATTTCATTTTGGGAGGCTATGGTTACAATCCGATAAACAATTTCAAATATTTTTACGGGTATGATTACTTGAGTATTGCGGCGAATAGTTATATAAAATCTACAGCAACTGTTGATTATGAGTTTTATAACAACAATCATTTCAATTTTTCGGCAAACTTTGCTAATCTTGGAGATAGAATTTTTGAAACTGTAGATTGGATTTCAATCCCCAAATATTCAGGATATGCGGTCGGATATGGTTTAGAAACCGTAATTGGACCTATTGAAATAAAATACTCTTGGTCGCCGGAGCAACCCAAAGGCTATACTTGGTTCAGCATCGGGTTTATGTTTTAATTGTAATTTATTTCAATTTTAATTCCGATATTTGTTATCATGAAAACAACTTGGAGCGGTTTATTAGGATATCTGCAATTCCTCATTAAGAGGAATCCTGAATAGATTGCATTTTTTTTGATTTAATTAAATAAGTTTATTTCGATAAAACGTTAAACTTTTAAACTTTAACTTTTAAGCAAAAAAATCATGCCTTTATATCATAAATTGGGAAATTTCCCCCAAAAAAGACACACGCAATTTGAAAAGCCTAATGGCGGTTTGTATTACGAACAGCTTTTTGGAACGGAAGGTTTTCATGGCCATTCCTCATTACTATATCACGTTCACAGACCAACACAGGTAAAGGAAATTTTAAAATCCTATTCGGTAGAACCAAAAATTGCCATTGGAAAAAACATAAAATCGTTATTATTAAAAGGATTTGAGCTGCGACCCGAAGATGATTTTTTGGACAGTCGTAAAGCCATGTTAGTCAATAAAGATTGTACCATTGGATTAGCAGCGCCAAGGCAATCATTACGCAACTATTTCTATAAAAATGCCGATGCCGATGAAATGATTTTCATCCATAAGGGAAAAGGGAAATTGCGCACCATGATGGGCAATATTCCTTTCGAATATGGCGATTACTTGATTATTCCTCGCGGTATGATTTATCAAATCGATTTTGAAACATCGGAAAACAGACTTTTTTACGTAGAATCGTTTGCACCTTTTTACACGCCAAAAAGGTATAAAAACGAATCTGGGCAGCATTTAGAACATTCTCCTTTTTGCGAACGCGATTTTATTTTGCCAACAGAGTTAGAAACACACGATGAAAAAGGTGATTTTCTAATTAAAATCAAGAAAGAAGGAATGATACATGAATTCGTTTATGCTACTCATCCCTTTGATGTAGTAGGTTGGGACGGATATAATTTTCCGTACGGATTTAGCATTCACAATTTTGAACCTATTACAGGCCGCGTGCATCAACCACCACCGGTTCATCAAACATTTGAAACCGCAACTTTTGTAGTCTGTTCCTTTTGTCCACGATTGTATGATTACCATCCAAAAGCAATTCCGGCACCTTATAATCACAGTAATATAGACAGCGATGAGGTGTTATATTACGTGGATGGGGATTTTATGAGCCGCAACAATATTGAGCAAGGACACATTACATTGCATCCAAAAGGCATTCCGCACGGACCCGCGCCGGGAGCAATGGAGCGTAGCATAGGTCATACTGAAACCCACGAATTAGCGGTAATGGTCGACACATTTCGCCCGTTAATGGTAACCGAAGAAGCAATGGGATTAGATGATGGCGAGTATTATAAATCTTGGGTAGAGTAATTAGGAGCTATTTCCTGCTATTCGTTGCAATCTTTTATTACCCTGTCAGGGTTCAAAACCCTGACAGGGTAATAAAAGGATTTTCACTTCTATCAGGGTTAAGGCTTTAGCATAAATTACAACATAATTTAAAGTAATAAAATTCGTATACGTCAGATTTATCCGCGTCATTCGCGTTCCAAATTAGATTTACCGAATAAACAAATAAATACCATGTCAAAAGAAGTAAAATCAGTAGAATACGGACTAGAAAAAATATTTGAAGGAGCACAAGATTTCCTTCCATTATTAGGAACCGATTATGTAGAATTCTACGTAGGAAATGCAAAACAATCGGCACATTATTATAAAACGGCTTTTGGATTTCAATCCTTGGCGTATGCCGGATTAGAAACCGGAGTACGAGACAGGACATCATATGTGCTAAAACAAGATAAGATCCGCATAGTATTAACTACACCATTAACGCAAGATTCGCCGATACACGACCATTTGAGAAAACATGGAGACGGCGTGAAAGTTGCAGCGCTTTGGGTAGAAGATGCCACAAGTGCGTACGAAGAAACAATGAAACGAGGTGCACGCTCTTTTATGGAGCCAACTGTTGAAAAAGATGAATTTGGAGAAGTAGTGCGCTCGGGGATTTATACCTACGGTGAAACGGTACATGTTTTTGTAGAACGCAAAAACTATAATGGTGTTTTCCTGCCGGGATACAAGGAATGGAAATCCGATTACAATCCAGAACCAACAGGTTTAAAATACATCGACCACATGGTGGGAAATGTAGGCTGGAACGAAATGAATACCTGGGTAAAGTTTTATGAAGACGTAATGGGATTTGTAAATTTCCTGTCTTTCGATGATAAACAAATTACGACTGAATATTCGGCGTTGATGAGTAAAGTAATGTCAAATGGAAACGGAAGAATTAAATTTCCGATCAACGAACCTGCCGAAGGAAAGAAAAAATCACAAATCGAGGAATATCTGGACTTTTATGGCGGACCAGGAATTCAACATATTGCTATTGCAACGGATGATATTATAAAAACGGTCTCGCAATTGAAAGCAAGAGGAATCGAATTCTTGTCTGCTCCTCCACATGCTTATTATCAGGCTATTCCGGAACGATTGGGAGATCATATGAAAATGATGAAAGAAGATTTGACTGAAATCGAAAAACTTGCCATCATGGTTGATGCTGATGAAGAAGGATATCTATTGCAAATATTTACAAAACCAGTACAGGACCGACCAACCTTGTTTTTTGAAATTATTCAAAGAATGGGTGCCAAAGGTTTCGGTGCCGGTAACTTTAAAGCCTTATTTGAATCAATAGAGCGTGAACAGGAATTGCGAGGAACGCTATAAAAAAGCATTTTTTTTACATATTGTAAAAAAATAACCGATGAACAGCATGTTTTTTTATAAATGTTGTGTTAAACTTTATTTTTTTATAAAATAACTGAATTCGTTAGCTACCTTTGCACTCGCAAAAAGGGAAGGGGTGGTTTCCTTCCTGATTTCATATAAATTTCATAGTTTATAGTTTTTTGGTTAGTTAATAGCATAAAAACTCAGTCATTATTTGACTGAGTTTTTTTGTTTTAATATATTTGGAACAAAATTTGCTAGTAGTGTTATTAATTGACGAATAAAGTAATTATGAAAAAAATAATACTATTCCTTGTAGTAATAATGACCGTAAGTTTTGATTCTCCAAAAGAGGATGCCTATGACGTGGGCGAGTGGTTTAAATTTCGAATTCATTATGGAATTGTAAATGCAGGTTACGCCACATTGGAAGTAAAAGACGCAACCATAAACAACAAAAAAACATTTCATGTTGTAGGTAAAGGATATACTACCGGAATGTCTCGGTTTTTCTTTAAAGTCGACGATTTATACGAAAGCTATATTGATAAAGACAGCGGAAATCCATATCAGTTTGTCCGAAAAATCAATGAGGGCGGCTATACAAAAAACCAAGAAGGCTTTTTTAATCAGTCTACAAATAAAGTGCTTGTCAAAGATTACAAGCATAAAACAGAGAAAACACTTTACGTTCCTAAAAACACACAAGACATTTTGTCTACCTTCTACTATCTAAGAAATTATCCTGGAATTGATATGTTGAAAATAGGAGAGTCCGTTGCAATTGATATGTTTTTTGATGATGAAACGACCAAGTTTAAACTGAAGTTTATAGGTCTTGAAAATATTACAACTAAATTTGGAATAGTATCAACAATGGTTTTCAGACCTTTGGTGCAATCAGGACGTGTTTTTAAAGAACAAGAAAGTCTTACAGTTTGGATTTCAGATGACGATAATAAGTTGCCAATTAGAATAAAAGCCAGTTTGGCAGTAGGATCAATAAAAGCAGATATAGAGGCATATAGAGGATTAAAAAATCCTTTTAAAACAAATAAATAATGAATAGTATTGATGGTTCAGAAGCGATTTTAAAAGAGATTGAAATTAAATACCAAGCAATAAATCAAAAAACGGAAACACAACTGGAAGGATTATTATGGTCAAAACCAATTACGTATTGGGACTATATCCAAACTGATGCATTGTTAAATCTTCAAGTTCAAAGAACAACTCTTCCGGATGAAATGGTTTTTATTATGTATCATCAGGTTAATGAATTGATATTCAAGATGATACTTTGGGAAATGCAACAAATTTCTTATTGTAAAAACATTCAAACTGATTTTTTTACCGAAAGATTAATGAGAATTAGTCGCTATTTTGACATGCTCACCACTTCTTTCAGCATAATGGGAGATGGAATGGAAGTAGATCAATACATGAAATTTAGAAATACGTTAACGCCTGCAAGTGGCTTTCAAAGCGCGCAATATCGTTTAATAGAATTTTCGTCCACAGACCTAATAAATCTTATCGATCACCGTTATAAAGATTCAATAGATAGGAATACGCCGTATGCATTTGCATTTGAGCATTTGTATTGGCAAGCAGCCGGAAAAGATTATCATACAGGTCAAAAATCTTTTTTACTGGAGGAATTTGAAAGAAAATATAAAAAGTTGTTTTTAAATCATATGGAAGAATATAATACCATAAATATTTGGCAAAAATTCAAACAACTTCCAGATTTAGATCAAAAAAATCCAGAGTTAATAGTAGCGATGCGTCATTATGATCATACGGTAAATATTACTTGGGTGATGCAGCACTTGAATACAGCAAAAAAATATATAGATCAGAGCGGTAAAGGTGATGGTGAAGCGACTGGTGGAAGTGACTGGAAAAAATACATGCATCCAAAATACCAACGAAGGATCTTTTTTCCGGAATTATGGAGTAGCCATGAATTAGAAAATTGGGGAGTAGAAATGTAGATTGAATAAAAAAACAGGGTTTGAAACAAATATTTATAATTATAATTGCGCTATTTACTTTAGGATCATGTAATAAAAAAGAGGAAATAGTACCGGAAAAAGTAGTGAAACGTATTGCTAAAAAGAGCGAATTTGGATTTGTTCTTGCTAATTTTAATATCGTTAATGATACTGTAGAAAGAGGCGACACTTTTGGAACGATTATTCAAGATCAGAATATCGGGGATCGAAAAGTATTTGAAATTGTTGCCAAAGTGAGAGATTCTTTTGATGTAAGGAGTATAAGAATCAACAGACCTTTTACTTTATTAAGGTCCAAAGATAAGAAACATAAGTTAGAGGTTTTTATTTATCAACCGGATGCGCTAAGTTATTACGTGATTGATATGCGGGACACAGCAGTAGTTGTCTATAAAAAAACCAAACCCATTACGATCAGACGGCGTACCATTGGTGGAGTTTTAAAAGAATCATTGTCGGAAACTTTAGGCAATGCCAAGATTGAAGGGGCTCTAGCAAGTAAAATAGCTAAAATTTACGCCTATTCAATTGATTTTATGAAGCTCAAAAAAGGAGATCGTTTTGCGATAACTTTTACAGAGCGATTTATAAATGATACCGTTTATGATGGTGTGGAAGAACTTGAAGCTTCCTTTTTTGAATATGGAGGAAAAATTATTTATGCATTTCCTTTTGCGCAGAATCCCAATTCAGATAAAATACAATATTATAATGAAGAAGGGAAAACACTAAAAAATTTCTTTCTTAAGTCTCCAATAAAATTCAGTAGAATTTCGTCACGATTTTCAAACAGTAGATTTCATCCGGTTCAGCACAGATGGAAAGCACATAAAGGGACAGATTATGCGGCACCACGCGGTACACCTATAACCACAACGGCAAGCGGGGTTGTGGAGCAAAGTGGTTTTACTGCCGGAAACGGGAATTTTGTAAAAGTAAAGCACAACGGCACCTACTCGACACAATATTTGCACATGTCTAAAATACTCGTAAGACGAGGGCAACGCGTCAGTCAGGGACAGGTTATCGGTTTAGTAGGAAGCACAGGTTTAGCAACGGGGCCGCATGTTTGTTATCGATTTTGGAAAAACGGCAGGCAAGTGGATGCACTGAGACTAAAATTGCCTAGCGGTGAACCGATGAGCGGAAAAAATAAAGAGCGATATATTAAAGAGATAACGCCTTTGAAATTTCAATTGGATAGTGTTGCTAACTTATAATGCAGCAGCTGAAAATTTGTTGAAAATAATTATTCTGTGGAAAAATAGAAATACGTAATGTGATTATAGGAAGGTCATTATTCATTGTTTTTGCTGAGAAATTGTTATATAAATGAAAACTCATTTAGCATTAAAACTAATTTTAGTATTTTTACCAAATTAAAATAATACTACAAACTACCTATAAATGGCTTTAAATACGACAAACCCAACAGAAACAAGTGCTTGGAAAAAACTTGAAAAGCATTACAACGAAATGCAAAAAGCGTCGATCCAGGAATTATCTCAATTGGATGCATCCAGAACAAAAAAATTCAATTTGAAATGGAATGATTTTTTAATTGATTATTCGAAAAATATTATCAATCAAGAAACACTTCAGTTGTTAGTAGAACTAGCAGATGAAGTTGGACTTAAAAGCGCTATTGCTGATTATTTTAATGGTGCAATAATTAATCAAACCGAAAATAGGGCAGTACTTCACACCGCATTGCGCGCCAAAGAATCAGCAATAATAAATGTTGATGGAAGTAATGTGATTTCTGAAATTTATGAGGTAAAAAGTAAAATTAAAGCTTTTACTAATGAAGTCACTTCGGGCACAAGAACTGGTTATACGGGAAAAACTTTCACGGATATTGTCAATATAGGTATCGGAGGTTCTGATTTAGGTCCTGTTATGGCTGTTGAGGCTTTGCAATTTTATAAAAATCATTTAAACGTTCATTTTGTTTCGAACATAGACGGCGATCATGTCAACGAAATCATTAAGAAACTAAATCCAGAAACGACGCTCTTTGTAATAGTTTCTAAAACATTTACAACACAAGAAACATTAACTAACTCTGAAACAATCAGAAAATGGTTTTTGGAATCCGCTACTCAAAAAGATGTGGCCAAGCATTTTGTTGCGGTTTCTACCAATATCCAAAAAGTATCAGCATTTGGAATAAATCCAGACAATGTATTTCCTATGTGGGATTGGGTTGGTGGACGATTCTCGATGTGGAGTGCCGTAGGTCTTACGATAAGTTTAGCCGTTGGGTACGATAATTTTGATGAATTGCTGCAAGGAGCAAACGAAATGGACGAACATTTCAAAACTGCTGATTTTGACAAAAATATGCCCGTAATATTGGCATTGTTAAGTGTGTGGTACAACAATTTTTTTGGTGCCGAAAGTGAAGCTTTAATTCCTTATACACAATATTTACAAAAGTTAGCTCCTTATTTGCAACAAGGCACGATGGAAAGTAATGGCAAACGTGTTGGTCGTGATGGCAAACCGGTAAACTATCAAACAGGAACTATTATTTGGGGAGAGCCGGGAACCAATGCACAGCATGCTTTTTTTCAGTTAATTCACCAAGGAACGAAATTAATTCCTGTAGATTTTATTGGCTTTGTTTCTCCTTTATATGGAAATAATGACCATCATGATAAGCTAATGTCTAACTTTTTTGCTCAAACAGAAGCATTAATGAACGGGAAATCTGGAGAGGAAGTTCAGGCTGAATTTGATAAACAGGGTGTTTCAGAAGAGAAAGCGAAGTCTCTTTTACCGTTTAAAGTTTTTACTGGCAATAAGCCCACAAACACTATTTTAATCCAAAAGTTAACGCCTAAAACTTTAGGTTCTTTGATCGCTTTGTATGAACATAAGATTTTTGTACAAGGAGTTATCTGGAATATTTTTAGTTTTGATCAATGGGGCGTAGAGCTAGGAAAACAATTAGCTAATTCTATTTTAGAAGAAATCAATACAAAAACAGTTAAGAACCATGACAGTTCTACAACCTTTTTATTGAATCATTTTTTGATGAATAAATAAAATAATTAGTGATGGTAGTTTTTACAATGTCACAAAATATTCTAAGTATTTAAAATCCTCGTATTTTTCCAGGTATAAGAAGTTTAAAGCCCTGATTTAGGTAAAATCAGGGCTTTTTGTTTATATGACACTTTGTTTTATTATTGTTTTAAAAACACCTCTGTTTTGGCATTAAATTTATTTCATTTTATTTGTTAAAAGATAATAAAATAATCAAAATATTAGATGAAAACAATGTTTTTCAACAACAAAAACCCTAAAATTATTTTACGTTAAAAACCCAACATCAAAAGATGATATTCTTAACGTTGTGTTAACTTTTTAAAACAAAAATGTTATATTTTTGCCAAATATTAATAAACTAAACAATATGAAAAAATTATTAAAATTATTTTTAATTCTAGTTGTACTAATGTTTGCTAACTCTGAAGTTTATGCTCAGGGTAACACTACCTCTTCTATTAGTGGTAATGTTTATGATAAGGACTCTCAAACCTTACCAGGGGCTTCAATTCTTGCAACTCACACACCATCAGGCACGCGATACACTGCGTCGACAGATGGTAACGGAAACTTTAGAATATCGAACATGAGAGTTGGAGGTCCATACCAAATTTTAATCACTTTCGTTGGATTTAAAACTTTTGAAGGGACTGATGTTTATCTTCAATTAGGTGAAACTAAGGATTTTAAAGTTGTTTTGCAAGAAGAATCAAATGAACTACAAGAAGTGGTAGTTAGAACTTCAAGAGATAATACTTTTAATTCACAAAGAACTGGCGCTCAAACAGTAATTAATTCAGATAAAATCAAAGCATTACCTTCTTTATCTAGAAACATTTCAGATTTTGCCAGACTAACGCCTCAGGCTCAATTAAGAGGAGATGATGTATTGTCTATTGGAGGTCAAAACAACAGATTCAATGCAATTTACATTGATGGAGCTGTAAGTAATGACGTTTTTGGATTAGCTGCAAATGGAACTAATGGAGGCCAAACAGGAGTAAGTCCTATCTCTATAGATGCAATTGAGCAATTTCAAGTAAGTGTTGCTCCTTACGATGTAAAACTATCTGGTTTTGCTGGTGGAGCTATTAGTGCAATTACTCGTTCAGGAACTAATAATTTTGAAGGTTCGGCTTATTTCTTTAATAGAGATGAATCTTTAGCAGCAAAAACACCTCCTTCATTAGCGGGAACAAATGGAAGAAAAAAATTAGCTGATTTTTCTGCTCAGACTTATGGTGTTCGTGCTGGAGGAGCTCTTGTTGAAAATAAATTATTTTATTTTGTGAATTATGAGCGCCAAGACAATGAAACTCCACAGCCCTTCGATTTATCAACTTATACAGGATTATCTGGGAGTAGATTGGGAGAATTAAGAACTAAGCTTACTAGTTATGGTTATGACCCAGGTTCTTTTGATAATAATGTCAGAACGCTTGTAAGTGATAAATTAATTGGTAAAATTGACTGGAATATTAATGATAATCATAAATTATCTTTGAAACACAGTTATGTGAAAGCGGAGAATTTTTCGCCAGGCAGATCTTCTGCAACTGCTATTAGTTTCATTAATGGTAGCCAATTATTCAATTCTACCACAAATTCAACGGCTTTAGAATTAAATTCAAGATTTGGGAACAAATTTTCAAATAATTTAGTTGTTGCGTATACTAGTGTAATCGATGATAGAGATGCAGCTGGAGATCCATTTCCATCTGTTCAGATTTTTGACGGTGCTAATCAAAGTATTTTCTTTGGAGCAGAAGGTTTTTCAACTGCAAATTTCTTAAGTCAAAAAACATTGACAATTTCAGATAATTTTGAAATTAATGCAGGAATGAATAAAATAACAATTGGTACTCACAATGAATTTTCATCTTCTAGAAATGTTTTCTTTGGGAATAATTTTGGATCTTATAGATATGCTTCTTTAGATAATTTCTTAAATGACCAAAAACCTAATAGATTTCAATTAAACTATTCCTTAATTGGTGGTGAAGGAGATGATTCTCAAGGAGCAGCTGAATTTGGAACTAAACAATTTGGCTTCTACATACAAAATGACATGAAACTTAATAGTAGTCTTAGAGTTTCTTACGGTGTTAGAGTAGATATTCCTGTATGGGAAGATGGATTAAGAAATGATGATTTTAATAACAGAACAATCGCTTTGTTACAAAATGCTGGTAAAGATTTAAAAGGAGCGAGAGTAGGTCAAGGAATTGCAAATTATGCACACTTTGCGCCACGCTTTGGTTTCAATTACGATCTTAACGGGAAAAAATCTACTCAGTTTAGAGGTGGATTAGGTATATTTACTTCTAGATTGCCTTTAGTATGGCCAGGTGGAACTTACAATAATAATGGTGTATCGCAAGGTGCTATTTCTATTACAAGCCCTGTAGGAATGCCTATATTCAACCCAAATCCAAGTGTTGCTAGTCAAATTGCACCGCTTCCAGCATCATATCCCCGTCCTGGTTCAGGACGTACAGGTGGAAATGTTGATTTGTTTGCAAAAAATTTCAAACTACCTCAAATCTTTAAAGCAAGTTTTGCAGTGGATCAAAAATTACCATTAGGTTTCGTTTTGACATCTGAAATCACTTACAATGATAACATTAGTGCAATCACTTATGAAAATTTGAATATCAAAGCTGCTTCAACTACATTGACAGGAGCTGATACAAGACCACGTTACAATGGAAACAGCAGAGTAGATCCTTCTTATTTAGGGGTATATCTTGCTTCAAATACAGATGAAGGTACCGCTTATAACCTTGCTTTTACATTGACTAAAAACTTCAGATCTGATTTCATTGATGCTAACATCTCTGGAACTTACTCTTACGGTAAATCTACTGTATTACTTGATGCTACTTCTTCTCAAAACAGTTCACAATGGAATAATACTGAAACGGTGAATGGTGCAAATTATTTAGCACTTTCTAGATCTGATTTTGATCAAGGAAGAAGAATTATTTCAAATGGTAATGCAACATTCAAATGGAATAAATTCACTAAATCTAGAATCGGTGTATTTTACGAAGGTGCTCAAGGAACTCCAATCAGTTATGTTTATAATGATTCTGGTCGTCTATTACAAGATACATTCTCTAATTCAGCATTAATTTATGTTCCTGCTGCACAAAGTGAGATTAGACTGGTTTCTACGTCTTCTAATACATTAACGCCACAACAGCAATGGGATGCTTTAAGTACTTTTATAGAAAGTAATGAGTATTTAAGAGGAAGAAAAGGGGGTTATGCTGAGCGTAATGGTGACCGTTTAAAAACAAGTCATGTTGTCGATTTAAAATTCGCTCAAGAGTTTACTATTAATGTTGGTAAAAAGAAACATACGCTTGAATTTACTGCTGATATTTTTAATTTCACAAACCTTTTGAACAAAAATTGGGGAAAAAGATATTTTACAAGTTTTGACCAAGTACAATTACTTCAACAAGTTGGATTCTTAGCTAATGGAACAACTCCTACTTTTAGCTTCAATCCTGCTGTGGCAAACAACATCAATCAAGTTGATGATGTAGGTTTGAACTCATCAAGATGGCAAATGCAGACTGGTGTTCGTTATACGTTCAACTAGTTTAATTTAAAATAGAGCAACCCTCATTTCAATTGAAATGAGGGTTTTTTTATACCTTTTTTTCTTATATTTGTTAAAACAAAAACAATATTTATGTACGATTTTATTCAAAAATTCCATTCCGGTTGGGCTTATTTAGCACTTTTAGTATTAGTAGTTGCAGTTGTTAATTCCTTAATTGGGATGTTTTCCAAAAAAGAATTTACTTCAATAGACAGGAAAATTGCATTATTTGCACTAATAGCAATCCATACGCAACTACTAGTGGGGATAATATTATATTTCGTGTCCCCTCATGGACTTAATATGATAAAAGCAGTTGGAATGGGTGGAATGACAACTGAAAGCAGATTATTGGCCTTAGAGCATCCTTTAATAAATATTATTGCAATCGTGTTAATCACTATAGGATGGTCAAAACATAAAAAATTAATAGCAAGTGAAGCAAAATTCAAAACATTTGCTATTTTTTATGGTTTAGGATTAGTGCTTATTTTAAGCAGGATTCCATGGAAAATCTGGTTTTAAAAATCAAAAAAAGCTCTAGAAATAGAGCTTTTTTTATCTAGGTATGGTTTTTGTAAAATAGATTTAACTATTACAATATTTATGAAAAAATCAATAACATTATTTTTTTTACTTGCAATTATTAGCTTAGTGAACAGTCAAAGTTCAATCTCCGAAAAACAAAAAGCAGCATTACAAAAAGATTCGATTAAGAAAAGTAAAACAGCAATTGAATTGCAAGAATACAAAAGAGATTCTGTAAGTACTGCAGAGGGAAAATTTAAAATTTATAAAAAGGAGGCGCATGCATCCTATTATGCAGATAAATTTAATGGAAGACGGACTACAAGCGGTAGTAAATTTGACAATAACAAATATACAGCTGCCCACAAAAAGCTTCCTTTTGGTACTAAAGTAAAAGTGACTAATGAGAAAAATGGTAAGTCCGTAATTGTAGAAATTACCGATAGAGGACCATTTGTTAAATCTAGAGAAATTGATCTTTCGAAACGCGCATTTATGGATATTGCTTCTAATAAAAGAAGTGGAGGGATGCAAGTGACAATAGCAATATTAAATAATTAAATTACCAGTTTTTATAGGGATTGCTGCTTAAGTAGGCATTGTAATATCGGCTAATGTTTGTCACTTCTTCACCCAGCCAATTTGGTTTATCAAAAGGTTCCATTTCAGAATCGAGCTCAATTTCAGCCACACATAACCCTTGATTTTCACCATAAAATTCATCAACCTCAAAAACATGATTTCCTAGTTTTATTTCAAAACGTGTTTTTTCAATAACACCTTTTTCGCACAATAATAATAAATCTTGTGCTTCGGCAACAGGAATTTCTTTTTCCCATTCAAAACGCGACATACCGGAGTCATTTGAAATTCCTTTTATGGTCAAATATCCTTTGTTGCCTTTGATGCGTACTCGCACCGTACGTTCTGGGACTGAACTCAAATAGCCCTGGGCAATACGATTCTGCATGAAAGCTTCTTTCTTAAACGAGTCGTCTGTCACTAAAAATTTTCTTTCTATTTCAATCATTTTTCGGTTGTCTAAGTATTAAGAGCTCTTTCCAGCTATCCGTTTCAATATCTCAATCATAAAACTTTTTTTCTATTTTTAAAACAGGAGCTTCTTGGGTCGCTCTTTTTAAAAAGAAAAAATAATTTTTTTCATTCGATGATTTTCACTTCTATCTGGGCTAATCCAGAAAATCAAAGGTATCAAATATTTCTATTTTTTGCGTTTTAATATCTTTTGTTCAGGCATTAGATTTATGCACAGCGCTCTTATTGTACAATAAATTAGTTTTGTAGTGAATGTACATTTGTACGATGTTATAGGTTTAGATCGCTATTTGTACCTTGTCTATTAGTTATTTTATGAAGAAGTTAATGGAAGTTGATGCAGCGATTTGTATTTTTACAAAAAAATCTGAATAAATTCTGAATATGCCAATTTTTAAAGTGAAATCTAAACTAACACCAGCAACACTCCTACTTAAGTTTTTTGGAGAAAGTCAGTTGTGGCGTGAAACAGATGATGCCTTAGAGCCTTTAATCGAACTGATTCGGCTGATTAGACCGTTGAAAATTAAAAATTTAGAAACGGTAGATTTGCATGACATTATATCGTTTTTTAATGAAAATGATTCTTGCAGACAACAATTCGCAGCATATTTTAAAGAAATAGTAAAAGATAAAAAATTCAATAAAATACTTTCTGATGCAGCTATTCTCCAAGATGTAGATTTTATTTTTGAGGTCAAAAAAAGAATTTTTGCTAAGTTATTACCTTATCAGCCTCAAAAAAACACTTTAGAATATATATTGAATCAAGTCTTCTACTTGGCCAGTGACACAATTTGGGTTAATAAAATCCCGTCCAGTCAATTAGAGGAATTATACGGGATTTTACAATTTAAATCAATTTATGAAAGTGTTGAGCCTAATTCAGCTTTATCGGAAATTGTAGTTGCCATGGATTTAATTACGCAACGAATAAGTGGCCGTGCCTTGGAAACTGATGTTATGAAAATGGTGCCGGAATTTGATGATTATGAAAGTCCTTTCACGGCTTTTGAAAAGGAATTATTCCTGATTGAAGACCGAATTAGAAATTCTGAAAGCCACATCGTTCAACCCGACGATTTGTCCTATGCGCAATTATTAGTTTTACACAAGCAGTGTGAGGACTTTGTGGAAAAAGCATTTCACAACAGTTCTAAATATGGAATTTCACTCCGGGTAAATCAGAATTTATTAAAAATTAGCCAGCAGTTAGTACGGCTAAAATTTTTAATTTCGTTATTGACTATAGAAAAAGGGAACAATAAAAAAATTAACGGAATTACATTGGCGTTGCACTTAATTAAATACAATTGCTACAAGAATAATGTACGGAAATTTATTGGTGAAAGTACCCAATTAATTTCTTATGAAATAACACAACATACGGCTAAAACGGGAGAACATTATATTACTGAGAGCCGAAAAGAGTATTTCAAAATGTTTAGAACTGCTTTAGGCGGAGGATTCATAGTTGGTATTTTATGCGTCATTAAAGTTTTTCTTTCTAATGCAGATACCAGTTTTTTTGGACACGCTTTTCTATACAGTATGAATTATGCTTTTGGATTTATCGCGATCTATCTTTTAGGTTTTACGCTCGCTACAAAACAACCGGCGATGACAGCTTCCGCTTTAATAAAAGCATTGGAGGAAGGCGTAATAAAAAAAGGAAAAGATGCTGAAAAGTATACCGCTTTTGCTATCCTTTTTGCGCGCGTATTTCGTTCACAGTTTATCGCTTTTGTGGGGAATGTAATCATGGCTTTTCCGGTTTCATTACTTGGAATTTGGCTTATAGATTATACAGCACACTACAATATTGCGGCTACTAAATGGGAAGGTTTACTTATAGACATTAGTCCAATTCATTCCCTAGCGATTTTTCATGCGGCGATAGCAGGATTTTTTCTGTTTTTATCTGGGATTATCTCAGGAAGTGTTGCCAATAGAGATAAACACAATCAAGTTTTTTTCCGGATAACGGAACACCCCATGTTGAAAAGAAGCTTAGGGAAAGCACGCACGTTAAAATTAGCCAAACTGTATGAAAAAAGAGGAGCTGGAATTATTTCTAATTTTTGGTTTGGTGTTTTTATGGGAAGTACGGCTTCGATAGGGTTGTTTTTAGGGTTGAATCTCGATATTAGACACATCACTTTTGTAAGTGGTAATCTTGCTTTAGGTTTATATGGAGCAAATTATCAAGTAAGCGACTCTATGTTATTTTGGGGAATTTTTGGAATTGGTGTTATAGGAGCGATTAACTTTATGGTGAGTTTCGGTCTTTCACTGGGACTGGCGTTTCGTTCAAGGGCGATCTCATTATTTGAATTGCGATTTGTTACTGTTTCAATTTGGAATCATTTTAAGTCGAGACCCATTAGCTTCTTTTTTCCAACAGAAAAGAAAAGTAAATCGCAAGTTGTTGAAAACTATTTGCAAGTGGAAGATCAAAAATAGTTTTTAGTGTTACGAAATCATTCGAAAATAGAATTGGATATTCAGTCAGTTAGATGCAGGAACTAATTCCCTATAGAAAAATCATACACGTTGACATGGACGCTTTCTATGCTTCAGTGGAGCAAATGGATAATCCAGAATTGCGTGGGAAGCCTATTGCTGTTGGAGGCTCAGAAAACCGAGGTGTTGTTGCTGCCGCAAGTTATGAAGCCAGAAAATTTGGAGTCCGAAGTGCTATTAGCGGTGTTATGGCCAGAAAAAATTGTCCGGAACTTATTTTTGTCCGGCCGCGTTTTGATCGGTACAAAGAAATTTCGAATAAAATTCATAAGATTTTTTATGAATATACTGATTTAGTTGAGCCATTGTCACTTGATGAAGCTTATTTAGACGTTACTATTAATAAAAAAGGAAACCCAAGCGCCACATTATTGGCACAGGAAATACGACAACGTATTTTCAACGAAGTGGGTTTAACGGCTTCTGCTGGAATATCAATGAATAAGTTTGTGGCTAAAATTGCCAGTGATTTCAACAAGCCTAATGGTCAAAAAACAGTTAATCCGGAGGACGTTATTTCGTTCTTGGAAGTATTGCCCATTCGGAAATTCCATGGTGTTGGAAAAGTAACGACCGAAAAAATGTACCAACTGGGAATTTTCACCGGACTGGAGCTGAAAAGCAAAACACTGGAGTTCTTGGAAAAACATTTTGGGAAATCAGGAAATTTTTATTACAATGTTGGAAGGGGAATTCACAACAGCGAAGTAAAATCAAATCGAATTACAAAATCAGTTGCCGCCGAACATACTTTTGATGTCAATCTTTCGTCAGAAATTTTCATGATTGAAAAACTACAGATCATCGCCGATTCATTGGAAAAAAGATTAAAAAGACATAATGTAGCTGGTAAAACAATCACTTTAAAAATAAAATACAGTGACTTTACACAACAAACACGAAGCAAAACATTGCCTTATTTTGTTTCAGATAAAGGATTGATTCTTGAAGTAGTAAAGGACCTCTTGTATCAAGAACGCATGAAAGATTCCGTTAGATTGCTTGGGATTTCCCTTGGCAATTTAAACACTGATGAGAAAAAGTTTGTTGTCGTCCAGTTAAAATTTGAGTTTTGATGAATTTATGTAGTACTTCAACAATGGTTAAAGTCTGTAAAATAGTGTCTTTTTCTTGTAAATAAAATTATATTTGATTTCTTAATAGAAAACGACATGAATAATTTTAGACAATATGACGAGGCTATTGCGAAGTATCACAGTAGTTTAAATGTAAAAACGGTTCCTGTTACATCTTGGAATTTTCACAATGATTTTTTAGGTTTAATTAAAAATATCTTTGTGGATGTAAACAAGTTAGGCGTGCTCGCGTCCCAAAGTAAATGGATTCATAATAACTGGGATTTGAAAACGCGGCTGAGGGAAGAGGTAATAATTTTGACCGACACTAAATTAAATATTGTTTTTGCATCGTATAATATGATAAAAATGAATGGTTATGTGGAGTCGGAAGTTTTGGGTAAAAACCCTAAAATTTTTCAAGGCAAGTCTACTGATTTGGCTATTTCAAATGAAATTCGAACTGCTATATCGCTACAGCAACCTTTTGAAAAAACAGTTATGAATTATAAAAAAAATGGTGATGTCTATGTCTGTTTGATAAAAGGGTTTCCAATTTTTAATCGCAAAGGAAAGTTAAGTCACTATATAGCTTTTGAGAAAGCTGCATAAAAGAGCAAACTTCTTTAAGTTGGAAAAATTGTCTCTTTATAAAATTTTCATGATAGTTTTAATTTTTACTGTTCAATTTAGAGAGTAATCTTAAAAATTCGATATACAACCAAACCAACGTAATCATTAGCCCCATTGCACCATACCATTCCATGTATTTTGGCATTTTTTGTTCGGCTCCTTTTTCTATTCGGTCAAAATCTAAAAACAGATTTAAAGCGGCAATTACAATGACAAAAACACTAATTCCAATGCTCATCATGGAGTTTCCATAATGTACGGGAACAAAACTCGTAAACATAGAAAAAACCCATGATACGAGATAATAAGTTGCAATAGCAAGTGTCGCTGCCACAACAACTGATTTAAATTGCTCTGTTACTTTTACAATTTTATATTTATACAATCCCAGACATACCATAAAAGTTACAAAAGTTGCACCTACTGCTTGAATTACGATTCCAGGATACATCGCTTCAAATATTGCTGAAATTCCACCAATAAATAATCCTTCAAACAACGCATATCCAGGAGCTAAGTAGGGAGAATATTGTGGTTTGAAAGCAGCGATAAGTACTAAAACCAATCCAACAACAGCACCACCAATTGCGGGAACCAATGGGTTCATTCCGTTAAAAGTCAACCACCAGATTACAGTTGCAGATGCGCTAAGAAGCAAAAATAAAATTAAGCTTTTATTGATGGTCCCGGACAAAGTCATCGCCTCGTTGTAATCAATTATAGTAGCATTATGTACGTGGTCATTTTTTGAAACTGCAGTGGAAAAAGTTTTGTTATTTAAAAATGGATTTTTAGAATTGAAACTCATAATTGTTGGGTTATTTGTTGCTCAAATATAAATTTTATTTTGCAGAAGATTGTTTAAATAGTCTTAAATTTTTTTCATGTAAAAATCATATTGCTGTGATTAAGGCATAAAAAATCCGTCTTATTTCGTTTTTTAAAACGATACAAGACGGATAAGAATTTACGTAGTTTTAAACTATTCTATTTCTGATACTCTCAAGGTGTTCACCATTCCTTTATCTTTAATTGGCATTGCCGCTAAATTGATAAGAAAATCTCCTTTTTGTACAAAACCTTTTTGTTTTACAATTTCGTTTATGTCCGTTACGGTATCATCTGTGCTTACATCTTTAGTATACATGAAAGATTTTACACCCCACAATAAATTAAGTTGCGTAAGGATTCTTTTATTCGATGTAAATACTAAAATATGTGCATTAGGTCTCCAAGCGGAAATTTGGAAAGCGGTATACCCACTATTTGTCAAAGTACAGATTGCTTTCGCTTTAATTACGTTAGCCATAGTTGCTGCATGATGACAAATTGTTTTAGTGATAAAACGTTTTGTTTTAATTTGCGGCGTGTTTTGTGGCACATGAATTAGCGGCGAATCTTCCACTGCTTCAATGATTTGAGTCATTTTTTGAATTACCTGAACGGGATAGTTTCCGGTAGCTGTTTCTCCAGAAAGCATTACTGCATCTGCGCCATCCATAACTGAATTGGCAACATCATTAACTTCGGCACGTGTTGGCGTCAAGCTAGTGATCATCGTTTCCATCATTTGAGTGGCAACAATTACTGGTATTCTTGCAGTTTTAGCTCTGCGAATTAATTCTTTTTGAACCAAAGGCACTTCGTGTGCAGGAAGTTCAACTCCTAAATCTCCACGAGCAACCATAAGTGCATCGCAATAAGCAACAATTTTGTCAATATTTTCTAATGCTTCTGGCATTTCTATTTTGGCAATAATTGGGATTTTATAGTCAGAGTGTTCTGCAATTAATTCTTGTAAATCTTGCAAGTCTCTTGGCGTTTTTACAAAAGATAATGCAATCCAATCAACGTTTTGTCCAATAGCAAAAATAGCATCAGCAATATCTTTTTCAGTCATCGCTGGTAAAGAAATTTTTGTATTAGGTAGATTTACACCTTTTTTAGATTTCAATTCACCCCCTTGAATTACTCGAGCGATAACTTCTGTTTTTTTATCAGTTTCAACGATTTCGAAAATAAGCTTTCCATCGTCCAGCAAAATTCTTTCTCCAGGATTTACATCATTAGGAAAGTTTTGGTATTTCATAAATACTTTCTTTGCCGTTCCAAGAACGTCTTCTGCAGTTGTAAATGTTATTAAATCTCCATCATGTACCACTACACCTTCCTCCATAACTCCTACACGAAGTTTAGGTCCTTGTAAATCGCCCAGGATTGCAGTTGTATAGCCAAATTCTTCATTAAGACCTCGTATGATATTAATTTTTTCTTTTACATCAGTGTAGTCAGCATGTGAAAAATTTACTCTAAATACATTTACACCGGCATCAATCATGTCTTTTATGATTTCTCTTGTACTACATGCGGGCCCAAGTGTGGCTACAATTTTTGTTTTTTTGTTTGTAAGCATTTGTATTAAAAAATTAAATTGTTTTTTGATTTTATCCGATTTGTATCTACCATATAAACTGTTGACACGTTATCGATGGTATTTAATAGGATCTGTATTTTTGATACATTAATAGTATCATCATTATTTTCTATTTTTAAAAAGTAATCTACTTTTCTAAATTCCGGAAGTAAAAAAACTTTTGTGGAAACTTCCATCGTTACGTTCGAAAATAAATTTTGAGTATTCCCTTTTTTATATTGAATGACCTCATTTTTATTTTGAATCAAATTCCAAGAGACATCTTTTTCGGTATCATTATAATAAAATCTTGAAAAATTTGTTTCTCCTTCTGTGATAGTAATTTGAATTTCATTTCTGCTTTTATTCAAATTTATAGGCAGCTTTTGATTGATGAAATACGCCAATCTGTAGTCCTCTAATGAAGTATGAATTGCGATGAGATAGTAATCTATTTCGTCAAATTCGTCAAGATTCAATTTATGAATTGCCATTTCATGAAAAGATAAGGTGTAAATATAGTATTTCTATTGACGTCTAGAGTGCTCAAAATAAGATGTTTTTCTTAATTTATGAACGAAAACGTTGTAGTTTTCCGGAAAGCATTATTATTTGCGATCCATTTTTTCTTGAAATGCAAAATAAGCACGTTGGGATGCTTTTTCTTCTGCTTTCTTTTTTGAGGTTGCCCGTGCTTTTGCAATCACTTTGTCATCGATACTAAGTTTCACGCCAAATAAACGTTGCCCATCAATTGCGTTATCTTCAAAAATATCGTAATGAAATATTTTCTTTTCTTTTTGGCACCATTCTATTACCAAACTTTTATAACTAATTACTTTTCCTTCGAGTCTTGCGATATCGACGTATGGGACTATCACTCTTTTCTGAATGAACTTTTCACAATATATATATCCTCTGTCAAGATAAATTGCTCCTACTAGAGATTCAAAAATATTGCCATGTATGTTTTCACCAAAATGTTGTATCGGGACTTTGCTTTCTATATATTGTACTAAATTTAGGTCTTTCCCTAATTCGTTCAAATGCTCTCTGCTTACAATTTTGGAGCGCATTTTGGTTAAATAACCTTCGTCTCCAGCGGGTGCCTTGCTAAATAAATGTGCTGCAATTACAGAGCTAAGCATGGCGTCACCTAAAAACTCTAAACGTTCGTAATTAATTGGATTGCCTAATATGTCGAGGCGATTTGAGGAACGATGTGTGAAGGCTTTCTTGTAATAATCTAAGTTTAGTGGATTAAAACCCAATATTTTCTGAATAGAATCAAAAAAAATCCCGTCTTCTGGAGAACGGGATTTTGAAAATATTTTTCTGATTATACGCATATAATTATTTAATTTCTAATTTTTTCACCAATACACAAGCATTGTGACCGCCAAAACCAAAAGTATTACTCATAACAACGTTCATTTCTCTTTTCTGCGCTTTATTGAAAGTAAAATTTAATTTAGAATCAATGCTTTCATCATTAGTAAAATGATTTATTGTTGGTGGCACAATTCCATATTTCATAGAAAGAATAGAAGAAATTGTTTCAATAGCACCTGCTGCGCCAAGTAAATGACCAGTCATCGATTTTGTTGAATTCAGATTCATGCTATAGGCATGTTCGCCAAAAACATGAAGTATAGCTTTAGATTCGGCCATATCACCAAGGGGCGTTGAAGTTCCGTGCATGTTTACACCGTCGACATCAGATGGGTTTAATCCTGCGTCTCTCAAACAGTTTAACATTACGTTTTTAGCACCTAATCCATCGGGATGTGGAGCGGTTATATGATGCGCATCTGCTGACATACCGCCACCGCCAATTTCGCAATATATTTTTGCACCTCGAGCAATAGCATGTTCGTATTCTTCTAGAATTAAAGCACCGGCTCCTTCTCCTAAAATAAATCCGTCACGATCTTTGTCCATTGGTCTGGAAGCTGTTTTAGGATCGTCATTTCTCGTTGATAAAGCATGCATGGCATTAAATCCTCCCATACCGGCTATTGTTACTGCAGCCTCAGATCCTCCGGTTACCATAACATCGGCGTGACCTAATCTGATATAATTAAAAGCATCAATGATTGCATTTGTGGAAGATGCACAGGCGGATACTGTAGCAAAATTTGGTCCTCTAAATCCGTATTTTATTGAAATATGACCACAGGCAATATCTGAAATCATTTTTGGAATAAAGAAAGGATTGAATTTAGGAGTTCCATCCCCTGCAGCAAAATTCAACATTTCGATTTGAAAGGTCTCTAATCCACCAATTCCTGAACCCCAAATTACACCAGCTCTGTCTTTGTCTAATGTTTCCATGTTGAATCCAGCATCATTTACAGCTTCATCAGAGGCAACCATTGCATATTGTGCATAGCGGTCCATTTTTCTAGCCTCTTTTCTGTCTAAAAAATCTTCTGCATTAAAATTTTTTAATTCACATGCAAATTGAGTTTTAAATTTTGAAGCGTCGAAATAAGTGATTGGAGCGGCGCCACTAACGCCGTTAATTAGTCCGTTCCAATATTCTTCAATGTTATTTCCAATGGGTGTAAGCGCGCCTAAACCTGTTACAACAACTCGTCTTAATATCATAAATTCTTTATTTTTGTTATCTTTAAACAAATAAAACCCATGCTATCTTTGCTGTATTACTATTACGAAAGAGCCATGGGTATTACAATAAATATAGTTTTTGATTGAAATTCAATCTCGAATTTAATTTTTTAAAAAAAATAATAACACCCGTTTACAAGATTGCAAACGGGTGTGTACTTTATTATTTTTTAGCTTCCTCGATGTAAGAGATTGCTTGACCTACAGTAGCGATGTTTTCTGCTTGATCGTCTGGAATTTGAATGTCAAATTCTTTTTCGAATTCCATAATAAGCTCAACAGTGTCTAATGAGTCAGCGCCTAAATCATTAGTGAAGCTTGCTTCTGTTACAACTTCGTTTTCGTCAACACCTAATTTGTCTACGATAATCGCTTTTACTCTTGATGCAATGTCTGACATAATCTTTAATTTTAGAATTTAATTTGTTGGCAAAAATAAAAAACTTTATTTTAAAATAACTATTTAGTTAATAAATGTGACAACTAATTTATGAAATTTATTTTAACAAAGCTGTCGCAATGTTATTTATTTTCGATTTTTATGCCTTTTTTTGTGCAATTAAAACAGGTAAGGTTATGAAAAAAATTGTGGTTTTTGCTTCTGGATCGGGTACGAATGCTGAAAATATCATAAAGTATTTTGCGAAAACAAAAATTGGAACAGTTGAAGCGGTGTTTACAAATAACCAAAGTGCTGCAGTGATTGAAAAGGCAAAAAACTGTGGAGTTCCAACAATATCTTTCTCAAAAGAAGAGTTAAATGAGAGTTTTGTACTACATAAAATAAATGAACTCCAACCTGATTTGATTGTTTTGGCAGGATTCTTATTAAAATTCCCCGAAAATATCATTGCAGCGTATCCTAATAAGATCATAAATATTCATCCCGCATTGCTGCCAAAGTATGGCGGAAAAGGAATGTACGGGATGTACATTCATCGAGCAATTGTAGGGAATAAAGAAATAGAAACTGGAATTACCATTCATTTTGTTGATGAAAATTATGATGAAGGAAATATTATTTTTCAAAAAAAGATAGCTTTATCGGGAGATGAAACTCCAGAAGAAGTTGCGGGTAAGATACATCAGTTAGAACAAAAATATTTCCCGGAGGTAATTGAAAAATTGTTAGAAAAGCTGCTCTAGTATCGCAAAAAAGCTAACAATATTTAATTCTGATAGTCTACAATGGAACACGAAGTACATATATATACGGATGGCGCTGCCAAAGGAAATCCTGGAAACGGTGGTTATGGTGTAGTAATGGAATGGGTAGGAAAACCGTATAAAAAAGAATTCTATGAAGGCTTTCGTCGCACTACTAATAATAGAATGGAATTACTGGGCGTTATTGTAGGTTTGGAAAAATTAAAAAACCTGAACACAAGAGTTTTAGTGATTTCTGATTCTAAGTATGTGGTAGATTCAGTCGTAAAAAAATGGGTTTTAGGCTGGGAAAAAAAAGGATTTGTTGACAGGAAAAATTCCGACTTGTGGAAAAGATTTTTAATTGTTTACAGAAAACACAAAGTCGATTTTAAATGGATCAAAGGACATAACAATCATGTTCAAAACGAAAGATGTGATGCCTTAGCCGTGATGGCTTCGATGCAAAAGCAACTTTCAGTCGATGCTTTTTACGAAAAAGAAGAAGGGAAGTTGTTGTAATGCAATGTACTTCAAGGTGATAAATTGGCAAAACTTTACAATTAACACTCTTTGCAACTTTACAACTTATAAACTATCTTTGCGCCTTAATTCGAAACCTATATAAATGAATAAATTATTGATTGTTGGAAGCGTTGCTTTTGATGCCATTGAAACCCCTTTTGGCAAAACTGATAAAATTTTAGGTGGAGCTGCACCCTATATAGGACTTTCGGCTTCTTTTTTTAATTTACAATCTGCCATCGTTTCTGTAGTTGGCGATGATTTTCCACAAGAATATTTAGATTTATTAACAGCAAGAAATATTGATATTTCGGGAATTGAAGTGGTAAAAGGCGGGAAAACGTTTTTTTGGAGCGGTCTTTATCACAATGATTTGAATTCAAGAGATACCTTGGTTACTGAACTTAATGTTTTGGGTGATTTTCAGCCAAAAGTACCTCAAAACTTTAAAAGTGCCGATGTAGTGATGTTAGGAAACTTACACCCATTAGTACAAAGTAGTGTTTTAGATCAAATGGAAAACAAACCCAAATTAGTAGTGTTAGACACTATGAATTTTTGGATGGATTGTGCTTTACCAGAATTGCTTGACGTTATAAAACGTATAGATGTAATCACTATTAATGATGAAGAAGCAAGACAGCTTTCGGGAGAATATTCTTTGGTAAAAGCAGCTGCAAAAATTCAAAAAATGGGGCCAAAATACGTGGTGATAAAAAAAGGAGAGCATGGAGCACTTTTGTTTCATAAAAAGGAAGTGTTTTTTGCGCCAGCATTACCATTAGAAGAGGTTTATGATCCAACAGGGGCAGGGGACACTTTTGCAGGCGGATTTGCAGGTTTCATAACACAGAGTGAAAACATATCTTTTGAGAACATGAAAAATGCCGTTATATATGGGTCTAATTTAGCCTCATTTAGTGTGGAGAAATTTGGAACAGCACGGATGGTTAATTTAGAGAAAGAAGAGGTTGTGTCCAGATTACAACAATTCAAATCACTGACACAATTCGATATAGAATTATAATGTACTGAAACCTCGGAAACGAGGTTTTTTTTGTTAAACAAACGCAACAAATTGCATCTGGTTTGATTCTTGTAAACAATAATATCAGTTCAATTTATTTTTAGAATAACACAACACAACAATACAAACAACCTTACGATGAGTGATGCTTTAAAACATGAATGTGGTATAGCTTTAATTAGACTACTAAAACCGCTTGAATTTTATAAAGAGAAATACGGAACTGCTTTCTACGGAATACAAAAAATGTATCTTCTTATGGAAAAGCAGCACAATCGCGGCCAAGACGGAGCAGGTTTTGCAAGCATAAAATTAGATGTGGAGCCAGGAGAACGTTACATCAGCCGTGTTCGTTCGAATAATGCGCAACCTATTCAAGACGTTTTTGCTCAAATAAACGAAAGAATAAATGAGGAAATGACTGCTCATCCCGAATATGCGGATGATGTAGCTTTACAAAAACAAAAAATCCCTTATTTAGGAGAATTATTTTTAGGACACGTTCGTTATGGAACTTTTGGTAAAAATAGCATTGAGAGCGTACATCCATTTTTACGTCAGAATAACTGGATGCACAGAAACTTAATTTTGGCTGGAAATTTTAACATGACGAATGTTAAAGAGCTTTTTCAAAGTTTAGTTGAACTTGGTCAGCATCCAAAAGAAATGGCAGATACGGTTACGGTAATGGAAAAAATTGGTCATTTTCTAGATGATGCCGTAACTGATCTATACCAAGAATGTAAAGTTAATGGATTAACAAAGCGAGAAGCTTCGCCAATAATTGCCGAAAAACTGGATGTTGCCAAGATTTTAACCCGAGCTTCTAAAAATTTAGATGGTGGGTATGCTATGGCAGGGCTTCTAGGTCATGGGGATTCATTTGTATTTAGAGATCCGGCAGGAATTCGGCCCGCTTATTTTTATCAAGATGATGAGATAGTTGTAGTAGCTTCGGAAAGACCCGTAATTCAAACTGTTTTTAATGTTCCTTTTGAAAAAGTTCAAGAAATTGAGCCTGGAAATGCCTTAATCATCAAGAAAAACGGAACGGTTTCTATGCAGGAAATCCTTCCACCAACGGTTAAAAAAGCCTGTGCTTTTGAGCGAATTTATTTCTCCAGAGGTAGTGATGCCGAAATATATCAGGAAAGAAAAACATTAGGTAAGCTTATTTTACCAGCTGTTTTAAAATCCATAGACGAAGACACGGATAATACGGTTTTCTCTTATATTCCAAATACGGCCGAAACTTCATTCTACGGATTAGTTGAAGCAGCGCAAGATTTCTTGAATCAAAGAAAGAACAATTACATTCTTCAAAATAGAAATACCTTAACAAAGGAATCGTTGCAAGAATTGCTTTCAGTAAAAATACGTACTGAGAAAGTAGCCATTAAAGATGCTAAATTAAGAACTTTTATTACAGAGGATAGCAGTCGCGACGATTTAGTAGCGCACGTTTATGATGTTACGTATGGTGTGATTAAACCAACAGATAATTTAGTAATTATAGATGATAGTATAGTTCGTGGTACAACCTTAAAAATGAGTATTATCAAAATGATGGATCGTTTGAATCCAAAGCGAATTGTTATAGTGTCATCGGCACCACAAATACGCTATCCAGATTGTTACGGTATTGATATGGCTAAACTGGAAGGTTTGGTAGCGTTTAAAGCTGCTTTAGAATTGCTAAAAGAAAGAAACTTGTATCATATTGTTGACGAAGTATATGTAAAGTGTAAAGCACAAGAAAACTTCAAGGACAGTGATGTTGTAAATTATGTAACAGCAATATATGCGCCTTTTCAACCACAAGAGGTTTCTGATAAAATTGCACAAATGTTGAGTTCTCCTGAGATTAAAGCCGAAGTTAAAATTATTTTTCAAACAGTAGAAGATTTGCATATTGCTTGTCCGAAAAATTTAGGAGATTGGTATTTTACCGGAGACTATCCAACTCCTGGAGGTAACCGAGTAGTGAACAGAGCATTCATGAATTTCTATGAAGGAAAAGATGCTAGGGCGTACTAATAACTGGGGCCATAAGTTTTTAATCGGTTTTCTAAGTTGTTTATCTAATTTATTTGGTGGCAACGAAGTACTAGTATAAATTTGTATCACCATAACATTAGTAGGTTAAGTTTATGGTAGATTTGGGGCAAAAAGGGTGGAAGAAATTCCACCTTTTTTATTGGAATAAAGTCTGATGAAAAGAGAATAGAAGAAAGAGAATAGAAAAAAGACGAATAAGCCACGAGTTTAATCGTCTTTTTTGGTATAAAAAATTTGGGAAAACTATTAGGCATAAAAAAATAGACAAACTAACTTTTAAGCTATTTTGTCTATTCTCTTTATTCTTTAATCTAGGTTTTTTGCAAAAAAAACTATTTCTCTAAAGCAAATCTTCTTGAAACTTGAGTGTTTTTGCTGTGCCTTTTAACTAAAATTTCATACCACAAGCCAAAGAAATATTTGTGATGGTATCTCCATTTGAATCAATTTGAAACCCTGCGCTGGGTCCGATATAGATTTTATTAGAAATAGAATAGTTATAAAATAGTTGAAAAACACCTCCAATAGATAAAGTATTCTGTGGGCTTTCATTACTAACAAAGCTAATTGGCACATCAAATCCTGTTCCGGCAATAGGAAATACAGTATTTATATCGTCAGGGGTAGATGAAGATTGGTAGCGTACTAATGGTCCTAGTCGTAAGCCTAGGTCATTTTTTTTATTTCTAAAAACACTCAATCCAATTTTACCGGCTAATTGAATTCCTGCCGTAGTAAATCGATACGATCCATCAATGTTTTTTCCAGATTTGTCAGTGTAATATAGAGCGCTAGAGCCATAGTGGATACTTGTTCCAACTTCGACAGTGTACGATACTTTTTTTCTGAAATAGTGAGTGTAACTTGTATTTAATGTTAATCCAGCAAGATCGCCACTGCCATGCAAGCCTGTACCCATCTCTATTTGTAAGGATTTATTTAAAAGTGTTGTGGTGTCTTGAGCACAAAGCAATGCTGGAAAAAAGAATAATAAAAGGACTAGTGATTTCATGTTTTGAGTTGTTGTATTTTATTACTTTCTTCTTTTGATTTTTTTCATGACTAATATTTTATGGTTAGTATATGTAAGTTAAATTACGTTAAATTTATTCTAAAAATAATTTATTTAACATAAAAATAACACTATTTATACTATTTGTAAAAAACTATATGCTTCTTTTTTAGTGTTTTAAATTAATAAACAAGTATAAATTTTAATTGTTGCGTAAAAGAATTGAGCCCTATTTATAGAAGAGAAAACAGGGAAAATAAAAAGGACTAGGTTGACAGTTTCAGCAGAAAAATTCTAAATAAATTGATTGAAATCAAGAATAATAAAGTTAATAACTTTTACTTTTAGAGTTACTTTTTTATTGGAATAAAATTAAAGCCTCCCAAATCCAAAGTAAAATCCAAAGAAGTTATATAGAGTATACTAATTCTTAAACATAGCAAAACAGGCTATTAAAAAGACGAATAAATCTTTTTAACAGCCTGTTTTGTTTATTTCCTTTTTATTAAGTTAAGGATTATTTCTCTAAGGCATATCTTCTTGCAACTTCCGTCCAGTTAATTACACTGAAAAAAGCTTCGATATAATCAGGTCTTCTGTTTTGATAATGCAAGTAATAAGCATGTTCCCAAACATCCATTCCTAAAATTGGAGTCCCCTCGCAACCTACACCAGGCATTAGTGGATTATCTTGGTTTGGAGTTCCGCAAACTGCTACTTTTCCCCCTTTATGAACACAAAGCCATGCCCATCCAGAACCAAATTGAGTCGCTCCAGCTTTGCTGAACGATGCTTTAAATTCTTCAAAAGTTCCAAAAGCAGCTTCAATTGCAACTAGTAAATCTCCTGTTGGAAGTCCGCCACCGTTTGGTGTCATTACAGTCCAGAACAAGTTGTGATTGTAAAAACCACCACCATTGTTACGAACGGCTGGGTTTTTTAAATCAAGATTAATCAAAATATTTTCAATTGTCTTACCTTCCATATCCGTTCCAGCAATAGCTGCATTAAGATTGGTAGTATACGCATTGTGATGTTTAGAATGGTGAATTTCCATTGTACGAGCATCAATATAAGGTTCTAATGCGTCATACGCATAAGGTAATTGTGGTAATTCAAAAGCCATAATATGATTGTTTAAATGATTTATAAATATATTTATTCAAATTTAAACATTAAACTTTGGAAACGGAAATTCTATTTCGTTATAATTTCATTAAATTAATTGATAGTGTGCTCTTTGGAGTGGTAACAGACTTGTTTTCAGGAGCTATTTCCTGCTTTCCGCTACAAATGAAATTCACTGAACACCATTTAAAATAAAAGTATAGTGAAGTACTCTTTTTATCCGCCGAAAAGGCGTATAAAAAGGATTTCCACTGCAAACGAAGTTCACTGAACTCCTATGAGTGTAAAAGTTAGGTGAAGTAATCAGGGCTAAAAAACGACTGTGATTTAAGGTATCATTCTGTTTTAAATACACGTTTTAGAATCAAAATTTCCAAATTACGATTGCGCCATCGCCATACAAACGATACTGATTTTTGCATTGGGGATTTTCAGTAAAGCGCGCGAACAGGCTTCTAATGTAGCTCCGGTTGTAATTACATCATCAATTAAAAGAAAATGTTTATCATGGTCTTTTTTGGTAAAGGAAACATCAAAAATGGTTTCAATTCCTTCCGTTCTTCCTAATAAGTTTTTCTTGGATTGCGTTTTTGAGTACACATTCCGAATCAACAGTGAGTCGTTATAATTTACATTTAAACTTGAGGAAAGTGCTTTTCCAAAAGCGGTCACTTGATTGTATCCTCGTTCTTTAAGTTTTCTTCGGTGTAAAGGAACGGGTATAATCTCATTTACTGATTGTAACAATGTGATTGTTTTTAAATCTTCGGCGTACCATTCTCCAAGAATTGTCCCGATTTCTTCATGTCCTTTGTATTTCAAATTATGAATGAGTCTTTGAACAATTCCTTTTTTATGAAAATAAAACAATGCCGAAGTATGAATTACAGGAATTCTGCCGTAAAATTTTTTGAAAGCGTCATTTTCCGGATTTAAGTGGTGATTTGTCAACGGTATATCATGCCTGCAAACGGTACAAATTACATTTTCGTTGTTCAATAAAAAGGAGGTGCAGCCAGAACAGACTTTTGGGAAAAAGAGATTTATAATGCTTTCAAACATGTAATCAAGGATTTATTTATAAAAATAAACAAATCAATGCTTCAATCTTTAATAATTTTCCTTTTTTTAAGTTCACTTTTTATATTTTTGCAGTACTATGGCAAAACAAGAAGATTTATTTAAGAATGTAATTTCGCACGCAAAAGAATATGGATTTATTTTTCCGTCAAGCGAAATTTACGATGGTTTAAGTGCAGTCTATGATTATGCACAAAACGGCGTAGAGTTAAAAAAGAACATACGCGAATATTGGTGGAAAGCAATGGTTCAAATCAACGATAACATCGTAGGTCTTGATGCATCAATATTGATGCACCCAACCACATGGAAAGCGTCAGGCCACGTCGATGCTTTCAACGATCCCTTGATTGATAACAAAGATTCAAAAAGAAGATATAGAGCTGATGTTTTAGTTGAAGATTACGCCGAAAAGTTGAATCAAAAAGCAATCAAAGAAATCGAGAAGGCTAGAACTCGGTTTGGGGATGCTTTTAACGAACAGGAATTTGTAACTACAAATGCCCGTGTTGTTGAGTATAAAGCTAAAGAAAGAGAAATTCTTGAAAGAATGGCGCGCTCACTTGGCAACGAAGATCTACAAGATGTAAAAGCATTAATTGAAGAATTAGAAATTGCAGATCCGGAAACGGGTTCTAGAAACTGGACTGAAGTGCGCCAATTTAACTTAATGTTTGGTACTAAATTAGGAGCTTCAGCTGATTCGGCAATGGATTTATTTTTACGTCCAGAAACGGCGCAAGGTATATTTGTTAACTTTTTAAATGTTCAAAAATCAGGACGAATGAAAGTTCCTTTTGGAATTGCACAGACGGGTAAAGCCTTTAGAAACGAGATTGTAGCCAGACAATTTATTTTCCGTATGCGAGAGTTTGAACAAATGGAAATGCAGTTCTTTGTGCGTCCAGGCGATGAAATGAAATGGTATGAACATTGGAAAACGGCTAGACTGAATTGGCATTTGTCATTAGGACTAGGAAAAGAAAATTACCGTTTCCACGATCACGAAAAATTGGCACATTATGCCAATGCAGCCGCTGATATTGAGTTTAACTTCCCTTTTGGATTCAAAGAGTTAGAAGGAATTCATTCTCGTACTGATTTTGACTTGAAAGCACATGAACAATTTTCAGGCCGAAAATTACAGTATTTTGATGCGGAATTGAACCAGAATTATGTTCCTTATGTAGTTGAAACTTCGGTTGGATTAGACAGGATGTTTTTGGCAGTTTTTGCAACTTCGTTAAAGGAAGAAACCTTAGAAGATGGCTCCACAAGAACGGTTCTGAAATTGCCTTCTGTTCTGGCTCCAACTAAAGCGGCAATTTTGCCTTTGGTTAAAAAAGACGGATTGCCAGAAATCGCGCATAAAATCATTGATGATTTACGTTGGGATTTCAATGTAGGCTATGATGAAAAAGATGCTGTTGGAAGGCGTTATAGAAGACAAGATGCATTGGGAACTCCATTTTGTATTACAGTAGATCACCAAACTATCGAAGATCAGACGGTAACGATTCGTCATAGAGATACGATGAAACAAGACCGTGTAGCGATTGAAGACTTGAAATCAATTATAGAAAATGAAGTTTCAATGAAAAATTGGTTGATGAAAATGTAATTAATATTAAAAAAAAGCTTCTCGATTGAGAAGCTTTTTTGTTTAAAATCTATAACCTAATGTTATTCCGCCTCGTCCTACTATTTCATTATTAGTATCATCACTATTAAATAAGTTTCTACCAACTCCAGCATTTATTTCAAAAAGAAATCCTTTTTTATTAATCCATTTAGAACCCATACCAAAACCAAGAGCAAAATCGGTTCTGTTTTCGATGTTTGAATTATATGAATTGTTTGGATTATATGGATCATATAAATTATTATTATAAATATAACTATCATAAGAATTTAGCATCCCAAAACCTTCCACAAAAAAACCAGCCGCCGGTTTTTTACTGAAATAAAAACGATAAAAGGGAGTCAGGCTAAATTTAGTGTAAAATTGATCATCATAATTAAAAAATAATGATACTCCAACTCCGGATTCTTCGTTAAGTAATCGCTCGTAAGTGAATTCACCTGCGCCTATCACCAATAAAAGTGCATTTACTTTTAATTCATTTCTTTTAAAATCGACTGTTTCTTTTTCTTGGCCAAAACCAAATAAAAAAGAAGATAAACACAGTAAGATAAATAGTTTTTTCATAGCGTTGGTTTTTTTAGATAAAAGTAAGATAAATTTGTATAAAAAAATATTTTTTTGATTTAATTTTCCGACAGTTATTTTGAATAAAAAAATCATAAATTGAGTAAGGCATTTGTTGATTTTTCAATGAAGAAGGTCCTAAAATCACTAGGTGAAAAGTTTTGCAGGATTGACAATAAAAATATTTTTTAGGATAATTTTCTGAATAATTTTTTATTTTTAATTTCTTTCAAAAAATTAATTATGCTCTTTATCGGATTTATTTGCACTTCATCCTAATGTATCAACATTTGTTTAAAACATATCAACAACAACCATGTAAAAATGCGTAAATGCTTATTTTTAAAATGTTAAATAAGAGTTTTTTATTCAATATTTAATGTTTTTTTTTAATTAGTTTCCCCAAACTACCTTATATAACTTAATGGTTTGAAGTATATTTTACTTTGGATATTTTATAAAATACCTAACAATTCTAGGAAAAACCACTGATGAATTATTCGTACATTATTATTGACGACGATCAAGAAAGTGTTTTGAAAACGAAAGCCATTGCTGATAGTTTTTCGGAGCTGACTTTTGTGGCATCGGCATGTAATTATGAAGATGGTTTAAATCTCATCTTAGAACATACTCCTCAAATCGTTTTTTTGGAAATTGACCCCGCGGATAAGACTAGTAATTTATCGTTGGCACTACTAAATGAGTTGTACAGATATTTGAAAGTGATTCCGAAAATTATCATTACAACGGCTCGGAAAGATTTCGCTTTTGATGCTATAAAATATGAGGTGTTCGATTATTTAATAAAACCAGTGACACGAATCGATCTCATAAAATCAGTTTTAAAATTTAATAGATCAATTGTTGCAAAAGAAGTTTTTTTAGAACAATCATACATTGCTGATACAGAACCGATAGTTTTTGCAAGACAAGAAACGCCAAATCGAGACCAATCTCTTATTCTGTGTATTAAATCCTACGGTGATTACAGATATATTGCGGCCAAAGACATTTGCTATCTTCAAGCCGATAATAATTCTACGGATATATACCTAAATAGTGGCGAGATGATAACTGCATTCAAGACGTTGAAGCATTTCGAAGGCATCTTATCTTTTCCTTTTATTAGAATTCACAACAGTTATATCGTAAACCGTGATTATATTTCCAGAATTCATAGTGGGAATGCAGTGTGTTATATTAAGAATAGTACTGTAAAGCTTCCTTTCTCCAAATCCTATAAGGTTAATATCGACCTTATCATTTCTGATTTTTCTAGTGGTAATTATCTCGAAATCTAAAAAATAGTCATTCACTTAAATTTGATGGTCATTCACTATCAAACGGATGCATTCTACCATAAACGTCTTTTTTTGTAGGAAATTTTGAAGTTGTCTGAGTAGTTTTACAAAAGAATTCCGTGTGAACGTGATTCTAAAGTAAGTCAAAACAAAACAACAATATAAAACCCAAATTATGAAAAAAGCAATCTTAACAATCGGATTTTTCTCTTTAGTGATGGTATTAACTTCTTTTACTACACCTGAGACTAAAAGTAATACTAAAGTAGAAAACAATGCAATTGTAGATTTAGTTGGCGGAGCAGCAGTAGGTGGGAATCAAAAATTAGATTTAGTTGGAGGAGCAGCAGTAGGCGGGAATCAAAAATTAGATTTAGTTGGAGGAGCAGCAGTAGGCGGGAATCAAAAATTAGATTTAGTTGGAGGAGCAGCAGTAGGCGGGAATCAAAAATTAGATTAGTCATTTTATTATTCTCTTTTTTATAACTAATAGTTAAGCTATCAAATTTTTTGATAGCTTTTTTTTTATGTCGATAGTTTTATTTTAGTATTTTTGATGCAATTCAAGATCTACTATTGAAAAAGACATACTACATATTTTTGCTACTGCTGCTTGTTTTTATTGGTTGTGCCAAGAAAAACGATGCAAAGTTTATCGACATTTCATTAAAGGACAGTATTGCTGTTTATTTATCTTTAGCAAAAGACGCCAACTTGCCTCTCAAAAAAAAACAAGAATACAATCAGAAAGCATTTGCCATTATAATGGATCAACCTAATGATTCGATGAGTAAGGTCTATTTGTTCAGGGTTGCCAATCGTTACTATAATATGAACGATTGGAAGGGTTATAAAAAAACGGTTCGTGTTGTTGTAGATAATTCGAGAAGCAGTAGTGACACCGTGAATATGGCCAAAGCCTACACTTATCTAGGGGATTATTATGGTGCTCAAGCCGTTTCTGATAGTGCATTTATGTATTACCTTAAATCCGAGAAAATGTACCAGCAACTTGATGATAACTATAATCTTGCCAGAGCGTTGTTAAATAAAGCAAATTTACAATACAACGAAAGTGATTTTTTAGCGAGTGAAATATCGGTATTTAATGCTTTACGCGTTATAAAAGAAGAAAAGGCAAAAGACATACTCTATGAATCGTATAATATTTTAGGTGTAATATACAATGAACTTGCGGAATACGACAAAGCCATCGAATATCATAATAAAGCTTTGGCCAGTATTGATGAAAAGGTAATTCCTGTAGAGTTTCAGTCAAAAGCCACGTCATTAAATAATATGGGATTAGTATATCAAAACCTTAATATGCATAATCAGGCAAAAAACTATTTCCAATTAGGGTTAGATCAACAAAATCTCCGTTCTCAAAAAGCCTTTGTTTATGCTATGTTGTTAGATAATTTTGCTTATTCCAAATTCAAATTGAATGAGGCTGATGGACTTCCCGAATTGTTTTATCAATCTTTAAAACTGAGAGATAGTTTAGGACTAGCTTCAGGAATTTTTTTGAACAAAATACATTTATCAGAATATTTTGCATCAAGAAAGGATACTCTTAAAGCGATTCAATATACTAACGAAGCATTAGAGTTGTCTAGAAAAACCAAAAATTATAGAAATGTTTTAGGAGGACTCAAACAATTAGCGATAATAGAGCCTAATAAATCGATAATTTATAACAAAGAATACATTCAAATTAACGATAGTTTGCAAAAAGCAGATCGAAAGAAAGGAGAGAAGTTTTCACGAATAGAGTACGAAACTGATAAAATAAAAGATGAGAATACTAATCTTGAGGTTCAAAACAGGAATTTAGTTTATATTTTTAGTGGATTAGCGATGTTGGGATTATTTACATATCTAATTAAAGCCCAAAAAACTAAAAATAGAGAACTGTTGTTCAAGCAGCAACAGCAAAAAGCAAATGAGGAAATCTATAACTTAATGATTTCCCAACAGAATACCATTGAAGGGATCAGAATTAAGGAGAAAAAAAGAGTCGCTCGTGAATTACACGATGGAGTTTTAGGAAGGATGTTTGGAGTTCGCATTAACTTAGATAGCCTAAATAAAATTGATGACGGAACTGCTATTGAAAAAAGAAATAACTACTTAACAGAGTTGAAAAGTATCGAACAGGATATTCGTGAAATTTCTCATGATTTAAATAGAGAAAAATCAGAATTAATTAATAACTTCGTTGCCATTGTTGACAATCTTTTTGAAGACCAAAAGAAGACATTTAAATCAAAATTAGTTTCAATTATAGATTCTGGGATTAAATGGGAATTAATAAGCAATTCAATTAAAATTAATTTGTATCGAATTCTTCAAGAAGTACTTCAAAATGTCAATAAATATGCTACTGCTGATAACATTAAAATTGAACTAAAAAAAGAAGAAGATCGTCTAATTTTGATAATGAGTGATGACGGAACGGGCTTCAATGTTAAAAAAGCTAAAAAAGGGATAGGCTTACAGAATATACTTTTCCGAACCAATGAATGCGATGGAGTAGTTGATATAAAATCGAAAAAAGGAGAAGGTACAAGGATAACCATTACAGTCCCAATAGAATAAATATAAAAACTTACAAAGAAATGATAATTGACCAATCAACAAAAAAAAAAAATATATTAATCGTTGATGACCACCCTTTCATTATAGAAGGATACAAAAATGCAATTACGAGATATAACCCTGATGAGTTCGAGTTTTTTATAACACAAGCTAAAGATTGTGAGTCAGCATACCATATTATTACCAATCCAGATGTTGCTTCATTTGATATCGCTTTCTTAGATATCAGTATGCCTCCTTATGAAGAAAAAAACATATATTCTGGTGAGGATTTGGCAAGATTAATATCTGAATTTATGCCAAGCTGTAAAATAATTTTGCTTACCATGTATACAGAATTATTAAAGATAAAAACTATCATTAAAACTATAAATCCTAATGGATTGGTTATAAAGAATGATTTAACATTTGATGAATTGCTTTTTGCGTTCGATAAAGTTATAAAAAATGAAAAATATTATAGTCAGTCTGTTCTAAAAATGTTAGCACAATCCGAGGAGGACAGTATAGAAGTTGATCAATTTGACAAAGAAATTTTATTTCATATTTCAAAAGGAACGAAGCTGTCTGACATTCCTCATTACATTCCAATTTCATTAGGAGCAATTGAAAGAAGAAAGTTAAAATTAAAAGAACTATTGAAAATAGAAGAAGGCAGCGATATCGACTTAGTCCGAGAAGCAAAAAATAAAGGATTACTTTTTTAAGTTTCTTAAAAAAAAAACGACACTTAATAGGTGTCGTTTTTTGGTGGTTTAATCTATACTTTATTCACTCAAAGCATCCCAACCACGTGCTTTTAACGCAATTTTGGTGTTGGCACGAGTAACTAAATGAATCCCTTCACTTTCTTGAGTCATGTGACCAATGATAGTGAAATTTGGATTGCCTTTTATTTTTTCAAAATCCTCCATAGCGATAGTGAAAAGCAATTCATAATCCTCACCTCCGTTTATAGCAACGGTAGTACTATCGATATTGAATTCTTCACAAACATTAATAAACTGAGGATCAATTGGTAGTTTGTCTTCATATAAATTACAACCCACTTTGGACTGTTTGCACAAATGCATAATTTCAGACGACAATCCATCCGAAATATCAATCATTGAAGTTGGTTTTATTTCCAAGGCGTGCAATAAGGTACGGACATCTTTTCTGGCTTCTGGCTTCAGTTGACGTTCGATTAAGTACGTATATGCATCTAAATCCGGTTGTGAGTTTGGGTTCACCTGAAAAACTTGCTTTTCTCTTTCTAAAACTTGCAGTCCCATATAAGCAGCTCCAATATCTCCGGTAACCACTAATAAATCACTTTGTTTTGCGCCGTTTCTAAAAACGATTTCATCTTCGTCAGCTTCGCCAATAGCAGTTATACTGATAATTAATCCTTTTTGAGAAGAGGTCGTATCACCGCCTACAACATCTACATTATATTCACGGGCTGCATGCGTAATTCCCGCAAATAATTCATCCAGAGCTTCCAACGGAAAACGATTTGACACCGCAATTGACACCGTGATTTGAGTTGGCTTGGCATTCATCGCGCATATGTCTGAAACATTGACCACGACTGCTTTGTAGCCTAAATGTTTTAGCGGCATGTACGCCAAATCAAAATGGACGCCTTCAATGAGTAAATCGGTGGAGATTACCACCTTTTTGTCTTTGAAATCTAAAACGGCTGCATCATCCCCAATTCCCTTTAAAGTAGAAGGCTGGTTGATTTCAAAGTTTTTTGTCAAATGGTCTATCAATCCAAATTCTCCTAATTGGGCAATACTGGTGCGTTGTGGGTTTTTATCTTCAATCATTTTTTTTCATTGTTTTCAGATTGCAAATATACAAAGAAATATTCGCCTTGATTTGTGCCAATTTCATGAATTTTATCCGACCTTTAGTTTAGTTAAATCGGACAAAATGAAATCATTTGATATCGTTACTATTACAGTCAACTCGGCTTTGGATAAAAGCACCCACTTTAAAGGCTTGGTTGCGGAACAGAAAATACGATGTGATGAACCACGCTTTGATGCCGGTGGAGGCGGTATCAATGCGTCTAAGGCAATCTCGCGTTTAGGCGGATCTTCGTTAGCGGTATTTACTTCTGGCGGGCCTACAGGTAAAATGCTTGAAGAATTGGTTGGTAAGGAATCGATTGCCTACGAGGCTGTTGCGGTTGAGAGTTGGACAAGAGAGAGTTTTGTCGCCGTGGATGATAGTACCAATTCTCAATACCGATTTGGATTTACGGGTGGAAAAATTTCAGAAGAAGAAAGCAACAAAATTCTAGAAACCATAGCTCTTTTAAAACCAAAATTTTTTGTAGCTAGTGGTAGTTTGAATGAAGGTTTGTCAGTAGATTTTTATCAAAAAATTGCTGAAATTGCAAAAAAATCAAATGCAAAGCTAATTATAGATACCTCAGGCGAAGCTTTAAAAAAAGCGTTAGAAGTTGGGGTTTATATGATCAAACCCAATGTTGGGGAATTGGCAAAATTAATAGGCGTGGAGCGATTGGAACTGGAAGAAGTAAACGAAGCCGCAAAAGAAAGCATTACTGATGGTGGCGCCGAAATTGTAGTCGTTTCTCTTGGTCCACAAGGCGCCGTTTTGGTTACAAAAGATTCTTGTGAGTTTGTTCCTGCTCCCAATGTAGTCAAAAAAAGTACCGTTGGTGCTGGTGATAGTATGGTGGGCGGAATGGTTTGGGCGCTTTCGCAAAATAAAAGTCTTAAAGAAGTTATCCGTTGGGGAGTGGCTTGCGGCTCGGCAGCAACGATGAATGAAGGAACCCAATTGTTTAAATTCGAAGATGCTAAACGATTATTTGATTGGTTGAAGGATAAATAAAAATAAAAAAACCTGATAATTTTCATCATCAGGTTTTCTCTATGTTCTATCCTCTATATTCTATTTTCTAAAAAAATTAATCGTTCAACTTCAAAACAGCCATGAACGCTTCTTGTGGAATTTCAACATTTCCAACCAGTCTCATTCGTTTTTTACCTTTTTTCTGTTTCTCCAATAATTTACGTTTACGGGAAATATCTCCACCATAACATTTGGCGGTAACGTCTTTACGCAATGCTTTTATTGTTTCACGAGAAATCACTTTTACCCCAATAGCCGCTTGAACAGGAATATCAAATTGCTGACGTGGGATTAATTCTTTCAGTTTTTCGCACATTTTTTTACCAATGTGATATGCATTGTCGGCATGCATCAAGGATGATAAAGCATCAACGATAGTAGCGTTCAACAGAATGTCCACTTTGACTAAATTAGAAGTTCGCATCCCAATTGGCGTATAATCAAAGGAAGCATATCCTTTAGAAACAGTTTTCAAACGGTCGTAAAAGTCAAATACAATCTCTGCTAAAGGCATGTCAAAAGTCAACTCTACACGTTCCGTAGTCAAATATGTCTGATTGGTAATCAATCCTCGTTTTTCGATACACAAACTCATTACGTTTCCAACATAATCGGATTTAGTGATGATAGTTGCTTTTATAAAAGGTTCTTCCACATGGTCTAAACGAGAAGGCTCCGGTAAATCTGAAGGGTTATTTACGACGAGTGGTGTCGTAGGATCTTTTTTGGTGTAAGCCAAATACGAAACGTTGGGAACGGTAGTAATTACAGTCATGTTGAACTCTCTCTCCAAACGCTCTTGGATAATCTCCATGTGCAACATTCCTAAGAATCCGCAACGGAAACCAAATCCCAAAGCTGCGGAACTTTCCGGTAAAAACACCAACGAAGCATCGTTCAACTGTAGTTTTTCCATCGAGTTTCTCAACTCCTCATAATCTTCAGTATCCACAGGATATATCCCCGCAAAAACCATTGGTTTCACATTTTCAAAACCCTTAATTATATTTGTTGTTGGCGTTTTCGCATCCGTCAACGTATCTCCTACTTTTACTTCTTTTGCTTCTTTAATTCCAGAAATTAAGTACCCAACATCACCTGCAGAAATGACTTGTTTCGGAACTTGGTTGAGTTTTAATGTACCAATCTCATCCGCAAAATATTCATTTCCAGTAGCCATGAATTTTATCTTCTGGCCTTTTTTAATCTGTCCGTTTTTCACACGAAAAATAACTTCTATTCCTCGAAACGGATTGTAATGCGAGTCAAAAATTAATGCTTGTAACGGCTCGTCAATACTTCCTGATGGAGGCGGAATTTTTTCAATAATTGCAGCCAAAATATTTTCGACACCAAAACCCGTTTTACCTGAAGCGTGAATAATATCCTCCAATTTACAGCCAAGTAAATCAATAATATCGTCACTTACTTCCTCAGGATTCGCGCTGGGTAAATCCACTTTATTCAAAACCGGAATAATTTCCAAGTCGTTTTCCAAAGCCAAATATAAATTCGAAATCGTTTGTGCCTGAATACTTTGCGCTGCATCTACAATCAAAAGTGCGCCTTCACAAGCTGCAATTGATCGTGAAACTTCATACGAAAAATCTACGTGTCCCGGAGTATCAATCAAATTCAAGATGTATTCTTGTCCTTTATAGGTGTATTCCATCTGAATCGCGTGACTTTTAATCGTAATTCCACGTTCGCGTTCTAGATCCATGTTGTCAAGCAATTGCGCTTTTTCCTCACGAGCAGTAACAGTTTGTGTAGCACCTAATAATCGGTCAGCAAGCGTACTTTTCCCGTGATCAATATGTGCAATAATGCAAAAATTACGTATGTGTTTCATTTCTTATGCTATTGTTTTTTGAAAATATGAAATGCCTAACATATCATCTTCTTTTTTATATCTGTCCAAGCCTTTCTTAGCCCTACTTTGAGTTTGCAAATATAAAGCAAACTTTTTACAATTTCTTTAAATATTTTGCCGTCCTAAAGAAGGTTTTTATAAGAATACAAAAATGTTAAATAGCTGTTTTACAATTATTATTAGCTGTACTTTTGTTTAAATAAAAAAAAGAAAACGGTATTGTGGATTACGATAAAATCACAGAAAAATTAGAAATTCTGGCAGACGCAGCAAAATATGATGTGTCGTGTTCCTCAAGTGGCGGGAATCGAAAAAACACCAGTAAAGGACTCGGCGATTCATCGGCTTCTGGAATTTGTCATACTTATACAGAAGATGGGCGATGTGTTTCCTTACTAAAAATATTGCTTACCAATTTCTGTATTTACGATTGTGCTTATTGTGTCACTCGAAAAAGTAATGACATTCAGCGAGCCGCTTTTACCGTAGAAGAAGTGGTAGATTTAACCATCAATTTTTACCGAAGAAATTATATTGAAGGACTTTTTTTAAGTTCAGGAATTTTCAAAAATGCCGACTACACTATGGAGCGTCTGGTTCGTGTGGCTAAAAAATTAAGATTGGAACACAATTTTAACGGTTACATTCACCTGAAAAGTATTCCTGGAGCTTCCGATGAAATAATGCGTGAAGCCGGATTATACGCTGATAGATTAAGTATGAATTTAGAAATCCCTACTGAATCAGGGTTAAAATTATTGGCGCCAGATAAAAATCATCAGGACATGATTAAGCCGATGCGTTTTGTAAAAAATGAACTCATTCAATACAAGGAAGAAAAGAAAAAATTCAAAAGCACACCTAAATTTGCTCCAGCAGGACAAAGCACACAAGTAATTGTTGGGGCAACACAAGAAAACGATTTTCAAATCATTCAGGTTGCCGATCATTTTTACAATAATTTTAATCTAAAAAGAGTGTATTATTCGGGTTATGTACCGGTTTCCAATGACGCACGATTGCCAGCCATTGGAGCCCAAGTTCCGTTGGTACGTGAAAACAGATTGTATCAAGCCGATTGGCTAATGCGTTTTTACGGGTTTAAAGCCAATGAAATTCTGGAAAAAAACAATCCATTTCTCGATTTAGAAGTTGATCCAAAAATGGGATGGGCTCTTCGGAACATCACTCAGTTTCCAGTAATTATTCAAAATGCTCAGCTTGAAATGATTCTTCGTGTTCCGGGTATAGGAGTAAAATCGGCACACAAAATTGTTCATGCCAGACGATTCCAAAATCTTTCCATGGAACATTTAAAAAAAATAGGTGTATCGATTAACCGAGCAAAATATTTTATATCGGTTAGCAACGAAAATACCCATTTAAAATTTTTGAATGCCTTAAATTTAAAGGAAATTATTCTTAGTGATATGAAATCAAAATTTGAGAAACCGTTTGATAATCAATTATCATTACTTAATGACACAACTTTCCTACGATAACACTTTTGAGGGTTTATTGACAGCGGTTTTCGAAATTTATGAATATAAATATCCTAATCCTAAAATCAGTAAAAAAGACGATTTACAGCACAATTTATTCGCTGAAAAAATAGAAATTGGTACCGATATTTCTAAATCCGATCGGGTTATAAAAAAGCTCAAAATACAGATTGGTAATGATGGTGTTCGCTGTATTATTTACTCCTTTCTGTCTGAAAAAATAGGAGTTGAAGATGTGATTTTTGATGTGATAAATTATGCGGTTCAAAATCCTACCATAAATATTATGAAGGATTTTGCAAATGAAAGTGTGTTACAAATTTCTCAACTAACCAAAAACGTAGGTCGTGAGAAGCATCGAATGGAAGCCTTTATTAGGTTCGAACAATTGAAAGACGGCATTTATTTTGCCAAAATTGATCCTGATTTTGATGTTTTAACGTTGATTATAAGACATTTTAAAAATCGTTACCAAGATCAAAAATGGATCATTTATGATTTACGACGTAAATATGGTGTGTATTACGATTTAAAAGATGCCGAAATTGTGATGATGGATTTAGATATTAAATCATTAGATGATAAACACAATCAAGTTTTTTCGGACACAGAAATTAATTATCAAAAACTGTGGTGGGAATATTTTGATCATACCAATATAAAAGAACGAAAAAACACCAAGCTTCACGTACAGCACGTTCCAAAACGCTATTGGAAATACTTAACCGAAAAGAAAATGTTTTAGACTTACAAACATTTCCGTATTTTTGCAAAAAAAATTACCTTGATAAAAATTGGCAACATAATATTACCCGAATTTCCTTTACTTCTTGCACCTATGGAAGATGTGAGCGATCCGCCTTTCCGCAGATTGTGTAAAGCTCATGGTGCAGATATGATGTATTCGGAATTTATTTCCTCCGAAGGATTAATCCGTGACGCCATTAAAAGCCGAATGAAATTAGATATTTTTGATTACGAACGTCCTGTTGGGATCCAGATTTTTGGTGGAGACGAAGAAGCCATGGCGATGTCTTCTAAAATTGTATCTACCGTAAACCCGGATTTGATAGACATCAATTTTGGTTGCCCTGTCAAAAAAGTCGTATGTAAAGGTGCTGGCGCTGGAGTTCTAAAAGATGTAGATTTGATGATTCGTCTGACTAAGGCTGTTATTAATAGTACCCATTTGCCAGTAACGGTAAAAACCCGTTTGGGTTGGGACGATAATTCGATAAATATTGATGAAGTTGCAGAGCGTCTGCAAGACATTGGTGTTGCCGCTTTGAGCATACACGCCAGAACTCGTGCGCAAATGTACAAAGGTCATTCCGACTGGTCGCATATTGCCCGTGTAAAAAATAATCCTAGAATCACAATGCCTATTTTTGGTAATGGCGACATTGATTCTCCCGAAAAAGCATTACAATACAAAAATGAATACGGTATTGACGGCATCATGATTGGTCGCGCTGCGATTGGTTATCCTTGGATTTTTGACGAAATCAAACATTACTTTAAAACGGGAGAACATTTACCAAAACCTACCGTTGTCGATAGAGTTGAAGCAGTGCGAAATCACCTCACTTGGGCCATGGAATGGAAAGGAGAAAGACTGGGTATTGTTGAAACACGTCCTCATTATACCAATTATTTCAAAGGAATTCACTCTTTTAAAACGCACAAGCAACAATTGGTAACCTTAGACCGACCGGAAGAGTTGTTTGCCGCTTTGAATGAAATTGAAGAAGTGTATGCGGGATATGAGGTTGTTTAAGTAGTAAACATTTAATCATCTTTTACCCCCAATTCGCAAATTTATAGTTGTTGATCAATCAAAAATCACCGATAAATTTATAGCGTAATCTTTTTAAAAAAATTAGCGAATTAGCGGTAAAAAAAAACTACTCTAACAACTTTTTACTCACGCGGCTACTCGCAATCAGCGAAGCAATAAAGCCAAGCGTAATGATCGTCCCCATAACAATCAGTACATTTTCCAGCGAGAAAACAACTGGATACGCCAGTGTAGGCGTAATCATAATCAGTTGAAAATACTCTTGCAGTAAAACAATGATAATTCCTAAAACCAAGCCAATAATTCCACCAAAAACACTTAGTAATGTACCTTGAAGCAGAAATATTTTTCGCAAATCTTTGATTTCGGTTCCTAGATTAAAAAGGGTTTTCAAGTTTCCTTTTTTGTCTAAAATCATCATAATCAATGCGCCAATCAAGTTGAAAAGTGCCACAACTATCACCAAAGTAAAGATTAAATACACAGCAATATTTTCAGTATTCAACATTTTATACAAGGATTCATTAAGTTGCGCCCTGTTTTTTACGGTGATTTTATTGTTAAAAATAGTTTGAAGCTGGTCTGCAATTGCACTTTCATCAGTACCAGTTTTCACTTTGATTTCAATCCCAGAAACCTGATTGGTTTTGTATTCCAATAATTCTTGTGCTAAACCTAAATCGGCAAAAACATATTTAGAATCTAAATCTTCGCTGATGGCGTAAATCCCAACAGGAATTAAATCCGTTTTGTTAAAAGCTTGTTCCGGATTTTCAATAGCGCCTTTTCCAGGTCTTGGAACTAAAACTTCCAATTGACGATTGAAATCCAATAATCCCATCGAGAATTCCTGGGCAATTCCGTAACCAACCACCACTTGATACGTATCTGGTTTAAGCCATTGTCCGTTAAAAAGTTTCTTTTCAATAGCATTTACTTTGCTAAAATTAGAATCAACACCTTTTAAGTACGTAACTTCCTGTTTTCCGTCAAAAGTGAATAAAACACGCTCTTCAATTATTTTTGTATAGGAAACCAAGCCGTCAATTTTCTTGATTTGGCTTTCCTGACTAGGAGCAATTAAAAAGGATTTTCCTAAAGTGCTGCTTATTTTTAGATCGGGATCGATTTCATTGGTGAAGGAAAGACTAAAAACTTTCAACCCACTAAAAACAGATAAAACCACAAACAACGCCATGGCACCAACAATGATTCCCATACTGGCAATCCGATTGATGATATTGATCGCATTATTTTTACTATTGCTAAGGATGTAGCGCTTGGCTATGTAGAGGGGAAAATTCAAATTTTATTGAAATCTGCGTTTGTCCAAAAGATCTCTGTTTTCAATAGGATTGTCTCTGTTAGCTAAAGCATTGTCAATTTTTTCAATATAGTCCAAAGAGTCGTCTATAAAGAAAACCAAATTAGGTACTTTTCTTAATTGTAAACGAACGCGCTGTGATAAATCATGTTTTATTGTTTTAGCATTGGACTTAACCGCCTCTAAAATCTCTTTTGCTTTATCCTGAGGAAAAACGCTTAAATGAACTGTAGCCACAGATAAATCTGAAGTTACAACAACCTTGGATACCGAAATAATTAAATTAGCTACTCCGTTTTTTCTCACTTCACCTTGCAGAATATCAACCAAATCTTTTTGGATAACCCCACCTATTTTTTTCTGTCTATTTGTTTCCATGCTGCAAAAATACTACTTTTAAGTTTTATCCCGAAGTTTCGAGACAAATTTTAAAAGTAACCTGTTAATACTTGTATTTTTAGGAGCTATTTCCTGCTGTTCACTGTATCTTTTTCTAAGGTGAAGAAAAATCACCTTAGAAAAAGGATGCCGTTTCCATCAGGGCTATGGGATTTGGGAAATTAGAACGCTAATTCTAAATCAGAATCTAAAATCGTAATGTATAAAAAACATCAGTTTGGAACATAAAATAAATCCAGTTTCGGCTCCCTCTCCTTTGGGGAGGGCTGGGGAGGGGAGACCTTCCTTCTCTATATATGACGCATCGGCCGGTTCCGGAAAAACCTATGCGCTGGTCAAAGAATACCTAAAAATTATTCTTGTTGCGCCAAAAAACGATGCTTATCGCAACATTCTCGCCATTACGTTTACCAACAAAGCGGTACACGAAATGAAATCCCGAATCGTAGGCAGTTTATCGGAATTTGCGAAAGAGGAGCCCAGCGAAAAAGCACAGGATTTAATGCAGGATTTATCCATTGACACGGAATTATCCATCATTCAAATCAAAACCAAATCACAGCAAATCATCAAGCACATTATTCATAATTATGCCGCTTTTGATATTTCGACCATTGATAAATTTACGCATAAAGTCATTCGGGCTTTTGCCCATGATTTGAATTTACCCATGACTTTTGAAGTAACATTAGACACTGAAAATTTATTGATAGAGGCAGTCGATGCCATCATCGCACAAGCCGGAGAAGATGAAACATTAACTAAGCTGCTCATCGATTTCACAATGGAAAAAACCGATGATGATAAGTCGTGGGACATTTCCCGTGAAATTCTCGAAACCGGTCGCTTGGTTTTAAACGAAAATAATCGAAACGAAATCACGCATTTTCAAGATAAATCCATCGCTGAGTTTGTCGCAATTAAAGCCAAATTAACCGAAGCTTGTAAAGATTTAGAAAAGCAAACCATTGTTTTTGCTGAAGAAGCCTTGACTTTAATTGATAAAAACGGAATTGATATAAAATCCTTTTCTAGAGGTACTTTCCCCAATCATATAGCGAGTATTCAGCAAGGGAAATTCAATCCCAAGAATAAAACTTTTCATGAGTTTGACGATATTGCAATCAATAAAACGGCAATAGACCGTGCAATTATTGAAAACATAATTCCTGATCTATTGCATTTGCTGGGCGAAGTTTACAAAACTTTCGAAAAGATAAATTTCTATAAAGCATTCCTCAAAAACATTACGCCTTTGTCATTGCTAAACACAGTCAGTAATGAATTAGCCAAAATTCAGGAAGAACAAAATGTACTTTCCATTTCCGAATTTAATGCGATTATCCATCGCGAAATTCAAAATCAGCCAGCGCCTTTTATATACGAACGATTGGGCGAGCGCTACCGTCATTTTTTTATTGATGAATTTCAGGATACTTCCGAAATGCAATGGCAAAACCTCATTCCGTTGATTGATAATGCGCTTTCGGGTCAGGATGATTTTGGAGTGAAAGGAACTTTGATGATTGTGGGCGATCCCAAACAATCTATTTACAGATGGCGCGGTGGAAAAGCCGAGCAGTTTATTGAACTCAGTAAAGACCAAAATCCGTTTAATAATCCGGATAAAAAACTCGAACATTTAGATAAAAATTACCGTTCCTACTCGCAAATAATTGAATTCAACAATGATTTCTTTCAATTATTATCCAATGAATTTGAACACGTAGATTATAAAGATTTGTATGAAAATCACAGTAATCAAAAAATAAATGATAAAACAGGCGGCTACGTAAATATTTCGTTCATTCCTAAAGTAGAAGCTTCAGAAGAGGAAGAAGCTTTGGACAAAACCGATTTGTATGTTTTAGCGACTTTAAATGCCATTCAAAAAACAGTAAAAAAAGGCTTTCAGTACAAAGATATTGTGATTCTGACCCGGAAACGAAGCCAGGGAATTGCAATTGCCAATTATCTGACCGAGCAAGGAATTCCACTTTTATCATCGGAAACTTTGATGATTCAAAATGCAACCGAAGTTCGATTGATTATTCATTTATTGAAATACTTAAAAAATAGTTCTGACTTGGAATCCAAAGCAAATTTTCTTCAATATTTAGCTCAAAACAGTCAGGATAAATTACCAATTCACGACTTTATTGCTCAAGGAATGGCGTTATTTCAGGAAACTGATTTCGAAAATTGGTTGATGAGTTTTGATGTTTCACTTTCGTTTCAAAACATTAGAAAAAAATCATTGTATGAAGCGGTTGAAACAATAATAGCAAAGTTTCTCTCCCCGGCCCTCTCTAAAGGAAAGGGTGACGGAGTGGAAAACTGCGTGGATAAATTAGGATACATGACGGGCGGAAATTATTCTCATCTTTTAATTGAAAAAGCGAAAGAGATGAGGAGACAGCCAACGCGCGCTGAGAAAGTTCTTTGGATGGAGCTTAAATCTAAATCATTAGAAGATTATAAATTCAGGCAGCAACATTTAATAGATGACTTCATCGTTGACTTTGTTTGTTTGTCAAAAAAACTGGTAATTGAAGTTGATGGTGATTATCATTTTACTGAAGAACAAATTGAGTTAGATAATAGTAGAACAATTAGGCTACATAAATTAGGGTATAAAGTCATTCGATTTACAAATGAGCAAGTTGTAAAGAGTATTTCAGATGTTTTAAAAAGAATAAAGGAAGAATTAATTCAACAAAAAGAAATTCGAGACTCCAACTTATTGGTTTCGGCTCCCTCCCCTTCGGGGAGGGCTGGGGTGGGGAATGCCTACGTTCAATATTTCCTAGACATTGTTCTCGAGCGGGACATTCGTAACCAAGCAGGAATTGCTGATTTCTTGAATTTCTGGGATAAAAACGCCGAGAAATTTAGTATTCCGTCTCCGGAAGGGACTAATGCCGTTCGGATTATGACGATTCATAAATCGAAAGGATTGGAATTTCCGGTCGTTATTTTTCCTTTTGCCGAAGAGGATTACAATAGAAAACCGAAAGACAAATTATGGCTAAGTGCTGAAGAACAGGATTTTGGATTGCCAAAGATTTTAATTGACAACAGCAGTGCGGTGGAAGGATTTGGAGAAGAAGCTGCGAAGGTTTATAATCAAAAAAAGCAGGAAGAATTATTGGATAATATCAATGTTTTGTACGTCGCATTGACAAGAGCTGAGGAACAATTATTGGTGATTTCGAATATGAATCTGTCCAGTAAAGGCGAAATTCCAAAAAATAATATGTGCAGCTTTTTTATTAATTATTTGGATAGCAAAGGTGAATTTGATGAGAGTAAATTGGAATACGAATTTGGAAGTGCAACAAAATTATCTTTCGCAAAACCACATGTTGATTCTTCCAAAACAATTCCCCTAGTGTCTAAAATTCTAAATCCAAAGAATATAAAAATTGCGCAACGTGAAGCATTAATGTGGGGAACGCATCAACAGGAAGCGATTGAATATGGAAATGTAATTCATGAGATTCTGTCTTTCGTAAAAACTAAAAACGATATTGAATTGGCCATTACCAAGGCTATTGAAAACGGATTGATAACTTTTGGTCAAAAAGAAACAGTGTTGAATACAATTCGGGAAATTGTCAATCACAGTGAATTAAAAATTTGTTTTGCCGAAGGGAATGAAGTTTTGAATGAACAAACTATTATTCAAAAAGAAGGTAAAACCATTAAACCGGACCGCATGGTGGTAAACAAAAACAAAGAAGTTTTGTTACTGGATTATAAAACGGGAACACATAATGTGAAATACCAACAACAATTGGAAAATTATCAAACTGCAATTGAGTTAATGGGGTATCAGGTGATAAAAAAAGCACTTATATATATAGGAAAAGAAATCGATGTAGTAAATTTGTAGTCGGAGATATTTATAAACATAAAACGAATTAAAAATACTGAATAATGTACGGAAAAATAAAAGAACATCTTACAGCAGAATTGCAAGCGATCGAAGATAATGGAATTTTCAAAAAAGAAAGAATTATCACGTCACCACAAGGAGCAGAAATTACTATTTCTACGGGAGAAACTGTTTTAAATTTTTGTGCCAATAATTATCTTGGATTATCATCGCATCCAGAAGTGATTCAGGCTGCAAAAGACGCTTTGGACACGCATGGTTTCGGAATGTCATCGGTACGCTTTATTTGTGGAACGCAGGATATTCACAAAACATTGGAAAGAAAGATCGCTGAATTTTATGGTACTGAAGATACAATTCTGTATGCCACAGCTTTTGATGCTAACGGAGGAGTTTTTGAGCCGTTATTAGGAGAAAATGACGCAATAATTTCAGATAGTTTGAATCACGCTTCCATTATAGATGGAGTTCGTTTGTGCAAAGCGGCTCGTTATCGTTATGAAAATAGCAATATGGAAGATTTGGAGCAACAATTAATTAAGGCTACTGAAGCTGGAACACGTTTCAAATTAATTGTTACAGATGGTGTTTTCTCGATGGATGGCGTTGTAGCTCCTCTGGATAAAATTTGTGATTTAGCTGATAAATATGACGCAATGGTGATGGTAGATGAATGTCATGCCGCTGGATTCATTGGTGCAACCGGAAAAGGAACGCTCGAGGCAAAAGGTGTAATGGGTCGTGTAGATATTATTACGGGTACCTTAGGAAAAGCACTTGGTGGTGCTATGGGTGGATATACCACTGCCAAAAAAGAAATTATCGAGCTATTGCGTCAACGATCCAGACCGTATTTATTCTCTAATTCTCTTGCGCCTGCAATTGTCGGTGCTTCCATAAAGGTATTTGAATTATTAGAAAAGGATACTTCGTTACGAGATACATTGGAATCAAATACTAATTATTTTAAAGAAGGAATGAAAAAAGCGGGTTTTGATATAATTGATGGTGATTCTGCGATAGTTCCCGTTATGCTATATGATGCAAAATTATCGCAAAAAATGGCGGATGAGCTGTTAAAAAAAGGAATTTACGTAATTGGTTTCTTTTTTCCAGTAGTTCCTAAAGATAAAGCGAGAATTAGAGTACAGTTATCTGCAGCACACACAAAAGCGCATCTAGACAAGGCTATCGCTGCTTTTGTTGAAGTTGGCAGAATGTTAAATGTTGTATAATTTTGAAATGAAGTTATATAATTTCCACTTTTGGCAGTTTTTATAAGTTTTTTTTAACATTTAGTTTTGTAGTTAAAAATTTACGCATTACTTTTGTTTATAATTAACTAAATTGTAATTAAATAAATTAAGTATGAAACATCTTAACAAACTTTTAGTTGCTGTAATGATGGTGATGGGACTAAGTTCTCATGCACAAGACAGCAACAATCCATGGGCACTCTCCTTTGGAGTAAATGCCGTTGACACTAAAACTAGTGCTGGTGGAGGAAATAATTGGCTAGATCAGCATTTTTCTCAGCCATTCGCAGTTAAAGACAACTGGAATATTCTTCCTTCAGTATCGTACCTTAGCGTATCTAGATATGTAGGTGATAATTTCTCATTTGGACTTTCTGGTTCTGTGAATAAAATTGATAAATATGTGAAATTCGCTCCAACTGCAGTTGGTCATGATTCACGTGGTTACGTAGTGTCTAATCCTGGAGACTTAATGTATTATGGTGTTGATGCAACTATTAAATATAGTTTCATGAATTTATTAAGTTCTAAAGTTATTGATCCGTCTCTATCTGTTGGTGGAGGTTATACTTTCTTCGGAGATAGTAGTTATGGAACTTTAAATCCAGGTGCTGGTTTAACTTTTTGGTTTACTGAAAACGTTGGACTTGAACTTGCTACAAAATATAAAAAATCTTTTGGTGATAGAGAAGATGCTTCTGGAACTCCAGATGCTCCATCACATTTTCAACATTCAGCTGGTCTTATCTTCAAATTTGGAGGTAAAGATACAGACGGTGATGGAATTTTTGATAAAGATGACGCTTGTCCAGAAGTTGCTGGTCTAAAAGAATTCAACGGATGTCCTGATACTGATGGAGATGGAATTCAAGACAGTGCTGATGCTTGTCCAGAAGTTGCTGGTTTAGCTGCATTGAACGGATGTCCTGATACTGACGGAGATGGAATTGCTGATAAAGATGATGCTTGTCCAGATGTTGCTGGTTCAGTTGCAATGAAAGGTTGTCCAGACGGCGACGGTGATGGAATTGCTGATAAAGATGACAAATGTCCAACTGTTGCAGGTCCTAAAGAAAATGCTGGATGTCCATGGCCAGACACTGACGGAGATGGTGTTCTAGACAAAGATGATAAATGTCCAGACGTAAGAGGTACTGTTGCTAATCAAGGTTGTCCAGAAGTTTCAGAAGAAGTTTTGATGAAATTAAATGAGTATAGTAGAACAATTTTATTTGATTCTGGAAAATCTACTTTCAAAAATGAAAGTTATACAATTTTACAATCAATCACTGCAATCTTAAAAGAATATCCTTATTCAAGATTCTTAATTGAAGGGCATACTGATAGTGATGGAAGTAATGAGCTGAATCAAACTTTATCTATGAATAGAGCTCATGCGGTTGAAAATTATTTGATTGAAAATGGAATTAATGCTGATAGATTACAGCATACAGGTTTTGGTGAGACTAAACCAATTGCAACTAATAAAACTGCAAAAGGAAAAGCAATGAACAGAAGAACTGAAATTTCTGTAATAAAAGAATAAATTTTTATAAAATATTTATGGAAAACGCCTCGATTTATCGGGGCGTTTTTTTTATTTTTATAAAATGACAAATACTTCTTTTTTAGATAAAATAGCCACCGTTTTAATTGAAAATTATTTAGACAATCTTCCCAATACGATTGTCGTTTTACCAAACAAACGAGCTAAAATATTCTTAATTGAAGCATTGAAAAATCAGGTCACAGCAAATATACTTTCGCCCGAAATTATAAGTATCGAAGATTTTGTTCAAACAATAGCCGGTATCCGCACTATAGATCCGATCGAACTACTATTCGAATTTTACGACGTATACTTATCAATTACCGATAAAGTAAACCAACAATCATTTGAATTGTTTGCCAATTGGGCCAAAACACTATTACAAGATTTCAATGAAATAGACCGCTATTTATTAGAACCATCGCATGTACTTTCGTATCTGAAGGATATTGAAGATATCAAAAAATGGGGAATTGAAGTCGAAAATAAAACTGCCTTGTTAGAGAAATATATTGATTTTTGGAAGTTGCTTCCTAATTATTATCAATCCCTTTATGCTCATTTATTGAATAAAGGAATCGGATATCAAGGACTCATTTATCGGGAGGCTGTAAAAAATATTAATCATTTTACAGATTCTATCAAAGACAAACAATTTGTTTTTGCTGGTTTTAATGCATTGAATGCCGCAGAAGAAAAAATAATTCAAAACCTTATTACTGCTAATCAAGCCAAAATATATTGGGATGTAGATCAAACCTTTCTCAATGATCCCTATCACGATGCAGGACTCTTTGTACGCCGTTTTAAAGAAAGTTGGAAGCATTATAAACTGCATCCGTTTGAATGGATTGTCAATGATTTTTCTCAGACTAAAAACATTCAGGTAATAGGAACACCCAAAACAATTGGTCAGGCCAAAATCGCGGGAAGTATCATCGAAAATGTCATCAAAGGAAATCCGGAAGGGAAACTTGATAAAGTGGCGATTGTCCTTGGTGAAGAAAATCTTTTGGTACCGCTGTTATATTCTTTACCGTCAACTGTTGGTGCTTTGAATATTACGATGGGGTATTCGAGTAAGAACAATCCAGCGCAGATTTTGATTGCCAAATTATTCAAAATGCATACGAATGCGTTGTCTAGAAATGCCAAAAGTTATGTGTTGTATTACAAAGATGTTTTGGATATTTTGACGCATCCTTTGGTGGAGCCTTATGCAAATACGAATGTATTAGTTAAGATCATTAATCAAAACAATTACACATTTATCACCCATCATAAATTGATGGAACTAAATGTAATTCCAAGCGAGTTATTTCTGTTGTTGTTCCAAAAATGGGAAAAGGGTTCCATTCCGGTATTAGAGACTATTTCTACATTATTGCAAACAATAAAAGAAAATTTAAGCAACGACAACGAAGAAGAAAAAATCACCAAGTCTTTTGTTTTTGCCATTTTCAAAGTCATCAATAAACTAATTAATTATTATTCGAAGCACCTACATATTGATAAAATAGAAACGCTTTATGCCATTTACAAACAAGTAATTGATTTGGCCGAAGTTTCTTTTGAAGGAGAACCTTTAAATGGTTTGCAGATTATGGGCGTGTTGGAAAGCCGTGTTTTGGATTTTGATACTGTTATTGTCACTTCGATGAATGAAGGCAAGTTTCCGGCTGGTAAATCACAGAATTCTTTCATTCCGTATGATGTGAAACGCGAATTGGGCTTGCCCACATTTAAAGAAAAAGATGCTATTTATACCTATCATTTTTATCATTTATTACAAAGAGCAAAGAATATCTATTTAATTTATAATACGGAAAGCGAAGGTTTGGATGCGGGTGAAAAAAGCCGATTCATCACGCAACTGGAAGTCGAAAGGCAAAAAAATCATGCTTTATCACACGAAATTTACAATGCAGTTTTACCCGAAACAGCCTATCAACCGATGGTAATCCCAAAGTCAGAAAGTGTAATGCTTCGATTGAAAGAAATTACAGAAAAAGGGTTCTCCCCATCGGCATTGACGAGTTATATCCGAAATCCGATTCAGTTTTATTTCCAGAAGATTTTGCGCATCAGTGAAGTCGAAGAAGTTGAAGAAAATATTGCCTTAAATACCTTGGGAACCATTATTCACGAAACTTTAAAGGTTTTATACGAGCCTTTCATCGGTAAATTCATTTCTGAAAGTGATATTTTAAAGTGTTTCGAGCAGATTGATGCTGAGGTCTTAAAACAATTCAAATTAGTTTACAAAGAAGGCGAAATTAAAAAAGGACGAAATTTGTTGGCTTTTGAAGTCGCCAAACGAAATGTTTCGAATTTCCTGAAAGTAGAATTGGAAAGCATCAAGAATGGCGACGCAATAAAAATCATTGCTTTGGAAAAAACTTTTGAGCGGCCCTTACAACATCCTAATCTGCCTTTCCCGGTATTGATAAAAGGAAATGTGGATCGAATTGAAGAACGTAACGGAATCATTCGAATTATCGATTATAAAACCGGAAAAGTAGAAAAAGCAAGTGTCACTTTGAAATCATGGAAAGGATTAACAGAAGAAATTAAAAGCGATAAAATCATTCAGGTACTCGCGTATGCTTATATGTATGAGCACGAAGCGAAAGGAAAACCAATTGAAGCAGGAATTATCTCTTTCAAGAATTTAAAAGCTGGCTTTCTTCCGTTTAATTTCAAAGAAGATAAAGAAATAAATTCAATTATAGATGAGCAAATTTTGTGTAACTATCTCGAACAAATGGTTCTTTTATTGAGTGAGATTTTAGATCAGACTATTCCGTTTCAGGAGAAAATAATTTAAACAAAAATAACAATCAGAAAATTAGCCAACATCTTTGAGTTTTACAAAAGCACCGTGACGATAAACGTTTCAATAACTGTTTTGGCGTGGGTTTTTGGAGGTTTTGAAACTTCTAAATACGTTCTTATTATTTTTGGATTTTTGATTAGTATTTTGATAAAAGAAGTAAATGCTAAAAATGAATACCTGTTTTATTACAATAACGGAGTTTCTAAATTGCAGTTGTTCGTGTATGGTTTTTTAATGAATTTTGTTTTTTCGATGGTGCTGATTTTAGTTATTAACGAAGTATTGAAATTCCTATGACAAAGAGTGTTTTAGAAGTGGATAGCGTTCAAAAGCAATATGATGGAAAAATCATAGTTTCTGATGTGTATTTAAAATGTGAAACGGCTGATATTATTGGTGTTCTAGGAAGAAATGGTTCCGGTAAATCGACCTTGTTGAAAATCATTTTCGGAATTGTTTCTGCCGATTTTAAATTTGTTCGCGTGGATGGCGTTGTGAAATCAAAAACCAGCGATTTGCTAAACGAAATCAGCTATTTGCCTCAAGATAATTTTATTCCAAATTCATTTTCGATAAAAAAGACAATTCTATTGTCTATTACCAAAGAGAAATTACAGGAATTTTATGCCGATGAAATGATCCAATCGATGCTGAACAAAAAAATAAAGCATTTGTCGGGGGGAGAATTACGGTATTTAGAAATTAAATTAATCCTGAACAATGCGTCAAAATTTGTTTTGTTGGATGAGCCTTATAATGGTTTGTCGCCCCTGATGATTGAAAGGATAAATGAGTTAATCACTGCAATGTCCAGTCAAAAAGGCATTATTATCACGGATCATAGTTATGAAAATGTGATTAAAGTTTCCACAAAACTAGCGTTGATGAAAGAAGGCAAAATGCACCACTTAAAAGACAAAAGCGAATTGGTGGAAAAAGGGTATTTGAAATCTGGAATGATTTAAATGCTTTTAAAAAAAGCCAACAACACGGTCAATAATTGATCTTGATTCTCAATATGAGTCATGTGTCCGTCGGGAAAAGTCACCAATTTGACAGTCGTATTTTCGATTTGCTCTTTGGTTTCTTCGTAATTTAAAACAGAATCTTTTTCGCCCAGAATTATTAATTTTGGGTAGGGTGTAAGATGCAACAACACTTCCCGATCTTGTCTTATTTTCATTCCTTCGAGTGAGGCAACGATTCCTTGAAGCGGTGTTTTTAATGCTTCTCTTTTTACGCTTTCTATTTCTGATGAAAGTCGTTCTCTGTTAGATTCACTGAATAAATTTGCGATGGATAGCGAAACAAAATTTATAAAAGATAGTTTTACTGCTTTGATTGCTCGGTCCCGATTTATTTTTCGCTCCTCGCTGTCGGCTCTTGCGGTCGAGTTTAATAAAACAAATCCTTTTATCGTGTCGGGATATAATTCGGCGAAAGCCAAAGCGACGTAACCTCCCATAGAATGTCCGACAAAAACGGCCTTTCGGATGCGCAGATCCGATAAAACAGCATGAACTGCATCCGCATTATCTTCCATCGTTTGTATGTAACTCAAACATTCCGTTGCGCCATGTCCCAATAAATCTATAGTAATAACGCGGTTTTTTTTAGCAAGCTCCGGAATATAAAAATCCCACATACCTTTGTTCTCCAAGAAACCATGAAGCAAGACAATAGCAGTTCCTTTCCCGGTATCGGAGTAGGAGATGTTGGTGTTTTTAAAGAGGATTTGTTTCAAAATGAAAATTTAGACTACAAAAATACCATTTTATTTTTTTATGCTTTTGCATTATTGTAACCGTTTAAAATGGTTGCCATGAATTACGCAAAAAAACACGAAGTAAAAATCGGAAAAATCGTTATAGAGAATAATTAAACAAAATGTGTTTTTAAACCCTATAAGAAATATAATACCATTTCATCTATAAATTTACTGGAATAAATTCGATATGATTCTGTCAGGTTGAGCGCAGTCGAAACCCTTTTTTAACAACTCATGTGCTCAAATGAATCTCGACTGCGCTCGATTTGACATAAAAATCAAACCAGTATTTTCAAAGATGAAATGGTATAAGTTCATTTAAAAATTACTACTATGTCCTTATATTTCTTATATGGTTTAAAAAAAACGGCAACCATTTCTGAAAGCCGTTTATAAAAATTAAAATCGTCTGTCGCCATCAAGTAAACTTCCCAATCCGCCTAATAAACTGCCTTCGTCGCGACTGTTTCCTCCAGCTCTCGGAGCAGATGCGATGATTCTGTCGGCGAGTCGGCTGAAAGGCAAGGATTGTACATAAACTGTTCCCGGACCACGTAGTGTGGCGTAAAATAAACCTTCACCACCAAAGACGGAATTCTTGATTCCACCAATAAATTCAATGTCATAATCGACATCTTTAGTAAAACCTACGATACAACCTGTGTCGACTTTTAGGACTTCGCCTGCTGCTAATTCTTTTTTGGCTAATGTTCCGCCGGTATGCACAAACGCCAGACCGTCGCCTTCTATTTTTTGCATTATGAAACCTTCACCACCAAAAAGTCCACGACCCAGTTTTTTAGAGAATTCGATTCCCACAGAAACGCCTTTAGCGGCGCAGAGAAAGGCATCTTTCTGGCAAATGAATTTTCCGCCAAATTGCGTTAAGTCAATTGGGATAATTTTTCCGGGATATGGTGAGGCAAAGGAAACTTTGCTTTTGGTAGTATTTTGATTGATGAACGCGGTCATGAAAAGACTTTCGCCGGTCAAAACTCTTTTTCCGGCACTTAAAAGTTTGCCGAATAATCCGCTTTCTTGTCCGGAACCGTCTCCAAAAATGGTTTCCATTTGAATATTATTGTCCATCATCATAAAACTTCCGGCTTCGGCAATTACAATTTCCTGTGGGTCCAGTTCTATTTCCACATATTGCATTTCCTCGCCGTAAATGTGGTAGTCTATTTCGTGTGCTTGCATAATTTCTATATTTTAAGTTTTTGTTTAAAAGATTTTTACCATTAAGAAACTAAGTTTCATTTAGAATCAGAGCTTAATTTTTCTTAATTACTTAATGGTTTAAATTATTTATAAAATATGTTTTACAAAATATCCATTGTTTTTAAATAAGTCGGAAGGGTGTTTATAAAGTTACAGCTTTAAGATGGATTTTGGAATTGATGTTTTGGAATTATAAATTTTCTCGTTGAAGCGCGCAAGGGATAATAGCGGAAAGCCCACAGCACCGCATTTTTTTTACGGTGCGAGGACTTGTAGCGAATAGCCCGACGCAGCTGGAGTTCACGGAGGCTGGGTTGCGCCCAAAAAAAAATCGGTTTACATTGCTGTAAACCGATTTGGGTAAATGTATTTTAAGAAATTAACGATTCATTAATTCTTCGATTTCGTCTACTTCAATTGGGATGTTGCGCATCATGTTGAATGGTTCGCCGCTTTCCTGAACGATGATGTTGTCCTCCAGACGGATTCCGAAACCTTCGGCAGGAATATAAATTCCCGGCTCCACAGTGAAAACCATATTGGCTTGCATGGGTTCGGTCAGGATTCCATAATCGTGCGTGTCGAGTCCCATGTGGTGGGAAGTTCCGTGCATGAAATATTTTTTGTAAGCGGGCCATTCCGGTTTTTCGTTTTGTACATCGGCTTTGTCAATAAGGCCCAAACTTAGCAATTCAGAAGTCATTAATTTTCCAACTTCGATATGGTATTGTTTCCAAAGTGTACCTGTTGTCAGCATTTTTGTCGCTTCGTTCTTTACCCGCAACACGGCATTATACACTTCTTTTTGTCTTTCGGTATACGTTCCTGAAACCGGAATGGTTCGCGTCATGTCACTGGAATAGTTCGCATATTCAGCCGCAACATCCAGTAAAATCAAATCACCTGCTTTGCATTGTTGGTTGTTTTCGATGTAGTGCAACACATTGGCATTATTTCCGGAAGCAATAATTGGTGTGTAGGCAAAACCTCTGGAACGGTTGCGAATGAACTCGTGAATTAGCTCGGCTTCAATTTCGTATTCGGTAACATTTGGTTTCACGAAAGGCAATAATCTTCTAAAACCGAGTTCCGTAATGTTACAGGCTTTTTGGATTAAATCCAATTCTTCGGTCTCTTTTACAGAACGTAGGCGTTGCAATATTGGATTGCTTTTTGCAACAGCATGTGCCGGATATTTCTCTTTCCACCATTTTACAAAACGGGCTTCGCGAGTTTCGGTTTCTACAGTAGCGCGGTAATGCTCGTTGGTATTGATGTAAATCGTGTCAGCGTGCGTCATCATTTCGAATAAGACTTTTTCAAATTCCTGCAACCAATACACAGTTCTGATTCCTGTTACTTCAAAAGCACGTTCTTTAGTCAGTTTTTCACCTTCCCAAATGGCAATGTGTTCGCTGGTTTCTTTCAGGAATACTATTTCTCTTTGATGCTCGTAAGGCGCATCTGGGAAAAGCAATAAAATGCTTTCTTCCTGATCGACTCCGCTCAGATAAAAGATGTCGCGGTGTTGTGCAAAAGGCAACGAACTATCCGCAGAAATGGGATAAATATCATTAGAATTGAAAATGGCAACGCTTTTTGGCTTCATCTGAGCCATGAATTTTGCTCTGTTTTTTATAAATAAATCTCGGTCAATTTGATTGTATTTCATTTGTTGATTTTAATTGTTTTTTATGGGTCAAGTGTAATTTGCAGAGCGCTAATATTGGTTTTGAGGTCATTTCTAGCTACGCTCATTTCATTACACTTCGTTTAATATATTGAATATTCAAAAATACTAACTTTGAGAGAAACGGATGTTAATTACACTATAAAATTTTCAGATAACTATTTTTATGATTAATTTTCCAAATCAAATCAAATTACATGAAAAAAATAGTACTCTTTTCGGCTCTTATTTTACAAAGTGTCTCTTGGGGACAAGTTTCTGCTGAAGCGTTTCAGCAATCATTGGAAGCTAAAAATAGAATGGAGAAACAATCTCTTTTTCAAAATGTTACTTTCGAAAATGTGGGTCCAACGGTGATGAGCGGCAGAGTGGTGGATGTAGATGTAAATCCGGAAAATCCAACCGAATTTTATGTGGGCTATGCTTCGGGTGGACTTTGGTACACGAATAATAACGGAATGAGTTTTTTGCCAGTTATGGATGCGGCGCCTACGCAAAATGTGGGTGATATTGCTATAGACTGGAAACGAGGCACAATTTGGGTAGGAACTGGCGAGGTCAATTCGTCGCGATCGTCTTATGCTGGAATTGGAATTTTGAAATCTGAAGACAAAGGAAAGTCTTGGCAAAATATGGGATTGCACGACAGCCATCACATCAGCAGAATCCTGATAAATCCGTCAAATCCAGATGAAGTTGTTGTGGGTGCAGTGGGTCATTTGTATTCGAAAAATGAAGAACGAGGAATTTATAAAACGACTAATGGCGGAAAAACGTGGCAAAAAACACTTTATATCAATGATGAAACGGGGATTATAGATGTGGCAGTTTCGCCAAAAAATTTCAAAATTCAGTATGCAGCTTCTTGGAGTAAAGACAGAAAAGCGTGGGATTTTATAGGAAGTGGCGCTACTTCGGGAATTTATAAAAGTGAAGATGCAGGATTGACATGGAAGCTTTTTACAAACGCTGAAAGCGGTTTTCCTGTTGGTGAAGGCGTTGGCCGTATTGGTTTAGCAGTGTATGATGATGAAAACGTGTACGCCATTTTGGACAACCAATTTAAAAGACCTTTACAATCCAAAAAAAGTAATTCGTTACCAGTTGCGTTTTCTATGCCGGGAGATGAATTCTTAAAATTACCCAATAAAAGTTTGAATTCTATTTTAAAGAATTACGGTTTAACTGAAAAATACAGGGCCGAAAATATTAAACATTGGGTTCAAAACGGGTATTTACAACCAAACGAAGCTGCCAAAGTAGTTTTGGATGCGATAAATAGTTTAGCAGAAACAGAAGTTATCGGAGCCGAAGTGTATAAATCAAATAACGGAGGGAAAAGCTGGACAAAGACCCATCAGGATTTTATCGATGATTTCTTTTATTCGTACGGGTATTATTTCAGTGTTATTTCTGTTGATCCCAATGATGTCAATAAAATTTATTTATCAGGTGTACCCATTATAAAATCAAATGATGGCGGAAAAACATTTACATCCATTAGCGAAGAGAATGTTCACTCGGATCATCACGTTGTTTGGGTTAACCCAAATAAATCAGGACATTTAATCAATGGAAATGATGGGGGTTTGAACATTTCGTATGATGATGGAGCGCATTGGGTAAAAAGTAATTCGCACAGCGTGAGCCAGTTTTACGCAGTGAATGTGGATGAGCAAGAACCGTATAATATCTATGGCGGCATGCAGGATAACGGCGTTTGGGTAGGGCCAAGTGATTATAAATATTCTTCGGAATGGTATCAAACCGGAAAATATCCATACGAAAATTTGATGGGTGGTGACGGAATGCAGACTCAAATAGACAAGAGGAATCCTAATATTGTTTTTACAGGGTTTCAATTTGGGAATTATTACAGAATTGATCGCGCCACTAAAAAGCGGGAGTATATTTCTCCAAAGTCAAAAAAGGATGAAAAGCCTTTTCGATTCAATTGGCAAACGCCTATTTTATTGTCTTCACACAATCAGGATATTTTGTACATGGGATCTAATTTCTTACATCGTTCGATGAATCAAGGTCAGACTTGGACTGCTATTTCGCCTGATTTAACGCAAGGAGCAAAAGAAGGGAATGTTGCTTTTGGAACAATTGCTGTTATCAGTGAAAGTACTTTGCAGTTTGGGTTACTCTACACAGGAAGTGACGATGGACTGATTCAAGTATCGAAAGATGGCGGTGCGACTTGGAACAAAATTTCAGAAAATTTACCTCAAAATCGCTGGGTTTCGAGAGTTGTGGCTTCGGCTCATAAGAAAGAAAGAGTGTATGCGACTTTGAACGGATATCGAAATGATGATTTCGCCAGTTATGTTTATATGTCAGATGATTTTGGTCAAACTTGGAAAAATATCGCCAATAATTTGCCTGTAAGTCCCGTGAATGTGATCGTGGAGGATAATGTCAACGAGAATATTTTATATCTGGGAACGGATAACGGATTGTATGTTTCGTTAAATAGAGGAATATCTTGGGATGATTTTTCAAACGGAATTCCAAACGTGGCGGTTCACGATGTAGTGATTCAAAAGAAAGCAAAAGATTTAGTGGTAGGAACTCACGGTCGATCCGTTTATAAAGTCAATTTGGATCAAGTGCAACAATTGAATGACAAAGTTGTTGCGGAAAATATTCATATTTTTGAACTAAAAAAGATAAAAAAATCAAAAGAATGGGGGAACAGCTGGAGTTCTTGGGCTAAAGCTTCAGAGCCAAAAGCAGAGATTTGGTTTTATTCGGATGGAGATGCAGAAGTGCTTTTGCAAATTGAGAACAGCTTGAAAGAAGTCGTTTATTCTCAGAAAGTGAAGGCTGTAAAAGGATTGAACAAACACATTTATGATCTTTCTATAACAAAAACAACAGCTGATAATTGGAAAAAGAAAGACAAAAAACTAAAATTGGAACCAGCTAAAAACGGCAAATACTACCTTCCGATTTCTGTGAATACAATCAGTATTGAAAAAGGGAAAAAGAAAGTCGTTACGGACCTTACCATTATCGAATCAAAATAAGTAGTCATTCTTATTTTTAAAACAAAAAACACGATTTCATTTGAAATCGTGTTTTTTTATGGTTGTTATATTCTAAAATTGGGCTTCGTAACATACCGAACTTAAATGCTATTTGATCTTCAATGTTGAGATTAATTTTATACATTATTTCATTTTTTTTTATTTAAGTTTTTTTTGTTTATTGTTTAACTATTTTTAGGTCGTTTCTGGATTTGTATTTGATATTTAAGGATTTCTTGGTGATTTATGGAAAACACTTTAAAATCATTATAAATAACGGCAAAAAGGTTGTGGTTCCTGTCAAATTGCTTTATTTTTGTATAATTTTCTAATACAAATTATATAAATCTTATGGCAAAATCTGCATTATTGAAATCGTCAATAGCAAAAAAAGTAGCTATGGCACTTTCAGGACTTTTTTTGGTGTTGTTTCTAGCACAGCATTTTTTTATCAATATGACATCGGTGTTTAGTTCCGATACTTTTAACTCAATATCTCATTTTATGGGAAATAATCCTCTAATTCAATATGTTTTTCAGCCAATTTTAATTTTTGGTGTAGTTTTCCACTTTATCATGGGTATTGTTTTGGAAATCAAAAACAATAGGGCCAGACCAATCTCTTATGCTAAGAATAATGGAGCGGCTAATTCTTCTTGGGCTTCAAGAAATATGATTATTTCTGGGGCAGTTGTCTTAGCTTTCTTAGGATTACATTTTTACGATTTTTGGGTTCCTGAAATGGTGTACAAATATGTAGAAGTTAATCCGTTGGATGAATCAAGGTATTTTCATGAATTAGTTGCCAAATTTGAAAGCCCAGTTCGCACTATTTTATACTGTATATCATTTTTATTGTTGTCACTGCACTTGTGGCATGGTTTCAATTCCTCCTTTCAGTCAGTAGGTTTTAATAATAAATATTCAAAATCGTTGCATACATTAGGATATGCTTTTGCAATTGTAGTTCCTTTTGGTTTCATTTTCATTGCATTATTTCATCATTTTAATCATTAATATTAAATTATAATGGCATTAGATTCAAAAATTCCTACAGGTTCAATTTCGGACAAATGGACAAATTATAAAGATCATATTAATTTAGTAAATCCAGCTAACAAACGTAATTTAGATATTATTATAGTTGGTACAGGTTTGGCTGGAGGTTCTGCTGCTGCAACTTTAGCAGAACTAGGCTATAACGTAAAAGCTTTTTGCTTTCAAGATTCACCACGTCGTGCACACTCAATAGCTGCACAAGGTGGAATTAACGCTGCAAAAAACTATCAAGGAGACGGGGATTCCACGTTCCGTTTGTTTTATGATACTGTAAAAGGGGGCGATTATCGCGCTCGTGAAGCAAACGTGCACCGTTTGGCTGAAGTCTCTGCGAATATTATTGACCAATGTGTGGCGCAAGGTGTTCCATTGGCTCGAGAATATGGCGGATTGTTAGATAACCGTTCTTTTGGTGGAACTTTGGTTTCCAGAACTTTTTACGCGAAAGGACAAACAGGACAACAACTTTTATTAGGGGCTTATTCAGCAATGAATCGCCAGATTGGCCGTGGAAAAATAAAAATGCACAACCGTCACGAAATGCTGGATTTAGTAATCGTGAACGGGAAAGCAAGAGGAATTATCGCCCGTAACTTAGTTACTGGAGAAATCGAAAGACATTCTGCTCACGCTGTTGTTATTGCTTCTGGAGGGTACGGAAATGTATTTTTTCTTTCTACCAATGCAATGGGAAGTAACGCCACCGCGGCTTGGAAAATCCACAAAAAAGGTGCTTTCTTCGCAAATCCTTGTTACACACAAATTCATCCAACTTGTATTCCAGTTTCAGGAGATCACCAATCGAAATTGACATTAATGTCCGAATCGTTGCGTAATGATGGGCGTATTTGGGTTCCTGCAAAAATGGAGGATGCCAAAGCGATTCGGGACGGTATAAAGAAACCAACGGATTTGTCTGAAGCAGAACGCGATTATTACTTGGAAAGAAGATACCCAGCTTTTGGAAATCTTGTTCCTCGTGATGTTGCTTCACGTGCTGCTAAAGAGCGTTGTGATGCTGGTTTTGGTATCAATAAAACAGGTGAAGCTGTTTACCTTGATTTTGCTTCAGCAATACAACGTTACGGAAAAGAACAAGTTTACGTTAAAGGTTTAGATTTGAATGATGTTCAATTAATCATTAAATTAGGAACAGAAGTTGTTGCTAACAAATATGGTAATCTATTCCAGATGTATGAGAAAATTGTTGACGAAAATCCATATTCAACTCCAATGATGATTTACCCGGCGGTTCATTATACCATGGGAGGAACTTGGGTTGATTATAACTTGCAAACTACTATTCCAGGATGTTTCTCTATCGGGGAATCTAATTTCTCTGACCACGGAGCAAACAGGCTTGGAGCTTCTGCCTTGATGCAAGGTTTAGCTGATGGATATTTTGTGTTGCCATATACTATTGGAGATTATTTATCACCAGATATTAAAATGGGTGCTATTTCTACAGATTTGCCTGAATTTGCTGCTGCTGAAAAAGTGGTGAAAGATCAAATCGAAAAATTCATGAACAATAAAGGAACACAATCCGTTGATTATTTCCATAAGAAATTAGGAAAAATCATGTGGGACAAAGTTGGAATGGCTCGTAATGCAAAAGGATTAAATGAAGCGATTGTAGAAATTGCTGCTTTGCGCGAAGAGTTTTATAATGAAGTAAAAGTTCCTGGTGATGCGAATGGTTTTAATCAAGAATTGGAAAAAGCGACTCGTGTTGCCGATTTCCTTGAATTGGGAGAATTATTCGCTAAAGATGCGTTACATCGTAATGAATCTTGTGGCGGACATTTCCGTGAAGAATATCAGACAGAAGAAGGTGAAGCGCAACGTGATGATGAGAATTTCGCTTATGTAGCTGCCTGGGAGTACACTGGAAAACCAAGTGAAGCTGTTTTACACAAAGAGCCATTGGTATTTGATAACGTGAAATTAGTTCAAAGAAGTTATAAATAATTCAGTCTAATGTCTACTGTCTTAAAGTCAAATGGCGCAATGTCAATCGACTTTCGACTTTCGACTTTATGACTTTCAAACTAAAAATATGAAACTTACATTAAAAATATGGCGTCAGAAAAATGCCGCTGCAGAAGGAAAAATAGTTGAATATCCGATAGATCATATTGAACCAGACATGTCGTTTCTTGAGATGCTTGACATTTTGAATGACGAACTAATCATGAAAGGGGATGAGCCAGTTGCGTTTGATCATGATTGTCGCGAAGGAATTTGCGGAATGTGTTCTTTGTATATCAATGGTGAAGCTCATGGACCGGATCGAGCTGTCACAACATGTCAATTGCACATGAGAATGTTCAAGGATGGAGATACCATTTTTATTGAGCCATTTAGAGCGAAAGCTTTTCCAGTAATTAAAGATTTAGTGGTTGACAGAAGTTCTTTTGACAGAATTCAACATGCTGGAGGATTTATATCTGTAAACACCTCAGGAAATACAATTGACGCCAATACAATTCCTATAAACAAGGAAGATGCTGATGATGCATTTGATGCAGCAACATGTATTGGTTGCGGAGCTTGCGTTGCGAGTTGTAAAAACTCATCGGCTATGTTGTTTGTTGCTGCCAAAGTCTCTCAATATGCTTTGTTGCCACAAGGAAAAGTTGAAGCTACTGATAGAGTTTTAAATATGGTTAACCAAATGGATGCGGAAGGTTTTGGGAACTGTACCAATACTGGCGCTTGTGAAGTGGAATGTCCAAAAGGGATTTCTTTGGAAAACATTGCCAGAATGAATAGAGAATATTTATCTGCGAGTTTGAAAGGATAATAAGTTGGTCTTAAAGTCTAAGGTCGAAAGCTCAAAACATACAACTAAGAAACGCATTCAATGTAAAAGTTGAATGCGTTTTTTTTTTTTTTTATCTTTGATTTTTGAATTAAATTATCATTATGAAAGTAAGCAATTATTTTATAAAAAAAACTGTTATTTTGATAGTATTCCTGTTTTCTGGGTTTATTTCTTTGGCACAAAAAAACAGTATTGAATTAATAAACAAACAGACAGGTGAAACAAAATTAATAGAGGAGAATAAAAGAATAAAAATTAAAATAAGTAGTGGAAGAAAATTAATAGGTAAATTTAGAGTCGTCGATGATAAAACAATTAGAATCAGAGATTTTTTTTTATCTATGGACTCAATCACTATGGTTAGAAGACGACCAATTGTTTTAACAGTTTTGTCTGATTTGTTAATTGTCAGTAGTGCTAGCTTTATTGTAATGATTAGTCCTGAGGCTAAAAACAATCCTTTTGCAGCTGTGGTAATTCCTCCAGTAATATTAATAGGAGGAGCAGGTCTTCTAATGCCTAATATTCCCAAAAAAAATAAAAAGGATAAGTGGCGATTTCAAATAAAATTAAATGATAAATAATGAAAGTTACCCTAATCCAATCGGCTTTAATTTGGGAAAGCCCAAAAGCCAACCGAAAGTATTTCGAAGAAAAAATAAATTCCATTTCTGAAAATGCGGATTTGATTGTATTGCCGGAAATGTTTACGACGGGCTTTACGATGAATCCAGAGAATGTTGCTGAAACAATGCAAGGCGAAACGGTAACGTGGCTTAAAGCATTGGCAAAAGCCAAAAAAAGCGCCATCACCGGAAGTGCTGTAATTAAAGAAAACGATAATTTCTATAATAGGATGTTGTTTGTTTTTCCATCAGGAGAAATTCAGTTTTATGATAAAAAACATTTATTTACGTTGGCTGGGGAAGATAAAGTGTACACCAGCGGAACACAAAAAGGTATCGTCAATTATTTAGATTGGAAAATTTGCCTGCAGGTATGTTATGATTTACGATTTCCTGTTTTTTCCAGAAATTCAGAGGATTATGACTTGTTAATTTATGTGGCGAGTTGGCCAAAAATAAGGACCAATGCTTGGGATGCTTTGTTGAAAGCGCGAGCGATAGAAAATATGAGTTATGCAATAGGGGTTAATAGAATAGGAACCGATGCCAATGGTTATGAATACATTGGACACTCACAAGCGGTCGATTTTCTTGGAAATTATGTGTTGGAACCAGAAGAATCTGAAAGTTTTTTTATAGTAGTATTAGACAAAGAAAAAATGTTAGAAACCCGACAAAAATTAGGCTTCTTAAACGACAGAGATTCTTTTGAAATAAAAAATATACGGCTCTAGTTTTTCTTATCTGTTTTCTTTTTAGGTTCCGGGCTGTAGGGTAAGCTCAAGTCAAATATCTCTTCCCAGTCAAAATTAGCATGTAGATTTATTTCTTTAGAAGAATAGATTACTTCCTCAGCCTGACGTTTTTCTAAATAATTACCGGAATCCCATTCCTTATTTTTATTGGTGTCATAAATTACCCGAAGCGAAAATACAGAAGGTTCCAGTAAGTTGAAATCGACTGTAGTGCCATTTTCCGAATATTCAGAGGCTAAAATATCGCCTTTGGAGTTAGTGAGTTCCACGATGATGGGAAATTGTTTTACGTTTTGTAATAACACCCTTAGATTTGCCGTTTCAGAATAGCTTCTTGTATTTAATTTATAGGTCAAAGTATCGTTTGACTTTTCGAAAAAATCTGTTAACGCTCCAGGTAAAATTTCAAAACTGTAATTTTCTGAAGGTTCTTTTTTAAAGTCAAAATATAGTTTTTGATTAAATTCGTCATATTCAGTGGTAAAAGGCACTATGGTTTTCGCATTGTTGGTCAAATTTATTTTAGAATTCTCAATACGAATTAATGGAGTGGAGCTTTCTATTGTAAAGCGCTCCCTGAAGTCTAAGCTGCCGGATTGTACGGCAGAGATGCTTAAAGTGTCCTTTTTCTGGTCTTTTATTTTAAAGGTGAAATTAGTTTCGTATTTATCTCTGGTTACAGCCAAAGTTAGCGAATCTACTTTGATGGGTTTATACCAAATTTGGAGGGAATCCTTTTTGGGGAATTTAGTAATGATGTTGGATAGAACTTCACTATTGTTTTTCAAGATTAATTTTGGTCGGGCAGCAGCTGAATTTACAGCACCTTCATATGCCAACAACAATTTGTTTCCAGACGCTTGACTTGGTTTGAAAGTTTTAAAAGGAAGTGTTTCTTTAAATAATTCCAACTCGTAAAGAGTGTCGTTTGGAATAGTAATGAACTGCTTGCTAAATCCTATTTTATCTGTTTTTGGATTGTATTTGTTATTGCTGTTGTAATCTTTCAAAGCTATAAGTAAGTATTTTCCCGCTCTTAAATTCTCAAAATGAAATGTCTTCAAACTGTCTAATGTGTTCGTTACATATCTGGGGTTTTCAGTATAGACTATAGAATCTTTAAAAGTGTCATTCACGTCATATAGCATAACCGAAACGAATGATTCAACTTCTTTGTCATATGCGCTTTTTACAGTTCCGCCAAGACTTAAAGAGTCAATATAATCACCAGTTGAAAACACGTATTTGAATTGATTTAGCGGATTTCCTTCGTTGTTGTCAGCGATGCTTTGTCCAAAATTGAAGCTGTACGTGGTGTTTGGTTGTAATGTATCCTTAATTTTTATTGTAATCGTTTTGCTTGGCGTAGTAGGCAGAATTAATGGTTCGTATTTCATTGGTGGTGAAATAATCAATTGCTTTTTAAGGTTTTTAAGTTTAATGTTCTCATCAAAAACTAGTTTGATCTCATTTTCTTTGAAGTTTTTGCTAAAATTTTCCGGAAAACTTACTTTTAAAACGGGTGCAATGGTATCCTTTAAACCGCCAGTGATGGAGCCTCTTTTTGCACATCCAACACAAATTAAAAGCAATAGAAATAAGGTGTATTTTAAATTGTTTTTCAACATATCAAATCATAATTAGAATCTACAAAATAACAATTATAATTCATGCAATCGAAATTTTTTATAGAATTATTATGAGCGATTTAATTCAGCTTACTTTTTAGAATACTGCGCTTTTTTTTGTTTTTAATGTTTAATTTTACATCAAATAAACGGCGTTGCCGCTGGCTGACTGCTTCAATCTAAAACTAACGTTGAATTGATAAATAAATAATGAGAAAAATAGAACATATAGGTATTGCTGTTAAAAACTTAGAAGTCTCAAATTTAGTTTTCGAAAAACTCTTTGGCGCTCCAGCGTATAAATTTGAAGATGTAGAAACCGAAGGAGTAACCACTTCTTTTTTCAGGAATGGACCCAATAAAATTGAGCTTCTTGCCGCAACGAATCCAGAAAGTCCCATCGCTAAATTTATAGAAAAAAAGGGAGAAGGGATTCACCATATTGCTTTTGATGTTGATGATATTTTTTCAGAAATAGCGCGTTTGAAAAAGGAAGGATTTATAGTCTTGAATGAAATCCCTAAAAAAGGTGCTGATAATAAGCTGGTTGCTTTTTTACATCCAAAAAGCACAAACGGTGTTTTGATTGAATTGTGTCAAGAAATAAAATAATTTAAATGCAGATAAAGCGGTAGTATTCTAATATTCAGTTGGTTTCTGATTCAAATAATTTAATAATTAAACTATATTAAAATCTAAGTCAAAAATATTTGGAGCAAATGAAAAATAGTAGTAATATTGCACATTCTTAACCGGTCCTATAGCTCAGCTGGTTAGAGCACCTGACTCATAATCAGGTGGTCCCTGGTTCGAGCCCAGGTGGGACCACGAAAAACCCCTCATATCAATTGATACTGAGGGGTTTATTTTTTTATTTAAAATTAAATTAAGTAAAAAACGTATCTTTGTATTTTAGGAATAAGTATTTCCTGTGAAAGGTTTGATTGATTTTTTTATTTTAATAAATTACTATTTTTGAAACCGATGAAAATTGAGTCAAATAATGTTTGTTTTTTAATCATTTTCCTTTTCGGGTTTATGCATGCTTTTGCAGGCTCTGGGGATGCTAGTCCTCCTGCACCTACAGCTAAAAAAGTGCCGCCTCCTGGATTATCTATTGATGGCAATAGTATTGTAATACTGATAGTTGCCTTGTTATTTGGAATTTATATCATTTACCTTAATTATATAAAAACAAAAAACACTATTTAAATAGTGTTTTTTGTTTTTATATAATTAAGGATATTATTTGTTAGTGTAGAGTCTGGAAACGTATTTGCCAATTACATCAAATTCAAGATTTATTTTTGTGCCAACTTTAAAGGTTTTGAAATTAGTGTGCTCATGTGTATATGGGATTATGGCTACACTAAACTGATTATTTTTAGAATTTACTACGGTTAAACTTACTCCATTTACAGTAATTGAACCTTTTTCGATAGTAATGTTGTTTAGTTTTTCATCGTATTCAAAGGTGTAAAGCCAGCTTCCGTCGGTTTGTTCTGCGGTGATGCAGGTTCCTATTTGATCCACGTGTCCCTGAACAATGTGTCCGTCAAGTCTGTCGCCAAGTTTCATCGCTCTTTCTAAGTTAACGCTGTCTCCGACTTTCCAATTGGCTAAATTTGTTTTTTTTATTGTTTCGTCTATGGCGGTCACGGTATAAAAATTGTCTTTGATTGAGACGACTGTAAGGCAGATTCCGTTATGGGCAACGCTTTGGTCAATTTTTAGTTCGCTGGTAATCGATGTATTCATCGTTATGTGGACATTACTGTTCTCTTTTTTTATTTCTTGTATGAGACCAAGGGTTTCTATAATTCCTGTAAACATTTCTTGTTTTATTTTACTAAATTTGCACTTCAAAATTAGCAATAAATAACGTTAGGTCATGATGAAAAAAGCAGAAAATATAATCGTTGGGATTTCTATAGGAGATTTAAATGGTATTGGAAGCGAAGTTGTTTTAAAAACATTCGAGGATTCTCGTATGTTAGAGTTATGTACTCCTGTTATCTTTGCTAATGTTAAGTTGCTGTCTTTTGTAAAGAAAAGTTTTCAATCTACTTCATTATTGCACGGAATTGACAAACTGGATCAAATTATACCTGGTAAGATTAATGTTTTAAATCTATGGAGAGAAGGTTTGGACTTGAATGCTGGAGTAAATGATCCTAAGGCAGGTGAATATGCAATAAAATCATTTGTTGCGGCTACCAAAGCTTTAAAGGATGGTGTTGTAGATGTGTTAGTTACAGCGCCAATAAATAAGTTCAACATTCAGTCCAAAGAATTTAAATTTCCGGGACATACGGATTATTTAGACCAAGAGCTGGAGGGGAATGCACTTATGTTGATGGTACAGGATAATTTAAGAATAGGGCTTTTGACAGATCATATTCCGGTGAGAGAGGTGGCTTCTCATCTTACTGAAGAGTTGATAATAAGAAAAATAGAAACGATTAAGCAATCATTGATACAGGATTTTAGTATTAATAAACCCAAGATAGCTGTTTTGGGATTGAATCCGCATTGTGGAGATGGTGGCGTTATTGGTACCGAAGATGATTTAATTATAAAGCCAACATTGAAAAAGATTTTTGATAAGGGAACCTTGGTGTTTGGTCCTTTTGCGGCTGATGGTTTTTTTGGAAGCAATCAATACGAGAAGTATGATGCTGTTATAGCGGCCTATCACGATCAGGGATTGATTCCTTTTAAAACATTGTCTTTTGGTAATGGAGTGAATTATACGGCGGGTTTGAGTAAAATAAGAACTTCCCCGGATCACGGTACTGCTTATGATATAGCGGGAAAAGGAACGGCTGATTTCAACTCATTTAAAGAAGCAGTCTACCTTGCAATTGATATTTATCATTCGAGAAATCATTATGCTGAAATCAGTGTAAAGCCATTAAAAACAAAAGAAAAACAGTTGTGAACAAAAAAAAGTGAATAACATTATTAGATTTGCAATAATTTTATATCTTTGCACTCCCGAAGTTTAGGGTCAAATTGTTGTTGAAATGAATAAGACAAAAGAATTTTTAATTCCTTTTATAGGATTAAAGCTAGGAAAACATCATTTTGAGTATCAAATAAACAATTCGTTCTTTGAAATCTTTGATTATAATGAATTTCAAAATTCAAACATCAAAGTAAATGTAGTTTTAGAGAAAAAAAGTACGCTGATAGAGTTAAGTTTTAAGCATAAAGGAACGGTAAATGTTCCCTGTGATTTGACAAGCGAAGATTTTGACTTGCCCATTAAAGGCGAAATGAAATTGATTGTTCGTTTTGGCGAGGATTATAATAATGACAATGAAGAATTGTTGATTTTACCTCATGGAGAGTTTGAAGTGGATATTGCACAGTATATCTATGAAATGATAGTGTTGTCAGTGCCTCTAAGACGGGTTCATCCCGGAGTTAAAGATGGAAGTTTAAAAACCGAAGCCTTGACTAAACTAAATGAACTGAAAGTAAAAGAAGAAAAAAAAGAGAATAAACAAGAAGAAAATATTGACCCGCGTTGGGACAAATTAAAGCAACTATTAACGGATAAATAATATAGTAAAATGGCGCATCCTAAGAGAAAAATCTCCAAAACAAGAAGAGATAAAAGAAGAACACATTACAAAGCTACTGTAGCGCAGATTGCTACTTGTCCTATTACAGGAGAAGCGCATTTATACCACAGAGCATACTGGCACGAAGGTAAAATGTATTACAGAGGGCAAGTTGTTATAGATAAATCTGTAGCTGTTGCTTAATACATTTTTGTAAATGGTATTCGAACTCTCACATCGTGAGAGTTTTTTTGTTGTTTATAATTTTCATTAAATAAGAAGTTCCAAAGCAATGAAAATGGAATTTTTTTTTGTAATTTTCAAGTCTTTTAAAAATTTTTCAAATGGCGACATTTGACAAAAATAATCGCATATAATGAATACAATTACAGCCGCAATAACCGCTGTTGGAGCCTATGTGCCAGACTTTGTGTTAACAAACAAAGCTCTTGAGGCCATGGTTGAGACCAATGACGAGTGGATAACCTCTCGAACAGGAATAAAAGAAAGAAGAATCCTCAAAGACGAAGGTAAAGGAACTTCTTTTTTAGCCATAAAAGCTGCACAAGATTTATTAGCTAAAGCCAATATTGACCCTATGGAAATAGACTTGTTGATAATGGCAACTGCAACACCAGACATGCCAGTAGCTTCAACAGGCGTATATGTAGCAACTGAAATAGGAGCCTTAAATGCTTTTGCATATGATTTGCAAGCAGCTTGTTCCAGCTTCTTATTTGGGATGTCAACAGCAGCAGCTTACATAGAATCTGGAAGATACAAAAAAGTATTATTAATAGGAGCTGATAAAATGTCTTCTATAGTAGATTACACTGATAGATCAACTTGTATCATTTTTGGAGATGGTGCTGGAGCGGTATTATTTGAACCTAATTATGAAGGATTAGGATTGCAAGACGAGTATTTACGCAGTGATGGAATCGGAAGAGATTTTTTAAAAATTGATGCCGGTGGTTCCTTACTTCCCGCCACTTACCAAACGGTAAAAGATAATAAACACAATATTATCCAAGACGGAAAAACGGTATTTAAATATGCGGTAACCAATATGGCAGATTCAAGTGAATTAATTTTGAAAAGAAATAATTTGACGAATGACGATGTAGATTGGTTAGTTCCTCATCAAGCCAACAAACGTATTATCGATGCAACCGCAAATAGAATGAATTTAGAAGAGTCTAAAGTGTTAATGAATATTGAAAAATATGGAAACACAACTTCTGCGACCTTACCATTAGTTCTTAATGACTTTGAACATTTATTCAAAAAAGGTGATACGATAATTTTGGCCGCTTTTGGAGGTGGATTCACTTGGGGATCTATTTATCTAAAATGGGCATACGATAAAAAATAAATTTAAACTAAAAACAAATAATTATGGATTTAAAAGAAATTCAAAATCTAATCAAGTTTGTAGCAAATTCAGGAGTTGCAGAAGTTAAATTAGAGATGGATGATGTGAAAATCACCATCAGAACAACTTTAGAAGGGAATGTAACTGAAACCACGTATGTTCAACAAATGCCTGCTCAAGCTGCACTTCAGCAAGCAGTAGCACCGCAACAAACTGCTCCAGTTGCAGCCGCTCCGGAAGTTCCAGTAGTAGAAAATGCGCACTTTATCACCATAAAATCTCCAATCATTGGGACTTTTTATAGAAAACCATCGCCAGATAAACCAATGTTTGTTGAAGTAGGTAAAACAATTTCTAAAGGTGATGTACTTTGTGTAATTGAAGCCATGAAATTATTTAATGAAATTGAATCAGAAGTTTCTGGTAAAATTGTAAAAATATTGGTTGACGATATGTCGCCAGTAGAATTTGACCAGCCGTTATTCTTAGTAGATCCATCATAAGAAATTATAAATTATAAATTTTGAATGATGATTTTTCGTTATTTAAAATAATTTAAAATTTAAAATTCTGCATTTAAAATTTCAAAAAAAGATGTTTAAAAAAATATTGATTGCCAATAGAGGGGAAATTGCGTTACGCGTGATTAGAACATGCAAAGAAATGGGCATAAAAACAGTAGCCGTTTATTCTACTGCAGATGCTGAAAGTCTACATGTAAGGTTTGCTGACGAAGCAGTTTGTATTGGGCCACCTCCAAGCAACTTGTCCTATTTAAAAATGTCAAATATTATTGCCGCTGCCGAAATTACAAATGCAGATGCAATACATCCAGGATACGGATTCCTTTCTGAAAACTCTAAATTTTCTAAAATTTGTCAAGAACATGGGATCAAATTCATTGGAGCTTCTCCAGAGATGATTGATAGAATGGGGGATAAAGCTTCTGCAAAAGCTACGATGATAGAAGCAGGTGTTCCTTGTGTTCCAGGTTCGGTCGGAATTTTAGAATCCTATGAAGAAGCCTTGCAATTATCAAGAGATTTTGGTTATCCAGTAATGCTTAAAGCGACTGCTGGTGGTGGTGGAAAAGGAATGAGAGCGGTTTGGAAAGAAGAAGACTTACTGAAAGCTTGGGAAGGTGCGCGTCAGGAATCTGCTGCAGCCTTTGGAAATGATGGAATGTATCTTGAGAAATTAATCGAAGAACCACGCCACATTGAGATTCAAGTAGTAGGAGATTCCTACGGAAAAGCCTGTCATCTATCTGAAAGAGATTGCTCTGTTCAAAGACGTCATCAAAAATTAACCGAAGAAACGCCATCTCCATTTATGACAGATGAGTTACGTGAAAAAATGGGTGAAGCAGCTGTAAAAGCAGCCGAATATATTAAATATGAAGGTGCTGGAACGGTAGAATTTTTGGTAGATAAGCACCGTAATTTCTTCTTTATGGAAATGAATACTCGCATTCAAGTGGAGCACCCAATTACGGAGCAGGTTATTGATTATGACTTAATTCGGGAGCAAATTATGGTTGCCGCTGGAATACCTATTTCTGGTAATAATTATTTGCCACAATTGCATGCGATCGAATGCAGAATTAATGCTGAGGATCCTTACAATGATTTTCGTCCGTCTCCGGGAAAAATCACAACATTACATATGCCGGGTGGACATGGAGTTCGTTTAGATACTCACGTATATTCCGGGTATACGATTCCGCCAAATTACGATTCAATGATTGCTAAACTTATTACTACCGCTCAATCTCGTGAGGAAGCTATTAGTAAAATGAGAAGAGCTTTGGATGAATTTGTAATCGAAGGAATAAAAACCACCATTCCATTTCATAGACAATTAATGGATGATCCTCGTTATATTGCAGGAGAATATACAACTGCATTTATGGATAATTTCAAAATGAATGATCCTGAATAAGAAATATTTTTTGTTTAAATAAAAACCTTGCAGCGATGCAAGGTTTTTTGTTTCGTCTAATTCACAAGGTTTCCTTCAACCATTTGAAAAATTCACGCTGCCAAACCTGTGCATTCTGCGGTTTTAGTACCCAGTGATTTTCTTCTGGAAAATAAAGGAACCTGCTTTTTATCCCGCGTATTTGTGCTGCTTGAAAAGCTTCTTGACCTTGTCCTATTGGTACACGAAAATCTTTTCCTCCTTGAATAATTAAAATGGGTTTGTTCCATTTTTCTACCATAGTCATCGGGTTGAATGTCGTGTAAGTTTTTTGAGCTATCGCATTGTCTTTTTCCCAATAAGCACCACCAAAATCCCAATTGCTGAAGAAAACTTCTTCGGTAGTGCCAAACATGCTTTGGGTATTATAAACGCCATCGTGGGTAATGAAAGTTTTGAATCGATTGTTGTGAATTCCAGCCAGATAGAAAACAGAATACCCACCATAACTGGCACCTATACATCCCAAACGAGTTGCATCAACATATTTTTCCTTCGCCACATCATCAATCGCTGATAGGTAATCATCCATTACCTGTCCGCCCCAATCTTTGCTGATTTGCTCATTCCAGTCCACGCCATGACCTTGCATGCCGCGACGGTTTGGAGCCACAACAATATAACCATTAGCAGCCATTAACTGTAAATTCCATCGATATGAATAAAATTGTGTCAATGGTGATTGAGGACCGCCTTGACAATACAAAAGCGTTGGGTATTTTTTTGAAGCATCAAAATTAGGAGGAAGAACCACCCAAACTAACATTTTTTTGCCATCTGTCGTCGTTACATATCTTCTTTCGGTTTTGCTTAACGCCAAAGAAGTGTAGGTTGCTGTATTTACATTAGAGAGTTGTTTCCAAATATTTTTCTTTAGATTATAAGAAAAAATTTCCGCAGCATGATTCATGTCGGTTCTCGTTACGATGATGTTATCACCGGAAAAACCAACTAAATCATTGACGTCAAATTCTCCAGTAGTGATTTGGCGGACGGTAATTGCTCCCGCAACTTCAGGATTGGTAACCCCCGGAAAATTAACTTCAAATAACTGTTTTGTTCCATCTATTGGTGCCACAAAAAAGATTTTTTTCCCGTCACTGCTCCAGATGAAATTATCTACCGTTCCATCCCAAGAAGCCGTAAGGTTTGTCTTAATTCCTTTAAAGTTAACGATCAAATCGATTTTATCGGCTTCATAACCGTCTCGTTTCATCTGCAACCAAGTCAAATTTCCTGTTGGAGAAAATTGTGGAGCGCTATCATATCCTAGGTTTTCTTCCGTTCTATTGATGGTTTTTCCAGTTTCTAGGTTGTATTCGAAAATATTAGTGTTAGTAGAAAGAGCATATTCAGTTCCTGCTTTTTTCTTGCTTACGTAAAGAATGCTTTTGCTGTCTGGCGACCAAATGTAATCTTCATTACCGCCAAAAGGCTTTTGCGGGCTATCAAAATTTTCTCCTTTCAGAATGTCAATTCCCACTGCTCCTTCTTTGTTTTCTTTGTAAAAAACATGATTGTATTTGCCGTCATTCCAAGTATCCCAATGCCGATAATTCAATCCATTGTAGATTTGAACGTCTGATTTTTCCAGTTCTGGATAAAAATCTTTTCCGTGAACTTTTTCGATTTTTACTTCTTCATTATAAAATATATAGGTCCCGTCTGGAGATATGGTCTTGTCTTTTAATACTGCAGCTGTGTCTTTAAGTAGACTTGGATTTCCACCATTTATGGGTAAGGTGTAAAATGTCGTGTCGGATCTGTTTTCTGTGATAGAAGGAGTTTCTACTTTATAAACGACATTTTTTTCGTCTTTAGAAATACCTAAAGTGGTTATTCTTCCTAATTTCCAAAGTAATTCGGGTGTCATTACATCTTGTACCATAGCTTCTAAGCGAATTAAAATAAATTTTTTTCTTTACCATAAAAATAACCAATTTAATTTGATGTTTGTCGTTTTAATAATTGCTTTTTAGCCCCGATAGAAGTGGAAATCCTTTCTAGTCCTGAACTTGTTTCAGGACTAGAAAGATTGTAACGGATAGCGGGATTAGCTTCTGAAATAAATTCAGAATAAATCTAAAAAATTATTATTTTTATAAAAATATTTTGACATGGATTTAAGTTATTGGGAATTAAAAAACTGGTTTACTAATGTCGATTATACCATTGTTGGGAGCGGTATTGTGGGCTTACACGCAGCCTTACGCTTGCGCGAAAGATTCCCGGACAGCAAAATTTTAGTGTTGGAAAAAGGAATGTTGCCGCAGGGCGCTAGTACAAAAAATGCTGGTTTTGCGTGTTTTGGAAGCCTTTCAGAAATCATCGACGATTTGAAATCGCATTCGGAAGAGGAGGTTATTCATCTGATTCAAAAACGATGGAAAGGACTACAATTGTTGCGAAAAAGATTAGGGGATGACACGATAGATTTCAAACCTTATGGCGGTTATGAGTTATTTTTAAAACACGACGACAGTTGCTACGATAAATGTGTTGGAAAATTACCTTTCATCAATGAAATTTTAAGACCTCTATTTAGAGCCGATGTTTTTGCCAAAGAGGTTGACCGCTTTGGGTTCAGTGGGATACAAGAATATCTGATTTTTAATCCTTTTGAAGCGCAAATAGATACCGGAAATATGATGCAGGCGCTGCTGAAAGAAGTGTTTTCTAAAAATATATTAATTCTGAACCAGCAAACCGTTACTTCTTATTTTGACAAAGGAAAGGAAGTTGAAGTAGTACTCGGTGATTTTAGTTTTACGACTAAAAAAATACTATTTGCTACGAATGGGTTTGCCAATGCAATAACTAATGGAGCCGTACAACCGGCCCGGGCACAAGTTTTAATCACGGAACCCATTAAAAATTTAGACGTAAAAGGGACTTTTCACTTGGATAGAGGCTATTATTATTTCAGGAATGTTGGCGACCGTTTGCTAATGGGTGGTGGAAGAAACCTAGATTTTGAGAGGGAGAATACAAACAAATTTGGTCAAACAGAAATTGTGCAAAAAAAATTGGAACAATTATTAAAAGAAGTAATTTTGCCGAATCAGGATTTCAAAATTGCACACCGCTGGAGCGGTATCATGGGTATTGGCAACAGCAAGAATCCAATCGTTTCCCAACTGTCAGATAATGTCTATTGCGGCGTGCGATTGGGCGGAATGGGGGTGGCAATAGGAAGTTTAATTGGAACAGAATTAGCAGATTTAGTAGATGGCAACAAAAGTAAAACCAAGAAAATCAAGGCAACCCGTTAAAAAGGAACCAACTTCATTTATGAGCAAACTTACTCGTTTTTTATTTAAAGTATTTTTATGGTTCCTCGGACTCTCTTTGTTTTTTGTCTTACTTTTTAAATTTGTACCAGTTCCATTTACGCCTTTGATGGTCATTCGGGGAATAGAAAATAAAGCAGCAGGAAACGAAGTTTTTTTTAGCCACGACTGGGAACCAATTGAAAACATCTCCATGAATCTTCAAAAAGCCGTAATCGCTAGTGAAGATGGAACTTTCATGAAACACAATGGCTTTGATTTTGTCGCCATGCAAAAAGCCTATAAAAGCAATGAACGAGGCCGAAGAATAAAAGGAGGCAGCACAATATCGCAACAAACGGCCAAAAATGTATTTCTTTGGCAAGGCCGAAGTTATTTGAGAAAAGGACTCGAAGCGTATTTCACTGTTCTGATTGAAATCATTTGGGGAAAAGAACGCATCATGGAAGTCTACTTGAACAGTATCGAAATGGGGAATGGGGTTTATGGAGCACAAGCAGCCACTGAACATTGGTATCGAAAAGGTGCTTCTAGTCTTACCACGATGCAAGCTGCAGGAATTGCAGCGATATTACCCAATCCAAGAAAATATTCGGCGACTAGTTCTTCCACATATATCAACAGGCGAAAAGCTAAAATTGTACGCGTGATGCGGCAAGTAGGGAAAATTGAATATCCAAAATAGTTTTATTTAAATGTAAAACATAGTCTATAAAATAAAAAAAGCCTTACATTGCTGTAAGGCTTGGTAATACTGGTGGAGAATACCGGATTCGAACCGGTCACCTCTTGCCTGCCAGTAGGAACCATATTAATATAAACCCCAGTTTTACTGGAGCCGTGTTTTTTTAAGTGGTGCAAAAACATACATTTTAAAGCATTTTGCCACTCATTAAGTACACTTAGATAATGAGAATATTTTGTTGTGTTTTTGGTGAAATTATATTCATACTGAAGTAACAGTTTCTATGGGCTATCAAAAACCTCAGCAGTAATTTTTAAAATTATTTAGATAAAAAGGCTGTGGTAAAACTGTATTTAGTTATTTTGGAAACAATAACAAAGATGATGTTAAAACCACAATAAATGAAAATAATTGATAAGCTAGCTTGGATTGAAATTGTAAACAAGAAGATTCTATCTACAAAATCTTTTGGCAAGAATAAATATTATATTCCAGGGGGTAAAAGAGAATATGATGAGACAGACGAGCAAGCACTAAGTCGTGAAATAAAAGAAGAACTTAGTGTAGAGTTAAATGCAGATACTCTAAAATTTATTGGATTATTTCAAGCTCACGCTCATGGACATTCTGTAGATACATTTGTTAAAATGACTTGTTATTCGGCAAGTTATACTGGTTTACTAAAAGCAAATTCAGAAATTGAAGAAATTATTTGGCTGTCTTATTCCGATAAAAATAAAATATCAGAGGTCGATAAGTTAATTTTTGATTTTTTAAAAGAAAGAAATATACTAGAGTAAATAATACTGTGTGTCCATTTTGGGTTAAAACCAAGTACCCTCTGATTAACAATAGAATCTATATTTTGAAATAGACTTTTTTACTGGGGTTTACGTTTTTTAAGTAATGCAAAATACTGCATTTTCAAGCATTTGCCACTTATTAAGTGCCGTTAGATTAATTGGACAATTATTTGATTTATTTAAAAGTCTAAACTTTTCCTCTCTATTTATTTGAAACGTATTTGCAAGTTTAGTTTAAAATAGAACTTATCATTTTTCTCATAAATTTCTCCAAATTCATGTCTTGAACTACTAGCGGTTTCTAATTTTGTGTTTTGAAATAAATAATCTTCAAATTGATTACGATTATAAATATGATAACACAGAACATCTCCGTTTTCTTTTACAACTAAATAACCACCAGTTGCATCATAAATACCATTCCAAACTTTTGAAGGCATCATTCCAAGTGCTACATCTGTTAAAAAACGTTTGATTTTGTATTCATAAAATGTGTGAGCAAACTGATTGTCATAATTTAATGGATTTACCGTATTGATGTTTTCCGTTAAATCTTTTACAGAACTTAAATTTGAAGTGAAAAAAGTTGTTACAATTTCTGCTAAAATATTAGGCAACAAACTATCAATTAAAACCAAATTATTTTTAAAAATATCTTTTTCTAGAGTTATGAATTTTAAATTTCCATTTTTTTCAAAGATAGCTTTAATTCTACCCTTTATATCTCTAGATATTTTTATTCCACGTATTAAAAACAAAGTATTTACTTGTTCCATATCGTGAATAGAAAAAGAGCTACTTTCAATTTCGTAAATAAAATTTGTCGTTTTTCCAGCATTTAAAAGCGTTGCTTCTCCACCAAGTTGCGATTTTATACTAAATCCTAATTCAGCGTTTTGATTTATTCTTTGGTCGTGAATAACAATTCTAATATCAGATTTTGAAGTTGATTTAGCTTTCAAAGAACTACAATTTATTGAGTTCATAAAAGTTTCAATTTCAGGAATACTAAATGCTCCTGTCGAACCTTTTATAGTTGACAATAATTTCGCAGATTGTTCCGTAAAGGTTATTACAGGGATTCTTAACTCTTCTTTTCCACCTGAAATGATTACTAAGTCTCGGTTTATTTCATATTCGAAATTCCCTCCACTTTCGTTTCTTATAATCTTGATTATTGGATAGAATAACTCTTCGACCTTATTTAAGTCGGCATCTCCTGCAAATAATTGTTTGTCGCCAAGCAATTTAAACAGAGCATAAATTTCACTCCATTCCCCTTTATTTCCTGATAGCATATTTTTTAATTCCAATTAGTTCTAAAATTTTATTTGCTGTTGCTTGAATTGCAGGAACGGCAACAGAATTGCCGAATTGTTTATATGCGGATGCGTCAGCAACTGGAATTATATAATTATCAGGAAACCCTTGTAGCCTTGCCCATTCTCTTGGTGTCATTTTACGTATGCCTTCACGATTCACAGTTCCTTTTATGTGTGTAGTTGGAGTGTAGTCAGTAATTCTATGGTCCAGAACTAAATTTCTCTCCCTTCCCATTCCACCAACAACTATTGCATTTGCAATTCCATCATCGGGAATTATTGCATAGCCGAAACCATTTCCTTTACTTGCGTGTCTTGCTTTATGATTAATCAAAGTTTGAACATATTGTGTGGAAAGAAAATATTTTGTTGGCGGTACATTTTCTTCTTTTATGTTTTCGAATTTTGGATTGCTTTCAAGTGGTTCAGGATACACAAAACTTGAAATATTTAAATCTTGTCGGAAACCAACTATATAAATTCTTTCTCGGTTTTGAGGTACTCCAAAATTCTTTGCGTTTATAATTTGTGGTTCAGGAACATAATAACCTAAATCATTTCTTAAGACATTTAAAATTGTTTCAAGTGTTTTTCCTTTATCGTGGCTTCTTAATCCTTTTACGTTTTCAAGGAAAATAGCTTTTGGTTTGTGCTTTTTAATTATTTCGGCAACATCAAAAAATAATGTTCCTCTTGTATCGTCAAAACCACCACGTTTTCCCGCAATTGAAAAAGCTTGGCAAGGAAAACCAGCACAAAGCAAATCGAATTCTTCGGGGATATAATCTTTAATTTGTTGTTTTGTAATGTCGCCAAATGGAACTTCACCATAATTTGCCCTGTATGTTTTTTGAGCTTCTTTATCCCATTCGCTTGTAAAAACGCATTTCCCACCGAGATTTTGCATTGCCATTCTAAACCCTCCAATTCCTGCAAATAAATCAATAAATTTAAATGAATAATTTTCAGGAGTTGGAAATGGAACATTTTCAACTTCAAAAAGAAGTTGTTGCATTGCATCTTCCGCTACCATTGACAATTTTTCTTCTTCTTGTTTGTATAAAATATATTCATCTAAAGCTTTCAAAGCATCTTTTTTGTAATACTTTGAAATACCGTTATGAATGTTGTGTAAATAATGAGTTAAAACCGCTTTGCCGCTATTATTTGGCTCAACAATCCTTATTTGATAGCGTTTTCCGTCAAATTCGTCAATGCTTATGTTTTCTTTTAACTTCATTTATTTTTTGTTCAATTTTCTGCAAGTTCGTAAATTTTGTGATATGAAGTAAAACAACTTTGAAAAGAAGTTCACTATTTTTTCAACCGTTAATTAGATATTGAGGTATTATAATATTTATCTGCTTTATCACTGTAAATCTTTATAGATATTAGGATATAATAATTGACAATGTCTTTGGGCAAAAAGCAAAATAATTTAATTACAAGATAGATTAGTTTTTTATTTGTCGGAATCACTAATTTCCTGTTCAATAATTTGGATACAATCTTGCAAATTTTTCTTTATGAATGTACGCCAAAACCGAATCACTCTCCATCCATTTGGTATTTAGTTCAGCAAATTACTTTGTTTGCTTTGATAAATTCTATCCAATATTCCAGCTGTTGTTGTCAACACCTTACCTTTAGGCACACCTATTTTATCGAGTAACATTCTCATTTGTTTAGCTGTCAGCTTTATCTTCATATCCTTCGTTTAATGATAAATATCACTCCAAAAACACAAACTCTAATTAAAAAATAAATAATCCATTAAAACGAGGCTGAGGCTCGCACACAGTATAGACTATATCTAGCTTTTAGTAATGCATTCAACTTGAATCGATGGAGCAGAAACGGGCTGGTCTAGTCCCTTAGGGTACGTGTAAAAGATTGATAAGTCAAAAAAGGAGTTCATTTTTCTACAAAATTTTTTTTTGAAATTTTGGCTTGCCTTAAAAAAAAATGGTTTTTTACATCTAGAAATTTTTGTACATATTAATAGCTATCAATAATAAGTTTTTTATTTTTTCCTTTTTTCTAGGCGGAAACGAGAATTTATATTTTAAAAATTATCCTCTTTTATACGAAGCCAGGGTCCTTCCTCTCCCCCCAATCTTCTGGTCCTAAAAATTCTAATAACGACTAATTCTTTTTTTGTTATTATCTACTCCTTTTTTCATGTCAATACTGTTGCTAATTAGATTATTCATTTCTTAAATCGGCTGCTCTGGTGATTGATAAATTATATTCCAAATCAATTGTACTAAAATATTCTTGAACCATCGTTAATACCGTATCCATATCATTTTCTTTAACTATTAATGAATCGTGTTTGGTCAAGCAGAATATTTTTTTTGTTTTAATCAGTCGTAAAATACCATCAATAAAAATTAAAGATTCTTTTAGTTGAAGCATAATAGCGAAAGTGTTATCTCCATTTTCTTTTTTAAAATCATCAATCCATTTAACAACATTACTAAATAAATTTTTAATTTTCATCTTACCAGAAGTGTTGTTTTTTCTTGAACTAAACATAATTTCAAACATTGCATTTTTAGCTTGTTTCTTTGTTTCTAAACCTAGTTCATGCCAAATATAATCGTATAGCTTGCCCGAAACAGACAGTGCTTTAAATCGGTTGAAATCTGGCGTGTTTAAGGTATCTTTTAATATGTGTGATAGTATTGTAAATTGTGAATTATTAAGGTCAATCTGAACCAAATTATTCTGGGCACATATATCATCAACTAGAAGTGAACACATATTTGTTAGGTTGGTATCTAGCCTATTATTTGTTGCATTTCTTGCCGCTCTAAAACTACCCATTCTCATTTTTTCGATTGAATCGGTATAGGCCAAATTGATTGACACTTTTTTGTTATGAATAAATTGGCTTTCATCAGCAATACGGAATCTTCCATTGTCATTTATAAGGCTCATTCCTTTTAATTTAGCTTTGGCAATAGCATCAATTGTTTTTATAAAAAATGAATTGCCATTTGGCACAAAAATTTTAACACTTAATTGAGTTATTTGTTCATTGATTTTGAATTCCGATATAGATAATGTGGTGACTCTTTTATCAACTATATTTTGTAATCGGTCATAATCAATTTTAAGTGTAGCAATATCATCAATAAACCTTCTGTTCTGAATTCCATCTGATACAGTTATGTTTTTAATAATATCCTTGTATCCCACTGTTAATAAGGGTTCGTGTTCTTTTTCATTACATAGTACATTTGAAAGATTGTAAGATTTAGAAACATTAAAATCTTTAAAATATTCTGGTGAAACTGAATAATTATAACAGATATTTTTATCCGCTGAATAATATTCATTTCTAACAACTATATTTTTAGTGATTAAGACCTTTAACCATTTAAAATAATAATCATCAAAGGCTTTTATAAGATATACTTGTGGTTTTGGCGTTGGTGTTGTAACATCCCAAAATTCTTGGAATGAATCTCTAAGTAAGATACCAACAAATTTAAACGAATGTGATTTTTCCGTTTTTGTAATATTTAATTTTTGAATATCATCAACCAAGGTTTTTGGTAATGAAATGTAAGATGTTGCTGTTTTTTTGTGAACAAGTTGTTGATTGTTCTTTTTGTTAATTTTCAACGTTAATATTTATTTCTGCTTTGTTATTTTTTCTGCTTTGGGTGCAGAAACCAGAGGTGGCATGCCTACCATTTATCCTCTGGATACCCAAGTAATCTAATGGCTGTAGATATAGATATCTACAGCCTTTTAAAAATTTAAATTACTTTAATATTTGTTTGCTATCGATTTTATTAAATATACTAACAAGCAACTTGATAGTCAACTAATACGGCACATATTATTTTGTTATAGCTATTTATGTTTTAATAATATTTATCTATACATTTGATTAAATTAGATTATTCCCCTTTAATTTTTCTAATAATCCAGCCACAACATCAACAGTCATAGCCAATCCGATTGCTTTTAATTTATTGGTTTTTGATACATTTGGGACATCGGCAACATATCCATCTGGAATAGTCATTAATCTTTCGCATTCCAGAACACTAGGTAAACGATAGCATCCATTTGGGAAATCATATTCGCCAAATGCTGACCTAGACTTCCCAACATATCCAGATTTGTTAAGAATAAATGGATATTCCAGTAACTTTTGTTCAGTAGTTAAGTCTGCAAATTCTTTATCCTTATATATAAGGTTGCCAAGATTCATTTTATAGTATCTAAAAATTCCGTTAGTGAGTGTGATATTGCTGCCCAATAAAACATTAGCTTTTTCTTTATCTACATAGCCATTTACTATAATGTCATGGTATTTAATTTCTTTTGGTTCTGGAATTCCAACATTTGGAATGTTGGTCCAGTAAAGTCTTCTTCGATTTGCTGGAGCTACATCTGCCGAATTTATCTTAACAGGCTGAATATTCCCAAATATTTGAGAAAGTTCGTTAGTTATTATATCTCTATCTTTTGAAGTCATGCTAGCTACATTTTCCATTAAAAAATAAAGCTTTTTTCCAGAAGGCATAAAAACATAAATTTCACTCAGAATTTTTAAAGCTTCATAGAATAATCTTGATTCAGTTCCTTCAAGACCTCTTCTGTCACTAGGATTGATGCTAGAAAGATTTGTGCATGGACTACCAAATATAACTAGGTCAACTTCATCCCATAAGTCGCAACTATATATTTTACGTACATCGCCTAATTGAATGTGATTGGTATCACCACTATAATGATAGTTCTGAATAGCAAGTGCATTTGGGCAGATTTCAGAACTGTAATACTTATTGATTTTTATTCCAGCTTTTTCTAGGGCTAATTTGGCACATGAGATCCCATCAAATAATGATAGGACATTTAAACCTTCTTTGTTGTTTTGGGTTGTTTTCATAATATTTATCGTTTAATAATAAATATTACGCCATGGGGAAAAGAACATTTTTTGCAGTGGAGAAACCCCAATTATTTTTACTAACTCCCTGTTTACAGGGGATACAGCGCTAAAAAAAAACTAAAATAATTTGATAAAACCTGGCACAGGAACTAATTTCCTTGTACACTCGTGGTGTACAAATAATTTAAGATATGAACACAACGACACAAACAATGGAAATCGCACAAACAATATTAGACCAAATTAAATATGCGGACCGTTCAGCACTGATGGCTTGGGGAGCACAAAATTTCGCAGCAATCGAAGAAAGTAAAGAATTCCAAGGTGGCCTAGCTTTTCAAGTGAATGGCCTTACTCATCAAGGATGGATTAAAGTTTGCCTAAGATGGGCCGATGACTATACTATTGTGTTTATTAATAAAAAACGGGAAACTGTCAAAACATTTAAAAGAGCCTATTGTGATATGCTCGTTCCAGTTATCGATTGGGTGGAAGGGAAGTAATTCCTTTTTTTTTGATTTCTCCGTTTTAGAATTAGACCATAGTTCTTTTCTAAAGCAAAAATCTAAGATGTAACCAAGCAAAACCAGCAATAATGGTTTAAAATAATTTGGACTCTAAAACTAAAACAAATTAACTCTAAATACCCAATAATATGATTTACTACTTCTATTCTCGCACTTCAACGATTTTTCAGAATTCTGCAAGGCAAATAGAGTCCTTTAAAGCACATGAAGGTTTTGACCCTTCAAGATTGTTTGTAGAAAGGATACAAGGAAATGTTCCATTTATGGAAAGACCCGAAGCAGTCAAAATGTTCGATATTATAACAAACCAATTTGAAAGATGCACGGTGGTTGTAGATTCCACAGATAGGCTGGGAAGAAATTTATTAGATATTTTAAATACTATATCTGTATTTAAAAAAAATCACATCAATTTGAAATCACTTAAAGAAGGTTTTTCAACATTTTTGGATAATGGTGAAGAAAACCCAATGGCTAATTTGGTTATTTCAGTGATGGGTAGCATCGGTGAGATGAGTCGGAACCAAATAAAATCCCGTTCTATGGAAGGAATTCGTATAGCACAGGCACTTGGGAAATTTAGCGGCAGAAAGACTGGTGCTGTACAAAGTGATGAGAAGTTATTGGAACGTCACCAAACCGTACTAAAGAAGCTACAAAAAGGGTTGACGATTAGGGAGATTGCTGAAATTACAGGGGCATCAAGTACTACTATTATTAAAGTTAAAAAAGTTATGGTTAATAGGAAAATGTTATAGAGTAGGTTTTTTAGTATAATTTATTAAAATAGCTCTTTAAATAGTAATTTCTGAATTATCTAAATTTCTCTTTGTTTATTGGTGTTGCCATACATTATCATGATGAACTAAAAATAAAATTAAAGATATTTTCATTTTTTTTGTGAAAATATCTTTGTGCATCTAAATAATATTTCTATATTTGCATTATAATAATGAAAATACAGCAGTAATGAATAAAAATGATAAAGATTTAATTTGGTCAACCGAAAGCCTTGTAATGTTTGGTATGTGGCTTGTCAATAAAGGAGAACGTGGATATGGCTTACTCTGTATTCATGGTTCATGTTTTGGGATAAAAATTGGTTCGTTATTGAAGTTAACATGGAATGATTTTATTAATGATGATGGTTCTTTACATGTTGACTTAGCGGATAACTTTCCTAGCAGAGATGAATTAATCCTTCATAATGAAAAAAAGGAAGATAGCAGAACCATAAAATTAAGTTATTTTATTCAACGATACACTAGGGAAGTGTACATAAATATATTTGATTACCATTCAAGAGATGTCGATGCACCAATTTATATTAATGTTAAAACAGGTAAAGTTTTAACAACATCAAGTCTAAATCGAGAGTTGAATAAACTCTATGAGCAATTTAGATTAGAAGTTCTTTCATCAACATATTTGGAGTTAAAATTCAGAGAACTAAAAACTAACACATTTGAAATTGCTTGGGGTAGAGATATGGTCAATAAATACAATTGCACTAAGAAAATTTTTATTGCAATTTCAAAATATATGGGACATAGAACGGTAAACGATACGATTAAGCTATTAGAACTTGAGCCGAATGAAGAAATTAAATTTAGTTTCGATTTGTTTGACCCAGACCCCAAAACTGAAATAGAGATGTTAAGTATTCTTAGGGATAAAGAAAAACTATCCCACTATTTATACAGTAAAAGTGTTGCAAATACGACCGAAGAATTCAGGAAGCATCGACAATACTAAGGAATTAATCCATTAAGATATAATCAAATTTTATTATCAATTAAAATTTACCATAAAGGTATATAGGCGAAGCTATGTCTAATAAAAAGAGTGATTTACAAGAAAAAAATAGATAAATATGACATAAAAATTAAGAATAATTGAGAATTATCACAAGGAGATAAAACTCAAATTGAGAATTTCGGGAGATTTATCTCAATCCTATTAACACTTTCAAGTTTCGAAGTTGAAACTAAGCATTAATTACAGAGTAGTAATTTAATGAAGGAATAAAGCCTTTCCGTTTCGAGAAAGCAAACAATCAAAAACATTTTATTTAAACAAAAAAATCTATTCTAAACATGGACAGGAAGAGAACTGCCCAAACTTAAAATTTGTAACTATGAAAAATTCAATGAAAATAAAAGAAAATGATTTCCAATTAATCAGTGTAGTAATCCCAAGTTTAAACGGAAACTATGCCAAGCTTTTATTCTTAACTGGAGAGGAATATGATAAACTTAAAAAAACTTCCAAATCAAATTCTGGAAAGGGTGAGGGTATATATGCTTTATATGCAGAGTCAAACATGTATCATGACATATTAACAACTGGAACAGGGGTGTTGACTAGAAGACAATTTGATGAATTGTTAAAAAATGGATACAATTCAAAGATGCAAAAGGGGAGAAATGGAGTTGAATTAAAACAAGTAGTTTAACAAACTAATCGAATTGTCTTTTCAATTCTGAAAAGATATAACAACAAATTTATAGGAAGATTTTATTGCCCATCAACTGGGTAGTCGACTTCTTGTGCCTTAATTAATAAATAAAAAACATGGCTGAAAATAGTAAAATAGAATGGACTCATCACACAGCAAATTTATGGTGGGGTTGCACAAAGGTGCATGCGGGCTGCGATAACTGTTATGCATCAGCTTTAGCTAAACGATACGGTAAAGACGTTTGGGGAAATGACAAACCGAGACGATTAATACAGAATGTATGGAAAGAAATCGAGAAATATCAAAAACAGGCTGCAGCTGAAGGGGAAATTCATAGAGTTTTTGTGGGCTCAATGATGGATATTTTTGAAAAACCAATGCCGCTAGTGGACCACAAAGGAATTCCATATAGTAAAGCAGAAAGCGAATTTTGGAATACGGGACAATTGAGAGATAAGTTTTTTAATGAGGTGGTTCCAAATTCGCCAAATCTTATGTTCTTGTTGCTCAGTAAGAGGCCATCAAACATTAATAAATACATTCCAGAAAGCTGGAAGAAAAATCCACCAAAAAATGTAATGTTTGGGACATCACCAGTGAACCAAGAAACTGCGGATAAATTGATTGTTCAACTATCGAAGGTTAATGGTCTTAGGTTTCTTTCTGTCGAGCCTCAATTGGATAGAATTGACATGATAGCCAAGATTAATGATGGTACTGATAAAGTTTTATTGGATTTAGTTGATTGGGTAATTAGTGGTGGTGAAAGCGGTCATGGGAAAAGACCTTTTGATTGTGATTGGGCCAGATTGATTAGAGATGATTGTAAAACTAAAGGAGTCCCATTTTTTTTTAAACAGATAGATAAGATTAAAGCAATCCCAGATGACTTAATGATTAGAGAATTTCCAATAAATAAACAAAAACAAATAATTTAAAACAAACAAAAATGAAAACAAAATTTAAAAAATTAAAAACAGTAACAGTTGAAGAACTAAGAACGATTAATCAAAACACAATCAAAGCAAAATTTAATAGAATTTTGGATATTGATGAATTAGTTAAAGAAGGCATCCTAAGTGATGAAATGGATTTTGCCTACCCAGTCCAACTGGGGTTGTATCATAAAAACGAAGATGGCAGTATGGCTATAAGAGTTTACATCAATTCAAATGACGGGCCTAATTCATTAATAATGGATATGACCGTAGAGGATTATGACAAATTATTTAAAATGAGATTTAAAGTAGTTGCATAGTCAAAATGCATTTTATATGATTTTAAACCACCTGGATTATCAATTTCATATATGCAATAAATAGAGAATTAAAGAAGATTCTCTAAATCAAAATTATGCAACTTTTCAAATCTGGAAAGGAGTCAATTTAGAGCTAATACATACTATAAACAACAAACTATAATTAACCTTAAAAAAATAAAACACATGTTTAAAAAAGAATTTACATTAAATGATGATTTCCCAAATACTCAAGGACTAAGACGCTTGTATCTGGATGAAAATTGTAAAGAGAAATATGGTTTCACCGATGATAATTTCTTCTATAGGAGAGATGGAGTAGATTCATATATCATCACCATTAAAGAATGTTTCAACTATAATATTCTGATTGAAATATTTCCAAATCACAAAAACTATCATGTGTTTAAAAATATTGGATATTTTTTAAATAAAACAAACAATACTTGGGAATGGCTATTAACAAAAGCTAATATTCGAGAAACAACAATGAAATCTTACTTTTCAGGAACGGAATATATTACAATGAAAACAATTGAAAAAATCGTTTCTGCTTTTGATGGAATTATTAATTCACCAAGAAAACTAATGAATTTAGAATATCCTGTCTTAAAGGGTGGAAGTGATTTTAAATTGAATATTTACGAAATTATGAATAAATACAGAATTAATAGAGGCGATTTATCTTTAGCGACAGGAATTGACAATGGATTAATTTCAAATTATTTTAATGGTGTTATTAAGCAGATTAGAATTGAAACTATAATTAAAATTTTTAATTATTTTAAAACCAAAGGAGTTCCTTTAAATAATCATGCAGATTTAATTTATTTTCCAAACCATGGGGAAATTCCATTACATTTTATTGTAAATATAAAAGATAAGAATTTAATTCCTTAACGAATATTGGGCTCAAAAGAATGAGTAATTAATATTAGTAATTGGAAAGAGAACCAATGAAAATCTCTAATGCGTAATCACGACTTTCCAAGTCTGGAAAGAAGTAAATCAAAGTAAAAAAACGGAATTTTTTAAACCCATTTGTTATGGGTTAGGGATTCTATATTTAAAAAATTAAAAAAAATAGTAATGAAAAAATTAGAAAAATTAAACGAAAATGAAGTATTAGAGATTTACAGTTTACTGGAGTTTGATTCAGTCCATTTAGACGGCCTAAACTGGAATTATAAATTGATGCAAGGGATTTTAGCTAGAATTTCTGAAAATAAATCATGTGGAATTGACCTAGGAGGTCTGTTTAAAAAACTCTTTATGAGTTCGGATACGGAGATTCTAGGAGTTTTAATTGATAGCGATATTTATTGGGGAGAGGATGATGAAAATTTATACAAATCGCCAGATAGAATATCCCCAAAAGAAAAACTTTTAGAAATTGCTGCATTTGAAAGTGAAACTCCTTTAAAATGGAATACAAACGAAATAACTGAACTAGAATTCTTAATGGTATCGCAAACAATGAAACATGATTTTGTTGTTTCTGTTGGTGAATCATTCGAAGAAAATTATGCTATCTGGTCGGCAAATAAAAATAATTTCTGCAAACTATTGGATGAATTAGCTTTGAGTAATCAATCAATAAAAGTTCAAAAATTGCAAGTAGCCAAAGAAAACATATTCTAATAAAATATAATTACTAGCCAGTTTTGAGGAGATTTATAAGGAAACTGGCTAGTTTAATAGCTATTAAAGTTTAATATTTAATCATGAATCTATGTATTTTATAATAATGAATAGGATATATCTCAGTAAACTTTCGGGTCTAATAAATAGAAAAGATAAAAGGAGTATTCGTATTTGGTGTGCGAAAAACCATTTAAAAATCTATGGAAATTCTTCGGGAGAATTTGTAAACGAAAATGAATTTGAATTAGCTTATAATATGCCTCTAATAAAAGAATTAAAACTAAATCATGGTGATAATTGGATTGAATATTATGAGGCATATAATAAAGGGGAGTTGTATAAAATGTTGGATTTGAATACAACAAATACAATTAAAGAAAAAATAGGATATGTTCCAAAAGGTAAATTGTCAACAAAATTATTTGGTGGGTCGCCAAAATAAATTACACTCGCATTAAATATAAAATCTGAAAAATGAAAATACTAAAATATAAAAAATTCACTGGGTTGCATGTGGTCTGTAAGAAATGCAACAAACTAATTGAGGTTTCACAAGATACATATAAAGGCTGTAAGCACCCGATAGAGCGCCAGAAATACAAAGCAATAATCAAGCTAAATGGAATCCGTAAAACAAGGGACTTGAAAGCATTGGAGTATGATGATGCAGTAGCAGAATTATTGGAATTCAAAAATCAATTATCAACCCCATTTAAATTTGTAACTCCTTTGCCAAAAGCAGAAGTTAAACATGAATTGTTGAAAGAATGTATAATGATGTATAGTGATTGGTTAGAAAATGTTGATGTGCCGAAACACCTACAAGTTATCCGTTCCAATGGTTATGTTAAATCAACTGTTCGCTACGTTCTGAATTTCACGGATTTTTTGCAAGCTAATTCTATCAATCTAAACAAGTTTAAAATCTATGATTTGAATGATGGTATTGTCGGAAAGTATTACGAGCATTTGGAGCCATTATGCAAATCAACATCAACGTATAATCACAACACAAAGGCTTTGAAGAACTTCAATAGCTTTTTGATTGATAAAAAGGGATATTTAATTCCAAATTACTTTAAGGATGTTAACTTAAAATATGAAAATTCAAATCCGATTAGCATTAACGATGATGACTTTATCAAGTTGTTGAATGCCATATCAGATGTTGATTCCGTCCACGTTTTCAAAACAGGTGAAAGAAAGAATATGTATAGACCTTATACTAGGGATGCGATTGAATTGGTTGCTTTTACAGGAATGCGAATTGAAGAATCAATGATTTTAAAGTATTCAGATATTGTGTTGGGTAATGATGGCGAAATTGAGCATTTAATTGGAACAGACCTCAAATTTGATAGAGCCCATAACTGGAACAACACCAAGGAACCAAAAAAGGTATTGATTCCATGTACCAAAGAATTAGAGGCTTTATTGATTCGATTGAATTATAAAGAGAATTTGGGGGTGGATAAGTATTTGATTGCAGATGATGAGAAGATTTTAAGGAAAACCATAGCGGTCCAATTAAGTGATTCGTTTACGTTTTTTAGAAATAAAGCACAAATCTCAAATATGTTTACTTTGAAACATTTAAGAAAAACGTTTTTAACGAAATTGCATATAAAAACTGGTTTTGTTGAAAGTATGGGTTATCAAAAATCGGGTAAGGTTACTATGACAAACTATATTGATAAAGTTGAAGTTGTAAAGGAAATAAATAGACAGGGATTTGGGTATTTTGGCTAGATTTTAAGTGATTAATATCACTGGTGTTTACAGTACTATAACTCCATAGTGTTCACGGCAAGTATTAGGTTTCGTCCAACAATAGGTTTCATTGTTCGTGTTCCGAAGGCAACGTAGCTCTAGCTATTAGCTGATAGCTTTGTTAAATAATAATTCGGCATATTGTTTATCTTTAATTTCACTTTTCTCACGACTTCTAGTAGCTGGATATAATAGATAAATTTCAATTTTTCTTTTTCCAAATTGATAAATCATTTTTTGTCCGTTTGCTGAAATACTATCTTCAGTTATAGATAATTTATTTTTTATAAGTTTAAATTTTAATATTTCAAAAGCTAATTTATATGTGCAACAAATTCTAACTAAACTCGAATTTTGGTTTAAAATATTTTCTAATTTTCCATTTTCTACAATATTTTCAACACCTATTAAATCCTCATCTTTTGTTGAGTTTTTTATTCTACTAATTTTTGTAAAAACATCTAAAAAACCGATTTCTTTTATCTCTGAAAAATTTTTTTTATCTATTTTATTTTGTTCAGGAGAAATTTCACAACATTTAGTTAGTGTTTTTTTTAGAGAATAAATTGGAAAAATATTTTCCATTCTATTCCAAAAATGATTTCTGACTGAAGAATAAAAGAAAAAGTTATTGTTATTATAGTAGACATCTTTAGGCGGAAATGTTCCTATGATAAGAGTTCTTATGTTTTTTTGGATAAAACCATTTTCTATAGGATGCTTTTCTATTTCTTTCATTACATTTATTTTAAAATTACCACGACCTTTCGGAGACTACAGCGTGTTTGGGACTAAATTAAGCCCAATTCTCGGATTTGCCTAAACATTCCAAATAAAAAATAATTTTTAAATCAAGCCAATTGTATTAAGTGTTGGTAGTAGTTTTTTTTGTCGTTGTTTGGAAGTTTTTTTACTCTAATTTAGGTTATAGTTATTGAAAAAATTGAATTCATCAACAATAGGGTGATTTCCTGTTTCCTTTTTTCTATGCTCAATTTGATATCTCATATAATCTTTATAGTTTGAAATTTTACTCCAAGGTTTTGGTGTTTTTTCATTGAACATCCCTTTTTGTACATAACTATCAATGGGAATATGAAAATATTTTGCATTAAGTTCAACGCTATTTATTCTTTCATTGCCAAATAACAACCAATATTTTAAAGTCATATTGACCCATTTTTGAGATTGTCCATATGAAAGTTCAGTCCAAGTTTGAATTAATTCTTCACACCAAATTTTATGTTGTTCATCAAATTCTTCTTGATTAAGAAATTGCTTATGCAATCCGACCTTTAAATTTGTCAATAGATAATTTTCGGCACTTTGTTTTAGAAATACTCTATTATTATCTATAATTTTTAAAGTTCTATTAAAATCCAAATAGGCTCGTTTTATTCCACCAAGTTCAAATCCATTAGCTATGTTGAAATAAAGTTTGATGAAAAAGTCTTGTTTTTCTCTATCCGTAAGTAATGAATTCATTTTTTGATAAATTATTGTTTAGTGCCTTTTAGCAATTAGTTTTGTTGGTTCAGTATGATATATAATTGTCGCTAAATTCACAAATTTCTAGTTTGTTTGCAGCTTATGAAAATATGTGTTTTAGTCTTAACGATAAAACGACAATTCTACTATTTTGGTATTAGTAAATGGCTCCTTCTTTTGCCAGTAGGTTATTAGAACTTTGTATTATAAATTATCGTATTATCTTTTTTTAATTTTCCACCAATTGTTGCGTCAATTTTCTTTAAAAAAAGTTTAAGTTTTCCCCCATTTTTAGAATTTAAGGTAATGTCAATTGATTTTGCACCTGTTGCTTTACAAATTTCAATAGTTTTTATTACCATTTCCATTTGTTTTTCAAGTTTTTTCGTATCATCAAATAAATCAAAAACCCTCGATATCAAATTAATTAATTCTTTGACAATTCCTTCAATATCGACATTTAAATTAGTCTTGCAGTTTTGGAGTTTATTTTTAAATCTTTTAGCTTTTGTTGTGCATTAATCAGCCCTTCTTATGTTGTTAAATCAAATTTTGGGTTATCCATTTTCTAAATTATTTATTATTATTTTTAATTATCTTTAGCCTTTGTAATAGTTTTTTCATAAAACAATTTTAAATCATTTTTAGATTATACATTGTGTTAGATTCATGATTCTGCATTTAAATTTTAACTAACGTTTGGCCGTTTTGAGTTGAAGTGTTGTACCTAACCTTTCAATTTTCGGGTTTCAATAAAATATGTTTCTTAACGGTAATTCCAATAAATCACAATATATAAACAGCGGTTGTATGTAGTATTTATTATGTATTCTTTATTAGATTTTTCATATTTTTCAAAAGTAGAAATAATTCTTTTTCCCTTTCGATTATTAAATCATCACACTCAATTTTATTAACTTTTGTTGGGTCTGTTGATTCAAAAACTATTATACCATCGGGGTCTTCTGCTGTTGAGTTGTCATGAAGTGTAAGAATATATAAAGATTGGCTTTTCATCGTAAGATTATTCAATCTTTTATCCTTAATATGACAGAGTTGCTTCATGAAATTATTGTAGTCGCTTTTATTGTTCTTTGACCATTTAGGGGCTCCATTAACAATTACCTCTCCATCATTCCATCCTTTTCCAATTAATCCTTCTTCAGCCGAATATTGATAATTTGTTTTTTTATTGAAATTTTGATTTTTTGAATATCTGCCTAAAAGAATAAAATGATTATCATTAAATTTATAAATGCTAATTCTTTCATTATAGCTTGAAAAAAATATTTTAAACATACTTAAAATATTATTACTACAAAGTTTATAATATTCATCTTTATAAATGTTGATGGATTTTTTTAATTCCTCATTTTTTTTAATTTCAGCAGAAACTGTTCTATTATGCAAATTTCGTTTTGTGCTTACAACAATCGAAACAAACATAATTATAGCAAATAAAATTAAAAGAAAAACCCAACTGTCTTCCCATGTGTAATCAGATACAAATTTTTTTGTACTATTGGACATTATACCAATTAATGTCATGCCAATAGCACCAATGACTGTTAGAAATTCAGACAAAAAGGTAGTTATGTATTCTCTTGTTTTCTTATACGATGTTAATATTAAGACAATTATTACAGCTATTATAAAGTATATTATTCCTGGCATTTATTTGGTTTAAATTTTTTTAATATTTCATACAACTTGCATATGCCCACTACAAACTAGCGGTTATACATCCAAATATGAAAATATTCTCGCTATTATGTAATTGATAATTATCTTTCCAAATATACAATTATATTTTTCTTACAAAAATCAAACGAGCTCTAAATTTTTTTTATACTTTTAACACGCTTTTTATTTTTACATCCAATGATTTTGAATAATTATAATGATAAAGTTGAAGTATGAATAGAAGTGAATCGGAAGGGATTTGGATACCTATAAGTGGAGCTTCATTTTTTACACTCCGAATATCAAAAGTACACTCAATAGGTACGCTTAGATTGCATAAAAAAAGCCTTACATTGCTGTAAGGCTTGATTTTACTGGTGGAGAATACGAGATTCGAACTCGTCACCTCTTGCCTGCCAGGCAAGCACTCTAGCCAAATGAGCTAATCCCCCAAAGTACATGGCAAATATAGCATTTAAATTTTCCAAAAAGCAAATTTCAAAATACAAATCCGTTCTATTCGAAAAAAAGTCAAATCCTTCTTTACTTTTTTTAACTTTACATCAAAATCCCCGCTATGGCATCAGAAAACCCAATAGGTTCACTCGTCACAACTATCGAGAATAAAATTGCAACCGTTTCATTTGGTCATCCTTCGAGTAATTCTTTTCCGAGAGAATTGTTAGACCGGCTCACTACTGAATTCAATAATTTAAGTGCCAACCCTGACGTTTCGGTGATAGGTATACAAAGTGAAGGCTCAGGTGCTTTTTGTGCAGGTGCTTCATTTGATGAACTTTTGGCTGTTTCCAATGAATCAGAAGGAACCGAGTTCTTTTCTGGATTTGCCCATTTAATCAATGCAATGCGTTTGTGTTCCAAGCTTATCGTGGGGCGCATTCACGGAAAAGCAGTTGGTGGCGGCGTAGGAATTGCTTCCGCTTGTGATTATGCATTGGCTACAAAAAATGCATCAATAAAATTATCAGAATTGGCTATCGGAATTGGACCCTTTGTAATAGAACCTGTCGTTTCGAAGAAAATTGGAAAAACGGCAATGGCCGAAATGACGCTGGCAGCTCACGAATGGAAAACCGCTGATTGGGCAAAAGATAACGGGTTGTACGCCAATACTTTTGAAACAATCGAAGCGTTAGATGCCGCAATAGTTGATTTTACTGATAAATTAGCCGGTTACAATCCGGAAGCTTTACTGGAGATGAAAAATGTTTTTTGGGAAGGAACGCAACATTGGGACACATTGTTGTTGGAACGTGCCGCGATTTCGGGTAAATTGGTGTTGTCAGATTTTACCAAAAAAGCGTTGTCTCAATTCAAAAAGTAATTTTTCAACTTTTTTTTCTGGAGCTATTTCCTGCTTTTCACTTCAATCTTTTTATTTTTAAAGAAAAAATAAAAAGGATTTTCGTTGCCATCAGGGCTCATATCTTTGCTAAGGTTAGAGATTTATGAAATACTTATCTTTGAAATAGTAACAATTGATAAGCAAAATGAAGTTGCAAAATTCTATCAGAGGCAGATACGTCAAAGATGATATTGTAAGCTAGGTTAATCAACTTCATTTTAATTACATTTCAAGTCACAATAGTGCTTAAGCACTAGGTTTTGAATTTAGATGCAGTATAACTTATGAGCCAAGATCCGTGTACTTTTTTGTTTATCGTAAATTTAAAAGTTATGGATTTAAAGTATTCAGTAGGTTCAGATGTTTCAAGCAAAAAGATTGATGGCTGTATTAGTGTTATAAACGAAAACAACAAGTAACTTTTAAATCAAAAATTGTTTTCAGCAACAATTTAGAGGGATATAAAAAACTAGAGCATTGGATTGAAAAGGGGCACAAAGTGCACCAAGTTTCTTTGGTTATTCGTATGGAAGCTACGGGTATTTATCACGTGCTTTGTATTTATTTGAAAAGGATTATAAAACCTCAATAATTTTGACAAACAATGCGAAAAAATATTTAGAATGTTTGGGTTTGAAATCAAAGAATAATTCGATAGATGAGAGAGGACTATCACAAACGGGAGCAGAACAATGTCTGGAATTATGGCAGCCATTGGGTCATTTTTATTATGAATTGCGTCGTTACACCAGGCAACATCAAAATATTCAGGAGTTGAAATCTGTAATTAATAATCAATTACACGCACTGGATTTGGATGTATCGAACAGAATCAATAATCAATTAGCTAAAAAGCACTTTAGAATTATTTGATTTGCAGCTAAAAGAATTAGATCAGAGCATGAAGTTGCATATCAAGTCGGATGAGAATATAAACATTGTAAACGTCACTTGCGCTATTATCGTAATTGAGAATAAAATTTTAGTTACTCAGCGCAGTGATAAAATGAAATTACCTTTAAAATGGGAATTTCCAGGAGGTAAATTAGAAGAAAACGAGACTGAAATAGATTGTATTAAAAGGGAAATTAAAGAGGAGATAAACATAGATATTGAAGTTCTAAAAAAGCTTTCTAGTAATATTTATGATTATGAAAAATTTAAAATTAATTTAATTCCTTTTATAGCAAAACATATTTATGGTGAAATTAAATTGACAGAATGGATATGCAAATAATAGGTACACATTGAGTTAAGGTACATTTTTGTAATTAATTTGATTGTTAAATTCTTCAGTAGTTGCATAATTCAAAGCAGAATGTCTCCTTTTTCTGTTGTACCAAATTTCAATGTATTCAAAGATTTCCAGTTTCATTCGTTCTTTAGAAATCAGTTTGTTTCCATAAATCAATTCAGTTTTCAAGGATTTAAAAAAGCTTTCCGCTACTCCATTGTCCCAACGATTTCCTTTGCGGCTCATACTGCGGGTTATTTTTTTGTAGGAATCAATAACATTTACAAACTTTTTGCTTGCATATTGAACACCTCTGTCGGAATGAAAAATCAAACCTTCCTCAATATTTCGGTTTTTGACCGCCATTTTCCAAGCCTTAAGCGAGGTTTCATCTGTACTCATTCCATCGCTTAAACTTTAACCTATGATTTTTCTATCGTACAAATCCATAATAGTTGTCAGGTATACAAATCCCTATTTGGTTTGAATATAGGTGATATCAGAAACCCAAGCTTTTAAAGACGTCTTTACAATAAACCCTCTGTTTAATATATTTTCAACGATAACAAATAAAGGATTGTCGTATATAAATCATATAGAGAATAATAAAAAAATATTACTTTTTGTTAGAGAAAAGGCAAATAATGAAAAAGGAAATACAATGGGTTATGTTTTTATTGGTGAAGGAGTTTTTAAAGATACTAAAGGTTCAAAACCTATGAGTGTTAAATGGGAACTTAGTGAGCCAATGCCAAATTATCTTTGGAAAGAATCTGCGAAAAATGTCAATTGGCTAATTAATTTAGATTTTATAACAATGACATTACTTGAAAAAATCGAATTCTTAGAGCAACTTCTCAATTAAACAGAAGAGAATTATCCTGACACTTTTAAAGCTGAAATTACTGTGTTCTTTAATAATAATTTTTCTAAAGAAAATTCACAGTTGCTTTTTTTGAATGATCTAAATTCATAACAAGAAATTGAAAATTGGGTAGAAAAACTAACTTCTCGGTTTGTAATGAAATTTGATTCTGGATTTGAAACGGAAACTGACTTTATTTATGATTATTTAGAAAATGGATAATCCAATTCTATCCTCAACTCCACAATTTCTCTCTTTTATTTTCACAATGTTTTATTAATTGGTTCGGTTTTTCATACTGCAATCGGTAAATTTGAAAGACAACATTAAATAAATAAAAATATGACAGTACAGATCAACACAGACAACAATGTAGAAGGACACGCACGTTTGAAAACGTATATTGCGGAAGAATTAGGAACAGCTTTGGCGCGTTTTGAAGATAAGATAACCCGTTTAGAAGTGCATCTTGCAGACGAAAATAGTGATAAATTCGGAGTCAACGATAAACGATGCCTAATCGAAGCCCGTCCCGTAAATATGCAACCTGTAGCGGTTACCAATCATGCCGATACTACAGAGAAAGCCTTTCACGGTGCCTTAGACAAAATTAAAAAAGTGTTGGACACCGCTTTTGAAAAACAGAAAGCGTATTAAATAGTTGCCTTTTGGCAAACAAAAAAATGACACTGTCTTTACAAGAAAGTGTCATTTTTTTTGGTAGTTATTCTTTGGAGAAAAAAGTTCTCTTTTATGTGTCAAACAGCAAAGTTGCCAATGTTTCATCTTTTTTGTACACATCTTCATAGAAATGAATCACGCCTTGATCATCTACCCAAGCCGTGAAATAACCAATATAGACTGGAATTTTGTTTTTAAGCGTGTACCAATATTCTTCTCCACCGTTCATCGCAGTTTCTATCTTTTCAGGGTTCCATTTTTTATCATTTTTCATAATCATGGCAGCTAGTTCTTTTGGTTTGGCTACACGAATGCATCCATGGCTGAAAGCGCGGTCTTCTTTCCCAAATAAACTTTTGGAAGGCGTATCGTGCAAATAAATCGCATTCGAATTGGGGAATAAAAACTTCACAAGCCCCAACGAATTTTCAGGACCTGGTTTTTGTCTTACATAATCATCTTTCCATTCCATGTCATGTTCGGCCAAGTAATTGGGATTTTCCGCTATGGCAGGTAAAATCTCTTTCTTTAGAATACTCTTCGGTACATTCCAATACGGTCTAAAAACAATGAATTTCATTGGCGCACTAAAAACCACCGTTTTGTTCATGGCTTTTCCTACGACAACTTTAGAACGTAATTCTGGTTTTCCGTCTCTGAAAAAGGTTAATTCATAGGCTGGAATATTCACCACAATTAATTCCTTGGATTTGGTAATATCATTCGAGATCCATCGGCAGCGTTCCATGTTGACCATAATGGTTTTGATGCGATCCGCAATAGAGACATTCATGTAGGCAATATGTTCCGGCAGAATCGTTTTGTTAAGGAGATTCCCGCTTCTCTTTTTAAATTTCAAAATTCCTGTAGCTAATTCGGCATCATATACAGCACTTTTAGAATCTCGGGAAAGATCGTCCGTAATAAACAAGCGGGTTCTAATTTGTGCAATTGTAGTGGCACTATCGCCAAGTTTATAGGATTTGACATTTGGATCCAGTGCAATGCTTTTCCATCCGCCTTTCTTTTCAATGCTGCGGTATTCCTGCAGCACATCTTTAAGAAGATAGTATTGCTTCAAAACCCCTTTTTCGTCTTTGTTGATCAACGAAGGATTAATTAACAGCGAATCTAAATAATTGACATACGATTGTCTTTTTCGAGGCAAAAACCACTCAAGATCTTTTGTTTTTTGAGTGCTAATTCCATCGTATACTTTATCGGCGTAAAAAAAGTACAACGCCGAACTCAATAGCTCAGTATCTATAGTTGCTTTTTGATTATCATCTGGATTATCATAAATGTCATCTAATTTTTCCTTGTAGGGAATCTCAGTTTCAATTCCTTCCTGACTCAAATTATTCACCTTATTATATAGCAAACCTGCAAATTCATTAAGTCCATCTTTATCAAACCAGATGTAATGAAATTGATGTTTGCGGTACAATTGTTCCACTTCGCCTTGGTAACTCTTCAGTTTTGGATATTTTCCAAAGAAAGTGCTAATTTGAGTGCTGTCAAAAGCAATTTCAATGGTGTTTAAACTCGTTTGAGTCTTTTGAGAATCAGGATTAGTTTTCTTTTTACAAGATACGACGGTTACCAGTACTGTAAAAGCAATAATTAATAACGGGGAAAATAACTTTTTCATAGGTCAAATTTTAATTCGTCAGGAATTCTTCTAAAGCATTACAAAAATACGTCAATTCATGTATCGTACTACCAGTTATGAATGGGCTTTGTTCTTCAAAGCAGAAATTACAAGCTAAAATTATAGGCATCAGGAAAAATAAAATAACTTATAAATAGTTGGTAATAAGCTATTTACTATTTTATTTTTGATTTTTAAATGAAATATTTTTGACAAATAAATTTTTAAAAATCCAAAAATTATGAAAATAATAGTACCACTTACTGCCAAAATATCGCTGTTTTTATTCTTTAATTCAGCTGAATAAGGTGCTCCGCTTAAAGTGATACTGCAGAATGCAAATTATAATTAGTAGTTTCAAATCAGTAGGAAAGTCAGTTTTTATGCTACCTTTATTATAAACAGTAAAGGAATACGGATGACTCAATTTTGGAAGGGCGCAGAAACATTTTTTAAAACAACAAATTTCAGGAAAACAATCAAAACAATTGGTTTTTTCATTGTGGGAATAGTTGCGTTTTTTCTATTATCTTCTGCGGTAGTTGCGCTTTATTTTAACAATAACAAAGCGGAAATTATCACGCAAATCAATGCCAAAATCAACGAAAATATTACGGGTACAATCGATATTGGCGATATCAGATATAAATTTTTAAAGGGGTTTCCTAATATGACTTTGGCGCTAAGCCAAGTAGAACTGAAAGACAGTTTGTGGGCCATTCACAAACGCACGTTGCTCAAAGCGGAACAAATAGAGATCCGGATCGATCTTTGGGACGTGCTTTCAAATGAGATTACTATAGATAAAATCGAAATTCAGCAGGCCACTTTGTATCTGTTTAAAGGTAAGAACGGAATTGTCAATACCGCGATTTTTAAGGTCCAGCCAAAAGGTGCAAAATCAAAAAGCTCAACTACTTCCTCCATTAATGAAATTGTGTTGGACCAAGTGCATTTTATTTCCGAAAATCAAGTAGGAAACAAGTTATTTGATTTTGATATTCTTGCTTTACGGAGTAAAATAGATTTCGACGATGACAATTGGCGCACCAAATTGTATCTGAAAACGAGTGCCAAAAATATGGCTTTCAATACCAAAAGAGGTAGTTTTATAAAAAATAAAATTGTTGAAGGGGTGTTGGTTGTTGACTTTTCGAAGCAAAAAAATCAGATTAGAGTCGCGACGGAACAGCTCAAAATAGGGAAAGAGTTTTTCGATATTAACGCACATTTTAGTTTGGACAAAAACAAGTCTCCTTTTGATATTGCTATTAAGACTAACATTTTGTGGAAAGATGCTTCTGAATTATTGAGTGCTAATATCAGCAGCCGGATCAATCAATTTGACTTAAAAAAGGCAATAAATGTGGGCTGTACGATTGTGGGCGACATGAATGCTGAAGGCGATCCGGAGATTGTAGTGATTACGAAAATAAAAAATAATGAACTCACGATACCGGACGGAATCATTTCAGACTGTAGTTTTGAAGCCAATTTTACCAACCATTATGAAAAAGATGCTGGATTTAATGATGTTAATTCTACGATTACAATTATGAATTTTTCTGGGAGATATAAAACGATTCCTTTTACAATTCCCATCGGAATTATTTCCAATTTTGAAAAAACAACTGCGGCCGGAAGCTTTAAATCAAATTTTAATGTGGCCCGATTGAACGAGATTGTTGCTAAAGATTTTATCCATTTTTCTGATGGTAACGCCAAAGTGAATCTGGAATTCAAATTTGATATTTTGAATCTAAAAATACAAAAACCAATGTTTACAGGAAATGTAGCCGTGAAAAATACAACGTTGAACTATGGTCCACGGAATTTGACTTTCGTAAAAACAGACATTCAGCTTGACTTTACGGAAGAAGCGCTTTTAATAAAAAAAATTAATTTTAAAGAACGTCGCAACACGATTTTTATGGAGGGGAAAATCGATAATTTCCTAACCTTGTATTATGAAAATCCAGAAAAAATGATTGTGAATTGGGATATCTACGCTCCTTTTTTAGATGTGAAACAGTTTATAGGTGTCATTACCCGTTCAGGTCCGAAATCCCCGAAAAAACAGCACGCAAAAAATGATTTATCGCAGGAACTAAATGGGGTAATTGATAAATGCCAAGTTGTATTGCGTCTAAAAGCGGATAAAATGATTTATCGTAAACTAGAGGCTGCGAATGCTAAAGCAACGGTTTTATTGGTCAATAACCAGTTAGTCGTACAAAATGGTTGGGTGCAAAGTTCAGGAGGTACAATATCTTTTGACGGGAAATTAGCGCCAAGTGGCGATCAATTTTTTCTGGAATCCAATGCAAAAATCAATCGGGTGGATATTGCGCGATTCCTGACTGCAATGAATAATTTTGGAATTCAATCCTTTAAACCCAAAAATATTAAAGGATTGCTATCTGCTTCGGCATCGGTAAAAGGAACTTTGCTCTCAGGAGGGCAACTAAAAACAAATTCACTTTCCGGTACCGCCAAATTTGCGGTAATTCAAGGTGCACTGGTAGATTTTGAACCTATTAAAAATATTGGTAAGTTCGCATTTCCTTTCAGAGATCTTGACAATATCGTGTTTAGGGATTTGTCCGGAAATTTTAAAATCAATGGCGATTTAGTCGATGTAAATGATTTGAAAGTCAGTTCTAACGTTTTAAATTTTGATGTAAACGGCGTGTATTCATTTAACAGAGGAACAAATTTAGCGATGACTATTCCGTTGAGAAATCCAAAAAAGGATGCGTTTATCACCGATGAAATTAAAAGAGCTGAAAAGCGCAATACTGGAATTGTATTGCATTTATTGGCAGTTGATGTGGATGGAAAAATAAAAGTCAGATGGAATAAAAACGATGAATAAATACTGAAATCACATGTATAAAATACGGACTGTCCTTATTGTTTTAATTTTGTCCGGATGCAAAAGCATGATGGAGAATCAAACAGTTTCAAAAGCAAATATCAATTCTACACTCGATGACTGGCACAAAGCTGCAGCTGAAGCTAATTATTACGACTATTTTAGTTTAATGACTGATGATGCAGTTTTCATAGGTACCGATGCGACAGAGAATTGGAATAAAAAAGCTTTTCAAGCCTATGCAAAACCTCATTTTGAGAAAGGTAAAGCGTGGCATTTTACCGCTTTGGAACGACATATTTATTTTGATGAAACAGGTAGAACAGCTTGGTTTGACGAATTGTTGAATACTCAAATGAAGCTGTGCCGTGGTTCCGGTGTTTTGATAAAAATAGGTAGTGAGTGGAAAATAAAACAGTATGTTTTATCAATGACGATCCCAAATGAAAATTCAAATGAAGTCATAAAAGTAAAGGCGTCGCTGGAAGATGCCATGATACAAACATTAAAGTCGAAACAATAAATTCATGTTATTAACTATTTAGTTATTCTCTCTTTTGTACAAAAAAACCGCTGCAAAAAAAGCAACGGTTTTCAGTAATCTATAAATCTGATAATTACCAGATTTTGACTCTTTTCTCTGGCGCCAGATACAATGAATCAGTAGGTTGTATGTTAAATGCGGTGTAAAACTCAGGTATATTACGAACGACGCCATTAATCCTGAATTTTGCTGGTGAATGCGGATCGGTAGCGATTTGATTTCGTAAAGCTTCCTCACGACTTTTATCTAACCAACATTGTCCCCAGCTTAATAATACTCGTTGATCACCCGTGAAGCCATCTAAAACGGGTGATTCTTTTCCTTCAAGACTCATTTTATAGGCTTTTAGCGCAATGGATAATCCTCCTAAATCTCCTATATTTTCCCCTTGGGTAAATTCACCATTTACATTGAGGTCAGGAAATACTTTGAAGGTATTGTACTGTGCGACTAATGCACCTGTTTTTTGCTTGAAAGCAGTTAAATCTTCAGGTGTCCACCAATTGCGTAGCACTCCGTCACCATCAAAGCTACTTCCTTGGTCATCAAAACCATGACCTATTTCATGCCCGATTACAGCACCAATTCCGCCATAATTTGCTGCGCCTTCTACTTTTACATCAAAGAAAGGCGGCTGAAGTATGGCTGCGGGAAATACGATTTCATTAAGTGGTGGATTGTAGTATGCATTTACAGTTTGTGGAGTCATTCCCCATTCAGTTCTGTCAACAGGTTTTCCTAATTTATTGATTTGTCTGTTGTATTCAAAAGCGGTGGCTTTTTGTTGGTTTCCGTATAAATCACCTTTAATTACTTTTAAGGTAGAATAATCTCTCCATTTGTCAGGATAACCAATTTTTGGAGTGAATTTCGAGAGTTTGTCCAAGGCTTGCATTTTGGTTTTTGGACTCATCCAATCCAGATTTTTTATACTTTCTCCATAGGCTTTTAGAAGGGTTTTAACTAAAAGTGTTACTTGTTCTTTGGCTTGGGGAGAGAAGTGTTTTTTCACATAGACCTTTCCCACGATTTCACCAAGGCTATTGTTTACTCTATCAACACCTCTTCGCCATAACGGTCGTTGTACTTGGGTTCCGTTGAGGGTTTTGCCAAAGAAGTCAAAATTTTCATTGTCTAGTTTAGCATTTAATGAGCTCGCCGCGCCATGAATGGCATTCCATTTCAGATAGGCTTTCCAAGTGTTTAAGGGTGTTGTTTTTATAATTGTGTTGAGCGATTTAATGTAATTAACTTGCGCGATTACGATGTGTTGTTGGTTTAGGATTCCAGCGTTTTTTAGCATGGTGGACCAATTAAAATCAGGCATAAGTTGTTTCAAATCGGTAATCGCATATTTGTTGTACAGTTTTACGATGTCACGGGTTTGCTCTTTTTTCATATGCTGCGCTGCCAAAGTAGTTTCTAATGCCATGATTTTTTTGGCTAATTCAGGGGCATTAGCTATTCCGCCCAGTTGTAGCATCTTCTCGATATGAATTACATATTTTTTTTGTATTTCCTTAGATTTGATATCTTCAAGGGAGTAATATTCTCTATCCGGTAATCCTAAACCACCTTGCCAAGAAATAAGCATGTATTGGGTTGGATTTTTTAAATCCTCCATTACTGAAACAGAGAATGGAATGTTGATTCCGGATTTATTGGCATATCCAAAATAAGCAGCCAGATCAGTATAGTTTTTAATAGCGTCAATTTTAGTGAATTCTGGAAGTAACGGTGTAATTCCTTTTTGTTCCCTCATTTTGGTATCCATGAAGGCTTCGTAAAAATCTCCGATTTTTTGTTCATCGGAACCGGCTGCAAAATTAGCTTTGGACGAAGCTTCAATAATGGCTTTTACGTCTTCTTGTGATTTTTCATAAACCATATAGCCAGCACCATAAGAGGCTTTATCATCTGGTATTTTAGTGTTTTTAATCCAAGTTCCGTTGCTATAGGCATCAAAATTATCACCAGGTCTGACCGATGTGTCTATGTTTTCTTTGTTAATTCCAGAAAGAAGTGGGTCTGATTTTTCAGAAGTGTTAAAAGCACCTAACAATAAAATGGAAGATACCAACATGATCTGTGTTCTAATCGGGTATAGTTTGGATTTCATAAGTTGAATTTTAGAACATAAATGTAATTAAAAAAGATTGACGTTTTTTAATAAATTGATTATTAAATACTTAAAACCAAGCGATATTTGACGTAAAGGAGCTAAATCATAAATTTCAAACATTTGTTTCGCGTAAATTTTTTACCGCTATAGTCTAAAGGAGTTAGCTTATTGTTCTTTTTCTGCATAGATGTACTTTAAAGCAACACTCTTGCCCTTCTTGAGATAAATCAAGAACTATTTTATAAGTAAAAAGGAAATTAACAAGGATGTTATGAGTTGAAATGTTTGTAATTGTCCTAATTTTTAAAACGTTTTTTCATTTTTATGCCGGTATTCCGTTCGGTCTTATATATTTCCTTAATTTTGCCGAAATATTCTGAAAAAGTGGGAAGTAAAAATAAATTAAAGAGGTTCAAGGAAAACGAAACATTTACAAACGTTTTTCAGCCAACGAGAGAAGAGGTTGTAGCAGATTTATTTCCGCTTAAAGGCAAATGGAATTCGGAATTCTTCAAAAATGAAAATCCGGTAGTGCTGGAATTAGGCTGTGGAAAAGGAGAATATTCAGTAGGTCTTGCCGAAAGATATCCAAATAAAAATTTTGTTGGAATCGATATCAAAGGAGCCCGTTTCTGGCGTGGTGCCAAAACTGCCGTTGATACCGGATTACATAACGTGGCTTTTATCAGAACCCAAATTGAATTAATCGAACACATTTTTGCAGAAAATGAAGTAGATGAAATCTGGATTACTTTTCCGGATCCACAAATTAAATACAAACGCACAAAACACAGAATGACTAATTCGGAGTTTTTGCAATTGTATAAAAAAATACTTACAAAAGATGGCGTTGTAAATTTAAAAACGGATAGCGAGTTCATGCATGGATACACCCTTGGGTTGTTGCACGGTGAAGGACACGAAGTTTTATATGCCAATCATAATGTGTATGTAAATGAGGGAAGTCCGGAGGAAGTGACTGCATTTCAAACTTTTTATGAAAAACAATATTTGGAAATTAACAAAGCAATTACGTATATTCGATTTAAAATTAAAGAATAATTTTGCTATTTTGATCCTTGTATTGTGCCTATGAATTTAATTACTTCCTTGTGTTTGGGTTTTGTTACTGCTTTTGTAGGGATTACACCTCCGGGATTAATCAATATGACAGCCGCCAAAGTGAATCTGAAAGAAGGAAAGAGAAGTGCTTATTGGTTTGTTTTAGGAGCGATAATCGTAATTTTTTTCCAGGCGACACTAGCCATATTATTTGCAAGGTACATTGAAGGCAGACCAGAGGTTATTGTTTTGCTGCGCGAAGTGGGATTTGCTATATTTTCAGTATTAACCATTTACTTCTTGCTGATTGCCAAAAAACCAAAAGCGAAGAAAGGTAAAATTAAAAAGAAGAGTACTTCCACTCGTTTTTTTCTGGGAATGTTGTTGTCTGCACTTAATTTTTTTCCCATTCCATATTATGTTTTTGTAAGCATAACGTTGGCTTCTTATAAATTGTTTGCTTTTGATATTTCGCATGTTTTTACTTTTGTTATGGGTGTGGTATTGGGTTCTTTTTTAGTTTTTTATTTGTACATCACTTTCTTCCAGAAAATAGAAAACAAAACAGATTATATGATGAAAAACATGAATACCATCATAGGAAGTATAACAGGATTAATCGCTTTAATCACTTTAATCAATATTATTCGGTATTATCTGAGATAGCTTTTTAAACAGAATAATAGCGCGGTTGTGTCCGATTTTATAACTATGTCAAACGATAACTTTTTTGAACGCGTTTATGCTATCGCCAGGCAAATTCCTTACGGGAAAGTCACTTCTTATGGGGCTATTGCGAAGGCTTTGGGGACAGCCCGCTCTGCTCGAATGGTAGGCTGGGCACTAAATGCTTCGCATACTCTCGAAGATGTTCCGGCACATCGTGTAGTGAATCGAAAGGGATTGCTGACGGGGAAATTGCATTTTGACGGAACCAATCTTATGCAGCAATTACTAGAAAACGAGGGAATTGTTGTGGTTGACAACCAAATTGTGGATTTCGAGAAGCATTTCTGGCATCCGGAAGTGAGGATTAAGTAATCAGAAAGAATACAATACTTCAGCTTTATTAGGGCCAAAAAACGATATTTTCTTTCATAAATACGTTCAATTTTGCCATCAATAATTGCAATGCAAAATCTTTAAAATAAGAACTTTTCATAGTATCTTTGTAATCTGAAGTCAGTTTAAATAAAGATAATATTTTGGTACTAAAAGGCCAATAGAAAACAGTAAACTAAAAATGAAATTAGATAGAAAAGACATTCTTAAAGCTTTAGAAACGATTACTATAGCTGGAGAAGGAAAAAATATGGTTGAAAGTGGTGCAATAGCAAATGTAATTACTTTTGGCGATGAGGTTGTAGTAGATTTAGTATTGCACACACCAGCAATGCACATTAAAAAACGTGCAGAAGACGATATCAGAAAAACAATTCTTGAATTAGTATCTCCAGATGCTAAAATCAAAATCAATAGTAAAGTTGAGGTTCCGGACAAACCAGAAATCAAAGGGAAATCAATACCAGGAATAAAAAACATTATAGGTGTTGCCTCTGGTAAAGGAGGAGTAGGGAAATCTACGGTAACCGCAAATCTGGCGGTATCATTAGCAAAAATGGGTTTTTCAGTTGGAATTTTAGACGCCGATATTTACGGACCGTCTATGCCAATTATGTTTGATGTGGAAAATGAAAAACCAATCTCTGTAACGGTCAATGGAAAATCAAAAATGAAACCGGTTGAAAGCTACGAAGTAAAAATTCTTTCGATAGGATTTTTTACTGCGCCAAGTCAAGCGGTAATCTGGAGAGGACCTATGGCTTCTAAGGCATTGAACCAAATGATTTTTGATGCAGACTGGGGAGAATTGGATTTTTTGTTAGTCGATTTGCCACCAGGGACAGGAGATATTCATCTTTCCATCGTGCAATCATTGCCCATAACGGGTGTTGTAATAGTGAGTACTCCACAGGCAGTAGCTCTGGCCGATGCTAAAAAAGGAGTTTCAATGTTTATGTCAGAGGCTATAAATGTTCCTGTCTTAGGAATTATTGAAAACATGGCGTATTTCACACCAGAAGAATTACCAGAAAATAAATATTACATCTTTGGAAAAGAAGGCGCTAGAAATCTTGCAGAAGATCTAGAAGTTCCATTCCTTGGCGAAGTGCCAATCGTTCAATCTATTCGTGAAGCAGGAGATTACGGTCGTCCGGCAGCGATGCAAACAGGTTCTATTATCGAAACTGTTTTCGAAGAAATCACTAGAAATGTGGTACGGGAAGTAGTAAGTAGAAACGAAAGTTTACCTGCGACTGAGGCTGTTAAAATCACAACTATGGCCGGTTGTTCAGCAGTAAAAAAATAAATTGAAATTTGGTTTGTTAGGAAAATCTAAAAATCTAACAGGCCAAAAATCCAACAATCTAATTATGACAACAGAAGAATTAGTAGTAGAAGTTCAAAAAGCACTCGAAGAAATCAGACCTTTTTTAAATTCTGACGGCGGTGATATCACATTGATCTCTATCGAGGATGACAAACACGTAAAAGTACGTCTCGAGGGAGCGTGTACCAGTTGTAGTGTCAACCAAATGACATTAAGAGCTGGTGTGGAAACCACCATTAAAAAGTTTGCACCACAAATAGAAACTGTCGTAAATATTCTATAAATTTTTTGGACGTGACGCTTTTAAGATAAAAGGCTACTCGATATTAATGTGGGTAACTGCCTTTTCTTAAGAGCGCTGGGCTATTTGCGCTACTTTGGTAGCTGGCTTTTATCCCTAGCATACAATCCGTATTCCAATAGTATACAACTGATTATCCAACCAATTCCAAAACTTAAAAAATGGATGTACTAATAAAGATAAAAGATAGAGAAGGAGTAATACATGAATTACAGGCTCCAACAGATATGGCTATGAACATCATGGAATTATGCAAAGCCTATGAGCTTCCTGTAGAAGGAACTTGTGGCGGAATGGCCATGTGTGCGTCGTGTCAATGTTATGTTCTTAATAACGTGCCTTTGCCAGAAATGGGCGATGATGAAGAAGCGATGCTTTCAGAAGCATTTTACGTAAAATCAAATAGTCGTTTGGGCTGTCAAATCCCAATCACGGAAAGCCTCGAAGGATTAGAACTGGAGTTGGCTCCGGAAAATTAATAAGAAAGCGTTTGCCTAGCAAACGCTTTTTTTATTTGTAATCTTTTAGATTAGTAGGGCCTTCAAGTACCTCTCGTACAACTTGAAGAACGCCATTCTCCTTCGTGTCTATAAACCATTTTATAAGTGTTATCGTTCCGTTTACAATTTCTATTCCGGTGATACTTCTAGGGTGTACACAGCTTCCGTCATTGAAGTAAGGAGTTGTGTTCTGACTTGGGTAAGAAAAACTAGGACGATGCGTATGGCCCACAATAGTAATTTTTCGATTGTTGTTCTCGATCCATTTTTTGATGCGCAATTCGATTTTTATCCGTTCTATATAATTCTTAGCAGGACTCGTAGGATCTGATATTCCCCAGATTTGTAAAGGTTTCCATAAAACGCGTACCATAAACCGATTGATTTTCCAACCCACATAATTCATGAAATCGGCTTGATGACCATGAGTCAAAAACAATTCCTGATGGGTTTTCTGGTGAACTAAAACGATGGCTTCGTGGCATTGTATGCCAGTGAACAAGGGTTCAATTCTATCATTTTGTGTGTTTGTATACGTAGTAAGTGTTTTTGCTACATGGTCTTTATCTCGAAAAGTCATTTCATGATTGCCCCAAATTTTATAGTACCTATTGGAATCGTGAAATTTCTTTAGCAAAAGATACACGTTCTTGTGTGCTTCAAAAATGGTTTTAAAGAATATATTTTCCCATAACTCATCGCCGTCTCCCAGCTCACAATAGGTAAAGCCATCATTGTAATATTGGGTCATAGCATGAAAATAGACATTTCGATTGCTTGCAAAATCATCAGCAAAACTGTTGTCACTTCTGTGACAATCACTAAAAAGGATGAATTTTGATTGATCGTCAAAAGGAATTCTTTTGGCCTCTTTGTACGCTGTCGTTAATCGTTCTTGGGAAGACATTGATATATTTTAAAAAATAAAGATAAAAAAAATAGCGAAGAAAGCTGTTTTTTGGATAGATACTTCTTTGAGGAATTGTTTTTAATTATGTAAAGCAGTTGTCGCTTTTGGTAAAATTCGCTCTACAAATAATGAATACGCTGCTTCCGAAGGATGAAGTCCATCTTGAGCTACAAGATTCTTGTTCGTTAAACCTTGTCGGGTAATATCCGTTATGTTTATAAACACTATTGTATTGTCATCGCAGTATTTTTTTGCAAAAGCATTATACAAATCTATTTCTGTCGAAATTGTACTTTGGTTACCAGATGCTTGACCAAAAGGAGTAAAGGCATAATCAGGTATTGAAATTACAATTACATTCGTTTTATCCCCTTTTGCAAGAGCAACAGCTTTATTCAGTAATTCAGGAAATTCTTTTTCGTATAATGAAAAAGGTTTGTTTTGATATTGATTGTTTACGCCGATAAGCAGTGTGACCAAATCATAATTAAAAGTTGGATTCTGGGTGTTTATTGCCGTAATTAAGTTGGAAGTAGTCCATCCGGTTTGTGCAATAATTTTCAAGGAATAAGTGTTGTTCGGATTTAGATTTCCCAGGTTCTTTACTAATTGTGCAGGGAATCTACAGGTTTCACATACGCTCTGCCCAATAGTGTAGCTGTCGCCAAGTGCTAAGTAATTAAAGGATTTGCCTTGTGTTTGCGGCATTGTAATTATGGGTGTGGGAGCTTTTTCAGTAACTGGGTTTTCGGTGCTGCAACTCCCAATGAAAAGGAGTGAAAGGAACGCAACTAGTAGTTGGAATTGTTTTTTCATTATTTTGGAATTTGATGTAATTCATTTCTAAATAATAGTTACGTTTATCGGTAGGAGTTGGTTTTATGCTAGTTCAACATTCATCATAATTGTTTCTTCGATGGCATCCCATAATCCGATTCTTTTCTCCAAGGCTAAAATTGAAATTGCTTCTACATCAGACCATTTTTGAGCATCAGATCCACAAAGTTCTGTTATCATTTTCATTGCCATTGGGCCATGATCGTCAGCATCTAATTCGATATGTCTTTCGAAATAATATATGAGTTTGCTTAAATCAGTTTGTGGTAAATTTTCTTGGAAGTTTTTCAGAATCTCGGTAAACATACTTGGAATTAGATCTTCTCTACCAAAAGTGAATGCAGCGGCAATTTCATGCGATTTTCCTTCGTCAATAACTCTGAAAGTAAAATCTAAAAAAGCTTTAATGTTGGGATGTAAATTGCTTTTTTTGATAGCAACAAATATGTTTTTAAGCGAATTTACTTCGGATAAAAAATGTGCAATTCCAGCGGTATTTGCGCCACAAGCTTCCATCGCTTCAATGTACATTTCATAATGGCTTTGGCGTCGACCATCAATTGTCAAATCGGATTCTTCAGCAAGGACTATTTCGTTAATCAAATATCTGGTTTCCGGATTTTCTGTGGCGAACCAAGGAGTGGTCGTACACGTTAATTTGGACTGTAATGCTTTTAATAAAGACATAAAATCCCAAACTGCATATACGTGATTTTCAAGAAAGCACTGTAAGTCCTCAATTGTTTTTACTTTTTTATATAAAGGATGGTGTACCAATAATTCTTTTTGGGGCTGAATGCTATTGTTGATTGTTTCAATATTCATAGGTGGTAATTTTATGTAAATATAAAAAAGCTTCTTGTTTCCAAGAAGCTTTTTGTATCATTTTTATAAATACTTTAAATAGTTGTTAATTACTATTTAAAGGCCGGAATTCCGGTAATGTCCATTCCTGTTATTAGTAAATGAATGTCATGTGTTCCTTCATATGTAATTACCGATTCTAAATTCATCATGTGACGCATGATCGAATATTCGCCTGTAATTCCCATTCCGCCAAGTATTTGTCTAGCTTCACGAGCGATGTGAATGGCCATATCTACATTATTTCTTTTGGCCATTGAGATTTGAGCTGTAGTGGCTCGCCCTTCATTTCTCAAAACACCTAATCTCCAGGTCAACAATTGTGCTTTGGTGATTTCAGTTATCATTTCGGCTAATTTCTTTTGTTGCAATTGTGTTCCTGCAATAGGTTTGTCAAACTGGATTCTTTCTTTAGCGTAACGCAATGCGGTATCATAACAGTCCATGGCGGCACCAATAGCGCCCCAGGCAATTCCGTACCGTGCCGAATCGAGACAGCCCAGCGGCGCTCCTAATCCCGATTTATTGGGTAATAAATTTTCTTTTGGAACTTTGACATTATCAAAAATTAATTCTCCAGTTGAAGAGGCACGAAGAGACCATTTGTTATGCGTTTCCGGAGTGCTAAACCCTTCCATTCCTCTTTCGACAATTAGACCGTGAATTCTTCCTTCTTCACTTTTTGCCCAAACAATGGCAATATCAGCAAAGGGAGCGTTTGAAATCCACATTTTGGCACCATTTAATAGATAATGATCTCCCATATCTTTAAAATTTGTAATCATACTGCCTGGATCAGAACCGTAATTAGGTTCCGTTAATCCAAAACATCCCATGTATTCTCCCGTAGCTAATTTAGGTAAGTATTTCATGCGTTGCTCTTCATTTCCGTATTTCCAGATGGGATACATCACTAAAGAGGATTGTACAGATGAGGTAGAACGAACGCCAGAATCTCCACGTTCTATTTCCTGCATAATTAAGCCATATGATATTTGGTCTAAACCTGCGCCACCATATTCTACTGGAATGTAAGGACCAAATCCGCCAATTTCACCCAAGCCTTTTATAATTTGTTTAGGAAATTCCGCTTTTTGAGCATATTCTTCTATAATAGGAGAGACTTCACGTTTTACCCATGCACGGGCAGAATCACGTACTAGTTTGTGTTCTTCTGTAAGTAAATCGTCTAAGTTATAATAATCTGGAGCTTGAAATAAGTCTGGTTTCATGGTTTGTTAATTTTGTATGTGACAAATTTACATAAAGAAATATAACAAAAGGATTAACAAATGTTATATTTTTTTATTTTGATAGAAAACAATGTGTTTTCAATCAATTAAGAAGATTTTCAAAGAAGGAGTTTGCTGAAAAAAAATCAATGAAAACTAATTTACAATAAAATTGTTAAATGCTGATCGAAATTTATTTTAAATAAGTCTGTTTATGTATTTGGATAAAATCCGGAATTACATCTTCAAATAAAAATCCTTAGTCAAGGCGATGTATTCTGCAGTATATTGATGTCTTGAAGTTTCGATAATTAATTCATCAATTGGAAAATTCACACTTTCGTTTCGGCTAAAAGCCAATAAACTACGTTTGATCTCGGTGGTTGGAGTACCTTTTACTCTTGTAATTTTTAATGGGTATAATTCGAATTCTTTGGCTATAGCCAAGAAGTTTTCTTCTTCTTTAAAAGGAATGATTACTGCGAAAATTCCGTTTTCAGAAAGTAACAAGTCGGCCGCTTCAATTAAATCTTCAAAAGGCATGGCGTCAGCAAAACGGGCTAAATCGCGTTGTTGGTTTTCTGATTTGTAATCTTCGGTGTAAAAAGGAGGATTGGAAACAATTAAATCATATACATCTTCAGGTTCTTCGACAAATTCGTCCAAGCCGGCATGAAAACAAAATAAGCGATCACTCCAAGGGGAGTTTTCAAAATTATCTACTGATTGCTCATAGGCTTCTTCATCAATTTCCAAAGCATCAATTTGTTCGGCGTTGCTTCTTTGCGCTAACATCAAAGCGATTACGCCTGTTCCGGCTCCAATATCTAAGATGCTAAAGGGATTGTTTTCAATTGGTGCCCAGGCGCCAAGTAAAACACCGTCGGTTCCAATTTTCATGGCACAACGATCTTGTTGGATTGAGAATTGTTTGAAACTAAACATGAAGAATTTTGATTTCAGATTGAGGATTAACGATTTTTGATTTGCTTCGCCTGTTCGCTATCGCTCGAGTCAGATTTTCAAATAACCGAATAAACAAATAAACTTTTTTAAAGGTACATTTCAATAAGTCCTTCTGGTAGATCCATGATAACTTTTTTGTTTTCCCTGTCAATTTTTACAAGGAAATGGTCAATCATAGGAATGAGGATTTCAACATCACCGTTTAAAACTTCAAAAAGAGGTTGGGCGGTGGTGTCATTAATGGATTCGATCTTTCCGACAATACCTAAGCGTTTGTCTTCAACTTCAAAACCAATTACTTCGTGGAAGTAGAATTTATTGCCAGTAAGTTTAGGCAACATATTTAAGGGAAGATAAATGGCGTTTCCTATAATGGCATCGGCATCTTCCTCGGTGTTCATGTCTTCAAAACGAATTCGAAGGAAATCATTTTTGTGTAACGAACTGCTTTCAATAAAAAATGGAACCAAGTGTTTGTTGCATTCAACAAACACTGATTCCAGGTTTTCGTATAACTCCGGTTCGTCCGTATCTAAATAGGCAAGAACTTCCCCTTTGAAACTAAATTTTTTAGCGATTTTACCTAAATAGAAACAATCTTCTTTACGCATCTTCGCCTTCTAAAATTATGCTTCAGTTGTTTCGTTATTTTCTTCTGCAGCTGGAGCTTCTTCAGCTTCAACTTCAGTAACTTCTTCTTCAACAGCTGGAGTTGCAGCAGCGATAGCGTCAGCTTCTGCTTGAGCAGCTGCAGCTAAACGTTTAGCATTCACATCTTGTTCTGCTTTGAAAGCTTTAGCTTTAGCATCAGCTTGCGCTTTTGTTAAACCTTCTTTTTTAGCATCAACTTTTCCAGTTTTAGCTTCTAACCAATCCGCTAATTTTGCATCAGCTTGTTCTTGAGTTAAAGCTCCTTTACGAATACCACCATCAAGGTGATGTTTCAATAAAGCTCCTTTGTAAGAAAGAATTGCTTTTGCAGTATCCGTTGGTTGAGCACCATTGTGCAACCATTTTACTGCGCTATCAAGGTTTAAGTCGATAGTAGCTGGGTTTGTGTTAGGATTGTAAGTACCGATTTTCTCTAAGTATTTACCATCTCTTTTTGAGCGAGCATCTGCTGCTACAACCCAGTAAAAAGGTTTTCCTTTTTTACCGTGTCTTTGTAATCTAATTTTTACTGACATAATCTTGTGATTAAATTTTGAGGTACTCGACCTCGATTAATTAAGGGTGCAAAGATACATCTTTTATCGATAAATACTAATTCGGGCGCTGTTTTAACCAACAGTACTATTTTTGGTACAATGGAGTGTTTATTTTTAGTGCAATTATATTTTTTTAAGGTCTAATGTCATACTTTTGTTACTCTAAAAGATGCATTTTATGAAAAAATATTTTTTATTTATTGTTGTGCTTTTTTCTTTAATCGCTTGTGAAGAAAACATTAGTTTTAATAATCCTTCACTTCAGGGCACGAAAGATAATGTGTTTTGGAGAGGGGTGCAATCTAAAGCGACAGTAAGTGCTGATGGCTCTTTGCTTATAGAATCCTTTACAGCAAATGAGACTTTGTCCTTGAAAACTACTTCTACTAAAACGCAAACATATTTTTTAGGAACGAGTGAATCTAAAAAAGCGATCTATACAATCACTGATGCTACAAATGGTTTAATTACTTTTTCTACAGGTCTTGGAGTAGGTGAAGGGCAAATTGTGATTACAGAATACGATACAGTTAATAACACCATAAGTGGTACTTTTAAGTTTAATGCTAAAAACACTAATAGTAGTTCTTTAACCAATTCAGTGGTCAATTTTCAAAATGGTGTTTTTTATAAAATTCCTATAATTCGTTCTGTTGTTCAGTAATATAGCAAGTTGATTTATTAAAACACCTTTACGATGCACATTTTCTTATATTTTTAAAAATAAAATCATAAATAAGCTAATGTATAGTAGATTAGAAAAATATAATAGTATATTTGTTCTATTATTTAAATAAGTACATATGAATATTTTTGTTGGAAGCCTTCCATTCAGTATTGAGGAAGCAGATTTAAGAGAGTCTTTCGAGGCGTACGGAGCAGTTGATTCAGTAAAAATTATTACTGATAAATTTACTGGAAGAAGTAAAGGATTTGGTTTTGTTGAGATGCCAAATGATGACGAAGCTCAAAAAGCAATTGACGAATTGAACGGAGCTACTGTTCAAGGACGTGCAATCGTAGTAAACAAATCTGAGCCTAAACCAGAAGGTGAAAGAAGAAGTTTTAACAATAACAGTCGTGGTGGAGATTCACGCGGTGGTTATGGTGGTGGAAACAGCCGTGGTGGAGACAACCGTGGTGGTGGAAACAGAGGAGGATATTAATATTTTTTTCTAGCTATAAAAAAAGGTGTCAATGAAAATTGACACCTTTTTTGTTCGCTTACTACTGGCCTCTTTAAAGAAAAGAGAGCTGAAGCATGGTTTTTTTTTGCAATAATTTAAAGATTAGCAATTAACCAGTCACCAACTTCGCTTGTTTTATATGCTTTAGCATTTTTGCCCGCTAAATCTTCGGTTACAATTCCTTGCTCTAACGATTTATTAACTACTGCTCTAATCGCTGCTGCTTCTTCTTTTAATCCAAAAGCATCTTCAAACATCATCGCTGCCGATAATACCGTTGCTAATGGATTAGCGATATTTAAACCTGTCGCCTGTGGATAAGATCCGTGAATAGGCTCGTACAAAGAAGTGTGTTCTCCCACAGATGCTGATGGCATTAATCCCATAGAACCTGATATCACTGAAGCTTCGTCCGTTAATATATCTCCGAACAAGTTTTCGGTAATCAGTACGTCATACGAGTTAGGCCATTGTACCAGCCGCATGGCAACAGCGTCAACAAATTCATAGCTCACCGTTACTTCAGGGTAATCCTTTTCCATAGTTTGTACAGTTTCTCTCCATAAGCGAGAGGTTTCTAGTACGTTTGCTTTGTCAACACAGCATAGTTTTTTAGTGCGGGTCATCGCCAATTCAAAACCTTTTTTAGCCAAACGATATACTTCTGCTCGGGTGTAAGTACAAGTATCAAATGCAGTTTCGCCATCGTCTTTTCGTCCTTTTTCCCCAAAATAGATTCCTCCAGTAAGTTCTCTTAAGAAAACCAAATCAGTTCCTTCGATGCGTTCTCTTTTCAAAGGAGAATTGTCAATCAATGAAGGAAAAGTAAACGTTGGACGTACATTGGCAAACAGGCCTAGTTTTTTGCGCATTAATAACAACCCTTGCTCAGGTCTTACGGTAGCTTTTGGATCATTATCGTATTTTGGATGTCCAATTGCTCCAAACAAAACCGCATCGGCATTCATGCAAATTTCATGTGTTTCGTCAGGATAAGGTACTCCAACGGCATCAATGGCACAGGCTCCAGTAAGGGCAGGTGTCCACGTGATTTCATGGTTAAATTTTTTTGCAATTGCATCTGAAACTTTTACAGCTTCATTGATTACTTCGGGTCCAATTCCGTCTCCGGCTAAAAGGGCAATGTTAAATTTCATATTAATAGTGTTTTCCTCCCCCCAGCCCCCTCCCAAGGAGGGGGAAACTAGGTGGAATAGGATTGAGTTTATTGTATCTGTTAAATCTCTTTAATTTTATTCCAAATTTTCAAGGTCCAATTTCGGCTTGGCTCCCTCCCCTTCAGGAAGGGCTGGGGAGGGGATTACATTCAACATTTTTTGGGTCGCTATTATGGCCGCAACCGTTTGGTCTGAATCTAATCCTCTGGTTTTAAATTCTTTTTCATTATTCGTCCAGGTAATTATGGTTTCACATAATGCATCAGAACTACCTCCTGGTGGGATTCGTACGGCATAATCGATCAATTTAGGCAATTCCAAATTTTTGCTTTTGTATATTTTTGCCAATGCGTTCATGAAAGCATCAAATTGACCATCACCTTGCGCGTGCTCTTCAAAGATTTCACCATCTATTTTTAAAGATAAAGTAGTTGATGGACGCATGCCTTTTGCATGAGATAATATATAGGATTCGACAACAACTTTTTCTTGATAGGTTTGGCTATCCAAAACATCAGAGATAATGTATGGCAAATCTTCTTTGGTAACTGTTTCTTTTTTGTCGCCCAATTCAATGATGCGTTGGGTGACTAATTTTAAGTCGTCCGGATTTAATTTTAAACCTAATTCCTGAAGGTTTTTTTCAATATTAGCTTTTCCAGATGTTTTCCCTAATGCATATTTTCGTGTTCTCCCAAAACGTTCGGGAAGTAAATCATTAAAATATAAGTTGTTTTTATTATCCCCGTCAGCATGAATACCTGCAGTTTGCGTAAACACATTGTCGCCAACGATAGGTTTGTTAGCGGGAATTCTATAACCGGTAAAAGTCTCTACTAATTTACTCACAGAATATAATGAAAATTCTTTTACACCGATTTCTATTTGTGGAAAAAAGTCATTAATAACCGCAACGGTACTTTCTAATGGCGCATTCCCAGCTCGTTCTCCCATTCCGTTTACTGTAACGTGAAGTCCTTGAATTCCGGCTTTTACTGCTTCCATGACATTGGCAATGCTCAAATCATAATCATTATGCGCATGAAAATCAAAATGGGTATCAGGGTAGCTCGTTACAATTTTCGAAATAAATTCAAAAGTTTCAGAAGGTATTAAAACGCCCAAAGTGTCCGGTAGTAATACTCTTTTTATAGGTTGCTTGGTCAAAAAATCTAAATATTGATACACATATTCAGGAGAATTGCGCATTCCGTTACTCCAATCTTCCAAATAAACATTAGTCTCAATATTGTTTTCCTGCGCCCATGCAATCGTCTGCGCAATTTCGGTAAAATGTTGTTCGGGTGTTTTTTTTAACTGATGTGTTAAATGATTCAAAGATCCCTTAGTCAATAAATTTTGAACTTTAGCTCCGGTTTTTTTCATCCAATCGATTGAAAGGCCCCCGTCAACAAAGGTTAAAACCTCTATTCGGTTCGAGTATTCCTTCTCATTCGCCCAAGTCATAATGCCTTTAACACCCTGAAATTCTCCTTCGCTAACACGTGCCGAAGCAATTTCAATTCTATCAATATTTAATTCTTCCAACAACAATTGCGCAATGGTTAGTTTTTCTGCAGCAGAAAATGATACTCCGGAGGTTTGTTCACCGTCACGGAGCGTCGTATCCATTATTTCAATTTTTCTTTTTTTCATTATAAATTTGATCCTAAAATTGGTTTTGACATCAGTAATTTGAAATCTTGTTGATGCGTTTTGTTAAGAGGTACAGCAGTTATCTGGTTTGAGAAACAACTGCATTATATTGCTTCTTTTTAGTAAGGAAGCTTGTTGGCAAATTCAACAATTTCTTCTTTGATGTTTTGTAAATAGTCAATATCATCAAAACCATTAACCATATTGTCTTTTTTGTATCCAGAGATTTCAAAAGATTCTTTTTGACCCGTTGCTTGTAGCGTAATGGTTTGTTCCGGAAGATTTATTTCCAGTTCTGTTTTTGGATCGGCTGCGATAGCATTGAAGATGGTCTCTGCAAATTCTGGACTCACCTGCACTGGCAAAACACCAATATTCAAGCAATTTCCTTTGAAGATATCTGCAAAGAAACTGGAGACAACTGCACGAAATCCGTAATCGTAAACTGCCCAAGCTGCGTGCTCTCGTGAAGAACCTGAACCAAAGTTTTTTCCGCCTACTAATATTTTGCCACCATAAGTTGCGTTATTTAGTACAAAATCTGCTTTTGGAGTATCATCTCCGTTGTATCTCCAGTCTCGGAAAAGGTTATCGCCAAAACCAACGCGTTCAGTCGCTTTTAAGAAACGCGCTGGAATAATTTGATCGGTATCCACATTTTCTATTGGTAACGGCACTGCGCTACTGGTAAGGATGTTAAATTTATCGTATGCCATTTGATTTTTGATTTTTGATTAACGATTTTTGATTTACCGTAAGTGAAGTGTAATCTTAAACGTTAATGTTATTTTGTGTAATCTAAATTTTTTATTCTAATATGAATGCTGTAAAAGAAATCTGTAATTTGTTGACTAGCGAAATCTAAATTCAAAAATCGTTAATCTACATTCTGAAATCTTTCAAAACAAATCTCTAGGATCTGTCAGTACTCCAGTAACTGCAGCTGCAGCTGCCATAATTGGACTGGCCAATAAAGTTCTTGAACCCGGACCTTGACGACCTTCAAAATTCCTATTTGAAGTGCTTACGGCATATTTCCCAGCAGGCACTTTGTCATCGTTCATGGCCAAACAAGCTGAACAACCGGGCTGACGCAATACGAAACCAGATTCGGTAAGTATGTCCAAAAGACCTTCTTCGATAATCTGAGCTTCCACTACATGCGAACCTGGAACTAGCCATGCGGTAACATTGTCGGCTTTTTTTCTGCCTTTAACAATTTCTGTAAAAGCTCTGAAATCTTCTATTCTACCATTGGTACAACTTCCTAGGAAAACAAAATCAATTGGTTTGCCAATCATTACGTCATTTTCTTCAAAACCCATGTAGGCTAAAGATTTTTTATATGTTTCGGTGCCACCTTTAACTTGGTTAGCATTTGGAATAGTTGCCGAGATGCCAATTCCCATTCCAGGATTTGTGCCATAGGTAATCATTGGTTCAATATCTGAAGCATTGATATTTAATTCGGTATCAAAAACTGCATCAACATCTGTTTTTAATGTTTTCCAATACGCAACTGCTTTATCCCAAGCGTCACCTTTTGGAGCATATAATCTTCCTTCTAGGAAATCAAATGTTTTTTGGTCTGGAGCAATCATTCCGCCACGAGCACCCATTTCGATACTCAAGTTACAAACGGTCATACGACCTTCCATAGACATGTTTTCAAAAACATTTCCAGCATATTCCGCAAAATATCCTGTTCCTCCAGAAGTGGTTAATTGAGAAATAATATAAAGCGCCACGTCTTTTGGACCTACACCCTTGCTCAATTCACCATTCACGTTGATCCGCATTTTTTTTGGTTTGGGTTGCATGATACATTGAGTAGCCATCACCATTTCTACCTCCGAAGTACCGATACCAAAAGCAATAGCACCAAAAGCACCATGGGTAGAAGTATGAGAATCTCCGCATACAATGGTGGCGCCTGGCAGTGTAATTCCGTTTTCAGGACCTACCACGTGTACAATTCCATTTTTTTGATGACCTAATCCCCAGTGAGAAATACCATATTCTGCTGCATTGTCTTCTAATGCTTTAAGTTGATTGGCAGATAATGGATCTTGCACTGGTAAATGTTGATTTATAGTTGGGGTATTGTGATCGGCAGTTGCAAAAGTTCGCTCGGGGTATAATACTGAAATCCCTCTTTCTTTTAAGCCTAAAAAAGCTACAGGACTAGTAACTTCATGGATGAAATGACGGTCAATAAAAAACACGTCTGGCCCATCTTCAATTTTACGCACCACGTGCGAATCCCATACTTTGTCAAATAATGTAGTACTCATTTTAATATGTTTTAATGTGTTTTTTTTGTAGCCAAGTTGACTAAAATGATAACAATGAAAGCTAAACTAAAAAAAGAATGAAATTTTTATTTTTTAATTTTTCATTATATACGATACCCAAAATCGTATTACGGTATTTCTTTGCAGTTTTTTATCTTTTACACTGCTTTTTTAATAGTGCTGTTTTTTATTCAGATCAACTCGAAATTAATTTTATACGATTTTTATTTTTATCGAATAGTTAATATACGCTGTTTAAAGGCTGTTTATTTTATGAATAATTGATTAAATAGAATTAAAACCGACATTATTTTAATTATAAATTCAATATTTGACTTTGGCGGCAGGTCTTTTTTAACCTGTTTTTCTTAATAATGGGCTTGTTTTGTACCCGTATTGCAGTATATTTTTTTGATGAAATACTACGACATCCAAAACATGTATTTTTTTGTTTTTTTAACTAGATTTAAAGAAAATATGCGGTGTTTATTTTTAAAAAAATATTCTTTTATGACAAGTAAATGACAATTACTTTAAATCAAGATCACTAATTTTGAATAGTATAAATAATTAAAGATATATCATGAATTTAAATCAAATCGCATACAAAATTGGAGTCTCGGGTACAATAATCATTTTAATTTGGGTGGGACTATTTAAGTTTACGGCTGTCGAAGCTGAAGCCATAAAAGGTTTGGTCGAAAATCATTTTGCAATGCGTTGGATGTACAACGTAATGTCTGTACAAACAGTTTCTAATGTAATCGGGATTTTTGAAGTTGTAACTGCAATTGGACTAATACTTTCTTTTTTTAATAAAAAAATCGGAATGTATGCTGGTTTGGCTTCGGCTATTATTTTTGTCACCACTTTAAGTTTTTTAGTTACCACTCCTGGTGTTTTTAAAATGGTAGAGGGTTTTCCTGTAACTGATTTTTTTATCCTAAAAGATATTCCTTATTTGGCAATTTCTATAATGGTTTATGCAAAAAGTAAAGAATAAAAATTATTGATAGGTGTTGATAAAATACTGCATTCTTTGACCAAAAAAAGACTAATTTTGAAATTGATTTTTTGTCGCTTTTATTAATTTTAAAGTGTTTAAAACCAGTTAAAGACACAATTTAAATCTATGGATTTAGATGCCCTTCTCTTCAGGGAGGGCTGGGAAGGGGATTTATGTACTTAATATTTGATACCGAAACCACAGGATTACCTAAGCGCTGGGGCGCTCCCATTTCAGATACGGAAAACTGGCCGCGGTGTATTCAAATCGCCTGGCAGTTGCACGACGATATGGGAAAACTCATCGAGCATCAAGACTATTTGGTCAAGCCTGAAGGGTTTAATATCCCGTATGACGCAGAGCGAATTCACGGTATTTCTACTGAATTGGCGGAAGCCGAAGGAATTTCTTTGGTCGAAGTTTTAGGAAAATTTAACGTGGCGCTAGGTAAAGCCAAGTTTATTGTAGGTCAGAATTTAGGTTTTGATATCAATATTATGGGTTGCGAATTTTATAGAATGGGGATCGAAAGCCAAATGAGTTCGATGCCTATTCTAGATACGTGTACTGAAATTACTGCTTCTTTATTAAAATTACCAGGAGGACGTGGAGGAAAATTCAAGTTGCCAACCTTAACAGAATTACATAGTTATCTTTTTAATAAACCTTTTGGGGAAGCGCACAACGCCACCGCCGATGTGGAGGCAACAACGCGTTGTTTCTTAGAGTTAATTCGGCGTGATATTTTCACAAAAGAAGAACTCGATGTTGAAATAGGTTATTTTAAAGACTTTCAAAATAAAAATCCAAGTGAGATTAAACTCATTGGCTTAAAACATATTAATCTTAAGGAAGCTTCCGATAAAATTCGGCAGCAATTTGGCGAAAAACAAGCGCCAGCTGTTTCCAGAGCAGAACTTTCGGAGAATAAAAAAGTACTTGTCGATACGCCTTTCGTTCACTTACACAATCATACCCAATTTTCAGTATTGCAGTCTACGATTAGTATTGCAGCACTGGTAAAAGCAGCTTCACAACAAAAAATGCCTGCGGTGGCCATGACAGATCATGCCAATTTAATGGGTGCTTTCCATTTTGTTCGTGATATTTTATACCATAATAAAGGGGCTGAAGCCAAGAATAAAGTGGCAATTGAAAAGGGTGAAGAACCTACCGAAGTTCCGATGAAACCAATTGTAGGTTGCGAATTTTTTGTGTGTGAGGACCATAAAAATAAAAAAGTTAAAGACAATGGATACCAGATAGTACTTTTGGCGAAGACCAAAAAAGGCTATCACAATTTGGCTAAAATGTCTTCCATCGCTTATACGGAAGGGTTTTATTATGTGCCTAGAATCGACAGAAAAGTCATTCAGGAATTCAAAGAAGATATTATTGTTTTGTCTGGAAATCTTTACGGCGAAATTCCAAATAAGATTTTAAATATTGGTGAAAACCAAGCTGAAGAGGCTTTGCTTTGGTGGAAAAATGAATTTAAGGAAGATTTTTACATTGAGGTGATGCGTCACAATCAGGAAGATGAAAATCGGGTGAATGCGTCTTTAATTTCATTGGCAAGAAAACACGATGTCAAGATTGTAGCGACAAATAATACCTTTTATATAGACAAAGAAAATTCGAATGCGCATGATATTTTGCTTTGTGTGCGGGACGGCGAAAAGCAAACCACGCCTATTGGTCGTGGTCGCGGGTATCGATACGGATTGCCCAATCAGGAATACTATTTCAAGTCGGGAGACGAAATGAAACAACTCTTCAACAATCTTCCGGAAGCGATTTCGAATATTTCGGAGATTGTGGATAAAATTGAAATTTTCGATTTGGCGCGGGAAGTTTTATTGCCAAAATTTGAAATCCCCGTTGAATTTAATAATCCCGAAGATGCAGTTGACGGCGGAGTGCGAGGAGAAAATGCCTATTTAAGACATTTGACTTTTGAAGGTGCCAATCGCAGATATCCTGTAATCACCGAAGAAATTCAGGAACGACTCGACTTTGAATTGTTGACCATTTCCAATTCTGGTTATCCGGGATATTTCCTGATTGTACAGGATTTAATTGCTGAGGCGAGAAGTATGGGCGTTTCGGTAGGGCCGGGAAGGGGTTCTGCGGCAGGATCGGTGGTGGCCTATTGTTTGAAAATCACCAATATCGACCCATTGATGTACAACCTGCTTTTTGAGCGTTTCCTGAATCCGGATCGTGTATCACTTCCTGATATTGATATCGATTTTGATGACGAAGGACGAAGCAGCGTAATGGATTATGTGATCCGCAAATACGGTTCGAAACAAGTGGCGCAAATTATCACTTACGGAAAAATGGCAACGAAATCAGCGATTCGTGATACCGCTCGTGTATTGGATTTGCCTTTGTTTGAAGCCGACAGAATTGCGAAATTGATTCCTGGAATGATGCCGTCGAAGTGGAATTTGGCTCGTTTTTTAAATGAAAAAGAAGATGTAATTAAAAAAGCGGTTCGTCCGGAGGAATACGATAAAATAAAAGAATTAATAGGCCTTGCTAATGAAGATGATCTGGGTGGAGAAACCATTCAGCAAGCCAAAGTTTTAGAAGGAAACTTAAGAAATACAGGGATTCACGCTTGTGGTGTAATTATTACGCCAAGTGATATTACAAATTTTGTTCCGGTGGCTACCGCCAAAGATTCAGATTTGTACGTGACTCAATTTGATAACTCGGTGGTGGAAAGTGCCGGTTTATTAAAGATGGATTTCTTGGGTTTGAAAACCCTGACTTTGATAAAAGACACGGTCAAATTAGTAAAATACAGAACTGGAATTGACCTGAATCCAGATGAATTTCCGATTGATGATTTAAAGACCTACGAGCTTTTTCAACGTGGAGAAACCGTAGGGATTTTCCAATATGAGAGTCCAGGAATGCAAAAATACATGAAGGAATTAAAGCCTACGGTTTTTCCCGATTTAATTGCAATGAATGCATTGTATCGACCGGGACCGATTGCCTATATTCCGAGTTTCGTCAAGCGAAAAAATGGCGAAGAGGAAATTATTTATGACTTGGATGCCTGCGAAGAATTACTAAAAGATACCTACGGAATTACCGTATACCAAGAGCAGGTAATGCTTTTGTCTCAAAAACTAGCGGATTTCTCCAAAGGGGATGCCGACGTTTTGCGTAAAGCGATGGGGAAAAAACAAAAGGATGTTCTGGATAAAATGAAACCTAAATTTATCTCTCAGGCTGCCGCCAAAGGTCATGCCGAAGATAAATTAGAAAAAATATGGAAAGACTGGGAAGCTTTTGCGGAATATGCCTTTAATAAGTCACATTCCACTTGCTATGCTTGGATTGCCTACCAAACGGCATTTTTAAAAGCCAATTATCCCGCCGAATATATGGCCGCAGTTTTGTCTAACAATATGAGTGATATCAAGCAGGTTTCTTTCTTTATGGAGGAATGTAAGCGAATGGGGTTACAAGTTTTAGGGCCTGATGTAAATGAATCATTTTATAAATTTACGGTAAATGATGATTATGCGGTGCGTTTTGGAATGGGAGCCGTAAAAGGCGTTGGTTCTGGAGCTGTGGCAACAATTGTGGAGAACAGAAAGGACGGAAGATACAAGTCTATTTTTGATTTGACCAAACGTATTGATTTACGTGCGGCGAATAAAAAAGCGTTGGAGAATCTAGTTTTGGCAGGAGGATTTGATTCGTTTTTAGGAACCACGCGGGCACAATATTTTCATGATGATGGTGATGGTATTACCTTTTATGAAAAAGCAATCCGATATGGTTCGAAGTATCAGGAAAACGAGAATTCATCGCAAGTAAGTTTGTTTGGTGATACCAGTGATGTGCAAATCGCGGAGCCTGTTGTACCGCCTTGCGAGGATTGGAGTACGATGGAAAAACTCGCGAAAGAGAAAGAAGTTGTGGGAATTTATATTTCAGGACATCCGCTGGATGATTACAAATTTGAAATGAAACATTTTTGCAATGCCAAGTTAGAGGCATTGAAGAATATGGAATTGCATGTCAGTAAAAACCTCACATTTGGGGGAATTATTAATAATGTGCAACATCGTGTGGCCAAGAACGGAAAAGGCTGGGGTATATTCACTTTGGAGGGATATGACGAAAGTTATGAGTTTCGAATTTTTGGGGAAGAGTATTTAAAATTCCGTCATTTCTTTATTCAAAATAATTTTACCTTCATGAAAGTACTGGTAAAAGAAGGTTGGACAGACCGCGATACCGGAAAAAAAGGAGAGCCAAGACTGCAATTTGTAGAAGTAAAGCAATTACAAGATGTGTTAGAAACCTTTGCTAGAAAATTGATTGTACTCTTAAATATAAAGGATTTAGAAACGGATTTTATCCACAAATTAAGTCATCTTTTTCAGGAAAATAAAGGGGATAATACAGTGTCTTTTGAAATCATGGAGTTAGAAAAAACGAAACGACTGGTTGCGGTTGCTCCTGTTGCGATAGAAAATGAAGAGGTTGCTTTCGATGAAGAGGTTGCCGATTCTGAAATTGAAGCTCTCGAAATTCCGGAGATGAATTCTGTTGCAAAAGTAGAAGAAATTGAAGAAATAAAGGTAGTTACCAAGCTAACGATGCCGAGCAGAAAATTGAAAATTAAAATTTCCAATGAATTGCTGGTGGAGCTGGAAAAAATGCAGATTAACTTTAAGTTGAATTAAAGCACAATGCCCTAGCCCTGATTGAAGAGAAAATTCTTTTACAACCCGGTCAGGGTTTCGAACCCTGACTGGGTTATAAAAGATTGAAACGAATAGCAGGAAAAAGCTCCTAACATTTATTAAAAATAACAATTGACAATACACTTATAATCAAAACTAATTTATGAATGGCGTTTGATTGGTTTTTAATTTCTAAATTTGTAATCAAGTTTGAAACTTTAAATATTTCAAACGATAAACTTTAAATAAAATATTATGGCAGTAGCAATAACAGACGCGAATTTTGAAGAATTGGTTTTGAAATCAGACAAACCGGTAATGGTGGATTTTTGGGCAGCATGGTGTGGACCCTGTAGAATGGTAGGGCCAATCATTGATGAGTTAAGTAATGAATATGAAGGAAGAGTGGTTGTAGGGAAGGTTGATGTTGATGCAAATCAAGAATTTGCAGCCAAATATGGAGTAAGAAATATCCCTACGGTATTAGTTTTTCATAACGGTGAAGTAGTAGGGAAGCAAGTAGGAGTTGCTCCAAAACAAACTTACGCCGATAGTTTAGACGCATTGTTGTAATCGGTAGATTATGATTTATATAGAATCTGAAAAGATTCAAATAAAAGGTTTGGCGAAAGTCAAGCCTTTTTTTTTGTTTAAGCTGAATTTATTTCAGCTTCTCGATTTAGTTTTATTTATGTAATCTTTTAATTTTTAAATCATTCCATCTTTTACTACATTTGAGATATGAAGATCGAATCGCAAATAGAGAAAATTTCTAGTTTTCAGCATCTGGAGTTGCTGGCCAATCAAGTTGTGGAAGGTTTTATTTCAGGAATGCATAAAAGTCCGTTTCATGGATTTTCAGCAGAATTTGCTGAGCATAAAGTGTACAATGTTGGAGAAAGCACAAAACACATCGATTGGAAGTTGTTTGCCAAAACGGATCGTTTGTACACCAAACGATTTGAGGAAGAAACTAATTTGCGCTGTCATCTTATCATCGATAATTCGTCGTCGATGCATTATCCTAAATTAAAAGACAGCCAGAATTTTTTTGAGAATAAGATTGGGTTTTCAGTTTTGGCTTCGGCCGTTTTAATGAATCTCTTGAAGAAGCAACGCGATGCTGTGGGAATCAGCGTGTTTTCGGATAGATACGAGTATTATGCCCCTGAAAAAGGCAGTGATCGCCATCACAGAATGATCTTAAACACACTCGAAGGGCTCTTAGAAAAACCTATAGCTACAAAAAGCACCGATACAATTACATTTTTACATCAAATAGCGGAGAAAATTCACCGTCGTTCGATGATTATCTTATTTACGGATATGTTTCAGTCCGGCAATGAAGAAGAGCTGTTTAATGCCTTACAACATTTAAAACATAATAAGCATAAAGTAGTTTTATTTCATGTTGTCGATACCAAAACGGAGCTGAATTTTGACTTTGACAATGCTCCAAAGAAGTTTATTGATGTGGAAACGGGCGAAGAAGTAGCTGTTTTTGCCGATAATGTCAAAGAAGAATACGAAAAACAGATCGAGAGTTACTTTAAAAAGCTTGCCTTAACCTGCTCGCAAAACCGAATAAAGTACATTCCGGTAAGCGTTGGGGAAAGTTTTGAAAAAATTTTAATGACATACCTAGTTGAAAAACAAAACTTTGGATAATCCAGTTAAACTTTGTCAAATATTTTTTTTAAAAACGCTTGTGTAAACGGAAATCTATTGTATCTTTGCCACCGCAATAACGCAGAGGTTTGGTAGTTCAGTTGGTTAGAATACATGCCTGTCACGCATGGGGTCGCGGGTTCGAGTCCCGTCCAGACCGCAATATTGGGGAAAGCCTTTCGTAACAGAAAGGCTTTTTTGCCCCTGTAAAGTATCTAAAGTTAGTTGTGTTGTTTGGTCGGCCTTGTAAGCTGACCGGGTTTAGTAGTTAGACCAATGAAAAGCTTTCCACTTTGGTGGATAGCTTTTTTGATTTAAAAATAAAGCAGGTTTGGTAGTTCAGTTGGTTAGAATACATGCCTGTCACGCATGGGGTCGCGGGTTCGAGTCCCGTCCAGACCGCTAAATAGCGGAAAGCCTTTCGCTACTGAAAGGCTTTTTTGTTGTCGTATATATCTAAAACGCACAATTCGTTAGAATAAATCGGATTTATGCTGCCATACAATCCAAATAAACAATCCCAAATACATTACGCAAACTACAAATTTCATAAAGCTGGAAGCTAAAAAGCCTATAAAAGAGCCTGTCGCAGCTTTTAAAGCCCGATTATGGTCTTTAAAATCATAAATAAGTTCTCCAATGAGTGCGCCAACAAACGGACCTATAATAAACCCAAAAGGGACAGGAGCAAGAATTCCAACAATAAGTCCGATGTTTGTTCCCCAAATACCATAGGAACTCCCGCCAAATCTCTTGGTTCCTTTAGCTGGTATCACGTAATCTAAAACCGATATAATTACGGTGATCAATAAAGCAATTCCTAAAACCCAATAATTTGCCGGAACAGCATTTGTGAAATAAAGGAATACTAATCCAACCCAACTGATGCCAGGTCCAGGTAAAACAGGTAAAAAGCTACCAAAAAGACCTAAAATCACACACAAGAAACCAAGAGTCAAAAGCAGTATGTCCATATATTTATTTTTAGTAATTTTGAAAACAGAAAAGCAAAACGTAATTACCTTATGAAAGCGATCAAATGAATTGTTTCATTTTCAAGGATGTTCTTTTTTTACTTTTTCTTCCGGGACTATAAAAGCCTTGAAAAAAATGTAAATAGCAATAATGCGTTAAGAGGCTATGTAATGCGAGAATACAGTAAAAGTATTGAATTTTTATGTTAAAGAGTTTGAAACGCTTTTCTTTTAATTTTTCGACAAAAAATTAAATCTGAAGTTGGTGTTCGCAAAGTAGGAATGGTCTTAGTATACGATTTAAAGTGCTGTTTTTTCAAATTGAGTGGCAGGTTTATATCCAGATCAAAAAGAAATGGCAGCTGAAAACAAAAGGAAAAGGTTTGCTGACAACTACGAAAATTATTTGCTTTCGAAAGCATCGCAAAAAAAATAATTGTATTTTTATAGATTATTAGTTCAATTCAAAAACAAAACCTTGAAGCAATATTACCTCTTTTTAGTATTTATATTTTTAAATTCCTGTCAGTACTTGGACAAACAAATTCCTTCGGAAAAGGAATTATTGCAAAGGGAACTGAAAGCGATCAATTGGAAAGAAGTAGATGAATATCCATCGGTAGCTAATTGTGAAAAAATAGAAGATAAAAAGCAACGGCAACAGTGTTTTTTTGAAGTTTTAACGCAGCTTATTCAAGAGAAGTTGAGCGTTGACACCCTTTCAATCCAATATCCTGAATTAGATACAATTGAAGTAAAGGTCACTGTTTTTCCAAATGCAACCCTGCAATTTGAACCGCAGTTTCCAAAAGATTCTGTTGCGTACGACAAAATTAAAATTGACAGTATTCTTAGAGTCCGTTTGGTTGATTTCCCCAAAATTAATCCAGCTATCAAGCGAGGAATTCCAGTAAAAACGCAATTTATTCTTCCGGTTGTTCTTAAAGTGGAGTAGATTTTTTTTGGAGCTGCTTCCAGCTGTTCACTGTATCTTTTTCTTTTTAAAGAAAAAAAGAAAAAGGATGCCGTTTCCATCTGGGCTAGGGTTTTAGTGCAAATTAGAATTTTCTGCCTTTCCATTCGTATTTTCCAAACAAAGAATACAAAGCCACGCTCACACTAAAAAAAGGATAGAACAAACTACTCAAAATCAAATATTGTATTTTGGTCTTGGTTAAAAATTGATTGGCTTTGTAAATCAAAACGGTATCAACAAGAAATTTTAAAAGGAACAGCAAAACTATATTTTGAAACGGAATAACGCTAAACACCCAACACCCAACACCTAAAACCAAACACAAATTCCCCATAAAAACCAGGATTGCTAATCCTTTGCCGAAAGAGCTTTGATACGAACTTGTTTTTGAAGCCCATCGAACTCGTTGGTAGAATAACGATTTCCAATCGTTCAATGGTTTTGTGATGACAATATTGCTGTGAGATTTTAGATAACATACTTTTTTAGGAAAATGGGCAATCGCTTTTTGTAACAAGAAAACATCATCACCGCTGGCAATGCCATCATTTCCTTCGAAACCATGCAGCTTTTTAAAAAATGATTTGGTATACGCAAAATTGGCGCCATTGCACATGAATCCTTTGTCAATGCCAAAACTCCCAATAGTTGCGCCTTGTAAACTCGCTAGATCCAATTGCTGGAAATGATGCAAAAATGAATTGTCACAATCATATGTTACCGCTCCGGCAATCATCGCAACATCATGAAGCTGAATGTAATTGTCCAAGGTCAATAGCCAGTTTTCATTGACCACACAATCGGCATCGGTGGTGATAATCCAATCCGTATTTACAATTTGCATCGCAGTTACAATAGCATCTTTCTTGGGCGAATTCGTAACCCGAATGTTCTTTATAATTGAAGTTTTAAACTTTACACTTGGAACTAAAAACATTTCCTCAGATTCATCGTCGACCAAAATCACTTCAAACAATTCCATCGGATAATTCAGCTTCGACAAACTTTCTAATAAAACAGGTAGATTTTCAGCTTCATTCCGAAAAGGTACGATAATCGAGAATTTTGTTTTTGGCGTTAAGCCGGCAAGTTCAACTGCAGTTACTTTGGTGAAACCATAAATCAGTGCAATTATCGCAAAGCAATAAGAGAGGATTATGATGTGTAAAATAATTGTAATCATCGTTGTTTTATAAAGTTTCGTCTCTCTCTCCTTTAGAGAGGGTTGGGGAGAGGATTTTAAAATTCAATACATAATAAGTGCCAATTATCACGGGTAAAACTACGTTCAAAAACCACATTAAAGTCGAGATAAAAATCACAATCCATTCGTTTACACCAAGAATTCCAAAGAAATAAACCGCAACACTTCCTTTTACAGCAAAGTCTAAAAACTGAAAAGTGGGTAAGGAGGAAGCCAGAAAGTACACGCTTGTGATTGTTGCAAGCAATGTTAAATACGGTAAATCAACATCAAAAGCCAAAAACAAAAAGTAGTATTGGTGCGAAAAAACCAGATATCGGCAAATGCCTAAAAAGATGTTTTTTTGATGAATTGATTTTGGGATTTCATTAATTTTTTGAATCAGTTTTTCTATAGAATAACCTTTGACAGTAATTTTTTTGACCGAAAATAAAACAATGAAAAGAAGTATTAGAAATCCAAAAAGTAGTGCTACCGTTTTTGCGGTAATCACATTGTATTGCGAGTTAAAATACAATAAGCCGAAAATCCCAAAAATAACGGTCACTATCATTTGGATTCCGTTGCAAATCAGGTTCAAGAAAATCACTTTTTTTGTGTGTGATTTGTCAAAAAACAATGCTTTTCCGGCATATTCTCCAATTCCATTTGGCGTAAAAAGTCCCGCGGTTAATGCTCCAAGAACTTGTTTGGTTGCTTCGCCCAACGATATTTTATGGATAAATTTGACTAAGTTTTGCCATTTCAAGATTTCAAAAAACCGATTTAAAACGCTCAACAATAGAATAAAGGCGATTCCGCCAATGGACTGGTTTTTCTGGAATAAAACAATGAATTTTTGCCAATTCAGTTTGTCGTTGTTAGCCAATTGATTGTAAATAAAATAAAACGCACCGCCCACAATCAAAAGTTTGATTAGAAGTACTAGGAATTGCTTAATTTTGTGTGGAATTGAAATCATTGGTGCAAAGTAACAAAACTTTAAACTTTTAGACTTTAAACTTTAAACTAAATCATTGGCAAACGAACGCATCATATTAGGAATTGACCCAGGAACGACCATTATGGGTTTTGGATTGATAAAAATTGTCAATAAAAAAATGGAATTTTTGCAGCTGAACGAATTGCAATTGTCCAAATACGACAACCATTATCAAAAGCTGAAAATCATTTTTGAGCGTACCATTGAGTTAATCGATACTCATAATCCAGACGAAATTGCAATTGAAGCGCCTTTTTTTGGTAAAAATGTGCAATCGATGCTCAAGTTAGGACGCGCGCAAGGTGTGGCCATGGCAGCAGGACTTTCGAGAGATATTCCCATTACTGAATACGAACCCAAGAAAATAAAAATGGCGATTACCGGCAACGGAAACGCCAGCAAAGAACAAGTAGCTAAAATGCTTCAACAACTGCTTGGCTTGAAAGAACTACCGAAAAACCTCGATAGCACGGACGGATTAGCAGCTGCGGTTTGTCATTTTTTCAATTCTGGAAAAGTGGTTGGAGAGAAAAGTTATACCGGTTGGGGTGCTTTTGTGAAACAAAACGAAGAACGAATAAAAAAATAGTTTTCAGTCGCAGTTTTCAGTCTCAACAACTGGAAACTGCGACTGCGACTGAACATTACTAAATGAGCGGAATCTATATCCATATCCCTTTTTGCAAGCAGGCGTGTCATTACTGCGACTTTCATTTTTCGACTTCGATGCAAAAGAAAGAACAGATGGTTTTGGCTATTGCCAAAGAAATTCAAATGCGCAAAAGCGAGTTTAAAAATCAAATAGTAGAGACCATTTATTTCGGCGGAGGAACGCCAAGCGTATTGACTTCTGAAGAAATTAATTTTCTGATTGCTGAAGTGTATGCAAACTATTCTGTTTCGGAAAGTCCTGAAATCACACTCGAAGCCAATCCTGATGATTTGTCAAGGGAACGAATAATTGAATTGGTTGAAAGTAAAATCAACCGATTAAGCATCGGGATTCAATCTTTTTTTGAAGAAGATTTAAAACTGATGAACCGCGCCCATAATTCGGCGGAAGCCAAAAAATGCCTCGAAGTAGCGATGCAGTATTTTGACAATATTTCCCTTGATTTGATTTATGGAATTCCGGGAATGAGCAATGAGAAATGGAAACAAAACATTGAAACAGCATTGTCTTTTGCGATTCCGCATATCTCGAGTTATGCTTTGACGGTAGAACCAAAAACCGCTTTGAATAAACTGATTCAAACCGGAAAAATTGCCGCTCCGAAAGATGAAGTCGCCCAAGAACATTTTGCTATTTTGGTACAAACGCTCGAAGCCAATGATTTTATACATTATGAAATATCAAATTTTGGGAAGGCAAATTATTTCTCCAAGAATAATTCGGCGTATTGGTTGGGAAAAAAATACATTGGAATTGGTCCTTCTGCGCACAGTTATAATGGCGTTTCCAGAAGTTGGAATGTGTCGAATAATTCTCTTTATTTGAAATCCATTCAAGAAGATATATTACCCAACGAAATAGAAATTCTTTCGATTACTGACCGATATAACGAATATGTTATGACGGGTTTACGAACGATTTGGGGCGTCTCTTTGGAAAGAGTCGAAACAGAATTTGGAAGTGAATATTTGGAATATTTGAATAAACAGACTCAGAAATTCCTCGAGGATGATTTGGTTTTTATCGAAAACAATATTTTGAAGCCCACCAAAAAAGGAAAGTTTTTGACAGATGGAATTGCATCAGACTTATTTATCCTGAACTAGTTTCAGGATCTGTTAATTTTTAATTGATTCTTGTATGGAAAAAGGATTTACATATATTTTGACTAATAAAAATGCCACTATTTTGTATGTTGGAGCTACCAAAAATCTTAAAAATAGAATTGATTGTCATAGAAGTGGTACAGGCGCAGTTTTTACAAAAAAATATAATGCTACAATTTTAATCTATTTTGAGGAGTTTGATGATTTAAGTGATGCTTTTAAAAGAGAAAAACAACTTAAAAATTGGCATAAAGATTGGAAATGGAATATTGCAAAACTTTCAAATCCTGAATTAAAAGATTTATATTTGAACTTATAAAGTATCTCCAGATGAGATGCTGAAATAAATTCAGCATAAATGTTAGCAACAATTCAAAATAACAACCAAACCATTGAAGTCGATTTATCAAAACCCATTGATATTTCGATTCCGTTAACGAATACAGACGAGAATCCAATTGCTTGGTATATCGAGAAACCAGTCATTGAACCTGTTGTTTTTGGGGAATGGATTGGCAAAGTTTCGGAAGGAAAATCGTCTACCAATTTCAATAATATTTTCTTCAATCCACACGGACATGGAACGCACACCGAGTGTCTGGGGCATATTACACGAGAATTTTACAGTATAAATCAATCGTTGAAACAATTTTTATTTTTGGCCGAATTGATTTCGGTTGTGCCAGAACTACAAGGAGAAGATTTGGTGATTACACTGGATAGCATCTCGACTGCGCTCGATGTGACATTAAAGTTAGGTGTTCCAAAAGAAGCCCTAATTATTAGAACTCTACCTAATTTTAAAATAAAAAAATCTTTAAAATATTCGAATACGAATCCGCCTTATCTAAATGAAGAGGCTGCGCGTTTTATTCGCGAAATCGGAATTCAGCATTTATTAATTGATTTGCCAAGTGTCGATAAAGAAAAAGATGATGGAAAATTATTGGCGCACAAAGCCTTTTGGAATGTAACCGATGTCAACAATCTGAATGCAGATGCTAGATTAAATTGTACGATTACCGAGATGATTTTTGTTCCAGATGAGGTGAAAGACGGTACTTATTTGCTGAATTTACAAATCTCATCTTTTGAAAATGATGCGAGTCCGAGTAAGCCGGTTTTGTATAAAATACTATGAAAAACACATTAAAGCTAGAAGAGTTATGGTTATTTGTGCTAGGAATTTATCTTTTCGATCGATTGGATTATGCTTGGTGGTGGTTTCTGGTTTTAATTTTAGTTCCGGATTTATCCATGATTGGGTATGTTTTTGGAACTAAATCAGGAGCTTTCTGTTACAATTTGTTTCATCATCGAGCAATTGCCATTGCATTGTATTTTATTGGGATTTATTATTCAAATTCATTAATTCAACTTTCAGGAGTAATTTTATTTTCCCACTCTTCAATGGATCGGATGTTTGGTTATGGCTTGAAATATGAAACGGGGTTTAAGTATACTCATTTGGGCCAAATAGGAAAAAAATAAACAATGAACCTAGAAACGTATTACGAATATTGTGGTTCCAAGAAAGGAATGACGGAACATTTTCCTTTTGATGAAGATACGTTGGTATTTAAAGTGGGTGGAAAAATGTTTGCCTTATCTTCTTTAAGCCAATGGGAGAAAGGGCAGCCATCAGTTAATTTAAAATGTGATCCGGAGCGTGCTCAGGAATTGCGTGCTGAATACGATGCTATTCAGGCGGGTTTTCACATGAGTAAAATCCATTGGAATACAATTGCTGTAAATGAGTCAGTTTCGGATGCGCTTGTCAAAGAGTTAATTGATCATTCCTATGAATTGGTTTTCAAAAGTTTAACAAAGAAATTGCAGCTTGAAATTCAAGAATTAGATAATTAGGCATTACTTTTGCGAATAATTGTGGATTAAAATTAATATACCCTTTGAAATAAATTCAGCATATCAGATGAAAGAACAATTTAAGAAATTTTTAAACGAAGAACAAGACCCAAAAGCTATTGAGAAAATCGCGTCAAAATTGAGTGATTTATTGATGAAGAATGAAGAAATCGGATACATTGCTGTTCAAAAAAAACCAGCGATTACCGTTTTGCCCGATAGTATTGTGATGACAAATAAAAGAATTATCATTTGTCAACCCAAAAATTTGGGACTTTCAATGAATTTTATTGATTATACTTGGGATGAAATTGAAGGTACATTTGTCAAAGAAAATATTTTGGGTTCAGAATTTTCTTTTACGACCCGAACAAATATGGAAGTTTCGATTGATTATATTCCTAAAATCCAAGCACGAAAAATTTTCACTTATGCCAAAGAACAATTGGATATCTTGAAAGTTGGCGCCATATTAAACGCAACAGTTATTGATGAAGTTCCTGCGATATCGATAGAAGAGGAAATTGAAGCTGTTGAAGAAATGGAAACAGAAGAAGTGACTAATTTCGCTGAAATAATGCCGTTTTCACAACCGAATTTCACTGCTGAACATCAGGAATTCGAGGAAGTTGCAGTCACATCAAAAGATAAATCTTTAAATGATTTGTCGCAAGATGAACTTTTTGAAAAACTACAGAACTTCAAAAAATTGCTTGACAACGGGTTAATTTTACAAGGGGAATATGATGCTTTCAAAAAAGAAATTTTAAGTCATATGTAATCTTAAATTCGAAAGTCCCAAAGTCAAAAGATATTTACTCGCTTTCGACTTTAGGACTTTTGACCTTTGACTTAAAGCGTTCTTTGCTGTTTTTTTACAAAATTATGGGATTGTAATTCTAATAAATCGGTAGCGTTTTTTCGTTGTAAATCATATAATTTTTTATCCTCAGCGATATCTCCGTATACTTTGTCGTGCATTGTAGCGCTTGTTTTTACTAGTAAACTGCGCTGGTACTTGTCTTGTTCGATTGTTGCTTTCAATGCGGTTTCTAAATCTTCTAATTTATAGTCGTATTCGCCTTTTGGTGATAAAAGTTTTGCAATAATAGGGGAGGTTTCTATAGCTAGAAATAACAACATGATAAAAAATGAAGGCAACCAAGGCAATTTATCCAAAGCGTTGATTCGGGCCATTAATCCATCGAATCCATCAATGATAGGTTGGGTTTCGGTAACTTTCTTGTCTAAATCAGCTTGAAGAGTTTGGGACTTTTTGTCCATTTCAGCAATTTTAGACAAGTTGGTTTTCTGTAAGGTGTCGAGTTCTTTTTTTGCCAAATCATGTTTGGCGATTTTCTCTTTAAAAACAGGGCCTTTGCCTAATTTTTTGGTTCCAGCAGTTCCTTCTGCCTCTGTGATATAAGTTTCGTACAGTGTATTGACTTCTTTTTCTTTATTGGTAATTTCTAATTTTAAATTATCCCTTTCCGTTTTGTTTTTATCCAGATCGGATTTGAAATAATTCGACACTTCTTTTTTGTTATTCAAAGCCATGGCATTTTTCTCTTTCAGTAAAACGGTATTAATTTCTTTTTCAAAGATTTTAATTTCTAATGGTTTTGAGATCACTATCGCAATGATTACTGCTAAAATAATTCGGGGAGTTGCCTGCAGAAATTCGCTTGCAAACCGGTCTCTTTTTCGAATAGTGGAAACAATAAAACGATCGAGGTTGAAAATAAGCAAACTCCAAACGATACCAAATGCGATTGCCGGATAAATGCTGTCGAAAACGGTAAACAGCGCATACGAGCTGGCAAGAAAAGCCATTACTGCAGTAAAGAAAACGGTGGCGCCAATACCTACATATTTGGTTTGTTCGCCTTCGGAACAGCCTTCAAGAAGGTTTTTGTCTGCGCCGGAACAGAGGATAAAAAATTGCTTTAACATGATTTATGATTTTTTGATTGATTGATTCACCAGTTCGCCTGTCGGACTCGTGTTATGATTACAAATTTAACGCCAAAAAAGAAACATTGGTATATAGGACTGATATGTTTTTAATTAGCCATTTTTATATATAAAAATAGAGCCGCTCTTTACGAGCGGCTCTATTAGTTTTGAATTAATATTAACTTAAGTCAATGGTGCTCCTGCCATAATTTCGGCATTGGCAAATTCTTCAAATTTGGCAAAGTTAGCTTTGAATTTTTGGGCTAATTCTACTGCTTTTTTATCGTATTGTTCCGGATCTTTCCAAGTGTTTCTTGGATTTAAAATTTCATTAGGAACATTGGGACACGTTTGCGGTTTTGCAATTCCAAATACTTCGTGATTGTCGTAGGATACATCATCCAATTCCCCGTCTAATGCGGCGGTGATCATGGCGCGCGTGTATTTTAACTTCATTCGGCTTCCTATTCCGTATGGACCACCTGTCCAACCAGTATTGATCAGCCAAACTTTTACATTCGCATCTTTCATTTTTTTACTCAACATTTCCGCATATTTTGTTGGGTGTAATGGCATAAAAGGCGCACCGAAACAAGCAGAAAAATTAGGCTGAGGTTCTGTAATACCTGCTTCTGTACCGGCAACTTTTGCAGTATACCCGGATATAAAATGGTATGCTGCCTGCCCAGGAGTCAGTTTAGAAATTGGAGGTAATATTCCGAATGAATCGGCAGTTAAGAAAAATATATTTTTTGGATTGTCGCCGATAGATCCTGGCTGAATATTATCAATATGATAAATAGGATAACTTACTCTCGTGTTTTGAGTTATGGAAATATCCTCAAAATCAACTTCATCAGTATCTTTTTTAAATACTACATTTTCTAGGATTGCTCCTTTTTTTATAGCTCTAAAAATATCTGGTTCGTTTTCTTCAGAAAGGTTTATGACTTTTGCATAACAACCACCTTCAAAGTTGAAAACCGTGTTTTCATTAGTCCAACCATGTTCATCATCACCAATTAATTTTCTGTTTGGATCAGCTGATAAAGTTGTTTTTCCGGTTCCCGATAGTCCAAAAAATATCGCGGTATCACCTGCTTTTCCAACATTGGCACTACAGTGCATTGGTAACGTATTCTTGAAAACTGGCAAAATGAAATTCAAAGCAGAGAAAATTCCCTTTTTAATTTCGCCTGTATATCCAGTTCCGCCTATTAAAACTACTTTTCGTGTAAAATCAAGAATTGCAAAATTGCTTTGACGTGTTCCGTCTAAAGTTGGATCGGCCATAAAGCTAGGCACGCAAAGTAAAGTCCATTCGGGGTCGAAGTTTGCTAATTCTTCCGTTTCAGGTCTTAAAAACATATTGTAGCAAAATAAGTTTGCCCAAGGAGTTTCTGTGACTACTCTAACATTTAATCTGTAATTTGGATCCGCGCATACGTATGAATCTCTTACATAAATTTCTCTATTAGATAAATAGGACGTTACTTTGTTGTAAAGCGCTTCAAAAGCAGTTGGTTCAAAAGGGATATTTACTTTTCCCCACCAAACTTGGTTTTCACTGATGCTGTCTTTAACTATATATCGGTCTTGCGGAGAACGGCCCGTATATTCACCTGTATTTACAGCTAATGCACCAGTTGAACTTTCAATTCCCTGGGCTAATTTTAACGTTATTTCGTGTAATTCTTCAGGGGATAACTGGTAATGAATTTTTGCATTTTCAATTCCTAATTCTTTTAACGAAATCGATTGCGAGAAAAGCGTGTTATTGTCCATAAATATATTGTTGTGTAGTTTCTTTTTATAGACTGCAAAAGTAGAAATTATATTTTAGATAGCCTTTGATTCTTTTATTTTTGTGATTTTTTGTTCATAATGTTCAGCAATAAACCGCACCATGCCAGTATTAATAAGAGACCGCCAATAGGAGTTACGAATCCAATAATTTTAAAATTAAAAGAAGTAAGGTCGTTTGTCGCTAACAAATAAATGGACCCAGAGAACAAAATTACACCAATAAGAACCAATAAAAAGATTGTTTTTTTTGTGCTTTGAGGTACTTGTGTCATAAGTCCTAAAAACAATAAAAATAACGCATGATACATTTGGTAGCGTACACCTGTTTCAAAAGTAGATAATTGCTCGATGGACAGCACTTTTTTTAGGGCATGGGCGCCAAAAGCGCCAAGAATTATAGCAATAATTCCGAAAATTGCTCCTGTTGATAAAATTTTTTTGTCCATGATATTGTTATTTTTTTACAAAAGTATCGCATCTGTCTGTTATTTAATAATGTTTGCTGCGTTACTTTTTTAACCTTGGTTTAATCCCGAATCAAATTTCACAACTTAGCTATTTTTTTCGCAAAGCTATTTGTTATAAATACAACAATTTTGTATGTTTGTGTTATAATTATAAAAAATGAAAACAATTTTAATAATCGGGGCGGGAAGATCAGCTTCATCTTTGATACATTATTTATTATGTAAATCAGAAAAAGAGAACCTGCATCTTATTATTGGTGATTTGTCATTGGCATTAGCCCAAAAAAAGACAAATAATCATCCCAATGCAACGGCGATTGCTTTAGATATTTTTGATGAAAATCAAAGGAAAGCGGCGATACAAAAAGCCAATATTGTTATTTCTATGTTGCCGGCTCATTTGCATATTGAGGTAGCTAGGGACTGCATAATTTACAAAAAACATTTGGTTACCGCTTCTTACGTAAGTGATGCCATGCAGGAATTAGATGCTGCAGCCAAAGAGAATAATCTGATTTTCATGAATGAAATTGGGCTCGATCCGGGGATTGACCACATGAGTGCGATGAAAGTGATTGATGAAATAAAAGACAAAGGGGGTAAAATCCTTCTTTTTGAGTCATTTTGTGGTGGGCTGGTTGCGCCGGAATCGGATACTAATCTTTGGAATTATAAATTTACCTGGGCCCCGCGCAATGTAGTTCTTGCAGGGCAGGGTGGTGCGGCTAAATTTATTCAGGAAGGAACGTATAAATACATTCCGTATGGTAATTTATTCCGCAGAACGGAGTTTCTGGATGTAGAGGGGTATGGTCGATTTGAAGCCTACTCGAACCGGGATTCCCTGAAATATCGAAGTGTGTATGGATTAGATAATGTGCTGACTTTGTACAGAGGAACGATTCGTAGAGTTGGTTTTTCTAAAGCATGGAATATGTTTGTACAGTTAGGAATGACGGACGATAGTTACGTCATGGAAGATTCAGAAAACATGAGTTACAGAGAATTTGTGAACTCGTTCTTGCCTTATCATCCAACGGATTCAGTGGAAATCAAAACTCGTTTGATTCTGAAGATTGATCAAGATGATATCATGTGGGACAAACTTTTGGAATTGGATTTGTTTAGTCGCGACAAAAAAGTAGGATTGAGGAATGCTACTCCGGCACAAATTATAGAGAAAATATTAACTGATAGTTGGACGCTTCAACAAGATGATAAAGATATGATTGTCATGTATCACAAATTTGGATACGAATTAAATGGCAAAAAAGAACAAATAGATTCCAAAATGGTTTGTATTGGCGATGATCAAACGTACACGGCGATGGCGAAAACAGTGGGTTTACCCGTTGCAATGGCGACCTTATTAATCTTGAATGCTAAGATTACAACTCCTGGAGTTCAATTACCAATTCGTAAAGAAGTGTATGTGCCTATTTTAAAAGAATTAGAAGAATATGGTGTTGTTTTCAAGGAACAATCCATGCCGTATTTAGGATACAATCCGGATAAAGAGTTTAGTTAGTAGTTTTTAGATTTGTAGTTTGATAAATCCGCTCCTTTTGACAAAAGTCTAGAGTTGCGGGTTTTTTTATGGACTCATTTATTGAATACGTATTTTTTGGGCGTGACCCTTCAGATTGCTTCGTCGTTCCTCCTCGCAACTTTGGGTCGGGCTGTTCGCTGCAATCTTTATGTTTTTAAAGAAAAAACATAAAGGATTTTCGCTGCCATCCCTCACGCAAAGCATTCCAATGATGCGCGGTTTTTTATAGAATTGTAAGAAAATTTAATTATATTTGGAAAACGCAAAGCGAAACATACTTTTATCAATCTACCCATTTTTGGGTATGAATACGAAGGTTTGTGTCGCTTTTATACAAGTTATATGCCATTATAAACAACAGCAACTATAAAAAAACTAATGAGAAATTTTGACAAACGCTTACAAGATTTGACCGATAACGAAATCATCGACATTCATTTAAATGCCTATCATGAAACAACTACAATCGACTTTAGAGTAATATCAACACTTTCTAGACTCAATAGAGAAGTTAGACATGCTATTAGTTTTGAAAATTCAAAGTATATTTTACCTTTAATTGGAATGACGACAATTTTAGACCAACTAGGGAATTGCTACTCTAGCTCTAGGAGACCTTTATTTCCAAATCCAAATTCTAGCGGAATAAAAAAAGCTTTATATTATTTTGGAAACTTCGATGATGATGATAAAATTTTAGAAACAGTGTATGCCCTAAGAAACGGAATCACTCACAATGCAAGTTTCATTTCACGAAATAAATATGGTATAGAAAAGGGGAAAAATTATATTTTTCACTACGACAATGAACAAACAGATCTTCTCATTAGTTCAGAGGAAGAATGGAATGGCGAATTGTCTAATATTAATAATAAAACCATAACTTTATTAAATCCAGCACTTCTTTTAAACCTTATAGAAAGTTGCATTAAGCAAGCCGACGATGATAACAAACAAAGTTTTTTAAGTATTGATTTACCTGAAGGCAAAAAAGAGTTAATCCATAGTTATTTGCATTGGCTTCCAAAATAACGGCATATAACAGTTAGGATTTCGTTGCGTGCGCAGCACCAACAATGAAAACCGTGTTGAACGGAACCGAATACCTGCCGCCAACACTATGGAGTTATCGTAAAGATTGTAGAGATATTTTCAAGAGGATTTTGTTCCTCTTTTTTTGTGGAGTTGTTTCAACTTGGTTTTTTTCATGTTTTCCTTCACTTTTGAACACAAGTTCCCTTACCCGTAAAATTAATTTTTATAGGGAATGGCGTTTTGACTACGGCCGAGAAACCAAGCAGGCGGACCACGCTGGTCAAAAACCGCTATGCGGTGTAAATTGCCTGTTTTACAAAAAGGACACTTGGGTAAAAAGGGCTTTTTTTCTGCTTTATCTAAAACTTTTACCTTGAGTTTTTCCTGCAAAAGTTTCAGCTTTTGACGCTTCCAAGTGCTGCTCAAAAAACCATAATGACGGATTTTCACAAACCGTTTGGGCAAAATATGCAACGAAAACCGCCTGATAAATTCCTGATGAGTTAGTGTCATTTGTTTTTTAACGCCCCCCATTCGGTAATCCTTGTAATCAAAAGTCACGTTTTGCTCGTCAATACTCTTAATTCTATTATTGCTGATGGCTATTTTATGGGTGTATCTTCCCAAATATTCCACCACTGATTTGGGACTTCCAAAAGGTTTCTTAGCAAATACTACCCATGGTTTTTGCCATAATTCCTGCCGGACTTGTTCGTATTGAGTAGGCGATTTTGCCTTGAGTTTTTCGCAAAATTTAGCCCTGAAAACCTTAGACAACGCCTTGACTGGAAACAGAAATTTACCGTCTGTTCTACTGTTTTGCCATTGTCCGTTTTTATTCACACCACCGCCTGGAACAATGCAATGCAGGTGCGGATGCAAACTCAATTGTTGTCCCCAAGTGTGCAAAACGGCGATCATTCCTGCCTTGCCGGCAGGCAGGCCCATTTGCATTTGCTTGCCTTTACCAAAACTTTGAAGCGTTTCCCATGTCGCTTCAAATAAGGTATCATAAACCATCTTGGGCTGATGCATCGCCAAAGAATTGATTATTTCTGGTAAGGTAAAAACGACGTGGAAGTATGGCACTGGCAAGAGTTCCGTGCTTCTAGCTTGTATCCAATCTTCTCGTTTGTTACCCTGACACTTCGGGCAATGCCGATTGCGGCAAGAGTTGTAGCTTATAGTGAGAGTACCACAACTATCGCAAGCATCGATATGACCACCCAACTCGGCTGTTCTACATTTTTTAATGGCGTAAAGCGTGCGGAGTTGCCACGTATTTAATCCATAGTTTTCGATTCTTGAACCTATTTTTCGCAGTACATCCGCTACTTCACTTCGACTTCGCCCTGTGCTGCTTACCGCCCGCTGCATTGGGCAAAAAGAGTATCAAGTGGACTAAAAACGCGCTGACTCTCGAGTTGGGCAATATGTAGATATTCCATTGTGGTCTCAACATTCTGGTGTCCCAAAAGGTCTTTCAAAGTCATAATATCTATACCGTCTTCGAGCAAATGCGTGGCATAACTGTGCCGAAGCGTATGGGTATGAACTTCTTTGATAATACCCGCTGCTTTGGCGACTTGTTTCACTGCCCATTGCACGCCTCGTTGCGAATACCGATTGTCAAAATCGCCACCGGCTCCATTAGGCAAAGGCTGTCCATTAAAAACATAATCTTGGGGTTTTTCGGCTTCGATGTATTTTTTCAGCCCACGAATTAAATGTTCTGAAAGAGGTACGTAACGGTCTTTTTTGCCTTTACCCTGCACCACTTTGAGTTGTTTTCGGTCAAAATCTAAATCCTGTAAACGCACACTTCTAGCTTCCATGCAGCGAAGTCCACAACCGTAAAGCAAGCCAATGAGGATTTTATGTTTAAGCAACTTGGCACAATGGAGCATCGCCCAAACTTCTTCCTTGCTCAAAACAACAGGGAGTTTTTTCTCGTGTTTTATCGAGGGCAACCGTAAAAATTCATACGGTAAACCCTCGGATTTTAGCAAAAACCGAAGTCCGTAAACACAGTGTTTAAAGTACGTTTGAAACGGTGTTTTTGACTTTTTTTGTTGATAAAACAAGTAATCCTGTACTTGTTCAGAATCTAATTCAGTTGGGATTTTACCAAAATAAAGCGAAATAGCCGCCACATGGCGGGAATAGTTATTGAACGTGCTTTGGCTTCTTCCTAAAATGGAAACCGTACGCTCAAATCGTTGAAGTAATTCCTCAAATCCAGGAACTTCGCGCTTGGCTTGGTTGAGGATTTTGTTTTCTCTTAACGCATCAGGATGCTTTTTTTTGTAGTCATAATATCCTATTTTAGTTATCTTCGTAAGATAATCAAAATCAACAATGGTGCTACCGAAGGTTTAGTTCAACACACGCTAGAAGCAATTTGGGTATTTGGCTTATGGAAAGATTGGTTTGTATTTGGAAGATTTGGCTAATCCGAAAATAGGGCTTAATTTAGTCCCAAACCCGCTGTAGTAGCGGGACGTCAGGCTGTGAAAAAACCTCATTTAGTCGCTATTTTGGCTTAAAATCATCCTCATAAACATCACTACAATCGTTCTACTACAAGCTCTTTTTTAGGCAGCAAATTGTAGCTCATTTTTAATAATGTCTTTACAAAGTCTAAAATAGTTCGTAATAAAGACAATACAAGCTTTTGCTTTGTAGGGTGTGTTCCAGTTCTTGATTTTGGCAATTAAATTGGGTACACCAAGAATATTTATCGTGCGTTTGATGTTGTAGACAAGCATAATTAAACTATGCTCCCCATTTACTTTTTCGAGGCCCGTCAAATTGGTGTGATTGTAGCCCCATTGTCT